>JAKBSJ010000003.1 GCA_021844945.1 Thermoplasmata archaeon | reverse complement strand
GGCTGTAACTCGCCCTCGTGAAAATGGATTCCGTAGTAATCGCGGGTCAACATCCCGCGGTGAATGTGCCCCTGCTCTTTGCACACACCGCCCGTCAAGTCATCCGAGTTGGGTCGGAGTGAGGGTGACTCATTTGGGTCGCTCGAACTTCGGTTCAGCAAGGGGGACTAAGTCGTAACAAGGTATCTGTAGGGGAACCTGCAGATGGATCACCTCCTAACGAGCGCCCTCTTCGGAGGGCCTCTCGACAGAGGTCGCAGCCGAGCCATGACGCGGTTCCGTCTCTTCCCGACCCATCGGCCATCAACCCATATTCGATTAGTTACGCATTATTTATTAGTCAGAGTTGGTCCTCGTCCGCGCAATGCTCGCCGACCACCCGAACCGGCCGATCCCGGATGAGATGGAGCGTGCCGCGGAGGCGCTCGATTCCGGCGAACCGGTGCTGATCTTCGACGCTCCGGATCGCGAGGGGGAGACCGACCTTGTCTTCCTCAGCGAGCGGGCAACCCCCGAGCTCGTTCGCCTTCTTCGTCACGACGCGGGGGGCGTGATTTGTACCGCGATCTCGGCCGAGCTGCGCAGCGCCGTGGGCCTCCCGTTTGTGCGCGATCTCTTCGAGATTTCCCAGCAGGAGTACCCCGCAGTGGGGCGGCTCATCGAGAGCCCTCGATACGACCGACGTAGCTCCTTCGGCATCACGATCAACCACCGCGACAATTACACCGGCGTCACCGACAACGAACGCGCGCGCACGATCCGCTCGGTCGGCGAGATCGCGGCCCGGATTCGCTCGGTCGACGCGCCAGCCCTCCGAGAGGAGTTCGTCACGACGTTCTCCAGCCCGGGCCACGTTAGCCTCATCTACGCCGCGCCCGGACTCCTCGCCGAGCGAAAGGGACATACGGAACTGGCCGTCTCTCTGACCCGGATGGCCGGTCTGAGCGAGTCGGCGACCGTCTGCGAGATGCTCGGCGACTCGGGCGGGGCGAGGTCCCCTCAGGCCGCGCGGCGATACGCCGACGACCACGGGTGGCTCTTCTTGGAAGGACGTGCTATCGTCGAGGCGTGGCGGTCATGGTCCGGGTGATGGCCACGGGGGTCTTCGACCTCCTCCACCCCGGTCATGTCTACTTCCTCACCGAATCCCACAAGCTCGGCGACGAGCTCGTGGTGGTCGTGGCGCGCGACCAAACGGTGCGACGGCTGAAGCACGAGCCCTACGTCCCCGAGCAGATCCGCCGGGAGATGGTCGAGGCGCTCAAACCGGTCGACAAGGCCGTGCTTGGCAGTAAGACCGATATCTATCAGACGGTCGTGGAACTCAAGCCCGACATCATCACCCTCGGCTACAACCAGGCCTGGAACGAGCAGGAGATCGAGCGCGAGTGCGCCCGACGCGGAGTTCCGGTGAAGGTCGTCCGCATCGGAGCGCTCCCCCATGACGGGCTCGCGACCCGCAAGATCGTGGAGCGGATCCTGGAACGGAGCGGCCGAAAGGAGGCGAGCGCGTGAAGCGGATCGGGATCCTCGACACGACTTTCGCGCGCGTCGACATGGCGGCCGCCGCGGTCCGCGCCCTGAACGAGCGAGGGACCGGCTTCCGGATCTTCCGCCGTACCGTGCCCGGGATCAAGGACCTTCCGGTCGCGGCACGTGAGATGTTCCGTCGTGAGGCCGTCGACCTCGTGCTCGCCCTCGGGATGCCCGGCCGCGCGGAGTACGATCGGACGTGCGCGCACGAGGCATCGCTGGGCCTCATCTGGGCCGGGCTGTTGGAAAGCCGGCCGATCGTGGAGTGCTTCGTCTTCGAGAGCGAAGCGTCCACCGACCGCGAGCTGGACCGGCTCGCTCGACGACGCGCCGAAGAGCACGCGCTCAACGCCTACGCGATGCTCTTCCGGCCTCAGGACCTCCACCGCGCGCGGGGGAGCGGCATGCGTCAGGGATTCCCCGACGCGGGAGCCGTTCGGCCGGTGCGCTAGGCCCCCCGGGCCCGTTCCACGCCACCCCGTCACCAGAGAACCACACGGAGAAAGAACACCATGAGTCCATCAGCGGAGAAGAAGGGCAGCGGAATCCGGATCGCGATCGCGGCGAGCGAGTACAACTTCGACATCACCTACGCGATGCTCGAACGAGCGAAGGAGGAGGTGGCGTTCTTGGGAGCGACCCTGGGCCCGGTGGTCAAGACGCCCGGAGTCTACGACCTCCCCCTCGCGGCCAAGGTCCTCCTGGGCCGTTCGGACGTCGATGCGGTCGTCGCGCTCGGCGCGGTCATCGAAGGCGAGACGCAGCACGACGAGATCGTGATGCATCAGGCCGCACGGAAGCTGGCGGACCTTGCCGTCGATTTCTCGAAGCCCGTCGGCCTCGGCATCACCGGCCCCGGCGAGACCCGCCTGCAAGCCCAGGACCGGATCGAGAACGCGGCGAACGCGGTGCGCGCGGTCGTGAAGATGATCGCGCGTCTTCGCGAGCTCGGCTAAAGCCCGAAGCGTCCGCGCAGGAACTCGAAGGCGGTTCGGCCCTTGCGGGTCCGCAGTTCGACCTCGAAGTCCGTGCGGCGCACCCCGGCGTCACGTCCCCGCCGCAGCGCGGCGAGGAGACTCGCTTGGGCCCCCCGGATGACCACATCGGCGGCGGGATCCACCCCGTCGCGAACGGTCACGGTCCCGTCGGCGCTCACGGAGAGCGTCGTAGCGTCCGACGGGCTCTCTATCGACCAGGATTGGGGGAGGTAGCCCCGCAGGATGGCTCCCATGGATCCCCGGAGACGACCACCGATCTCGGTCGAAAGGTTCGGAGCGATTTGTCGCAGCGTTTCCGTAAGCTCGCCCATCGCTCCCGCCCGACCGCGCTATCGGTGCGGGTAGATGAACCTCGCGCTCTTCCCCCGGCGCAAATCGTTAACGGGCTCGGAGATGCCGTCGGGCAGGGCGCCAGCGTGATCCCGCGGGAGTTCTATGAGACGATCGGTTCCACCCAGGACCGGGCGGTCGAGCTCGCGCGCGCCGGCACACTACCGGGCACCCGGGTCGTCGCGCGCCATCAGACGAAGGGGCGGGGCCGTCTCGACCACGCCTGGTGGTCGCCCGAGGGACGGGGCCTCTACCTCAGCATCGTGCTGGAGGCCCCCCCTCCGCCCCGCACACGCCTCGCCCTCGCGATCGGCGAGGAGCTCGGCGACGAGCTCGAGCGTCGTCTCGGAATAGGCACCGCATTGAAGTGGCCGAACGATCTCCTCGTCGTGCGCGGCAACGAGGTCCGGAAGATCTCCGGGATTCTCCTCGATGAGGTCCGGGGGCCCGATCGCCTGTACGAGATCGCCGGCATCGGCGTCAACGTCCGGTCGATCGCGCACGACGCGCCCGGGGAATTGCGCGCGCGCGTGACCGCGATCGAAGACCACGTACGGCCTCCCCCCTCGCTCGAGGAGGTAGAAGAGTGGACTTCGGCGGCGGCGATGCGCGCGGTCGAGGAGCTGAAGGACCCCATGCGCGCTTCCCTCCTCCTCAATCGGTGCCGGGATCGCCTGTACGGTCGCGGGCGGGCGGTGACGGTCGACGGGGTGGCGATGGGCCATATCGATACCCTCGGAGACGAAGGCGAACTCTGGATCGTCCGGGGGCGCGACCGGATAGCGATAAGGGCGGGCGATGTCGACGTTGTGGAAGGTCCATGAGCGACGCGTTCGATCGTTGGGAGGTGCTCAAGCGCGCCACCCGCGAGGGCGGCGGCGCCGAACGGGTGGCGAGGCATCACGCGGCCGGTAAGCTCACCGCCCGCGAGCGGCTCGAGGCGTTCTTCGACTCCGGCACGTTCGAGGAGATCGGAGCCTACGTCACGACCCGCGCGACCTCGTTCGGAATGGCCGAGCGGAGGATCCCGGGCGACGGGGTGGTTACCGGCTGGGGCGAGGTCGACGGTAGGCCGGTCTGCGCCTTCGCGCAGGACGCGACCGTCTTCGGCGGAGCGCTCGGCGAGGCCCATGCGGCCAAGATCGTCGCTGTGATGGAGCTCGCCCGTAAGGCGGGAGTACCGATCGTGGGCCTGAACGACTCGGGAGGCGCCCGAATCCAGGAGGGAGTCGTCAGCCTCGGCGGCTACGGGGACGTCTTCGTGCGCAACGTCAGTCTTTCGGGCGTGGTTCCCCAGGTTTCGGCGATCCTAGGCCCGTGCGCGGGAGGGGCGGTCTACTCGCCGGCACTCACCGATTTCGTGGTGATGGCCCACGGCACTTCGCAGATGTTCATCACCGGCCCGGACGTGGTGAAGGAGGTCACCGGCGAAGAGGTCTCGACCGAGGACCTCGGAGGGGCGGATGCCCACGCCCGCCTGAGCGGTGTCTCCCACCTCACCGCGGCGAACGACAAGGACGCGCTCGAACTGGTCCGCCGCTTGCTCGGATACCTCCCGTTGAACAACCTCGAGGAGCCTCCCCGAGCCGAGAGCGTCGAGCCGGCCGCGAGCGCGGCCGCCGAGCTGGCGCGCATCGTTCCCGACGACGCGAACGCACCGTACGATGTGCGCGAGGTGATCGATCGTGTCCTCGACCCGGGCTCGTTCCTCGAGATCCAGCCCGAGTGGGCGATGAACATCGTGGTCGGCCTCGCCCGGCTTTCGGGCCGCTCGATCGGGGTGATTGCCAATAACCCGTCGCAGCTGGCGGGCACCCTCGATATCAACGCATCGGTGAAGGCCGCGCGCTTCGTCCGCACGTGCGACGCGTTCAACGTCCCGCTGCTCACGTTCGTCGACGTGCCGGGCTTCCTGCCGGGGACGGCGCAAGAGCACGGCGGGATCATCCGCCACGGCGCGAAGCTCCTATACGCCTACGCCGAGGCGACGGTGCCGATGATGACCGTGATTCTCCGCAAGGCCTACGGAGGCGCCTACGACGTCATGTGCTCGAAGCACCTCGGCGGCGACCTCAACTTTGCCTGGCCCGGCGCGGAGATCGCGGTGATGGGAGCGGAAGGAGCCGCGAAGATCCTCTTCCGTCGAAGCGGAGAGGGCAACGGAGGCATGTCCGAGGAGGAGCGCGCCCGCCGCATCGGGGACTACCGGACCGAGTTCATGAATCCGTTCCTCGCCGCCGAGCGAGGCTACATCGACGACGTCATCGATCCCACGACGACGCGCGCGCGCCTCGTCGCCGGGCTCAGGATGCTGTCGTCCAAGCGGGACGATCGCCCCCCGAAGAAGCACGGGAATGGGCCGCTCTAGCGGCCCTCGGGGTGCACGATGGTCCAAATCACGGACACGGTGTTGCGGGACGGTCACCAGTCGCTGATCGCCACGCGGATGCGAACGCGCGACATGCTCCCGGCGGCGGAGCCGCTTGACGCGATCGGGTACCGTTCGCTCGAGGTCTGGGGGGGCGCGACGTTCGACGTCTGCCTGCGCTTCTTGCGCGAGGATCCCTGGGAGCGACTCGCCCAACTCAAGCGCGCGATCCCGAACACCCCGCTCCAGATGCTCCTGCGCGGCCAGAACCTCGTCGGCTACCGGCACTATTCGGACGACCTCGTGCGCAAGTTCGTCGAGCATTCCGCGCGCACCGGCATCACGATCTTCCGTGTCTTCGACGCGCTCAACGACCCGGAGAACATGCGGGTCGCGCTGGAGGCGGTACGCCATGCGGGAGGCCGGGCGCAGGGTACGATCTGCTACACGCAATCGCCGGTGCACACCCTCGAGTCGTTCGTGAACCTCGGCCGCCGCCTCGCCGAGATGGGGGCGGAAGAGCTCTGCATCAAGGACATGGCCGGGTTCATGCCGCCGTCCGATAGCGGCGCGCTGACGCGCGCGCTCGTCAAGGAGGTCGGATTGCCCGTCGCGGTGCACACGCACTCGTCCAGCGGGATGTCGACGCTCTCGTGCCTCGCCGCCGCCGAGGCCGGCGCCACGTCCGTAGACGGTGCGCTGAGTCCCTTCGCCGGGGGCGCTTCGCAACCTCCGACCGAGACGCTCGTCGCCGCGATGGAAGGTACGCCGTACGACACGCACCTCGACCTGCACGCGCTTGCCCGGCTGGCGGACTACTTCCGCACGGTGCTCGAGCACTATCGCCCTCTGCTCCAACTGCGGGCCCTCCAGACCGATCCGGAGATCATCCTTCATCAGGTTCCGGGAGGGATGCTCTCGAACCTGCTCGCCCAGCTCGAAGAGCAAGGGGCCCTCGCGCGCCTCCCCGAGGTGCTCGCCGAGATCCCGCGGGTTCGCAAGGACTTGGGCTATCCGCCGCTCGTCACGCCGACGAGTCAGATCGTCGGGATCCAAGCGGTGCTCAATGTGCTCGCGGGCGAGCGCTACCGTACCGTCACGCAAGAGGTGCACGATTACCTGCGGGGTCTCTATGGCACGCCCCCCGGTCCGATGGATCCGGCGCTCGTCGCGCGGGTCACGGCCGAGAAGCCGGCGATCCAGGGCCGGCCCGCCGACCGTATCCCTCCGGAGTTCGAGAAGATGACCACCGAGGTCCGGGCGTTCCTTCCGAACGCGTCCGAGCGCGACGTGCTCTCCTACGCCATCTTTCCGTCAGTCTACAAGTCCTACCGGGCGACGATCGACCGCGGCCTCACGGCCGACGTGCTCACGACCGCCGCGCTCGGCATCGTTGGCGCGCTGCGCGCCCCGGTCGCGGCGCCCCCTTCGCCCCCGGCGCGCGCGGGCGAGGGAGGAGGAACGAGCCCCTGGTCCCACGAGGGACGCGTGCGGACGCTCGGCCAACGGAGGTGGATCGATGCGGCTCAGCATCGTTCGCGCGGGTAGATCCGAGACGGTCGACGTCGATCCCGACGCGAAGACCGTACGGCTCGGCGAACGGACTTTCCCCTTCGAGGTCGTGGAAGCCGGGCCCCTAAAGGTCGAGCTCGAGATCGCGGGGGAACGAGTCGTGGTCGACGGCTGGCCGCAGGGATTCGCGTCCCCCCCCGGACCGATCGATGTGAACGGAGAGAGGTGGACGATCGGGGAGGTGCGTCGAGACGGGGGAACTCCGCCGGGCCCGCGGACCGCTCCCCGCCCTCGCCCCCACGGCGTTCCTGCTTCCTCGGGAACCCCCGGACTCAGCGACGGTCCCGGCGTGCCCGTCGTGCCGCCGATGCCCGGCAAGGTGATCGAAGTGCGGGTCCAGGAGGGCGATCCGGTCCGAACCGGCCAGGTCCTCGTCGTCGTCGAGGCGATGAAGATGCGCAACGAAGTGACGAGCCCGATCGACGGCACGGTCGCGCAGCTCTCGGTCCGCGCCGGGTCGAACGTGCGAGCGAAGGAAGCGATGCTTCGGGTCGTCCCGGGGTGAGGTCACCGTCAGTACTAGATCGTGCGGACCGGGTGGCCGCACGCCGGGCAGAACCCGGCGTTCGGGGGAAGGTGCGAGCCGCAATAGATGCAAAAGCCGATCGGCCCGGCGGTCGTGGGCGACGGCGCGCTGGAAGCTGCCGGAGCCGAAGCCGCGCTGGCCGCCGCGGACGGGAGAGGGAGTCCGCCGGCCGCGGCCGGAGCTCCGGTCGCGGACGGGGCGTTCGGGCTCGCGGGAGCCGTGGACGAGCGGCCAATCCGCCGTCGCGATATCGGTAGGTAGAACAGGATGAGGCTCCCGAACATCCAGGCGATCAGGATGTAGAGGAATGTCGTCGCGATGGCCGGGGCGACAAAGTAGATCGCGATCGCCACGGCGAGCAGGGCGAAGTTGATCATCGTGAGCAAGCGCCCCAGGTACATCGGCACCCTCTGCCACGACTACGAGGGCGGCGAAGCTACTTCACGCTTGGCTCAAGATGAGGGCCGCGGCCCTCGACCTTAATAGACCCGTTCCGTGCACGCGCACCATGGCGGCCCCGCTCCGGCTCGTCCCTCGCGACGAGTTCACGTACGACATCGAGGTCGACGCCGCACGTGGCATGCGCGTGCCGGGTCGCTTGTTCTCGAGTCCGGCGCTGCTGGGCGATGTAGCCCACGATCCGGCGATCGACCAACTGGCCAACGTCGCGACCCTTCCGGGCATCGTCGAGCGCGCTCTCGCAATGCCCGACATCCACTTCGGATACGGCTTCCCCGTGGGAGGCGTCGCCGCCTTCGACCTCAACGATGGGATCGTCAGTCCCGGCGGGATCGGGTACGATATCAACTGCGGGGTCCGACTGCTGCGCACCCGTCTCACCGAGACGGAAGTGCGCCCGAAGCTCGCCGAGCTCACCGAACAGCTTTACCGGGCGGTCCCCGCGGGCGTCGGCTCGAAGGCCGGCTCGCTGCTACGAGAGTCGGAGATGGACGAAGTGCTCGTCGGGGGGGCTCGGTGGCTCGTCGAGAAGGGGGGCGGAACGCCGACGGACCTAACCGTCCAGGAAGAGAACGGATGCCTGGCCGGTGCCGATCCGCAGCGGGTGAGCCCCGAGGCGCGCAAGCGCGGGAGCCGTCAGCTGGGCACCTTGGGGAGCGGAAACCACTTTCTCGAGGTCCAGAAGGTGGACCAGCTCTTCGACCCCGCGAGCGCGGAGGCGTTCGGGCTCGAAGAGCGCCAGGTCGTCGTCATGCTGCATACGGGCTCGCGTGGGCTGGGTCACCAGGTCGCGACCGACTACATCCGGAAGATGGACCTGGATCTGCTCCAACGGGGAGTAAAGCTCGTCGACCGTCAACTGTGCTGCGCTCCGATCAGCTCGGACGGGGCGCAGGAGTACCTGGCGGCGATGGCGGCGGCAGCCAATTTCGCATGGGCCAACCGCCAGGCGATCACCGCGGGGGTCCGGCGCGCCTTCGAAGGAACGTTCGGGCGGTCGGCCGACGACCTTGGGATCGAGGTCGTCTACGACATCGCGCACAACATGGCCAAGTTCGAATCGCACGTTACCGAGAGCGGACCTCGGCGACTGCTCGTGCACCGCAAGGGCGCTACCCGTGCCTTTCCGGCGGGACGGGATGAGGTTTCCGAGGTGTATCGCTCGAGCGGGCAACCCGTGCTCATCCCGGGGGACATGGGAACGGCGAGCTACGTCCTCGTCGGCCTTCCGACCTCGATGATCCGTTCGTTCGGCTCGTCCTGCCACGGCGCCGGCCGGCGGCTGAGCCGGAGCGCGGCGGCCCGTACGTTCCGGTTCGACGATGTGACCCGTTCCCTACGGGGCCGCGGCATCGTGGTCCGCTCCTCCTCCCGGGAAGGGGTCACGGAAGAAGCGCCCGGTGCCTACAAGGACATCGAGGAGGTCGTGCGCGTGGCCGAGGGCGCGGGACTGACCCGGCGCGTCGCTCGCCTGACTCCGATGGGCGTCGTCAAGGGCTAGCGACCGGGGCGGCCACCGACGCCGGCCATAGCGTATTTACCCCGAGCTGACTCGAGAACCGCGGGGGCAGCACGACGTCGTTCGCACTCAACGGATACGAGATCGCGGGGCTGGTCGTCTTGGCCTACGCGATCGTCGTCTACGCACTGTGGAAGGCCGGCTGGATCGGTAAGGAGCGCACGCTCTCGCTCTTCGGCCCCGCCGTGATGATCAAGACCCGGCGCGGTCGTGATTTCATCGACCGAGTCGGCCGGCGCGTGCGGGCCTGGTCGATCGCCGGGGACGTGGCGATCCTGCTCAGCGTGGTCGCGATGGGGGCGATGGTCATCCTCCTCATTATCGACGCCATCGTCAGCGTGCACACGAGCGCCGCGAGCGCGCCGACCGTTCAGGAGGCGCTCGGCATTCCCGGCCTCAACCCGTTCATTCCGATCGGGTATGGTATCGTCGCGCTGGTCGTGGGCGTCGCGCTGCACGAGCTCTTCCACGGTTTCGTAGCTCGCTCGCAGAAGATCGGAGTGAAGAGCCTCGGCATCCTCTGGTGCGTCATCCCCATCGGCGCGTTCGTCGAACAGGACGATGCGGACATGGAGGCGGCAAACCGCCGCCGGCGCGACCGCGTCGCCGCCGCCGGGATCCTCGCGAACTTCGTCATTGGAATGGTCTGCTTCCTGGTCATGAGCGGTCTGGTCGCGTCGTCGGTGGCGCCGAACGCGAATGGGGCCGGGGTGGTGGGTGTCCTTGGCGGAACGCCGGCGCAAACGGCCGGGATGGGAGCCGGCGACATCATCGTGATGGTGAATCACACGGCCACGACCACGAACGCCGAACTCCAATCGGCCCTCGAAGCCACGGCCCCGAACACGACGATACCGATCGAGTACTATTCGCCCAGCTTAGGGGGTCTCGTGACTCGGAACGTCACGCTCGTCGCCGAATCGACCTACACGCACGAGGCCGCGGATACCCACAAGGGCTTCCTGGGGGTCTCGCTCTCGTTCCTAACCCCGACCCAGTTGGCCGCTACGTTCGTGAACCCGCTCACGAGTTCCTCGAGCCCTCTGACCGGCGGTATCGATTGGCTCGTCCTCCCGATCGCCGGCCTCCAACCCATCTCCGGTGGGTCCCAGTCCTTCTTCCACCTCACCGGACCCCTGGCCGGCACGAACGCCGACGCGACCTGGATCGGCCTGAACCTGCTCTACTGGTTCGCGTGGATGAACTTCCTCCTCGGGGCGTCCAACGCGCTCCCCTTGATCCCGCTGGACGGGGGCCTGCTCGTCCGGGACTATGCCGCCAGCGTCGCCGCGCGGTTCAAGCGCGGCTGGAACAACCCCCGCCTCGACCAGTTCGGCGCTTCGGTGGCCGTGGTCTCCTCGCTGGCCATCGTCTTACTGATCCTATGGCTCTTCGTGGGTCCCCACCTATAGACGAGCTCGCGCTCTGGGGGGAATATCCCTTCCTCCCCGGGGCCGACCGTCTCACCGAGGACCTCTCGGTCTCGGTCCGCGACCTTGTGACCGAGCCTCGGTACGATCAGGTCCGTTCGATCGGCCGCGCCCGGGCCCTTGCGGGCGCCGACGATCCCCGAGGGACGGCCGCGCTCGCGGAACTCGCGAACGCGCGGCCCTTGGAGCGCTACCTTTCCTTCCTCTTCGCGCGGCTGTTGCTCGCATCCACACCCACGCCGGGAGCCTTGCGCCGATGGGCGGTCGCCGAGGCGAAGCGGGCCTACGATCGGCTCTCGAGCGCGAGCGCGGAGGAACTCGCCGAGGTGGCGCGCCGCCTCGGGCGCCCCTTGGAGGTCGGGATGGGCGGTCGGCTGACGATCGATCTCGTCGACTACGTGCAGCTCGCCGTACCCATCCGCGAAGCGGATTTCCGCCTCGCGGCTCAGCCGCTCGCGCACGGGCGGATCGCGCTCGCTCGCGCGCGCGCCGCCCGCCTGCTCGAAGAGGCCGTGCGCATCGAGCTCGCCCGGCCGCGCCCGATGGCGGCCGAGGTCGAGGCGCTCGTGCGCTCTCGAGAGTCGGCCGCGATCGAGGAGCTCGCGCGACGGGTCCCCGTTCCCCGGGCGCGCCCGACCGCGGGACCGGCCGCCCTGCGCCCGGAGCTCTTCCCCCCGTGCATTCGGAAGATGCGGCGTATGCTGGAAGCCGGCGAGAATCTCTCGCACTCAGGCCGGTTCGCGCTCGCCGCGTTCCTGCACCGGGTCGGGGCCGATGAGGAGACGATCGTCGACGCCTATCGCGGCGCGCCGGACTTCGAGGAAGCGATCACCCGCTATCAGGTGGAGCACATCACGCACCACGAAGGTGGCCGGGGCTACGAGCCCCCGGAGTGCGCGACCTTGCGCTCCCACGGACTGTGCGTGCGGGAAGGCGACCCGGCCGCCGCCGCGCCGGCCGACCGCGTGCGAGACCCGATCTGCTTCGAACCGACGCTCCGCCACCCGTTGCAGTACTATCGGATCCGCGGCGGTCCGGTCGTGGAAGCTCCGGAGCGCGGGTGACCCTCAGGATCGTTCACGTCGGTGGGGGAGGAAGGCGCGCGTACACCCGTCGCGCTCGGGAGAGCGCGGTCCACTGGCCGCCGATAATGAAGTAGACGAACACCACGTCGATCACGGTGAACGAGAATCCGTAGAGTGAGAAATGGGCCCACGGTGTACTCGGGGCCCACGGCCACGGGAGGGTCCAGAGGAACTCGAGAAGCGCGGCGAGGCAGAGCAGGACGAGTCGGTCCGCGCGGGTGAGCAGGCCCCCGTAGAGCCGACCCTGGCCGACCGCCTCCGCCTGGGTTCCCATGTAACTCGTCAGCAGGAGGCTCGCGAGCGCGAGGAGCGCGAGGATCGGGTTCGCGAATCCCGACACCGCGATCCCGATGACCAGGATCATGTCGGCGTAGCGATCCAGCACGTGGTCCAGGAAGTTGCCGCGCAGGCTCGCCCGGTTCGTGCGGCGCGCCACCTCGCCGTCGATCACGTCGAAGGCGCCTCCGACCAGTATGAGTCCTGCGACCGGCAGGAAGAGGACCGGCGTCGTCCAGCGCACGAGCGCGGCGAGGACCGCCGCCGCGACCAAGAGACCAAAGGCGAGCCAGCTCAGGGTGTTGGGTGAATACGCGAGGTACGGCCGGCTGATCCGCTCGAGGTACGGCGCCAGCCGTCGCCGGTAGCCCTCGAGGACCATGGCGCGGGTTACCGCGACCAGTCCAAAAGATGCTCGGCCACGTCGGCGTCCCCGAGCCAGTCGATCGGGCGGAGGGGTCGGGGCGGCATGCGACGTAGCCGGGCGAGGACACAGCGCGCGACCGATGCCGCCGAGCGATCCGTGGTGTCGATCTCCACCCAGGGGATCCCGGAATCGCGGACCTCGGAAGCCACGATGCCCAGCGCCTCGGCGAGCGCATTCTCCCGGCGGTCCTTCGGCGAGCCTCGGCGGGCCCGGGTCAACCGCCGGTACAGCACTTCCGGTCGACACCGGAGCACGATGGCCCCCTGCACGGGAAGGAGGTGGGCGAGGTGTCCCACGATCACTTCCGTGCGCACTGGTCGGTTCCGCCGCATCGCGCGCGAGAGCCGACGGAGGTCGATCTCCCAACCCGTGCGCCGCTTCCGGGCGGCGCCGTACGAGCGGGCGATCGCGTACACCTCCCTCCACTGCACGTCCGTCCCCCCGAGGGTCACGACCGAGCTCTTGCCGGTGCCCGGGGTGCCCGTGAGGGCGATGCGGCGGGGGAGGGCCCGCGTTACACGAACTGGAGGCCGACGAAGGTTCTTCGCCACGCGCGGACCTCCCGGGTCACCGTGGGCCGGCCCCGGCTGCCCCGCTCGAGCAGGTCGGCGAGGCGGGGCATGTCCCCGGGCGCGAGGCCGAGGCGCGCCGCCTCCGCGGTCCCGATCCGGCCGACCAGGTCGATGAGAAGTCCCTGGCGCTCGAGGCGGCGAGCGAGAGTCCCGCTCCCATACCCGCGCTTCGCGTGCAGCTCGGATGGATCGATGTGGATCTGGTGGGATCGGGTGTACCCGTGGTCCGCGGCCACGATCGGCCATCCTTTCTCGGTCAGCGCGGCGCCGAGCGCCTGGGCGTTCGCCACGGTCGTGCGCGCATAGTCGGGTCCGAACCGCTCGAGTTCGAGGAGCGTCTGGGTCACTCCGGCGATCCGGTTCCAGTGCGCGTTGTCGAAGATCCTCCAGACCAGCGCCGGGTCGATCTGCCGGAAGAGATCCTCTCGGTCGGTCACGAGCAACCCCCCTTGGGGGCCCGGAAAGGACTTGTGCGTGCTGCCGAAGAGGACGTCCACGCCGGCGCGCAGAGGGTCCTGGAATTCTCCGCCGGCGATCAACCCCAGGACGTGCGAAGCGTCGTAGAGGACGAGCGCCTCTACGGAGCGTGCGGCTTCGACGATCTCGGCGAGGGGATAGGGGAAGAGAAAGAAGCTCTGGCCCAGGATGACCGCCTGAGGTCGTTCGGACCGGATGGCGGCTACGGCGGCCCCAGCATCGACGGAGTGGCCGGCCCCGTCGGCCGGCAACGGTCGCACGGTGTAGCCGAGCAGCGCCGGGATGAAGCCGGGAGCGTATCCGTCGTATCCGCCGTCCTTCGGCTCGATCGCGAGGACCTTGCTCTTCGCCGGCAGCAACGGTGCGAGCGCGCTCAGGGCCGCGATGTGGCCCGAGAGAGGGCGAACGGTCGCGTAGCGTCCGTGGAAGAGGCGTGCGGCCGCCGCGTTTCCGAGCTTCTCGATCGCATCGGTGTAGCGCGTCCCGGTGTAGGAGTTGTCGATCCGCTCGCCGTGCCAGTCGGAGTCGATCGGGAGCGTGTAGCGTCCGGCGAGATCGCTCCCGAGGTATTTGCGCGCGGCGGGGCTGACCGCGTTTTCGCTCGGAAGCAGGTTGAAGACGGCGCGCCCCCGCCAGCGTTCGTGCGCGCGAACGAGGCGAGCCAGCTCGACCTCATCGGTCCCCGGGCCGGCGGGAACGTCGGTCACGAGGAGGTGGGAGCGGCGGGTGTCACGTCGCCTTCGGCCCGCTTGCGGTGTTCGCGGTGACCGCACCTCGGGCAGACGAGCTCACGTCCCGCGGGGATGAGAAGGCCATGGCAGACCTGGCAGCGTGCACTGATCACTCCAAGGCCGGAGGGAGCAGTCGTGAGCTTGACCGAAGGACGCGTTTGGAGGACCTTCGCGAGGAGGACGTCGCCCACCGCGAACTCGTCGGCGAGAGAGTCGGTGAAGCCTTCCTTCGCTTTCGAGATATGAACGGTCCCTTCCGGCGTTCCGGGGATCCCGCGGCCGCCGGGGGCGGACGAGACGATCGTGCAGATCGCCATCGCGCTCTTGAGTTCGTCCACGCGAGCGTAGACGACGTCCCCTTCTTGGAGCGTCGGTACCGCGTTGGCCGCATCCACCCGAATCGTCCGGTCTCGCGCGTCGATCGTCGGCCGCCCTGCCAGGCTCGCGAATATCCGCCCGGAGTTCTCGTAGGTACCCCGGCCGGGGACGAATTCCTCGGCGGCGCCGAGGTACTCGCCGGGGACGACGAACTTCGGGAGGTCGGTCGCTGTCATGATGGTACCTTGGTGCGGAGCACCCAGAGGTCGACGTCCAAGCGCACCTTCGCTCGGCGATGGTGCCCGAATACCCGGGGAAGCTCCCAGGGCACCGGTCGGCTCGCGTCGACGTGAGCAGCGTGCTCGACCGCAAGGCGTGCTATAAAGGTTCGGGACTCGGCCGAGGCGAACGCATAGACCGCGGAACCGGCGAGGGAGAACGCGCGGTCCCAGAACGGTCGGTCGGCGCCCCGGCGCTGGGCCCCGAACGGCGGATTCATCACGACGGTGTCGGCCCGCACGTCGGTGGCCCGCACGTCCTCGTTGCGAAGATCGATCTCGACACCTGCTTCGCGGGCCGCGGCTCGGGCGATCGCCAGCGGAGCGGCATCGACGTCGATGCCGACAACCGGCCGGGCCCCGAGTATCGCCGCTCCGATCGCGAGCCGCCCGGTCCCACAGCCGAGATCGAGGACCGATCGCCCCGCGAGGTCGCCGCGCGAGTGGGCCATCTCGAGGAGCAGGGCCGCCGCCTCCGCGGGTGTCGCGACCTGCTCGAGCTCGGGGCGCGCCCGATCGAAGGGCGGGACCCGTTCGAGCGCACGGACGAGGTCGGCGTGGCGCATGCGCTACGCTCCGCCGGAGCGTCGGAGGCGGATGCGGGGAGCCGGATTCGAACCGGCGCACGCCTTCGCGACAGGATCTCCTGTGCCAGGGACGCTCGGCGCGCCCACCGACGCTTTAAGTCCTGCGCCGTTGCCGGGCTTGGCTATCCCCGCGTCCGCGGAGCGACCGCCGCCTACTGGGCGGACGGCGCCTCGGCCTCGGCGGCTGCCTTGGCCGGCCGGGCCGCGGCCTTCTTCAGCGAGACCCGACGGGGGAAGTACTTCAGCAGGACTACATCGTTCACTGCGGAGACCCAGCGGTACGGCACATTGACCGGCCGAGGGTCCTCGACTAAAATCGGGCTGGCCTCGCTCAGGAACAGACCGTCCACCTTCGCGCCTTCGACGTCGACGACGACGTTGTCCACATCGCCCAAGAGTCGTCCGTCCGCGGTGTAGATCTGTCGCCCCAGAAGCTCGGTCGCCTCCACCAACATGGAATTACCCGACGGCCCGATGAACCGGGTCGGCTTCTTATGCCTTGTGGCGCACGCGGTGCTCGCCGGCAGCGGTGCGAGCGCCGCTGCGGTCCTGCATCCGGTACATCTCGACCAACTCCGCGCTCGTCGTCGCTTGAGTCGCCGACTTGTCCGTGCGGTAGCGCCCGGTGAATCTCGGGAACCGCAACGCCAGCCCGGCATCGGGACGGATGGCTCCGATCCCCGCGCGGTGGACCGGGCTCACGGTCAGCTCGGCTCCCTTCACTTCCAGGACCACGGACGGGCGGAACCACTGGTCCGGAGAAAGCCCCGTATCGACCTCGGGAGGAGCATGATCGATCCGGAACGGTGCGAGCCGCTTCGGGAGCTCCGCGAGGGCCGAGTCATCGAAACCGCTCCCGACCTTGCAGAAGGTCTCGAACCGATCCTTGTCCGGCCGGTACACGGCAAGGAGCAGCGCTCCGTAGGCCCCCGCCCGGCGCCCCCGTCCGTAAAAGGCGCCGACCACGACCCCGTCGATCGAGTCGGCGAGGTGAGTTACGTAGTCCCGCTTGTACTTGATCCACCAGAAGCCGCGAGCTCCGGGGTGATAGCGGCTTCCGTCGGCGAGGGACTTCGCCATGACCCCCTCGGCGCCTTGGCCGACGACCTCCTCGAAGTAATCGTTGGCTTCCTCGACGCTCGTGACGATTTGCTCCTCGGCGATCCGGATGCGCTCGCTCGGCGTAACGAGCTTCTCGAGGATCGCGCGTCGCTCGGGAAATGGACGTTCGTAGACGCTCTCGCTACCGGCGAGCAGCACGTCGAATACGAACAGGACCACCGGGACCTCTTCGAGCGCCCGTTCCAAGTCGTGTTTGCGTCCGCGGCGCGTGGCCACGTCCTGGAACGGGCGGATCGCACCGGTCGTGCGATCGAACGGAACGCACTCTCCCTCGAGGATCACGGGACGCTCGCGGATCGCCGAGGGAAGGGCCTTGGCAAGGTCCGGGAACTGGGGACCGATCTCCTCGAGCCTTCGGGAGAAGAGCCGGACGCTCCCGTCTTTCGCGAGGTGCGCCTGGACCCTCAGGCCGTCGTACTTGTACTCGAAGGCCGCTTTGCCGTCCATCCGCTCGAGGAGCTCTTCGAGGCTCTTCGCGCGTTCCGCGAGCATCGGGCGTATCGGCCGGCCCACCTCGAGGCGGATGGATGCGAGGCTCGCGACCCCTCCGCTCGCCAACTTCTCCGCGATCAGGCCGAGGTCGCTGGTCAGGTTGAACGCGGCCTCGATCCGCTCCCGGGCGTCCTTGTCCGGCGAGGCGAACGCGGCTGCGAGCGCGTCCAGAATCGTCATCTCGCGAACACCGACTCTCAGGGTTCCCATGACAAATCGAACGAGGTACTTTCCCTCGACCGGCGTCGCGCGACGAAGGAGGTCGACGAGGATCTGGACCTTCGTCTCTTGGGACCCGGCGCCCGTGGCGTGCGCCATCCCGGTCAGCGCATCGTAGACCTCGAGAAGTTCGAGCGGGGCCGTGTCCTCAAGGCGTCGGGTCGTGCGCAGGAGTTCGCCGGCCGTCGTGCCGAGATCCCCGCTCGTTCGCGTCCGCTCGCCGACGGCACCGGCCGATGTGCCGGTTGCCTCGGCGATCGCCTTGCGCGCGAGCGACTCGGCGACGCCGAGCTCGACCCCCTCGTATTCGGGGCGGAGCGATCCCTGGGAGAGGTACAGCGCGCACGTGAGCTCGCGGCCCCGTAGGGGTCGTAGGAGATCGACCAAGATCGAACGCATCTCCAGGCGCTTCGTCGTGGCTTCGATCTTCTCGTAGACGTGCGCGAGCTCACGGTACTGCACGTTGGCTCCCCCGGACGAGCGCCGAGCGCAGCGAGCGGAGGTTGTCGGCGACCGTCCCCTGGCCGTAGACGCTGTTTCCGCACACGAAGAACGTCGCCCCAGCTCGGGCCGCCAGGACGGCGGTATCGGGGGTAATCCCTCCATCGACCGATAGGTCCGCTCCCGGGTTCCGCCGATCGAGCTCGCGACGTGCTGCCTCGAGCTTCGGAAGCACCGTGGGAATGAACGCTTGGCCGGAAAAGCCCGGCTGAACAGTCATCACCAGCACTTGGTCGACCCGGTCGAGCACGGGATCCGCGCGATCGAGCGGTGTGTCCGGTCGCAAGGCGATGCCCACTTCGGCCCCAAGGTCGTGCGTCGCGCGGATGATTTCCACCGGGCTCCCGGACGCCTCCACATGGAATACCAGCGTATCCCCCCCGGCCGAGCGGAATGCGGACAGGTAGCGGAGCGGTTCGGAGATCATCAGATGGACGTCGAGCGGCAGCCGGGTGCGCGCGCGCACGGCCTTCACGAGCGCCGGTCCGAAGGAGATATTCGGCACGAAGTGCCCATCCATTACATCGAGGTGAAAGGCATCCGCCCCGCCCGTCTCCGCCGCTCGGATCGCCGTAACAAGGTCGGCGAAATCGGCGCTTAGGAGCGAGGGAGCGAGCCGGAGCGGTCGTCGCGTAGTGCCCACGCGCGGCCGAACGCGCTGGCATATTTGGAGGCTCGCTCAGAGTTACAGGAATTCGTCCGGAGTCGGGCCGCCCTCCGAGTCCGGCCGCCGTCCGTGGACGCGGATGTAGTCGGCCTCGGGCGTCCATCGTCCGATCTCGACCGGGCGGTACCACGTGCGCCGGAACGGGACACGCCGTCGGGTCGAGGGCGGCGGGGGCCGGGTCCAGAGGTAGCGATACAACAGGAACTCCACGTAGACGACGGCGGCCAGAGAGAGTCCCAACCCGAGGTAGTTCCCCCAGACGAGCCACTGGACCACGAGGAGGCTGTCCGCGATCAGGAGGCCGATGGCGAGCCACCACTTGATCGCCTCGTAGTAGACCCATTCGCGCCAGCTTGGGCCGGCCGCGAGGAGCGCGAGCCGCTTTTCCTCCGCAACGCGATCGAGACGTTCCTGGAGCGCGTGCTTGTCCTGCAGATCGGCGTCCTTCGAGCGCTCGCGGTCCGGAGGCGGCGAGATGAGGGTGGGCGACGGCGAGGACGCCATGGTCCCGGTACCGGCGTCCTCCTACGAGGTCGTTCCGCTTGGACCGGACTCGGAAGTGAGCGGTGCTTCCGCCGATTCCATGCTCAAGGGTCGGTCTGGCAGCGTGCCCATCGAGGTCCCGGCCCCGATGGGGGTCGGGTAAAGGTGGCAGGCGACGAAATGGCCCGCCCGCACCTCCAAGAGCTTCGGCACAACCTTCGAGCAGATCGGCATTACCGCGGGGCACCGGGTGTGGAACCGGCACCCGCTGGGCGGCGCGGCCGGGCTCGGCACGTCGCCCGAGAGCACGATTCTCTCTCGCTTGAGCTCTGGGTCCGGGATCGGGATCGCGGAGAGGAGCGCTTGGGTGTAGGGGTGAAGCGGGCGCCGGAACAGCGGCTCCGTGTCCGCGCGCTCGACCACCTCGCCGAGGTACATCACGACGACCCGGTGGCTGATCGATCGTACGACGGAGAGGTGGTGAGAAATGAAGAGGTAGCTGAGGCGCTGCTCGCGCTGCAGGTTTCGTAGGATGTTGAGGATCTGGGCTTGCACGCTCACATCGAGCGCGCTGGTCGGTTCGTCGAGCACGATGAACTCGGGCCGGAGCGCGAGCGCCCGCGCGATGCAGATACGCTGGCGCTGCCCGCCCGAGAACTCGTGCGGGAACCGATAGAGGTGTTCGGTGTTCAGCCCGACCTCGCGCAGGAGCTCGGCCGCGCGCTCTTGCCGCTGCGCGCGATTCCCCATGTGATGGATCTCGAGCGGCTCGCCGAGGATGTCCTTGACCATCATGCGGGGGCTCAGTGAGCTGAAGGGGTCCTGAAAGACGATCTGGAGCTTGCTGCGTAACTCTTGGACCGAGCGCAGGCTGCGCCGATAGATGGAGTACTGCTGCGCAAACGTATCGAGCTCGTTGAGGGTCGAACGAAGCTCGGGGCCTTGCCCCTTCGACGCTTCGTCCGTCGCGAGCGCCTCGAGCGTTCCGTAGAGTGCATCGATCCGCGCCAACGCCTCCGGCGGAGGTCGATAGAACGCATGACCGGACGTCGGATCGATGAGGCGCAGCAGTAACCGGCCGACGGTCGTCTTACCGCAACCCGACTCCCCGACGAGGCCGACGGTCTCTCCCTCGCGAACATCGAAGCTGACGCCGTCGACCGCGTGCACGTCCCCGACATGCGACGAGAAGACCCCTCCGCGAATCGGGAAGAGCTTGCGGAGGTTCCTTGCGGCAAGCACCACCGACGCGGCGCTCGTGTCCGTACCGTTCGCTCCCACGCGAACTACCTACTCGGTGGCCACTGGTCCCTTGTATAAATAACAAGCCACTGTGTGACCCGGACCCTCGTTCGTTATCGGGGGTTCCTGCTGCGAACAGATCGGCATCGCATACGCGCACCGAGGGTGGAATCGGCAGCCGGTCGGCGGTCGAAGGAGGTTCGGGACCGAACCCGGGATCGACGCCAACTCCTTCTCCGGCCGCTCGAGGTGCGGGATCGAGGCCAACAATCCCTGCGAGTACGGGTGCAGCGGCCGTCGGAACAGTTCGCGGACCGGGGCCGACTCGACGATCCGGCCCGCATACATCACGTTCACCCGGTCGGCGACCTCCGCAATGACCGCAAGATCGTGCGTGATCAGGACGATCGCGGTCCCGACGCGCTCCTTGAGGTCTCTCATGAGGGCGAGGATCTGCGCTTGGATCGTCACGTCGAGCGCGGTCGTCGGCTCGTCCGCAATCAGCACGTCGGGATCCGTCGAAAGGGCCATCGCGATCATCACGCGCTGGAGCATCCCCCCCGATAGTTCGTGGGGGTAGCCCCGGGCGATCTGCACCGGGTTCGCGATCGACACCCCCTCCAGCAAGTTCACTGCCCTCCAGAAGGTCTCGCGGTCCAGAGGCCGAGCGACCCGCGAGCGAATCCCCCAGATCCGGTAGTAGAAGTGCGACAGGCGCTCGCGACGGCGCGAGTTGTTCGCCGCGATGCGAGCCCTCGTCTCGCGTTGACCCACCTCCATCTCGTGCATCGAGATGGCCCGCTGCCGCTCTTCGGTCTCCATCAGGCGGCGACGATGGACGAGGTAGCGGCGTTGTCCCGGGCTCAGGCGGCGGCGCGCGACGATGGCGTGGATCTCTTTCACGGCTTGCTCCGGAGCGAGGTTCATCGGCCGCAGCTCGTGATACAGTTCGTAGCCGAGCGTGGGGAGGTGGGCCGCATCGCCCACGGCGGTGCACGCCGCTCTAAGGCGAGAGGGCTCCTCGTTCGCGACGACCTGGGCGAGAGTCTCGCAGGCCGCCTCTACGGCGGGATCGTCGAGGGTCGCGCCCAGCATCCCGTCGACGATCTCGATTCCCCGATGGAGGGTGAGTGACTCCGAGATCTGGTTCGAGATCGAGAAGATGGGGTTCATCGCTTGCGACGGCTCCTGGAAGATCATCGCGATACGCCGTCCCCGCACCGCGCCCATCCGATCGTTCGCCTGCTTGATCCGGCGGAACGAGCGGCGGATCCGCACCCGATCCGTCTTCGGATCGCGACGGATCTTCGCCTCCTCCTCGAGCCCCCACAGAAGGTTCGCGGAGCCGAGCCGAACGCTACCCGAAACGATCCGGCCCGGAGGATCGGCGATCAGGCGGGTAATGGAAAACGCCGTGACGCTCTTTCCGCAGCCCGTTTCTCCCACGAGTCCGGTGGTCTCGCCTCGGCGGACTTTCAGGTTCACCCCGTCCAGGGCGCGGACGATCCCGTCGTAGGTGAAGAAGTAAGTCCGCAGATCGCGGACCTCGAGGATGACCTGAGGATCGCGCGAGCCACCAGCGGGGGGTGAAGCAGTAAGCGGAGGCGCGGTGGACGGCAACCCTTCGCTCGGCAGGTCGACGACGGTCGGTTCCACTCTCGCGCTCATCGTCGCTTCCTTACCGGCGCATCCTCGGATCCAACGCGTCACGCACCCCGTCGGAGAACAGGTTGACGCTGATCGCGAACAGGAAGATCACGATGCCCGGGAAGAAGAGCTGCCACCACGGGATCGTGCACAGTCCGATCACGCAGTCGTCGAATATGCCGGTGATCAGGGTCGAGTTGACGGCATTTGCGGCCATGTCGCCCCACTCGGGGAAGTAGACCGTTGGGAACAGCTTGAACCCCAGGAAGATCAACGTCCCGATCAGCAACGGTATGGTCCCGACGTCCAAGGACATCTGAACGAACACCGGGTACACGCTGTTCGGAACGATGTGACGTAAGATGATCCGACCCCGTTTCGCGCCGGAGGCACGGGCCGCCTCGACGTACTTTTGTTCGCGGACCACGAGCACCTGACCGCGCACTATGCGGGTGTACGTGGGCCACCATACGGCCATCAACGCGACGATCAAAATGTAGATGCTCAGGTACGAGGCGGAGATGACGGAACCTAAGTCCGTCGACACGACCGCGACGACGATGATCACCCACAAAATGAACGGAATCGAGAGGAAGATGTCCGTAAGGCGCATGATCGTCTCGTCGACCAGCCCGCCCATGTATCCGGAGACCGCGCCTAGGAGTAAACCGATCAGGGCCCCTCCCGCTACGACGCTGAGAGAGATGAACAGCGACCAATCCGTGCCGCGCAACAGGCCGTCGAAGATGTTGTAGAAGTACGGGGTCCCTCCGTCGGTCGTGCTGAGCGAACCGAACGGCAGGGGTCCTAACGATAACGTCGAAAGCGAAATCGTCGGGGCCACGAACGCGGGGAAGCCGGTGGGGGTTGCGTAGCAGTTCGGTCCGGGGGGCGCGGCGGGCGGAGTGTACGTGCACACCTCGTTCGCGCAGGAAACGGTGCCTCCGCTCGTGCCGCAATAGAGCGTGAGCGCGTTCCAGGGGACCGGGGTCAGGATGGCATAGACTGCCACGATTACGAAGGCGAGGATGATCGCGAGGCCCACCATCGCGAGCGTGTTTCGACGGAAGAAGTACCATGTGCGCTTGTACTCGTTCCATATCGGGTGCCCATGGTGGGCTGTCCCCGTCGTGGGGACCGCGGGAACCGGTGCGGAGTCCGTCGGAATCGTAGCGGTCGCTGGCACGAGTTAAATCACCCCAACCGGACTCTCGGGTCCAAGTACGCGTAAAGGACGTCGACGATGATGTTCGCCGTGACGATGATGTACGTGAATAATATGACGGACCCGAAGATCACGCCGAAGTCGAACGAGCCGATCTGATTGTCCACCGCGATCGCTAGGATATAGCCGATCCCGTTCAGAGTGAACACGGATTCGATGACCGGAAAGCCTGCCAAGAATCCGGCGAACGTCAATCCCAGCACCGTCAGCGTGACGTTCAGCGAGTTCCGGCCCGCGTGCCGGTTGACGACGACCGACTCCTCGACGCCCTTCGCTCGCGCCGTGCGCACGAAGTCGAGGTTCATGACCTCGAGCATGCTGTTGCGAACGTACCGCAGCAAGATGGCGATGGTCCCGAAGGCGATTACGAGGGCGGGGAGGATGATCCGGATCAAGGTATCGAGAGCGAGCCAGTAGTTCCCGTGGATCAGAGCATCAATGGTGGGAAAGCCGGTCGGCGTGCTCTGTAGGCCGGAGTGCAATAGCCACGAAGGATAGGTATCGCCCGCAAAGCAGGCGGTGGTCGGCCAAGAACCCGAGAATTCGTTGTAGACCAGCTCGCCGCTGGGGCACCATGGGGTGTGAATGAGCCCGAAATTGATCAGGCTCCCTATCCCAATCACGGCACCGATGAGAATCAAGCTGCCCAGTAAGAAACTGGGAAGAGCGAACCCCGAGAACGATAACACGCGGGAGGCCTGATCAACGGGTCGATTCCGATTCACCGCAGCGAGGTTTCCGAGCGGGATCGCGACCACGAGGATGATCGCGAGCGAGAGGAGCGCGAGCTCGAGCGTGTAGGGAAGGAGCCACGAGAAAACCGTGGCGACGGGCACCCCCGCCGTGGCTACTCCGACGAGGAGGGACTTCCCTACAGAACTCTCGGCGGATACCGTCCCCCAATTGAATGTCAGCGCGTGAAACATGTACACGGCCCATCGCGTGTATACCGGCTCACCAAATCCTAACGCGGCATACGCACGATCGTACAAGGGCGAGCCTGGAGAGTAGTCGCACGCCTTGGGGGTACATCCATAGAGAGCTTGCATCTGGTCGACGATCGGCAACGCGTTGACCAGCACGAAGGTGATCGTCATGACGCCGATAATGATCGGGAGAAGCAGCAGGACGCGCCGTACGATGTAGATCCACATCCGCATGGTGAGCCTCCGCGTCCGGTCCGTCCAATCCTCTCGGCGGCGAGGAGACGGACGGCGTTCCGGTATTTATTTATTCGAAAGATTTCCGCCGGAAAAATCCTAGAGCCGAGCCGGCTCCTCCGAGAAGGGTCACAGGAGCGGAAGTCCACCGGTGACCGGGTCGATCTCAAAATCTTGGGCCGGGCCCAATGCGAGGCAGGTGCGGGTACCGGGTGGGACCTCCGTCAGGCCGGCATCCTCCACCCACACCGTGGGGATACGGCGTGCACGTGCGCTACGTTCGAGTTCTTCCATCTCGCTAAGGGTACTCGCTTCGAGCACGATCTTGCGCTGGCCGTTTTTCCACCAGTCGGCGAATCGGGCCGGGCTCTCACGCTCGATGCGACGGGCCAACATCACGGCCCCATGAGCGACTTGGGCGGCGACCTTGCCGGTGGTGAGGCGCAGCTCGCCCCGGACGACAAGGACCATCTTGGGCCCGTTTGCGGCTCGCCGGCGACCCTCAGCTTGCGTACTCCTGCTCCCGCTCCCGAAGGATCTCCGTTCGGCGGCTGTCGATCTCGTCGATCTCGGCTTGGATCTGCGCGGACTCTCTGCTCCCCGCTTCTGAGCGTCGTAGCCGATGCATTGCCCGGCGGCGAACCCGTTCCAGCCGGTCGAGCTCTTGCATCAACTCCCAGGGGTCCTCCTCGGGAGTCGTCTCCACGAGGTGGTGAGCGTCGGGAGGTGTCTCCCGAAACGCGCCGCGCGCCCATGCCACGAGAAAGGCAACGAGCGAGATCGCCGCGAGGAACATCTCGAGAACCGGGTCGGTCCAGTATGCCTGGAATCCGGACGGAGAGGTGGACAAGAGAATCTCGCCCGCTATAACAGTCAGCGCGACGCTGACCACGAACGAGAGAGCGACCGTTTCCAGCAAGCGGAGGCGACGAAGGGGAAAGAGGACCCTCCACTCGGGGAACGTGGCTCGCGTGACGCCGTATCCGGGAACGAAGAAGATCAGCGCGCCCGCCAGAACCGCCTCACCCACCGACGCTCCGTCCATCTACACCCGCGACCCTTTCCTTGTCACCACTCCCCTTAGTGGAACTCCATAGAAGGCTTGTTGGTCCTCGCGAACAGTTCCTCCAGACCGAAGAGGCATCGCCGAAAACCCAGGTAGTCGCGCGCGGCGAATGTCATCTCGATAAAGTATATATTCCGTGCCCAGTTCGCCACTGCGTGGGCCTTGCCCTAATCGGTAGGAACATCGTATGATGGAGAGAAAGTGGGTAACACACGCGACGGTGATTGCGGCCGTGGCCATCGCGCTCGTGATGCTGTTCAGCGTCATGCTGCCGATTGTCGGCGGCGGAGCTTCGGCCTCGAGCGGAACGACCTCGGTAGGGAGCACGGCGATCGCTTCCACGGCGGACGCGACGGCGGCAGCCTCGCCGAGTAGCGCGTCGCCCGCGAGCGCGACCGATACGTCGTGTCCTAACGCCAGCCCCCACTGCGGAACTATGTATGTTTACGAGGTCGCTCCGGGCGGAGCTCAAACGGAGGACCCCAACGTTCTCTACGATACCGTAAGCGAAGAGCCTGCGATGAACGTCTTCCAGACGCTCATCACGTATGCAGGGAACACGGTCAGCTCGTATGTTCCCGAGGCCGCGACGTGCGTGCCGGGAACTTCGGCGTGCACGAGCCTGTACGGCTCGGACCTGATCGTCGACAACACGACGACCGGCGCCCCGCAGTACTACACCTTCGTGATCGGCCCCTCCCACTTCTACAACCCGGCGACGGGAGCCTCCTGGCAGATGTATCCGTCGGATGTCCTGTTCTCCGTCGCGCGCTCACTGACGTTCTTCCAGTATCTCGGCGTGGGCTCGACGGGCGGTTGGGATATCGGCCAGACGTTGCTGAACCCGGGAAACCCCTCGTTCGATAGCGGCCTTCACTACCCGTTCAACAACACTCCTCAGCAGATCCTGCTGAACGCGATGTACGTCAACGACACGGCGTACTGTCCCTCCTCGGCGATGACGGGGAACAGCTTCGGCTGCATCACCTTCAACGTATGGGGCGGAGGTCAGTCCTGGCCGTTCTTCATGGAGGCCATGACGCAGATCTTCTCCAGCGCGGCGGTCATGCCGTGCGGCTGGTACACGGCTCAGGGCGCCGGTCTTCCCGGCTTTACTGTGAGCGCTCCCAACGGAGACGGTCCGTGCCAGTTCGGAGGTTCGACCATCACCTCCACCA
The DNA here is from genome assembly GCA_021844945.1 of Thermoplasmata archaeon. Lineage (GTDB taxonomy): Archaea > Thermoplasmatota > Thermoplasmata > Lutacidiplasmatales > UBA184 > Lutacidiplasma. Next base: position 202,369 of record JAKBSJ010000003.1, on the reverse strand, counting down.
CGTCTTCCTCGTTCGTGAGCGCGGTCAACCGGATGGGTCCGACGGCGTGGGACAGCGTATCGGAGCTCATGAAGAACTATCCCGCTCCAGACCCACAGGTTCGGTTCAACATCGTCGGGAGCGGCCCCTACTACCTCTCCTACGAGCTTCCCTCGGTAGGCTACCAGCTCATGACGAACCCCGCGTACGTCCAGCCGAACTGTGCGGGCGAGGTAGGTTGTCAGCCGGTGCCGGATTCCTATGCGTCCCACGTTCTCGTCTATTGGGAAGCGACCGACACGCAGGGGATCCAGGAGTTTGCCGCGGGCCAAGCTGACTTCGCGGGCATCTCGACGACCGACACCCCGACGTTGCTTGCCCTAACGGCCCAGGGGAAGATCGACTATACGGCGTTCGACACGCTCAGCATCTTCTTCTGGACGTTCACGCTGAACTTCAGCGCGTCTTCGATGAGCACGATCCTGCCGAGCGGGGACACGTTCAACATCCCCCAGACGTTCTTCGCGAACATGGCGACGCGCCAGCTCCTGGTCGGTTCGTGGCCCTACGAGGCATACCAGAACACCATCAACACGGTCGATGGGGTCGTGTACGGGAACCAGTACGGCGGCGTGATCCCTAACGGAATGGGCAACTATGTCCCGACGAACATCACCTGGCCGTACAACAACCCCGCGGACTCGCCACAGAACTTCACGAACCCGAACATTGTGGGCTCGGCGGCATGGTGGTGGACCGAGGGAACGACCGTTGGGTCGCCCTACTACAACGCCACGCTCGCGGCCTGCAAGACGACGGCGTGCGTCTTCCCGATCTTCGGCCAGCAGGGTGACCCGGGCCTCGACGAGGGTATCGCTCTGTGGATCAGCCAGATCGAGGCCGCTACCAACCACAGGCTCCTACCCTACGATGTGGATCTGCCGTTCGTGACGGAGGTAGGTTACTCCACGGCGTCGCCGCCGGGGCAGAACCCGATGGACTTCTACACGCTGGGCTGGATCCCGGATTACCCGGACCCGTCCAACAACATCGCAGCGATGGCAGCGGCGAACGGGACCTACACTACCAGCAGCTCGCTGTGGCAGACGTTCAACACGCCCTACTACATGTCGAGCACGTGTCCCGCGGCGGGACAGGCCTACAACACCTGGGGTGCCCTTGTTTACTGGGCGGCCCAGGCCTATCCGCCCAACGGGACGGGGATCGCCGGTGACTGCCAAGGCTGGGCCTACGACACGATGAGCTACTGGATGTCCGGCCCCACCCTGCATGAGGGGAACACCACGCTGCGTATCCTCGAGTACAACATGGAGGAGCACATCCTGTCGGGACTCGCCCTGAACGTCTACTTCGACCAGTCTCTCCAGCTCTACTCGGCGTCCACGTGGGTGAGCCTGAGCTCGGTCAACACGAACGTGATGGTCGGAGGCGGTGGCGACCAGTACTGGTACGCGATCACCTTCCTGCCGAAGGCGTACACGATGAGCTTCACGCAGTCGGGTCTGCCCTCGGGGACCAGCTGGTCGGTCGTAGCGGCGGGTCAAACGTACACCACGACCTCGTCATCGGTGTCGCTGTCGATGGTACCTGGGACGTACAACTACACCGTGCTGCTCGTTCCGGGCTACAAGGTCACGACCGCGATCAGCGGCCAGGTGACGTTGTCGACTAAGTCGGTCAACACCCCGATCGGGTTCGCGGCAACGACCACGAAGGCCTACCCGGTCACCATCGTGCAGTCGGGCGTCATCTGGGGTACTCCGTCCTCGGTGCTGATCTCCAGCGCGGGAGGCGTCCCGGTGAGCGGCGGTAGCACCACGTTCATGCTGCCGACGGGAACGTACGACTACACCGTAGTGCCGCCGGCCGCCTACACCTCGGTCACGCCGCTGACGGGAAGCTTCACCGTGGGCAGCACCAGCTCTCCAACGCTCTCGCTGCTGTTCAAGGGGGTCAAGTTCTCGCCCGTGCCCCTGACGATCGGACTTTCGGGGAGCTCTGCGGTGAGCGCAGGATTCAACGCCCAAGTGAAGGGTTTCGGAAGCCAGGCGTACCCCAACGGCACGGCAGGCACGAACATGACCTTCTGGGAGCCGGCGGATTCCTCGGTCACCTTCTCGGCGATGGCCGGCGCGACGCTCGGGCCGGCCAGCTTCGAGTATGGCATGGTGACGGGAACGATTAGCGTGGGAAGCGGTCCGACGTTCGCGAACATCACCTTCCCGACCGCGCTTCCGACGGTGTCGACCACGTTCACGGCTACGGGCCTCCCGGCGGGCACCATGTGGTACCTGTCGATCAACGGAGCGAACGTGACGATGGCGAACGCGTCGGCGACCTTCGCGCTGCCGGCGGGAACGTACTCGTTCTCAGCGTATGCGGCGGGCTATGTCGCAACGCCGTCGGGCGGGACGGTCACCGTGGTTGGGACCCCGCAGACCTACAGCGTATCGTTCGCCAAGCCGAGCACCACCACGACGACGACCGGATTCAGCACCCTGGCCTACGCGCTGATCGGAGTGCTCGCGGCGGTCGCGGTGATCTTCATCGCGCTGGCCGCCTACTTCGCCAGCCGTGGAAGGAAACCGTCGTCCCCCGCTGCCCCGCAGTCCTGGGACGCCCCGAAGGGCGGCTCGGGAGGCGCGGGCGGTAGCGGCGGAACCGGAGGAAGCTCGTAAGGGCGGACGGGTCGATTGGGTAGGACCGACAACCCATTCGGTCCCTCGCGGGAGCACTCCCGCGGGGGACTCTCGGCGGATAGCCCACTTCTTTTTGGGAGTTCTTTCGTTGACGCTTAGGTTCCCGCGGTGAGGGACGGCGGCGACGCTGGGTCCGGGGACCTCAGGTCGCGTTCGGTGGGGAGCCTGCGCCGGGCTTTCCTTCCTGGGTCATTTGTCGTTCGAACTGTCGACGGAAGCGTCGGTTGGACGCGAGCCCGTGGGCGGTCTTTCGAGTGGTCTCGTAGTAACGAAGCATCGCACGAACCTCGTGGCCGCGGTGGCCGCTCCCGCGCGCGGCCCGTTGGATGCGGGGGCCCTTGAGGAGGCTGGCGTCGAGGAGTTCTGCGGGCGTCAGCGAGTCCAGGATCGCCCGGAATCGCCGGACCTGCCTCTGGGTCTGATCGAGTTGCTGCTCGTCCACCTTCGCCTGTCCCAATCCGGGAAGGAAGCTGAGGAGCTTTGCCATCGATCCTAGCGATCCGAGCGAGTCGATCTGGGTGCGCAGGTCCTTCAGCGTGAAGCGACCCGCCATGAGGTGCTCGGCCGCCTTCTGAGCCTCTTCCTTGTCCCGGAGCTCCTCGAAGCGCTCGAGAAGGGTCTGGAGGTCGCCCATGCCCAAGAGGCGGGAGACGAAGCGGGTCGGAATGAACCGCTCCAGCTCGTCCAAGTGCTCACCGGTCCCGAGGAACAGCACCGGTGCGTGAGTCGCCGCGACCGCGCTCAGGGCACCACCGCCTTTCGCGGAACCGTCCATCTTGGTGAGTATGGTACCGGTGAGGCCCACGGCCTCCTGGAAGGCGGCCGCACTGCGCCCGGCCGTCTGGCCCATGGCGGCGTCCAACACGAGTATCGTCTCGTCCGGCCGGGCCGCCTCGCGTACCCGCCGCAGCTCGGAGATGAGGTCCGCATCCAGAGCGCTGCGCCCGGCCGTATCCACGATCACGGCAAGGTGAGAGGGGAACTTCGCGAGCCCGTCCCGGACGATGACCTCGGCCCGAGTCTCCGTGCGATCGGCGTAGAACTCGCAACCGATCTTCTTGGAGAGCTGTTCCAGCTGATCGATCGCCGCCGGTCGATGAACGTCGGCGGCGATCAGCCCGACCCGGACCCCCTTCTTCTGAAGGAAGCGGGCGAGCTTGCCGGCGGTGGTGGTCTTTCCCTGGCCGTAGAGTCCCACGAGCAGGATCTTGCGGGGCTTGGCCTCGAAGTCGCGCTCCTCCCCGAGGATGGAGCGGATCTCCTCGTAGATGATCCGGATCAGGAAATCCCGCAAGCTCGACCCCGCCGGGGGTTTCTCCTCCCGGGCCCGGCGGCGCATGCGTTGGGTCAGGTCGAGCGTCAGCTGAACGTTCACGTCGGCCTGGAGAAGGGCGCGTTGGATGTCCCGTACGACCTCGCCTAGGAGTTCTTCGTCGACCGTGGAGCCCCGCGCGATCTTCTGGAGGACCCCGCGCAGCGATTTCCCTAGCGAATCCAGCACCATGGTCCCGGACCGTGGGGAGAGAGAAGGTGCTCCCTTATAGTCCAATCTTGGCCCCGGTGGGGTCGCGCACGCCTTCACGGAAAGCTAGCTTCTTAACAAATCGAGTCCAGAGGGCGGCGGAGATTATGCCGTCGGATCCAGTGGGGGCCCCTAGCGGCTTCGCTGCCTCTTCTACGACGGCGTCCGCCAAGCCTCCTCCCCCGAAACTGAACCCGGTGCGGGTCCCCATCCGGGAGGATCCGATCGCGGAGCGGACTCAGGATTTCCGCGAGGTTCTTCACGCCTACACCAGGGAAGAGGCGGTGCTGGAAGCCCAGCGGTGCATCCAATGCCGCCGACCCTGGTGCGTCGAGGCGTGCCCTATCAACCAGGACGCTCGAGAGTACATCCGGCTGATCGCGGCCGGCGATTTCGACGGCTCGGCCCGGGTCACGCTGCGGGACGACCCACTTGCGACGTGCCTATGCAAGGTGTGCTACCACTATTGCGAGGACGCCTGTGTGGTGAAGAAGAAGGGAGTACCGATCGCCATCCGGCACCTCAAACGCGCCGCGCTCGAGTTCGGGAACTCCGATCTCGCCTATGTGCCTTCGAGCCCCAAGCACCAGCGCGTCGCCGTCGTGGGCGGGGGGCCGGCCGGTATGATGATGGCCTGGGAGCTCGGGGTGCGCGGCTATTCGGTCACGGTATTCGAGCAGGAGGAGCGCGTCGGGGGCCTCCTGGAGACGATTCCCGCCTACCGGATGTCGAATCGCGAGGTCCAGATCGATCGGGCCCGATACAAGGACCTCGACGTCACCTGGGTCGACGGTCGGAAGATCGGGCGGGACATCCCGATCGAGCAGTTGTTGCAGGAGGGGTATCTCGCGGTGTTCCTATCCATAGGAACGAGTCTCCACCGGGCTCTCGGGGTGCCGGGCGAGGACCTACCCGGGGTGATCCCGGCCCTCGACCTCCTCAAGAGGCTCAACCTCGGCGAGACGGTTTCCGTCGGCAAGAAGATCGTCGCCGTCGGGGGAGGGGACGTCGCGATGGACGCGATACGTAGCTGCGTGCGCCTGAGCCAGGGGGGCGACGTTACCCTCGTCTACCGCCGAACGCGGGAGGAGATGCCAGCCGACCCCGAAGAACTTCATGGTGCGGAACAGGAAGGGATCCACTTCCGGTTCCTCCGGGCTCCCGTCCGCATCGTCGGAAACGGACACGTGGAAGGTCTCGTCGTGCAACGGATGGAGCTTGGCCCGCCGGACTCGGGGGGCCGACGGGCTCCGATCCCGGTGCCGAACTCGGAGGAGACGATCCCGTGCGATACGCTGATCGTCGCGGTCGGGCAACGAGCGGATCTCGAAGGATTCGACGGGAGTCTCCACCTGAAGATAACGCCGCAAGGATGGCCCGAAGGGACGAAGCCCGGATTCGCCACCGACGTCCCGGGGATCTTCGCCGCCGGGGGCCGGTCCGTGGTGTACGCGATGGGCTCCGCGAGCCGGGCCGCCGAGGCGATCGACGCCTACCTCAGCGCGAAACGAGGCGAGCGCGCGGGACCGCGTCCCGATCCCTTTGGTGGAGACCACCCGTTCCATCTCCCGGCGGGGTACACCCAACCGATCCGGATATAGGCGCAGCCGCCGGCGATTCCCAAAAACTAAAGCGCGGCCCCCGCTCCCTCGAGCGTGCCCGATCCGACGGACGAGTTCCCGGCGCCGAACACCGTAGACCTCTCCCCCCTGGAGACCGCCGTCCTGAAGGTGCTCCGATCCCGGACGGGACCGGTCGCGGAAGAGGAGGTGCCCCGGGCCTCCGGCCTCTCTCCCGAGGAAGTTCGTGGGAGCCTCCAGCGGTTGCGTTCCAAGCGCTTGGCCGTGGTCGAGGAGATCCATGAAGCGACCCTTCGGCCGACCCCCCGGGGGGAATCAGCCCTCAGTCAGGGTCTACCGGAGCGACGTTTGCTGGACGCCCTTCGTTCGCAGCGCGCAGAGGCCGAAGAGGCCCTGCCCGAGGAGGAGCGCTCGGCGGCGATCGGGAACCTGCGCCGGCTGGGTTACCTGGAGCCCGGGATGCCGCTGCGACTGCGCCCGGACGCTCCCCCGGGCGAGGGTGAGCTTCCTCAAGAGGCCACCCTTCGCCGTATCGCCCAGGGAACCGCAGCGCACGATGTGGCCAGCGTCCGCGCGCTCGAGCGTCGCGGTCTTGTTCGCACCGATCACATCACGCGCCGCCGCTGGGCCCCTTCGGAGGTCGGCGCTACCTGGCCGATCGAGGAGGCGGGCGAGCGAATCGGTCCCCTCCGCGGCGAGATGCTCGCGTCCGGCGCCTGGAAGACCGGCTCGTTCCGACCGTACGACGTGCGCGCCGAGGTCCCGTTCGTCTTCGGCGCACGTCCCCATCCCTATCCATCGTGGCTCGAGGAGTTCGAAGAGATCCTGATTGGTCTCGGCTTTGAACAAGCGGAAGGGCCGCTGGTGGAGACCGAGTTCTGGAACGCGGACGTGCTGTTCATGCCGCAGGACCACCCCTCCCGATCGATCCACGATGTCCTGCACCTGACCGGGATCGAAGGGCGGCTGCCCGAGGGCCCGGTGGCTGACCGCGTCGCCGCGGTCCACGAAGGTCGCCCGCTCCCGGGCGCGACGAAACCGCTGAGCCTCGGGTGGACCCATAGCTACGACCCGAGGATCGCGGCGCGCTCCGTGCTCCGCTCCCAGACCACGGCCGTGAGCGGTCGCTACCTCGCACGCGCGCCCGAGCCGCCCTTCCGAATGTACTCGATCGACCGAAACTTCCGGTTCGAGGCATTGGATGCATCGCATCACATCGAGTTCGGCCAGTGCGAGGGCGTCGTCGGTCAGGAGGGAATTTCGATCCGCCATCTCATCGGCATCTTTCAGTCCCTCGCCAAAGCGATCGGCATCGGCGAGGTCCGCGTTCGCCCGAGCTACTTCCCGTTCACCGAACCGTCGGTGGAAGGGTACGTCAAGCACCCCCGGCTCGGTTGGATAGAGGTCTTCCCCGGCGGACTTTTCCGGCCCGAGGTCCTCCGGCCGCTGGGGATCGAGGTTCCGGTCGCCGCATGGGGGATTGGGGTCACGCGACTCGCCATGGTGGCCCTGGGGTGCAACGACATCCGCGAGCTGTTCCAGGACGATCTCGGACGACTGCGCGATGGGAGGGTGTAGATGCCCCAGAGCACGCTCTCGCTCTCCCGGGTCCAGGCGATGTTCCCGGAGCCCCTCCCCCGGGCGCGCTGGGAGGAGTTGCTCTTCGCATCGAAGGCCGAGCTGGTCGGGATCGACGGCGACGAGCTCCAGATCTCGGCGACCCCGGATCGGTTGGATCTCCTCTCCGAAGGCGGACTCGGCCTCTACCTCGAGGGCATTACGGGGTCCCGAACTGGGCTGCCCCACATCCGTCGCGCCACAGGCCCGGGCCCGACCATCGAGGTCGCAGCGACCGTTCACCCGCTGCGTCCCGAGATTGCCGGCGTGCTCGTCCACCCCCCGAAGCGCTCGGGGATCGATGAAGGTACCCTTGCCGAGGCGATTCGGTTCCAGGAGGTCATTCACGCGAGCGTGGGCCGAGACCGAAGAAAGGCGAGTCTTGGTCTCTACGCGCTCGAGCGGATCCGCTTCCCTCTGCGGTATGCGCTTGAGCCGATGGAGTCGGTACGCTTCACTCCGCTCGACCGGAACCGCGCGATCTCGGCGAGCGAGTTCTTCGAGGAGCACCCGATGGCGACGCGCTACGGCGCGTTCGGCCGCGACGGAAACGCGTGTCTCGTTCTCCGAGATGCGAACGACGCGGTCGCGAGCCTTCCCCCGATTCTCAACGGCCGCGAATCGGGCGAGGTCCGCCCCGGAGACCGGGGGCTCCTCCTCGAGTCGACCGGCACGAGCGCGAGGGCGGTGCGCGAGTCGCTGCAGCTCCTCCTGTTGGTGTTCGCGGCCCGCGGTTGGTCCGTGGCGCCGGTTCGGATCGAGCCTTCTTCGGCGACGTCCGAGACCGAGACCCCGGTATTCTCCCCCCGGAAGATCGAGCTCCGTACCTCGGATCTTCTCGGTATCGCAGGCGAGAGGATCGCCGGTCCGGAAGTCCGCCGTCTCGCACGCTCGTGCCGGATGGACGTCCACGCCTCCGCGGGAGGCTGGGCCATCACCGCCGCCCCGTGGCGGATCGACCTTCTCGGGTCGGTGGATGTCGCCGAGGATCTCGTGATCGCCCGGGGCCTGAGCACCTCGGGAACGCTCCTCCCCGTTAGCTCGACCCTCGGTCGACGCCGACCGGAGTCCGTGTTCCGTCGTCGGTTCTCTCCGATCCTTCTGGGCGCCGGCCTCATGAGCCTGTACACCCCGGTGGTGGTCAGCGACGGCGCGGTCGAACGAGCCGAACGGAGCCCCGACACGATTCGGCTCGCCAATCCGCCCAGCCAAGAGTTCGCGGCGCTCCGTTCGAGCCTCGCGATCTCTCTCCTCGAGTCCCTCCGCCATAACGTCCGCCACTCCTACCCGCAGCGGATCAGCGAGACCGGTCCGGTCGTGGTCCGATCCACGAAGGGGGAGAGCGGAACGGAAACACGCTACCACATCGGATTCGCGCTGGCGGGCGAGGGTCTCGGTTTCGCGGACGCGGCCGCGCTGATCGACTACCTTCTGCGCACGATGGACGTCACCGGGGTGCGCGAGCCGGCGGAGATCCCGGCGACGATCCCCGGCCGTGCCGCCCGCGTCCGGCTGGCCGGCGAAGGAATCGCCGAGGTCGGAGAACTCCATCCCCGTGTTCTCGAGGCCGCGGGGATCCCGGTTCCCGTCGCATGGGGAGAGCTCGACCTCAGCGCGTTGTGGCCCCTCGTTCGACGGCCGGGAACCGTCTAATATCGCCGCCCGGTCGACGCGGGATGACTCGCCCGGCCCCGACCTCTTCCGCCGCGCAGCGTGCCTCCCGGTCCGCATGGAAGGCCCGAGCTCGGGCGACCCTCGGCGATACGTCCGACGCGGAGCTCGATGCCCTTCTCGCGCCGGCGCCGGTGGATCCGGAGGGCACCTATCTCGAGCGGATCGGCTTCCCGGGCGAGACCCCATTCACCCGCGGGATCCAGCCCACGATGTACCGGGGTCGCCTGTGGACCTTGCGCCAGTACTCGGGGTTTGGAAGCGCACGAGAGACGAACCGTAGGTTCCGCTACCTGCTCCAAGGAGGTCAAACCGGGCTCTCGGTTGCCTTCGACCTCCCCACGCAGATCGGCTACGATCCCGATCACGAACGTGCGCGGGGCGAGGTGGGTCGGTGCGGCGTGCCCATCCCTTCCCGCGCGGCGATGGACACGCTGTTCACCGGGATCCCTCTCGACCGAGCGACGGTCTCGATGACCATCAACGCCACGGCCCCGATACTTCTGGCCTTGCTCGTCGCGACCGCCGAGAAGAACGGCGTCCCGCGGGCGCGCCTCAGCGGGACCGTTCAGAACGACATTCTCAAGGAGTACATCGCGCGGGGCACGTACATCTATCCACCCGAGGCGTCGATGCGCCTGACGACCGACCTGATCGAGTTTGCGACCCGCGAGATGCCCGAGTGGAATTACATCAGCGTCTCGGGATACCACATGCGCGAAGCCGGAGCGACCGCGCCGCAGGAGGTCGCCTTCACGATCGCGAACGCGATCGCCTACGTCGAGTCCGTACGCGCGCGAGGGCTCGATCTCGACGAGTTCCTGCCGCGCCTATCGTTCTTCTTCTCGAGCGACCGGGACTTCCTCGGTGAGATCGCGAAGTTCCGGGCGGCCCGACGCATGTGGGCCGCAACCGTCCGGGAACGCTTCGGGGCGAAGCGGAGCCGATCGATGCAGCTCCGCTTCCACACCCAGACCGCCGGCTCGAGCCTGACGGCGCAGCAGCCCGAGCTCAACGTCGTGCGGACGACCCTGGAAGCGCTCTCCGCCGTGCTCGGAGGCACCCAGTCGCTCCACACGAACGCGCTCGACGAGGCGATCGGGCTCCCGACCGAAGCATCCGCCCGGCTGGCCCTCCGGACGCAGCAGATCTTGGCGGAGGAGTCGGGGATCCCCAACACCGTTGATCCCCTCGCGGGCTCCTACGAGATCGAGCAACGAACCGAGTCGATCGAATCCGAGGCACGCGAATACCTCGCCCGGGTCGATGACATGGGGGGCAGCCTCGTAGCGATCGAGCGGGGATACTTCCAGGCCGAGATCGCTCGAGAGGCGTACCGAAGCGCCCGGGCCCGGGAGGCGCGCGAAGAGATCATCGTCGGGGTGAACGACCTCTTCGAAGGGAACCCGGGGTTCTCCTTGTTCCCGTCCGAACGTCGAGGGGTTCGCGGCCAGCGCATCTCTCCGGCAGAGGAACGCCACCAAGCTTCGCTGGTTCGACGCTGGCGGGAGAACCGCGATGCGGCGAGGACGGCCTCGACGCTCGAGGCGCTCGCCCGAGCGAGCCGGACGTCGCAGAACGTGCTCCCGCTCGTGATCGAGGCCGTCCGTGCGGGAGCTACCCTCGGAGAGATCGCGGATGTCTGGAGAGGGATTTTCGGTGAGCAGCCTCCGTCCCGGGCGTTCTAACGGGAGTTCCCATGCAGTTCGACCATCTCGGGGTGGCGGTGCGGGATCTTGACGCACGTACCTCGGCATGGGCCGCGCTCGCCGGCGCGGCGAGCGCCGATACGGAGGAGGTACCCACCCAGCAGGTGCGGGTCCGATTCGTCCCGTTCGGACCGACGGACATCGAGCTGCTGTCTCCGACGTCCCCGACCTCTCCGATCGCCAAGTTCCTCGACGGCCGCGGAGAGGGGATCCACCACGTCGCGTTCCGCGTGGAGAGCGTCGACTCCGAGCTCGAACGCCTGAAGCGAGGGGGCCAGCGAGTGATCGACGAGCACGCGCGCCCGGGGGCGCGGGGTCGCCGCGTCGGCTTCGCCCACCCCTCCGCGTTCGGAGGGGTCCTCGTCGAGTTCGTGGAGGGGCCGTGAGCGCCATCCGGTCGGCGGATCTCGCGGGGATCCTGGACTCTCGGGGCAACCTGACCGTCGAAGCGACCCTCTCGCTCGACAGCGGCGCCTCGGGCCGCGCGGGAGCCCCGAGCGGTGCCAGCACCGGGGCGCATGAGGTGAGCGCGTTCCCGCGAGGGGGAGTTCCCGAAGCAGTCTCCCGGTTTCGGTCCCTCGTCGCTCCCCGACTGATCGGACTCGATGCGCGGGATCAGGCGGCGGTCGACCGGTGCCTCGCCGAGGTCGATGGGACGTCCCAGTTCTCGGAGATCGGTGGGAACACCGCTACGGCCGTGTCGGTAGCGAACGCGCTCGCCGTAGCGTCCGAGACCGGTCGCCCGCTCTTCGAAGTCTTACGCCGACCGGATGTGGAAGGGACCCGGTTCCCCGCGGTCGTCGGGAACTGCCTCAATGGGGGGCGCCACGCCATCGGCGGACCGGAGTTCCAAGAGTTCCTCGCGTTCGCCGAGGGTCGCACGATCGACGAGTCGATCCGGGCGGCGATCGACGTCCACCGACGTATCGGCACAGAGCTTCGCCGCCGCTTCCCTACCGTCGCGCTCGGCCGGGGGGACGAAGGCGGATGGGTCGCCCCCGTAACGAGCGTCGACGGGCTCGAGATTCTCGTCGGGGCCTGCACGGCCTCGCGCGACGAGCTCGGGATCGAGGTCTACCCCGGACTCGACCTAGCGGCCAGCGAGTTCTTCGAAAAGGGCCGGTATCACTACCGGGACCGCTCGCTCGACCCGGCCGGCCAGGTCCAGTTCATGACCGACCTGGTCGAGCGCTATGGCATCCGTTACGTAGAGGACCCCTTCGATCAAGAGGCGTTCGAAGAGTTTGCGCAGCTCTCGAGCGCGGTAGGTCGTAGCACGCTCGTCGTGGGCGACGATATCTACGTCACGCAGGAGCCGCGCGTGCGGCGGGGCCTCGAGGCAAAGGCATCCAATGCGGTGCTGATCAAGGTCAACCAGGTCGGCACCCTCTCGGGCGCGTTCGCCACGGTCGATTACGCCCGCACGAAGGGGGCCCACCTGATCGCCTCGCACCGTTCCGGGGAGACCCCCGATTCTTGGCTCGCGCACGTCGCCCTAGGGATCGGGGCCCGCGGGATCAAGACCGGGATCCTCGGTGGCGAGCGGGTGGCAAAGTTAAATGAGCTGCTTCGTCTCGCCCGCGCCCACGGAGCCTGAGGAACGGATGCCGGACGAGGAGACGATGGCCGAAGAGCGGGTGGTGGCCTCGGACGGGCAGGACACCGCTCCCGGCGAGCTCCTGGTCCCCGAGGAGACGTATCTCACCTCGGGCGTCCACATCGGAACGCAGCAAAAGTCGGCGAGCATGCGCCGATTCGTCCACAAGATCCGCTTCGACGGGCTCCACGTGCTGGATATCCGGGAAACCGACCGACGCATTCGGATCGCCGCGAAGTTCCTCGCGCGCATGCCCGCCGACCGGATCCTCGTCGTCTCCCAGCGCCAGTACGGCCAGAAACCGGTCCGCGTCTTCGCGCAGACGATCGGCGCGGTATCCTTCTCCGAGCGGTTCGTTCCGGGCTGCCTGACGAACCCCAACCTCGAGGAGTACTTCGAGCCCAAGGTCCTCTTCGTGACAGACCCCGCGACCGATCAGCAGGCACTGAGCGAGGCAGTCTCGATCGGGATCCCGGTGGTGGGGCTATGCGACGTGAACAACGAGACCCGCAACGTGGATCTCGTCATCCCCGCGAACAACAAGGGGCGAGTCGCGCTGGCCACGGTCTACTGGCTGCTCGCTCGCGAAGTGCTCAAGGAGCGCTCGGGTCCCGAGACGCCGTACACGCTGACCATCGATGACTTCCAGGCGGCCCTATAAGCCGCCGTATCCTCGTCCCTTTCCCCCGCGCTTCGGCCCTCTTTTATCGCGTCGGACCGTGCGACCGCCTTGATGGTCCCGCCCGAACGCGACATCCGAAGCCTCCTGACCGCCCACGGCATCCCCGACAAGGGCGCCCGGCTCTACCTTGCGGCGTCCCACGGGGGCCCCCAGACCGCCAGCGAACTGGCACGGCTCACGGCTATGCACCGCGTGGAGGCCTACCGATTCATCCAGCAGCTCATCGACCGGGGCCTCCTCCACGAGACCGCGACGAGGCCGCGACGATTCGCCGCACTCCCTCCCGAGGATCTGGTGGACCGCTGGATCCGGGAGGCGGCCGAGAACCTGCGCCGGCTTCGAAGGGACCGGGACCGGGTCGTCGCGAGCTGGCTGGAGACCCGGGAACTGCTCGGAGCGACGGACGGACGGAAGTTCACGGTCCTCGAAGGGCGCGACGAGAGGAACCGCTTCCTGGCCAAGCGGCTCGGAGTGGCCGAGCGCCAGATCCTGATGACCGTTAGCGGCGCGACCCTCGCCTCGCTCACCGCCGGAGGGGTCGATCGCGTGCTAAGGGATGCGAGTGGACGCGGGATCCGGGTCCGCATCGTGACGGAGATCTATCACCCGAACCTCGCCGACGTGAGGCCTTACCTCGACTTTGCCGAGGTCCGGCACGCCACGCGCCCATTGATGCACCGCTCCATCGTCGTGGACCGGGACGGTGCCCTGGTCCTGATCTCGACGGAGGGGGAGGCCCTGCGGGAGAGCCGGGACGAGCAGATCGCCCTTTGGTCGACCGCGCCCGCGGTCGTAGAACTAAGCCGGGAGTACCACCAGCGGCAGTGGGGGCCCGGGGTCCGTGGAGAGAGTCGCATCGAGGAGATCCAAACACCGAGCATGACGGTCCTTCCGGTCATATCCGGGCGCGAGCGAGAGCCGTTCCGCCGTCTCCGGGATATCGCTACGCTCGGGATGCGCGCCACCGGGATCCAAGAACTCCAGCTCAGCATCCCCGGGATGATCGAAGAGATCGCCGAGCAACTCGGCCGTCAGATCGCGGAGGGGATCGCCGCTCGGACGACGGAGGAGATCGGCTCGGCCCTGACGAAGTACTACGCCGCTCACACCCGCTCCCAGCTCGAGGTGACCCGGGCGCGTCCGCTGACGCTCCGGATTCGGAACTGTTTCGCCTGCACCGATGGTTCCACCGAGATCGGACGCGTGATGTGCCCGTGCCTTCTCAGGACGGTCTTCGAGAACCGCCTGGGGGGCCGCTGGGAGGTCTCCAAGCCCGATCCGACGCGCCACGCGACCCAGGGATGCTCCTTCGTTGTCAAAGCATCGTAAGCAGGGCGGCCGGACTACCCCATCGTCCGGTGGCAGGCCCCGGGGGACGACAACCGAGAACGGAACCTTACGCCTATCGAGCGGGAATGGGGGGCGACTGTAGGGATTGTAGTTACACGTGATACAGCAGACCGGCCAAGGCTTATATACGCGAACTTCGCTCGTTCTCACTCCTATGAAGCCTAATTCCCCCACTCCCAAGTCATCTCGCCCGAGAGCAGGCGCACCGAAGGCTCCCGCCCGGTCGGTCGCCCGACTGAGCGCCCTCGAGCCGACTTCTAGCGTTCCTTCCCCGCCGGTCGCCGAGTCCTGTCCGAACTGCGGTTCCACTCACCTCATCCGCGACGAGATCCGAGGAGAGATCGTCTGCGCCGACTGCGGCCTCGTCGTCGACCAGAGCGCCCTCGTGAGCGACCGCGGTCAACGAGGCAGCAAAGAGGACACCGGTCGCGAGGCGCGGGGCTGGGGACCCGTCATCTCGCCGCTGATGCCGGACAAGGGCCTCTTCAGCGAGATCGGAGTACCGACCCGGGACTTCCAGGGCAACAGCCTTTCCCGCAACACGTCGCTCAAGTTCTACCATCTCCGCAAACTCAACCACCGACTGCGAGCTGCTCGCACCCACCAGCGCAACCTCGTCGTGGCGCTGGGCGAGCTCAATCGCCTCGCGGGCGTGCTGGGCCTCTCGCGCGAGGTCAAGGAGTCGGCCACCTACATCTACCGGAGGGCGCTCGAGCACAAGGCGACCCGTGGAAAGAAGATCGTTGCTCTGGTCGCCGCGAGCGTGTATGCGGCGTGCCGGCAGTGCCATGTGCCGCGCACGATGAAGGAGATCATCACGCACTCCAAGGCGACCAAGATCGAGGTGGGCCGGGCCTACACACTGCTCGCCCGGGAGCTCAAGTTGGGGCTCAAACCCGTCGAGCCGCGCGACTACCTCGTCCGGTTCACGCAGGACCTCAACCTCTCCAAGGAGGTCCGCGCGAAGGTCCTCCAGTTGCTCGAGCAGGTGGAGCAGGTCTACTCGACGAGCGGCGTCCTCCCCAACGGGATCCTCGCTACGATCATCTACATCGCCTCGAACCTGATGGGCGAACCGCGCAGCCAGGATCGCATCGCGGCCGTCGCGAACGTGACGCCCGTGACGATTCGCAACCACTACAAGGAGCTCCTCGACCTTCTCGGGTTGCCGAAGAACCTTGCGAACCCGCAGGCTCGGCTCAACCTTGCCAGCCCCGCGGGCGCCGTGCCCGAGAAGGTCGATATGGACGCCTCCGCGCTGGGGCACTAGGGGAACCGCGAGGGGGCCGGCCCGGGGGGTTGGACCCCAGGGAGCACTTTCATCCCCGCCCGGGCTCACGGTAGCCTGTGGCAGCCGTTCCGACGCTGAGCTACTCGTCCGCGCGGACGTACCAGGAGTGCCCGCTCCGATGGAAGTTCCTCTACGTCGACCATCTGACCGAGGCCCCTCGCGGCTACTTTACCTTCGGACGGACGATCCACTCCGTCCTCGAGGAGCTCGTTCGCCCACTGATCGTTCCCGCATCCCGCCGCACCGAGAGCGGAGAGAGCCAGCGCACCCTCGACCACTACGCATCGACCCGGGCCCCGGTCGGGGGGGTCCCGTCGAGCTCGGAGGAGGAGGTACTGGAAGCCTACCGTCGGGCCTGGTCGAGCGAGGGATACACCAGCCGCGAGGAAGAGGAGCGGTACCGCGCCCTAGGAGCGGAGATCCTCCTCGGCTACTACCGGCTCCTGCGCGAGCGCCCGCCCACTCCCGTGGCTGTCGAACAGCATCTCGAAGCGACCTGGGACGGGATCCCGATCCACGGCTACATCGACCGAATCGATCGGACGCCGAACGGGGGGCTCGAGGTGCTCGATTACAAGACCTCCCGGGAGATCTCGAGCGACGAAGCGCTCAGCTCCGACCAGCTCTCCCTATACCAAGTGCTCGTCGAGAAGAACTACCCGGACCCGGTGGAGGGCCTCACGCTCTATCACCTCCGCTCTCTGACCCCCCTCCGCTCGCCCCCGCGCGCCCGGGATTCTCTGAACACGCTCTACAATCGTCTGGGCGACGTGTGCGACGGGATCCGATCCGAGGCGTACGAGCCGACCCCCGGCCGGCAGTGCCGTCGTTGCGAGTTCCAGTCGCGATGCCCGGAGTTCCGCGTCGTGCCCGCCGGAGACCGGGAGTACCTGGCCGGGCTCGTCGATCGGTTCGCGCACTTGCGCCGGCAGGAGGCGAAGCTCGCCGGCGAGCTGGAGCGTACCGCGGCGGAACTTCACCGGGCGGCGGAACGCGCCGGTGTGCATCGGGTACCCGGGAACCACGCGGTCGCGATCCGGCGCCGCGAGGAGGAGTGGCGCTACCCGCTCGAGCAGGTCGAGGGCCTCGCCCAGATGTCGAAAGGCGGGGGCCTGCCTCCCCTCGATCGCCCCGAGGAGGTGCGCCGTTTCATCCGAAATCCCGCGATCGATCCCGAGCTACGGCGAAGGGTCGCGGACTCGGGACGGCGCCAGGTGCGCTGGTACTGGGAACTCGAGGAACCGGACACCGCCGGCTGACCCGGGGCGGCCGCTCGCAACCGATAAGAAGGTCGCCCGCTAGGCGGCTCTATGGGGATAAGTCTCTCTTCCGCCGACCGCCGCGCGGGGCTCGCGGGGCGAACACCGTCCGTGGCCACGCTCTGCTCTCATTCGTCCCTCCAGATCTTTTACGGCGCCCGGCAGGAGGGGCTCCCTACCATCGGTCTCGCGATCGGCCCTCCCCACCGATACTACGACGCGTTCCCGCTCGCGCGGCCCGATCGATTCCTTTCGGTGCCGAAGGTTGACCAGCTTCCGACCGTCGCTCCCGAGCTGAAGCGCTCGGGCGCGATCGTGATCCCCCACGGTTCGTTCGTCGAATACCTCGGTCCCGAGCGCTTTGCCCAGATGGACGTCCCCGTCTTCGGGAACCGCGCCGTGATCGCGTGGGAGTCCGACCGCCGCAAGGAGCGCGAGTGGCTCGAGCTGGCGCACGTCTCCATGCCCCGTCGTTTCGAGGATGCCAGCGAGGTCGATGGTCCCGCGATCGTGAAGTACTACGGGGCCAAGGGCGGCAAGGGATTCTTCCTGGCCAAGAATCGGGAGTCGCTCAAGGACTTCCGGCCGACCGGTCCCTACGTCATCCAGGAGTACGTGCTCGGGACCCGCTACTACGTCCACTTCTTCTACTCTCCTCTGTCGGATCGCGGCTATCGCGTCGGGCACGGCTCCTTGGAACTGCTCGGCATGGACCGGCGCGACGAGGCGAACATCGACGAGCTCTACAAACTCGGGGCGCAGGAAGAGCTCCTCAAAGCCGGTATCCGTCCGACGTTTGTCGTCACCGGCAACGTGCCCGTTGTGCTGCGAGAGTCGTTGCTGCCGAAGGTCTTCGACGCCGCCGCGCGGATCGTCGAACGCTCGATCGAACTGTTCGGTGGGATGGTGGGCCCGTTCTGCCTCGAAGGGATCATGACGGAGGACTTCGACTTCAAGGTTTTCGAGATCTCCACCCGAATCGTGGCGGGAACGAACCTCTTCACGTCGGGCAGCCCGTACTCCGACTACGTCGCTCCCGGGCTTTCAATGGGGCGGCGGATCGCCCAGGAGATCCAACGCGGGGTCGCCCTGGGCCGACTCGACGAGATCCTGAGCTGAGCCGGGCGGACTGCGGACGGGGATCCGCGTCGAAGTCCCCGTTATGAGCTTCGCTCGATGGCGTCTCAAAGATGGACTTCGCCCTGCGCGCACGCCGCCTCGGCAAGCGGTATCCGAAGGCGCCTCCCAACGTATACGCGCTGTCGGACGTCGATCTCGAGGTACCTCACGGGGTCACCTTCGGATTGATCGGTCGGAACGGCGCGGGCAAGACGACGTTCGTCCGGATCGCCGCGACCCAGCTCGAACACACCTCCGGTGACCTCGAGGTCCTCGGTCTGGACGTGCGGACGCGGGCCCGTGAGATTCGTCCCCGCATCGCGTGCATCCCCCAGGAATCTCGACCCCTCTACTTCCTGACGACCGAGGAGGTCATCTATCTCAATCTCAAGATGCGCGGGACGGACGCCGTCGAGGCACGCCGGCGGACCCGGGATGTCCTCGCCGAGCTCGAGCTCGAGCCCTACCGGAAGACCCTCGTGTCCCATCTCTCGGGAGGGCTGCGCCGGCGAGCGCTGGTCGCGATGGTCTTTGCCTCCGACGCCGAGCTCCTCTTCCTGGACGAGCCGACCACGGGCCTCGACCCGCTGGCGCGCCGCCAGGTGTGGGACGCGATCCGCCACGCGATCCGCGAGCACCGCACGATCGTGCTCACGACCCACTACTTGGACGAAGCCGAAGCCCTGAGCGCTCGCCTCGCGCTCATCGACAAGGGTCGGGTCATGCTCAGCGGCACGGCCGAGGAACTGCGCGCCCGGATGCCGTATCCCTATCGCGTGACGATCGCGGGACCGATCGCTGCGGAGGCCCTGCACCCGTATGGACGCGTCACGCGGATCGAGGGGGGCTATCTCGTCTTCGCGCGAGAGAGCAACGCGCGTGATCTCGCGCGCTGGGGGCTCGAGCACGGCTACCGTCTCTCGTTGGGACCGGTCTCGCTCGAGGACATCTTCCTCGAGATCGTCGGTCGACCGCTGGTCGGTCTCGAAGAAGGGGAAGAAGAACCGGTGGCGCCATGAGCGAGCGCCACCGCGCGCGATCGATCTTCGCCCTGGTCCAGATCAACGGTCTCGTACCGATCCGCACGCAGCCCCTCTACCTCCTCTCGATCCTCGCCTCCCCGCTTTCGTTCCTGTTCTTTATCGACATCGCCTCGCACGGGGCGTACTATGCCTTCGGCGTCACCGGCGGGATGGTCCTGACGATGCTGAGCATCGGCACCGGCCTTCAGTCGGACCTGACCCATTACCGCAACGACCTCAAGTTCCAGGACGTCGTCGTCGCCTCGCCCGTCGAGGCACCCAGTTACATCTTCGGCATGGCCCTGAGCGAGCTCGTCTACTCCGCGCCGGGCCTTGCCGTCTTCGTCGTCCTGTGGGGCATCGGAGGATGGGCGACCCTGAACGGCGCCGCCGTCCTGGTCGGAACCCTGCTCCTCGTCTGGGGGTTCGCCACCGCTCTCAGCTTCACCCTCGCCACCTATTTCACGGATGTCCGGGAGACCTGGATGTACAGCCCGTTGATCTCGCTGGGCCTCACGGTGATTCCGCCGGTATACTATCCCATCACCGCGCTCCCGAGCTGGGCCCAAACGCTCGCCTACCTCTCCCCGACGACCTATGCGGGCCAGCTCGTCCAGGCGGCGAGCGGCCTCGTTGCCCTGTCCGCGGAACACGCCGCCATCGACTGGGGCGTCCTCGTCGGGTTCACCGCCGCGCTGTTCCTCCTCGCCGCGACGAAGGCCCGCTGGCGCGACCCCTGAGGCCTCCCGGGGCGTTCGTCCGCTCCTTCGGGCCAGCGTTCCGGATAGGCCTTAAGTAGGGCCGTACGGTCGAGCCCCCGTCATGTTGGTCTTTGCCGATCAGCGGGCGTTTTCTACCGAGGAGGAACGATCGGCACGTTGCGTGTTCTGCGGGAAAGAGCTCGTGCTCCTGCCGGACGACCGGCGCGGGGGCGCGTGCTTCGATTGCCTCCCGTTGCTCGGCCCGGAACCCGCTCCCTGCCCGGACTGCGGGTACATGATTCCGGGGGAGCGTCGGTCGATCGGCTGCCCGGCCTGCGGCTGGTTCCCGGACTCCGAGTGAACCCCGGCCGGGCGCCAACCTTATCGGGCGGCCCCCGTCCGAATCCGCGGAGCGTGCCGAGGTGGCTCAGTCCGGTACGGCGCGAGTCTGGAAAGCTCGTGGCGGAAACGCCTCGGGAGTTCAAACGCCGGGAGCGGTCGTTCCGCCCCGGGGGGAAGTCTCCCCCTCGGCGCCTCCTCTCGGCCCCTCCTGAGGTCGAACGATGCCGGTCCGAGAGCGTGCGGTGACCCCGTCGCTCCTCCAGCTCGCGGCCATCGTGTCGCGCCTTCACGGGGCGGCCGCGCTCAGCGAGGCGTGCCGATTCCTCCGCCACGAATTTCCGCACTACCGCTGGGTCGGCGTGTACCGGCTCGAAGGGACGACCCTCGTACTCGATGGCTGGGACGGCGAACAGGCCACGGAGCACACCCGGATCCCGCTCGATCGAGGGGTATGCGGGCAAGCCGCACGAGAAGGGCGGACCGTGATCGTCGACGACGTACGCGAGTCGAAAGAGTACCTCGCCTGCTTTCGGGAGACCCGGTCCGAGATCGTGGTGCCCATCCGGGACGGGACCCGGGTCGTCGGTGAGATCGATATCGACGGCACCGAGGTGGGAGTCTACGACGCGAGCGACCGGAGCTTTCTGGAACGCGCCGCGGCTACGCTCGCGCGACCGATCGCGGAGATCGTCGCGAGCTCCCCCCAGGGCGACGGGGCCACCGGGCCATCGCCCTGAGCGCTTCGTCCCGCGCCCGCTGGGCCCCGAAGGCCGGGAACCTTCCACTGCCCATCGACCGCCCCCGGAGCGGGTCGAGGGCCGATCGTATCCCTGCGAGCGCCCGGGTGAGCTCGTCGATGATGGGAAGGTCCGCGACCCGCGATGTCCGAGAGAGCGGGTTGAGGTCGATGGAGATCACGCGCTGGCCTCGTCGTTGGAGGGCTTGCGCGCGGTCCCCATCCTCGAGAGGGATCAGACAGACGTCGGCGCGATAGATCCCTTCGGCATCGACGTACGCGCGGTCGGACGGAAGGTTCGGGATCCTCGCCGTCGGTCGGACCCCGAGCACAGTCCGCACCCCCGCCGCGGAGAGCACCCGCGCGATCGCGCGCGCGCGGGCGGGGGTGCGGTGGAAGAGATTGACCTCCACTCCCAGCCCGGGGCGCGCACGCGCGAGTCCCGCGATCGCGTCGGCCGCAAGGGCGGCCACATTCCCGTTCACGCTGACCACCGGGCGACGCGCGTTCCAGAGCCATTGGGCTGCGGCGCGTTCCGCTCGGCGGGCGCTGGGGAGGGTCCGTTCCCCGAGCAGGTAGTCGAACGCTTCCCCGCGACCGTGCGCGATCAGCCCCTCCGGGACCACGAGGCCCTCTCGAACGGCCCGGGCGAGCTCGGCGCGCACGCGCAGGCTTCGGTATCGCGGATGTCGCGAGGAGATGCGGACCACAGGGCTCCCGTCAGTCGAATCCCGGGCCGAGAAGCTCCCGGGCGATGACCAGGCGTCGGATCTCACTCGTTCCGGCTCCGATCTCGAGCAGCTTGGCATCGCGAGCGAGGCGCTCGAGCGGCGTGTCTCGCATGTAGCCATATCCGCCCAGGATCTGGATCGCCTCGAGCGCATGGCGGGTCGATGCCTCGCTGGAGAACGTCAGCGCGGCCGAGCTCTCCCGGGCGCTGCGCTTGTCGCCCTGAACCGAGGTGAGCGCCGAATATACGAGGTAGCGCGCTGCCTGCAGGTCGGTCCACATGTCCGCGAGCTTCGCGGCGATGAGCTCGAACCGCCCGATCTTCTGGCCGAACTGCTCTCGCTCTCGGGCGTAGCTCGTGGCTCGAGCAAGGCACTCCTCCATGATCCCCAGGGGGATCCCGGAGAGCACCGCGCGCTCGACGTTCAGGCCGCTCATGACGATCGCCACCCCCTCGTTCTCCCTCCCCACGAGATGATCGGCCGGCACGGGTACATCCTGGAAGGAGAGCTCGCCGGTCGGGCTTCCTCGCATCCCCATCTTGTCGAGGCTGCGCGAGACGGTGAACCCCGGCGAGCCCTTCGTCACGAGGAACGCGCTGATCCCGCGGGCCCCGGCCTTGGGGTCGGTCTTGGCGTAGACCAGCAGGACGTCGGCGATCGGGCCGTTCGTGATGAATTGCTTCGATCCGCTGAGCCGGTAACCGCTTCCGTCCTTCCGGGCCGCGGTTCTCAGGCTCAGAGCATCCGAGCCGGCGTCCGGCTCGGTCAGCGCAAGAGCGCCGATCGTCTTCCCGCGGGCCAAGGACGGTAGGTAACGGTCCCTTTGCGCATCCGTTCCGTTACGTGCCAGGTTGTCCGCCATCAGGTTGGAGTGAGCGCCGACGCTGAGCGCGAGAGCGGGGCTCACGCGCGCGATCTCCTCCAGGACGAGGGCTTGGGCGATGTACGACAACCCCAGCCCGCCCCACCGTTCGGGGAGCGTGACCGCGAGGAACCCCTCCTCTCCCAGCTTCGCGAAGACATCCCGGGGAAAGTAGTCCTCGCGGTCCATTCGGTCCGCGAGCGGTTGGATCTCCCGCTGGGCGAACTTGCGCGCCGCGTCCCGAATCTGGGTCTCCTCGTCGGAGAGCCGCAGGTCCATGACCGGACGAACGGGCCGAACTCATAAGGGGTGCGCGGTCCTATCCGCCACCCGAGGCGGAGCGGACCAGACCGAGGTGGGTGCGCCACGACGGGCGCGGCACCGGGTAGTCGCTCCGATAGTGCGCGCCCCGACTCTCGGTCCGGGCGAGGGCCGCGTATCCCACGAGGTACGCGGTCAGCGAAGCATGGGCCAATCTCGACGGCAGCTCCGAAGCCGCGTCGGGTTCGGACGCCGCCCCGATCTCCGAGAACCGGCGCACGGCCCCGCTCAATCCAGCGGCGTCTCTCACGATTCCCACCCGGGTCCACAGAAGGTCGCGGACCTCGTCGAACGCGCTTCGTCCCGCGCGGCCCGGACCCGGGGGCGGCCAGACGACCGCGAGGGTCCGTCGGGGTGGAGCCGGGGCGCCGGCGTGCGGGTGGTGGATCTGGAGAACGACCCGCTCTCCGAACACGAGACCTTCGAGCAGGGAGTTGCTCGCGAGTCGGTTCGCTCCATGGACTCCCGTCGAAGCAACCTCCCCGCACGCGTAGAGGCCGCGGATCGACGTTCGTCCTTCCAAGTCGGTCCGGACCCCTCCGATGGTGTAGTGTGCCATGGGCACGACCGGTATGAGGGCTCGATCCGGCTGGAGGCCGTGCGTCACGAGGAAGTGGCAGATGGTGGGGAACCGACCGAAGAGCCGCTCCCGCGGGATACCCGTTGCGTCGAGGAAGACCGTCGTCGCCTTCGTTCGCTCCAGCTCCCGTACGATCGCTCGGCTCACGATGTCCCTCGGGGCGAGCTCCGCCTGCGGGTGGTAGCGCGGCATGAAGCGCTCCCCCCTCGAGTTCCGCAACACGGCGCCCTCGCCGCGCAGCGCCTCGGTGATCAGGAACGGATGGGCCCCGGGAAGTCGGAGAACCGTGGGATGGAACTGGATGAACTCCATATCGCTGAGGAGCGCCCCCGCTCGGAACGCGATCGCGAGCCCCTCGCCGGTCGTGATGGAGGGATTCGAACTGTTCCGATAGAGGCCCCCCGCACCTCCGGTCGCGAGGACGACCGGCCGTGGGTCCGTTTCTTCGACGCCGTCGCCCTCGGGACGGGAGAGTACGACGGTCGGGGCTCCCTTCGTCCGCCCTCGGATCAGGCGCCTCAGGACGGTTCGTTCCCGGACGTCGATCCCCGCTTCGACGACTCGTTCGCGGAGTGTCTCCTCGATGGTGAGCCCGGTGGCGTCGCCTCCGGCGTGGACGACCCGGGCGCGGGAATGGGCCGCCTCGCGGCCGAGCGCGACGACCCCTTCTACCGTGTCGAATCGGACCCCGAAGCGCACCAGTTCTGCGACGCGCCGCGGAGCATCCTCCGTCAGCAGCCGTGCGGCCGGAAGGTCCACGAGACCAGCTCCGGCGGCGACCGTGTCGCGAAAGTGAAGGCGGGGGGAGTCGTTCGGACCGATCGCTGCGGCGATCCCGCCCTGCGCGTAGCGCGTGTTGGACTCTTCCAACCGCGCCTTGGTGATGATCGTCGGGTTCTCCCCAAGCTCGCGGAGGCGGAGTGCCACGTAAAGTCCCGCGATACCGCTCCCGATGATCAGGGGGCCGCTAGAGCGAGGAGGCATCGTCCATGGACCTGCCGCCCGCCTATAAGCGGGCGGCCCCTCGGCGGGCCGCAGAGCGTCCTGTGAGCGGTCCGTCCTCGACCGACAACTTCCCGTCCGGAGAAGCATGGGCCCGCTCCGTCTTGATCGCGCCGCTCCCTCGCGTCGAGGCAGACCTCGCGGAGCGCTGGCCGGCGGTCGCGGGTGCTCCTGCGGCAGTCCGAGTGACGGACCTCGTGGACCTGCGGCGCGGGTACTGGCGCACGCAGGTAGGCACGCGCATCGCACCGGCCCATCCCGCGGCCGTCGAGCGGGGGACCCGTATGCATCGCACTCTCGGAGAGATCCTGGGTCCATCGGCGGCGTTCGAGGTCCAGATTGCGCGGGCGGGCGTCGTCGGCCAGATCGACGCCTTGCTCGATGTCCCGATAGAGCTCAAGACGACCTCTCAAGCGGTACCCGCGGAAGAGCTGCTCGAACGCCGACCGGAGGCGGTCGTGCAACTCGTGGCGTATTGCGCCCTCAGCGAACGCGCGCGAGGCTGGCTCGCACTGGTGGCGGGACCGCGCGCGGGTCCTTTTGCGGTCTCCGTCGGCGAGTTCGAGGTGGGGAACCTCGCCGACCGCCTCCGAGCGCTCGCGCACGAAGCCGATCGCCTTCGGGACGCGCTGGGGGAGGGCTCCCCTGCCTCGCTCCCCGCGTGTCGATGGTACGACCGCGGGTGCGAGTTCCAGCGCGACGGGTTGTGCGACTGCTCCGGGAAGGAGGAGGAGGAACGATCCCCGATCATCTTCGGCATCGCTCCGGGCCGCACGGTGGAACCGACCCGTGCGGAGTGGGAGACGGCCTGGAATCGATCCCCTGCCGCACCGGCTCCTCCGGTTTCTTCGTTTCGCGATCTTGTGTATCCTCGGCTCGCCTACATGGAAGCGACCCGCGGTCGGACGGAGGGATACCCTCGGGGCCCTACGAGCGAACTCCGCCGCCGTCTGCGGGAAGTCCTGGAGGCTGGTCCGGTGGGAGCGGTGGCCCGGCTCCTGCCCCGCACCGAACAAGCCCCGGACCTGATCGAGAGCTGGCAGGGCGAACCGACGCTGGTCCGAACGACCCACGCCTTCGCCCGCCCCACGCCGGAGGAGATCGCCCGCTCTGCTCCCCAGCATGCCCTCGAGCTCGGATTCCGGTGCGCGGCGGTGGGGATTCCGAACGGGCGCCTCGTCCTGGGCTGGGAGAGAGCGCCCGCCGGCCAGATCCCCTTTCGGGTCCTGCGATACCAATTCGAGCCGTTGGGAACGTTCTCGCGGATGTGGCGAGAGCGGGTTCTCGCCCTCGAGGCGACCCGACGCGACGGGCGGTTCGAGCGCCTCGCCGCGTGCCCGGCATGGCGGGCCCGCTCGTGTCCGTATCAGCCGGAGTGCGGTTGTCCGGCGGGCCGTACTTCGCGGTAAATCATCGCGGAAGCGACCTCGCGGAACCCCGTGGCCCGGTAGAGCGCGCGGGCCGGTTCGTTCTCGGAAGTGACCCAGAGCCGGACGGTCGAGTACCCGAGTGCCGCGAGGGCCCGGAACCCCCATCGCACGAGATAGCGGCCCAGCCCACGGCGACGATGGCTCGGTTCGACCATCACATTGAGGTAGATCGCCATCCGAGGGGTCTGCTCGGACGTCCACAGGGCCGCTTCGAGCTCGCTCGTCGAGGCATCGACGAGCGCGGTGGACGCCTCATCGAGGAAGCGGCCGAGCCGCCCCTCGATCAGCTCGTCGAGCATCCGGCCGTACTCCGCGCGATCCGTACCGATGAGCTGGGCATCGACCGTGTTCCGGAAGGCGCGCACGTCGAGTTCCACCAGCGCTTCCCTCGGCAGGGAGCGGATCGGATACATACGGATCCCCGAAGGAGCGTCCGCGATCGGCGCGATGTCCTCGGGAACGATCGCCCGCTCCATCGCCCACCGCTTCAGCATGGTCCGTTCGGGAGGGTGGTGGAGTAGGTCCGCCAGCGCGCGCTCCTCGGCCGGATCGAGTCCCGTAAAACCGATGTCCAGCGACTCGATGTTCGGCGAGAGATCGCGGCGGATCGCTTCGACGAGAGCGGATGCCCGGGCTACGGCGCCTTCCCCGGGCTCGACATGGACGTGGCCGAACGCGGCCCGCGGGCGCGTCGAGTAGAACCCGAGACCCTCGCCCTCTCCGCCGGGCGCCGCGAGGTACCACCCCCTCATCCTCCCCCTCGCGAGGTCTTCCGACGATTCCTCGATCCACGAGGAGGGCGGGGATTCGCCGCGCTCCAGCAAGCGGGCGCGGATGGAGTGCGTCAGCTCTTCGAGCACATCCCGGCGAGCTTCGGGGGCGGGACGCGGGGTCGACATGGCCCGGCCGTCCGACTACGGCGCAGCGAACTCCTTCTCCAGGAGCCGTGCGATATCCGGGGCGACCGATACCTTGAGGGCGCCGTTTTGCAATGTGTCGGTCGCGTAGATGTCGTCCGCGACCGCCTTGATCCGCTCAAAAGCGTCCCGAAGGAAGAGACCGTGCGTGCAGGCGGAGGTGACGGCGCTCGCTCCCGCAGCGCGAAGGACTTTCGCCGCCTCGACGATCGTTCCACCGGTCGATACCACGTCATCGAAGATGGTGACCTGCTTCCCCTTGAAATCGAACGGGATCGGGTCGGGGAGCTTCAATTCGACGTGCTCGCTGTCGAGGCGCTTCTTTTCGAGAGCGAACCACGGTCGGCCGAGGATGTCGGCGAGGCGTCGGACCCGATCGGCACCGCCTTTGTCCGGCGAGACGAGCACGTCCACCGGACGCTGGCGAAGCTGGCGCGCGAACGCCGGGATCGCACTGGCCTCGAACACGGGCTTGGTGAACTGCGCGAGCGTCAGAGAAGAGTGCAGGTCGACCGTGACGACGCCGTCCGCACCGAGCTCGACGTGACGCGCGAGGGCCCGGGAGCTGACCGGCTCGCCCGGGAAGAAGCGGCGATCCTGTCGTGCGTAACCAAAGTACGGGACCACGACGATCGTCCGGCGCGCCCCCCCTTCTCGCACCGCGTCCTGAAGGAGGAGGAGCTCGAGGAGGTCCTGGTCGGAGCGGGTCGACTGTACGATCACCACGTCCTCGTTCTGGAAGTTCCCGCCGACGCGCAGGTAGAGCTCGCCGTCCGGGAACCGCTTCATGAACGGAACGCTGAACGGGGCGTTGCCGAGTTCCCGGGAAATACGCTCGGCGAGGTCGGTGGAGGCCGTGCCTCCGATGACATGCATTCGGGATTCCCCGTGATGCGACTCGCGGGCGCGTTAAAGAAGTTGCGCTCGGACGATGGGAACTAGAGCTCTTCGTCTTCGTCCTCCGCGTCGGCCCGCCTCGGCCGCGAAGGCCCGTTCCGGCGGACCTTCGGCTTCGGCCGGCCTCGGACCGCGCGGGGCGATCGCGTCTTCTCGGGCTCTTCATCTTCGTCCCGCGCCCGCCGGTGGAACCAACGTCGCACGCTCTCTCCATCCCTCATTCCGGCTCTCTGCGCTTGCTCGCGACGGGCCTCATCCTCCCGCTCTCGGACCGCGGCCCGCCGAGGGTCTACCGGACGGAAGGAACTCCAGGCGTAGGAGAGGGCGAATCCGATGAGGACGATCGCGACGACCGAGAGGCCGAGGAACTCCCACGATTGGGAGGGGACCTCTCCGGCGTTCCCGGCGATCAGCAGGCGCGCCGCGCCGACCCAGGGGATCATCCCGCGCGCGACGCCGACCACCCATCCGGGCTTCACGAGCGTGCTCGCTCCGTCGGCCTGGTCGGCGATGCCGTAGCAGCCGGTGGAACATCCCTGCGGCGAGAGGTTGTTATCGCCCATCGTCACGAGGCCGGAGTGCGCTCCCAAGTCCTCCGCGCTCAATGTGATGTTCACGGTCGCGTCCCGCCAGCCGATGTGATAGAGCACGAGCTCGCCGGACATTCCGATGGTACCGCATCCGTTCGGGCTCGAGGTCACCCGGTAGACCGCATTCGCAGCGGTCCCGCACGGAAGCCCGGCCAGGCTGGGCGCGGAGTACGTTCCGTTCGCGTTGTACTGGAGGTAAACGATCGCGCGATGGATGATCGGAGTCGCGGTGCCGCCGTTCGGTTCGTACAAGACGACGTCCCCGTACTCGCCGTAGGTCGTGTAGCGGGACGACATCGCGACGACGTAGGGCGTGATCGCATCGAACGAGACTTTCTTGCTCATCACCAAGTCGCCGGTGTTGATGAGCCCGAGCTGATCGTTCGGCCCGTGCTGCATGCTCCGGGACTGGACCACGTAGACCGGGGGCCAGCTGCTCGTGTAGGCGACGAGCCCTCCGATCACAAGGAGGAGAACGAGGACCGCTATGAGCGGGACGAACCAGAACGAGTCGCGGAACCGCCAGTAGGAGGGCGACGATCGCCGGGCGTTGAGCTTGGCCTCCAGTAGTTCTCTTCGGCTGGCGGCCATGTCGTCTTCGGGGACGCCCGCTTTCGAACGCCACGGGCGGATCGGCCGGGGTGCGGGCGGATACGCCGGTCGGTGGGGGGCTCTCGAGGAGGTCGTGCGGCGGCGCGAGGGCGTTGCCTCTTCCGTCTCTCCCGAGTCCTCCTCATCCTCCTCGAGGTCGTCATCGGGATCGTCGTGCCGGCTCACGCTCGATGCCTCGGGCCTTCGGGCCTTAACCCTTAGTCTCGACCTGTAAGGGCCCTCCTGGGGGCGTATAGAGCGCCCGGGGGATTCCTGCGATCCCCCGAGAGCCCACCGAGGCGACGATCAGTCGCGATCTTCGGGTGGAAGTAGGTCCGGGATCCCGTCTTCGATCGGGAAGACGGTATGGCACTTGGTACACCTCAGGGTCCCGGTGACGACTTCGGTGCCCTCCGTGCGCGTCGCTTCGAGGGACAGCTCGGCGCGGCACATCGGGCAGCGGAGGATCTCCATCAGCTCGGGTCTCATTTGGCCGTTCCCTGGACGATACCGTATCCGATGAGCCGCCAGGCATTCAGCTTACGCGAAATCGCGACCCGACTCTCCGGGAAGACCGTCACCGCGCGTCCGAGCGAGAGCTCGACCTCGTCGCCGCGCGCGCTCGTCACTTTTCCGGGCGCAATCGTGGTGCCGACGGTAATCGCGAGGGTCTCGCTGGTCCGTATCTTCTCTACCTTCGTCTCGCGCTCGGCGCCGAGGATGCGGTCGAGGAGCGTCGTGCGGATCCGGATCTTCTGACTCACGGGGGGTAGCGTTCCGGGCGTCCCCACCAGGCGACCGGTGAGCCCATCTCCCTTCGTCAAGGAGGGGTCGAGGGTCGTCGCAATCGCGGCCAGCCCGCCGGGTCGGAGTTCATCGATTTCCTGCCCCCCCGCCAGGACCGTCGTGATCTTCGTTCGCAGCGACTCCACGGTGCCCCCGGTGGGTGCCACGAGCCCGGGGCGGATTTCGATCTCGTCGCCGGCCTTCAAGCGCCCCTGCAGCAGTGAGCCGCCGAGAACGCCCCCGCGCAGCTCTTTCGGCCGCGTCCCGGGACGGTTGATGTCAAAGGATCGGGCGACGTACATCAACGGGGGTTTCGTCGGATCTCGGGCGGGCGTCGGGATCGTCTCCTCGATCGCCTCGATGAGCGCGTCGATGTTGACCTTGTGGTTCGCGCTGATGGGCACGATCGGTGCGGAAGCGATCGGAGAGCCGGAAAGGAACTCACGGATCTGGCGATAGTTCTCCGTGGCTTGCTCGCTCGTGAGCAGGTCGATTTTGTTCTGGACGACGACCACCTTGTGGACGCCGATGATGTCCAGCGCGTAGAGGTGCTCGCGCGTCTGGGGCTGGGGCGCGGGTTCGTTCGCCGCGACGAGGAGCAGGGCCCCATCCATCAGCGCGGCACCGCTGAGCATCGTAGCCATCAGCGTCTCGTGGCCCGGAGCGTCGACGAAGGAGACCGCGCGGAGGAACTTCGCCTCGCCGCCGCAGTTTGGGCAGGTCGGATCCGTCGTGTAACAGCTGGGCGGCGGGCACGCCGCACAGCGGTAGAACGCCGCGTCGGCGTATCCCAACTTGATCGAGATGCCGCGCTTGAGCTCCTCGGAATGGCGGTCGGTCCACTCTCCGGTGAGCGCTTGGGTCAGGGTGGTCTTGCCGTGGTCGACGTGGCCGACCAGACCGATGTTAACTTCGGGTTGACGAGGAACCTTCATGACGCGCTCGCGCCCAACAGTTCCGCGAGCGGCTTTGAGCCTCTCTGATCGACGACCAGGTTGATCTGGACGGTGTCCTCGCTGATCGTGTTCCCACGGAACGTGCGGCGCTTACGCATCCCCGCTCGCGGCGCGGCGAATCCGAAACCGTCCCCAACGTAGAGACGCATCTGGCGAGCTCCCGGGAGATCGGGTCGCAGGGGAAACCCGCTTCGATCGGTGCCTCCCGTGAGCCGGAACGTGTAACCGGAGGCGCCGATCAGCTCCCCTCCGACCGTCTCCCCGATCCGCTTGCCGAGGAAGCCGGCCGATTGGGGGTCGGCCACCGTGCGAGCGTAGGATTTGCTCGCATCCGAGATCACGAGCTTGTATTCCACCATCGATGGACCTATGAGCGCGCGCGCCAGTTGGACCTGCTTTAAAACGCTTACCGCGTGAATCGGTCGGCGGCTCGCCGGAGCGCCGACGCGAAACGGGCTCGTTCGTCCTTTTCCTTGATTGCGACCGAAGCTCAGGCGCTCCGGGTCACGAGTCCGCGCCGACTTGCAACCATCGAAGGAGAGGGCGGAGCGGAACCGGGAACGATCCCCGAGACAGAGCACGACGAGTTCGTCGACGAGTGAGTGATCACGTCGCCGGTCGACGCGTCCACGGTGGCGTTGAAGAAGTATCCGGTCGTCGACCCGGTGCTCGTCACCGCGCACGTAGTGTAGGTGACGGCCCATGTCGCTTGATCGGTAACGGGATCCCCCGAAAGGTACCAGATGCGCTGGGTCTGAGTGTGGTTTTCCAAGAATTGAGCGCCGCCGACCGCGTCCACCGCGCGCACGGCTACGCTCGAATCGACCAGGCTGCCGTAGTGAGCGAGAGGCGGTTCCAGCGCCACGAGAGAGCAGTATCCTCCGTGAGCGGCGAACAGCGGCGTGGCGGAGCCGTTGAGCACCGCGATCAGGAGCAAACCCGAGGCATTCGTGTACTCGAAGATCCAGGCGGCCGCTCCGCCCGCCGTCGCGTTCGCGTCCGTCGGGGGGATGTAGATCGAGGACGGGCCGCCGGCGGGATAGCTGACATTGCAGCCAATGCTCGCGTACGCCGCTTCCAGCTCCTCGACGGCCACGCTGGTCCCGGCGGTGAGGGCCAATCCCCCCGCGAGGACGTCACCCCACGGGCCGCCGCGCACGCCTGATGCGGCCGAGCTCGCCGGTCCTTGGGCCGTAGCGTAGGTTGGGACTTTCGTCACGGCACCGGCGGGCAGCGGGATCACGCCGACTGCGATTAGGACCACGACGATCACGATCACCGCCACCACGGTCGACGCCGTCGGCACGAGCCATCGGGGCCGCCGTGCGGGAGAAGTCGGGGGCGGCCCTCCGCCCTCGACTTCCGGAACAAACGACGAAGACGCAGGAGTGGGGGCCACACTTGTCGGGGTCGGAGGCTCGGAAGGAGCCGAGGATGCCGCTGCGCTCACGTGCCGGAGAAGTTACACGGTGCTATTGAGCTCTCGTCCGACCGAGATTCCTCGGTAACCTGCCGTTTATAACGCGGGCGCCCCGTCGGACCGTCTGAGGCCAGGCGACCGTGTCCGGCGTTCTTGCGGAGCTCGCTCTGGCCGCACTGCTGGCCGGGATGCTGGTCGCGTCGGTCTGGGACATTCTCCGGCGGGAGGTCCCGGACGGGTGTTGGCAGGTCATGGGAATCGTCGGGGCCGTTTTGGGCGCGGTGCTTCTCTCCTCAAACTCCTCCCGCCTCGGGCTCGTACTTTGGCTCCTCGTCGCCGGGCTCGCGGTGGAACACTTCTTCGATTGGGAAACTCCGCTGCGTCGTCACTCCCAAAACGCCGCGCACTGGATCGAGCTTTCGGCGTTCGTTGCGTGCGTCGTCGCTGTCGTCGTCGCGATCTGGCTGCACGGCCTCTCGGCGCGGGGGGTTCCCGACGCCGTGGTGGCCGCCTTGGCGGTCGTCGTGATCGCTCGCGCCCTCTACGAGGTAGGTGCGCTTGGGGGCGCAGCCGATGCTCGTGCTCTCATGGCCATGTCCGTCCTGGTGCCACTGTCGCCGGCCACCCTCCTCGTCCTTCCGGCGGCGGCCCAACAGTTCGCGGACGTCGTTCCCTTCGCCCTGAATGCGCTGGTCAACGGTCTCGTGCTCGTCGCGATCACGGTCCCCATAACGATCGCCGCACTCAACCTACGCCACAAAGAGTTCTCGGCCCGCGACGGGTTCGTCAGTTACACCATCCCCGTGGGCGATCTGGCTCGTCGCTACGTTTGGGTTCGAGAGCGCAGCGAGCGGGGTATAGGGAGGGCCGAGGGGGCGATGACGGAGGAGGAGGACCGGCAGGTCCGCTCCGGTGCGGCGCGAGAACTGGCTGCGCGCGGCTTAGACCGTGTGCGCGTGACCCCGCAGATCCCTCTGGTCGCCTTTCTCGCTGCCGGTGCGTTGCTCGCGTGGGTGGCCGGGAACCTCGTCGCCAACCTCTTCGCCCTCCGGTAACCATCCGAGCGGGAAGCACAACCGTGGGCCTTCGCTTCTCGGGCCCGGGGATCTAAGTCTCTCGGTGCCTCGACGATCTCCCGTGTTCGGGTTCCTGAGCGTGGCCCCTGGACCGAACCCTCCGCGGTGGTTTGGTCCCGTGAACCCCGGTCCGCGCCATGCGACCTTCCCGTGCGCGCGAGGGGCTCGCTGCTTCGGTCTTTACCCGGGGGGAGCCACGGTGAGCTGGGAAGGACCCGCGGTCTCTAGAGGATGGGCGGACTTACCGTCCGGAAGAACCGCGGAAGGCAAGAAGAGGCCCAAATCCTCCCTAGGAACGGCGAACGGTGCTCGCTCCGGGACCGGACCGTCCAAACCGGAATGGCGGGCAGACACGCACAACCTTTTGGGCACTTCGTAATTCGCCGGTGCCGGAGCGGGAATGCCTGCGGCAAAGAAACAGCCTCCGATCCGCGTTCTGATTGCGAAACCGGGACTGGACGGGCACGATCGGGGAGCCAAGGTCGTGGCGCGCGCTCTGCGGGACGCGGGGATGGAGGTCATCTACGCCGGCCTTCGTCAGACGCCCGAGGCGATCGTGCAGGCCGCGATGGAGGAGGATGTCGACATCGTCGGGCTTTCGATCCTCTCGGGAGCGCACATGGCGTTGATCCCGAAGATCCTCGAACTCATGCGCAAGGAGAGATCCGGGCGGATTCCCGTGTTCGTGGGAGGGATCATACCGGACGAGGACGCCCGACAGCTGCGCAAGCTCGGGGTCAAGGCGATCTTCGGACCCGGCGCATCTCTCCAAGAGATCGTGAAGTCCGCGAAGCACCTCGCCGGCCGGGCCTCATGAGCCCGGCGCGCCGCCTCCCCCCGGCGGCCCAAGCCCTGATCGACGGTGACCGTCGCGCGCTCGCGCGCCTCATCACCGGCGCAGAAAACGATGACCCCGGGGCGCGCGAGGTCTTGCGGGCGATTTATCCCCGCACCGGCCATGCGTGGCTCGTAGGGCTGGCCGGACCGCTCGGAGTAGGCAAGTCCTCGCTCATCAACGCGCTACTCGCTCACTTGCGCTCGCTCGGGAAGAAGGTCGCAGTCGTAGCCGTCGATCCGTCGAGCCCGTTCTCGGGAGGGTCGGTCCTCGGTGACCGGATTCGGCTCGACCGACCTCCCGACGACCCGGGGATCTTCATCCGCTCCATGGCGACCCGTGGCCACGCCGGCGGACTCGCCCGGGCGACGCGGGAGGTCGCGCGCCTGTTGGAGGCCGCAGGGTTCGGCATCGTGCTCGTCGAAACCGTCGGGAGCGGCCAAGTCGACGTCGAGATCCGGCAGGTCGCGACCACGAGCGTCGTCGTCCTCGTCCCTCATCTCGGCGATGAGGTCCAGACGCTCAAGGCGGGGCTCTTCGAGATCGCCGACGTGTTCTGCGTGAACAAGTCAGATCTGCCCGGTGCGGATCGGGCCCGACGCGACCTCACCGAGCTCGCGTCCTTGGGTAGCGTGGACCCCGGCTGGAGGGTGCCCGTGGTCGCTACATCGACGACGATCCCCTCGGGGATCCCCGAGCTGTGGCAGGCGATCGAGGCCCACGAACACTACCTCGACTCGAGCGGCAAACGCCTCGAAGGAGAGCGCCGTCGGTTGACCCAAGAGATCCTGGCCCTCGCCGAATCTCGGTTCGTCGCGGACCTGTCGCGGGACCCGAGCCTTCCGCGGCGCGTCGAGCCGGTACTCGCCCGCCGGATCGACCCCGAGACCGCCGCGCGTCGTTGGTGGCAGGAGCGGAGGAAGGGGCGCGCGTAGATGGGCCCGATGGAGGTCGCGGGACTTCTCACGGTCTTCGCCGGGCTCGCGTTCTTCGTGTACTTCTTCTTCGGATCGTTCGCCTACGGGGCGGGCTACGAACCGACGTCCGCCCGCGTCGCGGATAGGATGATTCGCCTCGCGAACCCCTCCGCGAGCGACCTCGTGATCGATCTCGGCGCAGGGACCGGCGAGCTCGCGCTGCGGGTGGCTCGCGATCGGGGATCGCGGGTGCGCGCCGTCGAGATCGATCGCCTTCGAACTGTCATTCTGTCCCTCCGCCAGAGATGGGGGAACGATCGGGATCGGGTGACGATCGTCCGGGGGAATCTCTTCGAGGAGGACCTGACCCGGGCGAATGTTGTCTTCGCATTCCTCTGGCCAGCGACGATGGCTCGCCTTCGGCCCAAGCTCGAACGAGAACTCCGGCCCGGAGCCCGGTTCGTGACGCACTACCATCCGATACCGGGATGGGTCCCCTACGCCACGTCCGGGCCGGTCTACGCCTACCGCGCGCCCGAATGCTGGGCGTCCGTCGCTACAAGGGATGATACATGAACCAGAAGGCTCCCATCACCGCGAAGATCGCCAGGATGAGAATGCCCCCGACCACCCAACCCAAGTAGGGGTGGTACTTCTTCTCCGAAGCCGCCCGCCGCTCGACTGCCACGCACGCTGTACGTCCGGGGCGGTTTATCTGCGCTCGACTCGTACTATAGATGCTCGGGGATCAGGGGATTCCCGCGCCGATGTACCCGTAAAAACCTAGGACAGCGACTGCCACCGCGATCGCAATCCCTACCGCGAAGACGGTGATCAAGAACGCGCGCGGGATCTCCCGGGACGGCTGAGGCGACGTCTGCACAAGGCGAAGAGCGCGAGCCGGTTCATCTAGCGTTGGTTCGTTCCGTTCCCGGGGGCAACCTAGGGGCTGGCCTCGGGTTTCGTCTTGGAGCGCTCGGTACCCGTAGCGGGACGGGCCGTACCGGCCGGGGCGGAGGTCCCGGGGGCTGAGCTCGGGAGAGAGGGTGCCGTAGGGGCCACTGCCGGCGCGGCGGCAGAGTCGGTCTTCTCGGGGGTCGGCGTGACGTACTCTTCCACGAATCGTATCGACTTGGGGGAGATCTGGGTGCGGATGCGGTCGACGATCCGTGGCTTGTCGCCGAACCAGGAAGGATCGAACTTGGCCCGGTCGGGGACTTTAATCGTTACGACGTGGTCGCGGATCTCGACGTGGAATTCCGAACCCGGCCGGCCGTATTCAATCTCGATCAGCGCGCGGACCTGCTCGTCCGGATCAGAGATGCGGTCCACGATCTTGAACTTCCCGCGGACCTTGCGACCCGCGAACGGGGGGTTGAAGTCGACTCGGACCCGGGCCTGC
The DNA here is from genome assembly GCA_021844945.1 of Thermoplasmata archaeon. GTDB lineage: Archaea > Thermoplasmatota > Thermoplasmata > Lutacidiplasmatales > UBA184 > Lutacidiplasma. The sequence goes on along the minus strand of JAKBSJ010000003.1, from coordinate 166,159 downwards.
GTGAGCGTCACGACGCGGCCTTCTCGTCCCCGGATCGTCAGGATCGTGCCCACGTCCAGATGCGCGTCCTGTCGGCGCATTTCGGGCAGGCGCTCGATCTCGTGCATCGAGAACAGTTCGATCAGCTTGGGGTCCCGCTCTCCGAAGGCATCGACCGCGGCGAACTCCTTCACGATCTCGTTGCCGACGATGCCGCCGACCAGGGCCTGTTCGATCCCGGAGGGGAAGTAGGGGCCACCGATGAGGTGGGGCCGAGGTCCGTAGCGACGCCCTTGAGGAAGTTGCCCCAGGGCATCTTGAGCGACCTCCTCGCGGGTGGTCCCGATGAGCTCGGGCTTCGCCCCGCCCTCGGCCCAGAGCTCGAAGTCGAGGTGCACAAGATCGCCCGAAGCGACCATACCGGGCGGCGAAGCTGCGGCGTGAGAGGTCATCGCCGCGCGGAGCGCGCTTGCGGTTTAAGGTTTGCCGGACCGAGGCGACTTCGTCGGGGCAGAGCCCACCTCCCGGCGGCCCCTCCAACCATAGTAGATCAGACCCCGGAAGGCCCCGTACATCGTCGCCCACCGACGGAGGATCTCGAAGGCCCGGAACCGCATCCCGGGGTAGGTCCGTTCCCATCGGAGGCCCTGGATGGACAATCCCAAAGCGAAGACGGCGAGCCCTCCCAAGCCCGTCGCGAGCAAGCCCACCGCGGGCCAATAGAGTTGAGGGAATGCGAGGAAGATGGCTCCTAGGACCGCGAGCGCCGGCAAGAGGACGTAGGGCGCCAGCCGTCCTCCGGTTGCCTCGTACGTCGAGGCGTGACGCCGCCAGACCAGGTAGCCTCCCGTCGCGTAACGGCTTTGCTTGCGCAGCAGCGAGCTCGACGTGAGCTCAGAGAAGTCGTGATCGACGATCGCGCCAGGGACGTAGCGGCCCGTCCAGCCGGCGCGGCTCGCCCGGACCGCCATCTCCTGGTCCTCGCTGGAGGCATAGGGATAGAGCGTGGTGTCGAGGAGGCCCAACTGATCGAAGACCGAGGTACGCCACGCTGAGTTGCCCATCGGCAACGACGTAGGGTGCGCTCGCGCGGTCACGTCGTAAAAACGTCGAAGGTACCCATCGTAGTACCGCACCCCGGCGCCGTGGCAGGTCGACGGGAGTGCGGGGGTCGGCCCTCCGGTGAAGCCGATCCTAGGGTCGCCGAACGGCCCGAGGAGCTCCCCCAGCCACTCCGGCCGAGCGATCTCGTCCGCATCGATGAACGCAACGAACTCGGTGGAGACCACCTGGAGGGCCCGGTTCCGGCTCTCGCTGATCGTGCCCGGGGCGTCCAGCCATTCCACGCGCGGGTCGCGCGCCCGCCACCGTTCCACGATCGGGCGGACGGCCCCGTCCGGGCCGCTCCCGTCGTCGACGAGGATCCGGTCCGGTCGGCGCCGCTGCTCGAGGAGGCTCTTTAGGGTACGTTCGACGCGGCGATCATTGAGCACGGTCAGGACGACCGTGACGGTTCCGGGCGTCCGCTCCGGGGCGCTCACGGTGACCTAACGAGTACGGGCGGAAATGGATTGGCGCATCTCCTCGATCGATAGATCCACGGCCCCGGCACTGTTCCATCGAGCCTTCCAGCCGAGTCGCGAGATCTTGTCGATCGCGAGATCCTGCTGGGGGATGTCCCCCGGCCAGCCCCGCGTTCCGCCTGTGTATTCGATCCGGGCCCCGCCCCCGTGAGCCCGTACGACCTTCTCCGCAATCTCCCGTACGCTGATACGATCGCCCGTGCCGAGGTTGAAGAAGTTCACTCGGTCGTGCGTTCGCTCGGACGCAAAGAGCATCGCATCGACGCAGTCTTCGGTTCGAAGGTAGCTCTTGGCCTGGCGCCCGTCCCCGAGGACCTCGAGCCGAGAGGGGTCCCTCGCGAGCTTCTCGAAAAAATCAAAGAGCACACCATGCGTCATCAGGGGTCCGATGACGTTCGCGAAGCGGAAGATGTAGCTCGTCGTTCCATAGCAGGAGGCGTAGGCGCTCACCAAGCCCTCGCTCGCGAGCTTGGAGGCCCCGTAGAGCGACTCCGGGAGCAGGGGTCCGTAGCTTTCCGGGGTCGGAAAGATCGTCGGCATCCCGTAGACCGTGCTCGAGGAGGAGAAATGTACTCGAGGGACGTCGTGACGCCGCATAGCTTCGAGCACATGGAACGTTGCGATCGTGCCGTGCTCCAGATCGAGCCGCGGGTCCTCGGTTCCTCGCCGGATGTCCGGGTTCGCGGCAAGATGCCAGACCTCACGGGCGCCCCGGAACTCATCGGTCCACGGCCCGTCCTGCCGAAGGTCGCTGATGACGAGCTTCCACCCATCCGGCCGGCCCAGCCGATCCAAGTGCGCCCGCCGTCCCGAAGAGAGGTTGTCGATGATCCGCACCTCGTTCCCGCGTTTCACCAGGGCCTCGACCAAAAGGGTGCCGATCGCGCCGGCGCCCCCGGTCACGACCACCGGGCCCCCGGGGCGCGCGATCGGCGGCATGAGGGCCGTCGCACGGACGGTTCCATATTTAAACGGACGGAGGCTGCGCCCGGCGAACCTTTGCGATGGGGCCCCAACGTAGCCCGCGGGTCGAGCTTGCGCCGATCGATCCCGGATCGCGCGAGCGCATCTTTCGATGGTACCAGGACCCGGAGCTGGTCGCACCCTTTGACCGGTACGAGACCGAGCAGTACACGTCGTTCCTTGAATCGCTCGAGAGCGCCGCGAACGATCCTCGCTCCCTCGCTCCTCGATACGCGATCCGCAAGCGATCCGACGGGACCCTCCTGGGCTGTGTGGGCCACTATTTCGCCCATCCGGTCCTCGAGTACGTCGACGTATGGTACGTCCTGGGCGCTCGCGAAGAACGCGGCCACGGCTACGGGACCGAAGCGGTCGGGCTTCTCATCGACCGGGTCTACGCCGAGTCCCACATCGAGCGCGTCGGCGCGACGTGCGATGTCGACAACGTCGGCTCGGCGCGCATCCTCGAAAAGCTCGGCCTGCGACGCGAGGGAACTCTGCGTTCCGCGCTATTCCACCACGGTGCGTGGCACGACGTGCACGAGTACGGGACTACTCGGGCGGAGTGGTCCCGCCTCCGTTCACCAGCACGTAGCTGAACCGAGCGCCACCCTCGTCCCGCTCCGAGATCGGTCGAATCTCGAGCGCTCCGACCTCCGAGGTCGAACGTACGTGGGTGCCCCCGCAGGGGCACAGATCGATCCCCTCGATCTCGATGAGACGCACCGGATCCACGCCCGGTGCGAGAGCGACCAGGCTCGAACGCGCGGCGGGGTGCCGATCCCATTCGACCCGTGAGACCTCCCGGATCCGAACGTGCCGCGGGTCGCTCGCCATGTTCGCGACATCCTCTCCGAGCTCCTCGATCGCGCGCGTGGGCAACGCGCGATCGAGCTCGATGGCCGCCTCGCGCCCCCGGAGCGACGCGCGACGCGTGCGCGCGCCGTAACGCGCGAAGATCCGGGCGCTGAGGTAGTGTTGGGACGTGTGGAGGCGCATGTGTCGCTCCCGCCGGGCCCAGTCGATGGTCGCCTCCACCTCGGTGCCAACAGCGAGGCCCGCGCGAGCGGGGGCGGCGCCGGAGAGCCGATGGACGACCGTCGATCCCTGCTTTACCACATCGACGACGTCCGCGGCGACAGGGGCGCCGGAGGCCCGTAGGGTCCCGAGATCGTTTGGTTGCCCCCCACCGGTCGGATAGAAGAACGTTCGGTCGAGAACCACCCCCCCGGGGGGCCGCGCCACGATCCTCGCGCGGAAAGATCGAGTGTACGCCCCGTCCATCGACGCGAGGTACGCCAGCTCCGTCACGACCGCCCCACCTCCTCCCGGGCCAAAGCGCCTCTCCCCCGGGAGCGATGCGCAGCTTTTTGAGGGGGGAGAGTGTCGCGCGCCGAGGCGCTGCGAATGTTCAAGGCTCGCATCAAGACCGAGACCCTCCGCGAGCTCGTCGAGGTCGTCTCCACCCTCGTCTCCGAAGTAAAGCTGTCGATCTCGAAGGACGGGGTCGAGGTCCGTGCGGTCGACCCATCGCACGTGGCGATGCTCGTCCTCAAGCTCGAGGGGGGGATCTTCGAGGAGTTCACTGGCGAACCCACCAATATCGGGGTCGATGTGGAGAAATTGAAGGATGTCCTCCGCCTCGCCAAGCCCGGGGAGAACATCGACCTCCAATACGACGGCGGCAAGAGCCGGCTCATCGTCAAGGTCGGCAAGGTCACCCGCTCGATGTCCGTGATCGACCCCGCCGGGATGCCGGAGCCCAAGGTGCCGAACGTGAGCCCCCCCGCGGTCGCCGTCGTGGCGATGGACGAGATCCGGCAAGGGATCCGCGGCAGCGAGAGCATCTCCGATCACGTCACGATCCAGGTCGAACCCGAGGTCTTCCGACTCTATTCCGAGGGCGAGACCGACCGCGTGGACCTCCACCTCTCTAAGGGCGGGCCCGGCCTGACCCGCCTCGAGTCGAAGGAGCCGGTGAAGAGCATGTACCCGCTCGACTTCTTCTCGGCGATGATGAAATCGATCACGTCCGCGGACGAGGTCACGTTGCACGTCGGCAACGAGTACCCGCTCAAGGTCGAGTTCTCGATGGCCAACGGGAAAGGATCGGGACGTTTCCTCCTGGCTCCGCGCGTGGAAGAGGACTAGCGGTATCGCAGGCGGACTCGGCTCCCCTCTCCCGCGGGGGCCTCGCTGACGTTATGCCGTGCGACCGGTGATCCGTAGCGATGCCCGCGTCCGAACCGGTCCGGGTCGCGATCGTCTCCGCCGTCCGGACCCCGATTGGAAGGTATCTCGGATCCCTTCGTGAGGTCCCGGCGACCGCGCTCGGAGCGCTCGCGGCCCGGACGGCGATCGAGCGCGCCCACCTCGCCCCGGCCGACATCGAGGACGTCCTTTTCGGTCACGGAATCCAAGCGGGCGCCGGTCAGAACCCGGCGCGACAGGTCGGGCGGGGAGCCGGGGTACCGGACAGCAGCGGTGCTACGACGGTGAACATGGTCTGCGGCTCCGGGATGAAGGCCGTGCACATCGGCCTATCGGAGATCCGTGCGGGCGAGGCGAATCTCGTGCTGGTTGGGGGGATGGAGTCGATGTCGCGGGCGCCCTATCTCGTTACGGGAGATGTGCGCTCGGGCGTCAAGTTCGGCAACCGAGCGTTCGTGGACGCGATGCAGGAGGACGCCTTGCGAGACGCCTACTCCGAGCACGAGTTGATGGGCATGACCGGTGAAAGGGTCGCCGAGCGCTTCCATCTCACCCGGGAGGAGATCGACCGCTACGCGATGCGCAGCAACCAGCGCGCGGCGGCCGCGACCATGGACGGCCGCTTCGCCCGCGAGATCGTCGAGGTCCCGAGCGCGCTCGCTCCCCGTTCGAAGGGTCTGTCGGCCGATGAGTGCGTGCGCGCGGACACAAGCCTTGAGGGCCTCGCGCGATTGCCCCCCGCGTTCCTCCCCGGAGGGGTGATCACCGCCGGCAACGCCTCGAAACTCTCCGACGGAGCAGCGGCCCTGGTTCTCGCCTCGGCGTCCGAGGTCCGCCGACGTGGCCTCGACCCGCTCGCATGGATTCGCTCGACCTGCGTGAGCGGCGTGGACCCGGCGAACGTGATGGAGTCGCCGATCCCGACGGTCCGCAAGCACCTCGCGGCGGCGGGGCTCGAACCGGGCGAGTTCGATCGCGTCGAGCACAACGAAGCCTATGCTTCGGCTTCGCTGGCCGTGCAACGCGCGTTCGGTTTCCATGACGACCGTTTCAATGCGGTCGGGGGAGCGGTCGCTCTTGGCCACCCTATCGGCGCGAGTGGCGCCCGCATTCTCGTCACGCTCGTCCACGAGCTCGCCCGGGCTCAGGGACGCCTCGGGCTCGCCACGCTCTGCATGGGCGGCGGGAACGGGCTCAGCACGATCATCGAACGGTCCTAGCCCGCCGCGGCGCGGCGGGCGGCTAGGCGTCAGGGGGAGCGATGCTGCCGCTCGGGACCGATCAGGTCGAGGCCCGTCAGGGCCTCGATACGGCGGTAGGCCCACCCGGCCTCTGGGCGTTCCCCGGACACGATCCGCCCTCGCGCCGTCCGAGCGATCGCTTCGGCGAACTCCCTCATCTGCCGGAAGGCTCGTTCGGCGCCGAGCTCGTGCCCGATGGCGCGCTCGACGCCGCCGGCTAGCGCCACGACGCGCCGAGCGGAGATGGTGCCTCCGGCCCCCTCCTCCATCGAGGCGGAGAACGTGTCGCGCACCCGGCGGAACTCCTCGCGCGCGCGACGCACCTGCCGGTCGTCCCAGTTGATCGGCCGCTGCCGGGGGGTCCCGAGCAGGTACCAACGCAGCGCGTCCGGCCCCCAGCGCTCGATCGAGGGGCCGAGGTCAACGAGGTTCCCGACCGACTTCGACATCTTGTGACCGTTGCGGAGGACGAATCCGGTGTGGAGGAACCCGCGTGCGAACGGCTCGTGCGTCAGAGCGAACGCGATCTCGTTCTGGGCGTAGTGGTGCGGAAATATGAGGTCCTGACCCCCGCCCTGCAGATCGACCGGCACTCGTAGGTGGCGAGCGGCCATCGAGTAGCACTCGAGGTGCCAGCCCGGGACCCCCGGACCCCAGGGGCTCATCCACGAGGGGCGAGGAGGCGACTGCCGGCGCCACACGACGAACTCGCGCAGGTCCAGCGGGGGGATCGGTGCGTCGGGGGCCTCGCGGACCTGGTGGCGTCCGAGCTCCTGAGCGATGGCGAAGTTCCGACGGAGGGTCGAGGCCGGCGGGCGATAGAACCATGAGTCGCCCAAGCGATGGACCCGGCCGGTCCGCTCGAGGCGGCGGGCGTAGCGGACCATCTCGCCGACGAAATCGCTCGCCCGGGGAGCGTACGTCGGCCGAAGGACTCCGAGGGCATCCAGGTCGCGGAAGAACCGACGCTCCTCGCGGCGGGCGAGCGCGACGGGAGAGGTGCGGAGCTCCCGCGCCCGCACGTTGATCTTGTCTTCGACGTCCGTGATGTTCATCAGGTGAAGGACCGGTACCCCGGTCTCGGCAAAGTAGCGGCGAACGAGGTCGAAGTAGAGGTAGGTCCGGCCATGACCAACGTGGGACGGGGCATAGACCGTCGGACCGCAGACGTACATGGTGACCGGCGCACGGCGAGAACCTAGGTCCACCGTGCGGCCGGTCCGAGTATCCCGGAACGCGAGCCCCACGCCCCGTCCTCCCGGGGTGGAGAGATATGCCTTTTGGACGCCTCGTCTTCGTTCCCCTCGTTGGGTAGCTTGAAATGGGCCTCGGGGGTCGGTCGCCCCGGAAGGACGCGTTGGGATGGAGACCCTCTACCTGCTCGCCGAGGTCGATCTGGCCCAGCTCGACGCGGTGCTGCAACGCATCCGCTCGATCCCCCATGTGGTCGAGGTCGAGGCCGTCACCGGGCCCTTCGACCTGATTCTCAAGATTCAGGCGGACCACATCAACGAGGCCCTCGACATCGTCCTGCAGCGGATCCGACGGATCCCCGGCATCCGGGCGACCGAGACGCTCGTGACCGTCACGGGCGGGTAGGCCCTTGGTCCCGGTAGCCCCCCGATAAATAACCGGCCCGCCTAGGGGGCGCATGGTCGCAGTCGGAGAACCAGCACCCGATTTCGAAGCGAAACTACAGGACGGATCGAGCTTCCGTCTTTCCTCGACGCGCGGGCATCCTACGGTGCTATATTTCTATCCCAAGGCCGACACTCCGGGCTGCACGATCGAGGCGAAGGGCTTCCGGGATCACCACGCCGAGTTCCAGAAGAAGGGGGTCGAGATCGTCGGCGTGAGCGTCGACGACAGCCCGGCCCAAGAGGCGTTCCGCCAGAAGTATGGCCTGCCGTTCCGTCTCGTCGCGGACGCGGAGAAGAAGGTCTCCCGGACTTACGGCGTGCTCGGCCCGCACGGGGTCGCTCGCCGAGTGACCTTCCTGATCGGGCCCAACGGATTGGTCGAGGAGATCGTCGATACCTCCGGCGCTGAGCGGCACGTGGAGCGGGCGCGCGCCCGTTTCCTCACGGCGTAACGGACGGCGGGTCGGCTCCGTCGCTCGGGGGGCTCTTGGCGAGGTTCCCCCGATTCCCGGGGAGCCACCACGCGTAGTCGTGGAGCGCCTGGAGGACCGCCGGGACGAAGTACGTCCGCACGACCGTCGCGTCGAGCAGTACCGCGATCGCGACCGAGAAGCCGATGGCGACGAGGAGGTAGAAGTCGCCGAACATCAGGCTCGCGAAGGCGCCGGCGAGGATGACGGCGGCGGCGGTGATGACCCCGCCCGTCCGGGCGAGAGCTTCGGCCACGGCCTCCCGCGAGGAGCGGCCCTTGATGCGCTCCTCGCGCACGCGCGTGAGCAGAAAGATGTTGTAGTCCGTCCCTAACCCGAGGATCAGCATGAACATCAGCGTCGGGACGTAGAAGAATATCCCAATCCCGAATCCGAGGCCGAGGACGAGGTAGGTCAGAGCCCACGCCCAGGCGATCGAGACCCCGATCGTGGCGACGGCGAGGACCGGCAGCACCGCCGACCGGAGCACGACCAGGAGGACGACCAAGAGGGCGATCGCGACCGCGATGAACAGTCGTTCCGTCGCGATCGACGTCTGGGCAGCGAGGTCGTTCGTGATCGGCGCGCCGCCGAGGTAGGCGAGCTTCGTAACGCTGGAATGGTCCGCCGCGTATCGGGAGAACGATGCCTCGACGCCGTGCAAGGCGGACAGCGCCGTCGCGGAAAGGCCGCTCGCGTTCGTCTGGAACGAGAGGAGGATCGTCCGGTGGTCGTTCCCGATGAGCGACGAGGCGAGCGCCTCGAGATTGACCTGAGTCGCGGTCGGTTGGCTCGACAGGTTCTGCCACGTGGCGAGCGGGGCCCCGTAGGATCCGACCAGCGACTGGACCAGCGCGACGCCGTGCGTCGCCTGGGCTAAGCTTGTCAGTTCTGCGAGCTCGGCGAACTCGCTCGCGTTCGTGCGGTTGCCGACGAGGAGCGGGCTTGAGAACGTAACCAGCGCGGTCGTGGGGAATGCGAAGCCGGCTCCGAAGTGCTGGTTCATCGTCGCGAGACCGGCGACCGCGAACTGGGAGGTTGGCAGCTGTTGATAGAAGTCGTAGGAGAGCGGGACGTTGAGCGCGACGTAGATGAGCGGCACCGAGACGAGGAGGAGGATGGCGATCACCGTGTAGGGCCGGCGTCGCGTATAGGCCGCGGCCCGATAGAAGTAGGTCGACCGGGATTCGTTGCGCATTCGTTGGCGGGCGGAGAATCGCCCAAACCGAGGCCCGGTCATCGGCCAGAAGACTCGGGGACCGACGATCGCCAGCATCGCCGGGATCATCGTCAGGGAAAGGAGAATCGTCATCAGGATCGCAAAAGAGAGCACCATGCCCCACTGGCTGAGCAGGGCGACTCCGCTGAAGGTGAGCGCGAGCGTCGCGATGACCGCCGTGGTGCCGCTGGTCGCGACGCTCTGACCGGCCCACGTCACGCTCGTCACGATCGCCTCCTTCGAGTCGGCACCGGCGACCCGCTCCTCCCGGTAGCGCGAGAGGAGAAAGATCGAGTAATCGGTCCCTACTCCGAGCACGAAGACCTCCTCGAGCGTGAGGCTCGTCGAATCGACGTGCGTGACGAGGGTCCCCAAGAGGACCGTTCCCCCGAGGGCAAGCACGATCGCGATCGCGAGGCCCGCGAACGCGATGAGCGGCGTGAGAGGGGACCGGAAGTAGAGGGCGGTGACCACCAGAAGGACCGCGATCGTGATCGGTAGCACGAGCGCGATCGATTCGTTGACCACGCTATTCTCGGCGAGATCGAGCGGGCCGGCCCCCGTCTGGGCGAACGCGATCGAGTCCACGGGATAGGCGCTCCGGGCGACGATCCCCGGCACGAGGCGGTTCATCGCATCGATGTCGGAGTAGACGGGCGTCCCGCCCGTGCGGTTCGTAAAGCTGTCGGGGACGGTGAAGCCGATATCGACGACCTGGGCGGTCCCGCTCCGAGCGACGTAGGAGCTCAAGATGGAGTTCGGGACGGGCAGCGGCTCGGTCCAGAGCGTTGCCGCCGCGACCGTCGCGTTGGCCGATATCAGGGCCTCTCCCTCGGACGGGACCGAGGTAGGGAACTCGTCGAGGGTCGATAGCAGCCAGGCGACGGGGAGCCCGAGGATCGGGCTCAGGGTCGCCGCAAGGGTCGTTCGGAGGCTCGTCGCGTTCGTGAAGTTACTGACGGCGAGGGTGTCGAACACGGCGGCCGCGAGGGCGCGACCGGAAGGAGTCGGAAGCGTGGGATCGATGACCGCGGGCACGTTCGCGCGGACGACCGCGTTGGCGCAGCTCTCGACCCGGCTAACGTTCGAGGCATACTGCGCGCAGTCCGCCGTGCCGTTGAACCCGGCGTTCGGAGTCGGTGGGGCCCCGGTGTAGAACGCGCCGAGGACGGCGAGCGGTAGGGTCTCGTTCGCGAAGTGGACCTCGGCATCGCGGTGGGCCTGGACGTTGGCTTCCGACGGGGAGACGTTCTCCCCAATGAGACCCTCCCACGTCCCCAGGAAGTAGGCCGGGACCCCCCAAGCGACCATCGCGGTCTGGTTGATCTCGGTCGGTACTCCTTGCGCGATCGCCTGCTGCAGGCCCGTCGCGCCGAGGATCAACTGCCCCGCAAGGTACGCGGAGTACCTCGAGTACACGCTGTCGATCGACGCGATGGCCGTGAGCGACGGGTCACCGGCGAGGGCTCTCGTGACGTTGAGGATCGTGCGTTGCGCGTTCGCGTCGGTAAGGTTCGGGCCGGTGAACACGAGATAGCTGGACGACCCCGCGCTCACATCACCGGGGAACAGCCGGTCGAACTCTGCCTGCGCGACCGAGCTCGGCGCGTTCGCGGGGAGCGTGGTCGTCGAGTTCGTTTCGACGGCAGTGAGGTGCCCGAGGAACGGAAGCGTGACGACGAGCAGTACGATCCAGAGGGCGATGAACCGCCATGGATGGCGGACGGTCGCGCGGCCCAACGCCGCGAACGCCCGCGCTCCCCAACCTCGTTCCGGCGGCTCTTTCACGGGCGTTCGACCGGGAACTTATCCTCTTAACTTTGTGGCTGTGTCTTGGGGCCGCGACGCTCGCGCCATGCGAGCCGGTAGAGCTCCGGATCCGCGAGGACCCGGTCGGAATCGATGACCCAGCCGCGGGAGACCTTCATCGCCTCCGCGGAGTCGTAGAGAGCGGTGCCCGTGGCCACGAGGGTCCCGGAGGCGTCGACGAGGGCGACCCGCGCCTCCCGCGAGAACGGGCGGGAGATCGACGCGATCCCCCCCCGCGCGAGGTTCGCACCGTGGGCGACGGCTCCCGCGGCCCCTTCCCGGAGCACGACTTGGGGGAACTCCCTCCAGACCTCGGAGATGGGATGGAGCAGGCCGAGCAAGTGGGAGGCGTCGCCCTGGTCGGCCAAGACCCGAGCGTCGGCGAGTTCGGAGAGGGAGACCGAGTCCTTCTCCGTGAACGGCCCGGTTCCGATCCGTCGCAGCTCGACCATATGCGCTCCGACGCCGAGCGCGTCGCCGAGATCGACGGCGAGCGTGCGGATGTACGTGCCCGAGTCCGCACGGACATCGAACAGCACCGAAGGACCCTGGGTCTCGATCACGGCGAGGCGATGGATCCGTCGAACTCGCCGCTCTCTTCGGACGGCCGAACGGACGGGCGGGGTCTGATAGATCGGGCCGGTGAACTCCGCGATGACCCGGGCGAGGTCCCGAGGTGCGACCTCGCCATGGAACTCGAGTACACCGACATAACGCTTCGGCAGCTCGAGCAGCATCGGTAGGAGCTTCAAGCCGGGACCCACCCCGATCCATAGGAGCCCCGAGACGTTCGGGTCCAGCGTTCCCGCGTGGCCCGCCCGCGGGACCCCCATCAGGTCCCGGACCCAAGCGGTCACCTGGTGGGAGGACGGGCCCCTCGGCTTGTCGACGAGGACGAACGCGCCGGCCGCGATCCGTTCACGGACCCTCTCGTCCGCGATGGGGGTCGTCCCCACGGGGCTAGGCCCCCTGCCGCACCGCGAGGAACGCGAGAATCCGGTCGCGGACCTGATCGGGGGCGAGGTGGGAGGAATCGATCGCGAGATCCCCGGTCTCCGCGTCGAGATCGATGTCGTAGAGCTGTCGGTAACGGTCCCGCTCGCTCTGAGCGCGTTCGCGGACCCGACGGCGGGCCTCGTCGAGGGTCTGGTGGTCCCGATCCGCCACGCGCCGGGCGCGAACCTCTTCGTCCGCGGTGATGAGGATCGCGATGACCGGGATCTGCCGGCGTCGCAAGAGGGTGCCTTGGATCCGCCCGTCCAACACGACGCCCGGCCGAGCGAGCGTCGCCATCTCTTCGTCGATTGTCCGATCGACCTCCGGATGCGCTTCGGCGTAGTGGCTGAACGTCTCGAGGTCCATCCCTCGGCGCGCCGCCTCGGCCCGGAACAGGTCGCCGGCGGCGTGATAGGTCAGCTTGCGCGCATCGGCGACCGCCCGGCCGGCCGTGGACTTGCCGCTGCCCGGCGGTCCCCCGACCGCCAATACCGGGAGGGCCACGAGCTCTCCTCGCCTAGGATGGGGAGGAGGGCGTCGTGCCGGTGGCGTCCCCGGTCCGAAGGTGCTCTTCCTCGTACCGGGCGAGCCACCAGTGCTTGAGGAAGCGCCGGAAGACGAACGACAGCGGAACGGTGTACAGACTGAACAAGAAGAACCAGTAGGGGAAGTAGCCCAGAACCGTGCTGTTCAGGTTGAGCGTGGTCGTGCTCGTGAGGTGGACGACGGCGTTGGGAGCGGCCCCGATCACTCCCCCGACCCAGGAGTAGATCACGATGAGCATGAAGTAGGTGATCGCCATGCCTTTGAACTGGGCGATCGAGACCTCGCTCGACATGCGGGTCAGGCGCTGCTGGAACGGCTTGAGCTCGTCGATGCGGTCCTTCTTGCCCGACCGGAACGCCGCCATCTGCACCTTGCGGAACGCGCTCGACCACTTCTGGACCTTCGCGGCCTTGATCCAGTCCGTCGTATAGTTGTAGGCGAGCGCCGTGATGACCATCTCGATCGCGCCGGCGAGCGCCATCGTGACGAGAAGGTAGCTCGAGTTGAACCCAATCGCCACGTAGAGCCAGCCCGAAGGATTGTGATAGTTGCCCAGCCAGTTCGTGATCGCGTTCCGGGTGCCGGTGTCGATGAGCATCAGGAGCCCGAGCATCCCCAGGAAGATGATCACGAACGTGGAGAACTTGAACGAGCCCGCCGGCCGCGCGTTCGCCCGGGGAGCGGGCGCCGGGGCGGCGGAGCCTCCGGCAGCGCTGGGCAGAGGGGCCCCTGCGTCGGACGCCATGGCCTAGGCCTCTCCGCCCAAGAACCGCCGCAGTACCGGGTTCATCTCCATGAGCTGCTCCCGGCCCATCGCCTCGTACAGATTTATGATAATCCCCACGAGCAGCAGCACGCCGGTCCCGCTCGCATCGCCGACGGTGCCGATGAGATCGGCGCCCGCCGCGAGCGCGCCGACGGCGGCGCCGCTGATCACCGTGATGACGGGAATGTAGCGCTCCAGGACGCGTCGTAACACCCGGGGTTCTCTACGGAAGCCCGGGATCTGCATGCCCGACGCCTCGATCTGGCGCGCGACCGCCTCGGGACCCATGTTCGTCGTTTGGATCCAGAATTTCGCGAACAGGATCGAGCCGCCGACCATCACTCCGAAGAAGACCCCCACATGCACGATCCCCTGCCACCAGCTATGGCCGAGGAGCGCATTCCCGTACGTCGAGTAGTTGATCGCCGGCAACAGCCACGACGCTAAACCGTTGGGCGTCTGGAGATACCACGCCCCGCCCATGATCGGCGTCGTCGCCGAGACGTTCAGCGCGGTCGCCTGAGCGGAGCTCGGGTAGGCGCCAATCCACCACTGGCCGCCGACCAACGGGAAGTGCGCGAGCGTCGGGTTCGTGTAGAGGAGGATCGTGACGACGCTCACGTTCGCGAGGAGCGCCGTCATCAGGATCACCGGGATGTTGCTCGCGTAGATCAGGCGCAACGGGTAGCGGCCGCGGGCTCCGCGCGCTTCGGCATGCGAAAGGGGAAGTTCGATCCGCGTTGATTCCGTCCACGCGACGAGGAAGAAGATGAGCGCGGTGCCGATCAGCGCCGTGAGCGGGTTCGGCTGCGCCAGGAGGATGTCCGTCCATCCCCCGCTCGCGAGATTGCCCGCGTTGAGTGTGGTGAGGTAGTAGATCGTCTTGGGGATCGCGCCGGCCGGTGGGCCACCGGTGGTCTGGGGTAACCAGCTGAGCGTGCCTTGGACGAGTTGCTGGCTCACCCCGGCCGCGATGAACAGGGAGATACCGCTCCCGATCCCCCACTTCGAGACGACCTCGTCCATGAGGAAGACGAGGTAACAGCCGAAGACCAGCTGGGCGACGATGATCGTGTTCGCGAGCAGGATGCCGTTCCCCGGGGACAGTGTGCCCAAGCTCGCGACCAGGCCCGCTCCCGGGGTGATGTACCCGAAGACCTGGGGGATCGATTCGATGAAGATCATCACGAGGACCAAGACCTTCTGTGAGCCCTGGTAGGTCCCCTTGTCTTCGTCGTCGGTGAGGTCGAGGTTGATGATCTTGGCCCCGACGAACAACTGCATGATGATCGAGGCCGTGACGATCGGCCCGATCCCGAGGTCCATGATCGTGCCCTGGGCGCCCGCGAGGATCGCGCGGTAGCTGGCAAACAGGTCGATGATCGTCGCCTGGTCCACGCCAAAGAGGTAGATGTTCGTCAGCAGGAAGTAGGTGAGGACGACCAGGATCGTCCAGAACATCTTCGTGCGGAAGTGCACGTGGCCCTTCGGCTGGGAAATGGCGGGCAGGCGGCTGGACAGTGGCTTGAGCCCGTAGAGCCGGGACTTGGGACCGGAGTACGAGAGTCCGAGGTAGAGGAGGACCATGACCGCGGCGATGCCCGCCCCCAGGAAGCCGAGGCCGAGAGACGTGGGGTGGTCCCAGTACCAGTACAGGGCAACGATGGCGACGCCGATCAACCCGAGGGGTATGGCCCAGCGGACATCGCGTGGGATCTCCTCGTCCACCATCGAGAACGCTCGCAGCGAAAGGGTCCGTAATATACCCTACGGGGGGGTGGTCGCTGCCGGCCGCTCGGCAAGCACGGTCACCTTCTCTGCGGCGTGCTTCGTAGCGTGGAGGACGTAGACCTTCCACGTGCGCCCGGCCGAGCCCTTTCCGAGGAGCCGATCGACGCCGGCCTTCGCGAGGTCCGCGATGTACGTCTCCCCCTCGCGCTCGAGCGCTCCCGCCGCCTCGAGGATCGGAACGAAGCCGTCGAGATCGCCGACGTTGAGCGTCGTCGGGTGTTCGACGATCTCGGGGGGCCGCTTGAACCCATGCCGACCGAAATGGTCGGGGGCGTAGATCAGCATCGACTTGAACTTGTACTTGTGGAGGCCGGCGTTCCCTCGACCCCCCTGCTTTCCCGCGCCCCGGCCGGCCTTGATGCCGCGGCCGTGCGTGCGCAGTCCCCGGAACTTTCGCGTGCGACTCGGCATGAGTTCTTCTCCCTAGCCCATCCTGCGGGCGAGATCGTTGACGGTGGGGCCGCGATAGCCGAGCGCTCCGCCCTGTCGGAACGGTTTCTTCGTCGAACGCCAGCCTCCCTTGGGAGCCTTCAGCCGAAAGAGCGGACGCACTCCCGGTACGGAGTCGAGGCCATCGGCGATCGCGGTCCGGGCGAGTTCGTCCAGCGACGGGGTCGATCCGTTCTCCGACGCACCGAGCCGGCTTCCGTCCTTTGCGATGCCGCGTTCCTTCAACAGCCAGCCCACGGTCTCGGGGTCCGCCTCGCCCCACGTGACGTAGCCCTGGACCGTGTAGAGCATCCCGCGATAGTCCGGAGACTCCGGGATCACGGTGGCGTGGTTCGGGCGCGTGAGATGCAGGTAGCGCAGGGTCTCGGTGATGTCGCGGCGCGCGTGCAGCGTCCCGCGTACCCGGATGACAATCCACGCCATGATCTAACGGCCCCCTCCTCCCCCGGACGGTGCCGCCGGGGGCGGGCCCCGCCGACCGGGTCCCCCACCGCGGGCGCCCGGCCCGCCGCGACCCGGAGGTCCCCCGCGACCGCGGGACGGGCCCCGGCGGCCGCCCGGGCCCCCTCGCGTCGGGCGCGGAGTATCCTCCTTCGGAGGCAGGATCGACGTGCCGGTGCCACCCCGGACGATTTTTAGGCGCGTCGCGTCGGCGTCGGGGACCTTGAGCCGGGAGAGATCGGAGAGCGCACGGTACGCCGCTTGCGCGTAGTTGACGGTCGTCTTGGTGTGACCGTCGGTGTATCCCCATGCATCGGTGATGCCGGCGAACCGAAGGATCGGTTTGACCACGTCGCCGACCGCGAGGCCGACTCCGCGGGGCGCGGGCTTGAGCGTGACGACGACCGAGCCCGATCGGGCGTGCACCTGGAACGGCAGAGTGTGCGAGCGTCCGCAGCCGCACTCCCAGCTCCCGCATCCGCGGAGGATCTCCACGATCCCGAGCTTCGCGCGATCGATGGCGCGCCGGATCGTGGGTCCGACTTCCCGTCCCTTCGCGCGTCCGAGCCCGACGTACCCGTCACCGTTCCCGACCACGACCGTCACCGCGAACTTGAACCGACGACCGGAGTCGGTCATCCGCTGGACCATATTCACGTCGAGGACCTCGTCGTGGAGGCCCGGCAGGAGCTTGTCGACGATCTGGGGCTCGCGGAGCGGAAGGCCGGTCGCGAGGACCTCGCCGATCGTGGTGAGCTCGCCTGCGGCCACGCGCCGGCCGAGCTCGGTCTTCGGGATCCAGGGCGGCGGTGCCGGCGGAGAGGGCCGGCCCCCGGTCTCCGGGGTAGGTGCGCTGGGCAGGGCGGCCGCGGTCACTTCTTCTCCTCCCGGGCGACGATCGTCGGGAGCTTGCCCTTGTACATCTCGATCGGCTCGGGGAGATGGGTGGGTAGATGCGTGCCGTTCAACCGGTCCGCCTCGGGGAATCTCGTCTCCCCGTGAGGGATCTCGATCCCGGCATCCAACAAGCCCTTGAGCGATGCCAGCGCCCGTCCCCCGGGGGTGGGACGACGCAGGCCCAAGTCGAGGATCGCCTCGGAGCTCCCCTGGGACTTCGCGCGAAGGCCCGCAAGATAACCCGTCAGATAGGCCGCCGGGGTCGACGCTCCGCTCGTGGGCGGGAACCCGAGGCGCGCGAGTTCGGAGCTCGTGGCCTGGGCGACCACCCGGTCGCCTTCGGCCGCATAATCGACGAGCGCGACCTCCACGCGGTGGTGGGAAAACCGCACGACCGCCCGGGTCGTGCCGCCCTTCAAGAGCTTCAGGCGCACGCGATAGTCCGTACGGCCCTCCCGCCGGCGACGGAACGGCACGCGGTAGCGCGGGCCGATGCTCATGGCGGGCCTCCCGCCGGCAGAACACCGGCGAGCCGGAGGTTGAGCAAGAGGTGAGCCCGGCTGCGGAACATGCCGCCCTTCGCTTGGCGGTAAAAGCGTCGGTAAGCACCGGGCGGGATCTTCTCTTCGTCGCGCAGGGTGCGCAGGAGTTCGCGCTGTGCGCGGATACGGCGCATCCAGCGCGATTTCCCGCTGACGCGGCTGGCCGGAGTACCTCGCCGGGAACCGGGCCCCGCGTGGCGACCCTTCGCGACCTCGGCGGCGTGCCGGCGCGCGCGCACGCGGCTCGTTCCCAGGATGCTCCGCCGTCGGATCGCGCCGCTCTTGATCAGCGTGCGGATATCCTGACGCGTGACGGCGTCGATGATCTCGTCCTGACGCTGGCCGTCGATCCAGACCCGGTTCTCGCCGCACTTCAAGATCAGGGATGCCAGGCGGCGCTGGTTGGAGAGGTCCGACATCGGGCTCACTCCTCCGACTCGGGCGTCGCGATCGGGTTGAGCAGATGAAGTCCGAGCCGGCGCGCCGCTTCCTCGAGCGCGAGTCGGCGTCGCGTGCCGACGGTGCGTGCGATGATCACCGCTTCCTTCTGGGCGTCGATCCGTGCGAGCTCCTGGGACGTGCGAACGATCACGGGTCGGAACCCGCTCGGCACGAGGCCCCGGGCGCGGGCCGGAGATCGATAGCCGATGCGGACGACCACGGAACGGTATCCGTAATGGCGACGTTGCTTCGACTGAAGGCCCCGCGGTCGCCGCCAGGACTCCTCGCGGCCGATGCGCGCGTAGCGGTGCGCGGCCTGGCGTACGAAGAGCGGTCGGTGCCGATCGGCCTCGCGTCGTAGGAGGAGCGCCCGCGCGGTCGCCGGATCGAGCGCGGCACGCTTCGGCGCGCGTAGCTCCTTCGCGGTCACGACCTCGGGGGACGTCGGTTCGGGCGGCTTGGCAGCCTTCACCGAGCGCCGGCGCTTCGGCGCCGGGACCGGGGCGGTCTCCGCCGCGGGCGGAGGGCTCTCGGTCGCGGGTTCCTTCGCGGTCCCGTCCGCCATCAGCTGGCCTCCTTCAGGTGGGCCGACTCGATCAGGTAGATTCCGTCCTGGAAGACGCGGGGATCGTAGTCCCGGATATGCGTGGCGCGCTCGATGTTCGCCGCGCTCTGGCCGACCTGCTCGACGTCGTTGCCCGCGAGGAGGACGAACTCCCCTTCGACGGTCGCCTTCGTGCCCGGGAGCAGCGGGGCCGAGCGCGGGTGCTTTTCGCCGAGGAAGTTCTCGATCACGAGCTCGGAGCCCTTCGCGGCGACCTTCATCGGGAAGTGGGCGGCGACGATCTTCATCCGGGCCTCGACCCCGCGGCTGACGCCGCCCGCGATGTTGTTCACGTGGGCCACCCAAGTGCGCAAGAGCGCCTTCGACTCGCGTCGGTGAGGGGGAAGACGCAACGTGAGCGTGACCGAGTTTGCGGAGGCCGCCACGTTGATCGCGTCCTTCGGGAACGGGCGCGCAACGGTGCCCAGCGGGCCCTCTCCGACCAGCATCCGTCCCTCGAGCCGGATCTTGACCTTGGGCGGGATCGGGATCGAGACGACGCTCTCCTCAGTAGACATACGCGAGCAGCCTCCCACCGATCTTCTGTTCCCGTGCCTGTTGCTGGGTCACAATCCCGCGGTGCGTGCTGACGACGAGCAGCCCGAAGTCCTGGGCGGGCAGGTAACGGGACTCGTAGCGTTCGAGGTCGCGGAAGGCGACGGAGATGCGGGGCTTGATCACGCCGCAGTGGTTGATGCGGCGCGAGAGCGTGACATCGTAGCGGCCACCCTTGCCATTTTCGACGAACGTGAAGTCCGTGATGTACTGGTGCTCTCGGAAGATCCGGAGCACCTCTCCGATGAGCTTCGACGTGGGCTCGATCGACACGACCGCCTTCCCGCCCCGGTCGGAATGGCGAAGCGAGACGAGTGCGTCGTTGAGCAAATCTTGAGGCATCGTGAACCCTCCCCTACTGATACTTGCGGAACCCAAGGTCGGTGGCGACCTCACGGAAGCACTGGCGGCACACGTGCAACCCGTAGCGCCGGACGATCCCGCGCTTGCGGTCGCAGCGCAAGCAACCCTCCTTCCGCCCAAAGCGCTTCTTCGGTTTCATCGAACTTCTCACTCCACGAACGTGACCTTGAACCGTTCCTCGAGGAAGCGACGCGTCTCCTCCCGAGTCGATCTCAGGCGTCGCGGGATCGGAGCGCTCCGCGTGCGCCGGTCGCGCACGCGCCAACCCGAGCGGCCGATTTCGACCGCGATGTCCATGCCGTGGATCCCGATCTGGGGATCGTACTTCATGCCGGTAAAGTCCGTGTAGTCCGCGATACCGAAGGAGAAGTTGCCAAACCGGTCGATCGAGTTCGGGTCGAGCTGCCGGTCCCGCGCTTCGAACGCGTGTTCCAGGAACTCGACCGCGCCCGGACCGCGGAGTGTCGTCTTCGCCCCGATCTCCTGGCCCTCACGGATGCCGAAGTCCCGGTTCGTGGAATGGGCCCGCGTCGCGACCGGCTTCTGATGCGTCACCATCTGGAGGACCTTCTCGGCCTTCGTGCGCGCTTCGCCCGATTCGCCGACGCCGGCGTTCACCACGACCTTGATGACCTTGAGCGCACGCAGCGGATTTTCGTGGGAAGAAGAGGCCGTCGCCGTCGGGGCGGCCCCGTGGGCAGGTGCGCTCATCGGCTCAATGCCTCCTGGAGCGTCACGAGCGGAGTCGTCTCACCGACCACGAACACGTGGTCCTTCACGGTCGAGAAGCCTTCCTTGAAGTGGACGAGGTTCGGCTGGGAAGAATTGCGGACTTCGACCCGCTCGACATGCCCCATCTCGCCGACATGCGTTCCCCCGCTCACGTAGGCGAGCTGGCCCGGAGCGAGAGGCATGTGCTTGACGACCTTCTGGGTCGGGACCTCGAGCTTGAGCGTGTCTCCGACCCGGTAGGGCGAGTTCGCCGGCACGAGGAGGTTGCGTCCGTCGTGGAGCGTCACCTCGACCCGTCCGCTCGGTACGGAGTGCTTGAATCGGACGCGCGCGAGCTTGACGCCGGCTTCATCTCCCGAGATCGATACGAGCTGCAGGCGGTTGTGCCGGTCCTTGACCACGCGGTAGTGCGCATTGAGCGGGGCCCCGAGACTGAGCGTATCCATCAGGCCCAGGCCGCGTGCGAGGTCATGAACGACCTTGCCGTCGACCAGTACGGATCCGTTCCGCGCCAGGATGCGAGCCTCCCGCGCATTATGCACCACGTGCTGTACGTCGCGCAGCACGAGGACGAGAGGGATCGAGTCCTCCTGAGGATGAGGGCCGGGAGACGGCCGGCGGATCCACTTCGTTCCCTTGCGGGGGACCGTCCAGCTCCGCGGGGCCGCGCGCCGCTTCATTCGACGGGTCATGCGCGTTCTCCCGAGGGGGGGCTCTTCCGGCCCTTCTTCGTCGGCGCGGAGGCCTTCGGGGGCGCCGGCGGTTCGTCCTCTTCGTCGTCCTCCCCTTCTTCCTCGTCGTCCTCCAGGAGGTCCTCGAGGGTAGGCTCGTCCTTCGGGGTCGGTGCGGTCTCCGCCACTTCCGACGTTGCCGGGGGAAGAGCCGGAGTGACCGGCGCGGTAGCTTCGGTCTCCTCGGGCGTCGGCGTGACCCCCAGTTCTTCGGGCGTCAGCTCGGCCTCGGTGACGTTGAGCCGGCGCCGACGCCAGGGATCGGCCAGGTTCAGGTGGACGAGCACGAGGCTCCCCGTTCGCACGGGGAGCGGGGTCTGCTTCGACTCCCCCGTCTTGCTCGTAACGTTGTCCAGGGTGACGGCGAGAGATCGGCGATCGACCTTCGCGACGCGCTCCTCCCGCCCCTCGTAGCTTCCCTTGAGGATGCGGACCGTGTCGCCCTTGCGGAGCGGCAGCGCGCGACGGTGGAACCGAGCGCGCAGGTCCTTCGAAAGGGGGACCGACATGAGCCGGCGCCGCTTCGCGGTGTGGGCGTTGTACAGCGCCTTGCGTTGTCGGCGCGAGGAACTGGGAGAGATACCGGACATCGCCCACCCTCTTGGCTACAGAATGATCGACGAGGCCGCGGCGATCCGGGGCCAGCGCTCGGCCGCTTCTTTCGCAACGGGCCCCTTGATCTGGGAGCCTTTGATCTCACCGGTCTCCGTCGTGATGACCGCAGCGTTATCCTCGAACTCGAGGCGGGTTCCGTCCGGTCGATGGACCGGTGCGCGGCTGCGGACGATGACCGCGTGCAGCACCTGTCGGCGCATCTCGGGAGTGCCTTTCTTCACCGAGACGATCACGAGGTCGGCGATGCCGGCGCGAGGGTAGCGGCGGTGGGTGCCGTGCCAGTTACGCACAGCGATGATCTCCACGACCTTGGCGCCGGTGTTGTCGACACACTCGAGCCGGGCCCCCTTCGGCAGCCCTCGACTGCGGCGACCGGCGAGGCCCTTCATGCCGCCTCCGTTTTCAGGGGAGCCGCCTCGGGGAGGGGCGGGGCCTCCTCGCCGAGCGTGCGGTGAGCCGCTTCGCCGAGGTCCTCGACGATGCAGAACGTGACCAGCTTCGAAAGAGGTCGGGTTTCCGCGATGCGGACCCGGTGTCCGGTAGGCACGGCGAGGCACGGCGGGGCGTGGGCGAGGTACCGACGCCGACGTTTCTCATAGCGTTCGAACTTCGGCACGTAGGTGAGAAGGGTACGCTCCACGACGGCCGTATGCTGCATCGCGATCGAGACGACGGTCCCCTCGATCACTTGTCCGCGGACGGGCAGACGTCCATGGAACGGACAGTGTCGGTCGTCGCAGCTCGCGCGCGGGGCGCGGACATCGAGACCGATGTCCCGGGCGCGTCGCGATGGTCCAGAAGCGCTCATCGTACCCTCTTGGGACCGGCCTGGAGCAACCGCTTGGTTCGGTCCTGAGGACGGATGCGAAGGACATCCCCTCTTAACGGTAACTCGCGGTCCTCGAGGAGCAGCGTCCCTTCGAGCCCGGCCTTGGCGACCCAGATGGTTCGGTCGTCCGGACGGCAGCGGATCCGGAACATTCCCTGGGTCTCGTCCACGATGGTGCCCTCGAGGCGACGGGAGCCGAGCGAGGGAGCCCGGGCTATCTCGATCCCAGCGCCGATGAGCTCACCGGCGAGCGCCTCTCGCAGTTCGGGCGGCAGCGCGCGAATATCCGACACCGTCCGTCTCCGCATCTCTCGCGCCGGGTCCCACCTAGGGGCCGGGCGATGGATCCCGTCGCGAGGCCCGCTCGCGCTCGTTGAGGACCGTCAGCGCCCGCGCGACGTTCGTGCGCAAGGCCCGCATTCGGCCCGGGCTCGGCGGTGCGCCGCCCATCGCGGCGACGCCGCGTTCCCGAAGGAGGTTCCCCTCCGCATCGGCGATCTTCCGTCGGAGGTCATCGTCGCTGAGCTCACGGAGCTCCTTCATCCTCAGGAGCGTCATGGAGGCGGCTCCTCCGCCGCGGGGATATCGATGATCGGCACCACCGCCTCGTCCCCTTCGATCGGGGGGACGATCTCCACGGGGGCCGGGCGGCGCTCGCTGACGCCTTTGACCTTGATCTCGTCCGGCAGCTTGGCGGACGGCCGCATGATCCAGACGTTGACGCCGATGACCCCGGGCTTGAGCCGAGCCTGGTAGAATCCCTTCTCGATGAACAGCCGAACGCCATCTCCGCAGTACTTGATCGTCCCCGCCTTGAACCGCTCCGTCCGGTGGCGTTCGCCGGTCAGCTTCCCCGAGAGGATGACCTGGCAACCGCGCGCGCCGCTCTCCATGATACGGCGAACGGTCGAGTGCCCGGCCCGGCGGAAGTGCCAGCCGCGTTCGAGCGTGCTCGCGAGCTTCTCCGCCATCAGCTGAGCGTTCAGCGACGGCTGGCGCTCCTCCTTCACCTCGATTTGGGGGTTGTCGAGCTGGAACCGGTGCTGGATGTCGTCGGTGAGGCGCTTGATGATCTCGCCGCGGCGCCCGATCAGGATGCCCGGGCGCTCGCAGATCAGCGTGACCCGCGTCCCCATCGGCGTGCGTTGGATGTCGAGGCCCCCGAACCCGGCACGGGCGCTTTCGCGTACGAGAAAGTCCTTCAACAGGACGCGTCGGGTCGCTTCTTGGATGACCTTGCGCTCGGCGCTCACTTTTCTTCCTTCTCCTCGGCGAGCACGATCTCGATGTGGGTCGTCTGCTCGTTCCAGTTCGTCGCGCGTCCGTGGGCCCGGGGCATGCGGGCCTTGATGATGCGTCCCCGGCTCGAAGCGGCGACGTGGACGTACAGGCGGTCGGTGTCGAGCCCTTCGTACTCCGCGTTCGCCTCGGCGTTCTTGAGTACCTGGAGGACTTGGTGCGCGACCTTCTTTGGGAAGCGACCCGGCCCGACGCCCGTGTGGTGGGCGGTCTCCTGGTTGTAGCGGCGGAACGGGATGGCTTTCTTGAGCTGCTCCGCGTCTTCGAGGATCTTGCGCGCCCGATCGAGCGAAAGCCCACGGATCGCGTTGAGTACCTCATAGCTTTTCTTCGGGGAGATTGGCAGCTCGACCCCTCGGGCGCGCGCGATGGCCCGGCCGGTTTGCGTCCGGTACGTGTAGCCCTTCATCGATAGGTTCTCCCTTCCCCTCACTTGAGTGGCATGAACTTGCTCGATCGCGTGGCACCGACACCGGGGCCGGAGTGTTTCTCGAACCGACGGGTCAGGGAGAACTCGCCGTAGTAGTGGCCGATCATCTCGGGCCGAACCTCGATCTCCTTGTACTCCTTGCCGTTGTGAACCGCCACGCGGCGCCCGACGTGCTCCGGCAGGATGAGCGCGTCCCGGGTGTGCGTCCGAAGGACTTTGTCGGTCGACGTCTCGCGCATGCGTTCCAGGAAGCGCTGGACCTCGACCGTGAACCCGCGGCGGATCGAGCGGCGCGCGCGCGCGGGTAGGACCTGGGCGAGCTCGGGGAGGCTCATCTCCTTCAGGCGGCCCAGCGTCAGCCCGCGGTAGCTGAACTCCCGCCGTCGCCGGCCCTCGACCTTCCGACCCTTCTTTCCCTTCGGCATCGATTTACCCTACTGTGGTGGTGGTCCGTGCCCGCCGCTTCTTGCGTTGGGATCGAGAGAACCGCCCGACCTTCGCGCCCGGCCACGTCCCGCTCGAAACGGTGCTCGGGCGGCCGACGTGCTGATGCGCACCGCCTCCGAACGGGTGGTTGACGGGGTTCATCGCGACCCCGCGGACCTTGAACGGCGCCCGGGCCAGGGAACGGGTCGCCCAGAACTTCTTGCCGGCCTTGATGATGGGCCGCTCGGTGCGGCCACCCCCCGCGACCGAGCCGACCTGGGCGCGGCACGTGTCGAGGAACGCCTTGAACGCGCCGCTCGGGAGTTGGAGGGTAACCTCCTTGCCGGAGTGAGCGACCACGAGGGCGCTCGTACCGGCGGCCCGGACCAACCGCCCGCCATCGAACGGCTTTACCTCGATGTTGGAGACCAAAGTCCCGTCCGGGATGTGGGCGAGCGCAAGGATCGAGCCTCGATCCATGGAGCCCTGATGGAGCGCCACGGTGTCGCCGGTGGCGATCCCCGCCATTGCGAGCGTGCGGTAGGTCTTCCCGTCCGGCCCGCGCACCTCGGCCACCGGCGCGGTGCGTCCGGGGGCCATGGCGATGCCGATGACTTTTCCCTCCCCAACGACCGAGGGCGACGGGTGGTAGATCGGGCCGTGATGGCGGTGGCTCGGGGAACGGTAGCGGCCGGTGCCGGCTCCGCGCCGGCGGGAGATGATGCGTTTACCCATCAGAACACCCCGGCCCGGGTCCCGATGTCCTCGGCCGAATAGTCCTTCGCGAACCGTACCGTAGCGATCTTGCCGGAGCGAACGATCTTCATGTTGACCTTGGCGACCTTGCAGCTGTACAGCTCTTCGATCGCGCGTTTGACCTCGGCCCGGTTCGCCCGCCGGTCGACGACGAACTCAAGCTTGTTCAAGCGCTCCATCTCATCCATCGACTTCTCCGTTACGTAGGCGTGGAGCAAGATCCGGTGGCGAAGCTCCGTCATGGACGCTCCTCGCCGAGGCGCTCGCGCAGCGTCTCGATCGCGGCATGGCTGAAGATCGTGAGGCGGCCCGGATCCCCGCCGGGAGCGAGGTCCTCCGTGGCGAGGCGATGCGCGGTGACGACCTCGACCCCGGCCAGATTGCGGAAACCGAGCGCTCGGCGCGGCGCGCTGGTAACGATCAGAAGACTGCGCGGAGTGCGGCGCACCCGGTTCCGCCGCTTGCCGCGGCCGGCGCGGACGTGCGTCCCATCCTGGGCGCGCCGAACGTCGGGCCACAGCTCGAGATGCTCGAGCAGTTCGCGGGCGTCCCGGCTCGTCGCAATCTGCTCGACCGGGTCCGTCACTACGATGGGGAGGTGCGCGGCTTCGGGAACCTCGTGCCCGCGGGCCCGGGCCAGTGGCACGATGCGGGTCGCGGCGAGCGCGCTGGCGAACGCGAGGCGCCGTTCCTTGGTGTTGATCCGCTTCGCCCAAATCCGATTGACCTTCGGCGGGTGGGCGGCCCCGCCTCCCACGGTGTTCGGCGCTTGCGCCCCCCGCATGGAATCCATCAGTCGGGGCGTGCGAGCGACGCCGTGGCCCTTGCCGGACCACTCCACCGAATGGCGTCGGCCGCCGGTCGGGCTCGAGCCGTACGGCTGGCGGCGGTGCGACTGGGCCACGTCGATGGCCTTGCGGATGAGATCCGGACGGACGGTCTCCGAAAAGGCCCGAGGGAGCGCAACCGTCCCCTGCTCCTTTCCCTGAAGGTCCAGCACGCGGGCCCGGTGGTGCGGGGTGTGATGCTCGCTAGGCGCGGGAAGCGCCGCTTCGGATTCCGCGACCATGGCCCTATCCGCCCTGCTTCGAGTGGAGGCTGTAGTAGCGCAGGTCGACGTTCTCCACGACGGAGACCCGGCTGCGGATCGGAGTGCGGAATCGGAGGAGCCGTTTGGAAGGTCCGGGAAGCGAGCCGTGCAGAACGAGGCACGGGCTGCGGACCTCTCCGTAATGGGGGAACCCCCCCGCCGGTGTGACCGGATCGGCCCGCGGGTCCTTCACGACCTTGAGGACCCTCATGTTGAACTGGGTCCGGCGATGGTAACCGGTCTGACCCGCCTGGGGGATCCGGTAGGTCACGAAGCTCGGGTTGTGGGGGCCTAAGGTCCCGATCATCCGGCGATGCTTGCTGTTCTTTCGCGGCTGGAGCTTGACCCCCCAGCGCTGGATGTGACCCTGAAATCCGAATCCTTTCGTGACGCCGAGGACATCCAGGAACTCGCCCGGCTTGGTGAGCTCGTCGACGCGCAGCTCCTGTCCCAAGAGCTTGAGAGCGTGGGCGCGCCGGTCCTCGAACTTCTCGCCCCCGACGCGGACCTCGAACAGGGTCGGGGTCTTGGACGGAACGCCGGTGACGAACTGCGGCTGCGTGTGGACGATGACGCGGACCTCGGCGGCATGGGTCGAGCCGAACGCGGCGAGGGCCTCGGGCGGGCTCGCCGGGTGGGGGGGAATCCGTCGGTCGAGATCCTGGGCATTGCTCGCACCCCAGACCTCGGAAGCGATTCGGAGGCCGTACGGGCTGCGGTCGTAGAGGCGGGCTCCGACGACGCGCAGCGGTGGGACCTCCACGACGGTCACCGGAATCGCGAGCTCCTGACCCGCGGTGGTGGACCGCTTTCGATAGTCGACGATGAAGGCGTGGCTCATCCCGACCTTGTATCCGGCAAATCCTTCGAGGATCGGGCTCTTCGGGTGGATCGTAGGATAGGAACGCACCCGCGGAAGTGGGCGTGCGGCCCGGACGCGGGGTGAATAGGCGAGGGATCCTCGCCGGGGACGATGCCGTCGTGCCATGGGTCGATGAGGGGTCCTGCCTCCAGTGAGGGCCGGGGAAAAGGGTGCCCTATTTAATGTCTGGGTGAGCAAGCGTGCCGTTCCGAGAGAAACCGACGTATTTCTCGGCGGCGCGAGAGTGTGCGGTTCGAACGCGCGCGAAGAGAGCGGAGCGGGCCGGCCGCGGCAATATCCGGCCACAATCCTCATGGTCCGAGGATCGCGTGAGGTTGCCGAACGCGGGCGATCGATGAACGACCGAGAGCCGTGGGCCGAGATCGACGTGGAGGGGGCTCGTCGCCGCATCAAGGACGAGGTCGTGCGCACTCCGCTCGTGCGCGCCCCCGAGGTCCCCGGGATCGGACCGGGCCCGGTCTTCCTCAAGCTCGAGAACCTCCAGCGGACCGGCGCGTTCAAGATCCGCGG
The DNA here is from genome assembly GCA_021844945.1 of Thermoplasmata archaeon. Classification (GTDB taxonomy): domain Archaea; phylum Thermoplasmatota; class Thermoplasmata; order Lutacidiplasmatales; family UBA184; genus Lutacidiplasma. The sequence goes on along the minus strand of JAKBSJ010000003.1, from coordinate 138,351 downwards.
CGCCCTGAACAAGATTGCCAGCCTGGCTCCCGAGGATCGGGCCCGCGGGGTCGTTGCGGCTTCGGCGGGGAACCACGCACAAGGGGTCGCGTGGGCCGCTCGCCGGTTCGGCATCCCCGCGACGATCGTGATGGCCACGCACGCTTCCCCGCTCAAGGTCAGCGCGACGCGCGCGCTCGGAGCGGAGGTCGTGCTGTTCGGGAGCGATTACGACGATGCGTACGACCGCGCGGTGGAGCTCGCGAAGGAGGGAGGACGCACCCTGGTCCATCCGTACGACGATCCGCAGGTCATCGCCGGGCAGGCGACGATCGGCGAGGAGATCCGAGAGGATCTCCCGGACGTCGCTCGGATCGTAGCGGGCGTGGGGGGCGGCGGTCTTCTTTCCGGCATTGCCTCCGCCGTGCGCCGGTCGGGTTCGTCCGCCGAGATCATCGGGGTCCAACCGACCGGCGCGTCGAATCTCGCGCCTTCGCTCGAAGCGGGGCGCGTGATCATCGGCCCCCGCCCGAACACGTTTGCCGACGGCTTGGCGACTCGGCACATCGGGGACCTGCCCTTTCGGATCCTGCGCGCGGCGCGAGCGCGCGCGATCGCGGTCGACGACCGGGCCATCGCGCGAGCCTCGTTCGTACTGCTCGAGAAGGCGAAGATCCTGGCGGAGGGTGCCGGTGCGGCCGGATGGGCCGCGGTCCTCGACCATCCGGAATTGACCCAGGACGGCCCGGTGGTCGTCGTGATCAGCGGGGGCAACCTCGATCCGTTCGTCCTCGACCGTATCCTCTTCATCGGTCTTGCAGCGGAGGGCCGCCTGCTGCGTCTGTCCTCACCGGTATCGGACGTGCCGGGCCAGCTCGCCGCCTTTTTGGCCGCCGCGGCTGAGGCGCAGGCGAACGTCCGCCACATCCGCCACGCTCGCGAGGCCCCGGATCGCTCCCCCAGTGAGGTCACGGTCGAGCTCGATCTCGAAGTGCGGGATGCCTCCCACGCCAACGAAGTCCTCGGCCTCTACCGCAAGAAGGGTTGGAACGTTCGGGAGATTCCGCTGGATAGTTCGTCCGGCCCGTAGCTGGTTACCCGCGTTCGACCGGGTCCGTATATAGTCAGAACCGGATTCGTACGTACCGGAGGGACGATGGCGAAGCGAGAGTCGGCCGACGAGGTCGGCCGCCAGCGGGCGGTCCGGCTGTGGACCGTCGCTCAGGCCAACGAGCGGATCGGCGAGCTATCCGAGCTGATTCCCGAGCTGCGCGTGTGGGTCGAACGGCTGCGGGTCGTCCATGCCGAACTCCACCGGTTGCGCGGACTCTGGGGAACGGAGATCGACGCGTCGGACCTTCCCGACCGTCGTCACAAGGATCGTCTCGATCAGGAGTGGGCCGCCCTGTCCCGCCGGATCGAGGAGACGATCGAGGAGCTGCGCGCCGACGGGATCGAGATCAAGGATCTCGAGGGCGGGCTCGTGGACTTTTACGCCCGACGGAACGGCGAGATCGTCTACCTCTGCTGGAAGACCGGCGAGGACCGAGTCGCGTTCTACCACCAGCTCGGTTCCGGCTTCCAAGGTCGGCGACCGATCTCGGACCGCAGCTAGTTCAGCCGGCCCGCTGCCCGGGCGGTCGCCCGCGTTCGCGGACCTGGATCAGCTCGATCCACGCGATCGAGAACCCGAAAGCGCCGAGGGTCGCCCCTGCGGCGGAGACGAGCAGGAGCAGCGGGAACGCGTACCCCGCGCCGGTCGCGAGGAATCCCGCGAAGATTCCGAGGCCGGCCGCTCCGCCGACGATTCCCATCGCGGGTCGATCCGCGCGCCGCACTGCTATAGCGCCCCCGAGAGCGATCAGCGCGCCGATACCCGCGATGGCTCCCGCGCTGCCGACGTAGTCGGGCACGTAGGCGATGGCGGACAGGCCGTAGGGGCTGAGGTCGATCGTTTGGTTCGACCCGGCCACCGAGTTGGCAAACGAGACGACGATCCCGGTACTGCCGGCATCGTAGGAAGGGGAAACGTAGCTCACGACGAGGATCCACGGCGAAAGCGCTCCCGCACTCTCGGTCACATTGAACACGAGGTATCCGGTCGGCACCCCCGCGGCAAAATCGAACGTCCCATCCAGTTCGGTGGTCGTGGACGTGGAAGTGGGCACGGCTACCCCGTTGACAATTTTATCCAGCACGACGTGAGCCCCGGCCAGAGCACTACCGCCCGCTCCGAGAACCGTCCCCGAGACCGCGAACGTCCCGGGCTGGCCGAGACCGTAGTCGTAATAGCCGGTGATCCCGACCAGCGCGAACCCCACGAGAACGATGGGGATCAGCACCGCTACGACGAGGCGGCGCCAGCGGAAGCGGGGGGGATGGAGGGAGGGCTGCACGGGATATAGCCCGGGGTGCACCTCCCAGGTGTACCGAGGAGGGACGGCCCGTGCTGGGACGATCGGCACTGGACCTCCGCAATGGGGGCACGCGATCCAAACCGTGAACGAGGGGGCATGGGCCGGGACCGGGGTCGCCGCTCCGCACCGCGGACAGCGAACCATCGGGGGCGTCGTCGCCATCGCGCATCCGGGACCCGGGCCCGCTTCATATCCTTACGGCGCGCTCTCACGAAGCCCCACGTGCGCCTGGTGGCGGTCGACGACGGTCGGTTCCGCCGCACGGACCGCCGTGCGCCGATCTGCGCGGTGGTCGTATCTCTCCCGAACGAGGTCGAGGCCGTCCGCATCGGATCGGTCGAGGTCGACGGCATCGATGCGACGGAACGGATCGTCGAGCTCATCGGAGCCACGGGCCACGGGGAAGACCTTCGCGCGGTGCTCCTGGACGGAACGGTGGTCGGCGGGTTCAATGTCGTGGATCTCGATCGCCTGCACCGTGCCACGGGGTTGCCGGTCATTTGCGTGACCCGCCGAGAGCCCGACCGGAGGCGGATCCATCGTGCGCTGGTGAAATGGTTCCCGCGGGACGGGCGGGCTCGATGGAGAAAGCTCGCAGCGCACCGGCTCTTTCCCGTGCCGACGGGGGCGCTGCCGATCCGCGCGAGCGTCGTCGGGGCGACCCGCCGGGACGCACGGGCGCTACTGGCGCGGGCGACCCGGCGAGGGTATTGGCCCGAGCCCCTTCGGCTGGCGCATTTGATCGCGTCGGCCCGGGCCCGAACGGCGCCTCCGGCGCGCGCGAAGCATTAAGGGAGCCGATCTCGATGGCCCCCGAGGGCCTGTAGCTTAGCTCGGACGAAGCACTGGCCTTCTAAGCCAGCGAACTCGGGTTCAAAGGGCGGGGGCGGGATGCGCCCCGGCCGGAGACTCCCGACAGGCCCGCTTTCCCTCCCTTCACGCGCCCCCGCCGGTCCGACCCGACACGAGCTCCGTATAGATCGCCGCATACCGCGCGGCCATCGTCTCGATCGATGCGTTCTCCCGGACGAACCTCTGGCCGCGATCGGCAAGCGCTCGGCGCTCGGCCGGGTCGTCCAGCAGCTCGCGGATCGTCGCGCCCAGTGCCCCATCGATCCGCATCGATGCCTTTCGTCCGGTCTCGCGGTCGCAGACGATTTCGGCAGGGCCCCCCTCGGTCGGCCCGACCACCGCCGCTCCGCACGCCATCGCCTCCAGGAGCGCGACGCTCGAAGTGTCCGAGGTCGAGGGGAGGACGAAGAGGTCGCTCTGGGCGAGAAGCGCGGGCTTCTCTTCCTCGACGACCGGCCCCACGTAGCGAACGCACCTTCCGAGTTCCGGATCGTGCGCGAGCCGAGCGCGCAGGGCCGCTTCCTCCGGGCCGCGCCCCGCGACGATCGCGCGGACGTCGTGGGTTGCGCGTAGCGAAGAGATGGCATCCAGGAAGCGATGGACCCCTTTGTCCGCCGTGAGGCGGCCGAGGTAGGTGATGAGCGCCCCGCCCTCGAGCCCGCATCGCGCCCGCCAATCCGGCTGGGCGATCCCGGGACGGTAGCGTTCCAGATCGATCCCATTCGGCACGACCTCGATCGGGATCGCGAACGGCTTCGTCGCGGTCTCGACCATCCGCGCTCGGGCGAGCGAGGTGGGCGCCACGGCCCGGTCGCACCGCCAGTACACGCCGAGGCTGTACCAGCTGGCGAGCCGGAAGAACGTCGGGACCCCGGCCTTGGCTCGAACGCTCTCCTCCATCGCGCTCAGGTCGGTATGGAAAGTGCCGACGAGAGGAACGCCGGTCCGGCGTGCGAGGAAGAAGCCGCTCGTACCGACGAGGCCGGGAGTGTGCACGTGTACGACGTCCGCCGCGCGGGCGGCCGGTAGCGCTCGGACCGTCCGCAGGAGGCTGAGAGCGTAGGGCCAACGGTACACCGGGTAGAGGGGCACGGCGTGCGATCGCACGCGAACGACCTCGATGCCTCCCTCGTCGCGGAACTCGGTCGGACCCGCGTCGGACCGCGGGGCGTAGATCCCTACCCGGTGGCCGAGCCGGTTCAGCGCGCGTGCGAGCCCGTCCACGACGACCGCGGTTCCGTCCTTCGTCGGGAGGTAGGAATCGGTGAAGAACGCGATCCGCATCGGCGAAGCTAGTGCCTATGCGAGCACTTGAAAGAAGTGCTCGAGTGCGGCCTGCTCCTTCGGGTCGAGCGTTTGGGGGTGGACGACCGCGACCAGGGCTCCGCGGGCGTTCTGCGACTCCTGGACGAGCCACTGCACGAACCGCAACATGGCCGCGCTGCCGATGTTCAGGCGGAGCTCTTCGAGACCATCGAAGTACACGACCGTCTCCGGGTTCTCGTTCAGGAAGGCCCGGACGTCGCCGCCAAGAGACTCGATCGAGGGTCCCTCGCCCGTCGCGGCGAGCGAGAAGGTGCGGACGTGATCGGGGTCCACGCGCGGAAAGGTCGGTGGGTTCGCTGAGATCGCGATGATCCGCCGGAAGGACGCGGCCGCGTCCCCGACCATCTCGAGCGCCCGGCGGGGCTTCGCTTCCCGGATCAGATAGGTTCGGCCGGCGGTGACCCGGGCCGTCCCGCCGACACCCTGCCACGGCCGGGGGGGCGAGAGCGGACGCGTCGGGCTTCCCCACGCCGATCCTCCCCGTGGGAGCGCCAACAGGGTTCGGCGCTTGTGATCGACCTCGTCCGGAAGCTGCGCGAGCCGACTCTGGACGAGGTAGCGGAGTTCGGCGATCGTGTGCCCGCGGGCCGCGTAGGCCAGGATCTCGCGCAGTGCGCTGCGGACGCCTTCGGCGTAGCCGTCGGTGTAATTCCGGGCGTACTCCTCGTCCGGGGACCGAAGCTCGTCGCGCGGAGGGCTTTCGTCGCTCACGCCGCCGTAGATCCCCGCTCCGCGGTCGGGGTCGCGGCGCGGGCCGCGTCCCGTTGTCCCGGCGGTGGGCCCGGTGCCCGGTCCTCCTCCCGCGGAGCGAACTTGTACCCGTAGTGGATGACCCCGGCCTTTCCCTCCTCGCGCAGCTTCCGGAACATCGCGCGCACCGGAAGGCCGATGCGGATCTCGCCGGTCTCGATGTCGACGACCTGACCGGTGAGCATGGGCCCTTCGACGGTCTTGACGAGCGCGAGGACGTAGGGCACTTGCATGTCGAACCCCTCCGCCGCCTCGTGGACGATGGTGTAGGAGAAGACCTCCCCATCGCCCGACAGCTGGAACGGGACCATGCGGCCGATCGAACGGCGATGGCTCGAGCAGTTCGGGCACACCGAACGTGGGGGGAAGTAGACGGTCGAGCAGTCCGAGCACTTCGATCCGCCGAGGTTGTAGCGCTGGGGCGTCTCTCTCCAGAATCGAGCGATCGACATTGTCGCCCTCCTAGTTCACCCGCTCCAGGAGGTGAACGACGCTCGTCGCGCCGGTGCCGCCGAGATCATGAGCCAGACCGAGCTGCGCGCCGGAAACTTGCCGGTCCTTCGCCTCGCCGCGGAGCTGCCGGACGAGCTCCACCACCTGGGCGATACCCACGGCGCCGAACGGCCGGCCCTGCGACTTCAGTCCGCCGGACGTGTTGACCGTTGGGCCGGCGCCGCCATGGGCGAACCGGCCCGACGCGAACTCGGGACCGCCCTTTCCCTTCGGTACGAAGCCGAGGTCCTCGAGCGAAACCAGGGCCGCGATCGAATAGGCGTCATGGATCTCGGCGACCTGGACGTCGCTCGGGGCCCGACGCGCGAGGCGAAAGGCGCGCTGTGCCGACTCGACCGTGGCGTCGACCGTCGTGATCTCCCGCCGGTGCTGTACCGCCATGGAATCGGTCGCGACCTGGCTCGCGGCGATCCGGATCGGGGTATCGGTGTACTTGCGCGCGATCTCGAGCGGCCCGAGCACGACCGCCGCGGCCCCGTCCGAGAGCGGGGCGCAATCGAGCATGCCGAGCGGCTCCGCGACCGGTCCGGCGCCGAGCACCTGCGGGAGCGTGATCCGGTTGCGGTAGTGCGCGTTCGGGTTCTTGCTGCCCATCTCGTGGTCGTGGACGCTCACCTGGGCGAACTCTTCGCGCTTCGTGCCGAACTCGTGCATGTGACGTCGCGCGATCATGCCCCAGAGCGACGGAAGGGTCGCCCCGAAGACGACCTCCCACTCATGATCGGCCGTCGCGCTCGCGATGTCGCTACCGCGTTCGTCCGTCACGTCCGTCATCTTCTCGGCGCCTCCGACGACCACGATGTCGTAGAGTCCGCTGGCGACGGCGAGGAACCCTTCGTGGAGGGCGAGCGCGCCCGAGGCGCCCCCTCCCTCCACCCGGATCGCCGGAAGGTGACGGCTGCCGAGCCCGGCGTAGTCGAGGATGAGCGGAGCGATGTGCTCCTGCTCGATGAGCGAGCCGGCGGCCATGTTGCCGAAGTAGATGCCATCCAGCTGGGCGCTGGACACCCGCGCGTCGACCATGGCGCCGAGGCCGGCCTCGATTCCGATCTCGCGGAACGACCGGTCCCAGAGCTCCCCGAACCGGGTCATCCCCGCGCCGAGGATCGCGACGTCCCGCATCTAGTTCTCCCCCATGCGGATCTTGCCGCGGAACTTCGCGTAGATCGAGTAGGGGATCTCTTGGCCCTTATCGAGGAACTCCTGCACCGGGCGTCCCATGTCGCGGGGGAACGTTCCGAGTTCGTCGGTGGTCACGAGATCGAAAGCATCCGACCCCGCGCCCGAGCCGTAGCCGACAACGAGGATGCGTTCTCCCGGGCCGGCGTGATCGAGTACGTTGGCGAGCCCAATCAGGGCCGCGCCCGAATAGGTGTTGCCGATGTACGGGGTCACCAGGCCGTAGCGCATCTGCGTCTCGTTGAACCCGAGGGTCTTGCCGACCCGCTGGGGGAACTTTCCGTTCGGCTGGTGGAAGACAACGTGCGCGTAGCTCTTCGCCTCGGTGCCCGCGACCTCCATGATCTTCTGGGCGCACTCGGTGACATGGCGGAAGTACGCCGGTTCGCCCGTGAAGCGTCCCCCGTGGCTCGGGTAGCGCTGCCCCTCGCGGCGCCAGAAGTCCGGTGTGTCGGTAGTGTAGGAGACGGTGTGGTGGACCTTCGCGATCACGTGCTCGCGTCCGAGCACGAAGGCGGCGCCGCCCGCGCTGGCGCTGTACTCGAGCGCATCGCCCGGAGCCCCCTGACTCGTGTCCGAGCCGATCGCCACCCCGTAGCGGATCATCCCGGCGCCGACGAGTCCGAGGCAGGTCTGGATGGCGGCCGTTCCCGCCTTGCACGCAAACTCGAAGTCCGCCGCCGTGAGGAACGGGGTCGCCCCCACGGCCTGCGCGACCACCGTGGCTGTCGGTTTGACCGCGTACGGGTGGGACTCCGAGCCCACGTACAGGGCCCCGATCGTCTGAGGGTCGATCCCCCCCCGCGCGAGCGCGAGGCGCAATGCCTCCGTTGAGATCGTGATCGTGTCCTCGTCGGGCGACGGCACGCTCTTTCGGTGCACGTTGAGGTTATTCCCCATCCCGACGCCATCGATACCCCAGACCTTTCCAATCTCCGCGGGCGTGATCCGGTAGCGCGGCACGTAGGCGCCATAGCTGACAATTCCTGCTTCCATCGTTGCTTCCGTCCTCGGTGCTAGATCTCCTCCAGGCGCTCGGCCACCGTTGCCGGTGTGAGGGCCGTCGAAAGGAGCGGGATGTCCTCGACCTCGCTCAGCCGTACGGCGAGGGGATCGATGCGCCCGGGGCTCAGAAAGACGACGGCCGCGGGCTTGAGAGGGTGTGCTCGGATTGCCACCATCGGGCTGCGGCCGTAGCGTACGTTCGTGAAGAGGAGCGCGCGTTGGGTCGTCCAACCGTAGAACTCGACGAAGCGGGATGCGTCGATCGAAAGGATCGCGCGCAACGCGTCAAGCAGGGTGAAGCCATGAATGTCCCGGTCGAGCCCCACCGAGCCGATCGGTTTCGCATGGATCGTGTCGGCAAAGACGCGCAGCGGGACCGCCACCCGGAACTCTCGAATCGCCAGGATGCCTTCGGAGTGAGGTCGGGCGCCGAGCCGCTGGACGACGCGTCCGCCGTGCGTCCGGTCGACCGCGAGCAGTCCTTGGACGTAGCGCCGGATAAACGCCGCCCCGGGACTCACCCGCCGTTCGGATTCGTAGTCGCTGATCACGCTCGGCCCGGTCTCGAGCGTACGGGCGAGGTCCAACTGGGAAACCCCGAAGTCCTCCCGCCATTTGCGAAGGGTGCGGCCCGGATGGGGGGAAAGGACGACCTCTCCGGCGATCTTCTCTTCAATCTCGGATTCCACGGCCCCGCGAGAAAATCCGTCCTATAAATCATCGTGCTTGGTGTCGATGGGCTCTGTCGACAGTTGACGTATGGCGCTTGGGAGTGGACCGGGCGAGACTTTCCGGGGGCGCCCCGCGGGGCGTCCCCCTTTGAACTCGCGACCTCTACCTTGCCAAGGTAGCGATCTTCCGCTGATCTACCGGCCCAACCCTCGGGCGCCACGCGAACTCGAGGATAAACGCTTCGCGCCCGGTCGGCGCCGACGCGGCGCACCGAGGGCGCGCGCCGGCGCTCCTCGGCAAGCTTATGCGCGCGGCACCCCATCCGGCGCCGATGGCAGAGGATCCGACGGCCGAGCCGTTGGACTTGCTCGTCCGGAGCACGCGGGACCTCCTGCGCCCGGAAGAGCTCGTGCGGGAGGCGACCCGGGACATCGTCAAGGACGAGATCCGTCGCCACATCGAGAAGAAGCTTCGCGACGACCCGAAGCTCGCCGAGGAACTCCGCGATGCGATCCGCCAGCTGCTCGAAGCGCGCGCGCGCGAGTACGCCGCGATCCTGCGGGTGGCCGCGTTGTCCGCTCGACTGGGCGTCTCAACCCTCCCCGAGGATGTCCGGAGGATGATCTCCCAGCAGGTCGTCAGCCTGGTGAGCAGCGAGCTGGGCCAGATCGCCGAGAAGGCGCTCTAGCTCGGATCCGTCCGCGAACGGATCGGCGACCGAACCTTCGCGGAGGACCCGCTCGGGACCCTTCGGAGGAGTTCGTGCAGCCCGCGTACCAGGGCCCTCGCATCGTAGAGGTCGTTGTACAGGTAGAAGGACGCGCGCACGCTGCCGGCGATCCCTCGGCGGTCGTACCAGGAATGGACGCAGTGCATGCCCGACCGGACGAGGACCTGGTAGCCGGAGTCGAGGAACAGAGCGACGTCATGGGGATCGATGCCGTCCACCGTGAAGCCAAAGATGCTCGGGCGATCGGCGGGGTCCGTCGGGCCGAGCACGTGGATCCTCGGCTCATCCGCGAGCGCGCGCGTCACGAAACGGTTGAGATCGCGTTGCCGCGCTTCGACCTCGGCAAGTCCGCAGCCAACGAGGTAGTCGATCCCCGCGCGGGCGCCGAGAACCCCAGCATAGTTCTGAAGGCCCGCCTCGAACCGATACGGGGGAGGACGTAGTTCGTGCGCGTCCAAGCGGCTCCAGGCGACGGTCTCCCCGCCGACGACGAGCGGGCGGAGCTCTTCCAGGCGCTCTCGGCGACCGAGCAGCAGTCCTGTTCCGGTGGGACCGAGCATCTTGTGCCCGCTGAACGCGTAGAAGTCCGCGCCGACCCGGTCGAAATCGATCGCCCGATGCGGCGCCGACTGGGCCCCATCGAACAGGCAGAGCGCGCCGCGATCGTGAGCGCGCTGGACGATCTCGCGGATCGGAAGGCTTCGTCCGTCGAGGTTCGAGGCATGGAACACGCTCACCAACCGGACCCCGCCTGCGAGGCGCTCCTCCAGCTCTTCGGACGGGAAGCGGCCGTCCCCGGGAAGATCCAACACTTCGATGCGGATTCCCCGTTCGGCGGCGAGCCGCTGCCATACGATCAGGTTCGAGTTGTGCTCCTGGCCGGTGATCAGCACCCGCTCGCCGCGCCTCCATGCGAGCCCTTGGCCGACGAGGTTGATCGCTTCGGTGGTGTTCCGTAGGAAGATGAGCCCGGTGGGGTCCGAGGCTCCCGCGAAGCGGGCGATTGCCTCGCGGGCCTCCTCGTACCGACGGCCGACGGTCTCGGACCATCGATGGAAGCTGCGTCCGGCGCACGCCGGGTACTCGGCATAGTACTCCTCCATGGCGTTCAAGGTCGCGCGCGGAACGAGGGAGATGCAGGCCGAATCGAGATAGGTCGGTGGACGCTTTCCGCGACGACGCCTCAGTGCCGGGAAGTCCCGACGGGCGCGGCCGAGGCTCATGCCCTCGACCGCTGCAGCACATCCGTGGCCGCGACCAACGCGGCCGCTCCGACCTGCAGCGACTCCTCGGGCGGGGCGAACGACGCGCTATGCAGAGACGCGAGCGTGCCTCGCGTCGCCGCCCCTAGCCGCATGAAGGTTCCCGGAACCCGCTCGAGGTATCGCGCGAAATCCTCGGCACCCAGGATGGGGAACTCTAGCTCTCGGACCCGAGCTTGTCCCAGGGCCGCGATGAGCCCCTGCTCGATCCGGAGCGTTTCGGCGGGCGGGTTCCACAGGGTGGGGTACCCCCGCTCGTAGGAGATCGACGCGCGTGCGCCCAAGCTCTCGGCGATCGCGCGAACGCGCCGGTGCAGTGCGCGTTCCATCAGGTCCCGAGTCGCGGGGCGGAACGTGCGCACCGTTCCTTCGAGCGTCACTTCTGCCGGTAGGATATTGTGTCGCGTACCGCCATGGATCGAGCCGACGCTCACGACGACGGGATCGACGGGGTTCCGGACCCGGCTGACGAGCGCTTGGAGGCCCTCGACGATCTCGGCCGCGATCAGCACGGCATCGGGTCCCTGGTGCGGAGACGAGGCGTGGCCCCCGTGTCCGTGGACGACGATCCGGACCGTGTCGGCGGCGGCCATGCATGCCCCCGGTTTCAGGCCGACCACGCCGGCCGGGACCGCGGGGTCGACGTGCTGGCCCACGATATGATCGACCTTCGGGTCCCGGAGGCAACCCCGTCTCAGGAACGGCAGGGCTCCCCCCTCCCGACCGTCTTCCTCGGCGGGCTGGAATATCAGCTTCACCGGCCCGGCGAGGGAGCGTCGCCGTTCGGCGAGGATCGCTCCGGCGCCGAGCAGGGCCGCCATGTGCACGTCGTGGCCGCAGGCGTGCATCTTTCCCTCGACCCGAGAACGGTAGGGGAGTCCCGTTGCCTCCGTGACCGGCAGGGCATCCATGTCCGCGCGCAACGCGACCACCGGTCCGGGTCGCCCTTCCCCGAGGAGGGCCAGCACCCCGTAGAATCCGGAGTACGTGCGGTACGGGATCCCTAGCTCGTCGAGTGCGGCGGTGACCTTCTCCCGCGTCGCCTTCTCGTGGTACGATAGCTCGGGCTCGCGATGGAAGGCCTCGCGCCATGCTCGCATGCGAGGCAGCAGACGTCGCGCGGCCCCCAACGGTGGCTCCCGCCGGGACGGCATCTCCCGCGCGAGAGCGCCCGTTGATATAACGGACCGCGCCGCCTCAGGTTCCGCCGGTACGCACGGCCGAAGCGATGGGTCCTAGCACGCGTGGGACGGTCGCCGTCGAAGGGCGGCGGGCGAGCGCCGACTCGAGCGCGCTCGCGACGATGACGCCGTCCGCCCCGCTCGCCATCGCGCGCAGGGCCGTCCGGCGATCGCGGATCCCGAACCCTACGTAGACGGGGAGCTCGGGAGCCGCCGCATGGGCCGAGCGGACCAGTGGGGCCAGATCCGCGGACCGGGAGATCTCTCCGCCGCCGGTCGTTCCGTACCGCGAAACGAGATAGAGGAAACCGCGACTCGCCCGGGCGAGCGCATCGATCCGGGCGAGCGGTGAGCCCGGGGCCGCGAGCAGGGTGAGGTCGAGCCCGGCGCGCCGGGCGGCCCGTCGCCACGGCGGGGACTCCTCGAGCGAGAGATCCGGCACGATGAGCCCCGCCGCTCCCGCTTCCTTAAGGTTCGCGAGCGAACGGGCGAGGCCGCGCGTCCACAAGGGGTTCGCGTAGCTCATCACGATCGTCGGGAGGACCGTTGACGTATCACGGACTGCCGACCGCAGATCGTCCCAGTGGGTCCCATGTCGCAGTGCACGGTCCGCCGCCTCCTGGAGGATGGGGCCGTCGGCGATGGGGTCCGAGAACGGAAAGCCCAGCTCGAGATGGGTCGCACCGGCGTCGCGCGCCGTGATTGCCAGCGACGTGTACCGGCCCTTCCGAGCGCGATCGACCATGTAGTAGGCCACCAGCGCGCGCCGCCGGCCGCCGAGAGTAGGATCAGGCCCCGACTGCACGACCGACCACCTCGAGGTCCTTGTCGCCGCGCCCGGAGAGGGTCACGACGATGCGGTGCGACGCCGGACGGCGGCGCGCTTCCCGGACGGCGGCGAAGATCGCGTGCGAGGGCTCGAGCGCCGGGATGATCCCCTCGTCCTCCGAAAGCCAGCGAAATGCGCGCAGCGCGTCCTCGTCGTGGACCGCGACGTAGCGGGCGCGTCCGGAGTCCTTGAGGAAGGCGTGCTCCGGGCCGACGCCGGCGTAGTCGAGGCCCGCCGAGATGCTCGCGGTGTCACGGATCTCTCCGTCCCGGTCCTGAAGGACGTAGGAGTAGGTGCCGTGGAGGATGCCGGGTCGGCCCCTCGCGAGGGATGCCGCGCCGGTCGGGTGGCCCCGGGGTCCGCCGGCCTCGACACCGAGCAGCTCGGTTCGGGTCCGCAAGAGCGGATGGAACGTGCCGATCGCATTCGAGCCGCCCCCGACGCAGGCGACCGCCAGGTCCGGCGGGCGACCCCAAAGGCAGGCCGCCTCGCGGGCAATCTCACGGCCGATCACGCTTTGAAAGTCGGCGACGATCGCCGGGAACGGGTGGGGGCCGACTGCGCTGCCAAGCAGGTAGTGCGTGGTGCGGACGTTGGAAATCCAATCGCGCAGCGCCGCGTTGATCGCGTCCTTGAGGGTTCGCTGGCCGCTCGTCACCGGGTGCACTTCGGCGCCGAGCAATCGCATCCGCAGAACGTTCGGTCGCTGGCGCTCCATGTCGACCTCGCCCATGTAGATCTCCGTCCGCAGACCCAGCGCGGCGCCGATCATCGCGGTCGCGACGCCGTGCTGGCCGGCACCGGTCTCCGCGATCAGCCGGGGCTTGCCCATGCGGCGCGCGAGCAGTCCCTGGCCGAGCGCGTTGTTGAACTTGTGCGCTCCGCCGTGGACGAGGTCCTCGCGTTTCAGCCAGATCTGGGCGCCTCCGGCCCTTCGGCTCAGGCGCTCGGCGAAGTAGAGCGGCGTCGGTCGGCCCCCGAGGGACCGGGAGTAGCGAGAGAGCTCACGACGGAACCCTGCGTCCCTCCGCGCCGCCTTCCAGGTCCGTTCCAGCTCTTCGAGCGCCGGGACCAGTGTCTCGGGAACGAAGGCGCCGCCGTAGGGGCCGTAGCGGCTAGGCATGGCTCGAGGACTCCCAGCTGTCCACGGCTTCCAGAAAGCGGCGCATCCGCTCGGGGTCCTTGACCCCCGGAGCCGACTCGATGCCCGACGAAACATCGACACCCCACGGTCGGACGGTGGAGAGGGCCTCCGCCACGTTGTCCGCGTTCAGTCCTCCGCCCAGCAGGACCTTGCAACCGGCCATCCGCTCGACGACCGAGGCGCAGGCCGACCAGCTCGGGACCTGCCCGGTTCCTCCGGGAGAGGAGGCACCCGCCACATCGAGGTGCAGGCGTCGGATCTCGGTGTCCGCGGGTAGGGGTGGCGGCGGCACCTCCGATCCTCCGGGAAGGATCGCCATCGACGGTACGAGGCGATGCCGTTCGATGGGGTCGAGTCCTTCGGGTACGCTTCCGTGGACCTGGATCCAGTCTACGCCGACCTCATCGAACAGGCGGTGGACGCTCTCCACCGATGGGTGGACGACCACGGCCCACACCTCGGTCTCCGACGGCACGTCCTCCGCCAGCGCCTGCGCGCGCTCGTAACTGACGCTCCGCGGAGACGAGGGAACGTCGACCACGAATCCGACAGCGCCGCCCGGCGGCGCAAGGGTGAGCGTGGTCGGGTCCGTGATGCCGCAGAATTTGACGAAGGTCTTCCTCATACGGATCCGGTATCCTCACCCACTCGAACGATCTCGCGCAGGAACGCCGCCGGATCGTCGGCCCGGGCAAAGCCGCTCCCCACGAGGATTCCATCCACCCCGCGCGCTCGCCAGGCCCGCGCGTCGCTTGCCCGCTCCACACCGCTGAGGCCCAGCAGAGGCCGTCCTCGCGGGGCCTCCCGTACGGTCCGAGCGACGACCTCCGGCTCGAAGCCGAGCCCGTCGAGATCGCGCAGGTTCACTCCGTACATGTCGGCGTCCACGCGACCGGCCACCTTGAGCTCTTCCGGGGCATGGAACTCGAGGAGGACTTCGAGCCCGGAGCGATGGGCGGCATCGGCAAGTTCGGCGAGCGGCCGATCGAGCCGTTCTTCCGTCTCGAGGCGTGCGATGAGGAGCACCGCGCTCGCCCCCGCGCGCGATGCGGCCTCGATCTGGCGCTCGTCGATCACGAAGTCCTTGAACAGCACCGGCAGGCGGGTCGATCGGACCAGGGCGTGGACGTCGAGGACCGATCCGTCGAACCCCGGACGGGTCGCGAGGCACGAGAGGGCCGCCGCACCGCCCTGGGAGGCGAGCCGGGCGAACTCGTCGACCGTTCGCTCCGGGAGGTTCGGAGCGCGCGCGCCGGGAGATCGACGCTTGTACTCCACCATAACCGCCCAGCGGTGCGGAGCGCCGGCGAGCCGTTCTCGCAACGACGCGGGGGGAAACACCGCGCGTTCCGGCAGGCCGCGAAGGTACGTCGGAGAACCCACTTCCTGGCGCACCGCATCGAGGATCGAAGCCAGGAACGTCACGTTCCCTCCTTCGGCCAGGACCTCGAGGCCGCGAGGTCACGGAGCCGGGCGAGGACTTCCTCGGCGGCGCCGGAGTCGAGGGCCTCCTGCGCGCGGTCGATCCCCGCGCGCAGGCTCGGCGCGTCCCCCCGCACCCACAGGGCCGCCCCGCTCGTGAGGAGCACGCTGCCGCGACGGGCGCCGGCGCCTCCGGCGAGGATCCGTTCGGTCTCCCGGGCCGCGGCGGCCGAGGGCAGTGCGTCCAGCGAGCCTCGGCGATCCTCGAGGCGCAACCATTGACGCGGGTCGACACTCCTACGACGCGCCGAATCTCTCCCAATCGTGTAGGTGAAGGATATCGCGCGGGAGGAGAACTCATCGGTCCCGTCCCGGGACGAGACGGTGAGGCCGCGCCGCACGCCCATCCGGGCGAGGACCGGGGCGAGACGGGCGGCAGTCGGAAGGTCCGGGCAGCCCACGATCTGGAACGGGACGCACGCAGGGTTGGTGAGCGGTCCGATCAGGTTGAAGATCGTGCGGATGCCGAGCTGTGCACGAACGGAAGCGACCGCCCGGGTCCCCGCGTGATAGAGCGGGGCATGAAGGAACGTAATCCGCTCTCGGTCGAACGCGGCCCGCGCGAACGTGCGGGACTCGAGCGCGGGAAGGCCCAGCGCCTCCACGAGGTCGCTCGAACCCGCCCATCCGCCCACTTTCCCCCGCAGGCTCCGGTTCCCATGCTTCGCCACCGGGACTCCCGCCGCCCGGATCACGAACGTGCTCACCGTGCCGATGTTGAACGATGGTCGAGGCGCTCCTCCCGAGCCGCAGAGGTCGACGGCGCGATGCGCGCGAGGTCCGGGGAAGGGAACCGCTCTCTCGCGCAGTGCGATCGCGAACGACGCGAGCTCTTCGGTGGTCTCTCCCTTGGCCGCCCACGCCGCGAGGAGCGCGGCCTTGCGAGCGTCCGGCTCCGCCGGATCGCAGAGAACGTCGAGGACTTGGCGCACGTCGGCGCGAGACAGTGGCTCGCCCCGGACGAGTCGTGCGAGAAGCTCCGTGCTCATCCGCGGACCTCCTTGAGGAAGTTCGCGAGCAAGGTGGACCCCTCTTGGGTAAGGAAGGACTCGGGGTGGAACTGGACCCCGCTCACCGGTCGGTGGCGGTGACGCAGGCCCATCACCGTTCCGTCCCGCGTCGAGGCCGTTCGAACGAGATCCGGAGGGAGGGAGCGGCGGTCCACGACCAACGAGTGGTATCGGGCCGCCGCGAACGGGCTGGGGACGCCTTCGTAGAGCGGGTCCCGCTCGTGGAACACCGGCGCGGTCCGGCCGTGCACGGGGGTGCCGCGGATCACCCGACCCCCATAGACGTCTCCGATGATCTGATGGCCCAGGCAGACCCCGAGGACCGGCCGCTCCTCGCCCCACGTCGCCAGGATTCTCCGCGCGAGGCCGGTGACCCGTCGATCCCGGGGATGGCCCGGACCCGGAGAGAGGACGAACCCATCGGCGTCGCGTCGCTCCACCTCGCGGAACGGGACCGTGTAACGGACGGTGTCGACGTCGGCGCCCTGGGCCCCCAGGGCCTGCGCAAGATTGTAGACGAACGAGTCCTCGTGGTCCACGAGAACCACCTTCATGGCCCCGTCCGGCCGACCAATGAAGCTTCGACCATGCCGAGCTTCACGCGGACCTCGTCGTACTCGCGCTCGGGTTGGGAATCCCAGACGATTCCCGCGCCCGCGGCAGTGTAGAGATCGGATCCGGCCGTGAACGCCGTACGGATCGCAAGGGCCCAAGCGGCGACCCCGTCGCCGGTGAGCAGGCCGACGGTCCCCGCGTAGGGGCCCCTCCAGGTCGCTTCCTCCCGGCGGATCAGCTGCGTTGCGCGGATCTTCGGTGCGCCGCTGACCGTTCCCGCCGGGAACGTCGCAGCCAGGGCCGCCCACGGTCCGGTGCCGCACACGACGCGGCCGTCGACTCGGCTCACCAGGTGCTGGAGACGTGCGAAGCGATAGCCGCGCTCGCGCCAGGCGACCCGGACCGACCCCGGCTCGGAGATCCGTCCGAGGTCGTTGCGGGCGAGATCGACGAGCATCCGGTGCTCGGCCAGCTCCTTGGGGTCCTGGGAGAGCGCGCGTCGACCGGGACGTGGGGCCCGAGGGAGCGTGCCGGCGATCGGGTGGACGGTCGCGATCGGGGGGTGGAGCTCGACCACGGACTCCGGGCTGGCGCCGACGATCTCCCGATTATCGAAGCGAAGGTAGTAGAAGTAGGCGAATCGCTCGAAGGCCCGCAGTCGCCCGATACGCTCGAGCAGATCGTCCGGCCGGCCGAAGCGTCGCCGAGTCGCGAGTACGACCTGGAAGGCATCCCCGTTGCCGATCGCGCGGTGCAGGCGCCGCACCGATCGTTGGTAGGCGCGGGAAGGCAAGGTCTCGGCTCGGGGCGTAACGGGCTCGCCCGACGACGACCGCCAAAGCCGTGCGGGCTGCCGAGGGAGCCCAGTTCGGCGCCAGCGCAACCGGTCGACAACGGCGAATTCGCCGAGCGGGAACGGTGAGCCGGACGGAACCGCGCGCAGCAGGGGCTCCCATAGGGACACCGCGTCGAAGCCGGCATACCCGACGAGCGCGCGATGGGGATCGCCCCGCAGGGACCGACGGGTCCGGGACTCGAGCTCTTCCACCGTATCGCTCGGCGAGAGCCGAAATCGGTCCGACGCATCGACGAACGACGCGGCCCAGCGGCCGGGGGCGCCCGGCGCATCCCCGCGCTCCACGTATCCGGCCACAGATCGATCGTCCGCTTTCCGGCAGAACTCTTCCCAGGCGTCGGTCATCGGGAGGATGACTCCACGAGCGCTCGGTGGAACGCTCGAACAACGGCATGGCCCCGGGAGATTGGGACGGCCATCGAGATCGATCGCGGAGTGGCGCTCAGGCCCTCGGCCCGAGCGAGGATCGGAGCCGGTATCTTGCCGAGGTCGTCCAGCACCCCGTCGCCGATCGCGGTGACGAGCGAGACCGGGAGCGGGCCCTCGAGCTTTGCCGGGCCGGCTCGGAAGATCGGCCCGAGGACCTCGCGCGCGCGGCGGCCGCGACCACGTTCGAGGACGAGGCTCAGGCTGGTCGAGGAAGTGAACAGGGTCACGATGTTGATCCCGTGCTCGCTCAGGCGTTCGCTCACATCCGCGACGATGCCGGGCCGCCCGCGTCCCCCCGGGACCCGGATCCGTACGAGACGCAACGGCGATAGTAGAGTCACCGCCCGCATCCCGTCCGGGCCGTGCGAGGGTCCGATCGTCGTCGCCACTCTCGGGTCCTCGAGGGATCGAACGACGATCTCGAGATCCGCCATCCGCGCCGGCTCCACCGTCAACGGATGAAGCACTTTCGCACCGAACTGTGCGAGCTCCTCGGCTTCTTCGTAGGAGAGCCGCGAGATGGGACGTGCGTGCGGGACCAGGCGGGGGTCGGCGCTCAGGACCGAGACCTCCCGTTTGATCAACTCGACCCGCCGCGCCCCGAGGATCGCGCCGATCACCGTGGCCGAGTAGTCCGAACCGCCCCGACCCAGTGTCGCCACGTGGCCCTCCAGGCTCCGGCCGAAGTAGCCGGTGACGACCGGCACTTGGTCCTCGGCCAGGATGCCGAAGAGCCCGATCCGGACCGCGGCGCGCGAGCGGTCGATGAGAACGGTCGCCCGACCGTAGTGATCGTCCGTGAGAAGCCCCAGCCGGTCCGCCTCGACGGCGGTGGCGGGGATCCCGTGCTCGGTAAGGTGTGAGGCGAGCCCGGCGACCGCGAGCCGTTCTCCCTGGCTCAGGAGCCGGTCGGCGAGGGCCGGGTCCGCGGCCCCCAACTCCTCGACCGAGCGTACGAGGCGAGCGAGGCGCTCCAAGTGCCGCCGGCCCGAGTTGGGGAGGTCGGGATGCAGCCGGGCGATGGCGGCAAGGGCACGAGCATGGCCCGCGCGGTCGCCCGGAGACTCGAGGACGGACTTCAGGAGGTCCGTCACACCGGCGCGCGCCGAGGCGACGACCACGACCCCCTGTCCGCGAGTCCGCAGCGCCCGGACGCGGGCGACGATACGCGCCGGCGCATCGACCGAAGCGCCCCCGAACTTCACCACGTACGGAGCGAGAGCCCGTTTCACTTCGCTCGCCCCCGTCCTACATAGCCACGCTCCGCCGCGAGTTCGGCGTTCAAGACCGAACCTCCGGCGCCGCCCCGGATCGCGTTGTGCGATAAGGCGAAGAAGCGGAGGAAGGGCGCCTCCCAACGGATCCGTCCGACGCTCACGGCCATGCCGCGCGCGCGCTCGGGAGCACCGGCCCAGCGGTCGCGTAATGGCTGGGGCCGATCCGGCTCGGTCCGAAGGATCACGGCCGGATGCGGCGCGCTGGGGAGGTCGTGCCCTACCAGCGGATCGAAGGTCCGGAAGGCCCTCGCGATCGAGGAGAGCGAGGGTCGGCGACGGGCGTCGATCGTGATCGCTTCGAGGTGACCGTCACGGACCGCTACCCTCGCGCATTGGACGATGAACGGGGTCGAGCTGGGTTCGATCGACGCTCGGGAGATGGAGCCGAGCATCCGCTGGGACTCTTGGGCAACCTTCTCCTCCTCTCGCGCGATGAAGGGGACCACGTTATCGGTGATCGAGAGTGAGGCGACGCCCGGTAGGCCCGCGCCGCTGAGCGCCTGGTAGGTCGTGACGTGAACCGCCCGGGGCCGCAGGAGGTCCCAGACCGGGCGGAGCGCGACGACGAGACCGGCCGCGCTGCAGTTCGGGTCCGCAACGATCGCTCCTCGTCGGCCACGAGAGCGGCGGAGGAGGGCGTCGAGGTGGTCCGCATTGACCTCCGGAACGAGTAGCGGAACGTCGGGATCCATCCGGTGGTCCGAAGCGTTCGTGAAGACGTCCACTCCCCTACGGGAGAGCTCGGACTCGATCGGTCCCGCATTCCCGGACGGGAGCCCGCTGAATACGACCTCGATCCCTCGATGCGCGATCTCGGCGGGCCCGAGCGATTCGAGCCGAAGGTCGGCTGCCCGGGGCGGAGCCTCTTCGGGGAGCTGCCAGAGCTCCGACAGCGGCTGCCCGTGGGTCCGATCGGATCCGACGAGCGTGGTGAGCTCGAAGGTCGGATGGCCGGCGAGCAGCCGAACGAAGTGCTGGCCGATGTAACCGCTCGCCCCGAGGACCGCGCAGCGGTAGCGCCGTGGCGCGTCGGTCATCGCAGGAATCCTCCCGCGAGGGCCAGGTCCGTGAGAGCGATCGCTCCTACGCTCTCGAGGACGACGACGGCGCGAGGCACGATGCACGGGTCGTGGCGCCCGGTGACGATGATCTCCGTGTCCACGCGACGCTCGAGGTCCACGGTGCGCTGAGGCCGGGCGATGGAGCTGGTGGGCTTGACGGCGACCCGGTAGACGAGCGGCATGCCCGTTGCCAGGCCCCCCAGGATCCCTCCGGCGTGGTTGGTGAGAGTTACCACTCGGCCGTCCTTCCACGCGAACGGATCGTTGTGAGCGCTGCCGCGCATGCGCGCGCCCGAGAAACCGGCACCGAACTCGATGCCCTTGACGGCCGGCACCGAGAACGCGAGATGGGCGATCGCGCTTTCGATCGAATCGAAGAACGGCTCGCCCAGACCCACGGGCGTGCCGGCGATCCGCACCTCGACCACTCCCCCCACGCTGTCGCCGTCGCGGCGCGCGGCGGCGATCGCCTCTTCCATGGCCATCGCTGTCTCGGGGACGGGGCACGCGACCTCGTTCGACGCGGCCCGGGCCCGCAGCTCAGCGAGGGACAGCTCTTCCGGGACGAGCGCTTCCACCGGCCCGATCGCTCGGGTGAACCCGACGGTTTCCATCCCCAACGGCCGGAGAAGCTGGCGACCGATTGCGCCGGCGATGACGAGCCCCACGGTCATGCGACCGGAGAAGATGCCGCCGCCGGACAGGTCCGCCTCGGGGCCGTATCGTACGCGCGCCGGATAGTCGGCGTGCCCCGGACGGGGAGTCGCTCGGAGTCGGTCGTAGGGCTCCCGCCGCACGTCTTCGTTGGCGACGTGGGCCCGGAAGGTCCCTCGCGACCGGCCATGGACGATCCCCCGATCCACTACCAGGCGGTCCTCCTCCTGACGCTTGGTCGCGAGACGTCGTCCGATCGGCCGTCGCCGGTCGAGCTCGCCCTGGATCTCGCTCACGTCGATCGGTCGGCCCTCGGGTACTCCTTCGATCTCGACCCCGACCTCCGGCCCGTGGCTCGATCCGAAGATCGAGATGCGGTACCGCTCCCCCCAGCGCATCACGGAGCACCTGCCGCACGAGGTAGGAGGCGAGCGAGGTCGTCCCAGAAGCCCGGATAGGATTTTGCGACGCTCCGTGCGTCGCCGATGCGGGATGGGCCGGGGGCGGCTAAAGCGCCCACGGCGGCGCTCATCACGAGCCGGTGGTCCGTGGCGTTCGAGCGGTGGATGGGCGTCGTTTGCCGGGGAGGTCGGATCGTGAGGTGTCCCTTCGCGCTGCGCGTGCGGGCGCCAAAGGCTTGGGCGAGATCGATCGTTTCGGCCCAGCGATCCGACTCCTTGTGGCGGAGATGCGGAGCCCCGCTCAACGTGGACGAACCGGTGGGGACGTGGGCGGCCAGCACGCCGAGCAGCGGGAACAGGTCCGGTGAATCCGTCAGGTCGAAGCGCACGCCCCGCCGTAGGGGACCCTGGACGCGGACCGTTGCGCCGCGTCGGCGAACGCGGGCTCCCATGAGCGCGAGCGCCTCCAAGATCCGAAGGTCCGCCTGAGGGTACCTGGGATCGAGGCCCGTGACCGATACGTCGCCTCCGGTGATCGCCGCGGCGGCCCAGAGATAGGCGGCGGAGGATGCGTCGGCCGGGATCTCGATCGAAGGGGGGGCCGGTCGGACGCGACCGAGCACGGTGAACTGTCTAGGAGAAACGTCGACCCGGTGTCCGAGCATCCGCAGGAACGCCACCGAAGCGTCGATGTAGGGGGCCGAGACCACGGGCCCGACGAGTCGGATCGTCGACGGTCGATCGAACGCCGAGAGCGCGATCAGTAGTGAGGAAACGGGCTGCGAGGAATCCTCCGCGGAGACGCGGACGGCCCCCGGCGCAATGGGTCCTTGGATTGTGAAGGGGAGGGAACGGCCCGAGCGCGGTCGGTGGACTCGGGCTCCCAGCTGCTCGAGGGCTCCGAAGAGCGGCTCCATGGGTCGCACCGGAAGCCGGCCCTCCCCCACGAACCGGACCGGCACCTCCTCGAGGGAGGCCAAACCCGTGAGCAACCTCAGGGACGTTCCCGACTGCCGACACGAGAGGGTCGTCGTGCGCGAGAGACCGTGGCGGCGCGGCCGTACGGTCCAATCCGCACTGCGGTCGACCCGGGCTCCGAGCCGACGGACACCTTCGAGCGTGGTCCGGGTGTCTTCCGAATCGAGGGCGTGTCGAATGCGGAGCGTTCGGCTCCCGATGGCCGCGATAGCGAGGGCCCGGTGCGTATAGCTCTTCGAGCCCGGGGCGCGGATCGTGCCTTCCGCTCGCCCCGGCCGGATGGCTCGAATCACGACTCGCCTCCCCGGGCCTCCCGTGACCCTTGGAAGGGTACCGTCCTCAGGGAGCCGCCCGCCGAGCGGAGGGAGGATCGGACGCGCTCGGAGACCTCCTCGGGAACCACGACCGCGAGGGTGGGCCCCAGCCCGGAGACGCCGCTCGCAATCGCACCGGCCGCCTCGGCGGCCTCCCGGAGGTCGCCGTAGCGGTACCCCATCGCTTGCTCCACCAGGAGGGTGTTGCGTCGCATCGCCTCGAACGGGCTCCCGGACAGGATCGCGTCGACAACGCTTTGCCCCTCCCGGGCGAGGGCCCGAAACCGCGCGTGCGCCAACGGGCTCGGAGCGTGGGGCGTTCCCGGACTCCACAGCACGACCGTCAATCCGGCGGGAAGTTCCAGCCGGCGGAGGACGTCGCGAACCGTGTTGTCCGTAACCGCGGCGCCACCTGCGACGGAGGCGAACGCGTCGTCGAACGCTCCGGTCGCGCTCACTCCAATCTGTTGGCACACGTCGGCGGAGAGTCGGGCCACCTCGCGGGGATCCGGTCGCGAGCCGGCGGCTTGCGCCACCGCACCGATGACCGCGCTGCTGACCGCGGAGGAACTCTTTAGTCCCTGAGCTACCGGGACCTCCGAATCGACTTCCAGGCGAACGCTCGTCGGCGCGTCCAGGTACCGCTGCGCCGCGGCAAGGGCCGACCGTTCTAGGAGCGGGGTGGAGGTTCCGCGCACCACGTGTACGGTTCCGGCGGTGCGTGGATCGAGCGTCGCGCGGACGTGCACCGAGAGCTGGATCGCGGCGGCTGCTCCGACCCCGGTGGGTAGGGCGTTGACGAACGTGATCGCTCCGTACGTCTGGGCTACGCCGTGCATCCCATCTCCTTCAACGCTCCGTCGACGGATTCGGGGCGGGGAGGTATCCCCCACCAGCGACGGTGGGTCTCCACGGCCTGGTACACGAGCAGCCGGCTGCCGTCTTCGTAGATGCCCTGGCGCGATTCGACCCGGGTCCGCAGCATGGACTCGTCCGGCCGGTAGACGAAGTCGAGGAAGTACGTGCCCGCCCGAAGGTGCGCCTCCCATGGCAGCTCGAGCGTGCCGGCGTCGGATCGGCCGACGGGGGTCGCCTGCACGATCAGCGACGCCGGAGAATCGGGTCGTTCGGGGACCACCGCGCCGAGGTCCCGAACGAGAGTGCGAACGCGACGGGGGTCACGTGCGAGGATGCTGGCCCGCAGCCCGAGGCGGTCCGCGGCGAGGACCGTTGCCCTCGCGGCCCCTCCACTACCGAGGACGAGCAGGTCCGAGCCGGGCCATGCTCCACCGTCCCGGAGCTCCCGCAGCCGGCGCTCCATGGCATCGACGTCGAAATTGTCGGCGAACCAGCCGCCTCCATCGTAGGTGAGCGTATTGGCGCAGCCCGCAGCTCGTGCCGCATTGCTGGCCCGGCTCGCCGCGCCGAGCGCGGCCCCCTTCCATGGATGCGTGACGTTGAGCCCTATGAAGCCATCCTCGTTCAGATGGCCCAAGACGTGCACGAACTCCTGCTCTGAGAGCACATCGAGCGCCACGTAGAGCCCGGGCTCGTTCAAGGTGCGGTACCACTGCGCGTGGATCCGAGGCGAGAAGGAGTGATCCACCGGGTGCCCGAGCAGCGCGAAGAGGCGTCCGGCGCTCCCCGCGGAAATGTACCGCGAGAGAGCGTCAAACGGCAGCTGCGACGGTTCCACGGTCGCGACGTTCGAGTCCAGAGCCGGACCGGCGAAGACACCGGCGAAACCGAAGGCGGCCGCCCTCGCGCGGAGAATGGGACCGGACGGTCCCGTCGTATGCACGATTCGGGGGGAGGACGGACTCCTCGAGGAGACCACGATCGGGCGGATCTCCCGATAAAAGCGGTCGAGGGTGCTCGGAACAACGACCTTGGTCCATCCATTGGCCGGACCCCGGAGGGCGAGCGCGGCCTCGATCTCGTCGAGGGAGGCGCGCTCCGGAAGATGGGCCGAGACGATCAGGCGCGGTCCATCGGTGCGAGCGGCGGCGGTCTCGACCAAGGTCACGTCGCTCCGAGCTTCGAGGTCCACGTAGGAGAACGGGAGAGAGAGGAGCCGGCGCAGTACGTCCGAGCGCGCGGTGCCGACGTCCCTCCCCGCTCCGCCCTCGGCTCGAGAGCGATACGTAGCGACCAACGGGACGGGGCTCGGGAACAGCTCGTCCAACCGATCGAGCTCGGATTCGGGAAGTCGATCGATGCGGATCTCGGCCGCCGCCCCGGTTCCGACCATCTGCTGGAGGGCAGGACGAAGTTCCGCGATCGAACGTTCCGGCCGGGTGACGATGATGAGCGGGATCGTCGCCATCAGCGTTCCTCGATCGCCTCGTTCACCGCGAGGCCCAGGTGTCGAGCCGGAGGCAGCGCGACGACGTTGGCCACCGAGCCCGGCGCGAGATCCGTCGTCGCGATGGGGCCCGTGGTCGTTCCGAGTCGAACGGTCTCAGCCTCCTGCAAGAACGTGGTGTAGGTTCGCCTTCCGTGCTCGACTTCTATCAGGGTCATCGGACGACGCTCGATCTTGATCCGACCGACCCGGACCGCCCGGGACGGGCCGTCGGGCCGGCCGACCAGGACCGCATCGCCCGCTTGGAGCTCGGAAAGGTAGCGGGTGTCGCCGTTACCGAGCAGGGTGTAGAGATGGGCCGCTCCGGCGTTGACGCGAAACGGGCGCGGCCGGGTGTAGCGCGACCCTACCGCCTCGCTCAGAACGAGGGCGAGGAGACCCGCCGAACTGCCCACGAGCATCCCCTCCTCCGGGCGGAGGAGGGACGTAGTGTCGACGATCACGCGATCGCCCATGCCCGCGCTCGCGACGCGACGCACGGGAGCGACCGTCCAGGTGAGCGGGGTGGCGGCGCGATCGACGACCGCCTCCAGGCGATCCAAGTCGTCCGGGGTCGAGATCTCGACGATCACTCCATCCGCGCCGTGCTCGAGGGCGCCGAGGAACGACGGGACATCCTCGGAACGGCGCGTGACCACCCAAAGAGTCCCGCCTCTTTTGCGAGCCGCCACGAGGTTCTCGAGCGGTATGACCCGCTCTCGGAGCCATCGCACCGCTACCGGATCCCCGGATCGGAGCCGGTGCGCGGCCGGCTCGGCGTCCTCGGGTCGATCGACCTCGATGAGTGGGATCGGCGTGGGGAATCCCGGCACGAGGAGCCCGCCCGTCACGAGCCGCACCTCTGCTACCGCCTCTCCCGGGTGCACCGCGCTTTCTCCGGCAAAGTCCGCAAAGCGATCGAATCCGCGGCGAGTGGCTCGCGCGCGCAGCCCGGCCCGTTCTTGGGACGAGGGAGCGACCAGCGCGAGAACGATCCGAGGGTCGGGCATTGGATTCGCGGTTACGCGGCTCCGTGCAGCAACGACGCGATCTGTCGAGCCAGCGGACCGACCGGATGACGTTGGAACAGATTTCTGCCGATGCAGACCCCCGCCGCGCGAGCTTCGATGGTCTCCCGAACGATCCGGAGGAACTCGGAATCCTGCTCCAGCCGGGGGCCCGCGCCCAACAGCAGCGGAACCGGCGTCGTTCGGACCAGACGGCGGAACTCCTCGAGAGAACCAGGGTAGCCGGTCTTGACGATATCCGCCCCCGTGTCGGCCGCCGCCCGGCACGCGTGACGGATCTCGTCCGCGGTTCCGCCGCCGGGTTTCTTGACGTAGGTCATGCACATCAGCGGGAGACCGATCGCCCGGCATTGATCCGACGCGATTCCGAGGTAGCGTAGCATCTCGCTCTCCTCCGGGACGCCAAAGTTGACCTGGATCGAGAGAAGGTCCGCTCCGAGCGCTGCCG
Source organism: Thermoplasmata archaeon (assembly GCA_021844945.1). Taxonomy (GTDB): domain Archaea; phylum Thermoplasmatota; class Thermoplasmata; order Lutacidiplasmatales; family UBA184; genus Lutacidiplasma. The sequence goes on along the minus strand of JAKBSJ010000003.1, from coordinate 111,675 downwards.
CCTCCTCGGCGGTCCCGACGAGGACCTTCAGGTTCGAGTTTGGGGCGAGCGTCGTGGAGGCCGAGACGTGGATCCCGAGCAGGGTCGGCGGTCTCAGGACGCGTACCAGTGAGCCTACCGCTCCCTTCGTAACGATCACCATGTCGAGGCCGGCGGTCTGGAGCTCATCGACCAGGGCGGGAACGTCCTCGAGACCGTCGATCGGCCCTAACGAAACGGAGTGGTCGAGGGGGACGGAGAACAGCCGGCGCTTTTCCTCCGGGAATATCCGCTTCAGTCGTATCGTTTTTCCGTACATGGTTTCCTTTTCCTTCTATGGAAGAGGGAAACGACCCGAGGGGAACCCCTTCGTGGTGAACCACAATGGGACGCGCCCTCCGGGCGCTTCCCGCTCACCAGAGCCAGAGCATGGGCGCCCGGAGCGAGTCGACAGGCAAGGTGCGAGCGCTCGACGTGGCGACCATTGCCCAGATGACCCCGAACGGGTATTAATCGCCTCGCGCTGGCCGTCCGTGCGGGCTCGAACGAGTCGATTCCGCCGCCGGAGCATACCCGCACCTCCTCCGCCGCACTAGCTCTCGGTAGGCTGGTCAGATATGTTTTTATAGTAATGCTTTCTACCTATTCGTGAACTCCGGGCCGGCGCTCCGAGGGCGCGCGGCGCCCGGACAGGAACACCAATGGCAAAGATCATAGGAATCGATCTTGGAACGAGCAACTCGGCGGCGGCAGTTCTGGAAGGAGGACGGCCCGTTATCATTCCCAGCGCCGAGGGTACCACCGTCGGAGGCGGAAAGGCGTTCCCCTCCTACGTGGCGTTCACCAAGGACGGCCAGCTCATCGTGGGTGAGCCCGCCCGGCGACAGGCGATCTCCAACTCCGAGGGAACCGTCACCGCCTTCAAGCGAAAGATGGGTACGGACTACAAGTACCGCCTCCACGGCAAGGAGTACACGCCGCAACAGCTGTCGGCGTTCCTCCTCCAGAAGATCAAGCGAGACGCCGAATCCTTCCTCGGCGACAAGGTGGAGAAGGCCGTCATCACGGTCCCCGCCTACTTTAACGACAATCAGCGGCAGGCCACGAAGGACGCGGGCAAGATCGCGGGTCTGGACGTAGTCCGCATCATCAACGAGCCGACCGCTGCCAGTCTCGCCTACGGCCTCGACAAGGCCGGTAAGACGCAGAAGATCCTCGTGTTCGACCTGGGCGGCGGGACCCTCGATGTGACGGTCATGGATTTCGGCGAAGGGGTCTTCGAGGTCCTTTCTACCAGCGGCGACACGCAGCTGGGCGGCACGGATATGGACAACGCGATCACCGACTGGATCGCGGGAGAATTCCGAAAGGAGAGCGGCATCGACGTGCGTCGCGACAAGATGGCGATCCAACGTATACGGGATGCCGCGGAGAAGGCGAAGATCGAGCTCTCCTCGACCCTGGAGACGCAGATCAACCTCCCGTTCCTAAGCGCCACTCAGGAGGGTCCTAAGCATCTCGCGCTCACTTTGAACCGCGCGAAGCTCGAGGAGCTCCTCCGCCCGATCGTCGACCGCTGCCGTGCGCCCGTCGAGCAGGCGATCAAGGACGCCAAGCTCGAGAAGAGCCAGATCGACCGGATCGTGCTCGTCGGCGGGCCCACACGGATGCCGATGGTCCAGAAGTTCCTCGAAACCGAGGTCGGCCGCCCGATCGAACACGGCGTTGACCCGATGGAATGCGTGGCCATGGGCGCAGCCGTTCAAGGCGGTGTCCTTGCCGGCGAGGTGAAGGATGTCTTGCTGCTCGACGTGACGCCGCTCAGCCTCGGGCTCAAGACCCTCGGCGGGGTCTTCACGCGCCTGATCGACCGCAACACGACGATCCCGACGCGCAAGAGCCAGGTCTTCACGACCCCGTCCGATAATCAATCGAGCGTAGAGATCGAGGTCTTCCAGGGAGAGCGCCCGCTGGCCGAGGACAATGTCAAGCTCGGCAGCTTCCTGCTGACCGGGATCCCTCCGGCCCCTCGCGGGACACCTCAGATCGAGGTGTCGTTCGATATCGATGCGAACGGCATACTGAACGTGTCGGCGAAGGATCAGGGCACGGGACGCCAGCAAGGGATCACGATCAGCGCGTCCAACAAGCTATCGAAGGACGAGATCGACAAGATGGTCAAGCAGGCCGAGCAGTTCGCCTCTCAGGACCGGGAGCGCGCCGAGGCGATCGAGGCCCGCAATCGTGCCGAGACCCTCGCCTACGAAGCCGAGCGTCTCCTTGCCGATCAGAAGGACAAGATCCCGGAGAGCGAGGCCGCCGACGTTCGGGCCAAGATCTCGAGCCTGCGGGAGACCCTCCAATCGACGAACGCCAGCCGGGATCAGGTTCAGGCGAAGACGGAGGAACTGACTCAGTCCCTGCATGCGGTCTCTCAGCATCTCTACTCGCAGCAGACGGCCCCGCCTCCGACCGGTGGCGCCCCCGAGGCACCCCCGACCTCCGAGAGCTCCGCGGAAGGCGAATCCGAAGAGACTCCCGGCGAAGGCGGGGCGGTGGACGCGGACTTCAAGGTAGTGGATCCGAAGTCCGGTGACTCGGACGGAGCCTAGGTCGGAACCCCCGCACGGCTCATCTAGAGCTCCGAGGTACCCCCGGTCCGACCCTTGGGGGCCGGGAGAGCATCGATGACTCTGAGCATCCGAACCTCGGCGTGGAAAGATGGCGAACGGATCCCGACGAAGCATACGGCGGACGGGCCGGACCTGTCACCCCCGTTCGAGTTCGTCGGGGTGCCCCGCGGGACGAGGGCCTTCGCCTTGATTTGCGACGACCCCGACGCCCCGGTGGGAACGTGGGTGCATTGGGTGCTCTACGACATCCCGGGGACGGCGAAGGGTCTGCCGGAGGGCCTGGCGGTCGACGCCGAGCTCTCGGACGGGAGCCGACACGGAAAGAACAGCTGGAAGAAGTACGGGTACGGCGGACCGTCCCCCCCTCCGGGCAAGCCTCACCGCTACTACTTCCGCCTCTACGCGCTTCGAGAACCGCTCGGGGCGAACCCCGGTCTCACGGCGGCCGAGGCGGAGTCGCTCGCCAAGGCGAAGGCAATCGAGTCCGCGCAGTACATGGGAACATACGGCCGGACCTGAGCGTCGGCGAGCCTAGGGGGACGCAGAGGGGGTCCGCCGCTGCGGGACCTTCGGGGTGACGGTCGCATGCTTATACAGGACGATACCCAGTACCATCGCGCTATAGCTCGTATTTGCAGCTCGGATCAGCTCGCTGCGGCCCTGGGGGGGATGGTCCTCCAAGGTATCAAGGACCCCGCCGACGAGACTTCGAACGAGTCCGAGCATCGTCGCGTCAACGACCGGCGCGCGTGGTTCCTCGGTCATCCTTCGCACGTCGCGCAGGTCTGCTAGGTTCGAGCGGTAGACCCGCGCGATGATCGCGTCCTCGAGAGTGGTGTCCGACGGGATGAGGTCCATGCTGTTCCGCTTGTCCGAGCGCCGTCTCCCTGAAAGCCCATCGGTCCGCGAGCGAGCGGCCCGCCGGTCCGCCGGCTCGTCCATTCGTCCAGCTCAAGGGGTCGAATGCCCTGGTGGCCGTGCGCGCTCGCGCCCCCCCGCACCGAACCGCACACCATGAGCGAAAAGGAACGCACGATCCCCACGCCCGACGGCCGCATCCTACGGATTACCGAAGGGGGAGCCCGCTCCGGGCCGGTGGTCTTCGTGCTGCACGGGACGCCGATGAACGGTTCGCTCTATCCCGCCCACGTCGCGGACGCGGCGAAGCGCGGCATTCGGTTGGTCGGGTACGATCGACCGGGCTATGGGGGCTCATCGGCCGACCCCGGCCGCACGATCGCGGATGCTGCGGCCGACGTCCGGGCGATTGCGGATCACCTCGGGGCCGAGCGTTTCGGAGTTTGGGGGATCTCGGGCGGTGGGCCTCACGCCTTGGCGTGTGCCGCTCGGCTCGTAGATCGTGCGGTCGCCGTAGCCGCTCTCGCGTCGCCGGCTCCGTATCCGGCCCCGGGCATCGACTGGCTGGCCGGCGCCGGAGAGGCGAATGTGACCGAGTTCCATGCTGCGATGGAGGGTCCGGAGGCGCTCGAGCGGTTACTCGCGCCCATGCGAGAGGCGTACTTCGCCCCGAACGTGGATCCGGTCCTACGGGACCTCGAAAGCTTGCTCAGCCCCATCGACAAGTCGGTCTTCGCATCGCTCGGATCCTATTTGATCGACGCCACCCGCCAAGGGCTCCGGCCCGGCGTGGCCGGATGGAGGGACGATGACCTCGCCTTCGTGGGCCCGTGGGGATTCTCGCTCGAGGAGATACGTTCGCCCCTCACCCTGTGGCAGGGGAAACAGGATCGCTTCGTCCCGTTCGCTCACGGTCAATGGCTCCGTGACCACATTCCGCACGCCGTTCAGAACCTCACCGAGGAGGATGGCCACCTGACGCTCTACCAGAACCGTATCCCTTCCGTCCATTCCTGGTTGATGACCTATCTGCACCGTTGAAGGAGCGTCCAACCGGTACGGGGGGCGGGACGTTCGACGTCTCGCGTCCGGCACGGCGGAGAGAACTTCCTTCGTCGGAAGGGGAGCGCCCCGAGGGAGGTTCGTCGGATCTACGTGGCGGGCGAGTACGACCTCTCCGGCGACGAGGTGCATCCGCGACCTGAGACCCCAAGCGCCTAGGCCCCCCTCCGTCCAAGGCCGCTCGTGGACCCGGGTCCCGCGAAACCCTCTGGACTTAAGCAGACGGATCGAAGCTCGGTTCGTTTTTTCCGCGGCCGCGAACACGATGCGGGCACGAGAGCGAACGAAGTGAGCCAGCGCGTCGTCGAGTAGGACGCCCCCGATCCCCTGGCCACGTCGGCTCGGTGCGATCGCGAGGTAGTTCACGTACCCGACGGTCGGTCGAAGGAGCTCGACCATGGAGATGCCGACGAGCTCTCGGGCACGGTAGGCCGCGCGGACCCGTTCGATATCGCGGAGCGTTCTCTTCGCATGCCACCGATAGTACCCGTGAAACGAATCCCTCAGGACGGGTATCGCCGGTTTCCGCGATCCTCGTGAGAGCGTCCGCAGTCGAAGCGCGGGGGCCACCGAGGGCCACTTCGCCTTGGCTCGAGAAGCGGAACTATGAGTCGTCATCCCGTCGTCGGCGACGGGAAGGCCGTCTGTCATCGTCGTCGCGGCTTTCGTCCGTGCGTCGCTCATTGTCGAAGCGAGGGCGTGGCCGCCACGATCGGCCCTTGCCGCCCGGACCGGGGCGGCCTTGGGCGAATCGGTTGCCCCCGCCGTAGGGGCGTCCTCCGCCCCGCGGGCCGTATCGGCCCCCACCTCCGTATCCCCGCCGATCGCCGCCGCGGTCCATGGTCCGGGGCGGGAGCGTGAACTGGTTGCCGCAGGATCCACATCGGGCGGAGATCGTTCCGTCGTCGTTCGTCGAGAACGTCAACGGGCCCCCGCACTCTCGGCAGGGTCGGGACGGTCCGCGTTGGGCCCCCATCGGTGGTCGAGGGGGGCCGCGCGGAACGAATCCTTCCGCGGCGCGGTCCGATCGGACGAACGTCATCGCCGCGTGGCAGCCCGGGCAGTGAGCGACGAGCCCGCCTTGGGTCCCTGCCCGAAGGATCATGGCCGAACCGCAAGCCTCGCACAGCACCGCGGCAGAGGGCTCGCCACCGCTCGGCGCGGGATGTCCGGCCGGGAGGTCGCTCCCCTCGAGGACCGTGAAGGCGTGTCCGCATCCGGCGCACGTCCCTACGCGGACTTCGGCCGCGCGGGACTCAAACTCGACCGCGCTTCCGCAGTCCGGGCAGTGGTTCGGCATCGTAGTGAAGGATACACGGCCCGCGCTCGCTTAATAAAGGGACGGTCGGGCGACCTACCCCGTACGACCGTCGCCGCGGGCCCGCCGGGCGGTCCCGCTAGTCGCGCCAGACCCCGGCAAGGAGGAGGATGAGCCCCACGGCGATGATGGCCACGCCGGCGTAGAGCGCGTAAAGGATCTGATCGGACGTGGCCGGAGCGCTCTCGGCAAGGGCATTCACCAGGACGGCCGAGATGACAGCCACGAGGAAACCGAGGAATGCAAGCGTGGCGCCTCCCGTCATCAAGGTGGATGCGGGTACTCGGCGCGTCGCGCGATAGGAAACCATCGTCCCCATGCTCGAGCGAACCGATCTAGTGATCCCTTAAGAGACCGCGGTTGGTCGCGCCCCCGTCGGAGACACTCGATCCGGCCGTTCGTGAGGCCATCGTCGGCCCGGAGCCGGCCCCTCGTACTCTACATCCGGCCGGATGACCCGATTCCCGTCGGATTGTTCGAGCGCATGAGCGGCCCATCCGGCGGCTCGCGCAATCGCGAACGTCGGCGTGAAGCACGTACGGGGGAGACCGACCGCCTCGAGCAGTAGCGCGGCGTAGAATTCCACGTTCGTGTAGATCCGCGCGTTCGGGTGGCGGCGCCGCAACGCGGCAAGGGCGGCCCTCTCGATCCGCTCGGCGAGGGCGATCCGATCGGGATCCCCGACGCCGCGCGCGAGCTCGTGCAAGAGTTCGGAGCGCGGGTCTTCGACCTTGTAGACGCGATGCCCGAAGCCAAAGACAAGCTCCTTCCGGTCGAGTCGGTCCTCGATCCAGCGCTCGGCGCGATCGGGGTCCGGGATCGCATCGAGCATGTCGAGGACAAGGCTGGGGGCTCCGCCGTGCCGACGTCCCTTGAGCACGGCCAGCGCGGCGGTCGCCGCGCTCACCAGATCTGACTCGGTCGAGATCGCGATGCACAGAGCGAACGTCGAGGCGTTCATTCCGTGGTCCGCGAGTAAGTCGAAGTACCCTTCGAGGGCCCGCACGCGCCGCGGTTCCGGGTGGCTCCCGAAGAGTTGGTGGAGGTACGTCTCGACCTGACCCATGCGAGGATCGATAGGGACAGGCTCGAGCCCCTGACTGCGACGGAAGAATCGCGCGAACACGAGAGGCAGTCGTGCCATCAGGTCGAGTCCCTCCTCGACCTTGGGGGGGTAGTCGTACTGTCCCATTCCGATCGCGGAGATCAGCGTCCGCAGAGCATCCAGAGGGGGCTCGTTCGCCGGCAAGGCGTCGACGACCCGAACGACTTCCGGGGAGAGCTGGCGTCGCGCCGAGAGCGCGTCGCGGACCTGGCGCGACGGGTCCTCGGGCGGAGGATCACCGTACAGCAATAGGTGGGCCACGGATTCGTAGGGGGTCCCGGGAACGAGTTCGCGGACGTCGAAGCCCCGATACACGAGGGAGCCAAGCTCACCGTCGACCCAGCTGATTTTCGACCGTCCCACGGTCAGCCCGTCGAGACCGCGGGCGACCGGCGATCCACCGGACATATCCGAACGAGCACCAACGACCTCAAAACGTCAAGTGCCGTGGTTGGGTGACCTTTAAAGAAATGGCCCGCTCCCCTCGGAAAGGGGGGCACGGGTCGTGCGACCGGCTCCTCGGAGAACGCGTACGTCATGATCACAGAGCGCCAGAAGGTGGGGCTATTCGTGGCCCCGTTAAGGACATGAGCACGGCGTCGAACTCCTCGAATCCCGCGAAGACGCGCTCGAACCGCTCCCGTTCCGAGGAACTTCGCGTGCTGCGCGCGCTCGCGATGGCGGGCGCGGATCGCGGTACGATCGAGGTGACATCGCGCGAAGTCGGCCAACGGATTGCGATGAGTCAGCAAGCGGCGAACCGGCACCTTCTGGCGTTGGAGCGATCCGGCGACATCTCGAGGACGTTACACGGTCGGCGCCCTCGGCTCAGCCTCACCCCCCAGGGCCTCGACGCGCTCCGGGCGGAATACCAGTCGTTTCGCCGCATCTTTGAGGGCCCGAGTCGCCTCCAGCTTCACGGTATCGTGGTGTCCGGGCTAGGAGAGGGGCGGTACTATCTGAGTCAGCCCGGGTACGCGGAACAGTTCCCTCCACGGATTGGCTACGCTCCGTTCCCGGGCACCCTCAATGTGCGTCTCGAGGGGGAGATGCTGCGGCGTGCCGCGATGGTCAAGCAGTGGACGGGGGTGCGCATCGACGGTTTCCAGGCGAGCGGCAGGACCTTCGGGGGTGCGACATGCATCCCGGCGAAGATCGGGGGCTCCCCGGGTCATCTCATCCGGCCCGACCGGACTCACTACGAGGATGTCGTGGAGTTCGTTGCTCCGGTTTCGCTGCGGGAGACGCTCAAGCTCGCCGACGCAAGCCCGATCGACATCGAGCTCGAGGAGACGTGACGACGCCCTCGCTGGCACGTCGGGTCGCCGCCGAGCGCCGCCCCGAACCTGCGCCGCCCGAAGCGGCCTCGAGGTACGTGAACCAATGGGTCGAGCCGGAAGCGATCGGGCGCGAGCGCGTTCCGGCGTTCGTTTTGATCCTGAAGACGCGCGGCTGCTATTGGGCCGACCTGAAGGGGTGCTCGATGTGCGGGTACTCCAAGGACACTCTCGGGCGCTCGGCCACGCCCGGGGAGCTCGCCGCCCAGCTGCAGCACGCGGTGCGCCACTACCGCGGCGAGCCGTACGTGAAGATCTACACGTCAGGAAGTTTCTTGGACGACCGGGAGGTGGATCCCGCGAGCCGTCTCGCCCTCGTTCGCACGTTCTCGGGGGCCCGTCGCCTCCTGTTCGAGACGTTGCCGGAGTTCCCGACGGACGCCACCCTGGGACCGCTGAAGGATGAGTTCCCGGGAGAGCTCGAGGTCGCGCTCGGTCTCGAGTCGACCGACCCCACCATCCTGCGGCGATACATCAACAAGGGTGCGTCGCCGGACGAGTACCTCGCGGCAGCCGATCGCGTGCGGTCTCTTGGAGCCCGGGCGAAAGGGTACCTCCTGCTCAAGCCGCCGTACCTGACGGAAGAAGAGTCGGTGGAGGACGTCGTCCGCAGTATCGGGGCCGCGGCCAAGCACTTTGACGCGCTGTCGATCAATCCCGTGCACATCCAGAACGGGACCGTCGTGGAGTGGCTCTACCACCGGGGCCGCTACCGCCCGCCCTGGCTGTGGAGCGTCGTCGAGGGGCTGCGCCGAGGAGCCGTTGTGCGGGGACCGAGCCGGCTCGTGTCGTTCCCGACCGCCGGGGGACTGCACCGAGGGCCGCACAATTGCGGCGAGTGCGACGCGAAGGTACTCGCGGCGATCCGGGAGGCATCCCTCGACCAAACGTTTGACGGACTGGACGATTTGGACTGTGCGTGCCGGCCGGAGTACTCGGCGCTGCGTCGACTGGAGGTACTCGGGGTCGAGGCATGAGCCCGGACGACCTCGTCCCCCATCTTCCCGGCCATGCCGTCGACACCATCACGGCGTTCTTGAGCTCGCATTGTCTCAACCACGGCAACGAAGGAGCGATCGTCGGTCTCTCGGGGGGGGTCGATAGCGCCCTCGTCGCCCGCCTTGCCCGCGACGCGCTCGGTGCGGAGAAGGTCCTGGGCGTCTCGATGCCGGACGCATCCTATCCGGGGGACCTCGCGCGAGAGACCGACCAATACGCTCGATCGCTGGAGATCGAGTACCGCAGTCTCGGCATCGAGCAGATCGAATCGGCGTTCGGTTCCACGCTCCCCGAGATCACCGACCGGGTGACGGTCGGTAACACGAAAGCCCGGATCCGGATGGCTCTCTTGTACTCCCTGGCACGGGAGAAGCGGCGCGTAGTGGTCGGCACGGGGAACAAGTCCGAGCTCTTGCTCGGATACTTTACGAAGTACGGCGACGGTGGTGCGGATCTCTTGCCCATCGGGGACCTGTACAAGACCGAAGTGTGGGAATTATCGGCCCAGCTCCATCTCCCGCGCTCGATCCGCGAACGGCCACCGACCGCCGGGTTATGGGCGGGCCAGACCGACGAGGAGGAACTCGGTCTTCCCTACCCCCAACTGGACCGGATTCTCCGGGGCTTCGAGCGAGGGATTTCTGAGGAGGAAATCGCGGTTCGTACCGGGCAACCCCTCGAGCGCGTACGTCAGTACGCGCAGCGGATCGTAACCCATCGGCACAAGCGTCGGACCCCGCCGATCCCGAAGATCGGCGAGCGGACGCTCGGCGTGGACTGGGACCCGTAGTGGTCCGGCCAACGTTTTGTGCGCCCGGGCGTGGATGGGGTGAACCTTTCGAGGCTTCCGAGAGACGTCGATGGACCGAGCGACCTACCAGCGCCTGTACGACGCACTCGCGACCGTGGAGGACGTCCACCGCATCGCGCACGAGGAGCACCGGGATGAGAACCTGCTCTTCGTCATCCACACGCATCGCGTCACGCGCGACGCGACCCGCCGATTCTATCCCATCCAGCGCCAGATGTCCCGGATGGCATCGCAGTGGAAGCGCGGTCGATCGATGCTCGACATCGCGCGGGAATGGCGGTTTCCGCCGGTGCTCATGGGCCAGATGATGTTGAAAGAGCTCGGAATCCCGCGACGTAAGGTCTGGCAGGTCTTCCTGCATCCCGAGACCGCTCCGGACGCGCGATTGCGCACCGAGGTCGGCCAGCTCCTCGAAGCCGATCTCATTTACTCCCCGCACGGGATGGAACTCCAACGCGCGCGAGGAAAGGAGGGCGAGGAGCGCCTCCAGCGATGGCTCGAGCGGCACGGCGTGGGATACCGGACGGAGGGTGAGCTGCGCGGGAAGTTCGTGAAGACGCCGGACGCGCTCTTGGACGATCCGATCTACTTCTACGGACAGAAGATCACTTGGATCGAGTCGAAGGCCAACTTCGGCGACGACGTTGAGTTGCGCAAGAACCTACGCCGCCAGCTCGGTCCCTATACCGAGCTCTTCGGCGAGGGGGCGGTCGTGTATTGGTACGGCTACATCGACAACGCGGCCTCGCCTCCGGGGATCCTCCTCTGGGACGCGGAAACGATCGAAGGGCTCACTCCGAGCGTTGAACCTCACTCCGTGGGAACTCCCGCTGTGCGCCCGTCGAAAGATCACGCTCGACGATCGCATCCGGACCGACCTCCTTCAGACCCAGGAGCCACACGCGCCGCGCACGCCGACGCGCGGCTTCCCTGAGCTGCCGTGCGAACGACCGGCCCAGTAGGTCCCGGTCGGCGCTGATGCCGCGGGATCGCAGGACCTGAACGATGCGGGTAGCCTCGCCGCGCAGGTCCTCGCGCACGCAGATCACGTACGTCTCGAGCGGAGGCTCGCCATCGGGCCAGCGCTGGTTCTCGCGGAGCAGGTCCTCCAGGGTCTGGTCGCCGATCGCGAGTCCCACCGCGGGGGTCGGCGGGCCGCCGAAGAGTTCGATGAGATGATCGTAGCGTCCCCCTCCGAAGAGAGATCGTCCGTCGCCGGAAGCGGCGAACGCCTCGAACACGGAGGATGTGTAGTAGGCGAGGCCGCGCACGACGGTCGGGTCCACGACGATGCGATCGACGATCCCGGCGGCCTCGGCCAGATCCAGGATCCCGCGCAACCGTTCGAGTCCCTCGCGCGCGGCCGCATCCAGACCGAGGGAGGCGAGGCGCTCGAAGAACGGGCCCGCATCGGCCGGGCGCACGCCCATAGCTACCGAACGGAACAACTCGTTCAGATCGCGCGCGTCCCCAGGAGAAAGACCCGCGCGCGCCAGTTCCGCGAGGAACTCCTCGGGCGGGCTCTTGCGAAAGCGGTCGACGGCATGGAAGTACGGGGCCGTTTCCCGAATCCCTCGAGCTCTCCCGATCCCCTCGGCGAGAGCCCGGTCATTGACGCGGAACGTGTAGAGCCCCTCGGCTCCGCTGCTATCGAGCACCGCGGCGGAGGTCGCGAGGACCTCGACCTCGGCCTCAATCCCGGGCACTCCAAGGATGTCGAGATTGAACTGGGAGAATTCCCGCTCGCGTCCCGCTTGAGGGTCCTCGAACCGCCAGAGCTTGGAGATCGTGAACCACTTGACCGGGAGCGGCTCGGCCTTGGCGCGGGCCCCATAGACCCGAGCGAGGGACGGGGTCGTTTCGGGGACCAGCGCGACGTGCCGCCCTCCCTTATCCGTAAAATCCCAGAGCTGGCGGACGATCTCCTCGCCGCTCTTGGTCGTGAATAGGTCGAGCGACTCGACGCTCGGGGTCTCCAGCTCCACGAACCCGCTCCGTCGCGCGGCCGCGCGCATTCGCGAGCGGATCTGTGAACGGGCCCCCGCGTCGGGGGGCGGGTAGTCTCGAAATCCCTTGAGCGGGGCGCCCACCATCCCTCCCGGCACCGAGGGCCGTCTAAAAAGGGAGCGCGTCGCCCGGCGACTCGGGTCCGAGCGGAGCCAGATGGCGTCGTGCGCTCGGAGTCGGGTGATAGACCCCGAGAGGGAACGGAGGCGGGCGACCCGCGCGACGCCCGGATTCGGGAGGCCATCGCGCCCCGCAGGATCGGCAGCGGTACCCCCGCGCGCGGCCCATCGAGTGCGCGGGGCGCGAGCAACGGGTGCATCGGGGGGGAAGGCGCGCTCCGCGCGTGGCGCTCCAGCGCAGCACTTCGATCCCCTCGATCCGGAGCGCCGGCCCGATCCCGCGCGATCCCCATACCGCGATTCGGTCGCCTACGTCCAAGACCCGCGCGACCCGGGGGAGCGTTTTCGTCGGCTCGAACGCCAGGCACTCGATCACCCGGCCGGATGTATCGGCGAGAGGGAAGGTGACATGCCCCCCCGGCCCGGTGCGGGCCGGAGCGGTGACTCGCCCCCGTAGGCGCCCGCTCGTGAGCGAGGTCAGGCTTCCGATGTCGACCCCTCGAAGATGGTCACCCGTGCCTTGGTTCGTGCGGAACAAGACCCAACGGTCGACGGGCTCGCTGCGAACAAGGCGCCTTGCGCGCTTCGCCGCCTCCGGTGTCCGCGATCGGAGCCCGTAGAGGATGGGACACGGGGTATGGGGAGCGACCAGAAGGCGACGCGTGCGATCGTCCCAGCAGAGGAAGAGGTCGGGGTACGTTCGCTGGACGCGGCGCACCGAGCCCGCATCCACCGTCCTCGGCTGGCCGATCCGTTCGGGGACGCGGTAGGAGATCGCTTCGAACGTCGCGTGGCGCCCGGGCCAGGCCAGGGATGCGGCGGCCCCGATCACTCCTCGCGAACTTCCGAGGGTTCGGATCGTGCCGTCGACGTCTCGGACCGCATGCCGAGCTTCGGCGATCGGCACGATCTCGCGGACCGTCCGCCAGTACAGTCGCGCCGGGAGACGGCGGGGGGCCGTCACCATCGCAGGATCCGTGTCCGGAACGCCCTGCTGAGAGCTCCGACGGACCACGTCCCACGCCGCGCCTTCCCACTCCTCGGCTTCGTGCGCCGGCAGTTCCCGTCCCTCGCAGTAGGACCAGATGGTGCGCCCGTCGATCTCCCCGACCACCGTGCGAGGGCCGGTCCCTCGGCCGAAGCGAGCGCTGAGCGCCGCGTTCCCTCGCGTCTTCCATGGAACATTGGGGTTGAGCCGTACGAGTCGGGGGAGGCCGATGAGGTCGATGTCGCGATCCCGGGCCGAAGCCAGCAGTTCGGTCAGTACCCAGGTCGTGCACCCGCCGCGCGGGCTGTCGGTGTCGTCGATCCCGATCCACATTCGGGTGGGGCTCGTCCCCTACGTGACCGAGCGAATCAGCTTCGTGTAATTGGCCAAGTTCGCGTCGATCGAGAGGTCGACGCGCGCCGGGCCGAGGTCGTCGGGCAACAGGGCCTTCTCGAGGCCGATCTCGTCCTTCTCTTCGTCCGAGGGCCGATGCATGACACCGACCGGGATCTTCCCCTTCTCGCGCGTCTCCTGGCAGAGGCGGAACATCACTTGGCGGTCGGTGGGGTCGTAGCCGTCGAGCTTCGAGACGTCCTGCACCTTCTCCCGCCAGAGCTTGTAGGTGTCGTTGTACGTCACGCACGGCGAAAGATCCTCGATGAAGGCAAACCCGCGGTGGTCCTGCGTGAACTTGAGGGCCTCGATGAGGATCGCAGTCATCGTCTTCGGATCTCCCGAGAACGTGCGCGCGATGAAGTTCGGTACGGGAATGGAGAGCGACGTCAAGATGGAGTCGAAGGGGTGCTCGATGTTTCCCTCAAAGCCGATCTGGCTGGTCGGCGAGGCCTGTCCCTTCGTCAGGCCATAAGTCTCGTTGTTCATGACCAGGTAGACGAGGCTCACGTTGTGCTTGAACGCGTGGATGAAGTGACCCATGCCGATAGCGTACCCGTCCCCGTCGCCCCCCGCGGCGACGACGGTGAGCTGCGGGTTCGCGAGCTTGACCCCGACGGCCTGGGCTAGGAGTCGCCCGTGCAACGCGTGGATTCCGTTGACCTCGAGGAAGTTGTGGATCGATCCCGAACAGCCGATCCCGCCCACGAGCGCGAGTTGGTAGGGGGGGATCTTGAGTTCGTTCGCGGCCTTTTTGACCGCGGCGAGGACCCCGAAGTCTCCACAGCCCGGGCACCAGATCGGCTGGACCGGCTTCGCCGACTGGACCATGATCTACGCGCCTCCCGAGATCGCGTGCACGATCTCTGGGGAACGGAACGAATGGCCGTCATACTTGAGCACGGGCTTGAGCTTGGCATAGTGCCAAGGCACCGCCTCGCGGAGGAGGTTCGCGAACTGGCCCGTGAAATTGTGTTCCACGACATAGCAGACGTCCACCGACTTTAGGAACGCATCGGCCTCCGAGACGAGGATGGGATAGAGGGTCCGAGGCTGATAGAAGCGTGTGGCGATGTGCTTCCCGGAAAGGAGCTCTTGGGCTTCCCAGATCGGGCCGGTCGTGCTGCCGAATCCGATGATTCCAATCTTTGCGTCGGGGGGCCCGAAGAACTTCCCCTTCGGCAGGTCGGGCTCGGCCTTGGTCATCTTGCCCATCCTCTTCTGCATCATTGCGACCCGGTTTGGAACGGCGACCGAGACGTGGCCCCACTCGTCATGCTCGTTGCCGGTGACCTCGGCCCAAACCCCCGGCGTGCCGGGAAGGGCATAGGGGCTGACGCCGGTTTCGGTGGACTTGTAGACCTTGTATTCCGCCATCTTCGCGAGGTCTTCGCCCGTCAGAATCGGGCCCCGCTCGACCCGGACCTTCGAGATTTCGAACGGGGGGCTCGTCACCGTGTTTTGGCACAGGGCCTGGTCCAGAAGTAGGATCACAGGAAGGCGCCACTTTTCTGCAAGGTTCAGCGCCTGAACGGTCATCTCGAAGCATTCGAGAACGGTACCGGGAGCGATGATGAAACGGGGGTACTCGCCATGTCCGAGGTGCGCGAGATGGGCGAGATCGGACTGCTCGTGTCGAGTCGGTTCGCCGGTCGATGGTCCCACACGCTGGCAATCCGCGATGACGATAGGGAGTTCGGCCGCCCCCGCCTGCCCGATCCCTTCGGTCATCAGCGAGAGACCCGGGCCGCTCGTAGACGTCATCGCCCGGGCGCCCGCATAGGCGGCTCCGAGGACGTTGTTGATGGCCGCGAGCTCGTCTTCCGCCTGACGCACCACGCCGTGGAACGGTTGAAGGTACCTCTGGAGGTACTCCATGATCTCGGTCGCCGGCGTGATCGGGTAGCCGGAGAAAAACCGCCCACCCCCGACGACGAATCCTAGGGCAACGGCTTGGTTACCGATCGATAGGATCTGGTCGTGCGCTTCGCCCGGCCGCACACTCCAGTGCTGGGGGACCTCCGGAACCCCCGAGGCGGCCTGCCGGCCGATTTCAAGCGCCTTGAGGTTCTTTTGGAGGGCTTCCGCGCCCCGTCGCTGGAACCGCTCTTCAATCACCTGCCGGGTGAGGCTCTCGTCGAAGCCGAGAAGCACACTGACCGCGCCATAGGCGGCCGCGTTCTTGTAGATCGGCTGGCCCACTTGACCCCCAACCAAGGTGGCGAACGGGAACCCGTACGAGTTCGGAAGCGAGGTCGAAAAGACCGAAGAATCGTAGATGATGACGCCCTCCGGCCCGAGCTCCTTGCTCCCAAGCTCGGCCGCTTCCTGATCGAAGGCAAGCAGTACATCGACCTGCGGCTTGACGGAGGAGGTGGGGTGGTCCGAGGCGCGCACCGACGCGTCGGCATGTCCGCCGCGAATGCGGGAGAGAACGTTTCGAGAGGTGTAGACGTACAGGCCGAGCTTGCGGAAGTATCGGCCCAAAAGGTCGGATACCGTCAGGGTGCCATCTCCTCCCTGACCACCGATCATCACGCTGAGATCGGAGAGGGTCTTCCGGGAAGCCCGTGGGGAGGTCTCGGAAGCCACGGTGTGGGCAGCGACGTTAGTTACCGAGCTGCTCATGATAGATCCCTTCCCCCTAGCGTTCGCCGGGTCTCCGGCCGATTTGAACCGGGTAGTCTATTTAACGGATGGGCCACGAGTTACGGGCAGGGTGCTCTTCCCGGCCGATGAGCGCTACACCGCGTCGCGCCAAGGTTATCAGAGGGGCCACGGTCGCTCTGAGGGATGAGCACCGAGGAACTCCTCATCGAGGACTTCCACCCCCGAACCGCCGACCAACGGCACTTCGCCAGCCCGATCGTGTTCTGGGATGAAACGCTACGCGACGGCGAGCAGATGCCGGGCGTTCATTACTCTCCCGAAGAGAAATTGAAGATCGCGGAGCTCCTTTCCGACATCGGGGTCCCGATCATCGACGCGGGGATTCCTGTCGTCTCCGCGGAGGAGGCGAAAAGCGTGGCCCGGCTCGCGAGCGCCGGCCTCCACTCCCACATCCTCGGTTCGGCGAGGACAGTCCTCGCAGACGTCGATGCCGTGATCAAGAGCGGAGCGACCCACATCGCCATCTTCGTCGCGGCGAGCAACGTGCACCTGCGCTACAAGCTCAAAATGACTCAGGCAGAAGTGCGAGAGGCCGCCCTCCAATGCGTGCGACGGGCGAAGGAGTCCGGTCTGCACGTCTCGTTTGTCACGGAGGACACCGTTCGCGCTCCCCTCGACTTTGTCGAACGGCTCTATCGAGACGTTCAGGACGCTGGCGCCGACCGCCTCGTGGTCGCCGACACGGTCGGCATCATGACACCGACGACCTTCCGCTGGTGGCTGGGCGAATTCCAGCGTCGTGTCCACCCCAAGGATCTCTCGGTTCACTGCCACAACGATTTCGGCCTCGCGACCGCCAATACGCTCGCGGCCCTGGAGGTCGGCGCGGTTGCGCCTCACACGTGCGTCAACGGCCTCGGAGAGCGCAGCGGCAACGCCGCTTTCGAGGAGGTGGCCTTCATCCTCGAGCGGCTCTACGGGGTGCATACCGGCCTTAAGACCGAACGAATCTACGAGCTCTCCCGCCTCGTGGAGGAACTCTCGGGAATCCCGGTGCCGGCGAACAAGGCGCTGGTCGGTTACTTCTCCTTCTCGCACGAGGCGGGGATCCACACCCACGGAATCCTCGCACACACCGCAACCTATGAACCGATGCAGCCCGAAGCGATTGGCCGTCGCCGGCAGATGGTCATCGGAAAGCATACCGGGAAGGCCGCGTTGAGCGAGAAGCTCAAAGAGCGCGGCATTGTACCTAGCGATCCTGTACTTCTCGAGCTGCTTCAACGCGTGAAGGCGACGAGCGAGTCCCGCTCGAAGACGGAGCTCCGTCGTTTCCTGAAAGAGTACCGCGCCCTCTTCGAGCAGCCGGGGATCTCCGATGCGGAGTTCTGGGCGATGGTCGCTCAATCCGGGATCAAGGTGACGGCGTGAGCGCCACGTCCCGCGGTCACGGTGCTACGCTCGCAGAGAAGATCCTCGCACGGGCCGGTGGGAGGGACTCGGTCGTCCCTGGCGAGATTATCGAGGGCCGAGTCGACCTCGCGATGATGCACGAGCAGGGGGCCCAGACCGTCCAACCGTTCCACGAGATGGGGGCGACCCGGGTCTGGGATCCCGATCGCGTGGTGATCGCGATCGATCACTGGGTCCCGGCCTCGACCGAAGGCGCGGCCGTCCTTCACCGGATCCTGCGCAAGTTTGCGGACGAGGTTCACCTTCCCCATTTCTACGACGTCGGCAACCACGGGATCTGCCACCAGATCCTTGCCGAGAATGGCTGGGTCGTGCCGGGCGACCTCGCGGTCGGAACGGACTCGCACACCAACATGCTCGGTGCGATGGGGGCCGTCGCCGCAGGAATCGGACCTACGGAGATGGCGGCGGTCCTGGCCCTCGGTCGATTGTGGTTGAAGGTGCCCACAACGGTGCGGATTAACGTGCGCGGTAAGCTCGGACCCGGGGTCACCGCCAAGGATCTTGTCCTCCGAGCCCTCGGAGAAGTGAAGACGACGGGAGCCACCTACAAAGCCGTCGAGTGGACCGGCCCGACCATCGAGCGCCTCTCGATGCCCGAACGCCTCACGATCTGTAACATGACGACCGAGATGGGAGCAAAGTGCGGTATGGTCGCCCCCGATTCGAAAACTCGTGACTACCTTTCCGGGATTGCGAAGCATTCGATGCATCCGGTGTACGCCGACACCGATGCCCAGTACGAGCGCACCGTCGAGATCGATGTCGATGGGATGCCCCCGATGGTCGCATGCCCGTACTCGCCGGACAACGTTCGGCCGTTGCCGGATGTCGCGCGCGAACACGTTCGCATCGACCAAGCGTTCCTGGGATCGTGCACGAACGCTCGGATCGAAGACCTCCGAGAAGGAGCGGCGGTCCTCAAAGGGCGCAAGGTGCACGCCGGAGTCCGATTCATCGTCTCTCCGGCTTCGACCGCCATCTACCGCCAGTGCCTGAGCGAGGGCCTCGTCGATCTCTATACCGACGCGGGGGCGGTCTTCACGAACTCTAGCTGCTCGGCGTGTTTCGGGGGGAACATGGGGATCATCGCGCCCGACGAGGTCTGCGCATCTTCCTCGAATCGAAACTTTCCCGGCCGCATGGGCCCGAAGGAAGGACGCATCTATCTGATGTCGCCCGCCGCGACCGTCGCCGCGGCGATCCGGGGCGAGATCGCGGACCCCCGAGAGTACGCTTAGTCCCTTCAGGAGATGGAAGAACCGTGCGGGAGATCATCGAAGGTCGGGTATGGACGCTGGGACGCGACGTGGACACGGACCAGATCATCTCGGGGAAGTACCTCACGATCATCGATCCGAACATCCTCAAGACGAAGGTCCTGGAGATCGGGCTCCCGGAGTTCGCGAGCCAATCGAAGCCCGGTGACATCCTCGTCGCGGACGCGAACTTCGGCAGCGGGTCGAGCCGGGAGCACGCACCGCAGGCTCTGCGAGCGGCCGGAGTCGGCGCGATCGTCGCGGATTCCTTCGCCCGGATCTTCTTTCGCAACTCGATCAACCTCGGCATCCCCACGATCGAAGCACCGGGCGTCCGGGCGATCTTCGACCGATTCGACATCGCGCGGATCGAGATGCGGGAAGGAACGATCACGAACGTGAGAACCGGGGGGTCCGTCTCGTTCCCACCGCTCCCTCAGCATCTGATCGACCTCCTCGAGGCCGGGGGTCTCGTCGAGAAGGTCCGTCGCGAGCTCGCGAACCGTCCTTCGTCCCGGGACCCGGTATCTCCATGAGGTCCGCCGCCAGCGAGATCGCGGTCTACGCCGGGGATGGCACGGGGCCCGAGGTCATCCGCGAGGGAGAGAAGGTCCTCGCTGCGCTGGGCGAGAACGGACGCGCCGCTTGGCACCTGACCGACTATCCCGGGGGAGCGCAGTACTATCAGAAGACCGGGCGCGAATGGGAGCCCGAAGGAGAAGAGGCCGCCGAGCGAGCGGATGCGATCCTGCTGGGAGCCGTCGGCTGGCCCGGCGTCTCGCTCCCGGATGGAAACATCGCGGGTGCGGCCCTCGTTCTGGGGATGCGCTCCAAGCTCGACCTGTACGCGAACGTGCGCCCGTGCCGCCTGTATCCGGGCGTGGTTCATCGCATCAGCGGGGAGTACCGTCAAGTCTGGTCCCCCGAGAAGGTCGACATGGTCCTCGTCCGGGAGAACACGGAAGACCTCTACGCTCCCCTTCACGGTCGGCTCTCGCGAGGGGGGGATACCGAGGTCGCGGTCGACACGCGCTTGATCACCCGCAAAGGAGCGGAGCGTGTGATCCGACGCGCGTTCGAGCTCGCAGTGCGAAGATCTCGCGGCGCGCCCGAGGACCGACACCTACGTCTCACGTGCGTGGACAAGTCCAACGTGATGGAGGGGTGTCGTTTCTTCCGGGAGACCTACGACCGCGTCGCGCCCGAGTTTCCGACGATCGATCGCGATTACGCGTACGTCGATGCGTTCACTCAATGGCTCGTGCGGAACCCCGAGCACTTCGATGTCGTCGTCGCGACGAACATGATGGGCGACATCATCACGGACCTCGCGAGCGTCCTCCAAGGCGGAATGGGATTCGCCGCCGGGGGGAACATCGGCGATCGGCACGCGATGTTCGAGCCGGTCCACGGTAGCGCGCCCAAGTATGCGGGCAAGAATCAGGTGAACCCGTTCGCAACCTTCTTCGCCATCGAGATGATGCTCCGCTATCTTGGGGACAAGCGCGCGGACCCTGGGCTCCTCGCGCAGGCGGACCGGCTCGAGCGTGCGATCGCCTCCGTGCTGGCGGCCGGCACGGCGAGAACCTATGATCAAGGTGGCACGACGACGACGAGCGAGGCCGGCGACAGTGTAGCCGCAGCCCTGAGGGGCGAGCGAAGATGAGCGCGGTCCGTAGGGTGGCGATCGTCGCGGGCGCGACGACGCCGTTCGGCGTCCGGCCCACCACGTGGAGCGAGATGGCGCAGGAGATCGGAGCCGCGCTGTTCCGAGCCGAACCCGAGCTGCGCAGCGAGGATGTCGACTCGCTGTTCGTCGGAGCGGCCGAGCCCGAGCGTTTCGCCTTCCAGTCCCATGTGGCTCCGCTCGCCGCTGAGCAGATGGGTCTCACCCCACATCGGATCCTCCAGCGTACGGAGCTCGCCTGCGCCTCCGGGCAGTCGGCGATCCGATCCGCGTACGCTGCGATCGCCGCTGGGCTTTCGGATGTGGCCGTCGCCGTTGGCATCGAGAAGATGAACCTCCCGTCCATGGCCGAGGCGAACACTTCGATGGGATGTGTCATGGACCGCGCCTGGGACGGACCCCACGGCGCGACCGCACCCCCGTTCTTCGCAATGGTGGCCCAGCGCCACATGCGCGAGTACGGAACCACCGAGGAACAGCTGGCTGCAGTCTCGGTCAAGAACCACCGGTTCGCGAACACGAACCCGCACGCCCAGTTCTACTCGAAGACCTTCGACCGGGCGAAACTGGCGCGGCTTCCGGTCGTCGCGCCTCCGCTGCGCCTCGGGGACTGCTCGAGCATGACCGACGGGGCGGCCGCGGTGGTCCTGGCCGCCGAGGATCGCGCGTACCGGTACACCGATTCCCCCGCATGGATCCGAGGAACCGGCCAGTATTCGGACTTCCACAATCTCGCACATGCGGGCCCCCTCACCGACTGGAAGGGACTTACCCATGCGGCGCGCGAAGCTCTCGGCCGTGCCGGACTCACGATCCAGGACATCGACGTGGCGGAGATCCATGACTGCTTCTCCATTTCCGAGATCGTCGAGTACGAGGCGTTCGGTTGGTGTCCCCGCGGCGAAGGAGGAAAGTTCGTCCTCGATGGCCGCTCGGATGTTGGCGGCGACGTCGTCGTCAACCCGAGGGGAGGCCTCCTAGGTTGCGGCCACCCTCTCGGAGCCACGGGGATCGCCCAATCGGTTGAGATCTTCCAGCAGCTCTCCCATCAAGTGCCACCGAGCCGCCAAGCGCCGGACCCGCGCTACGGTCTCGTGCACAACCTCTCGGGGAGCGCGAACGTGCACTCGATCATGATCTACGAGGGAGGAAGAGCGAGCTGATGTCCGCGACGACCAAGGCGCGCCGCGACACACCGCCCGAGGAAGCAACGGCGAAGGCACCGCCACCGGTGACGGAGCGATCCTCGGTCGCCGAGAAGCGCGACCCTGGGAAAGCGCCTCCGGCCGCCACCACCCCATTCCTCCTCGACTTCTTCCCTCTGGAAGGGCCCGATCAGACTCGGCTCGCCCGGTTCTTCGAGCGATTGAAGGAAGGGCTTCTTTGCACTACGCGGTGCCCACGCTGCGGAGCCCTCCACTGGCCGCCGCGCGTCGCCTGTCCCGCATGTCATGCGGAGGATCTCGAGTGGATCGACCTCCCTTCGACCGGGCGTATCTACGCGTTCAGCGCGGTGCTTGCCGGCGCGCCGCTCGGGATGGAGTCCGACGTTCCGTTCGCCGTCGGCCTGGTCGACCTGGATGGAGTTCCGCTCCGCATCTTCGGCCGGATCGACGGTCGGCCGTGGAAGGAATTGGACATAGGAAGCGCGGTTCGCGTCGAGCCGCTCCCTTTGGCCGATGGCCGGGTCTTCTATCGATTCCGCACGGTCGACTGAGCGTCCGGGCGCGCCGGCGAGCCCCGCTATCGGCGGGGAAGGACAGGCTATTTATAGAGGTTCAAAGTCTCGCGCCCCCGCCGGTGCGAGGTTCTCCGGTAACCGATGGACAACGATTCAAAAGGGTGGTGGAGCCGCCACTTCTGGACCATCGCTGTCCTGCTGCTCGCATTTTCGCTCGCCTTCTTGATCCGGACGGAGTTCGTCTATCCGATCATCCAACAGTTCGGTAACCTTTACGTCTACGCCGGCGGCTCCGACTCGTACTACCACTCCCGCGTGATGCAGTACATCATACTGAATCACACGAACCTCATCGTCGATCCGTTGCTCAAGTACCCGGTCGGCGCGATCAACCCCCGGGAGCCGCTGTTCGACTGGATGAACGCGATCCTGGGGATCCTCTTCGCCCCGTTCTTCGGCGGCAATGCCCAGGAAGCAGGAGCGTTCTTCCTAAACCTCCAGTCTCCCCTTTGGGCGGCCCTGAGCGTGTTCCCGATCTATCTGATCGGCCGGGAGGTCGGCGACCGACGCACGGGCCTGATCGCCGCGATGATCTTCCCGTTCTTGCCGGCGAGCATCAGCGAGTCGATCTGGGGGTATGCCGACTACCTCAGCTTCTACACATTCATCATCCTCGTCCTGATCTATTGTTACATTCGCACCGTTAAGTCCGTGGGCTCGCGTCGCTGGGTCGAGAGTTACCGGAGCCCACGGTCGATCTACAGCGGTTTAGTTGGTTTCCTGCGGGGCGAGCGCACCGCGGTAAAGTGGGCCGTGTTTACCGGAGTGACGTTCGGAGCGCTCGCCCTTGCGTGGCAGGGCTACACGTACGGCGTCGCGGTCATCGGTGTGTTCCTCGTCCTCATGGTCCTCATCGAACGCGTCCGCCGCGTGGATTCCTTCGGGCTGTACGTCGCGACCGCCATCGTCGGGCTGGTCGGCTTCCCGATGGCGATGCCGTACTACTACGTCCAGGGGGATTTCATCAGTTGGTTCGACCTTCCGCTCTTGCTGTTCTTCGGCGCGTTGATCATTTTGATCCCGTTCATGATGATGCGGGACCTCCCCTGGGTCGTCTCGATACCGACGTTCGTCGCCCTCGTCGTTGCGGCGATGGCCGCGTTGTTGGTGGTCGATCCGGCCTACTTCACCGCGATCGTCACCGGACAGGGCTACTTCATCAAGACACTGATCTACTCGACCGTCGCCGAGGACGTCTCGCCGTCCTTCGACACTTTGGTCATCGCCTTCGGGGTCATCACGTTCTTCCTAGCCTTCGTCGGCCTCGCGCTGATCGCCTGGGCTCTCGCAAAGGGCCGCTTCCGGCAGCGATGGCTGCTCGTCATCCTCATTTTCGGGGTTCTCTCGGTCTACCTCCCCATCTCGGCGTCGAAGTTCCTGTTGCTGGCGTCCCCCGCGTTCGCGCTACTTCCGGCCGAGGCGGTACGCCGTCTGTGGGACCTCGGGAGCTATTCCGAGCTGCGTCAAAGCATGCGATCGCTGACCGACACGCGCAGCCGGCTCACGGCGTTCCGCAAGTCGTTCAAAGCCCATCACATCCTCATCATCTTGCTCGTCGTGGGCCTTCTCGTGCCCAATATCTGGTACGGGATCGACGCGGGTATCCCGAGCAATACCAAGGCCGCGGCATCTACGCAGGTCTACGACACGTTCCCTTCGTGGCTCCGGCCGGCCGCGAGCGATGCTTCCAGCTTCTACTTCGGTGCGACCGGCGCATCGCTCGACACCCCGAACCTCTACGATTCCGCCGGATACAATTGGTTAGCTCAACAGCAAACGGCCGTTCCCGAACCTAATAGATCCGCGGTCGTGGCCTGGTGGGATTACGGGTTCCAGACGATCGATCAGGGCCAGCACCCGTCGGTTGCCGACGACTTCCAGAACGGCATCGACCCGTCCGGGCAATTCCTCCTCGCCCAGAACCAGTCGATCGCTCTCGGGGTCCTGACGACGACCTTGCTCAACGGTGAGCAGACGAAGTCGGGATTGCCATACCTGCCCGTCGCGCTCAACCAGATGCTTGCCTCCGCGGGACTGAACCTCTCGTACCTGCACAACGCGCTCGTGAACTGGAGCTGGGATTACAAGACGGTCGTCGCAAATCCAGGTCTCTACCTCCCGGTCGACGCGTCCACGCTCACGCCGGAGAACGCGATGTTCATGGTCGTTTCCTACTACATCGCGGGAGCGCTGAGTCCGAACGGCGTCGCCCAGGTCTACAACAACGTTCAACAGTACACGGGCTGGACCATCCGATACGCTATGGCCGACACGCGCTTGATCCCGTTCTCGGGATCCGACACCGGTATCTACTACGCCCCCGCCGATCTTACGGGACGCGGGCTGGATGCCGGCGGGAACCCCGGGATTTACTTCAACGTGACCGTGCTCGGCTCGAACGGGAAGTACTACCCCGAAGGTGAGGTTCCGGCCGGCGTGAGCGCGGTGAACTACTACATCTCCTACTTCGCGCCGTTCTACAACTCGATGATCTACCGCATCTACTTTGGCTACAACGGCACCCAGGTCGGGAAGAGCACTGGAATTCCGGGCCTCGAGGGATCCGTCGCGTCCGACCCGGTCATGCCCGGCTGGATGATGTCCCATTTCGAGGTCCAGTATCAGACCGCTTACTACTGCGACAACGCAAGCCGGGCGAGCAATTCGAATTGCTACGTCGCGATGAACAAACCGCAGGCCGAAGCGCTCGCCGGCAGCGGGATCGGCGTGGCGAACACGAGCGCCAACGACTACTTCAGCGGGGGCGAGTCCATCCTCGTGTACTACTCCGGCGAGACCATGACCGGGACGGTGACATTGCCGAACGGCGCGCCCGTCGCCGGCGCCCGCGTGACGGTCAACGACGAGTTCGGGATCCCGCACATGAGTGTGATCACGGGCCCGCAGGGCCAGTACTCGGTCATCCTTCCCCCGGGCAACGACACGGTGAACGTCACGATCGGCACCCTCAACGGTATCACCCAACAGGGGAACATCCTCCTCGACTCGATTCCGATTTCCGTTCCGAACGCGATCGGCTTCAGCCTCCAGCCGATCACCGTCCAGCGAACGATCACGGTCGGAGCTTCGGTGGTCGACGGACTCGTATACTGGAACCTCGCGAACAGCACGGTATACCAAACTAGCGATCTCCCAGTCCCCGACGCTCGGGTCGTCCTCTATGGCGTCGCCAACGGTACCGCGGTCACGGCCACCACGGATGCGGGTGGGACGTTCCGGCTCTCCAACGTCGCCCCGGGCGTCTACAACGAGTCCGTTCTGTACGATGGCACGAACTACACGCTTCCCGGAAACATCACCGTTGACTCTTCGCTCTCGCCCGTGAACGCGAGCTTCGGCCTGACGCCCGGGAATATCACCGGCAGGGTCACCAACGCGATCGGCGACGTGATCCAGGGAGCCACCGTCACGATCGGATCGAGCACGGGCCGGGTCCTCACCACGACGACGAACCTGACCGGTACCTATGACATACCGAACCTCAGCCCCGGCAACTACACGATCACCGCGGTCGGGCCCGGAGCGAACATGCGTTCCCTGGGCACGACCACCGTCATCAGCGAGATCGGTGCCAAGCTTTCGATCAACTTGACGGAGTACCCCAGCGCCCTCGCCACCCTCACCGTGAGCGCCGCCGGTGCTCCGGTCGCCAACACTCCGATCCGCCTCACTTCGCTACCGAACTTCGGCAGCAGCGCGAGCGTCGCATCGCTCTCGAGCGCCCTCGAGAACTCCACCGTCCTCTACACGAACTCGGTCGGTTCGGCCAGCGCCTATCTGCCGCTGGGCAACTACACCGCCTACGCGTCCACGTACGTCGGCGCTGGGCTCGAGACGGCCTTGGGCACGTTCCGCGTCAGTAGCCCCGGGGCGCCGGTTCCGGTCCCTACCCTCGAGCTCGCGCCGGCCAACTGGCTCACGGGAACAGTCCGCAATAGCGGGGCGGGCGTCGGAGCGTCGAGCGTCGTTTTCGCCTACGACGCCCAAGGAAACGTCACCGCCGTGGCCACGAACGGCTCTTTTTCCCTGGCGCTCCCCTCTGGCACGTACTCCCTGCTCACGTTACAGGCGGGTTCGGGCAGCTCGTCGTCGTTGTACGCGGCGCTTCAGTCGGTCGCGGTGAGCGGCCCCACTTCGGTGACGATCGTCCCGGTGACCGCGGTGCGCACGACGTTCACCGTCAGCGCGACGCTTCCGAGCGGCGTGCTCTATCCAGTGGCGAACGCGAACGTGACGATCCGAATAGGGATCTCGGGGGGCCCATCGGTCCCGGTGGTCACGGGTAGCTCGGGAACGGTCTCGTACATAGTCCCCGCCGCCCTACCGGACAACGAGACCTATTGTCTCGGCGCAAGCGCGGTCGGTTACTCGCCGGCGAGCGAGTGCATCGCCCCAGGCAGCCTTCCGAGCGTGAGCCGCCTTCCGATTTCGTTCGCCCCGGTGACGCTCACGCTCCCGATTTCGGGGACCACCTCATCAACCCTGACCACGATCTACCTCAACGGCACGAGCGCCACGGCTGGGACGTATGTGGCTCAAGGCTACTCGTCGGCTTCGCTCACGATCACCCCGGGAACGTACTCGGTACAGGCCTACGCGCCGGGCGAGCCCAACGTGACCCGCTACTCGAGTGCGCCGGGCGGGTCGTTCTCGGTAGCGCTCGGGCGGAGCCAAGTGACCGAGGCCGTTTCTCTCGTGCGCGAGCGCAACACCACCGGCACCCTACGGTTGCCCAATGGCATGCCATCCTCTGCCGTCACGCTGCGACTCACCGGGTCCACCGGATTCAACCTGACGGTCTCGGGCGCGGCCTACACAAGCGGCTTCTACGCGCCGGTCGGAACGTATTCTGCCTACTTTTTTGGTGCACATGCCGGTCTCAACTACACCAACTTGACGGTGATCTCGGTCCCGACCACCGGCTCGATCTCGACTCCGCTTCGGTTGAGCCTGGTCGGGGTCACGGTCTCGGGGAGCCTGATGACCGCGACCGACGTTCCGATCATCGCAAACACGACCGTCACGTTCACCACGGCCAGCGGGGCGGTCGCGGCGGCCCGCACGGCCTACGGCAACTACACTCTCGTGCTCGCGGCCTCGACGACCTATTCGGTCAGCGCGCGGACGATTGGGACGGTCGTCGGTCCGAACGGGTCTTATGCTGTGAGCTACGCCACGGCCACGGGTGCGAACACGTGTGCGCTGGGCCGCACGGGGGCCACCTGCAACGTACGGATGGTCGGGACGACGCAGCTCGTATGGTTCAATGG
Source organism: Thermoplasmata archaeon (assembly GCA_021844945.1). Taxonomy (GTDB): domain Archaea; phylum Thermoplasmatota; class Thermoplasmata; order Lutacidiplasmatales; family UBA184; genus Lutacidiplasma. Next base: position 84,005 of record JAKBSJ010000003.1, on the reverse strand, counting down.
GACCGTTGCGGCGCCCGGGCTCGCCTCGGCGACGCTCTCCCTCGAAGGACCGTATCCCTCCTACGCCCTGTCCACCGTTTCGGTCGTGAACGGTCGCTTCTCGGTGCAGCTCCTTCCGGGGGCGTACGCGGTGTATGCGAACGCGACCGGGGCGGCCGAGCTGACCGGCGTGACGGTCTTGCCTCAGAGCGGACCGTTCGCGCTGACCCTCTCCCCGAGCTATCCGAACGAGATCACCCCCATGCCCCCCGGGGGGATCGTCAACGGCTCCGTCGCCCTCGTGACCGTCCGGTCCGCTGCAGGGGTCGTGTTCGAGTTCCCGAACGTCGTCGTGGGCTCGACCCTCTCTGTTTGGCTACCCACGGGCGGCTACGTCCTAGGTGCGAGGGCCACTGGATATCCCTATTCCGTCCTGTCCAACGCAACCGCTTCCCAATCGGTGGCAGTCGTATCGGGAAGCACTGCGACCCGACTCTCCCTGGCGTGGGTGCTTCTACCTTCCGTCGCCGGGACCGTCTCGGGGCCGACCTCGGTCGACCTTCCGGCGAACGGAGGGCCGGTTGACTTCAGTGTGGGCCTAACGAACACCGGAAATGTCCCGGTTACCGTTTCGCTCATCGCCAGCCCCGCGTACTGGAACATGACGACGACGCTCACCGACGTCAGCCTTTCCCCCGGGGCGACCGCGAGCGGGGCCGTCCGCGTGATCGTTCCCGCCGGAACCGCCGTCACCCACCCGCCGCTCTATCTCACGGTCGTGACCGCCAACGGCACGGCCATCGGAACCATCGCGGACACCCCAACGATTCATATCGCGCCCCGCTACGCGATGGTGCTCGAGAGCAGCGCCACGGCGCCGTCCGTGGGGCCGCACCAGGTCGAGATTCTCTTCTCCGTCGACAACGTCGGCAACGCGGTGATCGGTCTTCGGCTCAGTGTGGTCGATGCACCGCAGCTCGCCAGCCTCGGATGGACATCGAACATCCTCCAGGGCCGCACCGTCGTCACTACCTACTCGGTTTCGCCGGGGGCGAGCGAAGCGTTCGCCCTGAACCTCACCTCCGGCGCGATCGCCGTCCCGCCGGCGACCGCAGAGGTGGCGGTGACGATCCTCAACGAGTCGTTGAACTCGCAACAGACCCTGACCTTCTCGATCCCGTCCACGACCGTGACCGTCAACCCATACACGATCGTCACCGGTCCCGGCACCGGAACCGCCCCGGTCGTATACGCGGAATGGCTCCTGATCGTGCTGGCCCTCGTCCCCACGCTCGTCGTTGGGGCGATCATCCTCGTATGGCGGTGGAACCGCACGCGGAGGTGGCGGCGTTGGTGAGCCGTTCCCATGCTCTCGCCGTGGCGTTCGCCCTCGGTGTGGTCGCCCTCCTCGCGATCTCGGCGACCCCCGTGGGCTCCGCCGCCTCCGTTACGGCGCCCTCCGGCTCCCGCTCCATGGGATCGGGTCCTTTCCTAACGAGCCTGTCTTCGAGCTACTCGCCGCTCAAGGCGAACGTCACGGGGCCGAAGGTCGTCGGGCAGAACAAGACCTTCGAGTACGTACTGATGGCCCACGGGGGCCCGGCGTACGCGGCCAACGGAACGGAGGTCGGGAACATCACCTATTGGGCGTCGGTCGCGGGGACCAACACCACGTCGGTCAGCTTTCTGCCGAGCACGGGAACGGTCCCGAACTCGACGTCCGGCTATCCGGTCGAGCTCGACACCAGCGGGATCGTCCAGACCGTGACGATCACGGTCGAGTTCGCGTCGCGCTACGAGCAGCTCAACGAGTCGTTGAACGTCACAATCACGGTCCGCGTGGTGGCACCCTACATCCTTACGGGAAAGGTCGTCGCGGGTGCCCAGACGGTGCTCTCGTTCGCCATCCCGGTGACGTTGGACGGAACGGTCGTCGGCGCGATCACGATTCCGACCCTCACTCCCAAGGAAGTGTACAACTTCACCTTCGACTACACCACGCTCCCGCTGGGTCCGGGGTACCATACATTCGTCCTGACCTTACCTTCCCCCCATGGCCAGGTCCATTTCGCGAACGGCCAGCAGAGCTACTCGATCACGTTCTACGTGGAAGGTCCGCCCGCGAACTACACGGACTACTACGTGCTCGGCGTGGTCGCCTTCGTGGCGGTCGTGCTTATATCCCTCCTCTATGTCGGAAGCCGTCGACCGGGCGCTCCGCGGTAGCGGGGAGAGCGGGTACACACCACCATGACCGAGGCGCGCGCCACATCCTGCACATCGTGCGGAGCGTCTCTATCGGCCCGCGGCTCGACGCAGTTTCCGTGCCCGAACTGCGGACAGGTGACGATCGGCCGCGACCCGCGCTGCCGGGACCAGAGCGTCCTGTACCACTGCCCGTCCTGCGGCTTCGAAGGTCCCTGAGGGGGCAACGCCCGTGGGTCAGGTCGCCGTGCTCTTCCGGTTGATGCCGCAAGGTGTCGACACGAACCTCGAGGAGATGGCGCGGGGCGTTCGATCGAGGCTGCCCGCCGGCGTCACCGTCCGCGGGATGCAGGTCAAGGACATCGCCTACGGGCTCAAGGCGCTGCTCGTCAGCGTGGTGATGAACGATGAGGGCGGTATCCTCGAGTCGGTCGAACAGGAGCTCGCCCAGGTCCCTCACGTAGAGTCGGTCGAGGTGATGGAGGAGGGCCTCCTGTAGGCCGCCCCCACCAAGGCACCTGTGGACCTGATCACCCACGTACTGATCGCCTACCTGCTCACGCTCGGCCTCGTCGGGTTTCACGTTCAGTACATCGCCGCCGGCGCGCTTGCGGGCGGCCTTCCCGATGCCGACGCGCTGCTGTTCCCGCTCGCCCGTCGCTGGCCGATCTTCTCCCACCGCGGGATCACGCACTCGCTCCTCGGGGTCACGGTCATCGCGATCGGCGGCGCGCTAATCGCTCCGTTGATCCTTCCGGGCTCGGTGCTGATCTACTTCGCCGTCTTCCTCCTCGGAGGCGTCCTGCACATCCTTCTGGACGGGTTCACGAACTACTCCGTCCCTCCGTTGCTCCCATTCTCCCCGAAGCGCATCGCGTTCGACGCTGAGCGCGCGGTGAACTTCTTCGTGCTGATCTTCAGCGTTGTATCGATGTACGTCCTGCTCGGCGTGGAGCGCAACGTGGTCGCGCTCGACATCTACTGGGCGAGCATCTACTTCCTCAGCGGTTTCTTCGCGCTCTACCTGGGACTGAGGCTCGCCGTACGACTTTGGTTGGGCCGGCGCGCGCACCTCTACGGAGAGTTTCGCTACATCGTCCCGACCGAGAACCCGTTCGTCTGGTTCCTCTTCGGTGAGTCCCGCGACGGGGGCCATTTGCGCCGGAGCCTCGGCCGGTACGTGGTAGGACGAGGCCTACAGGGCCCGTACACTCTCGACATCCCCCTCACGGGGGCCCCGGAAGGAACCCCTCGGGCCGTGACGAGCGCGGCGGCAGCGCTCGAACAGTCGTTCCCGCTGCTGGCGCGCGAGCCGGCGGGTCGCATGGGCCGGATGGCCGAGGAGACGCACATGTTCGCACGCGCGGACCCGACGATGGACGGCGGTTGGATCGCGCGCTGGTACTCCATCGAGTTTGGCATGCTCGGTCGCTGGCTGACCATCGAGGTTTCTTTCCCGCCGGGCGGCGGGGCCCCTCGGGTCGACCGAAAGTTCCGTCGTATCGCCATGCCATGGAAGGACGCCCCTTCCTCCGTGTAAGCCGCCCTGCGGTGCCGTTGCGACGGCCGACTCCCTGTCGTCAAGTTCCCCGGACCTGAGCGGATATATCGAAGACGGGGCTCGCCCGTTCGGACCCACCCGAGACGGATAGCCTTCTGGGTACGGCCCGGGAGAAAATCGATGACCCCGACCCCCACAGCCGCCACCCGAATGGACGGAAAGTGTGTCGTGTTGACCGGAGCCAGTTCGGGCATCGGGGCCGTGCTCGCCGGGTCGCTCGGGCGCGCGGGCGCGGACCTGGTCCTCGTCGGTCGAGACCCGGTACGCCTCGGGGCGATCGCACGAAGCGCGACCAAGTCGGGAACGCGTGCGCGGGTCTACCCGGTGGACCTCGCCGATACGTCGTCCACTCGCACGCTCGCGGCGAAGCTTCGGGAAGAGAACCCCCGGGTTGACGTCCTGATCAACAATGCGGGGGCGATCCAGCACACGTTCGCGACCACTCCGTCCGGAGACGAGCGAACGTTCGGGCTCAATGTCCTAGCACCGTTCATCCTGACCGAGACGCTGATGCCACGCCTCGCAGCGTCGGGAGCCGGTCGGGTCGTGAACGTATCAAGCTCCGTGCATTCGATGGGCGTCATGGACTTCGAGGATCTCGATCGCCGAAGGGCGTACGGAGGTTGGGCCGCGTACTCGCAGTCGAAGCTCGCGCTCCTGTTGCTCACCTACGAGTCCGCCCGTCGCCACGCGGATCGACCGGTGACGTTCAACGCGTGCCACCCCGGGTTCGTACGGACCGCGTTCGGCGAGGAAGGTTCGACCGGGATGCGCGGCGCGTTCTTCGGGGTAGCGAAGCGGATCGCGGCCATCTCTCCCGAGAAAGGTGCCGAGACCCCGCTCTACCTCGCCACGTCGCCGGACGTAGCCCACATCAGCGGAGCCTACTTCGTCCGCCGCCGCCCTCATCGCTCGAGTCCGGCTTCGCGCGATGCCGAGGCGGCCCGCCGGCTTTGGGAGGTCTGCGAGCAACGCTCGGGCCTTACTGAGGTTCCGGCGGTCGCCGCCTAGATCTGCGGACGAGGGATCCGGAACCGGCTCGCCCGTCCCTCGGCGCGAAGTCGCGCGTCGTACCGCTCGAGCTGGGTCCGGTGCTCGGGGCAGAGGAGGAAGGATCGGTAGAGTGGATCCTCCCTCGTCGGGTCGGCGCTCGCCGCGCAGAGCTCCACACCGACCGGCCGCTCGTCGCAGGGGCCCCCGTCCCCGACGGTGGGATCGCCGACGATCGGCCGATACGCATAGTCGTACGCCCGGCCCATCTCGCACAGAGGTCGCTGGAAGATCGCGCTCATTCGTTTCGCAGCCCCCCGTCGGTCCAGCCGGTCGCCACGATTAAGCCCTGCCACGGATGCCCGCGAGGAATGGCCCCATCGAACCCGCTCGCGGCGCCCCGGGAGACGCGTCGGTTCGTGCGGAGGATCCTGCGCGCCTATGCGGATGCCGAGCTAACGATGATGGTCCATCTCGGTCATGTGACGGGCTTATGGTCCACGCTGACCGACGGCCCCGGGACATCGCGGCAGATCGCGCGCCGCTCTCATCAGGACGAGCGCTACGTTCGGGAGTGGCTTCACGCGGTTGCGGCGGCCCGCATCGTCGCCTACGACGCGCGGTCGCGCCGCTTCTCCCTCGCTCCCGCCCGGGCCCGAGCTCTGAGCGGACCTTCGATCTACAACATGGCTCCCGGGAGCCTGATGATCCATCTCGGGGCCAAGAATCTGGATACGGTTGCGGCCGCGTTCGCCACGGGCGAGGGGGTGCCGTACTCGGCCTACCTTCCAGAGTTCCCGAGGATCATGGAGGAGATGAACCGACGACGCATGGACGCGCTGCTGGTTTCGGGCTACGTGCCCCTCCTTCCGGGCCTCTCCGAAGCTCTCGCGCGAGGAATCCGAGTCGCCGACTTCGGCACCGGTAGCGGCCGTGTCGTCCACCGTCTGGCCCAGGCGTTCCCCCGCTCTCGCTTCCTCGGGATCGACCGGGCCGCCGCTCCCCTCGCGCGCGCCCGGGCCGAAGCGAAGTCCCTGGGACTTCGGAACGTGCGATTCGTGCGCTCGGACGCGAGCGGGCTGCGCCGGTTCGGACCGTTCGACCTCATCACGATGTTCGACGCGATCCACGACCTGGGCCGGCCCGAGGCGACCGTGCGGGGCGTCGTACGGGCGCTCCGTCCCGGGGGATGGTTCCTCGCTCAGGAGCCACGGGCGTCCAGCGTGCTCTTGGACAACATTGGTCGCACGGGCGCTCGCTTCCTCTACGGGGTCTCTGTCACCTACTGCCTGCCGGTCTCGCGAAGCGACGGACCCGGGGGCCTGGGGACCTGCTGGGGCGAACAACGCGCGAAGGCGCTGCTCCGGAGGTCCGGCCTCACCGGCCTGCGGGTCCACGAGGCCCCGGGGAACGCGCTCGCGCTCGTGTTCACAGCGCGCCGGCCCTTTTCGCCGCGACGGTCCCGTTAAGTGTCCTCTCCGGGCTACCGCGTCGATTTCCGATGCCCATCGCGGAGCTGGGAGACGTCCGTATACGGTACGAGCGCTACGGGGACCGAGGGGACCCGGTCGTCCTCGTTCACGGTTCGTGGGTGGACCATCGCACTTTCGACCGCATCGCTCCGGTCCTCGGTGATTCGATGCGAGTGCTCGCCTACGATCGTCGGGGTTATGGCGGGAGCACGGGTCCGACCCGAGCGCATCCGGTGAAGGACGACGCGGAGGACCTCGCGAACTTCCTGGTGGCGACGGACCTCTACCCGGCCCATGTCGTCGCGCACTCCTACGGAGGCTGCGTCGCCTTCCACCTCGCCGGGTCCCGCCCCGAACTCGTGCGGGCGGTGGTCGCTCACGAACCCCCGTGCCTCGGCTTTCTGGAGGACGACCCGGCGACCGCGCTCGAGGCTCAGGAGCTTCGGGCCGGGGTGGCCCAGCTCCGGCGGGCCCTCCGCCAGGGCGAGATTGAATCGGCCGCTCGGGGATTTGTGACGGCGTTGGCGCGCGATCCCGGCGCGTGGGATCGCATGCCGGTCGACGGGAAGGCAACGTTCCTCGCGAACGCGCCGCACTGGCTCGAGGAGGTCTCAGACCCGGAGACCGACCGACCGGAGCTCTCGGGCCTCTCCGAGGCGATGAGCCCCGTGCTCCTGACCGAGGGAGCGGATAGCCCGCCGTTCCTCCACCGGATGACTGAGGCGCTCGCACGAAGGCTGCGCAACGTCAAGGTGCAGCAGATCCCGGACGTGGGCCACTTTCCACACCTGACCCGGCCGGCACAGTACATCGGATTGCTCCACCGGTTCCTGGTCGAGCGCGACGTGCCGGCGATGTGATGTCGGCGGGCCCCGGACTTGGAGGCCCGGAGCACCGCGCCCCTGGCACTACGGGCCTCCGGAACTCGTGGGAGAGGGCGCGGAGGGCCCGGAGCCTCGGTCAAGGAAGACCAGGGCCGTCATCAGCACGTCCGTTCCGATGATGACGATCAGCGCCGGGAACAGCAAGGAGTTCATCGCCGGGATGAGGGCGAGCGCGAGGATCAGAAGGACGGCGTTCGTCAGACCCCTACCGTAGAGGCCCGCGAGACGAGGCCACTCCTTGGAGGACACGCGTTGGCGGCCCGCCAGGTCCTGCAGCACGTACCGCCGCAGGAGGAGAAGGACAAACGGGAGCGCGACGGCCGCCGCCGCGACGGTCACTCCGAGCGGTTGGATCGGCACGATGATCCCGAGGATGACCAGGAAGAGTGCGCGAAGGACGAAGGCGATGTCGTTGTGGACTTGGCGGACGGTGGGGTCGAAGGCAAAGTCGGGGCTCATCGTGCGGGGAAGCCAACGGCGGAAGAACGAGTCGTTCCCGAGAACTACTCCCATGATCAATGCCGCGATGATCCCGGACCCGTCGAGGTACTGGGTCCCGGCGTAGACGACGAGCAAGAGGCCCATCACCGCAAGCCCGGCGTAGACGCGCTGCTGCCATCGGGTCAGGAACTCGATTGCGGCGAGACCTCCGAGCACGCCAAAGATGATCGCGAGGGGGAGCGGGAGCAATACCTGGGGAACGAGCGCGCCGATGCCCGCGTTGGGGCTCGCTAGGACCGAGAGGAGGACCGTGACCGACAAGACCCCGAGCGTATCCTCGATCGCGAGGTCGAGATTCAGGGTATCGCGCGACGGGGCCGAGAGTCCAAGACGGGCGCCCAGCGGGATCGTGACCGCTCCCGAGATCCCCGCGAGCGCGAGGGCGAAGACGATGGAGGTCGTGAGATCATAGTGGGTCAGAAGCAGGTAGGCGACGAGGAACAGTGCCACCGCCGAGAGTCCAAAGCTCAGCACCGCAAGGAGCAGTCCCGAGACACCGACCGACCGAGCTTCGCGAGGATTGAAGTCGATACCGGCGTCGTAGAGGATGATCACCAGCGCGATCGTCCCTACGATCGCGCCGATCTCCGTCACCTGGCTCGGGCTTACGATATGGAAGATCGGTCCCGCGAGGAGGCCGAAGAGGATCAGCCACAGGACATCCGGGACCCGGAACCGCTGCGAGAGAGCGTCGCTCCCGAAGGCGATGAGGATCGTCGCGCCGAGCAGGAGGATCGCGACGACGACCGTAGCCGAGTCGAAAAAGTTCACCAGGTCTCCGCGATCTCGGGGCGGGCGGAACGATCGCAGGCCATTCGTCCCTTCACTCGGGCGCACCCCCTGGGCGGGACGAAGCGGCCCTTTCCGGCCCCGGCCCGTTGAAGAATTCCATCATACCTCGGCCGAGCCACTGTCCCCCGTCCACGGGAAGAACCTGGCCGGTGATGTAGCGCGCGTGGGGTCCGATGAGGAAGCGAACGGCCTGTGCGATCTCTTCCGGAGTCCCAAAGCGCTCCATCGGCACCCCGTGTTCGATCTGCCGGACAAGCTCCTCGGAGGTCCAGAGTTGCTGGTCCGTGCCTTCGGTACGAACCGGGCCGGGGCTCACAGCGTTCACTCGGATCCCATGCCGAGCCCACTCGACCGCCAGGGTGCGGGTCAGCGAGAGCACGCCTGCCTTCGCTGCCGCGGAATGTACCGTCCCCGGACCGGCGAGCCAAGCATACGCCGCAACGATGTTGATGATGGAAGAGTCCCGCGCGGCGCGCAGGAGGGGGAACGCCGCGCGCGAGCAGAAGAACGTTCCGTCGAGGACGATCCCGACGACGGCCCGCCACCCGTTCGGAGATAGGTCCTCCGCGTGGACCGGGAAGTTCCCGGCAGCGTTGTTCACCAGCACGTCGAGCCGACCGTACTCGTCGCGCACCCGGGCCATCAGCCGGTCGACCTCGGCGGGGTCGCGGACATCGGTGGGGACCGTGAGCACCCGAGCGCCTCGCGCTCGAAGCATCCGAGCTCCCTGGTCGAGATGTTCGACGGACCGGCTGGCGATCGCGAGGTCGTATCCATCCTCGGTCAGGAGTTCGCCGATCGCCCTCCCGATGCCCGTTCCTCCCCCGGTAATCAGCGCGATCTTGCGATCGGGGGCGCTGGGAGCGCTCGGCACGCCAACACCCACGACCGCGGTAGGAAAAACCCTATCCTTCACGCGAAGCGGGTGATGTGGCGGGTGAGGCCGCAGTTCGACAGAGATCTTCCAAGTCCGTACGCTCTAGGCCCTTCATCGGACGACCGTCGCGCCGTGCGATCAGCTTCCCATCTTGGAACAAGGCGATCGTAGGGACGACTTCGATACGGAACGTGTCCCAGAGAGGACTGTCCTCCGACGTCACATCGGCGATCGCGAGCGAGATGTCGGCGGCGCCATCCGCCGCCTCGAACATCGGCCGGAACGAGCGACAGAACGGGCACCAATCGGCCAGGAACGCAACGCACCACCTCCCCGGCCGGAGCAGTTCCCTTCCCGAAAACGCTTCCTCGTTCCAACGCTCCATCGAACGAGCTGGGGCCGAAGGAGCTCTTCAGCTTAGCGCGAGCCGAAGGTCCGGGCGGCCCCCGCGCTCTCTTTGAGGGGATCGGCGATGTCGGTCGGGAGGCCACTCGATGTCGATCTCCGTGCCACTGGATTCGCGAACGCCGATCATGTTCCCTCGCCCGCTTCAGGGTCGGATCGAACGACCGGCGATCACGAGCCAGGTGCTGGAAGGCAATCCCTGGCGCGACCCGGTCGAGCGGGAACTGCAGGTCTATATCCCCCCCTCCGGGCGAACCGAAGGCCGGCCGCTTCTGGTGCTGCTATCGGGGTACACTGGCTCGGGCTTCCTTCACTTCCAGCGGCCGCGCTACCTCTCCGACACACGGGTCAGTCAGCTGGACCGGCTGATCCGGTCGGGGGTAGCCGGAGAGGCTGTAATGGTGTCGCCGGACTGCATGACCACGCTTGGCGGAAGCCAGTACGTGAACTCCTCGGCGACCGGACGGTACGAGGACTACGTTATGGAGGAAATCATCCCGTGGGTGCGGGAACGCTACCGAACGGGCCCGGTAGGGGTGTTAGGGACCTCCAGTGGAGGGTATGGCGCGCTCAGCCTCGCCCTTCGCCATCCCGATGTCTTTTCGGCGGCCGCCTCGGACTCCGGTGACATGTACTTCGAGTACGGTTACCTTCCCGACTTTCCGCGAGCGTTCCGCGCGATTCGCAAGGCGGGCGGCCCCGAAGCCCTTCTTCGACGCGTATTCGCCCGACCGATCGATGGATGGGGCCCCCTCCATCCCATGGCCTCGGGTCTCGAGCTCATGGCCTACGCGTCGTGCTATTCTCCCGTGGACGACGAGCCGGGTCGCTTCGAGCTTCCGTTCGATTTGACCAGCGGAGCTTTGCGACCCGAGATTTGGGCGAAATGGCTGGCCCGCGACCCCGTTCGGATGATCGCGCGGGCTCGGTTTGCCCGAGCCTTACGCCGTCTACGGTACGTCTACGTAGACGGGGGCGAGGAGGACGAATGGAACCTCGAGGTCTCGGCCCGGATCTTCGCAGCCGTGGCCCGGGCTCAAGGCGCCCGCGTGGATCACCGGGAGTACTCCGGAAAGCACGCGGATGTCGCGCCTCGGTACGAAGTGATCTTCCCGACGATCCTTCGCGCCCTGGGGGCTCCCGGCCGAAGAGACAAGCCCGCCGCTAAAACCGGCCCTCGGCGTGGTCGGTCCACTCACCCACGACCTCGTCCTCAAGCCACGCGTGCGAGATGAAGCACCAGGTCAGGATGAGTGCGTAGAGGGAGGACGAGTCGGCGGGCACGGTCGACTCCACATCGCACACGCTACCGAGGAGCTGGCGGCCCTCCCGTATCGTCTCAAGGTGCGCCCACTCCGTTCCGTCGGCGGTCGAGATCGACCAGGCGGGCACGGACACACCGGCGCGGCTGAGTCCGAAGGTAACATGACCCCCAATCTCGATCGCGTGATGGGCAGGGAGGCCCTCGGGCCCACTCACCAGACGCGCGAGTACGGTACTCGACCCCTCGCGGCGGAGCGTGAGCCGAGGACGAAGGAATCCGGCGCGGTCGATTGTGTAGTGCCCCTCGATCGACTCGGCACTGGCCGGACGGCTCCTCTCGGGGGGCAAGGAGACCTTTGCGACCGCAGTGTCGCCCGAACGAAGTTCGAAATCGTGGTGGCCGCCCTCAACGCGGATCCACCGAAGCGCGGCAATATCCACCGAAGCGATTGCGGCGTACGGCATCGTGGGGCCAGTTGAGGCAGAGGTCATAACGGTCGCTCCCTGTACAGCGCCGTCGCGAAGATGCCGCGCGGCCCAAGGTTCCGATGCTGAGGGAGAACGCCTTCGTCGTCGGCGGAGCCCTCCTCTTCGCTGCGGGTGCGGGCTTCGTGCTCGCGATGATTATGCTCGGTCTGGGTTGGTGGTACTTCGGGGGCTACCTCGGAGGCATCTCCTCTGCAGGCTTCGGAGGATTCTTCATTTACGTGGGACGAGCCGAAGCCCAGGACCGACGGTCCAAGCTACGCCACGACGAAGAGGCGCTCGGTATCCGCGAACAGGTCCCGCCTCGAACGGGGGCTTGAAGGGCCGTCCCAGGAAGGGAGCCCTCCCGGCCCACCTTCGAAAAGCCTTTTCAGGTCGGGCCGGCGTCGGGGCTCCCGTGGCCGGGATGGGGTAGCTTGGCCTATCCTGGGGGACTGTGGATCCCTCGACCCGGGTTCAAAGAGGCGTGGGGTCTGACCCCTGCCCTGAGACTCTCGGTCCCGGCCCTACCGACGCGAAGTACTCCGCCGACTCTTCTTGGATGCGGGGCGGCGGGCTTTGGGAGCTACGCGCCGCGGCGCGGGTGACCGGCCTTTCGTCCGTGTCGTGCTTCGAGCGGCCGACGTGAATCGTGCGAGGACCTCGGGCAATCGTTCGAGGGAGTAGTCTGCCCACGCCGCCCCCCAACGCTTCAGATCCTCGGGAGCGAGGATCCAGCCTTCGAGCGAGGTCGCGCGTCCGATCGCCGTGACCCCCAGTGCGGAGCGGGCGGCCTCCATGTCAAACCGAGAATCGCCCACGAGGAACACCGGGACGTCGGGATACCGACGTCGGTACTCCGCGAGGTGCTCGCGCTTCGTGCCCTGGGCCGAACCAAGCACATCCTCGAACCAATAGCGTAGGCCCTCGCGCTCGAGGAGAAGTTCGGCCATCTCGGTCTCGGAGCCGGTAGAAACCACCATTGTCCAACCCTCCACGGAGAGGCGCTTGAGCGTCCTCGGAACTTCGAGGAAGGGGCTTGCGTGCGCATAGGCCTCGGAGACTTTGCGCTGATGGAAGATCCGTGCGGTCGTTTCGCGTAGTTGGGGTGGCGCGTCGGGGTAGAGCTGAGCAAGTTGGGCTTCGAAGGGCAGCCCCGTGGTCGCAAGATAGTGAATGCGTCCCTCCTCGGGTGGAGTGCGGAAGGCCCGGAAAAGAACGTCCGCCGCGACCTCGCTGATCAAGCGGAGGTCGTCGAGCAGGGTCCCATCGAGATCGAAGACGATGACCCCTCGATCGACCGGTCGCGGGGTGGGAGGCTGCCGGGGAGTGGGAGTCGAGCGGGACATCGAGGCGAACGGACTGGGTTCGTCTCGGACAACCGGAAGCTCGACGTGCTTCATCGCGAGGGGCCGCGAAGGCTCCGGCTTCCCGTGGGCCGACATCAACATCGCCGGTGCCGCCTCCCTTATAGTCGTTGCCGGCCCTCGGTCTAAAGTGGCGGAGCGTATCCTCCGCCGGATCCTGGGTGCCATGCATCCGAGTCGAGTGATTCGAGGGAAGACAACTCAACTCCTGAGCGGGCGCCGTATCATCCTGGGCATCTCAGGGTCGATCGCAGCCATCGAGGTGCCCCGCATCGCCCGCGAACTCCTTCGGCATGGGGCCGACGTCCAGGCCGTGATGAGCGCCGAAGCTCAGCGCCTCGTGACCCCCGAAGCGATCCAGTTCGCCACCGGCCACCCTCCGATCACCCAGCTCACCGGGAATGTGGAGCACGTGACCCTCTTCGGGTCCGGTCCGGAGCGGGCCGATCTCTATCTGATCGCGCCAGCCACCGCGAATACAATTGCGAAGATCGCCCACGGGATCGACGATACCCCCGTCACGAGCTGTGCCTCGATCGCGCTGGGCGGTGGCGTGCCGATCCTGCTCGCGCCGGCGATGCACTCCCAGATGCGCCAGAACCCCGCGGTGGCTGAAGCGCTCGCCAAGCTCGAGAGCTGGGGGGTCGGCCTCATCGGAACCCAAGCCGCGGAAGGGGAGGAAAAGCTCGCGACGCCCGAGGACGTCGCCGCATCGGTGCTTCATCGACTGGGCCGTGGCCCATGGAAGGGGCGCCGGTTGATCGTGATCGGCGGCGCGGCACGCGAGCCAATCGATGACGTTCGATCGATCTCGAACGAGAGCAGCGGGGCCATGGCCGTCGCCCTGGCCACTCAAGGCTACTTTCGCGGCGCCGACGTCGAACTCTGGATGGGCCACCATGCCGTGACCATCCCCTCGTTCGTCGAAGTTCGGAGATGGCAAAGCGTGGGGGATCTCCTCCATCTGGCCCGCGAGCGCCGGAGCGAGCTGGCCGAGGCGGCCGCCGTGATCGTCCCGGCGGCTCTCGCAGACTACACCGTCGAGGCGCAGCGGGGCAAGATCTCATCCCGGGAGCACCCGGAGATCACATTGCGACTGAAACGAGCCGCGAAGTTCCTGCCCCAACTACGCGCGTGGGCACCGCGTCCGACCGTATTGGTCTCGTTCAAGCTGGAAGCGACCGCCGACCCCGCGACGCTCGAGCGAGCGGCGCGCGGGGCCCGTACGGAGGCCGACCTCGACTGGGTGGTGGCGAACGACTCCGGAACGATGGGTAGCCCCGAGATCGCGGCGTTAGTGCTTCCCCCGCGCGGTGCGCGGTTCTGGTTGCGGGGCCCGAAATTCGAGGTTGCGGGCCGATTGCTCGACGCCATCGGTCCGGAGCTTCCGAGCGCCCCTCGAGCGCGGGGCGCATCGAAGAGCACGCCGGGCATCCCGCGGAGTTCTCCCGTTACCAACCGCGCCCGCTCCCCACTCCGCGGGAGACCTCGTCGGCGTTAAGTGACACAGCGTCTGCGGCCGCTGGATCTCTATGGTCAAGCTCGCAGAGTGGCGGGGAAAGGAGATTTTCCGAAAGTACGGCATCGCGCTGCCCCAGGGCCATGTGGCCCGTTCGGCCGAGGAGGCGACGTCCTTGGTGTCTGAGGGAAAGGTGCCTCTGCCGTGCGTGATAAAGGCCCAGGTACTCGCCGGTGGCCGAGGGAAGGGAGGTGCGGTCCGATTCGCGTCGAACGACGAGGAGGTCCGCGCCGCGGCGGCCGCGATCTTGGGCCTCGAGTTCAAAGGAGAGAAGGTGAAGGAGATCCTGCTCGAGGGGAAGGTCGCGATCGACCGCGAGCTCTATGTCTCGCTTACCCTCGATCGCACCCTTCGTCTGCCCATCCTCCTGGCCAGCGCGAAGGGAGGCGTCGAGATCGAGTCGGTACCGGACGAGCAGATCCTGCGCCAACCCATCCACCCGTTCGCCGGACTCGCGCAATATGAGAAGCGGCGTGCGGCCGCCTTCCTCGGTTTGACTGGTGGTCCGGCGAAGTCGCTCGGTCCCCTCCTGGACTCCCTGTGGGCCGCTTTCAATGGAGAGGACGCGGAGCTCGTCGAGATCAATCCGCTCGCCGTCGTCGGGGACCGCGTCATCGCGCTCGATGCGAAGGTGATCATCGAGGACGATGCGACGTTCCGCCATCCCGAGTACGCGGAGGTCCGGGACGACCGGACTCCGCTGGAGGAGATCGCTCGGGAGAAGGAGATCGCATTCGTCCAGCTGGATGGGAACATCGGTGTGATCGCCAACGGAGCCGGCCTGACGATGGCCACGCTCGACGTGCTCATGCAGTTCGGCGGACGACCCGGGGTCTTCCTGGACTTGGGAGGCACCGACGATCCGGCGAAGGTGGCCGAGGCGTTCCTTTTGATGGCGAAGGCCAAACCGACCGCCGTATTCCTGAACATCTTCGGTGGCGTTACTCGGTGCGATACCGTGGCGAAGGGACTCGTGAACGCCATGGAGAAGCTTCCGGCTCAGGATCGCTTTCCGTTGGTCGCACGCATTCGCGGCAACAACGAAAGCGAAGGAGTCGAGATCCTCCGCGCGGCCGGCATTACCTCGATCCCCGATCTGAAAGCCTCGGCCGAGGCCGCCGTCCGCGCCGCCGCGACTCGCGCCGTCGCTGCGCAGGGGCGTACCGCATGACGGTCTTGATCGACGCGGACACGCGAGTCGTGGTCCAGGGCATCACCGGTCATCAAGGGACGGTCCACACGCATCAGATGAAACTGTTTGGTTCGAAGGTCGTGGCGGGCGTCACACCGGGAAAGGGGGGTACCACCGTAGAGGAAACTCCCGTCTACGACAGCGTCCAGGAGGCGGTGGACCGCAAGCAGGCCAACGCCTCGTGCATCTTCGTGCCCGCCCCGTTCGCCAAGGATGCCCTGATCGAGGCCGTCGACGCCGGGATCCGTCTCAGCGTGGTCGTGACGGAACACATCCCCTTCCACGACATGCTGGTCATGTACCATTACGCCCGGGCCCGCGGAGCCCGGATCATCGGACCGAACTGCCCCGGCATCGCGGCGCCGGGCGCCCCGAGCAAGGTCGGAATCATCCCGAACGTGGTCTTCCGACCCGGGCGGGTCGGCGTGATCTCTCGGAGCGGCACGCTCACCTACGAGATCGTGAATGGCATCCGGGAGATCGGTCTGGGCCAGTCGACCTGCATCGGGCTCGGCGGCGACCCCGTCGTCGGGACGTCCTTCGTCGACGGGCTGGAACTGTTCGAGAAGGACCCGGACACCGATTTGGTCGTCATGGTGGGCGAGATCGGCGGGACGGCGGAAGAGGATGCCGCGGACTACATCCGCCATCACTTCACCAAACCCGTCGTCGCCTACATCGCCGGTCGGGCGGCCCCGCCGGACAAGCGCATGGGACATGCCGGGGCCATCATCACCCGCGGACGAGGGACGGCTCAGTCCAAGCAGACCGCTCTGGAGGGCGCGGGCGTGCGCGTAGGACGCTTCCCGTACGAGATGCCCCAGCTGGTCGCCGACGTCCTGAAGGAAAAGGCACACCGATGACGCCGGATCCGACACGCCCCTCCCATCGAACGGCGACCCCGGAGCCGTGCATCGTCCCCGGGTGCGGCGGTGACTCCGTGCGTCACCTCGCGCTATCGGAGGCGAAGAGAGCCTTCCCGCTCCTCCCCGACCAGGGGCGCCGGGCTCCGCTATGCCGGGCGCATTACAAGCAGTGGAAGAAGGGCACCAAGGAGTCCCGGGATCTCGCCCGGCTCGGCCGGTAGAGCCCTCTCGCGCTTTCCGCACCGGGCGGTGCGCGGCCGAGACCCTTTAGGTCGCGCGCTTACTGCTTCCTCATCTTCTGGGCTCGCATGCGTCGGCGCATCCGCTTCTTGCGCCACTTCCATCGCATGTGGCCGGCTTTCTTCCATACCCGTGAGGAACGTTTCATTCAGACCGGTCCCGAGTGAGCGGGGGTAATTTCATCGGTTTATTAGGGCTCCCCTCGGCGAGAGGTCGGCCATCGCGACCACCGCCGGCCGTTATGTAGCGCGCTCGACTCGGCCCGGGAATGCTCGAGGAGGGCGACCTGCAGATGAACCTGCTTGAGTTTCGCCAGAAGTCCTTCCAGTTCGATCATATCGTCGCGGTGGATTCGGAGGAGTACGCCGTCTTCACGAGGACCGAGACGGAGACGGAGAGCCAGCTTCGGCCGAAGCTCGTCCACCTGCGCGTGTACGCTCCGCGAGAGTGGATCGCCTACGACCCTGAGCTCGACCTCCTCCGCCTGGCCCGTGAAGGAGAGTCGCTCCCGCCGCGGATCCCCCGGGAGGCGCAGGAGTCCGCCGCCGAGCCGACGCAGTTCAAGGAGCAGGGTTTCGACTGGACGCGCGTGAGCACCGGTGACCACGCGTTCGCGTACTTCCCGACGGACCGGGCCGCACGGTTCGCCTCGGTCCAGCTCGCCTCACTCTGAGGAGCCGGCCCGACTCAGCTCGGCGCGCCGGCCTCCGCGGGACGTCTCGGCGCTGCCGTAGTCCCCGGGCGATAGAGTCCGGCCGCGTTCTGAGCAAGGTGCAGGAGGTGTCGGGGGCGTAGCTCGTAGGTATACGCGTAGTTGCGGACGCAGGTGCGCACGCATCGGTTGCACGCTTCGGCGCTCCGGACGTGCGATCGGAACATCTCGCTCGAAAAGTACTCTTCGAACGACCCGGTCTTCAGATCGTAGCCGAAGCGGTAGTCGCAGCTGTAGATCTTCTTGTCCGGCGTCACGTAGACGAACATCTTCGGGAACTCGCACTTCCATGGTCGATCCGCCACGTACCCCTCGAGCACTTCTTCGGTCTCCATCAGCGGGTAGCCCTCTCGCTTCAGCCGCAGGGCCGTGACGTAGAATTGGTGGAGCTGCTCGGGGGAGAGTTGGAACTTGAGGTTGGGCGACTGGTCGCTGTCCGTTAGACCAAAGTCGAGCGTCGGCTCGATCGAGTTGAAAGCAATCCCCACTCCGAGGTCCTTCGCGAGCTGAGCAGTGCGCTCCATTGCCCCCGGGTTGAGCGAGCTGATGGTCGTCACCAAGGTCACCTTCGCTGCGGTGAGGGCCCGGAGCCGGTCGATCCCCCGGATCACCTCGTCGAAGTTCCCGGGCCTTCCCCGGATCACGTCGTGGTAGGCGTCGAAGTAGTCGAGGGAGACGAACGCCACGTCCAGGCTCCCGAGGGCCTCCGCCTTCGCGGCGAGCATCGAGCCGTTGGTGTTGATCGCCGTGTAGAATCCCTTGGCCCGGGCATAGTCGATGACCGTACCCACGTCCTTGCGGATTAGCGGCTCCCCCCCGAATTGATAGTACCCTCGCATGCCCGCCGCGTAGGCTTCGTCGAGTAGCGAGAAAACCTCGGCCGTGGGAAGGTCCTCTTTCATCCGGGGCGTGAGCTTCCAGTACGAGCACGTCTGGCAGTGAGAGTTGCAACCGAAGGTCGTCGCGTGGGCGAGGAAGAAGGGCCGACCCGTGACGAAGCGAGAACGGACCATGCTGGAGAAAAGACCGACGTACCGGGCAACGTTACCTGTGCGTCCGTGGTAGATCGCCGGGGACGCCGCGCGGGACATGGATCCGTGGTCGGATCCTCCCAGCATAAATCGCATGTCAACCGTAGGTGACGCGGGCCCGGGTCGTCCACCCAACCTTCGACCTAAGAACCGGTGGCACCGGACCCCGTATGGCTCTGGGGGCGGGGCCGGCGGGGACGAAGGGTCTCGGTCCGGGACGAAGCAGACCGAAGTCCGATGGCGTAGACGACCGCGATCAGCGTGAACGGAACACACAACGGAGAAACCGCCGCAACGAACGGACCCAACGCCTCGATGAGCGCTGCCCAGTTCGTGAAGAAATCGACGACGAGTCCGAAGAAGACCTGGCCGAGGAGAAGGCCGGAGACGACCGCGATGGCGAGCGATCCGGCGAACGCCGCCCATCCCGCCAGGGCGACGGCGCTGCCATGCCGTGCCGCGATGCGGTCCCGAAGGGCCAGGAAGAACGATCCGACCGCCCATGCGAACACGCCGCCGACGATCCAGGCGAACGGAGCCGGGGTGTTGCCGTGGCCCACCGTCCGAGCAGCGACATTCCAGAGCGCCACCGCCACGATCCCACCGACCAGCAGCGCGCCACCGACCCACGCCGGCCGTCGCGCGAGCGAGTCGTCCGGGTGACTCGGCAGGCGAGCCCACGTAAACGTGCCGCGCCAGAAGAAGTAGAAGCCGAGGACGGTGAAGGCCAGGCTCAGGTAGTAGCCCACCGGGGAGCCGAGCGCGGACCCTGCGTCCGTGGTGAGCTGGTAGACCTCCGACGCCGCCTCCAAGACGAATCCCACGAGGAAGGAAGCGAGGGCGCCGCGCTCCGAACTCTGGGCTGGCGCGACCAGGGTGCGCCATCGCCCGGTGTCCGTCACGGTGGGCCGTCGCCTACAGAACGCCCATCTCGGTTAGCTTCTCGGGTAGGTAGTGGTCGGTCACGTAATTGAGGCCGTACTTCGCGAGCGACTGCTGTTCCGCTTTCTTGCCGTTCTTGAGCATGAGGTCGATCTCCGAGCGCCAGTCGGCGGTGGAGAAGCGCGGGTCGGTGAGCTCGGCCTGTAGCGCCCGGACGTCCTGGTCCGTGAGCCGGTCGCTGGGGAGCTCGTAGTTCTCGATGTCGGATGCGGTCACGCCGAGGAACTCGGCGCTCGGGGTCGCGAGGTACTGGGAGATGTGGGCGGTCTTGATCGCTCCGTAGGCCACGCTCGCGAAGATGCGGAAGGACCAGGGATCCCCGTCCGTGAAGACGACGACGGGCAGGTGCAGTTCTTCGTTCAGGCGCTTGAGGAACCGTCGGGTCGACCGGGCCGGCTGGCCCTTGAGATGGATCAGGAGCGCCCGATGGCGCTCGTCGAACCCGTTTTCGGCGAGGCGGTCCACCATGCCGCCGCACTCGATCGCCACGATGAACTTCGCCCCGGAACTGACGAACTCGATCTTCTCCTTCTCGACGTTGGAAGGGAGCGCGTAGCCGCCGTCGCCGACATCGTCGCGGCAGTTGATCTTCTTCACCAGCCCCTTGCGGTTGCGCTCCCGGATGGTCAGGTCGCCGATCACCGAGGCGCCGTTCTCCTCGGGGTGGAGGCGGAAGTCCTCCCGCAGCCGCTCGCACAGGACCTCCAGGTCCTCCACGAGGAGGTTCGACTCGTCTTCGCTGTGGAACTTGCCCTCCTGCCAACCCTCGCTGATGTAGTAGAGCTCTCGCAGCGTGGAGGTCTTGTTGTCGCGGGCCATCTCGTTGATGAAATCGACCAGGTAGAACGTGCGCAGGAGCATGAGCGCGCCATCGAGCTTGCGTGCGCTGCGCGTGCCCATCGCCTTGCCGAGCCTCCATACCCCCTCCCGCATCTGGAAGGCAATGTTCTGTTTCGTGCGGAGCGGCAGGCGCATGCGGGGGATCTCCCCGAGGGAGAGCTGCCCGTAGATCTGCTGTGCGAGATCCAGCGTAGGCCGAAGGGCATCGGCCCGGATCTTCGGCTCATCCGTCGTCGTCGCCGACGTGCGCTTCGCTCTCCGCGGCATCGTAGTCCACCTCCCCTTCGACGGAATCCGGATCCGCGGGAACTGCCGTCTCCGCTGCCTCGATCAGCGCGCGTGGCAGACGGACGTCCCAGTCTCCCGGCAACGGGTCCGCGCCGAGCAAGTGCGCTTCGTCCACCCCCGCCACGTACCAGTCGAGGTCGCTCGCTTCGACGTCCGTCCCCTTCGAGAGTGTGAGCACAATCTGGGCCCGTTCGTTCGGCCCCAGCTTCGGCAGCGTCCACCACGCCCGTCCCATCCCCACGTCCGTCCCCTCGGGGACCGGGGCGAACGCACTCGCTCCGAGGATCTCCGTTGGGGTCTCCAGGAAGATCTCGAGGACCCGAGGACGGGAGGTATAGTTCGTGACCTCCAACACGGCTCGTCGCGGGCCCTCCTCGCTCGTCAGCTGGAGCTCGAGGCTGACCACGTCCATGATGCGGGTGATCACCGGGGTGAGGTCGGGTATAGGCTGGTCGACCAGATGACTCGTCTTCTCCGCGAGGCGGGGGAGGATCTTCTGGATGATCTCGAACTTCTCCTGGGCGAACGAGCGGCGCGAGCGACGGGAGATGTGGACCTTGAGATGCCGGGCCGCAGCCTGGAACGCCAGCGTGAGCTCCTTGTCGAGGTCCGGATCCTCGGCAAGGGCCTCCTTCGCCTCGCTCGTGAACGGGATTTTCGTCGACGCTACGTGGACGAGGACGAGAACCGGCCCGACCGGCAGGCCGTTTCCCCCCTTCTGCTCGAGGCCGTAGCGCCGCCAGTCGAGGTTGGAGGCGGCCGCGGTAATCGCGCAGGCGCCTTGCTGGAAGAGCAGCGGGACGCGATTGGCGAAGCGGAGCAGCTGCATCGGTTGGTCGGCCGGCAGGCCACCGCCGTAGACGAGCCCGACCTCGACCAGGAACGGGAAGCCCCCGCGGACCTTGGGAGGGCGGCTCACGGGGGGCGCGAAGAACTCCGGTCGGACGTCGCCGAGGACGTTGCGCAGCCCTCGTTTGATCAGCATCGGACCGATCGGCGAGAGGCACTCCGAGGACGGAGCGACGAGCGGCACCGAGTGCAAGGCCTCGAGCAGCGCCTCTTGGGTCGGCCCCTGGATCGATCCCGGCGTGACGCCGGGACTGAGTCCGGACCGAGCCAGCACATCCTTGGCCGCCCGCGCGCTGACGCCCTCGAAGTCGCGAGTAAGTAGTTCGTAGACCGTGGGCCGTTTGGATGCCTTGAGGAAGTAGCCCAACTCCCCGAGCTCGAGGCCGTAGGGGTGGGGGGGCGTCTCCTTCGGGATGCGGGGCATTTCGTTCGCCGCCCGCTCGAAGGTGACCCGGGTGCCGTCGGGCTCGACCAGGACGATGCGCGCGTGAGGGTTCACGATCGCGGTTCCGCGAAGGTACTCGAGCGGCGATTGCCGACCGCGGATGTATTTCGCTTTGAGGGCCAACTCGATCCGGGTGCCGTGGGGCCGGTCCCAGATTAACACATCCTCACGGGTGACCCGCGGCGCGTTCTTCTGGGTATCGATGAGGAGCTCGAGCACGTGCGCGGCGTCTTCCTCCTCGACCTTCGTCGTGATGCGGGCCGGGCGCGCCGTCGTGAGCGCGGCGTACAGGACCGCGGCGCTGATGCCGATCCCCTGCTGCCCGCGGGCCTGCCGGTTGGAGTGGAAGCGCGATCCGTAGAGGAGACGCGCGAAGACGTTCGGGACCTCCCGGCGAAGGATACCGGGTCCGTTGTCGGTGACCGCTACCCGAAGGCGGTCGGGCGAATCCGCATCCTTTGCGATCTCGACCATCAGCTCCGGCAGGACCCCCGCCTCTTCGGCGGCGTCCAAGCTGTTGTCGACGGCCTCCTTGACCGTCGTCAGGAGCGCGCGCTGCGGGTTATCAAACCCCAAGATCTGGCGGTTCCGCTCGAAGAACTCCGCGACGCTGATCTCGCGTTGCTTGGAGGCGAGCTGCTCGGCGATCGTTCGGGCCGGTGCCACGGTGAGGGGGGTCTCGGTAGTCCTTGATAACGGCCACGTTCGAGCCGAAAGAAGCAGCCCCTCGCGGAGAGCCGGTTCGAAGTCAGTAGAAGTAATGCCGGATGCTGACGAGGTAGAGAAACACCAGGGCGAGAACGAGGAGAAGGACGACGAACGTGCCCGTAGCCAGCAGGTAGGCCATCCCTCCGATCAACCCGGCGTAGGTCGTGTACAGCGCCCACGGCTCTTGGCGCCAGAGCGCCGTTGCGACCCCCAGGATCGTTCCGGCGAGGACGAGCAACAGCGCCGCGGTCAGAGGGCTGAGCCCGGCAATGACGTCCGCTGCGGATACCGCGCCGCCGAACGGCAGCCAGCTCGGCGCGTAGTGCCCGACGAAGTAGAAGATTGAGGCGACGACAGCCACGACAGCGGCGAACGCCATCGCCGCGCAGAAGAGGGCGAGTCCCACGGGACGGCGCGGCACGAACGCCTGCGGGTTCCACGTGTCGGGCAAGTGGTCGAATTCGAGCGGGTTCGAAACCTCGGTCGCCGGGGCCATGATGTTCGCGACCCCCATGAGGCCGGGACGGGTCGTAATTAGCTTTCTCTCCACCCGAAGAGGGCGGCCGCGCTCGTTCACCCGGTCCGCGCGCTGCCGGCCCCCGAGCGAAACGGTGGCCGCTCGACGACCAGGGTGGCGTCGACCTCGGAGATCCGCGCTCGACCGCAGATCGCCATCGCGGTAACGAGCTCGCGGGTCAGCAGATCGAGGTACCGTCCCACCCCCTCGGCGCCACCGACCGCCAGCGCCCAAAGGATCGGTCGCCCGATCCCGACAGCGCGGGCTCCCTGCGCGAGCGCGATGAGGATATCGCTGGCTCGGCGGACCCCGCCGTCCAGGTACACTTCAACTCGCTCCCCGACCTCGCGGACGACCTCGGGGAGTGCGTCCAGGGCAGCGATCGCGCCGTCGAGTTGTCGCCCCCCATGGTTCGAGACCACGACGCCGGAGGCCCCGTGCTCGCGGGCCCGGCGAGCGTCCTCGGCCGTCAGGATTCCCTTGACGAGGACCGGTAGTCGTGTCCACGAACGGATTTCGTCGATCGCCTCGAATCCTGCAGAGCTCTCGCCCGGTACTCGGAAGGTTCCTGCTTCGGGCGCCAGAGTCCGGGGCGGGGAGCGGACGTCCCGTCCATTGCCGAGTGGCGGCGTCGGATCGATCCCGAAACCCGTCCGTGCCTGGCGATCCCGGACGCCAAGCACGGGAGCGTCGGCCGTGAGCACGATCGCGCGGTAGCCGGCCGCTTCCGCGCGCTCGACGAGCCGCCGGCTTACTTCGGGCGCGGCTTGCCGATAGAGCTGAAACCAGCGGGGGCCCGCTCCCGATGCCGCCGCGATCTCCTCGATAGAACGCGAAGAGAGCGTGCTGAACGCCGCGAGGATGCCCCGGGCCCCAGCCGCCCGAGCGATCGCTGCCTCGCCCGAAGGGTGGATTCCGCCGAGATACGCCGTGGGAGCGGCGAAGAATGGAACGGGAACGTCCGCGCCGAGCAGGGTCGTTGAAAGGTCGATCGCCGATGCGCCGGTCAGCACATGCGGGCGGATCGCCCAGTGGCGGAACGCTTCGACGTTATCGGCGAGGGTTCGCTCCTCGCCCGCCCCTCCCGAGATGTAGTCCCAGACGTCGATAGGGAGCCGCGCGCGGGCGGCAGCCTCGAGATCCGTGAGGTTGCTCCATGCCTCGATGCCGGATCGTCGGGGTGGGCTCCGGACGAGCCGGGCCGGCGTCAACGGTCGTCGCACGGCCCGGGTCGAGGTCCCCACCCTCCGTCCCGCCCCCCGGAGCCGGTGCCTCGAGGCCCGGGGGCGCCGACTCCTCACGCGCGGCGCCCAGCAACGGTCCGAGCGATCCGCTCGAGCAAGGCACGGTACGGGCCCTCGGGCAAACTATCGAGGGCCCGGACGGCGCGCTCGGCCCACCAGAGCGCCTGTTCGCCTACGACCGCTTCGGCACCGGCCTCCTCGGCAAGCTCGCGCATGCGGAGTAGGTGACGCGCTCCCTTGCGGCGGAGCTGGAACATCCGCTCGAACTCAGCTTGGCGTTTTCCGTCGAGCCGGGCGTAGGTCTCGAGCGAGACGAGCGTGGGATTCCCCTCCCGGAAGTCCGCGTACAGGGGTTTGCCCATCAGGTCGGGGTCGCCGAACACGTCGAGCATGTCGTCGCGGATCTGGAAGGTGATGCCGAGCGAGGCGCCGAAGGTCGTCGCAGCCTCGATCCCCTCGGCGTCCAGCCCCATGAGTTCGGCGCATGAGGCGAGCGCGGCGGCGACGATCGCGGCGGTCTTGCGCTCCACGACCCGGAAGTAGTGCTCCTTCCCTACGGAGAGCTCGAAGCGACCGGCTTCCTGGAGTACCTCGCCCTCGACGAGGTCCGCGCAGGACTCCCCGCACCTCAGGATGACCGACCGGGGATACTCCGCCGCCAGCTCGAACGCGCGCACGAAGAGGTAGTCCCCGGTCACGATCGACAAGGGAACTCCGTAGGCCCGCGGCATGGACGGCCGGCCGCGGCGGGTGTCGGAGTGGTCGATGACGTCGTCGTGCACGAGGCTCGCAGTGTGGATCAGCTGGAAGGCAGCGGCGAGGGCGTGGATTCGCTCGGTCGAGCTCGCGCCCAGCGCGCGGTAGTAGGCGGACATCAGGAGCGGTCGAACCCGCTTACCGCCCATCTGGGTCGCGTACTGGGCCGACTCCGACAGTGTCGCGTAGCGGGCGCCGAGGATCTCCTGGATGCGCCAATCGATCTCCGAGAGATCCCGGCCCAGCACCGGCAGGAGGTCGGTCAGCCGGCCGAGCGGTTCGTTTCCGATGGACTGCGCGACCAGCGACTCGAACGACGCTTCGGCTCCGTCCCCGGGCGGAGAGCTGCTCATGAGTTCCTTCCGAGACGCGCCGGCCAGCGCAGGCGCATCACCTCGTCGAGACCGGCCGCGCCAATATAGCGCATTCCCAGCGCCAATACGACGTTGGAGCGGGCAACCCGCTCGGTGGCCCGTTGGATCCGGTATGCCCGGGCGAGCGGGACCGCCATCGCCTCGGTGACCGCGCGATCATACTCGGACAGCGGGGTTCCCTGCCGTACGTGGGCGGCGGCCGCCTCCCCCGCGAGCCAGCCGCTGAGCATGGCGGTCGGGATTCCCCCCCCGTTCGTCGCCATGACGAGGTTCGCGGCATCTCCTGCGAAGAGGATCCGTCCGGCGCTCAGGCGCTCGGGTGGTGGCCCGATCGGGACCCACCAGCGCGTGCGGTCGTGCGCTGGGGCGAGATCGGCGCTGCGGACAAACTTATCCAGGAGGCGGTCGAGGCCGAGCCCTGATGAGCGAGAGTCGATCCCGAGGCCCACGTTGAGGTCGTCCGCACGCGGAAATGCCCATGCGTAGCCGCCGGGGGCGACCCGGCCGAAGAAGAGCTCGATCTCATCCTCGAAGACAGAATCGACCGTTGCGGTGATCATCCGGAACATCTCTCGCGGGGGAGCATACCCGAGAGAGCGGCCGACGGTGCTGAGAGGGCCGTCCGCGGCTACGATCACCCCGGCCTCCACCCGGGTACCGTTCGCGAAACGCACCGTCGCGCCGTCGACCCCTGTGACCCCGACCGGATGGCGCAGCTCGGCTCCCTCCGACTCCGCGCGGTAGGCAAGCGCCTTATCGAACGCGCGACGGGAGACCGTGTAGCCCGACAGCGGGAACCGAAAGCGATGGCCGAAGGGGGAGACACAGACCATCGCACGCGTCGCACGCAGGATCGACTCCTTGGGGACCTCGAATCCCCGGTGGATGAGCTGTGGCGCGTCGAAGATGTCCCCGAGCTCTTCCGGGGTCGGCAGGAACTCCCCGCACTGGACCGGATGGCCGAGCTCGGGACGTCGGTCCACGAAGAGAGTACGCGCACCGGACCCGGCGGCCGCCCGTGCCGCGCACGAGCCCGCGGGTCCCGCGCCTACGACCACGACGTCGTAGCGTTCCATCGGTGCCCCCTAGAACGCGAGGTTGACGAAATGCTGAGCGGCGGCCGCGAGAGGCTGGAGAAGCGGGCCCGGATACACTCCAAGGGCTACGATCACGATCGCGATGAGGGCGATGGTCGTGGCACGAGCGTAGCCGATGCCACCGGCGCCGAGTCCGATGGCGGAAACGGCCCCCCGTCCGTTCGGAGCGCCGGGGGACGGGACGCTCGCCTCCGTAGAAGTCGGTATGACGGGTCCCCTCTCGGGCGCATCGAAGTACATTACCTTCAGGACCCGCCCGTAGTAGAAGACGCTGAGGGCGCTGTTCAGGAGTCCGGCCACCGCGAGCCAGACGAAGTACCCCTGCGCTTCGATCGCCGCGCTGAAGAGGACGAACTTTGACAAGAAACCGATCGTCAGTGGGACGCCCGCGAGGCTCAGGAGCATGAGGGCGAACGCCACGCTCAGCCAGGGGTGCCTCTGTCCCATCCCGCGCCAATCGGCGATAAGCGGCCCGACCCCGAGCCCGGCGGCGGCTGCGACGACGAGGAAAGCTCCAGTCTTCATGAAGACGTGCGCGAAGACCTGGAGGCTCGCTCCGGTGAGCGCCGGCGCCGTGCCGATCGCGATCCCGATGAACATATATCCGGCCTGGCTGATCGACGAATAGGCGAGCATCCGTTTCATGCTCTTCTGCATCAGGGCGAGCACGTTGCCCACGGTCATCGTCACGACCGCGAGGATGCTCAGCACGACCTGGAGAACCGGGCCGAGGGCTACCGCTCCGATGCCGCCGAACCACTGGAACTCGACCGTCCCTCGGACCAGGAGAACCGGTCCCAGAAAGACGAGGAAGAACGCGAAGAGGCCGATCTTCTTCGTTCCGCCGGCTAAGAACGCCGAGACGTCGTCCGGGGCTCCGTCGTAGACATCGACCGCCCACGCGTGGAACGGAACGAGCGTGATCTTGAACGCGAGGCCCGCGATCAATAGGCAGTAGCCGATCACGACCAGGAGCGGGAAGCCTCCGCCCCCGAACGCCCCGTTGCTGATGGCGCTGCCCGACGCAAGGACGAAGAGGTTCGTCGTGCCGTATGCGCCGTATAGGAAGGAGGCGCCAAAGAACGAGAGGACGGTCGACAGCGCTCCGACGATGAAGAACTTCATCGCCGCCTCCATCGAGCGAGCGTCGCGCCGAGTGTACGCGACCAGGAGGTAGGAGGGGATGCTGACGACCTCGATCGCGATCAGCAGGAAGATGAGATCGCTCGCGACCGCGACCAGCATCATGCCGAGCGTCGCGAGCAGTATCATGCCGTAGAACACCGCCGCGCCCCGCTCGCGCGAGGGCCGGCTCATCGAGGCGAGCGCGACGAGGAACGCCGCGATTAGGAAGAAGACCTGGAAGAAGAGCCCGAGGCTCGTGAACCAGTACAGTGGCGTGGATCCCACGGCCGGGACGATGTCGATCTGGCTCCGCGGGATCGTCGCGAGGAAGGCGACCGGGGCGAACCCGAGGTCGGCGAAGACGAGGAGCATCGCGAAGAGGATCGCGCCGACCGCGATCGATCCGACGACCTCGATCCGCCGGATCCCCACCGCGTCCATCAGGAAGACGAGCAACGCACCGGCGAGCAGCAGGATCTCCGGGAGGAAGTCCAGCCCCGTGGCGATCAGGGACATCGAGTACCTCCGATCACAGCGGCCACACTCCGACCGGCGACATCACGATCCAATGGACGAGCAGGTTCGGCAAAACCCCGAACAGGACCGTGAAAGCGAGGAGGATCCCCATCGCGATCACCTCGAGGGTCGGGAGATCGTGGACCGGGTTCGGGATTCCTTTCGGGGGACCGAACAGGACGCGTTGCATCATCCAGATGTAGAATCCGGCGGTCACGACGAGGACGATCAGCGGGATCAGGACCCAGTACGTGATCGCCTGCCAGGTGGCGAGCAGCGCGGTGAATTCGGCCGGGAAGCTGATCAGCGCCGGAAGACCCAAAGAGGCCAGACTCCCGATCATGATCGCCGTCGCTAAGCGGGGCGTGGCGCTCGCAGTCCCTCCGAGGCTGGGGATGTCGCGCGTCCCGTAGATGTCGTGCGTGCTCCCCGCGGTCATGAAGAGAAGCGCGCTTACGATACCGTGGGCGAACATCAGGAACAGCGCGGCCACGAGCCCGAGCTCGCTGTTGAGCGCGATCGCGAGCAGGACAATGCCCATGTGATTGATCGACGAGTAGGCGACCATCCGCTTCAGATCCCGCTGGCTGAGCGAGAGGACCGAGCCCCAGATGATCGAGATGAACGCGATGATGAGCAGCAGCGGCGTGTCCGTGTGGAAGCCGTTCGGGATCACCTCCACGCCCCACCGGATCAGCCCGTACGCTCCGAGTTTGAGCAGCAGTCCCGCGAGCAGCACAGATCCGCCGGTCGGGGCCTCGACATGCGCGTCGGGCAGCCACGTATGGAACGGAACGATCGGGAACTTGACGCCGAAACCGAAGAAAAGCGCCAGGAACAGGAACGCCGGAACGACGCCCGTCAGCGCCGGCTCCGCCGCGTACACCGCGGCGAAGTCGAGCGAAGCGGCGTGAGAGTAGAAAGCGAGGGCCAAGAGCCCCACGAGCATCACGATGCTCGCGACGTGGGTGTACACGAAAAATTTGATCGCAGCGTAGCGTCGGTTCGGGCCACCCCAGTAGCCGATGATGAAGAACATCGGCACGAGGACGGCCTCCCAGAATAGGAAGAAGAACAGGATGTCGAGCGCGACGAACACTCCGAAGCATCCGAGGCACGTGAGCAGCACGAGGCCGAACCATGCCCCGGGCCGGTTCCGCTCGTTCCACGTGTAGATCACGGTCGCGATCTGGAGGATCCCCGTCAGGAGGATCATCACCAGCGAGATCCCGTCGACCCCGACGGTGTAGTTGATGTTCAGCCAACCGATCGAGATCCACGCGTGCGATTCGTAGAAGGCGAACTGGGGGATCCCATTCAGCAACCCCGGCCACGAATAGCCCCAGAACATCAGTCCGATCTCGAGGAGGAAGAGGAGCGACGTTCCGAGCGCGACCCAGCGCGCATAGCGGCCGGCGAGGAACGTCGCGACCGTTCCTACGGCGAGTGATGCGAGCGTGATGCTGATCAGCGGTACGCTCATCGGCCTAGCCCCCTCCCAGTTTCGAGACCAGCCATGGGGCGACGAACAGCACGATCACGAACAGCGCGATCAAGCCCGCGATGACGTAGGCCGCATAGTCCGAGACGACCCCGGTTTGGATCTTTCGCATGCGCTGCGAGAGGCCGGCAAAGGTGCGCTCGAAGCCCCGCACGGTCCCATCGATAACGAACCGGTCGACGAAGTCCGCGCCACGCGCGACGGTGTAGGCGCCGGTCGCGGCAATCCAATCGTAGGCTCGCTTCATGTAGTAGCGCTCGGCGAGAAGGTGGTGCATGGCCCGGGCCGGCCGGGATCTCGGCAGAGGCGCGATCCGTCCGTTCCCCCAAAGTCGCCACGCGACGAGGATCCCGAGCACGGCGAGGACCACGGAAATCGCCGATAGCTCGATGTCGATCAGCGGGTAGCTCGGGGGGATGTTGAGCGGGAGGGTCACCGGGAACGCGGCGCTCGTGAGCGCCGGATCGAACAGGCTCGCGAATCCGGGGATAAAGACGAACATGCCCCCGACGATGGCCATCCCCGAGAGGATCAGCATCGGGACGCGCATCACCCACGGAGACTCGTGGGCGTGATCGGCCAGCCCCGGCTCGCGCGACGTCGGTCCCTCGAAGGCGAGGAAGTAGGCGCGGAAGATGTAGTAGCTCGTCAGGAAGACGGTCGCGAGGGCCATCAGGTAGAACGGCCAGTACTCCGGGTGCGTCGCCAGCTGGCCGTAGAGCGAAGAGAGGATGTCGTCCTTGCTCCAGTACCCCGCGAACGGGGGTATCCCGGATAACGCGAACGCGCCCGCGAGGAACGCGAAGGCGGTGTACCGCATCTTCTTGCGCAGGCCTCCCATCTTGAACAGATCCTGCGTCGTGACGGCGTGGATCACCGACCCCGCGGCGAGGAAGAGCAGGGCCTTGAACATCGCCTGAGTGTACAGATGGAACAGGCCCACCATCGCGAAGCCGGCTCCCACGGCGAGGACCATGTATCCTAACTGACTGACCGTCGAGTAGGCGATTACGCGTTTGATGTCCGTGTGGGTGCAGGCCATCGATGCGGCCCAGATGGTGGTGAAGCCGCCGATTGCGACGATGGCAAAGTCATCGATCGAAGTGAAACCGAGGAAGAGGCTCCCGATGACCAGGAGATAGACGCCAGCGGCGACCATCGTCGCGGCGTGAATGAGGGCACTGACGGTCGTCGGGCCCTCCATCGCGTCCGGCAACCAGGAATCGAGGGGGAACTGAGCGCTCTTGCCGGCAGCCCCGGCGAGCAGGAAGAGCCCCGCGAGCGTCAGCAGGTTCGAGTTGACGCCCACACCGAGGTTCAGAAACGCCGAGTTGCCGTTCGTGAACAGGAAGCCGCTCGCGGCCCAGGTGGGGTCCGCCGCCGCGTAGATCGAGAAGTAAATGAAAATTCCTGCGAGGAAGAGGACATCGCCGACGCGGGTGACGATGAACGCCTGCTTCGCCGCGCTCGCGGCGCTCGGCTTCGCGTAATAGAAGCCAATGAGGAAGTAGGAACAGACACCGACCAGCTCCCAGAAGAGGAAGAACATCAGGAGGTTGTCCGCGAGGACCACGCCGAGCATCGCGGTCAGGAACAGAGAGAGGATCGCGTAGTAGCGCGGGAGTCCGGTGTCCCGGTGCATGTACCCGATCGAGTACAGCATGACGACGAACCCGACGAGGGTGACGACGATGAGCATCAACGCCGAGATCGGATCGACCAGCGTTCCCATGACGAGGGAGAACCCCTTCGGGAACCCGGTGCTCGCGGGGATTGAGAACCACGTGGTGTGGACGTCGACGTAGGTGCCCGGGCCGAGCATCTCGCCGATCGCGATCAGGAAGCCCAGGACCATCGAGAGGCCCGCGAAGACGACCGCGACCCAGCCACCGTGCTCGAACCGCTTCAGCCGCTCGCCGAGCGAGCCGATGATCACGAAGGCCAGCGCGGGGAACAACGGGACGAGAAGTGCCCATTGATCCAGTTCGGTCCAGAAATCCAATCGGTTCCTCCTCCTATTCCCGGAGGCTCGACGCCTCGGCGACGTTGATGGTTCCTTTCAATCGGTTCAATGCGAGCACGATCGCGAGCCCCACCGCGACCTCGGTCGCCGCGAGGCCCACGAGAACGATCGCAATCGACTGTCCCTGAAGCCCGTCGAAGAACGGGCTCCGGTTCGGGAAGGCCGCGAAGAAGAGGAAGTTGAGGATGGCGGCGTTCATCCCGATCTCGACCGAGATCAGGAGCAGGATGAAGTTCCGGCGCGTGAGGATCCCGAAGATCGAGATCGCGAGCAGCGCGATCGAGAGGCCGATGAAGCCGTCGATCGAAAGAGTCGTCACTCGCGTCCCTCCCGAACAAGATAGATCGCGCCGGCGAGAGCACCGAGCATCACGAGGCCGAGCAGCAGAAGATAGACGCCGAATTGGCTGAACAGCGCATGGCTGAGATCGGTCACGCCGTAGGATGTGATCGCCTGCTCGCCGCTGGGAAACTCCCCGACGACCAGTGCGAGAAACACGAACGTCGCGACCGCAAGCGCGGCCGGAAGGGCGCCGATACCGGTGATCGCTTCGCGGGAGAAGATCCGCTTGCGCGTGACCATGATCCCGAAGAGGAGCAGGATCGTCACCGCCCCCGCATAGACGCCGAGCTGGAGCACGCCGAGGAAGGGGGCGTCGATCAAGAAGTAGATCGCCGAGAGGTCGACGAAGAAGACGCCGATCCATAGGATCGTGTGTACGAGTTCGCGGACGAAGAGGGCGAGCAGCGCCGTCGCCACCGCGACGAGCGCGAGCACGAGGAACGCGAGTTCCTCGAGGCTCACGTCCTACTCCCCCAGAACAGACATTCCTTCGGACAGACGCTGATACACGTGCCGCATCGAACGCAGTCGGAATCGTTGATGACCGGCTCCTTCCAGATGCGCTTCGCCGGCTTCTCCCCCGGTTTCGGCCCGACCTTCGGGATGTCGATCATCGTGATGCACTGCGTAGGGCAATCGCGAGAGCACGCGTTGCAGCCAATGCACAACGGCGGGTCCAAGAGGATGGCATCCTCATTCTCGGGTAGTTCGATCCGCACGGGATTCATGGGGAGCTTGCGCTGGAAGACCTCGTAGAGCTTCGCGGGGGAGTAGACCATCTCGGAGCGTTTGGCCGTCGAGAGCTCGTAGCGGGTCGTCATCGTGAGGCAGCCCTCGGGGCAGGCGTCCGAGCAGAAGCCGCAGTAACTGCACTTCCCGTAGTCGATCTCCGGGCACTTCTTCGGGTGCTTCGGGTCCCCGCCCGGCACGGTGACCATGTCGATACACAGGTCCGGGCAACTGAACGCGCACAGGTTGCAGGAGATGCAGGTCGCGACGTTCAGCGCGTGGACCCCGCGGTAGTTGTCCCAGACCGCGCCGACCCCGATCGGCTTGCCGGCGGCGACCGCTACCTCTTCGCGGAACTGGGGGTCCTCGAGCCGCTCGAACGGGTAGACGATCGTGGAGGGCCGGATCAGGCTCTTGCCGAATTGCCGCGCTGCGGTGGCCATGGGTCGGGCCACCCAGAGGATCGGGTTATCGGCGGACTTCGGCTCTTTGCGGACGCCTTCGGCTGCCAAGACCGTGAACCCTCCTCCTTAGCCCCCCAGGGTAGGTATGCAACCGAGGACGGGCAGACACTTCACGGTGACGAGGAGGGCTGCGAGGACCACGCTCAGGAGCGCGAGCGGGACCATGCGGTTCCAGCCGACGCGCAGCAACTGGTCGGTCCGTACGCGCGGGAGCGACGCACGGATCCAAACGAAGACCGTGAAGACGATGTACACTTTCAGCATGAACCAGAAGATTCCCGCGAGCGGGAAGCTCGTCGCCGCCGCGGGTACCCACCCGGGCATCGTCCAGCCGCCGAGGAAGAGCAGGACGATAAGGAAGGAGCCCAAGAGCGCGCGCAGGTAGTCGGTGAGCATGAAGAACGCGAACATCATACCCCCGTACTCGGTGTTCCATCCTTCGACGAGCTCCGCCTCTGCTTCGGGCAGGTCGAACGGGATCCGCTCCATCTCGGCGAGCATTCCTGCGACGAAGACCACCAGGGCGAGGAACAACGGCACCCAGAACCAGTAGTTCGTCTGCTCGAGTACGATCGTCTGGAGGTCGAAGCTGCCCGAGACCAGCACGACCGCGACGACCGCCAGGAGGATCGGGACCTCATAGGCGATCATCTGGGCGGCGGACCGCATCCCACCGATCAGGGAGTACTTGTTGTTGCTCGACCAAGCCGAGACAAAGATGAACAGTGGCGCGAAGCTGAACACGGCCAGCGCAAGGAGAAGGCTTAGCGGAAGCGATCCCGAGTTCCAACCGGTCGAAACGGGGAGGATCGCGAAGATGATCAGTGACGTCACCATGTAGGCGGTCGGCCCGCTCCAGAAGCCGAGCGTGTCGGCCTCCCGAGGCTTGACGGTGTCCTTTCGGAACAGCTTGATACCGTCGGCGAAGTTCTGCAACAACCCAGCGTAGCCGACGTGCATGGCGCCGCGTCGGTCCATGAAGCGACCGAGCAGCTTTCGCTCCCACCAGATGAGCACGATCGTGTTGAGCATGCTCGCCAGGAGCAGGATGGCGGCGAAGATCAGCGCGGCCAAACCGTCGACGGTGTTGACGTTCGTTACCGCACCGCTCGCGGGCTGGGGCAACACGCTCCCGATCGCGCCGAGAATCGCCTGAGAGATCGCGGTCGCGACCGAGAGCAGGGTGACCGACATGATTCTGTCCTACCGGTCGCACTCCCCGACGCAGACGTCCACGCTTCCCATGATCGGGGGAATGTCGGCGATGCGGTAGCCCACGAGGTACTTCTTCGCCGCGCTGATGTTCGCGAAGACCGGAGAGCGGAACTTCACGCGGTAGGGGTGCTCCCCCCCGTCGTTCACGATGTAGGCTTGCGCCTCTCCGTGAGGTTCCTCGATCGCCGATAGGCCGAGGCCCTTCGGATAGTTGCGCTTGAGCAGATAGCCCTCGTTCCCAATCGGGGCGTACGGAGCCCCCAGCCATCGGGGGACCCGAGCGGCCATCACGGGCCCCGGGTTCTTGTCGAGCCAATCGAGAGCCTGCCGTATGATCCGCACCGACTGGCGCATCTCCTCCATCCGGACCAGGTAGCGCGCCGTCACGTCGGCGCCGTCGGCCGTCGCGACGTCGAACTCGACGCGGTCGTAGGCGGAGTACGGTCGGTCCTTGCGGAGGTCGCGCTTCGACCCCGCCGAACGCAGCATCGGACCGGTGACCCCGTAGGCCACGCAGTCCGCCCGGGACATCTTGCCGAGTCCGTCACAGCGCTTGTGAAAGATGGCCGACGCGAGGCAGAGCCGGTCGTACTCTTCGAAACGGTCGATCAGCCAGTCACAGACCTTGCGGGATTGATCGGTGAACCCGTTCGGAAGGTCGTTGCGCACGCCGCCGACCCGCATGTACTCGTACGTCATCCGGGCGCCGGTGTAGCTTTGGAAGAGGTCGAGGACGAGGTCCCGGTCTCGCATGCCGTAGAGGAACGGAGCCATCAGGCCGATGTCCTGGACGAACGCCGCGTACCACATGAGGTGGGAACCGAGCCGCTGGAACTCCTCGCTCATCACCCGGATCCACTCCGCGCGCTCGGGGGGCCGGATTCCGAGCGCCTGCTCGGCCGAGAGGATGTAGAGGTGTTCCCAAGCGAGGCCGGCGACGTAGCAGCATCGATCCATCAGCGTCACCACTTCGTTGTAGTGGCGGTCCTCGCTGATCTTCTCGATCCCCCGGTGGAGGTAGCCCATCTCCGGATCGACGTCCAGGACCATCTCGCCGTCGACGTGCACCCGGAGGTTCCACAGCCCGTGCGTCATGGGGTGCTGTGGCCCCATGTTGATCCACATCTCAGACATTGCGCGTCTTGACCTCCAGCTCCTCGGGCTCGTGGAGCTTGAACGATCGCAGGAGCGGGTGGAAAACGTACCCGTCCGGCATCAATAGGTGCCGCAGGTCTGGGTGATGGTCGAAGTGGATGTCGACCATTTCCCACGTCTCGCGCTCGTGCCAGTTCGCTCCCGGCCACGTGGGCGTCGCCGACTCGATATGCGGGTTCTCGGCAGGTAGGTCGGTCGAGAGGATCACGTAGGCACGTCGTGCATCCGACCATAGCACGTAGAAGACCTCGCGGTGATCGACCCAATCGATCCCGCCGACCATGGAGAGATGGTCGAACGCGAAGTCGTCGCGCATCGAGCGGAAGACGTCGAGAGCGGCCTCGGCTCGGAAACGGACTCGCCCGAGCGTACCCGGGAACACTTCGACAGCGGCCACACGGTCCCCGAGCCGGGCGCTGACCAGGGCGGGGAACTCTGCCTCCATATGCTCTGGACGAACGCCCGGATCCCCGTGCTACTCCTTGCGTTCCCGGATCAGTTCTTCGAGTTTCAGGATCCCGTCCAGCATCGCCTCAGGTCGGGGCGGGCATCCCGCGATATACAGGTCGACCGGTACGAGTTTGTCGACGCCCGGGACCACCGAGTACGCCGTTCGGAACGGCCCCCCACCCGTAGCGCAGTTGCCCATCGCGATGACCCACTTGGGCTCGGGCATCTGCTCGTAGAGCGCGATCAGCTTGTGCGCCACCTTCCAAGTGACCGTGCCGTTCACGATCATGAGGTCGCACTGGCGGGGCGAGGACCGCGGAACGATGCCGAACCTCTCCGCATCCCACCGGGCGCCGAACGCCGCGGCAAACTCGATCGCGCAACAAGCGAGACCCCAGTGAAGCGGGAAGAGCGAGTTGCGCCCCGCCCAGTTGAAGACCGGCTGCGTGAGGTCCTCCCGGCCTCGCTCGGCGATCATCGCCGAGAGCGCCTCCTTAGCGGCCGGGAGGAACTCCTTCGCACGGAGGGTCTCGATCTCGATGAACGGGACGCCGGGCTGCGTGACGACCGGCAGTTCCGTGCCGGGCGCCTTCGCGGTCCCGGAAGCTGTGGTCACGCTCGAGGCGTTCATACGACCCACCGGCGCTCGCCGCTGAGCGCGTAGTAGATTCCGACGATCGCGAGCCCGGCGAAGCCGAAGGCAATCAGGACCGGGAAGAGGCCGGAGTTGAGCCCGCGGAACGTGAGGGCCCACAGGGCCAGGATGAACCCCAGCACGTCGACGGCGACAAAGACGATCGCGAAGGTGTAGTGCTGGGTAGGGAAGTCGATCTGAGCCTCTCCCTCGGCCTCTTCCCCGCACTCGTACGTCGTGAGCTGGAGGTAGGAACGGCGACGCTTCGCACCGAGCGTGCGGTTCATCGTGATCGACCCGACGGCGAAGGCAACGGCAACGAGCGCGAAGACGAGGAACGTCGTTACGCCGGCATCCATGTTCCCTCCCTCCTACCGCTCATCCAGTGACGTACGTCCGACCGCGGGGCTTTATTTAAGCCGTGCTCCATTTCTTGACGTAAACCCGCGCACCGGAGCGGTGCGAGTACCCCCCGTCGAAGTTATCCGGTGCGGATTCACAGCATCGCGATGCGTTCCGACAAGTTCGCACCCGGCCTGCGGCTGAAGGGACGTTACGTGGACCTTCGGCCCCTATCCGTCGACGACGCACCGGAACTCCTGCGCGCTGCTGCTTCGCCCGAGGTGCAGCGCTACCTACGGCATCGACCCGGGACGACGCTCGAAGACGCTCGCGCCTACGTACATGGATATGACTCGGTTGTCGCGGCCGGCCAATCGGTCATGTTCGCGATACGGCTCGAAATGAGTGGCTTGTTGGTGGGCGCTACAGGGTACCACCACATCGACGACGCGAACGAGTCCGTGGAGGTGGGCGGCACTTGGCTCGACTCTGCGTACTGGCGAACGCCGGTCAACTCGGACTGTAAGCGGGTCCTGTTCACCCACGCCTTCGAGGAGGGTCTGGCGCATCGGGTCAGTCTTCAGACCGACCTGCGTAACGAGCGGTCACAGAACGCCATATCGGATGTCGGAGCCATTCGCGAGGCTGCGCTGCGGGAGAATGTACTGCTCGCGGACGGGTGGTTCCGCACGAGCGTGCAGTTCGGTATCCTTCGTTCCGAGTGGTCGAAGGTGCGAGCCAAGCTCGACGCGCGGCTCGCGCGCCCGTGGAGCCCTTCGCCCACCGGCTCGGCGACCGCGGCGCGCATTTCGATCGACCTAGGTCTGCCGCCGAGCCGACCGGTAGAGCCTCCCCCGCCGCTCCGCCTACGGGATGCGGTCGTTCTTCGCGGTCGGTGGATCGAGCTCGTCCCTCTGGAGCGCCGTCACATCGCCGGACTCGCCCGAGCGGGTCGGGACCCCCAAGTCTGGCAGTGGTTGCGGATCGGCCCGGGTCGCAATGAGGCGGAGATGGCCGCACTCGTGGAGATGCTGCTGGCCCAGCAGGAACGCGGTGAAGTCCTGCCCTTCGTGATCCGCTCCCTCACCGAGGACCGCATCGTAGGGATGTGCCGTTACTTGGACATCGAACGAGCCGACCGGTCGGCCGAGATCGGCACCTGGATCGATTCCGCCCTGTGGCGAACGCCGATCAACACCGAAGCGAAGTACCTCGTCCTGCGTCACGCGTTCGAGACCGAGCACGCGCACCGGATCGAGTTGCGCACGGACTCGAGGAACGAGCGTTCGCAACGAGCGATCGAGCGTCTGGGGGCCCGGCGAGAGGGGGTACTTCGCGAGCATCTCAAGCTGGCGAGCGGTATCTACCGGTCCTCGGTCTGTTACAGCATCCTGGCGAGCGAATGGCCGGGAGTGCGTCGAGATCTCGAGCAAAAGCTCGGCCGCCCGTGGCAGGGACGCCCTTCGCCCTAGGGACCTTCGAAACGAGGCGGGCGCTTTTCCCGGAACGCGCGGATCCCCTCGGCGAGCTCGGCTCCTTGGGCCGCTTCGACCGCCCCTTTGCGTTCGAGGGCCAGCTGGGACTCGAGGCTCTGGCCGAACGCCGAGACTGTCAGACGCTTCACCCACGCCCAGGCCCGGGTCGGGCCCGCGGCGAGCTCGTGCGCTCGTTCCCATGCTCGGGCGGCGAGCTGGTCCGCCGGCACGACCTCGTGGACGAGGCTGAGTTCGAGCGCGCGAGCGGCCGGCACGCGCGCGTCCGCGAAGAGCAGTGCCTGAGCACCGCCGATGCCCAGGTAGTGCGGAAGAAAGTACGTAAGGCCACCGTCGGGGACGGCTCCCAGGCGAGAGAACGCGGGTACCAAGAGGGCTCGTTCGCTTGCGATGCGCCAATCGCAGGCGAGGGCGAGGGAGAGCCCCCCACCGGCTGCGACCCCGGGAATCGCGGCGACCACCGGTTTCGGCATCGTGACGATCTCACGGATGACCTGCTCCATCTCCGCCGTGAGCTCGTGGAACAAGCGGGGGAGCTCGCCGCGGTCAAGGAATTCTCCCATCGTAGCGACGTCACCACCGGCGCTGAACGCCTCGCCCGCGCCCGTGAGGATGACGGCGCGGATCTCCGGATCCAAGTGAAGGCCCTGGACCTTCTCCTTGAGCTGCCGCATCGCCGGTATATCGAGCGCGTTGCGGCGCTCCGGGCGATCGATCGTGAGGAGGGCGATCGAGCCGCGTCGCTCGACTCGGAGCGGGTCGCTCATCGATTCGCATCCACGACGGACGGGTATTCGATGCTGTCGCCCCGAACTCGAACTTCAGACCGGGTCCGTCGTCGAGGGAGGCGGGCCGGGTTTGCGCGCCGGTGGAGTCGCGGCGGCCGGGGGTGGGGGCGGTGCGACGGCGTCCGGGTCCGGTAGATCGGGGGCCACCACTTTGGCGGCGTGCGTCCCTCCGAAGGGTCCGACCATCGCGGTCGACTCGTCGGACTCGGCTTTGATCTCGTCCTCGATGGACTTGATCTCCGTCATCAATTCCTCTTGGCGCGGAATCGGGCCCAGGATGTCGTTCATCGAACCAATCCGCTTCTCCAAGTCCTCCATGGTGTTGAGCGAGCGGTCGGGGACGGTACGCGACGTTCCGAGGTACTCGGCCGCCCCCTCCATCAGCCGCGAGAACTCGAACGGGAACAGGATCTTCGTCGCTTGGCCATCCCCTACCGCGGTCAGCGTGTCGAGCGAGAGGACGGTGAGCGCCTTGGCATCGAGCGGGCTCGCTCCGAGGGCAAGGATACGGAGGCGTTGGGCCTCCCCCTGCGCCTCGAGGATTGTCGCCACCCGCGCGCCCTCGGCCTCGAGGATCTTCGACTGCCGGACCCCCTCCGCCTGCAGGATGCGTGATCGCTTCTGGCCTTCCGACACGAGGATGGCGGACCGCTTCTCTCCGTCCGCCCGTAGCACCGCGGCCCTCCGCTGGCGTTCG
This sequence comes from Thermoplasmata archaeon, assembly GCA_021844945.1. Taxonomy (GTDB): domain Archaea; phylum Thermoplasmatota; class Thermoplasmata; order Lutacidiplasmatales; family UBA184; genus Lutacidiplasma. The sequence continues at coordinate 44,150 of JAKBSJ010000003.1, read as the reverse complement.
GCAGCGGTCTGCTCTTCCATCGCCGACTTGACGGGGCCGACCGGGTCGACCTCCTTGATCTCCACTGCCTCGACGCGGACGCCCCAGCGGTCGGTCGCTTCATCGAGGATGTCCCGGAGGCGGGTGTTGATCCGCTCCCGGTTGTACAAGATCTCGTCCAGTTCCATATCGCCGATGACGCTGCGCAGCGTCGTCTGGGCGAGGGCGACCGTCGCGACGTGGTAGTCCTGTACTTGGAAGAGGGCCTTCGGAGAGTCCACGACCTTGATGTAAATAATCGCGTCGACGTTCGTCGGCGAGTTGTCCTTGGTGATGACTTCCTGGCGCGGGACCTCGAGGACCTGGGTGCGTAGGTCAACCTTCAGGATGACCGCGAGGGGGCTGACGACCTGGAACCCGGGATTCAGGGTGCGGACGTAGGAACCCAGCCGGGTCACCACCCCTTGCTGGTACGGCTGGATCGTGTACAGCATCCGCTGCAGGAGGATGAGGAGAATGACGACGACGACGATGGCGGCCAGCGCGACTTCGACAATCGTGATGTCCGAGACCATCGATGTACCCGGGCCTCCATACGGAAGCCCACGATTAAGCTCGTCGCTCGCGCCTACGATGCCGCCGGGACCGAAGCGATCGGCACGACCTTGATCGAGACCCCTTCTCCCGAGACGATCCGAACAGGAGTGCCGGCCGAAATCGGCATCGACGAGTTCGCGCTCCAGATCTCGGAGCCGACGCGGACCTTTCCGCGCAGGGTGTTGGGGATTACGTCGACGACCACGATACCCTCCTTACCCACGAGCGTCATGGGCATCGTGGTCATCGGAGGATGGCCGGGCGATACGTGACGGTAATAGGGAATCTCGATCAACGCGGCGGCGACCGCGGCCGCGGTCACGACTACGATGCCCACCCAGCTGTTAAGAAGCAGCGAGGGGAGGAAGAGGTAGAGCAACCCTCCGGCAAGAAGTACCGACCCCGGAATCAGCAGGAGCGCTCCGGGATGGAACAACTCGAGCGCGAACAGGGCCACGCCCACGACCATTAGGACCACGGCCGTGACCGTTGCTGCATCCACCATTGTCTTCGACCGCGCACCTAGCGGGTCGCGCGTATTTGGCGCTATCGAGGGAATGGGGGTTCTTCGTTCCTCACCGGATGTACGTATCGGTCGAGCTCGTATCGAATTGCCGGACGATCCGAATGCTCTGGCCGTTGCCGCCTCGAGTGTCGGAAAGGAATGGAAACATGCGCCAGAGGTCGCCGCTTGCCATGCGCGATGCCGGGTGGTCCGGCCCGAAGGCGCGCCGGGTCACGTAGGCCGTGACCCGACGTACTTCTCCCTCATCCAAGTACCCGAGGGCGTGGAGATACTCATGGGCCAGCAACACGTAGACGAACGAATTCAGCTCGAGCGGGGTCCGGGCGTGCGAGCGCATCGCTGCGACGAGGCCCTCGTTGAGTACGATCACGTTGCCGCTCACTTGCCAGTAGGCTCCTAGGCCGGGAGGGAGGTCCGACAGGCCCAGGCCCAGACCGGGGCGCCCGATGCCCAAAACCCGATGGACCGCCGCACGGACCACCTGGAATACGCGGTCGTAGTTCGCGGGGCCATCCAACCATGCGGCCTCGCGGAGCGGTCGCCCGCCGGGAGGACGAGCCGGAGGGCGATCCGGAGGCGTTGGGGACGGTGGCGGCGCGGAGAGCAGTGCGTACATCGGTCGGATCGACGCAGACTTCGTTCATATAGACGAGCTGTCCAGAGGGTGAGCGGGCGGCGGAGAGGCTCTCAACCACCGGGACGCCCTATCATCCTATCCGCTCCAAGCGATTCCGATCCTGAAATGCCGCGCCCCGAGGAGATCATGTACCCTACCCGGCCCGAGCGTCCACAGGACCGCCGCAAGGAGGCCCATCAGGGCAAAGTTCTGGACGAATTTTTCGACCACCCCACCCTCCTCGCGATCTCCCGACTCATCAACCAGGGCTATTTCGACGCCATCGACCATCCCATCTCTACCGGTAAGGAGGGCGGGGTCTTTCGCGGTACGAAGGGGGTGCGGTGGGTCGCGATCAAGGTGTACCGGGTCGGAAACGCAACGTTTCGCCGTTTCCCGCCCTACGCCTTGGAGGAGCTCCGTCGCGAAGTCTCGGTCCGGAACTTGCGCACGCTAATCCCGGCGTGGACGCGGAGAGAGCACACCATACTCGGTCGCCTGAGAGCCGCGGGCGTTCGAGTCCCCGAGCCCCTGGGTCACTTCCGCAACGTCCTCGTGATGGAGTACATCGGCGGCCCCGAGGGAGCCGCTCCTCGGCTGAAGGATGCCCTCGTGGACGACTTGCCCGGGCTCTACGACGACTTGGTCGAGCAGATCCGCAAGATGTGGGAGATCGCGAGGCTCGTCCACGGGGACCTCTCTCCCTACAACCTCCTCTACCACGAGGGCAAGGTCGTCACCATCGATGTGGCGCAGGCCGTTTCCGCCGAGCATCCGGAGGCGAAGCGGCTGCTCGAGCGCGACGTCGGCCACCTGGCCGAGTTCCTCACACGGGAGGGACTAAAGGTCAAGACCGAGGAGTTCTTGGAACGCATCCACCCGCCGCCGAAATCCACCGAGGAATAGCAATGCCGGTCCTATACGCGCGGATTCCCGAGGATCGGATCGGGGTGCTGATCGGCCCCGCCGGGCGTACGAAGAGGGAGATCGCGATGCGCACGGGCGCCGAGCTCGAAGTCGATGCGTCCGAGGGCGAGGTACGCATTGCCTCTCCGGACGAAGATCCCGACGCCGCGATGCGCGCGCGGGATATCACTCTCGCCATCGGCCGGGGCTTTTCGCCGGGCCGCGCGTTCCGACTGACCCGAGAGAGTGCCGTGCTCGCGATCCTCGACATCAAGTTCGAGACCGGGAAGCGCGACAAGGCCGCGTTGCGCCGCATCCGGGCCCGCCTGATTGGCACGCGCGGCCGCGCACGGGAGCGCATCGAGGAGCTGTCGGGCTGCTTCATGAGCATCTACGGGTCCACCGTTGCGCTCATCGGGGACGTCGACCAAATCGATCGAGGCCGTCGCGCGGTAGAGCTCCTCCTGCACGGCAGCGAGCACTCCACGGTCTTCCATCTGCTCGCGCGGCTGCGGTTCGACTCGGCGGTCGCCTCGGCGACGGCCCCGAGCGATCTCGACGGAGCGGAGTGATCGGTGGCGAAGGTCGTCGAGCTCGACGGTCCGACGCTCGCCTGGGCGCGCGACCGTTTCGCCCAGTACTACCGCAGCGCGTCCATCGACCCTCCCCCCCGTCTCCTACGACGAGAGTTCGCCGCGTTCCCCTTCGCCCGAGAGACGATGATGCGCCGGCACGCGTCGTTCCGCACTCCGGAAGAGTTCGGGCGCTTTCTTCGGGGCGAGGTCCCACGCCACGTGTACTACTCCACGGCGTACTATCGTAAGCCGTCCGAGCCCACGATGGCGCAGAAGGAGTGGTTGGGCGCGGACCTGATCTTCGACCTCGATGCGGACCACCTGCGGGGGGCCGAGAAGCTGGACTACGCGGGCCAGTTACTCCTCGTCAAAGAGCGGCTGCTCGCGCTGGTCGACGACTTCCTGGTCCGCGATTTCGGCATCGACCCCCAGTCGATGCTCCTCGCATTCTCCGGTGGCCGGGGCTACCACGTCCACGTCCGGGAGGAGCGGTTCCTTCCCCTCACGAGCCCGGAGCGCCGAGAGCTGGTCGATTACCTCAGCGGCACGGGCTTTGATCCGGGGAGCGTGATCGGACGCCGGAGGGAGGGCGAGCCCCGCTCGGAGGACGCTCCACCGGCCGGCCGGGTCGCACCGACCCGCCATCTCGCACCCCCCGAGGCTCCGGGGTGGACCGGACGTGAGACCCGGGCGCTCCTCGCGCTCTTGTCCCGGTGGGAGGCCCTCGGTACCGAGGGTGCGGCCGCCGAGCTCGAGTCGATGGGGGTCCCGCGTCCGAAGGCGCGTCGCTGGGCGGGGCTCTTGATCACCAAGGGTGGGGCCCGCCGGATCCGTTCCGACCCGCAGCTCGCGGTACCCGCGAACGTCGTGCCCAACGATCTGCTCGAGGTCGTTCTGAAGCAGGCCGAGATCGTAGTTCAGGGTGAGACGGACGCGCCCGTGACGACCGATATCCACCGATTGATCCGCCTTCCGGGATCGCTGCACGGCGGAACCGGTTTGCGCGTCACGGCGCTCGCAAGGGACCGGCTCGAGTCGTTCGACCCGTTCCGCGATGCGGTCGTGGCGGACGCGATCCCCGGACGGGCCCGGGTGACCCCTCGGATCGATGCCGAGTACCCGTTCCCGGACGGGGGCGTGCGCGTCCGGGCCGAACAACCTATCGAGCTACCGACGACCCAGGCGCTGTTTCTGGTGCTGCGGGGCGAGGCGGAGCTTCGGCCTTCACCGACATGACCAGGCGCCCGATCTTCTCGATCGATGCCTCGATCGAATCCCCGGCCCGGAGCTTGCGGCTCTCCTTCCCGAACTCGAATCCCGGGGTTCCCCCGAGCGTGCCGAGGCTCAACAGATCGCCCGGCTCGAGCGTGATCCCGCGAGAAAGATGCGCGATCGCCTCGGGGAGGCGGAAGAGATAGTCGTTGGTGTCGCCGGACTGACGGACGGTCCCCGCGACCTTGAGTTCCATCTTGAGGGGGTAGGGTTCGCCGATCTCCTCCTTCGGCACCACCCAAGGACCGACGGCCATCGAAGCGTCGAAGCCCTTGCCCATGACCCAATCGGTTGGGCTATCGGGCGGGTACTGGAGGTCGCGGTAGCCCATGTCGAGCGCGATCGTGTAGCCGGCGACGTAGGCCATCGCCTCGGAGGCCGGGATGTGCTTGCCGGACTTGCCGATCACCGCCGCGAGATCCAACGCTACGTCGGGGAAGGTTCCCGCGGAGTGGATCACCAGGCTCTCGCTCGGGCCCACCAAACTGTTGAAGAATCGCGTGAAGAAGTAGGGCTGGCGCGGAGCGGGCTTCCCCTCTTCCGCAATGTGGCTCTGCGAGTTCGACGACAGGCAGTAGATCTTCGCGCCGCGAACGACCGGCGCGAGCAGCTTGACCCCCTCCTCGGGCTTGAAGAGGAACCGGGCGCCTGTCGCCGCGCGCGGGGTCCATCCGGATGCGCGCCGCCGGTCGATGTACTCCTGGATCTTCCGGGTGATCTCGACCGAATCGGCGCCTCCGGCGAAGAAGGCCCGCATGTCCCGGAAGCGGCTCGGATCGGCCCCCTTGACGGGGTTGACGCCGAAGTAGTCCCGACAGGCGGTGTCGAGGTCGATGTACTCGTTCGCGTCGGTCAGCATGCCGAAATGGAACTGGTCACTGAGAGAGAAGTGTACGAGCTTCATGGTCCGGTTCTTCGCCCCTCCCGGAGGATGGTGAGTTCATAACTCGTTCGCGGAGCGGGGGGGCCGAGTTCCGCTCACGGAAGGCTCGGCTCGTAGCTCGCGACGTACCCGTCATCCAGGCGTTCCACGCCCAGCAGTCGGAGCCGGGCCAGTTCCTCGAACCCGCGGGCCGCCGGTCCCGCGACCATCGGGGGAGAGGTCTCTTGCCCGATGAGCACCGGGGCGACGTACACCGTGAGCCGATCGAAGGTACGGGAGGCCACGACGCTCGCGATCACGCGCGCGCCGCCCTCGACGAGGATCCGACGCATGCCCCGCTCGTATAGGATGCCCCAGAGCCGAGCGAGGTCGACCCGATCGGACCCCACGACGAGGCGCTCGACGTACGGGGGATAGGTCCGCCGGTTGCTTTCGAGCGTGGCCACTAAGGTCGGCGACGAGCCGTCGAACACCCGGGCTCCCTCCGGCAGGCTTCCCTTCGAGTCGAGCACGATCCGCGTGGGAGGCCGACCGACGGTGCGGCCGATCGCTTCCCAGTGAACCGCCAGGGATGGGTCGTCCAGAGCCACCGTACCCGATCCCACCACGATCGCATCGCTCTCGGCTCGCAACCGTTGTACTCGTGCGAGGTCCTGAGGCCCCGAAAGGCGGGCGCGGGTGCCGCGAGCGAACGCGAGTCGCCCATCGATCGAGATCGCGCAGTTCACCCAGATGAGCGGTCGAGCCCGTGGGGTAGGGTCGCTCATCCGTCCGTGCCGCTCAACCGAGCCGCCTCGGCCTCAAAGTCCGCGGTGGATTGACCGGCGGCCTTCAGGTCCGCCACGTTGACCCGGACGTTCGCGAGCCCACCGTCGCGAGCGGCCGAAAGAAGCGCGAGCGAGGTCGTCAGATCGCTCGCGAGAGCTGGCTTGGTCCTGGGTCCTACGGAACGCAGAACCTCGGCGAGCCGGACCGCGTTCCGCGCCGTGGATAGCGGAACGTCGGCCGAACGGCGCAGCGCTGCGACGTTTGCGGCGAGCTTGGCCGGGTCCGCCGGGTGGTCCTTGAGCTCCTTGCGGGCGGCGCGAACGGCTTCGTACGCGGCCGCATCGTCGTCCATGGCCCGGACGAAGAAGGTCCGCGCATCCCGGCAAGCGGTCCGGGCTGCGACCAGAGGGTCGTCGCCGGGAGTGTTCGCGCCGATCGAGTACGCGAGGACCATTTCGCCCAGCGCGGCCGCGAGGGCGCCCGCCGCGGCCGCGGCGCTCCCGCCTCCGGGCGTGGGCGTACGCGCGGCGAGCCGCTCAAGGAACCGTGGGAAGGACTCTTCGGACCCTGCGGCACTCCGGACCTTTCGTTCCAGGATCGCCGCTCGGTCGAAGCGATTGAGTTGGAGATAGTACTCCGCGGCGTCGAAGAGCGCTTCCTCCGGAACGAGGCCGACGATCTCGGACTCCTCGACCTCCACCCCATAACGCCTCGCTTCGCGGCGGACCGCCTCGAGCGCTCGGTGGATGGGCGTGCGGCGGTAGTCGGTGAGGTTCATCGAGACCTGCGCGCGGTTCCGTTCCTTGATCTCGAAGCCCAGGGCCCGCACCTCCGCGAGACCACCGTCCCGCGCGCGCACGGTTCGGGCAATCCGCTTCGCGACCTGCACGTCCGGGGTGGTCAGATAGGCATTGTAGGCGATGAGCACCGCGCGTGCCCCGATCGCGACGGCCCCCGCCGTGGGGTGAACGCGCGCCTCCCCAAAGTCGGGCGCACGGGCCGGGTCACGCAGAATGGACTCTCGAAGTCCCTCGAACTCGCCCGCGCGCACGTTCGGCAGCTCGGACCGCTCGGGCCGTCGGGCCGCGGCCCCGTAGAGATAGACCGGGATCCCGAGCTCGCGGGCCACCTGCTCCCCGAGTCGGTTCGCGCACTCGATCGCGTCGGCAATCGTGGAGCCTTCCAGCGGGACGAACGGGACAACGTCCGTCGCTCCGATGCGGGGGTGCTCCCCTTGGTGGTGGTTGAGATCAATGAGCTCGGTCGCCACGCGCATCATCGCCATCGCTGCCTCGATCAAGGCCGTTCCATTCCCGACGAGCGTGATCACCGATCGATTGTGATCCGCGTTCGACTCGACGTCGAGCACCACGACGCCCGGCACGTTCCGAGCCGCGCCCGCGATGCGCCCGACTTTGGCTGCATCCCTCCCTTCGGAGAAGTTCGGCACGCACTCGAGCCAGCTCACGACGGAACCTCCTCGAAACGATCGAGGCTCTGTTGGCGCCCGCGAGGGGTGGTCGGAACCGGTTTTGCCTGCGTCGGAGCGCGCCCCACGCGTTGAAGCGCCGAGCGCACGCGCTCCTCCGAAAAACCGTGACGGCGAACGAGAACGCGGGCCACCCGATCGGGGTCCGGTGGACGGAAGTCGAGGGGCGGTGCCGGCGTCGTGTTCGGATGGCGAAAGATCTCGGCGACCTCATCCGCCTCGGTCGGGTCGAGGCCCGTGCGGGCTATCGTCTCGGCCCAACCCAGGTGCTCCTGGGCGATCTTCAGCGCTTTCTTCGGTCCGTACCCCCGAACGCCGTCGTTGAAGTCCGTTCCCACAAGGATCCCGATGAGGATGAGTTCGTCCCCCGAGATATCGAGAAGCCGGAGCATCTCTTCCCGATCGATGAGCTGCGCCGCGTCCGTTCCGCCGGTCCGGCCGGAGCGGCGGGCGGCCAGCCCCCGGACGAGGCGGGGCGCTCCGAAGAGCAGTGTATCGTAGTCTTCGGACGCTGTGGCCCACACGACGCCATCGGCCGCCATGCGAGCCGCTTGCGCCTCCCCTTCGCTCGGCGCGCGGACCGTGGGGACCCCCAGAGCGTCGAGCAACTCGATCGTCTCCTCAACCATCGGGGGGGTGAGCCGAGAAGTCTGGGCCGCCTTCCGGCGGGCCGTCGCCAGGTCGCCGACGGCGAGCGCGGCGTGCCATTGTTCGGTGGCCCGCTCCTTCGCCTCGATCCGCTGCCGGATCGTGCCGGCCTTGCGTTCGGGTGGCTTTCCATCGAATACCCAGACCGGTCGGACGCCCGCGGCGAGAAGGGACGTCGTCCGATAGAAAGAACCCATCAGATGGCTCGTCGGGAGGCCGTCGGCGTCGGAGAACGGCTGGCCGTCCGCTTGCCGGATGGTCGCGAGGAACTGATAGAGGGCATTGTAGGCGTCGACCGCGACGGCCCGACCCGAGAGAGCGCCCCACGGAAGCTCCCGCGGGGTCACGATATCCTTGAACGGAAGCCCCACGTTCCGACGAGCGGATTTCAGTACTTGGCCTTGCCGGCGGATCGTACGATCGGACACATGAGCCTAAATCCCGTCTTGGTGTGCTCCGTACGAGGCGAGGACATGGAGTTCACCTGGAAGGAAGAGAAAGGGACCCCCCCGCTCGACCCCGGGGCTACCATCTTGACGTGCTTTCCGAGTGCCGGGCTTGCTACCACGATCGCGGCCCATTACATCGTCCGAACGCTCAAGCTTCCTCGCATCGGCGTCTTTGCATCGCAGGAGATGCCCCCGATCGCGGTGATTCAGGGCGGGATTGTCAACCCGCCCATTCGCGTCTACGGGCGCAAGGACTTCGCGGTGGTTCTTTCCGAGTTCCCCCCCACCCCCTCCCAGGCCTCCTCCTTGGCCCGCACGCTCCTGGACGAGGCCGAACGACGAAAGGCTCGGTGGATCTTGGCCCTCGAGGGTGTCTCTACCCACCCGGGGGAGGAAGAAGACGAGACCGGCGCGAAGGAACCCGAACCCAAGGTATACGCGATCGTGTTCCCACCCAGCGGGCCGGCGTTCGACTCCATCCGCAAGAGCGGCGCCGAAGCGCTCGACGAGGGAGTCCTCGGCGGCGTCTCGGGAGCGTTGCTGGTCCAGGCGCTCGACCGACCTCTCCCCGTGGCCGTGCTGCTCGCGACCGCGCGGTCGGCTCAGGTCTTCCCGGACCATCGAGCCGGGGCCGCGCTGATCGAGGCCCTGGACCGGGTGCTCCCTGAGCTCAAGATCGATACGCTGCCCCTGCGCGCCCAAGCCGAGGAGATCGAGCGGGCGCTTCGGGCCGTGATGAAGGCCGCTCCACCGCCCGGTAGTTCTCCCGGGACCGAGCCGGCGCCTCCCTCGGGCGCCGACTCCATGTATCAGTGAGGCGCGGTCGGGGCTAGAACGAGTCGGTGTAGGACAAGAGCCAGAACGTTCCGCCGACGATCACGACGAACAGACCCAGGATCGCCAGCGGGTTTGACGAGAAGAACTCGATCGTCACCCCGATCAGGATCGCGGGGAGGAGGATCGTCACAAGCGCCGTGAGGATGCGGCCGTCCATTCGCGTCGCATTCAACGAATCCTCCACTTAACGTTGTGTCCCGTGCCGAGGATGGTCCGATCCCGGGCCGACCCAGCGTGCTTTCGCTTCCCTACGGAGCCGGCGGCGGCCGAACCGCGCTGTGGACCTCGAACGTGAGCTCGGCCTCGAGGTGCTGGGCGGGGATCGGGGGCAGGATCTCGGCGGGCGGTGCGATCCCGGGACCGATGACGGAGGTCGGGGGTGCTACTACCGTCGTCGCCGGGATGGCAGCAGAGAGCATCGAGTGGAGAAAGGCCTCGGCGACGTCGATGTAGTTCTGTTCCACGTAGTCGCCGATAATCTGCGCCCAGTGTTCGGAGACGCTCCGGAACGCTCGAGAGCCGAGCGGTCCGACGAGCGATTGGTTATCGAGGACATGAAGGGCGGCACGGTTTTGGTTCCTCAGGTCGGAGAAGCCTTCGAGCAAGTGGATGCGGCCAATCGTCCGGTCCGCGATCGCACGGCGCTCTCCTTCACAGGCGAACGGCTTCAGGACGAAGGCGGTCAGGTGCCGGCTGCGCTCGCTTGCGAGCTCGAGGAGGTTCGGTAGCACTCCGCTACCGGCGCCCCCGCCGAGGCTACCGATGATCGTAACGAAGTGCGCCTCGTCGAACAGGCGTCGCAGTGCCGGTTCGGCCGCGCGCGCGAGGACGGCTCCGGCGAGCGGACTTCCGCAGGTGTCGGCCGGTCCCCCCACTTCTGGGATCAGACACATTCGGCGGTCGAACTCCTCGCAGTCCTGTACCCGGGGATCGCAGTTGATCGCGACCGTTTCCAAGTGGCGCAGGTGGCGGCGGGCTATCGGCCGTGCAACGCGGATCGCGCCCCCGCCGACGGCGATCATCACGAACCGGATATCTTGGCCCAGGCGCACGGTCCCGGAGATCGCCGCTCCGTTCGGCTCGTCAGATCCTGACGACGGACTGCCTACGCTCGCACCTCGATCGGCCCCGGACATGTATCCACCCCGTTTCCATGATCGACCTCGGGAACCCCTATCGACCGAGCACGCCCTTGCGTTCGAGACTCTTTCCGCTTTCGCGAAGTGCCGACTCCTGCTCCTGCCGCGCGGCGGCTTGCTGTAATCCTTCGCGGTGGTAGGCGACGGCGTCACGTATGCGGCGACCTGCCGCCAACTCTCGGATCACTCGCGCGAGGACATCGCGCACGGGTTGTCCGTTCTCCACCAATCGGGCGAAGGCTTGCCACTCGGCGAGCTCGTGCGGTCGCATGCGCACGGGCACTTCGACGTAACCTTCGGAATCTCGGGGGGGCGTGACCTCGGACGACAACGAGCGCGACCGGAGCAGCGCGTGCATCGCCGCCCGCAAGAGCTCCGAGCGACTCTCGAACTCGCCGTTGGCCACGAACGAGTCGATCAGCTCGAGTTCCTTGCGGTTGCACCGTAGGGCGATGCGCGCGTCCTCGGGGTCGGTCCGGCGAGCGTTCCGCTCGCGAACGAGCGGGGTCTCTCGACGGGGGACGTTGTCGAACACGGTTACGTCCGCATGACCCATTTCCTACTACTTAAACATCGCGAGAAAAAGCGAGAAACCATGTGCGTGGGCGTTCCCTCAACGTTTCTCTGACGTGTCAAACAAAAATTTGCTCTCGTCGAACAGCGCGCCGACTTCCGCGGGCGGAGTATAACCCCTAGGTGCGATGCGCGTGCGCTCGCCCGGCGTCCATGGAGAGGCGGAGTTGGTGTCGGCCAACTCCAACTGAAGGCTCAAATGGGAGCATCCGTCCCAGTACGGGTGCGTTCCATGATGCGAGGAGTACGACGACGGGCCGGCGACCTGCGGCTCCTGACCCACCGTCGAGATCGTCGAGCGGTCTCGCCGATCATCGCGACGATCCTGCTGGTCGCGATTACGGTCGTGCTCGCCGCCGTTCTCTATGTGTTTCTCATACCGCTGGTCAGCCATGTCACCACGCCGCTGTCGGGGAATCTCGCCTGGGGGCTGGCGACGTGCTACGGCCCGATGGCCGGCTGCACGAATCCGGGTCCGAACTCCACGGGGTGCCTGGGCGACGTCACCTGTTGGGTCGTTCCGATTACGACGGCGAGCGGAAGTGCCCCTTCTCCCTCGTCTCTCGAGATCTATGTGGAGAATCAGTTATCGCAGACCGTTTCCACGTCTGGCTGGAATTTCTCGATCCTGACGTCGACGGTTCCGCCGGGGATCGTGTCGTACGCCCCCGGGTCGGTCGCCGGTCTTTCCGGACCCGGCTGGACCGCGACATCTCCGTACACGACCGGTTCGCCTCTTACCACCGTGATGAAGCTCTGGATCGATGTCGGAGCCCCCACGTCGTTCACCGACCAGACGCTGACGCTCGAGACGGTCGGCGTCGCGGGCTACTCGGGCACCCTTACCGCGCCACTCCCGACCTAATCGGCTCCGCGACGGCCCGACGTTTCGCCGTCGCGTTACGAGGGAGGGTTACTTCGGCCGGTCGCCGCATTCGAGGGTGCCGACAGGCTCGTACCGCACTTCCAGCAGAACGTCTCCTTCGGATAGACCACGGCGCCGCAATTGGGACACGCCAGCTCCTGGGTCGCCGCAGGGCGCGCCGTGCCGCCCGAAGCGAGAGGAGCCGAAGAGGCACCAGGCCCCGCCGGAGGACTCTCGGCTCCCGCGGTCCCCGACGATGGCGCGGCTCGGCTCGCCGCCTGCTCTCGGCGCATGCGCCGCTGCTTGAAGACCGCGTAGATCAGCAGACCGATGAAGAACACGATCCCTACGATGAGGTAGTCGCTGTAGATCGCGCCGATAATGAGCCCGTAGACGCCTCCCCATCCGTTCGCGACCACGGGTCCGGCGATCCCGTTATAGGTAGGATCTCCGACGAGGAACACGTACGTCCCGTTCCGGCCGGAGTTATTCGTGTAGAACAGGCTCATCTGCCAGTCCCAGATGTTCGAAGAACTGATCGCCTCGGAGAACGTGATCGGCCGGTTTCCGGTCTGATTGACTACGCTCTGGGTGTAGGAGGTAAAGGGGTATCCGGAACTACAGTTCGGATCGCTCCGGCCCGTCGCGCCGGGACAAGTGCTGAGGTAGAGCGTCATATTCCAACTCTCGTTGCCGCTGGGGATTCGACTAAAGTCCACCCGCACAGTCCAGGTGAAGTTCGTTCCGGGACCGCTGAAGTACGGCGATACGGTGGCGTTCTGCAGGATGTAATTCGACGAGGAAGCCGCGGCTGTCGGCGCGAGCACGACCGGGACCTCGAAGGCCGTGCTGATGGCCGGGCTGACGGCAAGGATCGCTACGCCGACGACGGCGAGCCACTTGATGCTCTTCTGACCCATCCAAACCGGGATCCCAAGCCCGAAGAGCAACGCGGCGACAGTGGCAGTCAGGTATTCTCCGACCAGGAACGAGCCCGCGGTCACGACGATCGCGATCGCGATGAGAACGGCCAAGCCCACCCGAGTGTTGAAGAACGCTCGAATCCGTCCTTTCGCCATGCCCGCGGGGCGAGCCCGGCACCCCTTTATAAGGAAAACACCCCGCGGTGGAGCGAATGAGCGGACCTTCACTTCGATACGCTCTGGTGATCCTCGACGGGCTCGGAGATCGACCGAATCCCGCGACGGGAGGCCCAAGCCCCGTTCAAGCGGCGCACACCCCGGAGCTCGACCGGGCCCTTGCGAGGGGCCAAATGGGGTTGGTCGACGTGATCGGTCCGGGAACGGCGCCGGAGTCCGACGCCGGCGTTCTTTCGCTCCTGGGCTACGATCCCGTGCGCGATTCGCCCGGACGGGGCGTCCTCGAGGCAGAGGGCATCGGCATCCGCGTTGCGAGCGGGGAGGTCGCATTTCGGCTGAACTTCGCCACCACGAACGGCGCCGGCATGGTCGTGGACCAGCGGGTCGGTCGGTCGTTGACCACGCACGAGTCGGAGGCCCTCGCCCAGTCGCTCACGCGCGGCGACCTCCTCCAAGACCTTGGCATCGAGACCACGGTCCGGGCGACCGTAGGGCACCGGGGAGTTCTGATCCTTCGAGCGCGCTCAGGAGACGCACTGTCGCCCCGGGTAACGAATGCCGATCCGTTCTACGAGCGTGTCGGGGGAATGGGACGAGCGCGGACCGATGCCGACCGGCGTATCCCCGAGGTCCGGCCGGAGAACGACGACCCGGCCGCGGCCCGGACCGCCACCGCGGTCAATGCCTTCATCGCTCGATCCGCCCTCCTGCTTGCGGGCGATCCCACAAACGCACGCCGGGCCATTGCAGGGAAGCCGGTAGCGAACGGCATCCTGCTTCGGAACGGGGGAACCGCTCCCTCCCCTCCCCCGAAGCCGTGGCGGGAACGTTGGGGAATCGCGGGTGCGGCGGTCACCGAGATGCCGGTGGAGCGCGGGATCGCCCGGCTCCTAGGTCTCGCCGACGAGTATGTGGGACCTATGGGACCGGACCGTGACGCCGGATACCGCGAGCGAGCCGAACGTACGCTCCAGGCGCTCTCCCGGTATCCCTTCGTCTACGTTCACCTCAAGGGGCCCGACGAACCCGGCCACGACGGCGATGCGCCGCGCAAGCGGGAGGTCATCGAGGCAATCGATCGCTCTTTTTTCGGCCCCTTCTTCGCCAGCGTGGACCTGGATCGCACGCGTATCGTGGTCACCGCGGACCATGCGACTCCGGCGATCCTGCGAGCCCACTCGGACGATCCCGTGCCGCTCCTTCTCGTCGGAGCAAGGGTCGCTTCGGCGACCGGGACCGTCCCCCAGACGTTCGGCGAACAGGCCGCCTCGATAGGGGTTCTCGGCCGCTTGCACGGGTCCGACGTGATGCCGCTACTCTTAGAACGGTCGGTTCGGAACCCCGCATGAGATCTCGCGCGATACGGGTGCCCCGCAGCGAAGGCGAAGAGGCCCGCCGCGCGCTGGTCCACGCCAGCAAGCTACGCACCGATCTGCGAATCCGCGTCGACGGCAATGACGTAGTCTTCCCCGTCGGGCCGGGGGCTCTTCCCGTGCGCGGATCGGTTGCGGAGGACGAGTTCTTGCCTCTCACGGACCGAGGTTCCGCGCGTCGGTACCAGGATCTGGTTTCCCTCCCTGCGGACCGACGTGCCTTGCTCCCACGCGCGTTCGACGTGATCGGCGAGATCGTGCTCGTCCGCATCCCGAAGGAGTTGGAACCGGACGCTCCCGCGATCGGAGATGCGTTGCTCCGATTCGTGCCCGGGGCGCGCCTGGTCGGAGCCGATACGGGCGTACATGGGCCGGACCGTCGTCGGTCCCTGCGCATGGTTGCGGGGACCGGCAGCTGGAGGACGCAACATCGGGAGAACGGGATCTCGATCGAGGTTGACGTCGAACGGGCGTACTTCTCACCCCGGCTCGCGCGCGAGCATGCGCGCGTGGCCGGGACCGTCCGCCACGGCGAGACGGTGTACGACCTGTGCTGCGGGGTCGGCCCGTTCGCCCTTGCGATCGCCCGCGATGGCCGGGCCGCCCGCGTCGCGGCGGTGGACCAGAACCCCGACGCCCTCGAACTCCTTCGCACGAGCTTGGGCCGGTTGGCTCCGCGCATCCCCGTCGAGGTCGTCCAGGACGATGTCGAGCGATTCTTGGCGAGGGCCGAACCCGCGGATCGCGCCATCCTGAATCTTCCGCTGCAAGGGATTAAGTATCTACCGTCAGTGGCACGCGTCGTCCGCCCCGGCGGTTCGATTCATTACTACGAGGTGGTCGAACGCGCGGAGCTCGACACACGAGCGATGACCATCATCGAACGAACCGGAGAGCGCAGTGACTGGTCGATCCGGGAGAGCCGAGAGGTCCACGCGTACTCTCCCACGTCCGACCTGCGCGCCTACACGCTCGAGCGACGGGGCGCCGCATGAGGACTGTCGTCGATCTCGCCGACGTCTCCGATAGTGATCGCCCGCTGGTCGGAGGCAAGGCGAGCAAGCTCGGCGAGCTGGTCCGCGAAGGTCTCCCAATACCCCCGGGGTTCGTGATCACCACCGAGGCGTACGTCTCCTTCGCATCGATCCCTTCGCTCGCCAACGTCATTCGGGAGTCGCTCGACCAGATCGACCCCGCGAAGGCCGATACCGTGGAGGCGGCGTCGCAACGGATCCGCGCCGCGTTCGAAGCGACCGAGTTCCCGGCGAGCTTGCGCCAAGAGCTCGTTCGGGCGTACGAATCCTTTGCCAAGGATCATTCCGTGCGGTTCTCCGCAGTACGATCCAGCGCGACCGCCGAAGACCTGGAAGGAGCCTCGTTTGCCGGGCTGCAGGACACGTATCTCAACGTCACGGGGACGGACTCGATTCTCCGGATGGTCCGACGCTGCTGGAGTAGCGTCTTCACTCCTCGGGTCATCGCCTACCGAGCCCGCAAGGGCTTCGAGCACTCGGAGGTCGCGCTCGCCGTCCTCGTTCAAAAGATGGTCGACTCGACCGTGAGCGGGATCCTCTTCACCCGCGATCCGAACACCGGCGAGAATCGAATGATCATCGAGGCCGGGTGGGGACTCGGCGAGGCGATCGTCGGGGGCGAAGTGACCCCGGACCATTACGTCATCGACGGTTCCACCCAGAGCATCGTCCAAAAGCAACTCAGCGATCAGAGGTTCCGGATCGTCCGGGCCGAGGGCGGAGGGAACGAGCGACAGGATGTTCCCGAGAAGGACCGCCGCGCTCAGAAGCTCTCGGACGACCGAATCAAGAGCCTCGCGTCCCTCGGACGGAGGATCGAGGCGCACTACCGTCGGCCGATGGACGTGGAGTGGTGCGCGGATCGCCACGGCCTTTACATCGTCCAAGCGCGCCCGGTGACGACCATCCCCGGGGGGGGCGGCTCCGCACCGTCATCTACGTCGCGCGCTTCCCCCACCGGGATGTCGAGCGCCAGCCCGCCTCCGAAGCCTCCTCCGAGTTCGGAGGAAGAGCCGATTGTGCGAGGGTTCGGGGCGAGCCCTGGGGTTGCAAGTGGGGTGGCGCGGATCCTTGCCGGACCGTCGGACATGGAAAAACTTCGGCCGGGAGAGATCCTAGTGACCTCGATGACGACCCCCGACATGGTGCCGGCGATGGCGCACGCCGCGGCCATCGTCACCGACGAGGGCGGCATGACCTGCCATGCGGCCATCGTGTCGCGCGAGCTCGGGGTTCCTTGCGTCGTCGGGACGCGCTCCGCGACGAAGACCATCGCGGACGGTAGCGAGGTCACCGTAGACGGCAAGACCGGTTCGGTCTACCGGGGTCGGCGAACGATGGTCACGGTCCCCTCCCCCGCCGCAGGAGATTATGGGTTGGCCGGGTACTCCGGCGGCGCTCACTCGTCCCCCGTCACCGCAACGAAAATCTACGTGAACGTGGGGGTCCCGGAGAAGGCGACCGAGTACGCGCAGCTCCCGGTGTCCGGCGTCGGCCTGCTCCGGACCGAGTTCATATTCACCGCCCACGTCCGTGAGCATCCGCTCAAGCTGCTCCAAGAGGGAAAGCGCGAAGAGCTCGTGCGCCGCCTCGCCGACGGGATCGCCCAAGTCTGCCAGGCTTTCCATCCGCGACCGGTGATCATCCGCACGTCCGACTTCAAGACGAACGAGTACCGCGGGATGCCCGGCGGGGCCCAGTTCGAACCCGCGGAGGAGAACCCGATGATCGGATGGCGCGGCTGTTCGCGCTACATCGCTCCCGCGTTCCGTCCTGCGTTCCTGGCCGAGCTCGAGGCGATCCACCGCATCCGCACCGAGCGGGGACTGAAGAACGCCCACGTCATGCTGCCGTTCGTTCGCAATACCTGGGAGCTCGAAGAGATCACGGGCATGATGCGCGACGCGGGCCTCCGACGTTCCCGCGATTTCCAGCTCTACCTCATGGCCGAGGTCCCTTCGACGGTCCTGCTCGCACGCGATTTCTCGAAGTTCTGCGATGGTTTCTCCATCGGATCGAACGACCTCACCCAGCTCGTGCTCGGTGCGGATCGCGACTCCGAGATCCTGGGTCGGATGGGATACTTTGACGAACGCGACCCGGCGGTCCAGCGTGCCATCGAGCTATTGATCGAAGGCGCGCACGCGGAGCACCGGACCGTGGGGATCTGCGGCCAAGGTCCCAGCGTCTACCCCGAGTTCGCGGAGTTCCTAGTGCGCCAAGGGATCGATTCGATCTCGCTCAACGCCGACACCGTGGTCCCCACCATCCGTACGATCGCCTCGCTCGAGCAGCGGATGAAGCTCGAAGGCTTCCGCCGCGCCCCGGCCTGACCGCGCGTCTACCCATCGTTCATAGCCTCGAGGCCGGCCGGATATCCCCGAACCTTCTGGAGTCCGGATCATCCGGTGGGAGCGCTCCGCGGAGGGCGCCAGTGCGGAGGGCCCAGGGGGGGGACGGGGGGAAGAGAAAGTTGGGCATCCGCATCCAACTCATAGACCGTCATCGACCGGAGCCGGCGGAGTCCCTGGCGGGCGAGATGCCGGGTCAGGCGAGCGGAATCGGACAGCAGCGCGTACGTCGCCCCGGGGCCTCCAAGCCGGGAACGGATCGCATAGCGTACGAGGCCCGTCGCCACCCCTCGGCCACGTGCGGAGGGTTGCGTCGAGACCCCGAAGAACAGCGCCCGACCCTCGCGTCGATAGATCAGGGCCGCGCCGAGCCGTTCCCCGTTATCGTCTACCACCACCGGTAGCAGCGCCTCCCCGGGGTTGGGATGATGGCGAAGAATGTCGAGCGCACTCGCAAACTCGGGCGACTCCTTCTCTCCCACCCATAGCTGCGCGAGATCGTGAGCATCTTCGTCGTCGGCCAGGTGGGTCGTGCCGCAGCCCGACATATGAGCGGCGATGCGGCGGCCGGCGAGAACCTCGAGAGCATCCTCGCGTGGAGCGAACCCGAGGTACCGCAGGGTGCGATCGATGTACGGTGGAACGGGGCGCGGGACCCGGAAGGTCGGTCGGATCGCGCGCTGGAAGTATTGGTCGAGCGCGCGCTCGAAGAAACCCGTCTGTCGGTTCGCCCCGACCCGATCCACGGTGACAAAGTTGAATCGGGGCACCGGTATGCGGTCGTGCAAGAGCAGGGTCCCGCCCGCGAAGCCGACCGTGAAACCTCCGAGGCTGAGCACGAGCGCTTGCTCGTCGGCGAGGATGGCATCGGCAAGCCCTGCGGGCCCGGGGTCGGTCACGGAGAACCCAGCCGGGGACGATGGCGTTCTTTAAAGAATCCTTGCCTTCCTGGGCTCCCGCTGCCGGTCACGCCGGCGGAGTGAGATCGCATGAGCTATCCATCGCTCCGACCACCCGCGACCGTGGCGATCATCGGCGCCGGCAACATGGGCAGTGGGATCGCGCAGGCCTGCGCCCAAGCCGGGTTTACCGTGCGTGTGCGCGACATCGACGCTTCGATGCTCGACCGCGGACGCTCGCTCATCGCGAAGACGCTCCAAGGGGCCATCGACCGGAAGAAGCTCACTCCCGCCAAGCGAGACGAAATCCTCTCCCGGATCTCGTTTACGACCGGCCTCGCGGACGCCGCAAAGGACGCCGCTCTGGCCGTCGAGGCCGTTTTCGAGGACGAGACGGTCAAGGGAGCAGTGTTTCGCGAGCTGGCCAGCCTTGTCGGTCCCGACACGATCGTCGCCACGAACACCTCCTCACTTTCCGTGACGAAGCTCGCGGACGGATTCCCCCAACCTGGGCGCTTCGCCGGTCTCCACTTCTTCTTTCCCGCCGCCGTGAACAAGCTTCTCGAGGTGATTGCCGGGGACCGTACCGATCCCGCCGTGATGCGGCAGCTCGAGCAGTTCGGCTATCGCCTGCGTAAGATTCCGATCCGCACGGCTGACCGCGCCGGGTTCGCCGTCAATCGGTTCTTCGTTCCGTACCTGAACGAGTCGTGCCGTCTCGCGGAGGAGGGCGTCGCGAGCCTCGCGACGATCGAGGAGGTCGGTCGCGAGCTCTTCGGAGCCACGTTGGGGCCGTTCGAACTGATGAACGTCACAGGGATCCCGATCGCCTTTCACGCCCAGCACTCGCTGTTTGCCGCGTTCGGCCCAGCGTACGCTCCGAGCCGGTTGCTTGAGCAGCAGTTCTCCTCCCACCAGCCTTGGGACTGGAGGTCAACGAAGGTGGTTGAGAACCAGAAGGCTGCGGTCCGGGACCGGCTGTTGGGACTGACGATCGGGATCGCGACCCGCCTGGTCGAGGAAGACGTCGCGACGCCCGAGGCAGTTGATCGAGGAGCGACGATCGGCCTTCGCCGGAAGTGGGGGCCTTTTTCCCAGCTCTCTTCGGTCGGAGTATCCGAGGGTCTGCGACTTGTGGAGGAGTACGCGAAGCCTTGGAACGGCGCGTTCCCGGTCTCTGCGGAGCTCGGATCCCGCGCGGCCCGAGGGGATCGCACGTGGCCGTTGCGCTCCGTAGTGGTCGAGCACCAGGGCCCCGTCGCGTGGGTTCTGCTCGACCGACCGGAGGTACTGAACTCGCTCAACTCCGACATGCTGATCGCTCTCCGCCAGGCGTTCACCGAGCTCGCCGGCGACGGGAGCGTGCGCGCGGTGGTGCTCGCCGGGAGCTCCCCCGTGTTCGCCGCGGGAGCGGACATCGGCGAGATGGAGCGCAAGACTCCGGCCGAGGGTCTCGCCTTCGGATTTCTGGGGCAGCAAACCGCTCGCGTGATCGAGAAGTTCCCTCATCCCGTGATCGCGTTGGTCGAGGGCTACGCGCTCGGGGGCGGACTTGAGATCGCCCTCGCCGCCGATTTTATCGTGGCGGCGGAAGGAGCCCAGATGGGTCTGCCTGAGGTAACAGTCGGGATCCATCCCGGGATGGGCGGGGCGAGTCGCCTTACCCGCATCATCGGTCGAGCTCGGACGAAGTACCTCGCCTACACCGGGATTCCCGTTTCGGCCGAGGAAGCCGCGCGCATGGGCTTCGTAGTCCGCGTCGTGCCCTCCGATCGCGCTCGCGAGGAGGTGCAAGCCCTCGCCGAGACGATCGCGAACCGGGCTCCGCTCGCCGTGGCCTGGATCAAGAGTGTGATCGACAACGGCATGGACGCTTCGCTGGCGACATCCCTCGATCTCGAGGGTCAGTCGGCAGGACACACCTTTGGGACCGAGGACCGGCTCGAAGGAATGCGGGCGTTCCTGGAAAAACGATCGCCGAGATTCCAAGGCCGATGAGTGCTCAGTGCGTACCGCTCTCGATCAGAGCGCGGTAGGCCTCCGCCGTGAGAAGACTTCCCGCCGGGATCGGCTCGGTAAGGAGGACTTTGAACAGCCAGCCCTTGCCGTAGGGGTCCTGGTTGATCCACTCCGGATGGCTCTTGAGCTCCGAGTTCACTTCGCTGACCGTCCCATTGCCCGGGGCATAGACATCCGTGACCGTTTTCACCGATTCGAGGACGAGAGCCGAGGTGCCCGCCTTCGTCTCCTTCCCGACGGTCGGGAGGTCGACGAACACGATGTCCGTGAGCTGGGACTGCGCGTGGTCGGTTATTCCGATCGTCGCGACATTCCCCTCGACGCGAACCCACTCATGCGTTTTCGTGTAGGCTAGGTCCCCTGGCAGCGTAACTTCGCTCATGTTCCGGAATCCCAACTCTGTCGATATTGCCGTTGCGCCTCGGTCGGCACGTCGATCGCCACCCCGAAGGCGACCAGAGCAGCTTGGGCGACCGCCCGGTCGATCTCGCGGGGCACCGGGTGTACCCGATGGGCCATCGACAGCCCATGCTTCGCGATGTGCTCCGCGCTCAACGCCTGCAACGCGAACGATAGATCCATGATCTCCACGGGATGGCCCTGACCGGCAGCGAGGTTGATCAGGCGGCCCTCCCCCAAAAGGTACACTCTGCGCCCGTCCGGGAGATCGTACTGGTCCACGTTCGGTCGTACGGTGTGGTGGCCCACGCTCATCCCCTCGAGCTCATTGCGGGCGACCTCGACATCGAAGTGCCCGGAATTCGCGAGGATGCAGCCGTCCTTGATCACGCGAAAGTGCTCGCTTCGGACCACGCCCGTCGTACCGGTGACGGTGACGATGATATTGGCCTGGGGCACGGCGTCGAGCATCGGCATCACACGGTAACCGTCCATCCGCGCCTCGAGCGCGCAGACCGGATCGACCTCGGTAACAATCACGTCGGCGCCCATTCCCTTCAATCTCGATGCGACGCCGCGCCCGCACCAGCCATATCCGGCCACCACTGCGACCTTCCCTGCGATGAGAAGGTTCGTCGCCGCCGAAATCCCGTCGATCGTGGATTGGCCGGTTCCGTAGCGGTTGTCGAACAGGTGCTTCATTTCCGCGTCGTTGACGTCGATCGCGGCGAACCGCAGCTTCCCTTCGTTCTCGAGAGCGCGCAATCGGGTGACCCCTGTGGTCGTCTCCTCGGTCGAGCCGCGCAAGCGGTTCACGCCCTTCGGGTCGGAATGGATCAGTGCGACGAGGTCGGCGCCGTCGTCGATGACGACATGGGGGTTCGCGTCCCGCATTGCGAGGATCGCCGCACGGTAGTCCGCCGTAGATTCACCTTTCACGGCGCGGGTGTCGATTTCTTCGGCCCGGAGCGCGGCGACGGCGTCGTCGTCGGTGGAAAGCGGGTTGCCGGCGGCGAGGTGTACCTCGGCTCCGCCGGCGCGCATTGTGAGAGCTAGCGCCGCCGTCTTCGCCTCGACGTGAAGGACCATCGACACCACGAGGTTCTCGAACGGTCGCTCCGCCTCGAACCTACGGCGGATCCCCTCAAGCACGGGCATGTGGGAGCGTGCCCACGCAACCTTCTGCTGGCCTCGTGATAGGTCTCCCGACATGCCTTACCCGCTCGCGGACGCGGGCGGCCTATTTGGGTTGGTCGGTCTCGCGACCCTACCGCCCATCTCCAAGACCGAGCGGATCTTTGTCCATCGCATCCGCGCCCGGCGGGCGAGGAGGTCGTCCTTCGAGCCAGTCCCGGTAACTTTGGTACGCCGGCTGTTGACGCCACCACTCCCAGAAGGAGGGCTCCGGAAAGTCGTCTCCGAGGTCACCGTGCGCTGCCGCACGGAACTGCTCGATGTGTTCGTGGTATGACTCTCGGTCCGACAACGATCCTGGCCGACCCGGACGGTTCGCCGGAGCCCGATGGCACGTCGGGCATGCCGCGGCGTTGGCCGGTACGTCCTCGCCGCACTGGGAACATCGCACCTCACCGTAATCGAAGAGTGTTCCGCAAATCGGGCAAGTCTCTGCGGCCTTAGGCAGGATCGATCCGCACTCTCCGCACTCAACTGCGCGGGACCGGGCGCGACGGGTAACGAAGATTGCAGAAGTGATACCGACGAGTGCTAACGCCACGATCGCAAATACCCCCCACGGAATCGAAACATTGGGTGGGGGCAAGGGTGCTAGGGAAACTGTCCCCGGAATCGCATAGGGCGGAGAGGTCGCGTTGTTGAACGACGCCTTGACGAAGAGGTCGTAGCGAACTCCTTGAGTAAGGAGGCTGCCGAGAGACCCGTAGGTGAGGACGAACGAGCGGTTCGAGGTCTGGGCGGTTGTGACTTCAATCGGCGACCCGCTGCCTTCAGGTATCGCGAGGAGCGTGATGGTGGCAGAGCCGGTGCCGTTGAAGGAGATTGATCCGATAGTTGTGTAGCTCTGCGTACGAGAGAGAATGCTCGGCGGCGCGGTCACGTTCTCCACTAGGATGTTCGAGGGCTGGATTTCGAGGGGTCGGCTTTCGGTTACCCATCCTCCGTTTGGCTGTCCTACCCCGCCGTTCCAACCAACCTCGATCTCGACTGTGGCATTGAAGAAGCCATGGAGACCAATCTCGGTTTGCGTCACTGTCCAGTTCGCGAAGACCGTCAAATTGCCATCGTTGGGGATAGATACCCCAAGATAAGTGATCGAGAGTATTTCACCCGTTAGATCGAGTGACGCGTCGACCACGAGAATTGTCTCCGTCACGTTCTGGACATAAGCAACGCCTGAATTCGAGAACGTCGCTTCTATGCCGATCGTTTGGCCAATTCGAACAGAATCCGTACTGGATCCATCCGAGATGCACTCAATCGACGCCGCTACCAGTGAAGCGACTGGCTCGGAGAATGAGCCATTCAGAACAAACTCCGAAGAGGTAACTGTGTTAAAAGTCGCCTCAGCGACGAGATTGTACGAGACCCCTGCGACAAGGAAGGAACCCGGGGCAACAAGGAGCAAATCGAACGTCGAGTTATCGGACGCTGCCTTGGCCAGGAGCACGGAAACTCGGCCTGTCTCCTGTGCCTGGGCCAAGATGGAAACTTCCGCGTTCCCCGTACCATTGAAGGCGACGGCTCCAGATATTGTGTAGTTGCGGTTCGGATAGAGAGTTGCGGGTGGAGACGTCACTTCTACGACGCTGATGGTCGATGGAAGTATGGTGAAGGGAGTGGCAAGGGACACTGCTCCTCCATTGGCGAAACCCGACCCCCCATTCCACTCGACGGTAAGTGTAAGATTCACCGTCTCGAGTCCATGGAGTCCAACTACCGTCTGATTAACTGTCCAGTTAGTCTCTAGGAGGAGGGTTGCATCGGCAAAGATGTCGACGACAGTGAACGGAATCACAGAAACCACTCGGTTAAGGTTAGTGGCACTGTCGCTTAACCCGACACTTCCCGAGATGTTTGAGACCACGGCGGCTCCCTGATTAGTGATAAGGGCGCTCAATTCGAGAGATTGTCCTATTCTTACTGACTCGACCTCAAGCCCACTAACTAAGAACCGTACTGAAGAAATATTGAGAGAACTTGGCGCCTCTGAGAATGTTCCTGGCAAGATGTACTCAGAAGAGCTCCCGTTGTTGTAGGTCGCTTGAAGGGTCAAGTTGTAGGAAGTCCCGGGGGTGAGCTTTGACCCAACGTGACCGAACACAAGTGAGAACGGACCGTCTGCGGCGAGAGTAGAGCCCAGGGCAACAACCGTTGCGTTTACAAAACTCGGAACGGCCGAGAGTCTGATGAGAGCAGAGCCGGTCCCATTAAAGGTCAGGGTTCCGTTGACCGTGTAGTTTCTCGATGGGTAGAGGGCACTTGGCGGCCCAGCAATATTACTGATAGCTATCTTCGATGGTTCAATCACGAAAGAAGTCGAAGTGAACGCACTCCCGCCATTTTTGAACGCCGATCCGCCGTCCCACTCGACGGTCTGGCCTAGTGAGACACTCTCAGCTCCGTGTAAACCGACCGTCGCCTGGGTGATTGTCCAACTCTCTACTATAGTATACGATTCCAAGGATTGAAGCGAAATCGCTAAGACTCCAGTGGACGCCACCTCCGATAGTAAACCTATGTTTGGGTCAGCGAGTTCCAATGAAGCGGAGAGATTCCATGAGGCTGCAGGGCCAAAATTCGTAACCTCTACGTGAGAGACGACCTTGTCACCTATGCTCGCGTTCGCTGATTTCATGCCTTCAATGAGGTATGTATCGGCCACTATCGAAAGCTCACTCGAGTAGTCAGGGAAATAGGTGGGAGGTATAACATCGATAGAAGGCGGGTCCAGATCCTCCGGATACGGCGTGACGTTACAAATGAGTGCCTCGGCCGCGACTCCGACAATCGCAGGGTCCACCAGTACGGTGTAGTTGCCTAGGAAGACCGGGCTCCCGCCGGGGGCCATCTGGTCAGCGGCCAGTAGGAGCAGCGCCTCACCGTGATGAATTCCAGAAGCGCTCGTCTTGCCGTAGCTTCCGAATCCTAGTTGAGCCGAAATCCAGCTGACGTAGCTAGCAAGCCCTGGGTCCAACTGCTCGAGGTTGTTTGCTTGACTCGTCGAAGCGTTAGTCTCGGTCGAGGCCGGAAAGGCGGACACTGTAGCGTTCCCTATGAATCCGCCCGGCCCAGCGGCACTGAATTCCGCCCATCGATACGTGATGGCCTGACTCCGGGAGCCTACCAGAATCACAGAAGCACTACCAGAGGGCGGGCGAGAGGGAACCGATAGATTGGCGAATAAAGCGAGGGCGCCGGATAGTAGATTCAACTTGCTCGACTGCCATGGAGCCCCTCGAGAGTCCGCTTGGGATGTAGAATTCCAATTCACTCCGAACGATGAGTCAGCAGACACCAGTGTTGTGCCCGTACCCTCGAACGTAAGATTGTAACTCACGTCAGTACCGAAGAGGAACCTTGGATCGCTGATGCTGGCGGAAGATGTGCCTACACCTGTCTGAAGGAATCCTACCGTAAGCGATGACGTCGAGCTCCCAAAAGACGCGGTAGAGGCAAGTAGACCTCTCGTCCCAGCCTGTCTTATCGCGGCTTGTAGCAAGGGTGGTAGGTCAAGAATGGCGATAGAATTCGTTCCGCTAGAGAGCGGGAAGAAGCCCAAGTCGAAGTTCTCCCCGTTGAACCCGAACGTAATGTTGGTTGTGAGCGAACCAGTCAGAGAATAATTGAACTCAAGATACGACGCTGTCAGATTCACAGGATTCAGGAAATCCTGTATGAGATCCGTCGCACTATCGGGGGCCAGGAAATTCGAGAGACTAGCGCTATCCGAAGGCGAGATTGTGAAAGTAGACGGGTCCGTGATAGGCAGGACTGCCGGAACTCCGTTCGCTGAAAAGTTGTCCGCATACACATCGTCAAACGAACTGGCCAGAGCGATGACTCGCGCGCCACTCTGCGCAAGGATGTCAGGAGCGTATGATGCGTCTTGAATGATGGGGTTGGGAAGAGTCACTTTGCCTGTGAGAGGGTTCGAAGTTACAGTCGATTGATTTAGGAGAAGCTCCGCGCTCGAGCCAACGAGGTTCACCCATCCAGGAAATTCAAAACTCGACTCGAAGAGCGATAGCGTGCCCGTCACGGTCACGTTGAACTTGATGTATGGGTTCGAGTTGTTGGTATCGGTCGTTAGGATTGAACGCACGAAATTGACACTTCCGTTATCGTAAAGTCTCGAGAGTTCGGAGAGTCTTCCGCTCAGACTCGTCCCAGAGTCAGGGACTGACTGGACAATCGACACCGTAACGTTCTGAATCACCAAGGTGGCGCCAAGTTCGACCGTGACATTGCCGTGGACGTAGAACGTCGAGGAGGTACCCGTGCCATTGATCCAGCAGGTCTCACCCGCCATGACTACTAGTGGTTGCGTCTGTTCAGCCGTGCACCCCTCCTCGACCTCAGGTGCCTCGATGGACCTTCGTCCCCCTCCTACGCTCGTGGTGGCCGCTCCCGAGATAGGTGCGAGTAGCGGAAGCACGAAGGAGGTAACCAGAATGATTGCTAGGATTACACTTGCCACGATCGACAGGACCCGGAGGTTACCCTGTGCTAGGCAAGGCTCGCGCCCCATCATTGATTTCCACACGGGTCATCTAGCTTCAGGGGAGCTTCACCACTACCTTGCCGAACAGGTCCGGGGCCCCAAGTCGCAGGAACGCTGCGCGAGCACCCTCGAAAGGATGCACCGAGTCGATGACCGGCCGCAACCGTCCTTCGGTCAGCTCGTGCAGCATCGCGGCGAACTCCCCGGCGCTGGCCATCGTGCTGCCCCGGATCGACGCCTGGCGCCAGAACAGCGTCCTCAGCTCGATCTCGGCCTTGGACCCGGCGGTCGCACCGATGACGACGATCCGGCCTCCTCGGGAGATCGCCTGCAGGGACCGGGCAATCGTCGGCGAACCCACCGAGTCGAAGATGAGGTCGACGCCGCGCTTGCCGCTCCACTCCCACAGAACCCGATCCAGCGGATGACTCTCATCGAACGTGAGCCCCGCGTCCGCGCCTAGTGAGCGAGCGCGCTCGGCCTTCGCCGCGGACCTCGATACGACCGCGACGGTCGCGCCTCGGAGCTTCGCAATCTGGAGCGCGGCCGTTGCAGTTCCTCCTCCCGCGCCGACGATCGCGACCCGCTCCCCGGCCCGGAGTTCGCCCACCGTCACCAGCGCGCGCCAGGCGGTCTCGAAAACGAGCGGGGCCGCGGCTGCCTCGGGGAAGCCAAGACCGTCGGGAATCGGATGGACGTTTCGCGCAGGTACCACCACGAACGGTGCAACGCTCCCCTGAGTGTGCTCCCCGAGGATCCGGTAGTTGCGGCAGAGCGAGTCTTGGCCCCGTAGGCACTGCTCGCAGCTACCGTCGGAGAATCCCGGGTTCACGAGCACCCGGTCCCCTACCCGAACGTTCTCGACTCCCGATCCGAGCGAGTCGACGATGCCGCTGGCGTCGGATCCTAGCACGTGCGGCCGAACGATCGGGACTCCCGGGATCCCGGCGAGGGTGAAGAGATCGAGATGGTTGAGCCCGGCCCCTCGCACCCCGATCCGGACCTCGCCCGGGCCGGGGGTGGGTTCCGGGACCTCGACGTACTTGAGCCGGTCCGGGCCTCCGTGCTCCTCGAAGCCGAAGCCGCGCATCAGCCGGCCCCGCGCGGCGCCTCGAGCGACCAGCGCGTGCCGTCGGATCCGTCCTCGAGTCGAATCCCCGCGGCCGCGAGTTCATCCCGGATCCGGTCGGCCTCCGCAAAATCGCCCCGCGTGCGGGCGCGGCCTCGAGCGGCGATCGCGGCACGGACGACCGGATCGAGCGACGTGCCGGCCCCCGCATCCACGTCGGCGAAGAGGCCGAGGACGCTCTCGGCCCACTCGTACGGAGCGGCGAGCGTCTCGAGCGCACCAACAGAGAGCCGCGAGAACCGATCCTCGAGCTCGAAGACCTTCCGGGACCAGACGAAGAGCTTCGCCACCGCCTCGCGGGTGCGGAAGTCGTCCGCGAGGTCGTCGTCGATTTCTCCGACAATGCGTCCGCTCTCGGCGACTAGCGTCTCTGAGAGTTCCTCACCCGACGGGGACGCGGAGTGGCTCGCCGCGACGATCCGCGCGTACGGGGCGCGGAGGCGGTCGTACGCTTCTCGCGCCGCCTCCAGGCTCTCCCCCGGGGTGAAGTCGAGCGGGCTGCGGTAGTGCGCGTTGAGATAGTAGAAGCGTAGCGGCATGGCGCCGAACTTCTCCAGCGCGGACTCGAGCGACGCGACGTTGCCGAGGGACTTCGACATCTTCTCGCCGGACATCATGAGAAGTCCGTTGTGCATCCAGTACTGGACGAGCGGCGAGAGCCCGGACGCACCCTCGGCCTGAGCGATTTCGGCCTCGTGGTGCGGGAAGATGAGATCGAGACCTCCTCCGTGCAGGTCGTACTGCGGGCCGAGCAGCCGACCCGTGATTGCCGTGTCTTCGATGTGCCAGCCCGGCCGTCCCGGTCCCCAGGGGCTCTCCCAGCTGGGCTCGCCCGGGGTCGCCGCCTTCCAGAGCACGAAATCCTCGGGGGAGCGCTTGCGCCGATCGACCTCAATCCGTGCGCCTGCGCGGAGCGATTCGATCTTTTGTCCGGAGAGCCGGCCATAGGCAGGGAACCGGCGGATGTCGTAATAGACGGACCCGTCGTCCGCGCGGTAGGCGAAACCCCGACGCTCGAGCTCCGCGATCTGTTCCCGGATCTCCGGCACGTAATCGGTGGCGAATGGGTAGAGGTCGACGCTCTCGATGTTCATCGCGGCCTGGATGCGTCGCCACGTG
Source organism: Thermoplasmata archaeon (assembly GCA_021844945.1). GTDB lineage: Archaea > Thermoplasmatota > Thermoplasmata > Lutacidiplasmatales > UBA184 > Lutacidiplasma. The sequence goes on along the minus strand of JAKBSJ010000003.1, from coordinate 14,907 downwards.
CGGAAGTGCTGGGCGGAAAGCTCGAGCGGGTCCGCTCCGAGCTCGGAGGCCCGGCGAATGACCTTGTCGTCCAGGTTCGTGACGTTCTGAACATAGAAAACGCGGTACCCCCAGTGACGAAGGGCTCGCGCGACGACGTCGAAGACGACTGCGAAGCGGCCATGGCCCAAGTGCGGCTCGTCGTAGGGCGTTAGACCGCAGACGAACATCCCGACCCGCGGGGGGAACCGGGGCTGGAATAGCCGGGTCTCCCGGCTCATCGTGTCGTAGAGCTGAACCCGACGCATCCGCTACACCCGTCGCAGGGCGCGCCCTACATCGTCCGCGAGATCGGCGGGGTCCTCGATGCCGCAGGACAACCGGATGAGCCCGTCCCGGACGCCGCGTGCGCGACGAATCTCCGGAGGCACGCTCGCGTGGGTCATCGAGGCGGGATGGTCGGCGAGCGACTCTACGCCGCCCAGGCTCTCGGCGAGAGTGAAGATCCTCAAAGCGCGGGCAAAGCGGCCCGCGGCCCCGGCGTTCGCGAGCTCGAAGCTGACCATCCCTCCGAACCCGCTCATCTGACGTCGCGCGATCCGATGCTGAGGGTGGGATGCCAGCCCCGGGTAGTAGGTGGCCCGCACCTTCGACGAGCGCTCGAGAACCTCGGCGACGGCCCGCGCGCTCGCCTCGTGCGCACGCATTCGTATCCCCAACGTATGGATCCCACGGAGAATGAGGAAGCTGTCGAAGGGGCTCGGCACCGCGCCGACCGTGTTCTGGAGCCACGCGAAGCGTCGGGCCAACCGCGGGTCTCGGAACGCGAGAGCTCCGCCCAGGACGTCCGAGTGGCCACCAAGGTACTTGGTCGTCGAGTGAAGGACGATGTCGGCACCGAGCTCGAGCGGGCGCTGGAGCGCCGGGGTCGCGAACGTGTTATCGACCGCGACATGCGCCCCGGCCGCATGGGAGAGCCGGGAGATCGCGCGGATATCGACGACCCGGAGCAGCGGGTTCGTCGGGCTCTCGAGGTAGACCAGATCGGTCCGGGCCCGGGCCAACGCCGCGCGAATCGAGTCGATGCGCGTCATGTCGACGAACTCCACGTCGACGCCAAACTTGCGGTGATGATGATCGAGGAGCCGCCATGTGCCGCCGTAGACATCGTCGATCGCCACGATGCGTTGGCGGCTACCGATCGATTCGACGAGGGTCACGAGGGCCCCGAGGCCGCTCGAGAACGCGAGCCCGGCCTTACCGCCCTCGAGCTCGGCGATCGTGCGTTCCAGCACCGCGCGCGTCGGATTGCCCGTGCGGCCGTAGACGAAACCCTTCGATTTCCCCGGCGACGCTTGGGCGAACGTCGTGGAGAGGAAGATCGGCACGTTCACGGCACCCGTCAACGGCTCCGGGGGCTGGCCGGCGTGGATCGCGCGCGTGCTAAACCTCATGTTGTTCTCCGGCATCCGAAAGGTAACCCACAAGGTCATGCCGAGTCAATAGCCCAACTATGCCTCCGCTCGGGCTCTCGCGCAGGAGGATTGCGCGTTCCCGGCTCAAGATCTCGAGGACCACCGCGACTGGAGCGTCCTCGGGCACCTCCCGGAACGGGGGCGTTGCGAGAGCGCTTACGGTCCGATCGAGCGTGGTGTCGTCGGTCATGAGCCGTCGCAGGACCTCCTCGGCGTGGACGCTCCCCAGGTTCTTGGACCCATCGAGGATCGGGACCTGTCCGATACCATGCTTGCCGAATAGAGCCACCGCGTCGCGCACCGACGTCGTGGGTTCGACCGATACGAGCGCGGGGACGGACTTGCGGGCGACGAGCTCCCGGGCAGTCGCCGTCGAATCGAGCAGGCCCTCCTCGCGCATCCACTCGTCCGAATAGAACTTCGACAGGTACCGGTCTCCCGAATCCGGCAAGATCACCACGACCGTTGCACCTTCGGGGATCGGGCGGCTCTCGAGCCAACGAACCGTTCCCGCGACCGCTGAGCCGGACGACCCCCCTACGAAGAGACCCTCCTCACGCGCCAGGCGACGCGCATACCGGAACGACTCCTGGTCGTCCACCTGGACGAACTCGTCAAGGTACTGGAAGTGGACGGACTGCGGAATCTTGTCCTCGCCAATCCCTTCCACCCGGTACGGCGACGCCGTTCCGACCGTTCCGTGTCGAGCATATTCGGTAAGGATTGAGCCCACGGGGTCCACGGCCACGATACGAACGTCGGGCCGGTGCTCCTTGAAGTAGCGGCCGATCCCGCTCATAGTGCCGCCCGTCCCGACCGTGCCCACGACCGCCCTGAGCGTCTCGCCGCCGTCGCGGTCGATCTCGGGCCCCGTGGTACGGTAGTGCGTGTCCGGGTTCTCGGGGTTCTCGTACTGGTTCGGGTAGTACGCACCGGGGATCTCCTCGGCAAGGCGGCGGGCGACGGAATAGTGGCTCATGGGGTGATCCGGTGGAACGCCGCTCGGCGTGACGACAACCCTCGCTCCAAAGGCTCGCAACAGTCGGATTTTCTCCGAGCTCATCTTGTCGGGAAGTACGAAGACCGCGCGGTAGCCGCGGACGGCAGCGACCATCGCGAGGCCCACTCCCGTGTTCCCGCTGGTCGCCTCGACGATGGTCCCCCCGGGGCGGAGCAAGCCGGCGGCCTCCGCCCGATCGATCATCGTCGTTCCGATGCGATCCTTGACGCTCCCGCCAGGGTTGAGGAACTCGAGCTTCGCGAGGACGCGGTACGGCAATGCGGCCGTGACCCGCCGGAGCGGGACGACCGGTGTATTCCCTACAAGGTCGAGGATCGAGCGGGGGGTCGATCGCTCGGGCGGCACGCCGCGCGGAGTCGAGCCGTTGGGATAAGCCCTAGGGAGGGCACGGAAGGTGGGGTCGCGAATGGGCAGGGGCCGTACGAACTGGTGCGTTCCTACCCCACAGAGGGATTAAGGCGAAGTCCCGACCATGGAAGTCCAGGATGTTGGGCGCGCTGGAATCCGACGTGCTTCGCTCGCTCTCCGTGCTGGGGGAGGCCCCTGCGCGGACGATCCGCAGTGACCTCGAACGGCAAGGGACCCGGGTCGCGTACACCACCGTCGCGACCATCCTTTCCCGTCTGTACGATAAGGGCCTTGTGAAGCGTCGCCGAGAGACGTGCCGCGGGGGTGAGCGATACGTTTACCGACCGGTCGACTTCGAGCGTAAGTATCTCCAGAACCTTCTCCGGGGCGTCGTGACGATGTTCGGCCCCGCCGGGGTCGTTCACCTGAACGAAGAGATCGAGAAGCTCAAGCCCGCCGAGGCAGACCAATTGCGCCGACGCCTCGGGCTTTTGTAGTTGCGACGAGTCGTCGTGCACCGATGGAAGTCCCGGTCGCCGGGATCCTGTTGACTCCCGTCCTCGCGTGGGCAGCCTTGGGCTTGGCGATCGCCGTCGCGCTCCGGCAGCACCGTTCTTCGACCCTTGTCCACCGTCTTGGCGTTGCGTTCGTCGCACTGTGGGCGTTCCTCGCCACCAGCGCGCTCGTCTGGGTCGTAGCGAACGGAGGGTGGTCCTCTCTCGTGGGCCTATTGCGCCAACCCCCGACGATCATCTCCCTCTCGGGAACGGTCGTCTGGCTCTTTGGGGGCGTTGGAGCGCTTTTGGTGCTATGCATCGCCTTCAGCCTCAACCAGATCGTTGGGCGCGGGTTCCTGAAGCTCTACCGCTCGCAGCCAATCCCCTGGCCCTCGTCCCTCGCCGAGTCTGCGGGTTCTACGGAGCTCCTCTGCATCGAGCTGCCCCATGCCGACGCGTTCTCCTACACCCTGCTGAGCTACCACCCCGGAACGGGGTTCACCCGACGGGAGATGGTCCTGATCTCCCGCCCTCTTTTGGCAATCCTGAGCCCCGAAGAGGCGGAGACCGTCCTCGCGCACGAGCTCGGGCACGTACGCGACCTCGACGGTCGCTACCTCACTTTCTTCCGCACATTCTCCCAGCTGATGCGCTGGGACCCGGTTCTTGACTACTTCTCCGGTCTGTGGTCCCGCCGTGAGGAACTGCGCGCCGACCGCGACGCGGTGCGGGCCACCGGCCATCCCTTGGCCCTCGCCCGCGCGCTGTATAAGGCCCTGGAACGGGGGAACCCCCGATCGACCGCCGCCGCGTTCCTCGGCGCCCGGGGCCCCCGCGGCCGACGCCACGCTCTCGAGCGGATCCAACGCCTCGTGCACTGGGCCGAGTCCGGGACGATCCCGGAGGACGGCGGTGCGTAGCCCCGCCGAGCACGGGCGCCGGGCGGTGGCCTGGGGGGTCGCGGCCGTCGTCGTGGCGATCGTGATGAGCCTCCCCGCCGCGTCGGGGGCGCCAAACCCGACGCTTCCGGTGGCCCTTGGGAGCCGGTTCGTCGGCAACGTCTCGGCTCCTTCCCTTACGGCCGGCGACTCCGGCACCATGAGCTTCACGCTGCACAACCCTCTCAACGGGACGATCCGCGCGATATCGCTCTCACTCCAACTCTACAATTTCAGTGCGTTCCCCGGAGGGGCGAGCGGCTCGGGAGCCCTATCGGATCCGCCGGTCCTGAGCACGCCGACCTCGGCCGGCCTCTGGGCGAACTTCACATGGGCGAGCCTCGCCGCCGGCGCCAGTATCTCTCCCCGAGGGACCGTGGGGGTCGCCACCTCGAGCGCGACGCCGCTCGGCGCCTACGCCGTTCGCTTCGCGCTGCGGTTCACCGGGTCGAACGGGACGGTCTACCTCCTCGAGTCGCGAGGTTGGTTCCCGGCGGCCCTCTGGGCCGAAGCGACGTCGGGACCGAACGGGACGACCGAGCTGACGAGCCACTCCCTTGAGCTTCTGAACGTCTCGGGGGTGCTCCCGGAGACCTCGATCCAAGTGAGGGGGTCGTCGCTCGACATCGCGCTCTACGTGATCCTCGCCGTGGCGCTCGTTCTCACCGGATTGGGCGCGTATGTCTATTTCCGCCGCACGCGCCGTCACGCGAGATCGGGAACCTGATACTCCGAACGGGGCCGCAGCCAGGCGCCGAGAGCCTTCGGCACGAGCCGCACCAGCGACGGCGAGGACCCGAGGAGGCGGCGCACGACGTGGGTCGGGAAGTCGATGTCCCCGAATGCGACGATGGTCCCCAGCAGCTCCGAGGAGCGCAGCGTTTCGACCAGCCGGTCGAAGTCCGCATCGGACATGCGTGTGAAGATCCGACGGAGTGCGAGAGCCCGTCCGAACTCCTCGCCGAACTCGCTTCGCCACGCGCGATCGTACTCGGCCAGCCGCAGGGCCGAAAGGTCGCCGGCTCTGAGCGCATCGATCCCCACCCCGGCCGCGATCTCCGCGCAGCGCATGCCCGTGAATATCCCGCCGCCGCTGAGCGGCTTCACCTGGGCGGCGGCGTCGCCGACCAGGAGGACCCGGTCCCCGGAGGTCCGCGGCACGTTCCCGATCGGGATCCCCGACGCGAGGTAGCTGGTGGGGTTCAGGAGCGGCGCCCCGAAGCGCCGGGAAAGGAACTCGAGCATGCGCTCGTAGTAGCGTCGCGCGCTCGTTCCGTCCGCGTTCACGGCGACGCCGACCCGGGCTCCGCCGGCGCCGTCGGGGATCCACCAGCCGAACAGCCCGGGCGCGAAGGTACGGGAAAGGTATACCTCGACCCGATCGGGGTCGCCCGGGCTCCGGCCGAATTCGGCTTCGAACGCCGGAAGGATCTCGACCGGCCGGCGAAGACGGAAGGCGCGCGCGACCGCGCTCGCCACCCCGTCCGCCCCGATCACCAAGCGTGCCGCGTACTCCCGTCGGGTCGACCCATCCTGCGTCGCCTCGATGAGGACGCGCCCGTCCCGCTCGTCTTGGCGCCGGTCGAACCGGACCTGGGCATCGAACCGCGCTCCGGCGCGGACCGCGCGGTCCGCGAGCTCGAGGTCGAGGGCCGCTCGATCGATCGCATACGCCCGGGCCTCGGGGGCCCGGAACTCGATCGATCCCCCGGACGGTCCAAACACGGCCGCACCATGGACGGGCCGACGGACCGAGCCGCGCGAGCCCGCGAGATCCAGGACGCGTTGCGACACGAGGCCCGCACACTGGACCGGCCGGCCGACCTGCGGGTGCTCCTCGAGCACTCGAACGTCGTACCCGGCGCGGGCGAGGTGGTACGCCGCCGTGGATCCGGCGGGTCCCGCGCCCACCACCAGGACGTCGACGCTGTCCATGGGCCGGAGAGCCGAGACGGCTAGTTAACCCCGGGGAGCGCTCCGACGCCTTGCTCCCGCCACGGGGCCCGGACCTTGTCGGTTCGTTGACGCGGGTCGACCGAGGAGGCCGAGATGGGCACGGCAAGGCCGCTGCGTCGCGCGAGTTCGCCGGTCCAGGCGATCATCGCGCCATTGTCGACGCACAGGTTCCGTGGCGGGGCGAACATCGTCCCACCGCGCTCCTCGACCATCGCGCGGACCATGCTCCGTAGCCGCTCGTTGCAGGCGACGCCGCCGCCCAGCACGACATGCTTCATCTGGCGATGGGCCAGCGCTCGCTCCGTAATCTCCGTGAGCATCGCGTAGGCGGTGGTCTCGACCGAGAAGGCGAGGTCCGCCCGTGAAACTCCCTGATTCGCAAGCGCGAGGCTTGCGGTCAACAGTCCCGAGAAGGCGACGTCCATGCCGTGCACGGAATACGGGAGGGGGTACAGGTTCGAGCCCTTCCTCGCTTCGGCTTCGAGCTGGGGGCCTCCCGGGAAGGTCCCTCCCAGGGCGATCCAGAGCTTGTCCAGGAAATTTCCAATGCCCACGTCAATCGTTTCCCCGAGGACCCGGTAGCGACCGCGACCGTAGGCAATGACCTGGGTGTTGCCGCCGCTCGCGTACAGCAGCATCGGGTCGTCCAGACCGCTGAGCACTCGCGCGATCTCGATGTGCGAGACGCAATGGTTCACGGGGAGGAGTGGCCGGTCCCACGCGAGGGACAGCGCACGCGCCACCGTGGCCCCCGCGCGCAGGCAGGGGCCGAGGCCCGGCCCCTGCGCGAAGGCGATCCCGTCGATCTCCTTCGGGGAGACGTGGGCCTCGGTCAGCGCGCGCTCGAGGAGCGCGGGGAGCATCTCTACGTGGTGGTTCGCCGCCTCGCGGGGATGGATCCCCCCCTTCGGAGGCTTGTACATATCTCCAGCGAGCGCGAGGACCTTCGCGCCCTCGTCGACGATCCCGATCGAGCACGTGTGCGCGGTCGACTCGATCCCAAGTACGGTCATGGCGCGCTCCCTCCGACGCGCCCCGAGGGGAGCGCGCGCTCAATCATCGGTCGTCTCGATGCGGAAGGCCACGCGCTTTCCGTGGAGTGCCGCGTGGATTCGGTCGGCGAGGTCCAGCGACTCTGGGACGGTGACGGAGCGGCCCCAGTCGTAGACGAAGTCGTAGCCGCGGATCTCGGGTCGGAATCCCATGTTCTGCAGCACGTCGGCGATGTCGGAGTACGGGGCGCCCTCGCTGTCGAGTTGCAGGAGGAGGAACGTCCGGGTCATCGGTAGCGTAGGACCTTCGCCCGACCCTTAAAGCTCGTCGGGTCCCAGCTCCTCGACCGGGCCGGCGGGCACGTGCCGGTGGGCCGTGACGCGTACGGCGATCCCTCGGCGTAGGACTCCCATTTCGTGAGGGGCTAGGAGGAGGCGTCCGACGGCGAGCAACGCTCCGTCCGGGTCGACCAGCAGCGCAGAGGATCCCGGTGCCAGCGTCGGGTCGGCCGTCCGAACGAAGCGGGAGAACAAGCTCCGCCCCTCGCCGACGAACGGGGCCGCGTCGGCGTCGACCACCACCCGCTCCCTCCCTTCGGGCAATGCCTCCACCAGCCACTGCGCCCCGGCGAACGTCGGGCGCGGGATCCCATCGTTTCCGATCTGGAAGAGCACGCGGTCCTCTTCTCGGATCGTGCGGAGACGGCCGGTGCGCCGGGACCGCTCCCCGATCCAGGCCCGAGCGCGTGCGGGCCCGGCGACCTCGTCCCCGTAGCGGAACCGCAGGAGCGCCGCGACCTGGCGTCGGGTCCACTCCGCCACCCAGTCCCGGTTCCAGGGATACTCGCGGCCGAGAGCCTGCGACACGTCCTCGAAGACCTTGACGCTCATGGGACCGGCGTCCGGTTGGGGCACGAACTCGGCCTCCGCGAGAGCGGGCCCCACCGGGTAGGTCTCGATCAGCTCGATCGGCACCGGTCCGAACGGCGTCGGGCAGCTCCAGCCGAGCGGCGAACCGGACGCGTCGTTCGGAGGGATCCGTGCGAGGGAGTTCGGTTCGAGGGGAACGCGTCGGACCATCGGACGGCGAGCGTCGGTAGGTGCGAGGAAGCGTTCGAGACGCTCGCGCCATCGATCGACCGCCGGCCGGCGAAAGCTGTCGATGCCCGTCTCGCGGTAGGTGCGACGGCTCTCGGGTTCGCTCGAGCGAAAGACCTCGGGGTGGTCCTTGAGCGTCCGCAGCCCGGCCAAGAGCGCCGGATGGGCGGTGGCGCGGCGCTCGGCGAGCTCCCAGAGCGTTCCGTCGCGGATCGATTGGCGAACGCGGGCCATCTCCTCCGCGCTCACGAGCAGGTTGTGGCGCGCGAGCGCGATCTCGCGCTCGGCGTCCGGAAGCGTTGCGACCTCGGCAAGGGGCGTCTCGCCGCAGAGCGTGCACTGGCACCAGTTCTCTCGGACTTGGTCGAGGGGAACGGTTCCTTCCGGCAGCAACAGGCGATCCCTTCGCGCGAACTTGTGGTACGCCGATGAATCGTAGAGGTCGACCCCCAGCAACGCCCCGAACGCGAACGTCATCGGGTGTCCGGTCCCGAACAGGTGGACGACACCGGCGGGGGAGAGATAGGGCCGCGCGGCGACGACGGCGTCCGCCAGCTCCGGGAACCGATATTGCTCCCAGAGGGGCACCACTCCGCCGACGGCAAGGATATCCCCGACCGCGCTCGCTTCGAGGGCCGATTCGGCGCGGAGGTCCGCGAACGTTCCCCCTTGCACGGGTACCGCGAGGAGCCCTTCCCGTCCCTTCCGAGCCGCGCGGGCCCGCTCCGACGTGAGCCGCACCCCCGCCTCGGCTTCCCCGTGGTCCGCGGACGGCTCCACGAATACGTCGAGCACGGTCGCGATGTCGGCCCCGATCCGGTTCTGGAACTCGAGGATCTCGGTCGGCCCTATCTCCACGTGACCGTACGCGTGCTGCTGGAACGCTCCCGAGTCGGTCATCACGGGGCCATCGAAGTCGATCAGCCCGTGGATCCCCGAGGCGAGCGCTCGCTCTCGCAGCTCCGGGCTCCGGTAGGCGATGTACGACGAGGTGATGAACGCTCCGAGGCCGAAGCGCCGACGGATCTCTCGAGGAGGAATCGGCTGCCGACCGGGATCCGGATGGACCACCGGCAAGAGCGTGGGCGTTTCCAGCGGGCCATGGGGGGTGGCGAGCCGGCCGATCCGGGCGAGGCCGTCGCGTTCGAGGAGCTCGAAGTCGCCCATCCTCGTTCACCGGGCCGCGAACGACGGCGTGGCCTGGGTGTAGCCGGAGCGGATGCGCTCCAGCAGTTCGACCAGCATGGCGTGGGTGAGCTTGCGGGTGTTCGTGTTCTGCGGGCTGGGGTGATAGGACGCGTAGAGCATGGGTCGGCCCGGTCCCAGGGCCGCAGCGGCACCGTGCGAGAACGGCACGGTCGGCTTCGGAACGCCGTAGGCCGACGCGACCGCGTCCCGAAGAGCATCCCATGCGAACCCGCCGAGGGCGAGGATCGCCCGCGCGTTCGAGAGCAACCGCAGCTCCCGGTCCAAGTACGGGCGGCAATGGGCCAGCTCGGCCGGCGTTGGACGGTTGTCCGGGGGGACACATCGAACGGCCGCGGTCAGGTAGAGGTCCCGGTAGCGGAGCCCGTCGCCCCGCCGCAACGAGGTCGGTTGGCTCGCAAAGCCCGCGGCGTAGAACGCCCGAACGAGGAAGGCGGCGGAGCGGTCCCCCGTGAATACCCGGCCGGTTCGGTTCGAGCCGTGGGCGGCGGGTGCGAGACCGACCGCGACGAGCCGAGCCTGCGGGTCTCCGAAGCCGGGAACGCCGCGGCCCCAGTACGGCTCCGAACGGAACTCCCGCTTGCGTTCGCGGGCGATCCGCTCGCGGTACCGGACGAGCCGAGGGCAGATTCGACACGCGACGACTTCGTCGCGCACCCGGGCGAGCGAATCGGCCATAGTGCGGCGGTACCCCGGACCCAATTGACGTTCACTCACGGTGCTCACATTCCGTGACCTACCCCTTTACCCACCCGTTAGCGTAAGGGACCGCGATGGCAGAGACCTCGATACCGCGCGGTGGGCGCGTCCGTCTCGGGAACGTCGAAGGGGACTTGCGGGCGGGTCCCCACGTCCGGATCGAGGCGGACGGAACGGTCCGGGTGAGCGGGACCGTTCGGTTGGAGGGGGCCGCCGAAGTCGCCGGGACGTTCGAGTGCCGAGGGTTCCACAGCGAGAACGGCCAAGTCACCGTGCGCGGAGATCTCGTCGTCGACGGCCCGATCCGCGTCGAGGACGGGACGCTGGAGGTCGAGGGCCGGCTGGAAGCTCAGGACGTCGACGTAGACCGCCGCCTACACGTGCAGGGACCGGTGGCCGCCACCCGCATCGAGGTGGGAGGGGCCCTCCAAGCGGATTCCACCGTGGCCTCGCGCGAGATCTCCGTCGGGGGAACGATGGTGGCCCGGGGGACCGTGACCGCATCCCAGGTACAGGCGGGCGGCTCCGTGGACGTGTCTGAGGTCGCGATCGACCGTCTCGAGGCGGGAGGACGCATCCGGCTCCGGTCGGGGGTGGTGAGAGACCGGATCAAAGTCGGCGGGCAGTTCGTTTCCGAAGGTCCCCTCACGTTCGGCAAGCTGGAGGCGGGGGGACAGATCGAGCTCGGGGGTGATGCGAAGGGAGGGACGATCGAGGTCGGCGGCACCCTCCGCGCGAAGGGAGACCTCGAGTTTGCCTCTCTCGAGATCGGAGGGATCGGGGACATCCAGGGATCCGCGAAGGGCGAAAGCATCGAGATTGGCGGCCTTCTCGGCTGCGGGGGATCGATCGAACTCACCGGCCGGCTCGAGGGCGGGGGCCGGGTCGCCGTCGCGGGGGACATCGATGCGGACCGCGTGGAGATTGGAGGGCAACTGAGGGCGCGCAAGATCCTCGCGCGCAGCCGTATCGAGATCGGAGGTTCGCTCTCCACCCAATCTGGGACCAAGTCGGCCGAGATTGTTCTGAGCCGAAAATCGCACGCGCACGGACCGCTGGTCGGCGGCCTCGTGGACATCCGCAGCCGGGCTCGCGCCGAGGATGTTTATGGCACGGATGTCCGGGTCGGCGACGGCGCTGAGGTGGGACGGATTATCGCCGAGACTGCGCGCATCGGCCCCGGCGCCCGCGTCGGAGAAGTGGTCTACTCCCGAGAAGCGACCATCGATCCGAGCGCGCAGCTCGCTCGACCGGCGCGCCGGGTGTCCGACCTCGGCCCGTACCCGCTGTAGCAAGGGGGAGCCAGGATGGACGGATGGAGCCGGGAGCCGTCGAGCCGACGGCGGGAACCCACCGACCTTTTCGCGACGATCCTCGAGGTCGTCAAGCGTCACCGTGGTCGGGCCCGGATCACCCGCGTCAGCTACGGCGCCGGAATGCCCGTCGACCGGCTGCGGGTGGCGGTGGAACGGCTGCTGGAGCTCGGCCTACTGTCGAGCCAGGAAGACGACGGCCACGTCTACTACGATGTCACGGCCCGAGGACAGGAGTTCCTCGACACGTACTGGAAGATGAAGGCCTACATCGACGTCCTCGGAGCGACCGACGCGCCCCCGCGTCGGTCGGGCGCGAAACCACGGGTCCGCTCCCCCCACGACTAGCTGTAGCGAGGAACGCCGCCGTCGACCTCGACGGACCAGGCATCGATCCCACCGGTCAAGTTCCGGACCCTCTCGTAGCCTTCCGCTTCGAGGTAGGACGCGATCAGCTCGGAGCGGCCGCCCACGTGGCAATAGACCACGACCTCCCGATCCCGGGGGATCTCCGAGATCCGCTCGAGGATCTCGCCCATCGGGATATGGAGAGAGGGCTCGATCACCGCAACCTCGCGCTCTTCGACCTCGCGCACGTCCAGGAGCAGCGTCGCGCCCGGGTCCTCGCGAAGCCGCCGCGCGGCCTCACGCGGCGTGATGCCGAGCACCATCGGGCGAACGAGCGGGCTGCCCGCCATATCACCTTTGGCCGCGACACCGCTTCGGTCTCGGAGGAGCCGATATAAGGCGACGTGTCGCTAACACGGCGATGAAGGTCGTCGATCCGGTCTGCGGGATGACGGTCGAGTCGACGCGCGCGCCGGCCCAGGTGGTCGATCACGGCGCGACGATCTACTTCTGCTCGGAAGGCTGCCGACAGAAGTATCTCGCCGCCCACCCGACCGCGCAGGGATAGGCGCGAGAGCGCCCCTCATCGGTCGCGAGCTTTTATCGGAGCGACAGAATTTCATGCCGACCGATCCGGTCTGCGGGATGCATGTCGACGAGCGCACGTCCTCGCTCTTGCTCGTCCGGGACAACCGAACGTACTACTTTTGCAGCCAGGCTTGCCGCGAGTCGTTCACCGCTCCCGAGGTCGCCGAGATCCGGACCGCCCGTCGCCTCGGCGTAGCCGTTCCGCTCGCCGCGGGGGCGACCGTACTGACGTACCTCGCCCATCCCGCCGTGGTGCTGTACATCGCGGCAGTGCTCGCGGCGGCCGTCCAGTTCTACAGCGGCTGGGACTTTTACGTCGGGACGGTCGACTCGATTCGCTCGCGCATCGCCAACATGGATGTGCTCATCGCGGTCGGGACATCGGCGGCTTTCGGCTACAGTCTCGTGGCGCTCGCGTTTCCGGGCGCTCTGAAGGGAGGGGTGTTCTTCGACGCGTCAACCCTGATCATCACCCTGATCCTCACGGGGAATCTCCTCGAGCAGCGGACCCGTCGCCACGCGGGTTCGTCGCTGAGGGACCTCGACCAGCTCCTTCCGCGGGAAGCCCTTCGAGTGGAGGGGGGCTCCTCGCGTAGCGTCCCGCGGGAAGAGATTCGAGTGGGGGACCGGCTTCGAGTCCTGCCCGGAGGAATCGTTCCTGCGGACGGCATCGTGCTCGAGGGACGGTCTGAGCTCGACGAGGCGCTATGGACGGGGGAATCTCTCCCGGTGCCGAAAGGCCCGGGCGAGACCGTGATCGCGGGGGCGCGCAACGGAACCGGGTCGCTCGACATCGAGGCCCGCTCCATCGGGCCGGACTCGTTCGTCGCCCAGATCGCCGAGCTCCTGAGCGATGCCGAGGCCTCCCGGATCCCTTTGCGTCGGCTCGCCGATCGCATCGCCTCCGCCTTTGTGCCGGTGGTCCTCACCCTCGCGATCGCCGCGGCGCTCGGATGGACCCTTCTCGCCGGGGCGTCGCTGGCGACCGGTGTGCTGATCTTCGTCAGCGTCGTGATCATCGCCTGCCCGTGCGCGTTCGGAATCGCCACGCCGGCGGCGATCCTCGTCGGTACCGGCCGAGCGGCGGAGGAAGGAATCCTGTTCCGCGGGGGCGACTCGATCGAGCGCACAGCCCGGGTGAACCTCGTCGTCAGCGACAAGACCGGAACCCTGACGAGCGACGTCCCGTCCGTCGCATCGACGTGGGTCGCTCCGGGACGCTCGCGTTCCGAGCTCCTCGCCCTGTCCGCCGGGCTCGAGGCGCACTCGGAGCACGTCTACGCTCGCGCGGTCCTCGAGATGGCGCGCTCCGAAGCGATCGCACCTGCGAGCGTCGAGGACGTCCGGGCGGTTCCCGGCGCCGGAGTGGAGGGGACGATCGCGGGACGGCACCTTTCGCTGAGGAGCGAGGGCTCGGGCGGGCCGGGATCCGACTCCCTCCAGGCCGCACGGGGCTCGATCGACGCGGCCGTCGCCCGCGGGGAGAGCTGGTCGGCGCTCTGGCAGGACGGGCAGCTGGTCGGGGTGTTGTCGTTCGCCACGCCGCTTCGGCCCGGCAGCATCGAAGCCGTGCGCGAGCTGGCCGAACTTGGCATCCCGCTTCAGATCGTCACCGGCGACCGAGCCGAGGCGGCCGCCCAGGTGGCCCGCACGCTCGGCGTCTCGGTCGCTCGCGCGCGCGCGTCGCCCGAGGAGAAGCTGGCCTATCTGAGGGAGCAACGCGCGAGCGGGAAGGCCGTCGCGTTCGTCGGCGACGGGATCAACGATGCAGCGGCGCTCGCGGGAGCCGACGTCGGTATCGCGATCGGGACCGGGGCGGAGATCGCACGAGATTCCGGCCAGGTGCTGCTCGTGCGGCCCGACCTCCGAGGGGTTCCCCGGGCGATCCGTCTCTCTCGGGCCGTGGTCGGGAAGGTCCGCGGCAACCTCACGTGGGCGATCGGATACAACGCCGTCTTGCTCCCGATCGCGGCGGGGGCGCTCGTCCCGTTCCTCGGATTCGGGGTCTACACGGTCTTGCCGATCGCCGGTGCGATCGCGATGGCCATCTCGTCGACGACCGTGCTCCTGAACTCCCTCTCGCTGCGCCGCGTCCTGCGCCCGCGCGCCCGCGCCCGGGGGTTTCCCCTGCCCGGGGGATCCGCCCCGTCCTAAGGCGGGGCCGGCGGCGCCCGCTCCCGCGTACTCTTATGGAGGGGCGACCCGTGCGGCCGCCGCGCGATGGGAGACCAGGATCTGTCCACCGAGCTCGAGGGCCAGGGCTACCAGCTGGTCGGCAAGCACAGCGCGGTCAAGATGTGCTACTGGACGCGGCAGTCTCTAACGCAGGGACGCGACTGCTACAAGGGGCGGTTCTACGGGATCCAGAGCCACCGGTGCCTTCAGATGAGCCCGGCGATCGACTCGTGCAATCTCCACTGTCGGTTCTGCTGGCGCAACCAAGGCTGGG
>JAKBSJ010000002.1 GCA_021844945.1 Thermoplasmata archaeon | reverse complement strand
TTATCGCAGCTTGGCACGACCGTCATCGGCGCCCGAGCCCAGCCATTCCCCAACTGACAGGAGTCAGCTACACTGATTGCATTCGACAAGCGTCCAGAACGCGTGTGATCGGCGTCATCGGCTTCGGTCCCCCCAGGGACCGTCGCCCTTCGCCCTTCCCCGGAGAGGCTCCGGCCTCTGCGGGTGCACGGGCCGTCCACGGATGAACCGCAGCGCGGCTCGAATGCGAGCTCGGCTCCTTATTTAACCGTGCGCAACGAGGGGCCGGTGTCGGCACCGGCTGCGGGAATGTTGCGAACGGTCCGTCCGACCGCGCGTCGGGCGGACGGCGGTCGCTCTCCGCGCGTGGGCTCCCCGCTCTACCGGCGGAACGGTCACCGGCCGGGCAGATGCGCCGTCGGCTCGCGCGGCATCGCGTGCCAGCTCGCACGGTGGTGCGGCCCGTCGTACCGGGCGGCGGCGAAGCGGCACCGACCCTCGCCGTTCGGTTCGCATCCGGCGCAGTTCCGCTCGGCCGGCACGGGCGCGCGATCTCGGTCGGCGCGGATCTGCATCAATGCCGCGCGCAGCCAGTGCTCTCCGGCGTCCGTGTACGGGATCCGGACGAACCCCTCGCGCTCGCCATCCCCGGAGCGATCGCCGTAGAGGATGAGGGCGTACGGGGGGCGGCGCCCGAAGGCCGCATGGACCAATCGGCACTCCGCGATCGCTTGGACCGTGTCGAAGACCCGCCCGTGCGCCTCGTGGTACCCGACGAAGAGGTGGGTCTCCTTGTACTCGAGAGGGACCAGGGCGTCTCCCCGGCGCGCGATCACCAGATCCGGTCGACCGGCGAACCCGAGCTCGGGATCGTGCAGGTTGCCGGGTCCCGCGACGAACCGCGCGTCGCGCCGGACCCGCTCCGGCGGGAAGAGCATCGGAAGGTCGTCCTCGCCCTCGTCCTCGTAGACGAGATAGTCGTCCGGACCGAGGTCGAGCCGTCCGGGAACGACCTCGATCTCGGCGAGGGGTGGGCTGAACAACGGCGAGTGGCGAAGCGGGACCACCCGTTCGGGCGTGCAGGGGGAAGCAATCCCGCCCGTGCGGCGCGCCTCACGCTCCGCCCGCGTGAGCTCCATCTCGTGCGGGCAGTGGTAGTAGGCGACCAGATCGTGCGGCGTCAGGTGTTCCGGAACGAGCGTCGGGGGTTGGGCCAGCATCGCCGAGGGCGCGGCAGGGTGGCAAAAGAACTTTGGTTTCCAAGCGAAGCGCGCTTCACAGCTGCGCGAGCGCCTCGCGTCCCGCCGCGTTCAGGCGCGCGTGCTTGGCGAGCCGCGCGAGGAGATCGCGATCCGGCCCCAGCGCTCGGACGGCGCTCGAGACCTTCTCGATGCGCTCGGTCGCTTCCTGCTGGATCGCGCGGACGAGCGCGTACTCGGGCCGGGTGACGAAGAACCGGTGCCCGTGAAAGTCCACGGTCTCCAGGCGCACCTGGCGAGGGTCCGCGGACCATTCGGGCTCCCCTCCATCGGGCCGAGGCGTTCGGTCGACCCCCCACTCCACTCGCGCGCCGTCCTGCATCGTTCCGACGAAGGCTCGGGCACCGTAGACGGAGCGGCTGGCCCAGTGGGTCGGGGCGACCGGTTCCACCAAGTACTCGACGAGGGACTGAGCGAGCCGATCGACCCCGTCTCGGTTCGCGCCCAGGTCGATGTCGCGCGGCGCGATATCGACCCCCTGCAGCCACACCGCCGTCGAGCCGCCGACGTACCAGAACTTCTCGGCGGTCGGGCTCGGCTCGCCGAGCCGGGAGGCGATCTCGACCAGCGCGCTCTCGATCGTCGGCGCCCGGTTCGCGTAGAGCTGTTCGAGCTGCGCCGAGAGCACAAAGCGGAAGCGATTGTAGGCCTGTCGCACTCGCGCCTGGAACGTGCCCGGCAGCTCGAACTCCCGTTCCCAGCACCGCGGTCCGCCGAACGGGCACGGGGTCTTCGGGTGACGGAAGTCGAGCGGCGCGAGAGAGCCCAGGGGCGGGCCTCCCGCGTCCTGGCCTCCGGCCTGGGCGTGATAGGTGAACAGGTTCGGCGATCGGCGAGCGTCCATCGTGAGCTGATGGAGGTACCCTCCTCCGAGGTCGGGCCCGCTGATCATCGAAGCGGCCATCGTGCCCGCCGCGGCCACCGGTTACGCCGCGGGCAGAGCGGGAACCGGCCGAAGCGCGGGGGCGAGCGGGATGGCGCCCGTTCGGAACCGCACCGTGCCTCGGTCGTCCTGCGCGACGAGGTAATTCCCGTTCGTCAGCGGCTTCCAGTCCTTGCGGACGGTGTCGAGGGTCTCGCTCGCGACCACGACGTGCGACGAATCCCCGGCGTAGGTCATCTGATAGTACGGGGTCGTTTCGTCGCGGAGTCCGCTCTTCGGCTCGCCCGTGTAGAGGCAGAACGCCCAGAGCTCGTGCGGGCCGAGCGCGAGCAGGACGTTCAGCCCAGCATACGGGTACTTCCCGGGGTGGCCTTCGCGGTCCCACACATGCGTAAGGTCGGCGACCGTGTCGGCGAACGCGCGCGCCGGATCCGGAGTCGAGTCGAGGTGGTTCAGCAATAGGTAGAACAGGACCTCGCTATCGTTCACGCCGCGGATCTCCGCCTCGTAGGACCCGCAGAGTGCTCGGGTCGCGTCGGGAAGCGGAATCGATCCGTTGTGCGCGAAGAGTGTGCTCCCGTAGGCGAAGGGTTGGCTGTTCGCCATCCCCAACAGCTGCTCGCGAGGGAGCCGCTTCGGATTCGACGCCTTTCTCAGGTGGCCCAGCACGAGCGGCGGCTCGGCCCGCGCTGCGGCGGCCGTGAACGCTTCGCGCTCACCGGGATCCGCCGCGCAACCGATCCCCTTTACGAGGGCGACCCGACGGTTCGGCGCGTACCAGGCGATCCCCCACCCCTCGCCCTGACGGGCCTCCTCGCGTACGTTAGAGAGGGAGAGAAGGCTCCGGTCGCTCCGGACGAGCCAGTGGTACGGGGGCTGGTGAGGCGAGCCGAGTAGGCCCAAGAGCCGACACATGGCCCCCCCAGGACTCCGAACGATAAACCCCTGCCGGCGCGCCCGCCCTCTCCCCGTGGCCGTCGCCGAGTGACACAATGGCGCGAGCCCAACGTAGTCGTTTTATCCCCCTACCGGCCTAGTTCTCTCGGTGGAAACGATGGTGCACGTGGAGTTGACTCCGGCCGCGCAGGATCAGGTCCTCAAGGTGATGCAGCGACAGAACAAGCCCGGGAGCGCGCTCAGGCTGTTCGTCCAAGGCGGAGGCTGCTCCGGGCTCAGCTACGGCATGACCTTCGACCGCCAGGAAACCGGCGACGAGGTCGCCTTCGACGGAGGCACCGTCAAGGTCGTGGTGGACAAGGCGAGCGCGCCGCTCCTGGACGGCGTGAGGGTCGACTTTTTGATGAGTCTCGAAGAGTCCGGGTTCAAGATCTACAACCCGAACGCGAAGGAGACCTGTTCGTGCGGGAAGTCGTTCAGCGCCTAGGGACGGGTGGCGCCCGGACGAGCGCTTCCTCCCTGAGCCTTAAATAGAACGGACCGGGTGTACTGCGTGGGGTACACGAGGAGGGCCCCGAACGCATGAGTTTACAGGTGGACGTAACGAAGGAAGCGCGAGCCCAGGTTCGGGAGCTGATCCAGAGCCAGACCCCCGGCACGGGAGTGCGGGTCTATCTCGAAGAGTCGGGCGGCGGATGCGGCTGTGGCAGCGGCGGCGGAGGCTGCGGTTGCGGCAGCGGCAGCGGGCCCCGGTTCGGGATGGCGTTCGACCGCCAACGCCCCGGTGACCAGGTGGTCAAGGTGGACGGCTTCTCCCTGTTGGTCGATGACCTCAGCGCCGAGCTCCTCGAGGGAGGGTCGATCGACTTCGTGGAGGGCCTCGACGCGACCGGGTTCAAGATCAACGCACCGAAGCTCTCCACGCTGCGTGCACCCGCTCCCGATGAGGGGGCCGAGGGTTGCGGCTGTGGAGCCGACGGCTGCGGCGCCCACTGATCGAGCGATTCGCTCCCGACCAACCCTTTCCCGGTTCCGGCCGGGCCCAATACCCCGATTCCCTTCCAATGCTGGAGTGACGAGCCCTGGGGCACATCGAGGATACCGGTAGCGAGTTCGAGGCTCCGGTCGAGACGATACGGGCGTTTCTCTGGGCGTCCGAAGAGCATGGGAAAGCCCACTCGAGCCGGCGCTCGGTCCGGGCGACGCCGAGCGGCGAGAACGGGAGGAAGCTCACCTTTGAGATGGAGCTGGGCGACCCGTGGGTGAGGGGCCGGAACCGCATCGCGCGCTACCCGCCGCTCGGGATGGCAACCGAGGTCCTGGAGGGACCGCTCGCCGGATCGAAGGGGATGACGTACTACACCCCCGAAGGTAATCGCACGGGGGTAACGGTCGTCGGAGAGTTCGCATCGAGCTCACTACCTCCGGACCAGATCGAAGCGACCGCGCGCCGGGGGATGCCCGAGGCGTTCGACGAGGACGCACCGGCGATCCGAGCGTTCGCCGCGAAGAAATAGACCGCCGGGGCCGGCCGACCCTCGGATCAGCGGATGTCGCCGGCCTCGACCAAAGTCTCGCCGTCGATCGTCATCGTCGCTCCGTGGAGCAGTTGGTACGCGGTGAAGTGGGGGGTCCGGGTCTTGCCGCCCTGATGGGCGTCGCGCCCGATCGTCAGAGAGATCGTCCCCCGGCCCTGATCGAACAGGAGCGGGCTCCGCGAGAGCTTCGGGTTCAACCCTACGGACAGGAGACCGGGCCGATCCTTTCCCGGACCGAGTCGAGGGTAGGCGCGCTCGAACGCTTCGGCCCGGGTCCGGAACCCGTACTGGACCAGCCTTCCGCGTCGGAATGTCCACGTTCCCGCCGGCAGCGCTGTCGGCTCCGTCCGGTAGAACATCACGCCGGTCGAGTCCCCCACATAGGATCCCTCGGCGTAGTTTTCGTCCACGGTCACCGCCGTCACGCCGCTCGGAACGACCGCAACCACGTTCCCCGTGCGGAGGTCGTCCGCGTCGATCACTCCGTCGTCGATCCGTGGAGAGCGCCCGGCCAGGCGCAGCGTGAGGTCCGTGCCGTTGGGATGCGTAATCCGTACCTCCTTCCCGCGGCGGAGCCCCTGGGCGATCCGCCGTCCGTCCCGCTGGAGGGTGTGCGGATCGACCAGCGCCGCGTCCACGAGTTCGCCTCGCCATGTGTCGACATCCACCCCGTACTCTCGGGCGGTAGCCTCGTTCGTCCGGCCGAGGTCCCAACGCGCGCACCGGATACCGTGTTTCGCCACGAGGCGGAACCACTCGTGATCCACGGCATCGATCTGGGCGACCACCGAGTCGGGCAGCGACTGCTCCCGGACCGTGTCGTAGGGTCCCCAGAAGAACATGTGGGCGTCCGACGCCTTCAATGCAGCCCACTCGTGACTTCCGACGCGGGCCACCTGGGAGGCCGGCGCGTTTTCGACGGCGGACCAGAACGTAGCTTCGTCCTCGACGAGGAGGATCGGCCGCGCGCCGAGAATGCGCGCCTCGAGCTCGAAACTCTCCGCCCACGGGAGCGTAGCGCTCCACGTCTCGATCATGAGGTTCTCGCCCCGATTCATGCGGAGCGTGTTCTCGAGGACGTTCCGCGCGAAGGTGCGCCGCGTAGATTCCGGGTAGTTCGGAATCATCGGACGGGCCATCCGGGGACGGCTATTAATCAACGCCCAGATTTAGAGTCCTAATATACACGGCTCCGTCTCCCCGCCGGGAGCCGGTATCCGATGCGGCTACGCAAGGTCGTCAACCGGGTGTACGAAGGAACGGTGTACTATCGTTGGGTACTGTCGGTTCCACCCCGCCAAGTGCGCGAGCTCGGGTGGGTGGACGGTCAAGAGCTCGAGACGATACCGCATGGCTCGTCGTTGTGGATCCAGCCCGCGACCCGTGCTCGACGTAGCTTGCCGCGCCGTCGATCGAGCACGCTCGAGGAAACGGTGCAGAGCCGGAGCGTCGCCCGCCGCTGAGCGAGGGTTGTCCGGCCGCACTCCCTTCGCGGACAGGAATCGCCCGCTCGGCTTCGGATGGAGGCTGAAACCCCGGGGAGGGCGCGTCCCAGAAACGGAGCGACGGGAGGAGCGGTCCTGGAATCCGGTCGTCGCGCTCCAGGCGGAGGGGGAACACTACGCGCGAGCAGTCACAGCCGCTGCCGCCCAGGCAGAGCCGGCGCACGAGATCGCCAGGACGCCGAGGTCTCCCTCGGACCTGATGATGGTGCGTTAATTCACCGGGCACTTGGCCGACCTCTCCCGGATTCTTGGAATCTCCGCCTACCCGGGCGCGAAGGGCGTGGATGGTCCGCTGCGAGGAGGGTCAGGGCAGCGGGGCTTTCCAACTTACATCTACGGGGATTCCGCGACGAATGCTCTCGGTGACGATGCAGAAGTCCTCGAAGAGACCTTTACAACGTTCGAGCTCCTGCGAGTTGGCCGTCGGAACGCCGGGATCCAACTCCACCCGGATGCGGCTCAGCCGCCAGCGCCCCCGTTCGTTCCGCTGGATTTCCGCGCGCGCCACCGCGCGCACCGAGTCGGCCGAGGCGTGGGACTTGGCTAGGCAGAAAAGCAGACTCGAGGAGAGGCAGTGGGCGACCGCCGACGCGACCAAACGGGAGGGATTGGGTCCGGCGCCGGCCCCGAGCGGCGGCGCCTCGTCCAGGACACCCCCCGGCGCCCCTTCGATCCCCCAATCCACCTCGAATCGATAGCCATCCTTTCGGGTCAACGTTACCTCGACCGTCTGCAGATCCATCGCAAATTCACCCTCGCGCACCCGGACGTGCTCGGACCAAAACTCCTTGCATCATGGTAAACGTTGCCACCCCGTCGCGGAACCTCCCGAAGCCGCCCGCTCGATTCCGTCGAGCCCACCAGCGTGGAGCCGCTCGACGCCGCACGATCTCGGGACACATCCGCGAACTGGGCCCGGACGGATTTGAACCGTCGACCAACCGGTTATGAGCCGGTCGCTCTGGACCGGACTGAGCTACGGGCCCGTACAAGGGATCGACCAAAGGCGCCGCCGAGCGGGATTTGGGGCGGGCTCGCGAGATCGGGCCCGCCTTTCGAACCGCTGACCTTTCGGTTAACAGCCGATCGCTCTACCACTGAGCTACGGCGGCACCGAGGGCGCGGAGCCGGCATCCCACTAATAGCCTTTCCGGCGCGGAGGGGGCTGGGCTCGATGTTCGGCCGCCCGCGACTTGAGCAGCTGGATCTGAGAGCTCATCTTCTCGAGGTGCCGGTCGAGGGAGGACCAGTACTCCGCCGTCATGTCCGTGACGACGGCGCCATCGGCCGACGGTTGGATCACCCCCTCGCGCTCGAGCAGGTGCAGCGAATAGCGGACCTTGTGGATCGGAAGTTGCATCGCTTCGCTGAGCCGAATGATCCCCATCGGGGGATTGTTCGCGAGCCGCTCGAGGAGGTCGACATTACGTGACAACAGTTCGAGTTCGCTCGCGATGCGCTCGGCGAGCCGGGTTCCGTCTGTGGTCGAGGGGCTCTCTACGGATTCCTCCGCTGGCGGCTGTGCATCGCCCATAACTCCGCCTCCACCGCTAGTCGATTCGGGTTACATCAAGGTTCGGGAGACCCCCGAAGACGCAGACGGAGCGAGGTTGGGCCCCCTACGGGTTCGGGGATGGCGGCGCTATCTCCGGCGCGCGCGAGCGGGCGGGAGAGCGATGGACCCGGAAGAACAAGGCCGGTCCGATGATCGTGGTGGCGATCGCCATCACGATGATGGCGCTCGCATAGCTGTTCGATATCGCGCCTACGCCCACCGAGCTGGTGGCGGCGATGGCGATGACGATCCCGACCTCCCCGCGCGACGTCAAGGCTGTCCCGACGCGCAGCGCGCCCCAGCGCCCCAGTGAACGCGTATGCGCGAGACCGGCGAGAATCTTACCGACGACCGCGATCACGGTGATCTCGATCGCTAGCAGCCACACCGGGGCGAGGAGGGAGCCGTTCAAGAAGAGGCCGATGAACACGAAGAAGAAGGGGACGAAGAGGGCGTTCAGCGCGTCGAACGCACGGTCCGTTCCGTAGCGCACGGCAACTCCGGACATCGTCATGCCGGCGAAGAACGTGCCGAGGATCGCCGCGAGTTCGAAGGACGACGCGAGGTATCCGGCGCCCAAACAAACCAGGAGGGCCACCCCCAACATCCCGCCTTTCGCGCGGTCGGTGGGAGACCCGTCCGGCTTCGACCAATTCCTAAGCTGGAGAGCGGCGGCGAACCGACGCGCCGCGGCCCCCCCGGCACGCCCGATTCGATCGCCGAACACGAGGAACCCCACCACAAAGGCGACCGCGAAGGCCAGGACGAGTCCGACCTGGACGAGAAAGCGCGGGTCGGCGGGCGTACCGTAGTCCGCGAGGGCGATCAGGATCGCGAGGAGGAGGAACGCGATCACGTCCTCGAAGAAGGCCGCGGTCAAGAGGAGGTGCCCCTCCGCTTCCTCGACGAGGCCCTGCTCGTGTACGAGCAGAGTCACGATCCCCAGTGAGCTCGCCGCGAGGGCCGAGCTGAGGAACAGGATCGAGTAGACTCTCGAATCTCCAATGAAGATCAGGAGGAAGCCGATCCCTAGAAGGACCGGGACGGCGACGCCGACGAGGGCGATCTCGAATCCTCTCCGCGCGACCGCGCGCACGGCCGCAGGCCCCACTCGCAGACCGATCGCAAAGACGAGGAAGATCAGGCCAAGGTAGAAGAAGACCTCGAGAGCGGTCAGGTTGAACTGGTCGCCCGACGCGAAGAGATTGATCCCCAGCCAGTCCGCGAAGCTGAAGGGCCCGATCACTAGGTTCGTGATGATCACGCCCGCGAGTATCGCGCCGATCGAGCCCGGGAGATCGAACTTCTCGCAGAGCCATCCGAGTCCCTTCGCGAGGAGGAAGACGAGGAAGAGCATCCCGATCAAGGACGACTCGACGCTCATTCGACACGGCGTAGGTCTCGAGAGTTATGGCCGTTCCGCCGGGCCCCTAACGAGCGGTCGCCCTTCGCCCGCTTCGTGAGATCGTACCGGGCTCACCTACCGAGGGGTTGTCGGTGCGTCCGCGGTACGGCGCACCGAGAACATCATGTCGATAATCATCTACATATATTCGTGTTGATGTCCATCGACCCAATGGCCGCTGCGAAGGTCGATGTCGCCCTCGGAAGGCGCCTAGAACGGCTGACCGGCGAGGATGCGGATTGTTGCGTGCCCGAATATGCCGCGCTGGGAGACACGATGCTCCGGTCGAAGGGATTCGACGCGGCTCTGCGTCGCATCAAATCTCTTGCGGACGAGCATCGGTTGCTCGCGGTCTCGCTGCTCAAGCGACGCGGCGAGCTGTGCGCGTGCGAGATCCAAGCCGTCACGAGCCTGAGCCATGCGACCGTCAGCCATCACATGGGAATCCTCGTCGAGTCGGGAGTGGTAGAGGGGCGACGCCGCGGGAAGTGGATGTACTATCGGCTCACGAAGGGAGTGGAGAGCCTGATCCCATGAGGCCCGGGGTCGCGAAGGACCCCGACCGGCTCCTCGCGCAGGTCCGCACCCGTTACGCCCAAGTCGCGTCCCGCGCCTCTTTCTCGCCTCCCTCCAACGGTTGTTGTGACCCCTCGGCGGCCATCCCGATCGGCTACGCTCCGGACGAACTGGCGACGCTCCCGGCCGGCGCGAATCTCGACCTAGGATGCGGGAGCCCCACTTCGCTCCTGTCGCTTCACCCCGGCGAGGTGGTAGTGGATCTGGGAAGCGGCGCCGGAATCGACTGCTTTCTAGCGTCGAAGCGGGTCGGTCCCCGCGGCCGCGTCATTGGTGTGGATATGACGCCGGAGATGCTCGCCAAAGCCCGGGCGTTGGCGCGCTCGGGTCGCTATCGCAACGTCGAGTTCCGGCTAGGGGAGATCGAGCATCTTCCCGTGGTCGACCGATCGGCTGACGTAGTGCTTTCGAATTGTGTCATCAACCTCGCTCCCGACAAAGGCGCCGTGTACCGCGAGGCGTATCGGGTCTTGCGCCCCGGTGGCCGACTCGCCGTCTCGGATGTGGTCGCGACCCGGAGGATCGCGGCCAAGGAGCGCGACGACCCCGCGCTCTGGACCTCGTGTTCGAGCGGGGCGATGGAGATTCCACGGCTCACGACCCTCTTGCGGAGGGTGGGCTTTACTGAGATAGGCATCGATGTCGCCTCCAGTACTCAACCCGCTGACTCGCTCAAGGAACAGGCCTCGCTCGGGGTGGTCGCGGCGGCGATCCGCGCCACGAAACGGAGGACGAGAACGGAATGACCACGAGGACGGCCCTCTTCATTTGCGTCGAGAACGCGTGCCGCTCCTTGATGGCGGAGGCGATCTTCAACGCCGATCCTCCTCCCGGATGGGTTGCGATCTCGGCCGGTACCCGACCGGCCCGCGAGGCGAACCCGCGCACCGGACCCATGCTTCGTGAGCTCGGGCTGAATCTTCCTCCTCATCCGCCACAGCTGTTGACCGCGGAGATGATCGATCGCGCTCGCGTACGCGTCACGATGGGATGCCTCGATGACGCGAGCTGTCCGGCCCGACTTAAGACGATGGAACTGAGGGACTGGTCGCTTCCCGACCCCGCGACCCTCAACGACGAAGGCTTTCGGCAGGTCCGTGATCGCATCCAACAACTCGTGCGGAGCTTTCGAGCCGAGCTCGTTCTATCCGACGGCCGCCAAAACGGGGTGGCGGAGGTCGTGGCCGCGGGATCGGCAGAATGACCGTGGGTGCGCCCCCCTCACACTCTCCGGTCTTTGGCGGACCCGTCGGAAATGCCTTGGAAGGGTGGTCGGCTTTCCGATCCTGCGCAGCGTTCCGAACCTGGATTTCCGGAGATACGGTCGTGGGTTTGGGGAGGGGTCGGAGGACTCGTGAACAAGCCGGCGAGCCGCTCGCGGCCACCCCCGATCGACGCCGAAGCAGTTGATGGGGCGGTCTAGGAGTTCGGAGGAGTCCGACCCCGATCGGTCGGAGCTCCCGAAGGATCCCGCGAGCCCGCCCGTGTCCTCGGACGATTGCGACGCGTCTCCCGGGCTCGCTCGGCCCCGTCGCCTATCCTTCCGGGACCGGTATCTCACCCTGTGGATCGTTCTGGCCATCGGGATTGGTATCCTGCTCGGCTACGCGGCGCCGGGATTCCGAACCGTCGTCGGGCTTGCGATGGTGCCGGGAACTCCTGTGCCACTGTTCATCGGCCTCGGGCTGATGCTGATGATGTATCCCCCCCTCGCGAAGGTCCGTTACGAAAAGCTGGGCTCAGTCTTCCGGGACCCGAAGATCCTCGGTCTCAGCCTCCTGCAGAACTGGCTCGTCGGACCTCTCGTCATGTTCGCGTTCGCGGTGATCTTCCTACGCGGGGAGCCCGCGTTCCTGATCGGTCTCGTGCTCATCGGCAGCGCGAGGTGCATTGCCATGGTGCTCGTGTGGAACGATCTCGCCGGCGGGCACAGCGAGTATGCGGCGGGACTGGTCGCGTTCAACAGCCTCTTTCAGGTCGCCTTCTATCCGGTCTATATCCTCTTCTTCACCGGGGTACTCTTTCCCTTGGTCGGGATCTCCACCGGCGCCATTACCATCGCCTGGCCGGTGGTCGTGGAGAGCGTTCTCCTCTACCTTGGCATCCCGTTCCTTGCGGGGTACGCAGGGCGTGTCCTCCTCCGACGCTGGCGGGGCGACATTTGGTACTCAGAGCGGTTCCTTCCGGCGGTCGCCCCCCTCGCACTGTGGGCACTTCTGTTCACGATCCTCGTCATGTTCTCCTATCAAGGGGCTGCGTTCATCGCCGCCCCACTTGACGTGCTCCTGATCGCGATGCCGTTGGTGCTCTACTACGTCGTCATGTTCGTGAGCAGCTTCGAGATGGGACGGCGGGCGGGAGCGGACTACCCGCGCACCGCCGCGCTGAGTCTTACCGCTGCGAGTAACAACTTCGAGCTGGCGATCGCGGTCGCCGTCGCGGTCTTCGGCATCTCCTCCGGAGTGGCGTTCGCGAGCGTGGTCGGCCCCCTGGTGGAAGTGCCCGTACTACTGGGACTCGTCCAACTGTCGCGTTTCTGGCGGGGCCGGTGGACCCAGGAGTCCCACGTAGGCGAGAGTGCAGGAGTGTAGCTCTCGAAACGAGTTCCCTAAGCTCTCGCCACCGGCCATTCACAGAATTCGGTCGAGGAAGTGGGACCGATGGATCGAAGAGACCGCTATACCGTCGCATCTTCACTTCCCGCTTTTTCCCGCTTCGAGCAGAGCCGCGTGAGGGCGCCGGTGAGCGGATGCCTGTTCCGGTAGCCGAGGGTAGACCGGTGTCGGGACCCGCGGGTCGTAGCAGCAGCACATCGGACCGGGGGAGCGGTGCCTGAGTGGCACCGGTCGCTCTCCTCGTGCAGCCCGCGCTCACGGAAGCGCTCCACGGCCTGTTCGGCCACGGCTCCCCTCCCGCTGTCGCCCTCGATCGTCCCCAGGGGCAAAATATCCGGGGGGAGTAGCGCGGGTGTGAGCGTCGATGGCAAGGTCGCCTTGGTGACCGGGGGAGGGAGGGGAATTGGGCTCGCAATCTCTCGGAGGCTGGCGCTCGCCGGCGCCAAGGTCGTGGTGAACGACACCGGCGTTACCATCGACGGAAAGCCTGAGGATCCGGAGCTCGCGGCGCGGATCGCCGAGGAGATCCGACAGTCCGGAGGGCAGGCGCTCGCGTCCACGCAGAGCGCCGCCACGCTCGAGGGGGCGAAGGCACTCGTCGCCGAGGCGGAGGCGATGGGGCCGGTAGAGATCCTGGTCAACGACGCCGCGATCCTGCAGGACCGGATGGTGTTCAACCTCGATCCGGCGTCGTGGGACGCGGTGATCTCCAACAACCTCAGCGCAGCGTTCTACCTGACGCGGCTTGCTTCCGAGGGAATGCGCGAGCGATTGTGGGGTCGGATCGTCAACCTCGTCTCGAGCGCGGGACTCATCGGCAATCGCGGGCAGGCGAGTTACGGATCGGCCAAGGGAGGGCTCACCTCCCTCTCGCGCATCGCCGCCCTCGATCTTGCCCGCTACGGAGTGACGGTGAACGCGATCGCGCCGTTTGCCCACACCCGGGTCACCGAAACGATCCCGAGTTCGACGCCGTGGCTCGTGGACTACCTCGCGACGGTGAAGGGAGTGGCGCCGGCGGAGAGCGTCGCCGAGCTCGTCCTCTTCCTCTGCTCGAAACGGGCCCGAATCTACACCGGGCAAACGTTCGGCGTCCGGGGAAGGGAACTCTTCGTATTCAGCCAACCTCGCCCGGTCGGGATCCTCCGTGCGCCCGACACCGCCCACCTTGACGCAGAGTTCCTTGAACACGCGTTCGACGTCTGGGAGGAGGACGGGGTCCTGGCCCCTCTGGAAACCGACCTCATGCTGATGTCGCGCGACTTAAGTAACTCCGAACGCCTCCGAAACCGAGAACGATGACCGCCGAGAGGTTCGCCGACGAGGTCCGCGGACCGGAGGACCTCGCGCGCTACCCGCCCGAGTACAAGAAAGCGATCGGAAAGATCGTGGTCAGCCACGCGGTCAACGAGCTCAAGGGCGCGCTCACGTTCGACGAGCCGGCCATCCGCATGGCTCCGACCCCGAAGTTCAAGTGGCTGGTGAGCCGTAACACCATGGAGGAGTTCAACCACCACATCCTCTTCGCGCGGCTGGCCGAGGCGATGGGCCTGGAGTGGAAGGACAAGAAGCCGCTGACGATCTTCGACTACCCCATGGTCGACTGGGCTGAGTTCGGCGCAATCAAGGCGGTGGTCGACATCGCCGAGCTGATCGAGCTGGACGATCTGATCTCTTCCACGTACCTTCCGCTCCGGAAGGTGGCCAAGGACACGTATCCCGATGAGAAGTTCCACGTCGGCCTAGGACGGGACATCGTCCGGACGCTGCTGGTCGAAGACGCGACGAACCGCGCTCGTCTCCAGGCGGCGTTCAACGAACTGGTCCCCCGGACGCTGGACTTCTTCGGCTCCAGCTCGTCCGAGAACAACGAGACGTTTGTCCGATGGGGCCTGAAGAAGCGTTCCAACGAGGCGATGCGTCAGGAGTACTTCCGAGAGGTACGGGAGTACCTGCTGTCGACCGGGTTCGCGATGCCGCCGGTTCCCGAGAAGTATCGAAAGGAGATCGCACTATGAGCTCGATGGCGAAGCCAACCGGACCCAGCGGGGACGAGAGCAAGCACTACTTCGACCGCGTGCGCGACCTCCAGATGCGCCCGCTCTGGCAGGTGATCGACGACCTGATGCCCGCCCATCCGGTTCCGAAGGAGAAGCCCTTCCAATGGAAGTGGAAAGAGATCCGGCCCCTCGTGCACCAGGCGGCCGAGATCGTGAGCATCGAGGAGGCGCCGCGGCGGGTCCTGATGCTGCTCAATCCTGGCCTCCCGCGCGAGCAGGCCGCGAGCACGCAGACCCTCTACGCCGGGATCCAGATCCTCCTGCCCGGGGAGATCGCTCCGGCACACCGCCATACCCCCAACGCGCTCCGGTTCGTGATGGAGGGAACAGGGGCGTTCACAAACGTCGCGGGCGAGAAGACGATCCTTGGGCCGGGCGACGTCGTGACCACCCCGACGTGGACCTGGCACGATCACGGCAACGATGCCAACGGACCGGTGGTCTGGCTCGACGCGCTCGACATCCCGCTGGTCAACGCCGTATCGGGAATGTTTTACGAGGACTTCCCGGCGAAGCATCAGCCCGTAAGCGACGCATCGAACAGCTCGCAGAAGACCTACGGGCGGGGATTGCGGCCGGTGGGCGAGCACCGCTCGACCGCGTACTCTCCGATTCTGAACTACCCGTATGCCACGACGAAGGCAGCCCTAGAGGGTCTCCCGTCAAGCGCTCACCATCCCAGCGAAGGGCGGATCCTCGAGTATGTGAACCCGCTCACCGGTGGCCCGATCCTTCCCACGATCGATGCCTACCTCCAGCGGATCGACCCCGGCGTAAGGCTCCGACCCCGACGTCGGAGCTCGAGTGCGGTCTTCATGGGGGTCGAGGGGAGGGGGACCCTGACGGTCGACGGACAGGACTTCGCGTGGGAGCCCTACGACGTCCTCGTCGTGCCCGCGTGGGCTCAGTACTCGCACCGGGCCACCGGCACCACCCCGTCGATCCTCTTTTCCTACACGAACACGCCGACGATGCGGGCCTTGAGCCTTTACCGAGAGGACAGCCCCGAGCCGGCCTGAGGGATCGCCCATGGCGGAGTGGTACGAGTCCGGTGTACCTTGGTTCCCGACGAAGTGGGGGGCCGGCGACACTCTGGGCACCGCGAGGACACTGACCCCGGAGAAGCTCCTCGCCGCCGTGCGACTCGTCCGGACCGGTCGGGTGCTGCCCCTCGGCCACCCGATCTTCCTCGGGATGCCGGGACGGGTCGCGACGCATGGCCCCTTCCATTACCTCACGTCCCAGCGCGTGTACGATCACCGCCCTCCGATCCGCTCGGCCACGTCCAACAAGTTCGGAGCGGCCCTCTGCCGACTCGAGATGTCGGACCACCTGGGGACGCACCTCGACGCATTGAATCACATCGCGTTCGACAACAAGCTCTACAACGGCATCGACGCTTTCGAGAACACGTTCCCCACCGGCTCCCAGAAGCTCGGGGTTGAATCCGGTCCGCCGATCGTCACGCGGGGCGTCCTCATCGACGCGACCGAAGGCTCGGAGCGAATGGCCCCGGGCGTGCCGATTACCGTCGCCACGACGGAGCGATTCCTCGCCGAGCACCATTTGAGCGTCGGCCCCGGAGACGCCGTGCTGTTCCACACGGGAGTCTCCCAGCTCTGGTCCCAGCCGGACCGCTACAACGAGTACTACGAGCGATCTCCCGGGATCGGCTACGGACTGGCCCAGTGGCTCGGCGAGCGCGATGTCGCGCTGACGGGCGCCGACGCGCCGTCGAGCGAGGTGAGCCCACCGGAGCGGGACGGCACACGGCTACCCGTCCACCAGTACCTGATCACAAAGTGTGGTATCCGTCTCATCGACAACCTCAAGACCGACGAGCTCGCCGCCCAGGGCGTCTACGAGTTCTTGTTCGTCTGCGCCCCGCTACGGATCCAGGGAGGGACTGCCTCCCCGGTCACCCCGCTCGCCGTCCTCTGAGGAACCGCGGTCGCTCAGGGCGATCGCGCGCGCTCGTAGGGGCGCGGCTCAAACGCGATTTTGTGCCGGAGCGTGCCGACCGCCCCGATCTCGACTTCCACGGTGTCGCCGTCGCGCAAATAGCGATGGCCTTGGTAGGCGGCGACCCCCGACGGCGTTCCGGACAGCACGAGATCCCCCGGCCCGAGCGTGTTCACCTCGCTCAGGCGGGCGATCAGCTGCTCCGGCGGGAAGATCATGTCGTGCGTGCTCCCATCCTGCCGGAGCTCTCCGTTCACCCGGGTCCGCACGGTCATCGCTCCTTCGGGTGCCACTTCGCGGGGCAGGATCCATGGCCCGATCGGAAGCGAGGCGTCGAACGCCTTGCCCATCACCCAGTTCTTGCCGAATCGGGCCTGCTCCCGGAACTGGTAGTCGCGCAGGCTGAGGTCGTTCGTCGGCGTGTAGCCGAAGATCGCCGCGCGGGCGGTCTTCTCGTCCCAGTGGCGGCCGGACCTCCCGAGCACGTATCCGATCTCGCCCTCGTAGTCCAGCTGCTCGACTTGGTATGGGGCGACGACCGTGCTGCCGTGCGCGACGGCCGAGCTGGAGAACTTGAGGAAGAAGTACGGCTCCGTCGGGACCGGCATCCCCGACTCGTCCCGGTGCGAGCGGAAGTTCACCGCGGGACAGAAGATTCGGCGGACGGGAAACGGCGGGAGAAATCGCGTCGGAGCCCCCACGCGCACGAGAGGGGTCGACGCGCGTGCGTCCCAGAACGCGACCATGGCCTGCGGATCATCCACGGGGAATCCCGCGGAGTCCGTCGGCGCGTAGTAGGCCTCTCCGTCCGATAGGAGCCACGTTGCGGCACGTTCCGGCGGTAAGCCACGGAGGATGTACCGGAGCTGCGTGGTTTCGATCCCGACCTCGGTCATGCGAGCCTCCGACGTATTTCCTCGGGGATCGCTCGCGGCACGAACGTACCGTTCTTCGCCGCGACGCAACCGCGGACCTCCCAGCCCGAACAGGTCTCGTCGTCCGATCGTGTGACCCGGTGGACCACCTTAATCGTCCGCGCGGTCAACCCCCCGATAGCCGAACGGACCTCGATCGTGTCATCGTAGTGGAGCGGAGCGCGGAAGTCGACTTGCACCGACACGACCGGGAACGTGAGCCTCCTGGTGCTCAGGACGGTCCTGAAGGAGAGGCTCAAGGATCGAAACAGTTCGTGCGTCCCCTCGTCGAACCAGCGGAGGTAGTTCGGGTAGAACACCACCCCGGCCGCGTCCGTCTCGCCGAACGTGACTCGACGCCGTACGACGTTCGCGCGGGCGTTCGCCGGGGCCATCTCCATTCGGAGTGGCCGGGGGTATAAGTCGGCGGTGCTGCGCCCGGCAGGGTGGGGCGGATTGGTTCTGAGCCCCGCGGATAGACCTGGCCTCGGTCGCCCGGCAACTCCGAGAGAGGTCCCGACAATCCGACGAGCTTGCTGCATCGAGGGTCGTCGAGGACGAGCTCAATCCGATGCTCTCGCGGCCCGACAAGAAGTAGAGCCTCGCCGACTGCACGAGCTTCGTCACCCTGCAACAGCCTCGCATTCAGCGGACATCCGCCGGGGACCACAACTTCGTCAAGGCCGTATTTGATACCCTGCCCGACAACAAGTACTCACGCTACTCCGGACGGAGTTGCCCTTTCTGGGCGGGCCCGCCGGGATTCGAACCCGGGTTTGAGGCTCCGGAGGCCCCCGTGATGTCCAAGCTATACTACGGGCCCATTTACTTTTTCCAAGGGCTAAAATTTCCAGGCACTAATTGGCACTGTAATGGCTCCCCCTCCTTGGATCGCAGCCGCCCACGATCAATCGTTGCTGGCGTCGCGCGAGGTGGGCTCGTGGTTTAAAGACCACGCCTCCCCGGGTACACCGGGCACGCAGCTCGATCAGCTCGAGTGGTTCTGCCGCCGAGCCGAACTCGATCGATATCGAACAGGGCCGGACCGCCGTCCTCGGAGGAGGAGGGCGAGCTTCTGGGCACGGCTGGGACCTACGGACGGTGGGGGTCGCGGTGGGGTTGCCCACGACCTCCCCTAGCGGACCGCCTCGTAATGGAGCAGGATCTCCCCGACCTCTCCGGGCTTCGTCTCGATAAGCCGGAGCGTGCACTGGGAGTTCATCGTCCCCCAGTATCGCGGGCCCATCCCATAGACGACGGGCATGACGAAGAACCAGTAGTCGTCGGCGAGGTCGCGGCGAAGGCACTCTCGAACCACCGCGGGGCCACCCTCGAGAATGATGTTGCCCCCTTTCTCGCGCCTCAGTTTCGTCAGTATCCGAGCGAGATCTCCGGTCAAGATCCTTGAGTTTCCCCAGTCGGTGGACCGAAGGCGGTGCGAGAGGCAAATCTTCTCTACGCGGTCGAGATAGCGCCGGTAGTCGAGGAGCCACTTCGGCTCTCCCGACTTTCGGGCCTTTTCGCTCCACGTCCGCTGGTGCCCTAGGAAGGACCGTCGACCCATGATGATCGTTGTGACGTCGTCGAATCGGTCGTACCACATGTGGCGGAAGAGCGCGCTAACCCCCGTAGTCCGCCGATTGGACCCCGGATACTTCGGGAACGCGCCCCGACCGTCCAGCGTCATGTAGATGTTCGCCGTGATCTTTCGCATCTTCCTGCTCCTCGATTTTCCGGATCCCGAGGCACCCGTAGTGTCCCGGATCCCGGGATTGCATACGTAAATAGACATATATCCCTTTGGACATTCGTAACCGTGGCCGACGTCTTTCAGCTCCTTGCCGAGCCGTCGCGGAGGCACCTTCTCGAGGCACTTCGGGATGGCGAGCGATCCGTCAACGACCTGGTCGACCGCACCCACATGTCTCAGCCCTCCGTTTCGAAGCAACTGCGCATCCTCCGGGATTCGGGCGTAGTGGCCCTTCGACCGGCCGGTCGACGGCACCTCTACTCGATCCAGGGAGGATCGCTGCGGGAAGCGTCCGAGTGGCTTTCCTACTACGAACGATTCTGGCAAGAGGGCCTGAACCGGATGGACGAAGCCCTCCGGCGCGAGCCGCGACCAAAGGCACGGAGGAAGCGATGAGCCCGCCCGACGAGTCCGAGGCGGCCGTCCGGATCGAGAGGATACTGCACGCTCCCCCCGATCGGGTCTTCCGCGCGTTTCTCGATGCCGACCTGATGCGCCGGTGGGTGACGCCAGACGACCTGGACGTCGACCGGATCACCGTGGACGCTCGCGTCGGTGGGCGTATTGAGGTATGGCATTCACGCCGCGGCGCGAGCACGGGAAAGTTCGAGGGCCGCTTCGTCAGGATCGATCCGCCGAAGGAACTCGTCTACCATTGGGCGTTCGTCGGTACGGAGCCGGAGAAGGGGGAATACTTCGACACGCTCGTCACGATCCGGCTCCGCGCACGGGGTAGCGGAGAGACGCAGGTCAATGTCGTCCACGAGAGATTGGCGGAGCTCCGCAAAGGTGCCCCGGACGTCCATCGGAAGCTCGTTCCGGGTTGGGAGAACTGTCTCGACAAGCTCGAGCGCACCGTCCGCGGGGTCCTCACGGATCCGGGTTAAGTCACCGAGACGCGGTTCAGGACGAGCCGAGCGCTCGCGAGGATGGATGCCTACGCTAGCTCCGTTGCACGAGGATCAGGAGGGACCCGCTCCAGGCGCGCCCTGGGGCGTTGCGGACATCTCGCTCCGTCGGTTAGAACCGCGAGGGTACTCACAAGGCGCTCCTCGTCGGCAACGCGTACCCGGCCGCTTCCGCTCGTGCCGTGCACATTGGCCCTACCAAAACGACGTAGGGCCAGGGTCAGTCCGGAGCGAAGCCGTTTCCGTACCGACTAGCCCGTCTTCGGCTTCGCGGCCTTCTCCTTGGGAGCGGCCGGGGCAGAGGTGACTTTCGCTTCGGTGTAACCGCACTTACCGCACGAACGTCGGTCTTTGTGCTCCGCGAGGAAAATCCCCGGGCCGCACTTCGGGCACGCGGTATGGGTTCGCGTGAACGTTTCGCCCTGGATCGCATACAGACCGACGCGTCCTTTCGCCACGAGACCTTAGGCCCCCTTCTTGGGCCCGCCTTTCTTGGATGTTTCCGGTTTGGTGGCTTCCGGTTTGGCGACCTCGGGCGGTGCGGAGTCCCCCTGGAGCGCAACGGCCGTGGGCACTTCCTTCGCCGGCGCCTCGGCGGGGGCCTCCGCCGGGGTCGCGGCCGTCGTCGCCGCCTTCTCGATCACCTTGTTGCGGAGGAGGATGTGCTCGCGTACGATCGTCTTCGCATCGTCGACCGTCTGATAGACCGCAGCCTCGCCGAGCGTCCGGGAGGTCCCGAATCGCGAGTGCATCCTCTCGATCACGATGCGTTCCTTCGGCGCTTGGACGCTCTTCGCGAGCTCGGCGCGGACAGCGTCGCGGCTCGGAGTGGCAGCGGCCGAATGATGGATCTCGAACCGGTACTCGGTACGCTTTAGCAGCGGGTTCGGATGCTGCTCTACGATGCTAATCTCCAAGATCGATCCGCCTCCGTTCCATTCGAGCCAATAGCTGTTGTACGCGATTCTTCGCCGCCCGATCGACCTTCACGAAAGAGGCCCCCTCACTTGGGATACCGTATATAACGGTGGTCCCGAGCGGGAGCTGCGCGACGAGCGCAAGCGAGCCCAGGTCCTCTTCTCCTACGACCTCGATCAACCCGCCGCCCGCGTCCCACATCTCCTTGACGGCGAGGTAGAGTCGGTCGGTCAGAGTCCCGGCCGGGTTCACTACGCGGACCTCGCGACGATCGGCCAGGGGCCGGAAGACCCCGCGATCGATCGGCTCGTGACGGAGCGTTACGTAATCGACGATCCCGAGCCGGGGAGCGTGACCCCACCGGATGGCGTCCGCCGTGACCCGGTCCCCGCAGGTCGCGAACTCGCCCAGCCCTTGGACCGCGCGCTCCGCCTGGGTTCCGTTTAGGACCGGGCCGTAGCGTTGCGCGAGCTGGTCCCGCAGTTCCGCCGGGACGGACCAGGCGTTCGCCTCACTTGACGCGGAGCGCGTAGCGTCCCGCGGCATGGATCCCCATCTTACGGGCGATCTCCGACTTTTCCGGGTCGATGACGACCAGGTACCCTTGCCACTCGCGGGAGACCTCGCCTCCGCAGTGGGGGCACTTCGTCGCTTGATCGGTGATCGAGTGGCAGGTCTTGCAGGCTCGCAGGTTCATCATAGTAGTGGTACCTTCACTGTGCAGCCTTGACGGCCGCCTTTGGCGCGGTCGGGGTCTCCTTCTTGGACGGGGCTTTCTTGCCCGGGCGTTCTTCGGCCTTCTTATGGGCTTCGACGATCCACTCGAGGCGGCCGAGTCCGGGCTGGCGCATCGTCAGGCCGATGCGGCTGTCGCGCGGGGAGATCTCGGAAAGGGAGAGCGACACGATTCGGGCGCGTACCTTGTAGCCGACCTTGAGGTCGCGCTTGGTCTCGACGCCGACGAGCCGCTGGTTGTGCTCGTCGATGTTCACGCGGTCGTCCATGATCTGGGAGACGTGGAGCAGACCGTCCAGCGGGCCGAACCGAACGAACGCTCCGAACTTCCGTATCTCGACGAGGGACCCCTCGACGACCTCTTGGAGTTCGGGGCGGAAGAACAACGCCGTGTACTCGACCTCTTGGTAGACACCGCCGTCCCCGTGGATGATGTGCCCTTCTCCGACGGGTTTGACGTCCCGTATCAGGACGGTAAGGTTCGAGCCGTCCACGAGCTTCCCCTCGAACTGCTGCTGCGCGAGTTCGGTCAGGACCCCCTCGATCTCGGAGCCTAGGCGAGCGGGGGGCACCCGAACTACGTCGGTGCGCCGGTCTAAGTAGTACATTCAGAGCGTGCCGACTTGCGCATGTTATTTCATGCTTGTGGGTCGCGTATCGGGCGGAGGGAGGCCCAGCGCCGCGTCCGTCATCCGTATCGATTCCTCGGCATCCGCCGCCAGGCCGAACATCGAGCGGATCGCGTCGATGTTCTCCGGGACGACCACGGATTCCTGGTGGACCCCTTGGAAAAAGTGGAGCTCCGGGCCGTCCAGTCCGATGCCGGCCTCCCACAGCACGTTCTCCATGACGTCATTGTGCCCGAGCCCCCGGTCCCGCCCGAACTCCATGACCTGCGGGGTCCCGTCCGCACGCTCCCAAGAACGGAAGATTCGGAAACGGGGGCT
This sequence comes from Thermoplasmata archaeon, assembly GCA_021844945.1. Taxonomy (GTDB): domain Archaea; phylum Thermoplasmatota; class Thermoplasmata; order Lutacidiplasmatales; family UBA184; genus Lutacidiplasma. The sequence continues at coordinate 357,774 of JAKBSJ010000002.1, read as the reverse complement.
CGCCCGAAGACGGGCCACGACATCGGCCGCGCGGGCCGGAGGGTGTCGCAGGCGGACCCGGTTCACATGGACGTGCATTAGGGTCGTAGGCACGACCACGGCGAGCGTAGTGATCGGCAGGTCCTGCAACACCGTTCGAACGTCCGGTCCGTGGTGGGACGGCATCTGGAACGTGGGAAGGATCCCGTTGATCGGACCCCGGTTCGTCTCGGATGGGTCCGCAGCCCGTCGGACGAGCGTCGCCTCCCACCGCTCTACGCCCCAGGCCCGGTCGATCACGGCGGCCGCCCGCGCGAGGCCCGTGGTGTTGCAGCTGACGACGCGAAGCGAGCGCTTTCCCTCCCCCGTGCGGTAGTTCGCCATCGCGTTGAACGACGCCTCCGCGACGTCGGACTTCTCGCCTCCTTGGAAGACCGCGCGTACTCCAGCGGAACGGTACCGCGCGGCGTTCTCCCGCCCGACCTTGTCCGGCGACGCGTCGACGATCACGTCGATCCCCGCTAGCAGCGCGTCCAGCGTGCCCGCGACGGGAAGGCCCGCCGTCTCGAAAGCGCCGGGATCCCCTCCACCGGTCACGAACAACCGGTAGCCTTTGGCGACCGCCTGCTCTGCCTCGAAGCTCGGCCGCGTCTTGGCCACTCCGACGAGTTCCATGTCGGGCTGCTTGACGACGGCGTCGGCCACGCGCTTCCCGATCGTTCCGTAGCCGTTGACCCCGACCCGCACCCGCTTCGGCACGTCGCCGCGCACCGTCCCATCGGCATAAAGGACTTGCCGGGCGCATCCGGGCGAAGGGGTCCGTCCCTCGGCCACCGCATCCTTTTTCCAAGGAACAACCGTCCTCGATGGAACGTTCATGGACTTCGAGCTCAGCGACGAGGAGCAGGCGTTCCAGACCGCGGTCCGACAGTTCGGGGATCGCGTCCTACGCGCCCGAGAACGGGAGATCGACACGACCGGGAGGATCCCGGACGACGTCCTCGGCGGGATGGCGCATCTCGGCCTGCTCGCGATGCCGGTTTCGACCGACCACGGAGGCATGGGCGCGAGCGCGATCCTGACGGAGCTCGCCGCCGAAGAGATCGGCCGCGGGGACTTCTCGATGGCGACGGCCGTCTTCTTCCTGCTTGAGGCGGGATGGGGCTACGTCCTCGACCGTCACGGCACCGAAACGGCGAAGGCGGAGATACTTCCCCCGGTGTGCGCGGGGAAGGCGTTCCTCGGGATCGCCTCGACGGAGCCGACCGGAGGAAGCGATCTCGCCCACATGCGTACGCAATCCCGTCGCGACGCGGGCGAGTTCGTCGTTCGCGGGGAGAAGGCGTTCGTCTCCGGCGTCGAAGAGGCGAAACGGCTCGGCGGGGGCCACCTGACCCTGACCCGCGCGTCGAACGGATTCAATTTCCTCTACGTTCCTACCCGGTCCGACCGCCTCTCCACGCAGAAGTTCGACAACATGGGGCGGATGGGGATCTCCACGGGAGGCCTCACCTACGACGACGTTCGGGTCCCCGAACGCTTCCTGATCGGGAGCGAAGGCAAGGGGTTCGACTACGCGATGGAAGGGTTTAGCGTCGCGCGCACGTTCGTGAGCGCCGCGTGCGTCGGGGCCGCCGAGCGCGCCCTCGAGATCGGGACGGCCTATCTCCAACAGCGCGAAGTCTTCGGCGCGCGACTCGGGAAGTTCGAGGGACCCCAGTTCGAGCTCGTGGACCTGTACACCCAGGTGGAGGCCGTGAAGTGGCAGTGCCGCCGCGCCGCGTGGTTGCTGGACCGCTACACGCTGCGCGGGGACGCGTCGCACCGCTCGGAGGTCGACAAGGCGGTCGCGAGCGTGAAGCTCGCGGCCCCGCAGATCGCCTTCGAGTGCGTCAAGCGGGTGATGATGTGGCACGGCGCTGCCGGTTACACTAAGGAGGTGGGTCTCGAGCTCGGGCTCCGCGGAATCATGAGCTACTTGGTCGGTGCCGAAGGCGGACTCAACATCATGCGGATCATCCTGGGGAGAGAGCTCCTGGGCCGCGACTTCGTTCCCTATCGCTAGGACCCCGGTACCCAGATCCGTGAAGAGTACGGCTACGGAACGCCGCCGCCCGTTCTCCGAGCGAGGCTTCCACCGCTGGCTCGCGCATCACCTGATCGCGGGCCGAGAAGGGCTGCTCCCGATCGGCGATGACGCGGCCGCCATCGTCCCGCCCCGCGGACGGGTGGCGGTCCTCAAGGTCGATTCTTTGGTGGAAGGGACGCACTTCCTTCGCGGGAGTCCTCCGCGCGAGGTAGGCCGAGCCGCGGTTCAGGTCAGCCTCTCCGACGCGGCCGCGAAGGGAAGCCGACCGGCCGCAGTCCTGCTCGCGTTGCTGATCCCGCCCGAGACCCCGCGTCGATGGCCCGAGGAAGTGGCCCGAGGGGCGGAGGCGGCGGCCCGCGCGGTAGGGGCGCGCCTCGTCGGAGGCGATACGAAGTCCTCGGATCGGCGCGCGGTCGTCAGCACCGTCCTCTCCTGGGGCGATCGGCGCCACCTCGCGCCACGTACCGCTGCGCGCCCCGGAGATTGGCTCTTCACTACGGGTACGGTGGGGCGGGGAGGCGCTGCGTTCCGCGATCTCCAGCGCTCCCGCACGCATCCCACCGATCGGGTGCTGAGGCGGCTTCTCGAGATCCACCCCCGGCTGCGCGAGGGCGTCGGACTCGCAGCGGTCGCCCATGCGATGCTCGATACTTCCGACGGGCTTGCCGAGGGGGCGTGGCTCCTATCCGGTGCGAGCCGCGTGCGGGTGGTGCTCGAAGCGGACCGCCTCCCGTGGGACCGAACGCTGGGAGCGCCCGATCCGACGAACCCGGAATGGAGCAGGGATGCGTTCTACGGTGGGGATTACGAGCTGCTCGCCGCGGTCCCCCAGACCGGTGCGAAGGTGGCCGCACGATGGGCCACGCGAATCGGGCGGATCGAACCCGGGCGGGGGGCGTACCTCGAACTCGAGGGGCGAAGGATGCGGCTGCCCCGTGCCGGATGGGATCCGTTTGCAGTCAGGGCGGAAGAGAGACGGCGGCGATCCCGTCGTGGTGCTACGCTCTAGCACGGCGTTCGTCAGGCTCATGTACGCCCCGCCGGGTCGCGCGTCGTTCCCTGGAGGAACCTAGAATGGCTAATCAATCACCGGCTGTGAATCCGTTCGAAACCGCCCAGCGTCAAATCGACATCGTCGCCGATCTGCTGCACCTGAACGGCGGAGTCCGCGAAGTGCTCAAAGTACCGAAGCGCGAACTCACAGTGAACTTCCCGGTCCGGATGGACGACGGATCGTTCCGGGTCTACACCGGATACCGCGTCCAGTACAACATGGCCCGGGGACCCACGAAGGGCGGGATCCGCTACCATCCGCAGGTCACGCTGGACGAGGTACGGGCGCTGGCCGCTTGGATGACGTGGAAGTGCGCGGTCGTCAACATCCCCTACGGGGGCGCAAAGGGCGGGGTCATCTGCGATCCCAAGCACATGAGCATCGGCGAGCTCGAGCGCCTGACCCGCCGCTACGCGAGCGAAATTGCGCCGATCATCGGACCCGAGGTCGACATTCCGGCCCCGGACGTCTACACCGACGCGCAGACGATGGCTTGGATCATGGACACGTTCTCGATGCAGAAGGGCTACAGCGTCCCCGGCGTCGTCACCGGAAAGCCGATTAGCATCGGCGGCAGCGAGGGACGCGGGGAGGCCACCGGACGGGGATGCTCCTACGTGGTCCGCGAGGCCGCGAAAGAGCTCGGCCTCAAGCTCAAGGGTGCGTCGGTCGCGATCCAAGGATTCGGGAACGCGGGCAGCGTCGCGTCCAAGATCCTCGCCGATGAGCAGGGAGCCAAGATCGTCGCGGTCTCGGACTCGAAGGGCGGGATCACGAACCCCGACGGACTGAACCCTCACGCGGTCGACGAGCACAAGCGGAAGACGGGCTCGGTGGTCGGGTTCCCCGGCTCGAAGCCCATCACCAACGACGAGATCCTTACGATGAAGTGCGATGTGCTCATCCCGGCGGCGCTCGAGAACCAGCTCTCGGCCAAGAACGCCGACAAGGTACAGGCAAAGATCGTCGCGGAGGCCGCGAACGGCCCGACGCTTCCCGAAGCGGATACGATCCTGTTCCAGAAGGGTATCACCGTCCTTCCCGACATCCTCGCGAACGCGGGCGGCGTGACGGTCAGCTACTTCGAGTGGGCCCAGGACCTGCAAGGGTTCTTCTGGACGCTGGACGAGGTCAACCAGCGTCTCGAGCGCGTGATGGTCGGGTCGTACGCGGACATGCGCAAGCAGGCGAAGGCGCACTCGGTCCACAACCGGACGGGAGCCTACCTCCTCGCCATCCAGCGCGTCGTCGACGCGATCCGGATCCGCGGCATCTACCCGTAGATCCGGGCCGATGGTCGATTTCCCCCGCTGTCGCGTCTCGACGTGGGAGGACGTGGACCGTTGGGCCGACCGCGTCGGCGAGCAGGTCCTCGCCGCGGGTCGACGCCCCGATACGATCGTCGGGTTGACGCGCGGAGGCTGGGTCCCGGCCCGATTGCTCGCCGATCGTCTCGGCGTCAAGCGGGTCTACAGCCTGCGGGCCCAGCACTGGGGGGTGACCGCGACCCCCTCGGGTAAGGCCGAAGTAACGGAGGGGCCCTCCGGTCCGGTCGAGGGCCAGCAGGTGCTGGTCGTCGACGACATCACCGACACCGGAGAGAGCCTCGAGCTGGCCCTCGCACGGGTCCGGGAAGGTCGGCCGGCCCGGGCCGAGACCGCGGCGTTCCTTCACATCTCGCACTCCAAATTCCGACCGGACTATTTCGGCGAGGAGATCCCGAAAGAGTCGTGGGTGTGGGTCGTGTTCCCGTGGAACTATTGGGAGGACCTCGCCAGCCTCGCCGAGCGCGCTCGGGGAGTCGACCCGGACCGCGTGCGGGCCGTGCTTCGCGAGAGGTGCGGGTGGGACGTCCCGCCCGAAGACCTGGACGAGCTCGCTCGCTGGAACGCCCGTCGCTAGTCAGATACCTTGGGTCGAACTCGGCTCGGGCACCGGGGCGCCGACGTTCGCCCGCAGGCGTTGCTGCAGTATCCCGGCGGCGATGCCGAGTCCCAGCCCTCCGGCGATCACGAGAACGCTCATCGGGAGCGTCGGGAGACCTCCGAACGTGATGCCCCCAATCCCTTGGAGGTACTCCAAGAGCGAGATCACTCCGTAGGCCAGCGCGCCCACCCCGAGGATCGAGGTCGTGGCGACGAAGAACGACCGGGGGAACCGGTCGCGCACGAGGTAGCGCCGCAGGGCGCGGCCCACCTCCCAGACGAGAGCTCCGACGATCCACCAGATGGCGGCGGAGTTGAAGAACGCCAGGAAGTGATTGAGCGCCGGCCCGGTCAGGTGGGCGTACGAGCGGTAACCGGAGTCGAACCCGACGGCGACGATCCCAATCGCCAAGAGACCGAAGCCGAACGCCACGGACCCTTGTCGCAGGTCGGTCGAAGCGCTGCGGATCGAGTCGATGATCGCGTCGTCGACATCGAACGTCCAGAAGACGAGGTAGATGCCGAGCAGGATCGCGAGGATGATCACGCCCCATGCGAGGAGACCGGCACCCGCGCTGATGCCCAGGACGAGCAGGACGAGCGCGAGCGGAAGGATCGTCTTCGAGCGGAGCTTCGGGTCCTTGAGCGCCCGGACCACCATGTAGTACGTTCCCTCGATGTTCGCGCTCTGGCGGATGTACACGCGGTGTACGCCGTCGATGCGGATGCGCGACGCGAGGATCGGGAACAGGAACTCGTCCTCGGCTCCGTCGCTCACGAGGTGCGCGCCGTCGACCTTCACCTGCTGCAGCACGAGGTCGAATTGCTCCGCGACCACCTGGTCGGAGAGCCGACCGACCTTCGGAGATCCCGTGAGGACGCAGACCTCCGCCGCTTGCCCGGCGGCCATGAGCTCGTCGTAGAGCCGAACCGCCGCGAACATCGCGTTCGGGTCCGCGTCCTCGGGGTCGGCGACGGCGAGCCGGGTCGCCGCTTCGATCACGCTCGCGCGGCCGAGCACGGGTCCTTGGATGCCGGCCTTCCGGCCGAGGTCGTCGTCCCGGTCGACGCAGACCACCAGCCGCATGGAGCCCTAGAATGTCGGCAGTTCGACTTAATTCCTCGCGTGATCCCGAAGCGCCCGTGAGCGACCGTTCCGGGGATCTCCCGGGGGCCGGCGCACCGTTATAGAGCCCCCCGTCCCCTGAGGGCGCTACCGATGGCGGACCTGCCGGAGAAGCGCGCCGCGTTCATGGACTGGTACCTCGCGGTCGTCGAGGCAGCGAACCTCACCGACAAGCGCTACCCGGTCAAGGGCATGAATGTCTGGACTCCCTACGGATTCCAAGCTCGCCGACGCCTGGACGAGCTCATGATCCGCGAGATCGAGGCGACCGGTTCGACCCCGGTCGAGTTCCCGACCCTGATTCCCGAGACCGAGTTCCAGAAGGAGGCCGAACACATCAAGGGCTTCTCGGCGGAGGTCTACTGGGTCACGAAGGGTGGCTCCAGCGCCCTGGACATCCCGCTCGTTCTCCGGCCGACCAGCGAGACGGCGATGTACCCGATCTTCGCCATCTGGATCCGATCGCACAAGGACCTCCCGCTGAACGTCTACCAGATCGTCAATACGTTCCGCTACGAGACCAAGACGACGAGGCCGTTCCTGCGCGTGCGCGAGATCCACTTCTTCGAGGAGCATACCTGCCAGGCGACGGAGGACCTCGCGACCCAGCGGGTCCGCTCCAACCTAGCGGCATTCGCGCAGATGGCCCAGGCCCTGTGCCTGCCGTATATGGCCGTTCGTCGGCCGGATTGGGACAAGTTCGCCGGGGCATACTACTCGATCGCGCTCGACATCCCCGTCGGGGAAGCCCGGACCCTCCAGATCGGGAGCATCCACCACTATCGCGAGAACTTCTCCCGGCCGTACGAGATCCGCTACGAGGCTCCCGACGGGAGCCAGAGCTACGTGCACCAGACGACGTTTGGCCTCTCCGAACGCCTGATCGGGGCAGTCGTCGCGGTCCACGGCGACGGGAAGGGTGCGGCCTTCCCCACGTCGATCGCCCCGTACGAGGTCGTCATCGTCCCGATACCGGGCCGTTCCCCGACGACGGACACCGTGGGGCTCGCGAACGAGGCCGCGCGGCGGCTGCGCGCGCACGGACGCCGAGTCCACGTCGATACGAGCGACGAGCGCCCGGGAGCGAAGTACTACCGCTGGGAGCTCGCGGGCGTGCCGCTACGGATCGAGCTCGGCGCGCGCGAGCTCGAGCACAAGGAGGCGTCCTGCACGGACCGCCGGGGCACCAAGGGATCGTTCCCTCTCGACCGGCTCGAAGAAGAGGTCGATCGGCGCCTCGCGCAGTACGACTCAGCAATCTACGATGCCGCTCGGGCGCAGTTCCGGTCCGCGTTCGCGCTCGCTCGGACGCTCCGGGAGCTCGCCGGATCGGTCCACGTGCGGGTCATCGCGTGGTGTGGGTCCGAGGCCTGCGGCCACGCGGTGGAAGAGGCAATCGATGGCTCCCTGCTGGGCACCCCCGAAGGAGAGCTGCCCCTCGATCTGCCGAAGCTCGAAAAGTGCCTCGCGTGCGACGCGCGCGAGGGCCTTCGGTGGGCGCTCGCGGGTCGTTCGCTATAGCCCAACGCGGCGCGCCTAGTGCGGGGGAAGTTCCGCGGGTGGCGGGGGGTTGGGCATCATGAGCCACATCCCGGCGAGGCCGAAGAGCGCGAGCGTGATCACGACCGCGTAGACCCCGTTGTCGATCCAGACGCCGAACGAGAGCCCCCACCACAGGTAGAAGACGGCCCCGGCGATAAGGAGGGCGGCGAACCCCCAGAATGCGACCCGGCGGGGGAGTGACATCTGGGAGACCGACCGCGTCGTCGGGCCGACCTCGGTCAGATCTTCATCGGCCTGCATGGGAGCGGGACGAGCCGGTGTGCGCGACTTAACCCTTGCGCCAGATACGCGCTCCCGCAGATTACGATACGCGTGAGCCCCGGGGCGCGGGCGACCCTAGGGTTATCCCGCCCCCTCGCGTGCTCACCGGACGATGACGGGGTCGAGCACCGATGGCTCCCCGTTCCCGCGACGGGGCGAACCGGGATTCGAGCGGGACGTCCGTCGGATGTTCACCCACATCGCCCAGGGGTACGACGGATTCGACCACCTGGCCTCGATGGGCAACGACTTCCTCTGGCGCCCGCGGGCGCTGTGGGACCTCGACCGTTTCCGCGCGGGAGCGCCGGTCGAGCGCGCCCTGGACCTCGGGTGCGGAACCGGAGATCTGGCGGTCCTCGTTCAACGTCACTTCCCGCAGGCGTCGGTCATCGCGATCGACTTCACCCGCGCGATGCTCGATCGCATGCGCCAACGCCACGCGCGCTCCCGGGAACTCCGCCGCATCTCGCTCGGCCGGGCCACCGGTCTTCGCCTACCGTTCGCGGACGGCTCGTTCGATCTGGTCACGAACGCCTTCGTCCTGCGGAACTTCGCCGACCTCCCTCAGGCCCTCGCCGAGATGCGACGGGTCCTGCGGCCCGGGGGCACGGCGCTGACGCTCGAGATCACGGAACCGACCTCGCCGGCGTTCCGACAGCTGTTCCACGCCTACTTCGACCGGGTGGTCCCTTGGATGGGCGCGGCCGCCGGGAGTGCGGGACCGTACCGCTACCTCCCCGAGTCTCTGAAGGCACTGCCTCCGCGCGACGCGCTGGTGTCCTCGATGGAGGGGGTCGGATTCTCGCGGGTCGAGCCGCACCTCCAGTCGATGGGGATCGTGACGACCTTCCTCGCCGGGGTCGGTACCCGAACCGGGGCGGGAACCCAAGCCGTTAACTCTCCCCTAGGGAAAGGGTAGAGCGCGATGACCGACGAACCCTTCGAGCCGTTCGCCTACGCGCACGCTCGGTTCGGCGAAATCGCCTGGATGTGCCAAAACACCAACCATCTCGTTCCGCGCGAGGCGGTCGAGCCCGCGATGCTCGAGGCGATCCGCGAGCGACGCTACACGATGTATCCGCAGGGAAAGGGCGATCCCGAGCTGCTCGACCTCGTTCGAAAGGACTTCGGGCTCGCGCCCGCCGACCCGGTGATCCTCACGGCGGGCGGCACCGAGGCGCTCTACATGCTCGAGCGCGCGTTGTTCCGCCCCGGGGACGAGATGATCAGCTCCGACCCCGGCTACCCGATCATTCACCGGTTCGCCGAGCTCGCCGGCGCGAACGTCCGGGCGCTCCCCATCTACGCTCCGCCGTATCGGCTCGACATCGAGAAGGTGAAGGAGGCGATCGGGCCGAGGACCCGGATCCTCGTGCTGATCGATCCGCTTAATCCTCTCGGATCGGGCTACTCCCGGGAGGAAGTACGGGCGTTCGCCGACCTCGCGCACGACCATCGGATCTACCTCCTGAACGATGTTACCTATCGGGACTTCCCGGAGCGGCACACGCTCGCCTGCGAGTTCGCCCCCGAACAGACGATCACCGTCTGGTCGGTCTCGAAGAACTGCGGTCTCGCCGGCATGCGGTTGGGGGGTCTGATGGCTTCGCCCGACCTGGCGAGCACCATCGGTCGATTCCACACGAACGACCTCGGAGTGGACGTCGTGGCCCAGTGGGCGGCCCGAACCGCGCTCCGCACCAAGACCACGTGGCTGCCGGCCGTCCGGCGCCAGACGCGCGAGAACGCCGTCCGGATCCGGGAGGTGGTCGCCAAGGTCGAGGGCACGTCGCTCCCGGTGTTCCCGTCGCAGGCGAACATGTTCGCGATCGACCTCGCCGGTACCGGGATCCGCCCGGAGACGATCCAGGAGGAGATGCTGATACGGGACGGGGTGTTCGTCCGGTCCGGCGGCTACGTCTCCCCCCTGTTCGGACATCGGTTCATCCGCGTGTCGTTCTCGAACCCTCCGTCGGACATCGAGCGGTTCGCCCGTTCGTTCCCGGCGGCCGTCGCCCGTTTGCGGGCCCCCGCGGCCCGAGCGGCCTAGGGCCCCGGGATCGCGTGAACGTCCGCGACCACATGGCGTCGGCCCGGGCCGTACGGTTTCACTTCTCGGGACAGGACTGGTTCCGCGATCGTCGCCCCGGCCGCGCGGAACTTCTGGGCGACGTCGGTCGCCCCTTCGGAGAGAGGCCGTCGCGTCTCTTCGGTCCGATGCAGGTGGATCCAAGCTCCGCTCGGGCGGGCGAGCGCGAGCGCGCGGGGTATCCAGGGTTCCGACGAAGGGAGGTAACCCAGGATAATCCGGTCGAACTCTCCCATCGGCAGAGAGACCTCCCGATTGTCGCCCAGATGGGCGGCGATCGACGTCCGAGACGCGTACGGGGCGAGGTTCTCCTGCAGGAAGCGGAACGCCTCCGGGTTCTTTTCGACGGCCACCAGTCGGGCCGGGGCCGCATGGGCCGCGATCGGGAGGGAGAAGTAGCCGATGCCGGCGAAGAGGTCGGCGACGGCCTCGCCCGGTCGTACGAGCCGGGCGATCCGTTGGCGCTCGGTACGATTGCCGGTCGCGAACATCGTTCGGGCCGCGTCAAAGCGATACCGGATGCCGTGCTCGGTCACCTGCGTCGTGGTCTCCTCGCCCGCGAGGATCCGCACGCGGGGGCGGCGGAGCTCGCCGTCGATCGGGCCGTCCCGGGCGATGACCGTTTCGACGCCGAGGACGTGCTGCCACGCGCGCCCGATCTCCCGGTCGTATGCGGCGAGCTCGTCCGGGAGGCGCAGGAGGAGAACGCGCCCCATCCGGTGGTATCCGTCGGGAAGCCGCGACGCCGCCGCATCGCCCGCCGAGCGCGCGACGATGGCTCGGACCCGATCGGCCGGCGTGCGCCGCTCGCGGCGAGCGATCATCGTCGTGCGCCCGCGTTCAGGGAGTCGAGGGCCTCTCGGGCTCGCGGTCGAGCAGTATCTCCAGGAACTGCTGGAGATGCGCGGTCAGGATCGGGTTGTCGGTGTACCCGCACGCCTCCAGCCCGGGAGCCGCGAGAAGGGCGTGCTGATCGTCGGCGAGGACCTCCGTGGCCATCAGGTTCTCGCGGCTCACGTACTGGACCCCTTCGGGAGTCCGCTGGAGGGGGGCGGTGACGAACGTGACCGCCACGCCTCGCTTCAGGGCGTGCTGGACCTTCTTCTCGAGCTCCTCGCGGATCTCGGCGAGCCGAGGGGTCGTCAGGATGAACGAGCGGGTCGATTGGTCGAGGAGCTCCGTGATCTTCGCCAGTACCTTGTCCCGCCCGCTCAACAGGTAGACCAACTGCGGTTCCCCGTGCTCGGCCACCTCGCGATGGAGCTCGGCCAGCGCTTCGAAGACCTCTTGGATCGCCCCCTTGAGGTTCTCGGCGACGTCGAGCGGCGGGGTCGGGCGGAAGAGGATGGGTTTGCCACCGGTCGCCTTCGCGTAGCCCTTGTCCGCGAGCGACTCGAGGACCTTGTAGGCGCTCGTGCGCGGGATCCCCGCCGACTGCGCGATGGCGGACGCGTCGCCGAGTCCGCGTCCGACCAGCGCGATGTAGGCGCGCGCCTCGTACTGGGTGAGCCCCACGCGACCGAGGACCTCGGAGGCGTGACGAAACTCCTCCGAAGCCTGGTTCGCGAGGATCGCTCCCGAGTTGGTCGCGGCCACCATGGAACGGACGAAGGATGCGCGTCCCCCTTTAAGGCACTGGAACCGTCAGCTTGAGGAGGGCGGCATCCCCGAGCAGCAACTCCGCCTCGGCCTCGGTCAGGAGACCCTGCTCGACGGCAAGCGCCCGGACCGTTCGCCCGGTCTTCTCCGCGGCGTGGACGAGCTCGGCGACCTTGAGGTAGCCGAGCCGCGGAGTCAGCACGGTGGCGAGCGCCCCGGAGCTGAGGAGGTAGCGCTCGAGGTTCGCTCGGTTCGGCTCGATGCCGTCGATGCACGAGCGGGCGAACACGGGCAGGTAGCGGGTCAGGATCTCGATCGAGCGGATGACCTCGAAGGCGGCGAGCGGCATCATCACGTTGATCTCGAGCTGACCGGCCTGCGTGGCGAGGCTCACCGCCGTATCGGCTCCGATCACATGGAAGGCGATCATATCGAGGCACTCGGCGGCCGATGGGTTGACCTTCGCCGGCATGATCGACGAGCCAGGTTGGATCTCGGGCATCCGGATCTCATCGAGACCGGTATGCGGGCCACTCGAGAGGAGGCGGAGGTCGTTGGCGATCCGTACCAATTCGAGCGATAGGAGCTTCAGCCAGCTCGCGGCGGAGGCGAGCGGCCAGCGGCTCTGCATCATCTCGAACGGATCGCGCGCCACCCGCAGCGGCAGTCCGACGAGCGACGCGTAGTACGCGACGGACTTCTCACGGAATCCCTGCACGGAATTGATTCCGGTGCCGACGGCACTGCCCCCCAGCGGGATCTCGCACAGCGCGTGCTCCACGGGAGAGAGCGCCTCGACGAGGCGCTCGAGGACGGTCGCCCAGGCACCGAACTCCTGGCCCAAGGTCACGGGCATCGCGTCCTTGAGGTGGGTCCGTCCGGCCTTCGCCAGCCCGGCGAACTCGGCCGCCTTGCGCCGGAAGCTCGCGATCAACGTCGCGAGCGCGGGCCGAATCTCGCGGAGCGCGAGCAACGTCGCGACCTGGGCTGCCGCCGGGAAGGTATCGTTGGTCGACTGGCCCCGGTTCGGGTGGTCGTTCGGGCTGATCTCGGAGTACGTCCCGCGGGGGATACCGAGGATCTCGAGCGCCCGGTTGGCCAGGACCTCGTTGACGTTCATGTGAAAGCTCGTTCCGGCCCCGCTCTGGAACACGTCGATCGGAAACTCGCGATCGAACCGACCCTGGGCCATCTCCTCCGCCGCCTGGAGGATCGCACGGCCGCGACGTTCGTCGATCCCGCCGAGTTCGAGGTTCGCGCGAACTGCGGCGAGCTTGAGATACGCGTACGCCCGGATCAGATGGACCGACTCGGTCCAGCCGCTCACGGGAAAGTTCTCGCACGCCCGGAGCGTCTGGATCCCCCAGTAGGCGTCGCTCGGCACCTCACGGGTTCCGAGGGAATCCTGCTCCTGGCGCGACCCGGGCATCGACCCTCCTGGAGGAGCTACCCGGCAAGGGATTTTACGTGGTCCCCCCCTCGGCCCTTCCTCCGCACGGCGCGCGGGGGAAGCTTTTCGTCATGGACATCGGTTCCAACCTCCTCAACATCTCTGCGATCACGGTGGGGGTCATCCTCGTCCCGCTACTGTGGCTGTTCCTGTTCCTCTTCCTTTGGGAGGACCGGGCCTACGCGCAGAGCATCGGCTTCGAACGCTGGACGTTCTGGCTTCTCACCGCCGCTGTGGTGTTGAGCGTGTACGCGGAGACGACGCTCTTCCCGTTCGACGGCGACTACCTCGCGATCAACATCGGAGGGGCTGTGATCCCCCTCGTCCTATCGTCGGCACTGTTCGCCTACTTCGCCCCGCCGCGATCGCGGAGCTTGCCGATCTTCCTGAGCATCTTCGCTGCCGAGGCCGCGGCGGCGTTCGCGGTCGTCGTGCTCGTACCGACTCCGGCGGTCCAGGCCCTCGGCGTCGTGGCCGTCGCCGCGCTCGCGACCCTCGGCGCCGTGGCCCTGCCCCGGTCGCTGGGGCCGACGAGAGAGGTCGCCGCGCTCGTGGGCCTGAGCTCGGGAGTTCTCGTGCTCACGTTCGTCGTGAGCTCGACGGTTCCCGGGGTCGGGATCGAGGTGGAGTTCCCGCAGTACCTGGTCGGACCGATCGCGGCCGGCGCGGTCGCGGCGATCCTCGGTTCGTATCTGTACGGGTCCGAGACGGGCCGCGCGGTACCGCTCGCCTACGCCGCAACGACCTTCGGCGTGATCATCGGCGCGGATCTGTTGCGTCAGCCTCCGCTCTACGCTTCGAGCCTCAAGGGCCTCTACGTGATCGGAGGCGGGAACTATTCCGACCTCGTCTACCTCTCCCCGCTGCTCGCCCTCGCCGTCGCCTACCTCTTCCTACGGTACATGGAAACGACGCACGTGCCGGCCACGGATGGGATCCCGCTCGATCCGACCAGTCCCTACGGTGCCTTGGCCGAGGCGGTCCGCTCGTCGTTCTCCGGGACCTCCGAAGCGTCGCTCGCGATCTCTCGAGAGGCGAGCCATGCGGCGGCCGATCAGGCGCGAATCCTCCTCCGGGCCCCCCCCGCCCGGGCGGACCGGCCCTGGCAGGGCCTCCCGGTCCCGGGGTGGGTTGCGGCCGACCAGGCCAATCTCGACCTGGTATCGCAACGCGGCCCGTTCGAGAGGGTCGAGGCCGAGCGGGGGGCTCAGACGGCCCGGGCGCTCGTGGGGCTCGGCCGGAGGCTCACGATGTTCCGATTTGCGACGATCCCTCGGCGCGCCGCCGCGTACGCGATCGACCTGCTCGTCGTGGTTCTCCCGGCGATCCTGGTTTGGTACGAGATCCTGATCCACGCACCGTCGGTGACCGATGCGCTCACCGCCGCCGGGGGACCGACCTCCCTCTTCCTCCTCGCGGCATCGTACGGGTTCATTGCCTATGCCTTCCTCTACTTCGCGCTCCTGTCGTCGATCCTCGGGACGTCGGTCGGGAAGTGGATCTGCGGCATCGAAGTGCGCGATCGCGCGGGTCAGAAGCCCGGGTTCCTTCGCTCGACGGTCCGGGAGAGCCCGAAGCTCATCGCCCTGAGCGCGCTCGGCATCTCGCTGCCGATCGGTCTCGCGCTCGCCCTGGGCGCTTCGATCACCGTCTCCGGTATCCCCGCTTCGATTACGGGAGCTCTCCTCGAGCTCGTCCTCGTCGGGATCGTGGCGCTCGCGCTCGGAGTGAGCGGGGCCGTCGCCGTCGTCGCCGTCTCCATATCGAGCGAGCGGCAGCGGATCGGTGACCTCTGGGCCGGTACTTGGGTGCTCCGGCGTTGGGTCGCGTCGGCCGCGCCTACGTCGGCCCCGGCTTCGTCTCCAGCGCCGGCGGGTTCGGCGGCACCGGCGGAGGGGGCGACGTCCGCGTCAACGGTATTGTGATCGACGAAACGTTCGTGTCCCGTCCGTCCCGGTTGGTCAGTCGCTCCGTCGCGATCTCGATCGCTCCGACCGCGACGTCCCCGGGAAGGAGACGGCGTCGGATCACCTCGACCACGTCCACCGCCTTCGAGATCGTCGCGCCCCGCGCCTTCACCAGCACCGGTCCGGCACCGGAGTTGAGCTGCGCGACCACTTGGAAAACGTAGGTCATCGTGGGCCGCGCGCCGATGTAGACGTGCGGGCCGTCTTCGTGCGTCCGGGCGGCCCGGTGCGGGGGTCCTTCGGGCGTCATCGCGCCCGGCGAAGAGGGCCGGCTAATAGACCTTGCCCGGGCGTCCCGGACGGACTCCTCGGCGAAAGCAAGATTTATCGGGGTCGTTCGGTAGGCGGACCGAGAGTGCAGGGGTGGCCCAGCTTGGTCAAAGGCGCCAGGTTGAGGTCCTGGTCTCGTAGGAGTTCGTGAGTTCAAATCTCACCCCCTGCATCTTCCGCGACTGGCGGCCGCAGCGACTCATACGCGCGGGTGGCGGCCATCCCGAGATCGAACCCTTCGTTCGGGAGCCGGGCACGCTCTACGGACGGGGAACGATCTCGATGCCCGCCGCTTCGCGGGCGAGCGAGCGTTTGAGGAACGGAACGCGACGTGGATCCGGCGCGATGAGCGTCAGCGGATCCGCGCCCCGACGGAGAAACTCTTTGTGGCCAACCCTGTCCCCCGTCCGATCCCGAAGACCTTCGCACCCGGAACCAATCCGCACCGAGTCGTGAGGATCTCCCAACCCCGAGGCGGGTAGGGAAGACGCGCCGAGTCGTAGTTCCGCGGGTCGCGGCCGAAGACCGAACGTCGCATGCTCTTGCGAGCCCCGCGGGTCACGACGGCTCGGTCGAACCCGGGCCGTGAATAAGCTGCGTACCGGACCGCGGTGCCGCGCGCCTAGAGCAGCTGCTCGAAGAAGCGGACGTCCTCGTTCCACTGGTGGCGGCGGAGCACGCCGGCATCGTGGAATCCGAGGTGCGTCAGAAGATCGGCGGCGGCGGTGAAGCGGGAGAGCGCGTCGGCCCACACCGAAGGGCAGTTGCTGCGACGGGCCCACTCGATCGCGGCCTTGATGAGGGCGGTCGCCACGCCCTGGCGGCGGGCGTCCGGATCGACCGCGAGGTGAACGATCCGACCGCTGCCTTGTGAGATCTCGAGACCGATGACACCGACCAAGCGACCGTTCCGGCGGGCCGCGAAGTAGTTGACGCCCTCCATCCAGCTCGTGAACTCGAGCGGCGTCGGCACCCACGCCTTGATCATCTCGGGAGGGAGCTCGCCGCGCTGCGCCTCCCAGACCTTCTTGTAAAGCCCGCAGACCTCGTTAACATCGAGATGCGTCAGCCGCTCTACGCCCAGCAGCGTCTCGGGTTTGGCCGGGGTTTCCGGCTTCGCTGCGCCTTCGAGCTTCGCCGCAGCGCCGGCCCCGTCGGGCTTGGACGAGGCATCCGCCGACCGCTCCGCCCGGTCCGGACTGTGTTGGTTGACCACGCTAGATACTCCGACGGGCGAACGCTGCGGGCCATCGGCGCATTTGCGTATGAACCTTGCCCCTTTGCGCTCGCTCTAGGGCGTGTGCCGGCTCGGTGTACGGGGAAACGGGGTGGTGTCGCGGATGTGCTCGCGTCGCGTGATCCATCGAAGAAGCCGCTCCACGCCGAGGCCGAAGCCGGCGTGCGGGACGTTCCCGTGACGGCGGAGATCGAGGTACCACTCGTAGGGCGCCGGGTCGACGCCCATCTCGGTGAGACGCCCGACGAGGTTCTCGATACTCGTCTCGCGGCACGAGGCGCCCACGAGCTCGCCGTACCCTTCCGGCGCGAGGAGATCGGCCGCCTCCACCGTACGAGGATCGCTCGGGCTTCTTCGCATGTAGAACGCCGTGATCTCACGGGGAAAGTGCGTGAGGAAGATCGGGAGCGAACGCTCGAGCGTCAGGGCGCGCTCTTCGGCGGTGCCGAGGCTGCTGCCCCAATCGACGGCGTATCCCTTCGCCCGGAGCTCCTGGATCGCGTCCGCGTACCGGATGCGCGGGAAGGGAGCTCGGAGAGCGGCGAGCTCCTCGGGCGGGCGTCCGAGCTCGCGTAGCCCCTCGGGGTCGGCTCGGGCGAGATGGTGGCAGACGTGGATGAGCATCCGCTCGATGAATTCGAGGAGGCCATCGAGGTCGGTCCACGCGAGCTCGACCTCGAGATGCTGGTACTCGGTGAGGTGGCGGGGCGTACGCATCTTCTCCGCGCGGAACGACGGAGTGATCGCGTAGACGCGCTCGTGGGGCACGATCAACGCTTCGAGGTAGAGCTGGGCGGTCTGGGAGAGGTACCCGGGGCGCCCGAAGTAGTCGATCGCGAATGCTTCGGCCCCGCCCTCGGCGGGGTTCCCCGTAAGGATCGGCGGGGTCATTTCGAGCACTTCCTCCCGGTCGAGGAACTCGCGCAGCGCGTGCAGCAGCTCGGCCTTCAACCGGAGCGTCCGGACGATCTCGGGTGATCGGATCGCGAGGTGCCGCTTGTCGAGGCGGAACTCCTCGGTCTGTTCTTCGAAGATCGGGAACGGAAGTCCGGCGTCGATGATCTCCACGGCGTCGGCGCGCAGCTCGCGTCCGCCCGGAGCTCGCGCGTCGGCGATGACCGTGCCGTCGACGACGATCGTCCCTTCGATCTGGACATGCTCGAGCGCGTCGAACACCGCGTCGCCGATCGTGTCACGACGCGCCGTGATCTGGATCGCGCCCGTCCGATCGCGCACCTTCGTGAACAGGATCCCCCCGCTGGAGCGCGTGCCCTGCACCCAACCGCGGATGCGGATGCGCTGACCGATCCGCTCGGGCCGCCCGGCGTCCGCGATCCGCACGAGGGGGGCGGCGCTCATTGGTACTCGCGCCACTTGTGGCCGCACTTCGTGCACTCGAAGATGCGGGTCTCGGGTTCGTCGGCGCCCCGGGTCTGGCGGAGCACCCAGTAGGCCGTATCGTTCCCGCACTTCGGGCATTGCTCGTTCGTCGTCGGAAGGGTCCCGGTCCTCGACTCTTCGACGACCGCGACCGTCCGCCCGGAGGGAGCGGAGCGACCGACCTCCTTTCCGGAACCGAGCGGGACCTTCGTGCCGCAGGAGGTGCAGACCCAGACCCCCTTTCCCTTATCCGGGCGCATCAGACGGTGGCACTTCGGACAGAACATGGAGACGGTTTGACCGACCGGCCGATATTAGGGGCTTGCGGGCCGACCGGGGCGGGAGGGACCTCGTCTAAACGCGCATCTCGTCCGGTGCCGCGCTCGAGGGCGGGGCGTCCGGCGGCGCGACGCTGAGCGGGAGCGGGGACGGCTTTGCCCCGGGGCTGAAGATCTGGCGCATGTGCTCGCGCCGGCGGGCAAGGTCCTCGAGTGTTCCGATATCGTGCCGTACGTAGAACTCGCCACGCACGTGGGCCAGGGCCGCCTCGACGCGCGCTCCGGCCTCGTGGATCGCGCTCGCCTCACCGATGAGGGCGATTCCGCGGCTTGACCCGAGACGTACCGCGGCCGGCCCCGCGGGCTCGACGCTCCCGTAGAACACGTGGACCCCGTCGGCTTCGATCGCAGCCTCGTCGATCTCGAGGACGCCCCCCGGCCGTGGGCGGTCCCCGTAGCCGGGCGGGACCAGGTACTTGAGCACGGTCGCGCGTCGGCGAAACTCGAGGAGCGTCGGGTCGACCCGGCCGCACGCGACGCCGTAGAGGAGCTCGTCGAAGTTGCCCTCGTCGTAGAGCGTCATCGCGTTAACGCCTTCGGGGTCGCCGAATCGCGCGTTGAACTCCAGGAGCATCGGTCCCTGAGCCGTCAGCATGAACCCGCCGTAGAGCACGCCGCGGTACTCGATCCCTTCGGAGCGGAGGGCGGCGACCGATTGGGCTAGGATCTCGATCGCGCGATCGCGTCGCGACGCGCTCAGGAACGGTAGCAAGTGGTCGCGTTGCGAGTAGGAGCCCATTCCGCCGGTGTTGCCGCCCTGGTCACCCTCGAGGGCTCGTTTGAAGTCCTGGACCGCGGGCATCGGGTAGATCCCCGAGTCGGTCACGAACGCCATCTGGCTGAACTCCTCGCCTTCGAGCTTCTCCTCGATCAGGACCCGCTGTCCCTGCGCGAGAAGGCTTCTTGCGTAGGCGGCACCGGGTCGAGCGTCCGGGAAGTCCGGACCCTGCACCCACACGCCCTTTCCCGCCGTAAGGCCGCTCGGCTTGATCACGACCGGGCCGGAGAATTCGGCCAGGGTGGCTTCGACCTGCTCGATCCGTTCGGGAGCGCGCCACCTCGGCTGGCCGCCGACCCCGTGCTTCGCGAGGAGTTCCCGGCAGAACAGCTTGCTCGACTCGATCCGCGCCGCGGTCTTGGAGGGGCCCACGACGGGGATCTCGGCGTCGCG
Organism: Thermoplasmata archaeon; assembly: GCA_021844945.1. Lineage (GTDB taxonomy): Archaea > Thermoplasmatota > Thermoplasmata > Lutacidiplasmatales > UBA184 > Lutacidiplasma. The sequence continues at coordinate 338,276 of JAKBSJ010000002.1, read as the reverse complement.
CAGCGCATCGGAAGCACCCGCGGCGAGCGCGGCCTCGGGACCGATGACCGCGTAGTCGATTTCCTGGCGCTCTCCGAAGTCGGAAACCCGCTGCGCCGCGTCGACGTCGACGCGGACGGACGCTTTCGCGATCCGTTCGAGCCCCGGGTTCGCGTGAGGGGAGGCGACGACGATCTCGGCGCCGGCACGGGCCAAAGTGACCGCGATCGCGTGCTCGCGGGCCCCTCCTCCCACGACCAGGACGCGCATGTACTCCCCCGAGGACGCGCGCGCGGTTATAGGGACGTCGGCGCACGCCGCCGGCGAGCGTTCCGGCGCCCGCCACCCTTATGAACGGAGCGAAGGTGGGCGCCACTCAGGTCGCGACGATGGACGTTCGGGTCGCCGAGAACGAGCACGATACGTTGCGGCTCGAGCTCCCCAAGGGGGAGGAGACGCTGCTCATCCCGCTCGTCGAAGCCCTTCAGGCCGAGGAGAAGGTCGTGGAGGCCCGTTACTACTTGGGCCATCCCTACCTCGACCGCCCGACGCTCTACCTCAGAACTAAGGGCGAGAAACCCCAGCAGGTCCTGAAACGGGTCTTGAAGGACCTCGCCGACGGATACGGGGACCTGCTCACCGATTTCGACAAGAAGGCGGGCCGGGTCAAGGCGTAAGGAGGCCCGGCTCCATGCTGAAGGAGTGCGAGCAGCACGGCTACTTCCGCGGGCCGGAGTGCCCGCAGTGCGGTCAGGAGGGCCGGTTCCTCATGGACGACCGGGAGCTCGATCACATCGGTCGCGTGCTGACCGGGATCCTCCGTCACTTTCCCGAGCGCTACGGCCTCACGATGGACGAACACGGCTGGGTCTCCCTCCCCCAGATCGTGCGCGCGATCAGCCAGCGCCACCGCGGATACCAATGGCTGCGGGTCCACCACCTGGTCGCGATCGCCGAGACCGACGCGAAGGGTCGCTACGAGGTCCGGGACGATCGGATTCGCGCGACGTACGCCCACACGGTGGACGTTCAGCTCGATCTCCCGACCGACCGGGTGCCGGACCTGCTCTACTATCCGGTGACCGAAGAAGAGGCGCCGATCGTCCTCGAAGTCGGGCTCCGGCCGTCCGACCGAAAAAAGGTCCACCTGTCGAAGACCGCCGAGGACGCGCGGGCGGCGGGCAGCGTCCGAACGCCGCAACCCGTGATCCTCGAGGTCGACACGCGAGCCGCGCGAGCGGCGGGGCTCGTGATCATGCGGGCCGGAACCACGGTGTTCCTGATCGATTCGGTGCCACCGGAATACCTCCGGCGCGCTCCGACGGCCGAACCGGCCGCGTAGACCTCGCCCCTCCCGCGGCTAACGCATCAGCCCGCCGTCGAACGAATTCACGTCCGGTGTGTAGGCCGTCGAGATGTAGACCTTCTCGTTGAGGCCGCTCGACGCGGGGTAGGGGTTCTCGAAAACGAAGTAGAACGTGCTGGTGTAGAGCGCGCTGAAGTCGATCTGCCCGTTCGTCGTGGGGGCCACCCACGTCTGATTGGCCGTATTGTCTCCGGCTTGGAATTGCGTGAATTCGGTACTATTGTAGATCACGAGGCTCATCTCGCCGGCGAACGGCACCATCACCGACCAGTTGCCGAGGATGTAATCCCCTCCCTGCACCGAGCCCGAGAGGACCGTGTAGTTCTCGGACGAAATGTAGTAGGTACCGCTGTGCGTCAGCGGGTCGGCGATGACCGGTGGGCCCGATAGCTCCGCGGCGATGATCGCATAGACGAGCAGCGCGATCGCACCAAAAACGAGCACGCTCCGCAGGGTCCCGAGCGCCCAGATACGTCTCCGGACCCTCTTCGGCTCCTTCGGGGCCTGGCCCGCGCGGATCGGGTTCTCGGCCCCGCAGATCGGACAGGCTTTGGAATCCGGCGGGACCGCGTCGCCGCAGTATAGGCAGCTCCCCCACGCGCGCGGGTCGACCGGAGCGCTCACCGCAACCTCGAGGGAGAGACCCGAGGGGGTTACTTTGGGGGTTTCGTACGAACCGACGCGGGCGCCGGTCTCTTCCCAGGGGTCCCGAGGTGGACGAGGACGTTCTTGGTCCGGGTGAAGAACTCGATGCTCTTTCGACCCTGCTCCGACCCGACCCCGCTGTCCTTTACGCCGCCGAACGGGGTCTGCGGGAACGTGTTCGGGGGGTCGTTGATCGCGATCATCCCGGCGTGGAGGCGCCGTGCGAGCGAATGCGCCGCGCCGACGTCCTTGGTCCAGAGGGCGGCGAAGAGACCGAAGCGAGTGTCGTTCGCGAGCCGGATCGCCTCCTCGACCTCCCGGAAGGAGGAGACCGAGAGGACCGGCCCGAAGATCTCCTCGCGGACCGCCCTCGACGTGGGAGGTACCTCTTCGACGATCGTCGGCCGAACGAAGTTGCCGGGGGCGAGCCTCGGGTCGTCCGGCCGCCCTCCCCCGGTAATGACCTTGCCCCCGTCCTGGCGGGCCGCATCGATGTAGCCGAGCACGCGATCGACCTGGTCGGCGGAGACCAACGGTCCCATATCGATCCCGTCCTCGATGCCGGGGCCGAGCTTCAGCGCCTCCGCAAAGGCGCGGACCTTCCCGAGGAGCGGTACCCGTACGCTCTCGTGGACGATCAGCCGCGAGGCCGCCCAGCACATCTGCCCCGCGTTACCGAAGATCCCGAAGCCGATCCCACGCGCGGCGCGGTCGAGGTCCGCGTCCGGTAGAACGAGGACCGGGCTCTTCCCTCCGAGCTCGAGCGTCTGGGGGATCGCCCGTCGCCCGGCAATTTCGCCGATCCGGAGCCCCACCTCGACGCTTCCCGTGAAGGATACGGCGCGGCATCGCTCGTCGGTGACCAACGCTTCGCCGACCTCGCGCCCGGGTCCCATCACGACGTTGAGGATCCCCGGGGGGACCCCCCCTGCGTGGGCCAGGCGGGCGAACGACACGGCCGTCAGCGGGGTGAGGCTCGCGGGCTTGAGGACGACCGAGTTGCCGGACGCGAGCGCGGGAGCCACGGAGCGGATTGCGAGGAGCAACGGGTAGTTCCAGGGGGCGATGTGCACCGTGACGCCCAGCGGCTCCCGCACGGTATAGTCGAACCGGGGCGGGGGAACCGGGATCGTCTCCCCCTCGATCTTGTCGGCGAGCCCGCTCGCGTACTCGAGCGTGCGCACGACGAAGGCGACATCGCCCCTCGCTTCGCGCAAGGTCTTGCCCATGTTGACCGTCTCGAGGCGCGCGAACGACTCCGCGTCCGCCTCGAGCCGATCCGCGAGGCGCCTCAGGACCCGGGCCCGCAGCGCTCCGTCGTCCTGGGCCCAAGGGCTCTCGCGGAATGCGCGGTCCGCCGCCTCCAGGGCGTGGAGCGCCTCATCGCGTCCGGCGATCGCGACGGATGCGATGGCGTGCCCGCTCGCGGGGTCCTTCAGCGTCGCGCGCTCCCCCTTCTGGCCGGAAATCTCCTGGCCGTCGATGAAGAGGTCGAACCGGGCCGGCTCCGCGGCGTTCATGATGCGCAGCTCGAACCGTTCGGGCGCATTAGGCCTTACTCACGTTGTCAGCCGCGCAGGGAGTATTCGCGGCCCTTCCACTCTACCGGACGATCCCCGGCTCCTCTCCGGATCGAGCGCGCGAGCAGGACGACGAAGAAGGCGACCGCGACCGGATAGAGCAGTCCGTAGGCCGCCGGCGCCCGAACGGCGTGGGCGAACGCGATGTGCTTACCGAACAACGCGACGTAGAGGAAGGCTCCCGTACCGATGAGAATCGGATCCGCGGTCACGATCCCGAGCGGGAGGACCCCGAGTGGGAGCCAGAAGAGACCGACGAGGCCGACGATGCGGCCGATCTGTACCGCGGTCGAATACCGCGTGCCGTGCACCGTCTTGAGGATCCCCTCGGAGATCTCGGAGCGGGAGCGGTACATCCGGGTATGGGCGAGCTCGGGAGCCCAGGCGACCCTCAAGCGAAGTCCGTGCGCCCGGAATTGCTGGGCGAGCGCCACGTCCTCGACCAGCTGCGTGCGGATCGCCTCATGGCCCCCGACCACTTCGTACGCCGCGCGACGGACCAGCGTGAACTGGCCGTTGGCCATCGCGGCGGAGGAGGTGTCCCGATTGACGCGGGGGGCGCGCAGGTAGGTGAGCACCATCTGGACGTAGAACGGCATCACGATCCGCTCCCAGGTCGAGCCGACCTCGATGCGCGTCGCGAGGGAGGCCAAGTCTGCGGACTCTCGGGTCGCCCAAGCGAGGGCGGTCCTCACCGCCGCCGGGTGGAGGCGCACGTCCGCGTCGAGGAAGAGGATCCATTCGCCCTGGGTCGCGCGCGCTCCGACCGCGCACGCCCAGCTCTTTCCCACCCAACCCGCCGGTAGGGGAGGTTCCTCGATCAGGCGCACCTTCGGCGCGTGCGCCCGAGCGACGTCCGACGTACCGTCGGTCGAGGCTCCGTCGACCACGACGATCTCATCAATCGGCAGGTCCTGCGCGAGCAGCGAATCGAGCGTCGCCGGAAGGTCGTCGAACTCGTTGCGGGCCGCGATGACCACGCTGATGCGTGGGAGAGGGGGTCGAGCCTCCGGGCCCCGCGGGTCGAGGGGGTCGAGAGTGGGCATCTGGTAGGCGAACACGATGGCGATGCCCTGATAGAGGATCGCGAGGGCCGATGCGAAGAGAAGGACGACGACCCAGACCATCGCGAGCATCGCACCCGGGCGAGTCCGCGGCTATTAAAGGCCCGACCGGTGGCTCGCCGGGTCCGGAGCGAGGATGGCGACGGTCGTAGAGCACCCGAGGATACGTCCCGGCTCGCTCGAGGATCGGCGCTATCAGGCCGATATCGCGCGAGTCGCCGTCGCGCGCAACACGCTGGTCGTCCTCCCGACCGGGCTCGGGAAGACCGCGATCGCGCTGCGGGTCATCGCGGAGTTCCTCGATCGCCGCCCGACCGAGTCGGTCCTCCTGCTCGCTCCGACCCGCCCGCTCGTCGTGCAGCACGCTCGGTCCGTTGCCGATACGGTGGCTGGGCCGAAACCTCTGGTCCTGACCGGCGCGATCACGCCCGAGCGTCGGAGCGAGCTGGTTCACCCTCCGCAGATCGTGGTCGCGACGCCCCAGGTGATCGCGAACGACCTCCTCCACGAGGGGTTCACACTGGATAGATTTTCGCTGATCGTCTTTGACGAGGCGCACCGCGCCGTCGGGGACTACCCGTACGTCGCGATCGGGCGGCGCAACGCGGAGGGGCGAGGGGCGCGCGTCCTCGCCATGACGGCCTCGCCCGGTGCGCGCAAGCAGCGCATCGAGGAGGTCTGGTACAACCTGCATCTCGAGCACTTCGAGTATCGGACCGAGCATTCGCCGGACGTGGTGCCGTACATCCACTCCGTCGGGGTGGAGACCGTGGAGATCCCCCTGCCGCCCGAGATGCAACATGTGGCGATCCTTTTGCGCGCCGCCGTTGCCCGCGCCGTGGAGCGGCTCAGTCAGAGCGGGCTCGTAGCGCCGGGCGAGATGTCGCGTCGGGCGTTGCTCGACGTTGGGACTCGGCTCCATCGAGAACTGAGCGCCCATCGGTCCCGAGGAGAACCGGCCCCGGCCGCGGTGTGGGCCGCGGTCACCGCGCAGTCCGTCGCGATGAAGGGACTGCACGCTCTCGAGCTCGCGGAGAGCCAGGGGGTCGATGCGCTCCGAGCGTTCCTTGATCGGCAGGCCGAGCCCGATCGGGGCCGGGTCACGCCGGCCCAGCGAGCGTTCCTCGGGGACCCGGATGTGATTGAGGTCCGTCGGCGCTTGGCGACGGAGGCGATCGAGCACCCGAAGCTCACGACGGCGGTGGGCGTGGTTCGGGCGGAGCTGCGCGACCGCCCGAACGCCCGAGTGATCGTCTTCTCCCAGTACCGGGACACGGTCGACCGGCTCGTCCAAGCCCTCGAGACGGAGGCCGCGGGCATCGTTCGCCCGGCCCGCTTCGTGGGCCAGGCCACGCATGGCGCGGACGTGGGGTTGAGCCAGAAGGAGCAGGTCGCGTTGCTCGACCGGTTCCGGCGCGGTGAGGTGAACTGCCTCGTCGCCACATCGGTCGCCGAAGAGGGGCTCGATATCCCGTCCACCGATCTGGTGGTCTTCTACGAGCCGATCCCCGACGTGATCCGCACGATCCAGCGGCGGGGGCGAACGGGTCGGGCGCGGGCCGGGCGAGCGCTCGTGCTCGTGGCGCGCGGCACCCGGGACGAGGGAATGCATCGCGCTTCGTTCGCCCGCGAGCGCCGGATGCACGCGATGCTCGAAGAGGTGGAGGCCGAGGCCCGTGCCGGCACGCTGCGGCCCCCGGTGATCGATCCGTCGATCCAGACCGTGCTGGACGAATACGACCGGTGACCCCGGTCGCGGGATCAGCGGCCGGTGCTCCCGAATCCTCCGGATCGAGAGCGCATCGGCGCGACCCTCCCCCGGCGGAACGCGGTCGGTTCGTCCGGAACGACGCGGACCTGGGCGATGCGGTCGCCCGCTTCGATCCAGTACCGGCCTCGAAACAGGTATGTCAACGGAACGAACACCTCGCCGGAATAGTCTCGATCGATCGTCCCCGGGGCGTTCGTCATCAGCACGCCACGGGAAGCAAGGCCGCTACGGGGCCGCACCTCGAGGAACGTTCCCCTCGGGGCGCGCAGCTTGAGCCCCGTCGGGACCTTCGTGACGACCCCGGCACGGAGCGAGATCCGTACCCGACTCGCGAGATCGAACGCGGCCGATCCATCGGTCGCCCGATACGGGACCTTCGCGCCCGCCGCCACTACCTCGACCGTGACCACGCGAGAGCGACGCGGCATGTAGCGAGCGAGCCGAGGGGGCATTTAGGCGGTCGGTCCGGACGGCCGACCCTCCGCGTCGGCCGGTGCGAGCGGCACCCGTCCGGTAAGGAACCGAGCTACCAAGCGCCCCTCCGCCCTCCGCAGAATCTTCCCCAAGGCCGGAGCGCTGCGGCCGGTGAGCCGGGCGAGGCGAGAGAGCGTGATTCGACGCGGGACGGCGTAGTAGCCGAGCACCCAGGCTCGCGCAATCAGCTCGGACTGAAGTTCCGTGGGATCGGCCGGTTGTTCCGGGTCGTGGAACGGGCGGTGGGAAGCGCGGACGATGCGGAACGGAAATTCCATCTGCCGAAGTCGCCGCAGGACGCGGCGTAGCGCACGCTCCTCCCCGTGGAACGAGGCGATCACGGTGGCCGGGGTCATCCGGAACGGCGCGGTCGGAGCGATCTGGCCGCCGGCGAGACCGACCAGTGCGCGGAGGCTCTCGGGGTTGCGCTGGCGGACGAGAAGGATGTAGTCCCGCGTGCGCGGCCGCCGTTCGAGGAGCTCGAAGCTCGTGAGCCCGTAGGCCTGACGGATCCGTCGCGACTCGTGCGCGAGCTCCTGGACCGAGCGAAGCGGGCCCCGTCGGCGGACCCGCACAAGCTGGAGGCGCCACCCGCGCTCGAGGCGGAGGGTCTCGAGGAGCTCCACTTCCTCGTAGCGATCGAAGAAGCGGGAGGGGATGAGTCCGAGCGCGATCAGGTGCTCGGTCGGGAACTCGAGCGTGACGGTCTGCATCGTGCGGAAGGAGAGGGGTTTCGATATGAACCTAGCCGGCGCCTCCGCGCGTTAAATATCGCCGGTGGCTCGCCGGGCGCCATGGCCTATCGCTCGCTCGGTGAGTTCTTAACCGAACTCGAGCGCCGAGGGGATCTCGTGCGGATCCGCTCGGCGGTCTCCCGCGATCTCGAGATCGCCGAAGCGACCCAGCGCGCGGTCCGTCGGGACGGGCCGGCACTGCTCTTTGAGAACTCCCCGGGCGCGGCCTACCCGATCGTCACGAATCTCCTAGGATCGCCGCGTCGTATCGCGCTCGCCTTCGGTGACGAGACCGTCGACGCGACCGCTCAACGGGTGGAGCGGCTCGTTCACCTGCGTCCGCCGGCGGGCGTGCTCGGCGCCGTTCGCGACATCTCCGGCACGATGGAGGCTCTCGGCACCCTTCGCTCGCTCGCGCCGAAGCATGTCCGATCCGGACCGTGTCAGGACGTGGAGGAGGAGCGCGTCGACCTCGACCGCATCCCGATCCTGAAGTGCTGGCCGAAGGACGGTGGCCGGACGATCACCTTCCCGATCGTGATCACCCGCGATCCCGAGACGGGAGAGTCCCACACCGGGATCTACCGCCTCCAGCAGTACGGACCGGACACCCTAGGATTCCACGTTCAGATCCATCGGGTCGGACGGAGCAACCTGCGCAAGTGGGCCGCTCGAGGCGAGCGGATGTCGGTCGCGGTTGCCATCGGCGCAGACCCCGCGACCGTCTTCTCGGGCCTCGCCCCGGTCCCCGAGGGGATCTCCAATTTCGTGTTTGGCGGCTTCCTGCGCCGCGAGCCGATCGAGCTCGTGAAAGCTCGGACGATCGACCTCGACGTCCCGGCGGAGGCCGAGTTCGTGCTGGAAGGGTACGTCGATCCGACCGAGAGCCGGACGGAGGGGCCGTTCGGCGACCACACCGGCTACTACTCGGCTCCCGAAGAGTTCCCGGTACTGCACGTGACCCACGTCACGCACCGGGAGCGCCCCGTCTATCTCGGCACCGTGAGCGGTAAGCCCCCGACGGAGGATGCCATCGTCGGGAAGGCGGTCGAGCGGATCTTCCTGCCGGTCGTGCGCCTGGTCCTCCCGGAGATCGTCGACATGGAGCTCCCGCTCGAGGGACTGTTCATCAACGTCGGGATCGTCTCGATCCGCAAGAGTTACCCCGGGCATCCGCGCAAAGTGATGCATGCGCTCTGGGGCCTCGGCCAGATGATGTTCACTCGCTATCTCGTGATCGTCGACGACGACATCGACGTCCACGATCTGCGCGAGGTCCTCTACCGGGTGGGTCTCCAGGCGGACCCGGGCCGGGACATCGAGCTCTCCCACGGCCCGGTCGACCAGCTGTCCATCTCAAACCCGGTGCCGAACTACGGCGCGAAGATCGGGATCGATGCGACCCGCAAGGGACCCGAGGACGGTTTCCCCCGTCCCTGGCCCGAGGAGATACGGCCGGATCCCGCGACCCGGGCGGCGATCGATCGGCTCGTGGCAAGCGATCCGACCCTTGCGAAGTGGTTCGGTCCGGCGCCGCCGTGAGCGCGCCGCCCCGCGAGGGCACGCTCGCGACGATCGGGCGGTTCCTCGAGATCCAGAACCTCGGGCTCAACTTCTCCTTCGCGCTCGCCTTCCTCCTTCTCGCATCGCGCGGACTTCCGACGCTGGAGAAATTCCTCCTGATCGTGATCGCGTTCATCGCGGCGCGCAACGCCGGTCACAGCTTCAATCGCTGGACCGATCGCGCGCAGGACGCACGGAACCCTCGAACGGCCTCGCGGGCTCTCGTCACCGGGCGCATCTCGTCCGCGTTCGCGCTCACGATCGCGATCGGGAGCGGGGCCATCGTCGTCGCGGCGGCATACTTCCTGAACCCCCTCGCCTTCGTCCTATCCCCGGTCGCGCTCGCGCTCGTCTATGGATACAGCTACACGAAGCGATTCACTTCGGCGACGACCGCGTTCCTCGGACTGGTCGAGGCGATCACGCCGGCGGCGATCTTCATCGCCGTCCAAGGAACCCTGCCGTGGGCGACGTGGCTCGCCGTCGCCGGGATGCTCGCCTGGGGTACCGCGTTCGAAACCGTGCACAGCCTCGGCGACGTCGAGAACGACCGGGCCCAGGGGCTGAAGTCGATCCCGGTGCGTTTCGGCGTCCCGGTGAGCGTTCGTCTGGTTCCGACGCTGCACGCGATCGCGCTCGTTCTCCTCGCGTTATTCGGCCTCGCGCTGGGAGTGGGTTTCGAGTATTATGTAGCGCTCGCAGCGATGGCGGTCCTCGCGGGGATCAGCGACGGGCAGCTCGCGCGCGCGCCGCAGGGGACGCGGGCGCCGTTCCAACGCCACTTCATCGCCGGGCTTCTCTATCTCGCCGGCACCGCGGCCGCACTGTTCATCCTCTAGTGTGCCTCCCGGAGGCGCGGAACATGACGACCCGATTTGCGCACGGTCTTTCCCGTGGTCCCGGAGAAGGTTCGACGAGGCGGCTCCCCCCGGGTCGTAGCGGGGATCTCGACGCACGAAGACTCGACGGGGAAGAGCGCCGATCGTCTCGCCGAGGGCCACAGGAGGCGGATCTGCGCGCGCGCACCCCATCGGACGGGCCCGGAGAACCATGACCCGATCGATACGGACGCTCGAGGGCCTTGGTGTCCTGGGTTCCGCGTCGGTCGGTGGCGCGACGTTTGACGTACCAACGCTGATCGATACCGTGCCGACGGATCGGTACGGATTCCTCGAAGCTCGTCCCGACGTTCCCAACGGAACGCGACCCCTGCGCCTCGCACTCGCCGGGCATTCCATCGACCTGAGCTTTCCGGTGCTCGCACCCGAGATCGAAGGCGGGAGGGGGCGTGCAGTCCTAGTCGCTCCGGGGATCGGAATGGTCCACGGCCCGATTTCCGCGGGGGAGCTGGACGCGATCGCCGGCGCGGAGCTCGTCGTCCTCGCGAACGCTCGGGCCCTCTGGACCGACGGAGAGCCGTTCGTCGCCACGGTCGGGGCCATTCGCGGCCACTTGGGCCCGGGTCCGGTACTCTGGGCGCCTCGCGTAGCGCTGCCGCACCGGGTCCCGTTCCTTGTCTACCTCGGGATCGACCTGGTGGACACGACCGAGGGTCAGATGCTCGAGGCCCGCGGGGTTCCATTCGATGAATCGCTGGGCACGGAGCCGATACTTGCCGGGATCCCAGCCCATCCTCCCGGATTCGCGCGGCAGGAATACGCCCGTGCTCTCGAGGCGAGCCGGCGGGCCTTGCAGGTCGGCCGCCTGCGCGAGCTCGTCGAAGCCCGGCTCGCGGCGGAGCCGGCACTGGCCGAAATGCTACGCTACACGGACGGCACGCTCGGGGCGCTGCTCGAAGAGCGGACCGCGGTCGTAGGAACGGGTACGCCGGGACGTTACGTGCTCGTCGAGTCCCTGCGTCGGCCCGAGATGCGGCGTTTCCGTGCTCGCCTGGTCGAGCGCTACCGCCCCCCGACGTCGAAGGAGGTCCTACTCATCGTTCCGTGCAGCCGCACGAAACCCTACCGGCGCTCGCGCACCCACCGCCGCTTCGCTCAGGCATGGGAAGGACTCGCGAGGGCCGAGCGGTTGCACGTGGTATCGGTGAGCTCGCCGATCGGCCTCGTTCCGCGAGAGCTCGAAGACGTCTACCCGGCGCGGCAATACGATATCCCGGTGACGGGAGAGTGGAGCGAGGCCGAGCGGGGAATCGTTCGCGAGGGGTTCGATCACCTCGTTCGGGCCGGGGCGTATCGCTCGATCATCGTCCACCTCGATCCCGGGACGTACGGGTTCCTGCGGGAGAACCGGAGCCCGGTGACCCCGACCGTTTGGACGATCGGGGACCATCGGACGACCTCCGCGGAAGCGATCGACTCCCTGCGTGCCGCCGTCGCCTCCGCTCTCGAACCGCTCTCCCCCGTGCCCGGTGGCCCGCTCGCGGTGGTCCGCGAGGAACTCGCGGAGATCGCCGCCTTTCAGTTCGGTCGGCCGGCGGCCGAGCGTCTTTTCGCGGCTCCGGTGCGACTCGCCGGGCGTCCGTGGTTTCAACGGGTCACGGACGGGGCCGGCAGTGACCTTGCCACCTGGCGGGAGGAACGGGGATTGTTCCAGCTCACGATCGCCGGAGCTCGACGAATGCTCCCGGACCTCGAGCTCACGGTCGAGGTCGATCCCGAGATGCCGCTCGCGGGAGATGTCTTCGTCCCGGGCGTGCGCCATGCCTCTCCCGCGATCCGCGTGGGGGATGCCGTAGCGGTGCTGCAACACGGAGAGCTCGCCGCCGTCGGCGAGGCGATGGTGCCGGGCCCTGCGATGGCCCAGCTCGGACGCGGACTCGCGGTTCGCCTACGTCATCGCGTTCACCCTGCGACCGAAACGACCAATAGCGAGGGCTGAGGTCCCGTCCCACCCCGCGGGCCGGTCGTCTAGCGGTGAGGACGCCGCCCTTACAAGGCGGAGATCGACGGTTCGAATCCGTCCCGGCCCACGGGAGTTGGGCGCTATACTACGGAGGCAAAAAACCGATATCGCCCGCCGAACCCAAGGAGTCATCCCGCGAGCGGGGCCCTCTTCCGCCGACGGACGGACACCCCGTTGGCGGGTAGGGTGCTTCGTCGCAGAGATCGTTTCGCCCGAGTGACGAAGGGCCAGTCGAGCTCCAGCCGTCGTGCCTCGGCGCAGCCCGTCGAGAGGAAGCGGCGTTTCCAGCCGATGAACACCGACGGGTCGACGGCAGCGATCTTGCCTAGCTTGAGACGGGCGGCGAGCTTCGTCCCTTCCTTGCCCAGGCCAACACGCGAGGAACGACGACCGATTCGGCCATCGGGTCCTACTTCGTACTCTCGATCTCGGTGCTTCGCGTATCCCTCGACTGAACGAACGCGCGGAAGGAGGGAGGGCGTTGTCCGTGCATACGGGCACCGTTGCAGGGAGGTAGGCGTGCTCGCCGAAGTTCTCCTTGCCAACGCCCAGGGTTTGGATCGATAATGCCCCAACGCGATCCGCGAGCTTCTCTCGATCCTCAAGCAGTACGAGAGATTTTGGGAGGGAGGGGCTTTACCGTGCGAAGGAGGAGAGCCCCGCCGCGCTGAGACCCTGTGACGCTGACGCGGGTCCGAAAGCGCGACGGAAAGGTCGTTCGGTTCGATCGCACCAAGATCCGAGCGGCCATCGTCAAGGCTTTCACGGCCACCGGGGAGGGAAGCGTAGGCCGCGCGCGAACGCTCGCCGAGGAGGTAGAGCGTCTGGCCGCGGATCGTTTCGTCCGGTCCATCCCTTCGGTCGAAGACATCCAGGACCTAGTGGAACATGTCCTGATCCAGCACCGGCACGAGGCGGCCGCCAAGGCGTACATCCTCTACCGGCACGAACGACAACGCAACCGAGACTATCAACGGCTCCTCGGCACCGTGGACGATCTGAAGCTCGGCATCAACGCGCTCCGCGTCCTCGAACGTCGCTACCTGCGTCGGAACGAGCGAGGCGAGGTGATTGAGTCTCCCCGAGAGCTCTTCCGTCGCGTGGCGCACGCGATCGCGGCCGTAGACCGTCGCTACGATCCTCGCGCGGAGGTCGCTCGCGTGGAGGAAACGTTCTACCGCATGATGGCGGAGTTGGAGTTCCTACCGAACTCTCCGACGCTGATGAACGCGGGGACGCCCCTGGGCCAGCTGGCAGCCTGCTTCGTCGTCCCCATTGCGGACGACCTGGCCGATATCTTCGACGCGCTCAAAGCGGCGGCCTTGATCCACCAGAGCGGGGGCGGCACCGGGTTCTCGTTCAGCTCCCTACGACCCCGGGGCGATGGGGTGCGCCGGTCGGGCGGAGTGGCCTCCGGGCCGCTTTCGTTCCTCGAGATCTTCGATCGGGCGACCGAGGCGATCAAGCAGGGAGGACGCCGCCGCGGGGCAAACATGGCCGTGCTCTCGGTCTACCATCCGGACATTGTGGAGTTCGTCACCGCGAAGTCGCGCCCCGGCGCCCTGACGAACTTCAATCTCTCGGTCGGCGTGGACGATCGGTTCATGCGAGCGGTGGACCGCCACCGCGCGATCCAACTCGTGAACCCACGCACCGGTCGCCGCACGGGAGAGGTGCCCGCCGCGGACCTCTTTCACTTGATCGCGAGCAACGCCAGGGAGACCGGCGATCCGGGCCTCCTCTTCCTGGATGCCATCAACCGCGCCAACCCCACACCCTCGCTGGGCCGGATCGAGGCCACGAACCCGTGCGGAGAACAGCCGCTGCTACCCTGGGAGTCTTGCACGCTCGGATCGATCAACCTCGCGCGCCTCGTGAAGGGCCGGCGGATCGACTGGACCCGGCTGGCCACGGTCGTACGGGATGCGGTCCACTTCCTCGACAACACTCTGGACGCGAGCCGATACCCGCTTCCGGCGATTGGCCGCAGGAACCGGGAGAACCGAAAGATCGGTCTCGGTGTCATGGGGTTTGCCGATGCCTTGATCCGGCTCGGTATCCCGTACGACTCCCCGCAGGCGGTGTCGACCGCGAGTCGAGTGATGCGGTTCTTGGATCTCACGGCGCATCGTGCCTCGAGCGAGCTCGCCCGGAGCCGGGGACCGTTTCCGAACTTTGCGCGAAGCCGATGGCGAGGTGGGAAGTATGGTCCCTTGCGCAACGCCACCGTGACGACCATCGCGCCAACGGGAACGATCTCCATCCTGGCCGGCTGCTCCTCGGGGATCGAGCCGCTCTTCGCGGTCTCGTTCGTGCGGAATGTCATGGAAGGGGTGCAACTGCTCGAGGTCAACGAGCGGTTCGAGAGCGAGGGGAGACGGCGAGGCTTCCTCACCCCCGAGCTTCGAGAAAAGATCGCCCGGTCGGGATCCGTCCGGTCGCTGCGTGAAGTGCCGGCGGACCTGCGCCGGACCTTCGCCACTGCGCTGGACGTAGCGCCGGAGTGGCACCTTCGGATTCAGCAGGCCTTCCAACGGTACACCGACAATGCCGTCTCGAAGACGATCAATCTTCCACCGGACGCCTCGATCGAGGATGTGAAGCGGATCTATCACCGCGCCTGGGAGCTGCGGTTGAAGGGCATCACGGTCTATCGGTATGGCTCCAAGCCCCAGCAGGTGCTGTCCTTGGCCACGGGGACCTCCCCCGAGGGCCGGAAGCACGTAGTGGCGGATTCGGAATACTCGGGAGGATGCGCCGGAACGGTCTGTCCCCACTGAAGGTGCCCCTCTCTCGGAGCACGGTCGGATCATCGGCCCCGCGGGTGGGCCGGCCCTGGCGCGTCGAAGGGTGGGGAGGGAGCCCGCTCCGTACTGCTCGGCGGCCCATCGGAGGGTTCGGATCGGGATTAGGACTGCGGTCTCGATGGGTCCGAGAGTTCGATCGTCACCGGAGCGTGATCCGAACCGAGCACGTTCGGGAGGATCGTCGCGCTCCGAACCCGAGGTGCGAGCTCGCGCGTGACGAGGAAGTAATCGATTCGCCAGCCGATGTTCCGCTCGCGCGCGTGGAATCGGTAGGTCCACCAGGTGTAGTGCCCGCCCTCGCGCACGAACATCCGATAGGAGTCGACAAACCCGGTCCGAAGAAACCGGGTGAACCAGTCCCGTTCCTCCCGGGTGAATCCCGCGCTCTGGCGGTTGGAGTCAGGTCGAGCGATGTCGCGCTCCTCATGGGCCACGTTGAAATCCCCGCCGAGGACCACCGGTTTCTTCCGACGGAGCTTTCGGGTCCATCGCGCCATGGCACGATCGAACTCGAGTTTGGTCCCGAGGCGGGAGAGGTCGCGCTGAGCATACGGGAAGTACGCGTTCACGAGGTAGAGGTCCGAGAATTCTAGGGTCGAGACGCGGCCTTCCCGGTCCAATCGCGGGTCGCCCAGCCCGTGGGCGACGGACAATGGCTCCGCTCGGCACAGGGTGAGGACCCCCGAGTACCCCTTTTGTTCGGCCGGGTTGAGATAGGCGTGCCACCGCCGGGGCACGAGGCCCTCGGGAACCGAATCGGTACGCGTCTCCTGGAAGAGGACCGCGGAATAAACCGAGGACACAAGGGTTCGCGGGAATCCCTTTCGAATCGCGCTGCGAAGGCCGGCTACGTTCCAGGAGAGTAGCTTCACAGGACTCGGGAGCCTTGGGCACGCCCTGGAGCCGGGCAAGGTCGGTCCCCCGCATGCCTCCTCGGAACCCGGCACACCTCCTTGGTGTGATCTCCCTCTCGATCTTCGGCTTCTTCGGGGCAGGTCCAGGAGAACCCCGAACGGTGCTCTTGGAACGTCTCCGAGATGTACATCCGGAAGACGGGAGGGAAGACGACGTGGATGTACTCGACCGCGCCCATCTGACGTCGAAGTTCGTCGGTGACCTGCCCCATCATGGCCGCGAAGCGGGGGTGGGCCGCGTCGCCGGAGTCGTTCGCCCCCTGGGCTTGACCACTTCCCGCCATGCTACGACCTCCTGGCCGAGGGGCGCACCCGTCGTTTGTTCCAGTATGGGCTTCGGCACTTGGGACACCGCTTGGGCTCTCGCCGGATTCGAGGGAGCCATCGATGCCCGCACCGGTTGCACGCCCACGCTCGGACGAAGACTCGAGGCACGATGGCTAGGACGCAAGTGGGCTTATACGAGGATCTACCATACTCACAAATACAGCACATATACTCTCTCTTCGTATCGGGCAACGGCACCCTCGCCCGCATCAGCGGCCATGTTCTCGAAGTACCGAACGGAGCCGAAGACCGCCGAGAGGCCTTCGCAGCCCATCGGCTCCCGCTCGACTCGGTCGCCGTCGAGCGCAGCGCGGGAGTGATCGTTCGTCGGGTAGTCCGTCCCGGCGGATCGCCCCCTTCTTCCCCGGAAGCGGAGGTAGCTGAGCGACCGAACCTGCCGCAGGGAGTGGGACGTCGGGCGGCCCCGGCATCCCGAAACGAGACCGGACGATCCGCACCGGAGCGGGGAGACGGCCGTGGTCGCTTGAAATCCGGAGACGGTGTTAGGAATTTTTCGTCATGATACCGGGGGGCGGTGCATTGGCGCAACGTTCCGGTCTGCCCGAAAGCCGCGGCTCGGAGCCGGTCACCCGTTCCTCGGTTCGCAGGCACGAAGGAGGCTCGAACCCGGGGAAGCAGCGGGAAACAAGCCCTACTATCGGAGGCCGTCGCGCGTCAGAGATTCACCAAGCCCGCGGCCAGGCTGGCCATCACGAAGATCAGGGCCACCTGGAAGACCGCCTGGACGCCGGCCAGCCGCGCGTTGAGCAGACCGAGCCTCCCGATCTTGCCGACGTCCGGGTGCTCCTTGCGCAGCTCGAGCACGATCCTCAGCTCGTTCGGGAGGAAGATGCCGAATCCCTGGCCGGCCAAGATCAGCACGAAGATGCCGGCCAGCTGGATCGCGAGATAGTTCAGCTGGAATATCCCTTCCATCATGGCGAGATAGATGCCCGCCGTGATCGTCACCGAAGCGAGGGCAGGCATCAGGAACAACATCGTGGGGACGAGGCGCTGGACGAAGTCGGCTCGGGCCGGCCCGGTCATCCGCCCGAGGATCGGCCCGATCACGAGCCCCATGAAGATGTCGATCCCGGTCCAGAGCGCCCCGCTCATCACATGGACGTAGTCGAGGGCCACGAACTGGTTCAGGAGAAGGGCGACGACGAGCGCGCCCACCGGCACGAGAACGAGCGGATAGGCCCGCCAGGTCAGGATCGCGGGAGGTGCCTCCGACGTGGGTCGGGGAAGACCGGAGAGGTCACGGGCCAGGGGAGATTCCGTGGCCGTGGCCATCGGATGAACGTATCCTCGATACCGGATTAAATCCGTTTAGTTCGCATCGTTCACCCTCGGGTGGATCGAGGAATAGCCACCGAGCGCTTCGGCGCCCAAGGGCGTCGCACGATCCGTCCCGGGGCTCTCCGCGACGAGAGCCGATCCCTTTCACTTCCGGTTTCTTCGCCGCGGAGACGCTTCCATCACCGTCGTGTAGGCCGGGACCGAGGAAGTGATCCAGACGTTCCCACCGATCACCGCCCCCCTTCCGATGACCGTCCGGGCCCCGAGGATGGTCGCTCCGGAGTAGACCACGACGTCGTCCTCGATCGTGGGATGGCGTTTCTTCCCGCGCAGGGTGGTGACCTCGGCGTGGGAGAGGCTCTTGGCTCCGAGCGTCACCCCCTGATAGATCCGGACGTTGTCGCCGATCTCGGCCGTCTCTCCGATCACCACACCGGTCCCGTGGTCGATGAAGAAGTTCTCTCCGATCTTCGCCCCTGGATGGATGTCGATGCCAGTTCGCGAGTGGGCGTGCTCGCTGAGGATGCGAGGGATGATCGGGACGCCGCGCCGGTAGAGCTCGTGGGCGATGCGATACGTTGCGATGGCGTAAATGCACGGATAGCTGAGAGTGACTTCCTCCGGACTCTGAGCGGCCGGGTCGTCATTGTAGGCCGCCCGGATGTCGGACGAGAGTTGCCGCTTGATCCCGGGGAGGCTTTCCAGAAGCGCGCTCGCGATTCCGGCCGCTCGCGCTCGTGCGTTTCCTCTCTCCCCTTCGTCCGAGATCGGATGAAGAGAGTTCAGGCTCCGCGTAATCTCCTCCACGAGACGGGCATGCACGAGCGGCAGCGTACTCTCGAGGCGGCGCCGCAGGCCCACCGGGGTCAATCCGGCGCCCGCGCACCAGCTCGGGAAGAGGAGGGCCAGCAGGTCCTTCAGCAGCGAGACGGACCCAGCCTTCGAGGGTAGGTCTTGGAGCCGTAGATGGCGCGAATCGCCATGGGTCTCGTACGCGGCGATCAGTTCGGCGGCGATCCTCATCGTTGGGACCGCGATTCCTCCCGGCGCGGTAGGCGTGCGACGTCGTGCTGAGGTGGTTCGCCCTCGGTCGGTTCGCCGAGGTTCGTCGCGCGACATCCGCCCCCCGCTATCGCCCCGCGCGCTACAACGACGGGTCGGACCCCAATTGGAACAAGGGGGTGCTCAGGTAGCGCTCGCCCGTATCGGGGAGGACGGTCACGATGAGTTTACCGTCGTTCTCGGTCCTCTTGGCTACGGTCAACGCCGCGAAGACGGCGGCACCCGAAGAGATGCCGACGAGCAGCCCCTCCTGGCGGGCGAGCTGCCGTGCGGTTTCCATCGCGTCCTCGTCCCGAACGCGAAGGATTTCGTCAATGAGATCCGATTTCAGGATCTCCGGCTTGAAACCAGCCCCGATTCCCTGGATCTTGTGCGGGCCGGGCGGTCCTCCGCTGAGTACGGGGGAAGCGGATGGCTCGACCGCCACCGTCCGGAATCCGCGCTTCTTCGGTTTGATGTATTCCGCGACGCCCGTGATCGTGCCGCCCGTCCCGACCCCCGCGACGAAGACGTCCACCTTACCGTCGGTGTCGTTCCAGATCTCCACGGCCGTGGTCTCTCGGTGCACCTGAGGGTTGGCCGGGTTCCGGAACTGCTGCGGCACGAAGGAGTTCGGGATCGCTCGGGCCACTTCCTCCGCCTTTGCGATCGCCCCCCGCATTCCTTCCGCCCCCGGGGTAAGGACGAGTTCGGCACCGTAGGCCTTCAGGAGGTTCCGTCGTTCCACGCTCATCGTTTCCGGCATCGCGAGAATCAGGCGGTATCCCTTCACGGCGGCGATCATCGCGAGAGCGATCCCCGTGTTCCCGCTCGTCCCTTCGACAATGACCGAACCCTTCCGAAGGAGACCCTGGCGTTCCGCCGCTGCGATCATGCCCAAGCCGATACGATCCTTCACGCTGCCTCCGGGGTTCCTCGACTCGAGCTTTGCGAGGACAGTGCATGGTAGGCCTCCCGTGATGCGATTGAGCCGGACGAGGGGCGTGCTGCCCACCGCTTCGGACACGTCCTGGAAAATCCTCATTGTTCAGCCTCCCCTACAGGCCCTTCGTCGCGTCGTTCATCATTTTGCTCCCCTTCTTCGGTTTTGTTGATGTCTCGTTCATTTCTCATACCCGTTTGAGAATGTCGGACTTCGTGACGATGCCTTGGATTTCGCCGTTGACCGTCGCGAGCACCGATGCGTAGTGTTGAAGAAGGCCTGCCGCGAGATAGGCCGGTGCCCTCTCATCTACCGTCGGAAACGGTTCTTCCATTACCTGCTTCACCCGGATGCGCGAGAAGTCGGTGGGCCGCCTCCCGGACAGGATCAGGTTCGTGATGGTGCGCTCGGAGAGGCTTCCGACGGCGTTCCGCCCATCGATCACGGGAAGCTGGGAGATTTCGTGCCGCCGCATCTCCGCGACCGCCTCCTTTAGCAAAGTGGTGGGCTCCACCGAGATGACCTGACGGGAACGAACATCCGCGACGGACGCGATCCGCTCCCGCGGTCGGCGCTCCGCGTCCAAGCACTCGAGGAGGCGCTTCAAGACCGCGTAGGACGGCCGCGCCCTTCTGCGCTCGATCTTCGCAACGGCGCTCTGGCGGATCCCGGATAAGGAGGCGGGGCGGGATTGGGAGAGGCCGAGAGCCCCTACCCGAGACGAGCGCTCCGGGCCTTCATCGAAGCCTGCGAAAACGAAGGACGGTTCTCCGGCGCGGGATCGCCGTTGCGCACATCCGCCGCGTAGAGCAATCGTATCGGAAAGTCCCGGGCGCCTTCCAATCGATCCTCGCGCGCGAAGGAAGAGAACGCGCCTCGCCCGAGTTGACGGGCGTAGGCTCGCGAGAAGAAGTGCATCGTGGAGCCGTGCGGTCGGAGGTCAAAGGTGTCGGGGCCGGTGCGTCGGCCCCGACCGTACCACGGGTCGCTCGTGGAACGCACCGAGTACAGATGGAATCCCCCCGGTCGAAGCACTCGAGCCACCTCAGTAAAGAGGCGCACGTGCTCCGCTTCGGTGAAGTCCATGTTGTAGAACATGTTGGAGTACACCACGTCCACACTCTGACCGGGAATCTGCGCCAAGAAAGAAACGGCATCTCCGAGAACGATCTCGGGCGCTCGAAGGACGGCCGGTCGCCGCCGACGACGCGCCAGCGCCACCCCTACGTCGGAAGCATCCACCCCGCGGACGACAAACCCGCATCGTTGGAGGTACCGTAGGTCCCGGCCGTATCCGACGCCGAGTTCGATGCACACCCCCCGGCGAATCCCCGCCCGCCGAAGCACGTCACGAGACCATCGGGCGAAGGGGCTTCGTCCGGCGCCGAACAGCTCGGGATCTCCCCGATAGCGGCGGTTCCAGAAAGCGCGCTGACCCACGAGCCGAGGCGACGCTGGGCTCCGGTGCGCGGCGGCTTTCGGCACTTCAGATTCTCTCCCAGAGTCGATACAAGGACCTCAACTCGTCGCGCCCGGATCGTCGCATCTTCTCCCATTCGCCCGCCACTTGTCGCCCCTTCGGAGTGAGCGAGTACGCGCGGGGGAGACCGGGGCCGCCGGTAGCTCGACGGATGTACCCCTCCTCCTCCAGCCTCCGAAGGGCGGGGTAGATCGCGGCCGGACCGGGAGTCCACTGCCCGTCCGTACGCCGCGCGACCTCGTGGATCAACGCGAATCCCGTCTTGGGCCCCTCGAGCAACACCCGTAGGAGTAGGGGCCGCAAAATTCCGGGTGGAAAGAACCGGACCCGGAAAGGGCCGCAGCAGCACCGAGGGGCCAATGCCCGTCCGTCCCTCCGGATCGAGTTCGGAGCTCAGTCCTTCTCGGCGGCTCGTTCTTGGAGGATCCTCTCGACCCGCTGGGTTTCGAAGCGAAGATCCTCGATGTAGTCCTTCAGGTCTTCGGGAGCCGACGCTCGCAGGTACCCTCGTGGCGCCCGCACTGCTCCTCCAGAGCCGCAGCACCCGCGTCCTCCGCCCCGTCTCGGTCCGTTCCCTTCACATCCGCATTGGTCACACATCGTTTGCACCATATCAGTAGTGATATCATAAATATATAACCTGTCCGCTTCCTCCTCTCACGCGTCCCGAGCGGATCGAGAGCACCCAAGGTCGTGGAGTAGACCGAAGCGGCCCTCCGAAACGCCTCCGTCTTCGGCGAAGGAACCCCCTCGGAGGCGTCTTTCCCGAGCAGATCACCGCGAGCCCCAAGCTCAATTCCGGGAACTTGTCGGACATGGGATCGGCCTCATTGAGAGGACGTCCGCGCGAGTGCGCTCGGGAACCGGGGGTCCCGGCAGGACGAGGAGAAGAGGGTAGGCTGCGCGTCCACGGGACGTCCTAACCCTTGGCCCTTCGGCATCTCCGTTTCGGATCGGTTCAAATCGCGTCGATGGCGGGTGTACGGAGTCCCATAGGCTGGCCGGGGAGCTGCCGCCGAGCTGAGGGTTAACAGGTTCCGAGCTCGCCCGGACGACGGTCAGGTCTCGATCCCGCCGAGGGACCCTGCTAAGGTCGCGAGGAGGAGGTCGCGCATGGGCCTAAATGCCCGCCCGCTCTCATGGCCGGGGGAGCCTCCGATGGACGTTCGGCCGCGCCGTCGCGTTCGGTCGCGTCCCCCCCGCAGACCCGCTCGCGGAGCGTCCCCGGTGCGCGAGTACCGGCTCCGGGTGAACGGGACGATTCGCTCGATCCGCACCGGTTCGGACCGAATCGTCCTTTCGGTCTTGCGCGAGGAGTGGAGGCTCACGGGGGCCAAGTACGGCTGCGGCGAGGGTCAGTGCGGCGCATGCACCATCCTACTAGGCTCCGAGCCGGTGCCGGCCTGCCAGTTGACGATAGGCGAAGTGGGCAAGCGCGAGCTCACCACGATCGAAGGGCTCGCTGGAAAGGACGGCCTCCACCCCGTCCAGCGGGCCTTCGCCGAGCTTGGCGCGTTCCAGTGTGGTTTCTGCACCCCGGCGATGATCCTGGGGACCGTTGCGCTCCTCCGCGTCCACCCTCATCCGACGCGCGCGCAGATCGAGGGGGCCCTAGACGGCCATCTTTGTAGATGCTGCGGTTACAGTCGGATCGTCCGGTCGATCGAGCGGGCCGCGGAACAGCTCGGCGCCGGCCCCGGGGAAGGGCGATGACCGAACTCCGTCGCCCACGCCGCCCCTGGGACCTCACGCCGGTCCCGGAGCGAGAGTACTTCGACCTACTCGGCCCCGGCCTCGTCACCGTAGTCCCTCCCCGTCGTCCCGTAGCCGAGAGGCGAGAAGGAGACTGGCAACCCCCCACGGGCGGGGCCTGGTTGCATGTGGGGGAGGAGGGCGACGTGGTGGCGTTCACAGGGAAAGCCGAGGTGGGACAAGGAACTCGTACGGCACTCTCGCTCGTGGTCGCCGAAGAGTTGCGGGTGCCCCTACCGCGGGTCCGCCTCGTGATGGCGGACACGGACCTCTGTCCCTGGGACATTGGGACGTTCGGAAGCCGATCGATGCCGGACGCAGCGCCCGCCCTCGGACGCGCGGCGGCCGCGGCCCGCGAGCAACTCGTGGCTCTCGCCGCAGAGCAGCCGGGTCTCTCGAACGCGCGAAACTCGCTCGTGGCCAAAGAGGGTGAGGTTCGGGGCCCGGGCCGGTCCTGGAGCTACGGGACCCTGGTCCGGGGTCTGCGTAAGCTCGTCGAGGTCCCAGCCGACTTTCCGCTGACACTCCCCACGCAATGGATCCGGGCGGGGCGACCCACATTGGACCCCGACGCGGTCGAGGTGGTCACCGGACGACGGATGTACACGTCGGATCTCCGCCGGGACGGCATGCTGCATGGGGCGGTGCTCGAGCGGCCCCGCTACGGCGCACGACTCGAAGGACTCGCGGATCCGGACGCCCTCGCGGACCGAGGGGCCCGTATTGTTCGGGAAGGGGAGTTCGTAGGCGCGGTGGCTCCCGACCCGCGCTCGGCCCGCGCCGCGCTCGAGGCCCTCGGTCCGCGCTGGCGATTCTCACCGCAACCGAACGAGAGAACGATCGAAGAGTACCTCCGACAACATCCCGAGACCGGGGATGACTGGGACCGGCGAGGGCGATCCGAGGGAGACGTGGAGACGGCGCTCCGCCGCGCGACCCTCCGGTTCGAGGCCGTCTACCACGCCGCATACATCGCTCACGTTCCCCTCGAGACCCGGTGCGCGATCGCCGAATGGGATGGCGAGCGCGTGACGGTCTGGGTGGGGACCCAGACACCGTTCCGAGCGCGGGAGGCCGTCGCGAAGAACCTGGGAATTCCGCCGGAAATGGTACGCATCATCGTCCCTCCGACCGGTTCGGGGTTCGGAGGGAAGCACGGAGGCGATGTCGCGACCGCGGCGGCCCGGCTCGCCCGGGCGGCGGGCCAGCCGGTCCGGCTGGGGTTCACGCGGGAGGAGGAGTTCCGCGAGGGCTACTTCCGTCCGTACGCGGTGATCGACGTCCGCGCCGGGCTGGATGCTCGGGGGCGCCTCACGGCGTGGAGTTTCCACAACATCAACGCCGGCGCCGCGGCCCTCGGGACCCCCTACCGGATCCCGAACCAGAGGGTCGACAACGTCCTTTCCCAATCCCCGCTTCCCCAGGGATCGTACCGAGCTCTCGCGGCGACGACCAATAACTTCGCCCGCGAGTCGGCCATGGACGAGCTCGCGTACGCGGCGAAGCAGGATCCCCTCGACTTCCGTCTCGCCCATCTCGAAGACGATCGGCTGCGGGCGGTGTTAGGTCGGGCGGCGGAGCTTTCGGGGTGGGCGGGGCGCCGCCGCGAGAGGTCGCACGGATTCGGCATCGCGGCCGGTCTCGAAAAGCAGAGCCGGATCGCCACGGTGGCCGAGGTGACCGTCGGCCCGTCCCGCCGACTCCGGGTCGATCGGCTCGTTTCGGTCTTCGATGCCGGCGCGGTCGTGAATCCGGACAACCTCCAAAGCCAAGTGGAGGGGGCGGCCGTGATGGCGATGGGAGGCGCGCTATTCGAGGCGGTGCACTTCCGCGACGGCGTGGTCCTCAATCCGCGCCTTTCGAAGTATCGCGTTCCGCGGTTCGCGGACCTCCCTGAGGTCGTTGTCGAGCTCGTGGACTGGCGGGAGATTCCCCCCGCTGGCGGCGGCGAGACACCCATGATTGCCGTCGCGCCCGCGCTGGCCGGCGCGATCTTCGACGCGACCGGAACGCGGCTCCGCACGCTTCCGCTGGCACCCGGCGGCCGCGTCGTGGCTCGCCCCGCTCGTCCCCGCGCGAGACGTCGCTGAACGCGGGCCCCGCGGCTCCCGTCCGGGAGACGGTATAGGATCCTCGGGCGAGCAGTTCTGGAAGAGCTCCTCCCTGCGGCGCAGGGCTCGGAGCCGAGCCCGCCTAGTCCAATCCATGGACGGCCCTACGTCCAGACCGGGAACGCTTTTCCCAACGAGAGATGCCGGGGGCCGAACCCGTCGGTGAGACCGTTTCGAGCCGGCTCTGACCGCGTGTCTTCTTTTTGGACCGGCTGTACCATTCCAGCGGTCCCGCCACGACCCTCGGACCGGCATGGGCTCCGCGTCCTCCCCTTCTCTCGCAATCGCCCGGGCATCGACAACTTCGGCCGGGGAGCGACGTGCCGGCTCGGGCAGGCTGAAATAGACCGCGACCCTCGAAACGGAATGGCATGTACGTCCCCGCAGTGTATCGGGAACGGCGACGGGAGGTGCTCCTCGCCGCGATCCGGGCCCGGTCGTTCGGTACCCTGATCAGCGTCGCCCGGGAGGGCATCCAGACATCCCAGGTCCCGTTCGCGGTCGTTGGAAGCGGGCAAAGAGCCGAGCTTGTCGCACATCTGGCTCGGTCGAACCCGCAGTGGCACGAGATTGGCAACGGCGAGGACGTGGTCGCCGCCTTCCTCGTCGATGACGCGTACATCTCTCCCGACTGGTACCCATCCAAGCACAAGACCGGGCGGGCCGTCCCGACCTGGAACTACATCTCCGTCGAGGCCCGGGGTCCGGCGGAGCTGGTCGACGCTCCGTCGGGGGTGCGGGAAATGGTCGAGACGCTGACCCGACGGCACGAGAGCGGTCGCGCGAGGCCCTGGTCGCTTGGGGACGCCCCGAAGGAGTACATCGCCCAGCGGCTACGACAAATCGTCGGGATCCGACTGCGCCCACGCACGCTCCTCGGAGCGTGGAAGCTCGATCAGGAGCGGAGCGCGGCCGACCGACGCGGGGCCGCTCAGGGGCTTCGCGAGGTGGATGGTCGGCCCGGCATGGCAAAGCGGATGCTCCGGCCGTCGAGGTGATCGGCGAGCGGTCCGGGAACGGGCGCTCCCCCGGCTTCGCAATCGCCCGGGGAGCCGCCCTCGAATCAACACGAGAACGCGTACGTACGGGATGGGCGCGGTGCCTCCACCCCCTCCAGGACGTCGCGGAACCGGACGGAAATTAGCGATGGGATACCGCCATCGCGAGATGGACACGGTAGGATGTCCGGGGGGGTCCAACCTTCGGAGAAGGGGTACCCCTTCACCTCGGGGCTTGCGGATTTCATGCCGCTCGATCGGTCCAACAACGTTAAGGAGGGGCCACCCCCATCGATGGCCGAGTCGCCTCTCCCGCACGCGGGGGTATGTACTTTGGACGCATCGGACCCCTCCGACAGTGCGCTTCATCCGGCCGATGGAGGGCCGGAGGGCCGCTCGCGTCGCGAGCACGCTCCCCTTCGAATCAGTGCGACTGCCCAGCTCCCCACTCGGTTCGGGGAGTTCCGCGTCGTCTCGTTCCATGGGCGACCGGACGCGAAGGAACCGGCGGCCCTCGTTCGAGGGCAGGTGGCCGGTCAGTCCGGCGTCCCGGTACGGATTCACTCAGAGTGCCTGACCGGAGATGTGTTCGGCTCGCTGCGCTGCGACTGCCGCGAACAGCTCGAGCTCGCTCTCACCAAGCTCGGCCAGATGGAGCGTGGGATCCTCCTGTACCTGCGTCAGGAGGGCCGTGGGATCGGGTTCGAGAACAAGATCAAAGCCTACCGACTGCAGGAGATGGGACTCGACACGATCGAGGCCAACGAGGCTCTCGGCTTCCGTCCGGACGAACGCGACTACGAGATCGCCGCCCGCATGCTCGAGGTGCTCGAAGTGCGTTCGATCCGTCTTCTCTCGAACAATCCGGATAAGATCGCCTCGCTCCGACGCCACGGAATCGTCGTCGAAGGGCGGATCCCCCTGACCGTGCGACCGAACCGGTACAACGCGCGCTACCTCGAGACGAAACGCGTGCGGGCCGGCCACCTGCTCGATCCGATCTGGCCGGCCGTCCCGGAGCAGGTCGATTGCCTCACCTGCCCACCGACCGGGAAAGAGACCCCCGTCCCTCGCGCCAAGCGCGGAAAGTAAAATCCTTCGCGGGATGCCCACCGCATGACGGCGTTCTCGGTCGGCGCGTTGATCCTCGCGTTCCTCGTCACGCTGATCGAGTACTCCGAGGTCGTCATTCTCATCTACGCACTGGGTGCGGAGCGCGGAGCGCTCCGCTACGCGGCGGTCGGCGCCGCGGTGGGTAGCGCCGTCGTCGCCGCTATCGCAATTGGGGCGGGCAG
Source organism: Thermoplasmata archaeon (assembly GCA_021844945.1). Lineage (GTDB taxonomy): Archaea > Thermoplasmatota > Thermoplasmata > Lutacidiplasmatales > UBA184 > Lutacidiplasma. The sequence continues at coordinate 311,268 of JAKBSJ010000002.1, read as the reverse complement.
CGCTCTCGTGACCCTTCCGTCGAGCGAGCTCCTCGGCGCCTCGGCGATCGTTCTCTTCGCCTTCGGGATCTTCCTGTTCCGGAGCACGCTGCGCAGCTACCGTCGCGCGCGCGCTCCTCCCTCGACCCCCGGTCCGAAGATCGCGCCGCCCGTGCACTTTGCGGGAGGTTTCACGGTCGGGGCGATCGAGACGACCGAGGCGGTCGTGGTGCTCCTGCCCCTCGCCGCGGGCGGACAGCCGGTGGCGGCCGTCGCCGGAGCGCTCGCGGCGGGGGCGAGCCTCGCGATCGCCGTGGCGCTCGTGCACGAACGGATTCGCCGGATCAAGACTCCCTGGCTCAAGCTGGGGGCGACCTCGCTGCTCTTCTCGTTCGCGACCTTCTGGGCCGGCGAGGCTCTGCATGTGCCCTGGCCGTACGGTGAGGTCTTCCTGATCCCGCTCTTCGTCGTAGCCCTCCTCATAGTTCGCGGAGCGATCGAGGCGGGACTCCGAAGGACCCGGCCGGTTCCAGCGTAGGTCGTCGGGGCGACAAGGTCCGGCGAAAGGCTAGGTTTCCTCGGTTCAAGGAATGGCGCGGAGCCTACCTGGAGGGGAGACTCGGGGAGGCATCGGAGATCGCCCGGAGAGGTGGGATAACCCGGTTCCCGGAGGCCTGTGACCGTAGCGCGAAGGATGAACTCCTCGGGCCGAACCCTCTCGTTAGGCGCGGCCGGGGACCCGTTCGAGCGTTCGACCGGGTTCGTTCACGGTGGCGGACCGGGGTATCGGCCGACGACCACCTTGCACGTTCGATAGATCCACCCCGGGACCTCCGCCGGGTCCCCGGGCCGGAAGGGCCGCCGTTCGGCAAGGATCGAGTCCTTGGGCGCGATAAAGGTCGGCTTCTCTCCCGCGTCGAGCCAGATCAGCCCGCACGCGCCTTGGGGCGCGAACAGCCTCATGGAACCGCGTACCATGGGATTTCCGCAGAGAGGACACGTGGAAGGCAGGTCCGGCGCGGCGGACACGAGGGGAGGCTCCGGGGTCACGATACGGAACTCGGTCCCGCAGCCTTATGCCTTCCCTTCCCGAACATCCGTCTCACCCGGCATCGACGAACCGCGGCGGTGGCCACGGTGGGTCCCCTCGCGCGCGACCGAACGTTCATGCGCCGGTTTACCCTGACGGGGGGACCGTGGAGCTCTTCCTCGTCCGTCATGGCCCTGCCGTTGCACGCAATCCCGCCCGATGGCCGGACGACGTCGGGCGACCCCTGTCGGCCGACGGGGTCCGTGAAACGCGGGCGGCCGCAAGAGCGTTCGCCGCGGAGGTCGAAGAGATCGACCGCATCGCGACCAGCCCGTTGCGTCGCGCGGCCCGCACCGCCGAAATATGGGCCGAGGCGTTCGATCCGCCGGTGCGCGTTCTCGAGTGGCCCGAGCTTCGTCTCGAGGGCGACCCGTCGGCGGCTCTGGCCCGGGTGGCCCGAGAGTGGAGGGGGGCCTCGTGCGGGGTTCTCGTCGGTCACGAGCCCGGGCTCGCCGAGATCCTCGGTCTCGCGCTGACCGGGGAAGCGAGGCCGGTGGCCCGCCTATCGCGGGCGGGGACGGCGGCGCTCGAATTCCCGCAAAAGGTCGCGCCGGGAGGGGCTCGCCTGAAGTGGCTGCTCACGCGGAAGCAGTGGATGGCCCAGCGCGAGACGTAGGCGGAGGGAGGGATCGACGCCGCTTCGGCGGCGCATAGAGGGGCAGCACCCGCTTCAGGACATCCTCGTGCACCAGATCCGGGTGGCGGTTCGCATCGACCACGGAGAAGCCGTACGCTTCCACCATCCAGCCGAATTCGCGCCGTAGGCGCGCCTGGTACTCGAGGAAGCTCTCGAACCGATCCGGTGAGATCGACAGGTCCATGCCCGACTCCCAGTAATCCAGGCTCCCGTACTTCGAGATCGCGCGGTGCATCAGGATCTCCGGACGCGCGTCCAAGAAGATCGTGAGGTCCGGGCGCAGGGCGAATCCGTAGAGCTGCTGAGCCCACTGCCGGGAGGCCCCGCGGACCACCGCGCGGGCCGTCAGAGTGTAGATGTACCGGTCCGCGAGGACGGTGCTCCCGCCCGCGAGCGCCGGGATGATCTTGTTCTCGAGCTGATCGGCGAAGTCGGTGGCGTAGAGGAGGGCCATGGTCGTGGCCGCGAGCGTGTGGCCCTGCTTCGCGAGGTCGATCCGCTCGCTGACCAGAGTGGAACGGCGCAAGCCGGTATCGACGATCGAGTGCCCCTCGATCTCGAGCGCTTCTTTCAGACGCTCGGCCTCGGTCGTGCGTCCGGATCCGTCGGCGCCCTCGATGACGATCAGCTTCCCCGGCAGATTCTCGTCCAGCATCCCGGGCAGCGGCGTTCCGTACGTCCTATCCCTCATGCTGGAGCCTCTCCCCGGTGGGGAACCCGTCGAGGACGGGCCGAAGGTCCTCGCGGAGTTGCTGCTGGATTTCCTCCACCGTTCCCTTCGCGTCGATCACGGTGAAGCCGTCGGTATCGGACATGCGGTCGTACTCCTGCTTCAGCCGGGCCTGGAACAATTTGTAGCTATCCTCGACGTTGTCCGCGAGCCCCAAGTCCATGCCGGCCTCGTAGTAGGAGATCTTCATTCGGGACGCTTGCTTCCGGCGGAACGTGACGGCCACCGGGACCCGGAAGTAGTAGGTACGGTCCGGTCGCGGCGCGAACTGGTAGATGTTGCGCACCCAGGCCGGCGCGCACCCCCGCGCCGAGTCCCGGGCGAACGCCGTGAACGAGTAGCGATCGCACACGACCACGTAGCCCGCCCGCAAGGGTGGGAGGATCTGGCGCTCGAATCGGTCGGCAAAATCGGTCGCGTGGAGCAGGCTGAAGGTGGTCGGGGTCAGCAGGCCGCGCTTCTTCCCGCGACGGATCGTGTCGCTGACGAGGTCGGAGGAGTTCCACTCGGTCAAGAAGACACGATACCCCCGGGCCGCGAGCCACTTGCCCAGGAGGCGGGCCTGGGTCGATTTCCCGCTGCCATCCAGACCCTCGAGGACGATAAGGCGCCCGGGATAGCCCCGCGGCGGCGCAGCCGGGTCAGCCATCCCGGAACCTCACCTCGATGTCGAGTTCGCGTTCGATGGGTTTGCGGGCCTTCTCCATGGTCCTGGGAGGGAGGGTCGTACCCGCGGGACGGGAAAAGCTCACGGCAAGGACCTTGCCCCCCGCCGCGAGGGAGAACCGCGGATCCGCCGGGGCGAGAAGGCCCGCCAGCTGCAGGATCGTGCCCAACTGGCGTGCGGTCGTTCCGTCGCTCGGCCGAAGGATCGGGGCGAACCCCTTGCGCATCCCGGACGGGAGATCGTCCCCAGCGTGGAGCGCGACGATCGAGGCGGCGAGGAGGGTCTCGCGGTGCGTGAGTCCCCAGATCGGGTAGTTGCGGATCAGGTAGGCAGAGTGGTGCGCGTGGCGCCACAGGTCGATCGAGACCCCGGCGTCGTGCATCTCCGCCGCAACCCGCAGGGAGAGCCGTTCGCTCGGGCCCCAATGGTGAGCGTCGGCGAAGAGGTCGAATAGCCCCACGGAGAGCTCGGCGACCTCCCGACCCCGCTCGCGGGAAAAACTGAAACGCTCGGCGGCCGCGGTCGTCGAGCGGATCGCGAGGACCTCGTTGGGGACCGGTAGCTCCGCCCGGATCGCCTCGAGCGCGAGGCCCTCGCGGATCCCGGTGCCGCTTACGGCGATCTCGTCGGCCTTGGACGAGCGTAGGATCTCCGAGAGGACGATGAGGCCGGCGTCCATGACGTCCGCTCGCTCCACCCCGATGCCCGGGATCGCGCGCCGCTTTGCCGTGGGCATCTCGGAGATCAATTCGGTCAGCGCTTCGAGGTCGTGGTCTCGGATCGGGTAGCCGTGGACCCGCGGAATCGGGTACTCTCGTAGTTCGATCGCGGCGCGCGCGACCGCCCGCACCGTTCCCCCGATCCCGAAGACGCGATAGTTCGACCCGCCAAAGGCTGCGATGGCCGAGCGGACCGCGTCCCGCACGTACTCGCGCAGGTCGTCAATCTCGCGTTCCTTCGGCGGATCGTGGCGGACGAAGCGCTGGGTCAGGCGGAGCCCACCCAACGGAAGGCTCACCGAGTTCGCCAGGGCGCCGAGCCGGGTCTCCACGACCTGGAGCGACCCTCCGCCCAAGTCGATGACCAGGTCGTTCCCCAGTGCCCATGCGCTCGCCACGCCGAGGTAGCCGTAGCGCGCTTCCTCGGCCCCGGTCAGCACGCGCAAGAGAATCCCGGTCTCGCGAGCGATGGTGCGAACGAATTCCGCGCCGTTCGGGGCGTCCCGGACGGCGCTCGTCGTGACGGTGAGCGTGCGCGGGACCCCGAGGGCCTTCAGCGCGCGCGCGAAACGACCCAGGGATTCGATCCCGCGCGCGAACGCCTCGGGAGAGAGGGAACCGTCCGACCCGGTCCCGGCTCCGAGACGCGGGATCTCCTTGACCTCGAAGACCGGGCGCACGACGCCGACCGGGTTCGTATCGAACACGACGAGACGGGCCGTGTTGGATCCGACGTCGACGACGCCGATCGCGTTCGGCTCGCGTATCGGCGGTGCGGCCGTTGCACGCTCGGACATTTCGAGCCTCGATCGGGCCACGAGTCCCCCAACTCCTCCGGGGCTTTGAACCATCGGCTCCGACCGCGGGAACCCCGCGGAGCTTTGGGGACGAACGCCGTGGGGAGACGACCGTGCTCGCTCGGAAGCCGACCTCCAAATCGCCGGGCAACCACCGGAACAGCCCGTCCCCCCTCGGCCGATATGCTCGGGAGGAGATCGCACGCACCCGATCCCGCACCGATACCGTGATCGGACGTCCCGAGCCCTCGACCGAAGACCTGCACGACTTGCATAGGCACCTCCGACGCCTTCGGATCCTCGTACGATGGTGGTCAAGAACTGGCCCCCGGCCCCGGCGGGAAGAGCTTCGAATCCTCGCCGGCCGAGTGCGCCATCTGACCCGGCTCGCGGGATCGGTCCGGGACCTAGATGTGGAGCTCGATCTGTGGGAGGGGCTCGTCGGCCCGGACCGCGCCAAGGCGACCGATCCGTGGGCGACATTCGGGCGTCACCTGCGTGACAGCGCTCGCACGGGCCGGGAGCTGCTACGGGCGGCGTTACGCGCCGAAGAGGCGGCCGGGATCTTCGAGGAGCTCGAGGCGTCGTTGCGAGGGATTGGGTCGGTCGCGCGGCTCGTCGCGCTGACCCAGGAGCTGAAACGAGAACGGCGAAGGTTGGCCATCGCCGCAAGCAAGGCTCGGCGTCGAGCGTTGAAGTCGCCGCTGCCGGAGCGGATGCACGCGCTAAGGATCCGGGTGCGTCAGCTCCGTTATCTTACGGACCTAGAAGACGCTCTTTCGGGGGCGCGGGCCTCAACGTTCCCGCCTCGGTACGCGAGGCTCCAGCGACGGTTGGGTGAGCTCCACGACCGGGACGTGCTCGCAGAACAGCTCGCGCGCCTCGACCCGGAGCGGGCGGTGCCGGCTTGGCGGACCCGATTCGACCGGGAGCGGGAGACGTTACGGCAGGAACTGGTCTCGGAGATCCGCGAGCTGCGGCCCCGGCGGAACCTGACGCGGCGCCGCGGGCCCGAAATCGTAGTCCCCCGTCCGGTCCGACGGACCTCAGGGCGTTCGGCGATATCCCCATAGCGTGAGCCGTCTCTCGCGTCCGGCGTGGCGGTAGCGAGCGCCGACGTGCGCACGGCATTGGCGGAGTCCGGGGCGCTCGGAGCGACCGTGCGGCAGATCGCTCGTCGTCTGGGCGTCGGCGTCGCGAGCGTAGATTCCGATCTGCGCGGCCTCGCGAGCAGCGGCGAGGTCGTCCGCATGGGTCGGGGGCTCTGGGTCCTCCTGGACTTCGATCGGCTCGAGCTGCGGGAGGACTTCACCGAACCGGCAGTCTACGCCGAGCGCTTCGCCCTCGAGGAAGGGGTTCCGTTGGGATCGTACCGCGGCCCAATCACTTTCCGCTCGAACGAAGGGCTGCCCTTCCATCGTTGGTGGCCCTACGTCCAGGGGTACTCCGCGGAGTTTGTTTCGAACCTGCTCCATTCCGAGGGCATGCGTCGCGGTTCGACGGTCCTCGATCCCTTCGCCGGAAGCGGGACGAGCCTGATCGAAGCCCAGCGGATCGGCGCACGCGCGATCGGCTACGAGCTGATGGCCCCGGCGGCTCTCGCGGCGCGGGTCAAGACGGACATCGACCTCGCACCGGGGGATCTGGAACGCGCCGCGACGGTGCTCCTTCGCACGGCGCGACCCGCGCCGATGGCCGCGCTGCCGTTCCTTCGGGAGACGCGGCGCCAGTTCTCGCCCGAGGCGCTGGCCCAACTTCGTCGGATCCGCTCCGTCCTTCCGGCCGCGGACGCCCGAGGCGTCACCGACGCCCTTCGTCTCGCCTTCGCCGCGACCCTCGTTCCGGTAAGCCGCCTACGACGGAGTCCCTGCCTTGGCTACGACCCCGTCGATCGAGAGCGCCCGCTCCCGTTCGTCCAGTACGAGAACGTGATCCGGACCATGGTCGAGGACCTGCGCGCACGGGCGCGGTCCTCCGAGCCGTGGGGTCCGCCAGCGGAAGTCCGCTCGGGCGATTCCCGGACGATCGACCTTCCCGCCCAGAGCGTGGACCTCGCGATCACCAGTCCACCGTACGTCAACGGTCTCGACTATGTGATGAACTACAAGCTCGATCTTGCCTGGCTTGGCTACGTGAATTCCTACCCGGAACTATCGGCCCTGAGGATCGCGGAGCTCGCCTGCGACAACCTCCCGCGCACAGCGACGCGCGATTACCTGGGCACGGACCGGACCCCGGATCCCTGGTTGGAGGAGATCCTTCCCCGGATCCGTGAGAACGTCGCGCGCAAGGGCACCTACCGTCGCAACGACATGCACGGGGTGGTCCACCGGTACTTCCGCGATCTGGCCGATGTACTACGGAGCGTATACCGAGCGCTGCGCCCGGGAGGTCGGTTCGTGCTCGTGGTCGGCGATTCGTTACTGGCCGGTACCTACGTCCCGGGCGACCTGCTGACCGCTCGCATCGGACGAAGCCTCGGGTACCGGATCGAGAGCGTGGATGTCGCCCGTACCCGCCGTTCCGGCCAACGTCGGCAGTTCCTTCTGCGCGAGTCGATCGTCACGCTGACGCGACCCAAAGGCCGGGACCCGCAGGGAAAGCGCCGCTGGAAGGAAACCCTTAGGTAGGGCGGCCCCGCTGAAATGGGGCGGACGGGGGGAACGAGGGATGCCCGTGCGCCAAGCGGAACCGCGGTTTCTGGATCCCATGCTCGGGATCGTCTTCGACTTGGACGGCACCCTGATCGTCTCTCAGCACGACTTTTACCGAATGCGGCGGGAGGTGATCCGGCTTGCCGAGCGCTACGGAGTCGGGCCCGGAGCCCTGTCGGTCGAGATGCCGATGCATCGGATCCTGGAGGTCGCGCGAGATAGGATCCTTGCCGGTGGGGCGCCCGAGACGGTGGTCATGCGCTTCGAGGCCGAGTTCCACCGCCTCATAGACGGGATCGAGATGCAGGCGCTCGAACGGACCACGGTCCGTGGAGGCGCGATGGACCTAGTACAGGGTCTCGTGGGGCGAGGGTTTCGCATCGGGATCCTGACGCGGAGCTCCGAAGCGTTTGCCCGCGCCGCCCTCGTGCGAACGGGCCTTGCCGAGTACTTCCCCTACTTGCGCTCGCGTAGCTCCGCGGGGCCGGCGAAGCCGTCCCCCGAAGCGTTGTGGTACCTGCTGAAGGAAATGGAGGTCCCGATCGGACGGGCCCTGTACGTCGGCGATCACTTGATCGATGCCGAGTGTGCGACCCGCGCCCAGGTCCACTTCTACGCCGTCCTGCCCGACCCCCGGGAGACCTCGATGTCGCCGATGACGGTCGATCGTTTCCTCGCTGCCGGGGCGGAGGCGGTCGCCACCGATCTCTTCGAGCTGGCGCGCCAGCTCAACGTGGCCGCGTCCCCGAAGGACGGTCCTCCGCGTATCGCTCCCGCGAACTGAGCTACAGGTAGTAGCCGTAGGCGTGGATGATCGCCCGCTCGGCAGTTGCCCACGCTTCGGGGATCTGGTTCCAGCCGTTCCGCAGGTCCCCGATGCAGTACAGGCCCGGAATCGGGCCCCCGTCCGGATCCGCGATCGCGCGGCAGTCCTCGTCGGTGACCACGTATCCTTCGCTGTCGATGCGACAGCCGAGAGATCGGGGCAAGTCGCGGTGCTGATCGTACCACCCCAGGGCGCTGAATCCCTTGTCGTAGACCCGACGCGAGCCGTCCGCGAACTTCACGCCGAAGCGCCGCTCGCGGATCTCGTCGAACCCCGCGACCTCGGCATCCACATGCGTGACGCCGCGCTCGGCCAATTGGCGCAGGAGCTCGCTCCGCTCGTCGTCGGGGCTGCCCTCGAGCAAGGGTCGTCCGAGCGTGAGGATCTCCACGGATTTCGGGCGGAAGTGCAGGAGGTCGATCGCCGTCCGCACGGCGTAGGCGTCGTTCCCCAGAACTCCGACCGACCGGTCCGGCAGCGTGTGGCCGTCGCACAGAACGCAGAAATCTACGATGCCGAAGTTCGCCCATGGGAAGATGGGGTCGATCTTTCCCCCGATCACGGGCATCCGGTCCACGACGCCGAGCGCTAGGACGGCCGCGCGCCCGCGCGCCGTGTGGCTGCGCTTGAGCCACCCGAACGCGGCCTCGTACTCTCCGCTGGAGAGGCGGGTGAGGCCGGTCGCGGTCGCCGGGGTAACGTACGTCACGGACGACTCGACCTCTCGGAGAGCGGCGATCTGGAGGTCGAGGAGCTTGTGGCCCGATATCCCTCCAGGGAAGCCGGGGATGTTGTCCATCTTCGGCGCGTAGTACGAGCGGCTGTACTTCGGCCCGCGATCGATCAGGAGCGCGGTGTAGCCCAACAACCCCGTTTTGAGCGCGGCGGCCAAGCCGGCGTGACCCCCGCCGAGGATGACGACGTCGTATGCGTCGCGCAGACGGGGGAACCCGGGCATCGCGAGCGCAGGGATACCCACGTATTTCGCCCCTCGCGTCGCGCGCTCCTCGGGTGAGGAGCAACGGATCTCGTGGCGCAACGCTTATCCAAAACACCATTCCTCGGGACTATCGGGTTCCACCAGCCGTGTCCCGAACGCCGGGGAACGACGCTCTGAGGGGGACTCTATTTCTCGAGGACGGAAGTCGATTCGATGGGGTCGGCCTCGGCCGCGCGACCCGCCGGGTCGGCGAGGTCGTCTTCACCACCGGGATGGTTGGCTATCCCGAATCGCTGACCGATCCATCGTTCCGGGGACAGATCCTCACGTTCACGTACCCTCTGCTGGGGAACTACGGCGTCCCGGACCCGAAAGCACGGGATCCACTGGGTCTCCCCCTCGGCGTGGAATCCGGCGAGATCCAGGTCCGGGGGATGATCGCCCGCGGAGCGACGACCCCGCACCATTGGAACAGCGAGGAACCCCTGGACCAGTGGCTGGATGCCGAAGGAGTTCCCGGGGTCCTCGGAATCGATACCCGCCAGCTCACTGAACACCTGCGCGAGCGGGGAGTCGTCCGGGGGGTCATCGACGTAGGATCGGTCGACCGTCGTCCGAGCGATGACGAGCTTGCGCGCACGATCCGCGACGCGCCCGCTTACGCCGACGAGAACTACATGGCCGACGTCACCGCAAAAGAAGCGAGCCTCCTCGGTCCCCGGAACGCGCCGGTGGTAGCCGTTCTCGACTGCGGCGTCAAGGCGAGCATTTTGCGCGCGCTCCTCGACCGTCGCCTCGCGGTGCTCCGGCTCCCCTACAACGCCCCTATCCCCGAGAAATTCGAGGGACGGCACGTCGCCGGGCTCCTCGTCAGCAACGGGCCCGGCGACCCGGCGCAGCTCGAGACCTCGGTGGCCGAGCTCGCGCGTCCATCGGTGCGCGCCCTCCCTACGCTCGGGATCTGCCTCGGCGTGCAGCTTCTCGCGATGAGCCGGGGCGCGTCGACGTTCAAGCTCAAGTTCGGGCATCGAGGACAGAACAAGACCGTTACCTTCCCGGACGGCCGGGCACTCATCGTCAGCGAGAACCACGGTTACGCGGTCGACCCGAAGACGCTCGTCGGCACGGGGCTCGAGCCGTGGGCGTTCAACCCGGACGATGGGACGCTCGAGGGGGTGCGGGACGCGACGGGCCGCCTGATCGCGCTCCAGGGCCATCCCGAGGGCCACCCCGGTCCGCAGGAGGCGGGGTTCGTCTTCGACATCTTTGCGGCGAAGGTGCGGCGACGCTCATGACGCCCGAGATCCCTCGCAAGGCGGTCCTCCTCGGGTCGGGGGCCCTGAAGATCGGGGAGGCCGGCGAGTTCGACTACTCCGGCTCTCAGTGCCTGAAGGCGCTGGAGGAAGAGGGAGTCTACACCGTTGTCGTCAACCCGAACATCGCGACGTTGCAGACCGATCCGCCGCGCAACGGGCGCGTGTACTTCCAGCCCCTGATCCCGGAGTTCGTCGCGCCGATCCTCGAGGCCGAGCGGCCGGACGGAATCCTGCTCGCCTTCGGGGGCCAGACCGCCCTCAACTGCGGCATCGGTCTCTCGGACTCCGGGGCCCTGCGCGCGACCCAGACCGAAGTCCTGGGTACGCCGCTCTCGGGGATCCGCGCCACGGAGGACCGCGCGAAGTTCGTCCGCGCTATGGAGCGGGCGAAGGTTCCCACCCTTCCGAGCCGAGCCGTCTACTCGATCGAGGAGGCGCATCGTGCGGCGTCGGAACTCGGCTATCCGCTGATGGTGCGCGTCGCTTACACGCTCGGCGGCAAGGGCGGCGGCGTCGCGCGCACGCCGGACGAGCTCAATGAGGTAGTGGGCCGGGGCCTGCGGGCCAGCCCCATGGGGCAGGTGCTCCTCGAACGGTACGTCGGCGCGTTCAAGCAGCTCGAGTACGAAGTCGTGCGGGACCGACTCGGCAACGCGCTCACGGTCTGCAATATGGAGAACGTGCTCTCCATGCGGGTGCACACGGGCGATAACATCGTCATCGCCCCCAGCCAGACCCTGGACGACGCCGAGTACCAGATGCTCCGCCAAGCGGCGCTGCGGGCGGTGGAGACCGTCGGGGTCGTGGGGGAGTGCAACATCCAGTTCTGCCTCAACCCGGACAGTCGAGAGTACTACGCGATCGAGATCAACGCCCGGCTGTCGCGTTCGAGTGCGCTCGCGTCGAAAGCGACCGGGTACCCGCTCGCCTACGTCGCCGCCAAGCTCGCGCTCGGTTACACGCTGCCCGAGCTCAAGAATCGTGTCACGGGCGTCACGAGCGCGTGCTTCGAGCCGGCGCTCGACTACGTCGTCGTGAAGCACCCGCGGTGGGATCTCGACAAGTTCTCTCGCGCCGACCGCCGCCTCGGCCCGTCGATGAAGTCGGTCGGCGAAGTCATGGGCGTCGGCGCGTCGTTCCCCGAGGCGCTCTCGAAGGCGGTGCGGATGTGCGATCCACGCTCCGACCTGCTCCCTCCCGCGACGGTCCGCCCGAAGGAGGAGATCCTCGCCGACCTGAGCGCTCCGACGCCCGATATCCTGTACAAAGTTCTCGAGGCGCTGCGCGCGGGTATCGACGTTGCGGCGATCCAGCGTACTTCCTACATCGACGCCTGGTTCCTCGAGCGCCTCGCTGAGATCGAGGAGTGCCAGCGCGAACTGATCGCGTCCGCCTCCGCGCCGCCCGAGCCGGGGATGCTCCGGCGCGCCAAGGAGCTCGGGCTCTCCGACCGGGCGATCGCGCGCGCTCGTGGGCGTGACGAGGAGGAGGTGCGCACGCAGCGGATCAGGGCCGGCATCCGCCCCCGGGTCCGGATGATCGACACGCTCGCCGGCGAGTGGCCGAGCCGCACGAACTATCTCTACCTCACCTACCGGGGCGACGCCGACGACGTCGCCCCCGCGCCCCCCGGCTCGATCCTCGTTCTAGGCGCCGGACCGTACCGCATCGGCTCGAGCGTGGAGTTCGACTGGTCGACGATGAACCTCGCCGACGGACTGAAGGCCGAGGGGGTTCCGACCGTCGCCGTGCTGAACTCGAACCCCGAGACCGTCTCCACCGACTACGACCGATCCGACCGCCTCTACTTCGAGGAGATCACGCTCGAGCGGGTACGCGACATCCAGGAGTTCGATCGGTATCAGGGGATCGTGACGTGCGTCGGCAGCCAGCTCGCGCAGAACCTGACGCCGCTCCTCCACGCCTGCGGGATCCCGATCCTCGGCACGTCCTCCGAGTCGATCGACACGGCCGAGGACCGGGCGCGGTTCGCGCAGCTCCTCCAGCGGCGCGAGATCCCCCAACCGGCGTGGAAGGCGTTCACGACCGTCGCGGAGGCCGAGGCGTTCGCGGATGAGGTCGGCTATCCGGTGCTGGTGCGACCTTCCTACGTGCTAAGCGGCCAGGCGATGCGGGTCATCCCGGGACGGGCCGATCTCGCGGACTTCCTCCACCAGGCGGCGCGCGTGTCGCCGGAACACCCGGTCGTGATCACCAAGTTCGTGGAGGGCGCGGACGAGGTCGAGCTGGACGCGGTCTCCGACGGAGAGCGGCTCCTCGTCGGGGGGATCCTCGAGCACGTTGAGCGGGCCGGCGTCCACTCCGGCGATGCGATCTTCTGCCTGCCCCCCCGCCACACCTCGCTCGAGGTCCAACGCGACCTGGTAGCGGCGGCGCGCACGCTCGCGCGGGAGCTCTCGATCCGCGGGCCGTTCAACATCCAGTTCCTCGTGAAGGACGGCGGCTACCAGATCATCGAACTCAACCTTCGAGCGAGCCGGTCGCTGCCGTTCCTGACGAAGGCGACGGGCGTGCCGCTGCTCCGCGAGGCGGCCCGGGCGATGCTGGGCCGACCGATCTCGAGAGACGGCATCGCCCCGCTCCCTCCGGGGCGTTGGGGGGTCAAGGTACCGCAGTTCTCCTTCGTCCAGCTGAGCGGGTCGGATCCCGTCCTCGGCGTCGAGATGCAATCGACGGGCGAGGTCGCGTGCTTCGGACCGACGTTCAGCGACGCGCTCGTCAAGGCGCTGCTCGCGACCGGGGTCCGGCTCGTTCCGAGGACGGGAACGGCGTTCGTGAGCGTAGGGGGTCCCGAGCTCAAGGAGCGCCTCCTGCCGATCGCTCGCCGTCTCGCGGAGATCGGCATGCGCGTCGCGGCGACCGAGGACACGGCAATCTACCTCACCGACCGCGGGATCCGCAACGTCCGCGTCCTGTACAAGGTGAGCGAGCGCGAGCGGCACCCGAACGTGCTCGACGCGCTCGACGGCGGTGAGGTCGATCTCCTCCTCAACGTCCCCAGTTCCCTCACCCAGGACAAGCTCGAGCGGATGCTCGAGGACGACTACGTCCTCCGCCGTCGGGCGGTGGAACTCGCGATCCCGTTGTTCACGAGCTTGGAGACGTTCGGCGCGTACGCCGAAGGGATCGCATGGTTGAGCGAGCACGCGCTCACGGTCGAAGCCCTCTACGGGACCCCCGAGCCGGCCGCCGCACGGGTCGCCCGGATCCCGCGCGCCGTGCAGCCCCACCGCGCCCGCCGACGCGGGCGGCGTAGGGCGCCGAAGACGCGGGGAGCAAGCCGGGCCCGGCGTTAGATCGCGAACTTCGTGATCGTGTACTCGGGGACCAGGGTCGAGGTGTCCACGATGTCCGGCAGCGAGCGGATCTTGTCCGTCACGAAATCGATGACCTCGCGCTTGCGGGATTGCGCCGACGGGAACTCGAGGACAACGAAGATGTCCCAATCCCCGGTGAGGAAGTGCAGCTCCTTGACCTGGGGGAGCGCGACGAGCACCTCACGGATCCGGTCGAAATCGCCGCCCTTCACCTTGACGTAGGTGAACGCCCGGACGCTCCGGAGCTCGGTCGGCATGAGCTCGCAGACCGCCTCCTCCGTGAACGCCGCAGGCCCTTCGAGCCGCAACCCGGTCGGACTGACCAGCGCCGGCAATTGCGAGACCCCGCGCAGGCGCTCCGTCACGAGGCGTTCGAGCCGGCCGGTCTTGGCGATGTCGACGACCTTGACGTGGTATCCCCGGCGCTTCGCAAGATCCTCGGTGAAGGCGACGCAGCGGGCGTGCTCGTCCGACAGGAAGAAGACCGACTCGCCGAGCGAGCTGGAAGCGTCGCCCCCTCGAGTGTCGGCGCTCGTGGGGAGGGGGTTGTTGCCCACTTGGGCCGTTGCCGGAGCGAGGGAGCCCGCGCGGTAGAAATGGGTGACGGCCTTCTTCGACTCCACGTACAGCGTCAGCTCTCGCGACTCGTCGTCGGGCATGCTCGGACCAAAGGGACCGGCTCGAGGTATAAAAACAATCGATGGAGCGGGCGCCCCTCCCCGAAGGGAGGGGAGCCGAAAGGGTTCGGTCGTGCGGATCGGGCAGGTCCTAGTACCGGTTGTAGCTGCCCGAGCGGTCTCGTCCGCCGCTCGATCCGCCGCTGCCACCGCCGCCGTAGCTTCCGCCACCGCCGCCGCCACCACCGCCACGATAGCCTCCGCCACCGCCACCACCGCGGTAGCCTCCGCCGCCACCGTAGCTGCGGCGCTCGCTCTCGAACTCTTGCTGGCTCATGTCGAGAGAGCTGTTCACTTCGGCGATCGCTTCCGTCGACTTCGTGAGGTTCCCGTAGCGGCCGACGTTAAGGCGCATGTGGCCCCGAACGAGGCTCACGTACCCGTTGTCAATCAGCACCACTTCGTCCTTCGCAATCGATCCGATCTGCTCGTTCCACAGGGAAAGGATGATCGTGGCCGTGTCGTCGCCGACAATGGCCTCCGCCACTTTCCGCGGGTCGCCGAACTTGCCCATCACTTCCTTGGGCTCGCCGACGTTCACCACTTTCGCGAGAACGTTGACTTGTTTCGAGCTCGGCGTTAGGTCGCGCACTTTCGTCAGGGTCTTCTCCATCTCGTTTGCCTCTTCGCTTTCTTTCGCGTTGGTCTCGAACGAACGTTGGGCTCCCGCCTATCCTCGCGAACAACCTGTTCGAAAAATCAAACCGGCGGGCCGCTCGAAATCGGCGAGGCTTTCCGTTCCTTCGACCGATGGACCCAGCCTTATGTATATAAGCTTAGCGAGGGAGATCCTCCCCTGGAAATCGAGGGTTTACGGCCCCATCAATCGGGCTTTGGCGGCTCGGTGATGATGAGCTCCTCGGCGCGATCGCGCGCTCGCTCTCGGGCCTCCTGATGGGTCGTATAGAACGCCTGTACCCGTTCGATGAGCTCTCCCTTGCAATCCCCGCAAAGGAGCGCGCCGGAGCGGCAATCGCGGGTCACCTGCTCGAACTTGCCCTCGTTCTCGGCGAAGCGGGTCCGCCACAATGCCCACACGGAGCAGATCTCGGGGGTCGCCCCGAGACGACGCTGCTCCTCGACCGAGGCCCGTCCGCCGGTGAACGCCTTTCGGATCTTCCGCTCGACGGTCTTCGGGGGATCGTTGAGGAAGAGCGCGTTGTCGGCCGCGTTGCCACCGGTCGTGGACATCACTCCCTCCCCGAGAAGCCCGGGGATCATTTGGCTGTGAATGAGTGCGGGCTTCGGGTATCCGAGCGACTCGGCGATGTCCCGCGTCACTCGGAAGTGAGGGTCCTGGTCGATCCCGCAGGGGATGAGACACGGGACGCTACGACCGCTCTCCCAGGACGGGTAGAGCGCGGGCACGGTTTGCAGGGCCGTGTAGAACACGAGGCCGATGTTGGTGCTGGGGGCAAACCCGAACACCGCCTTGACCGTCGAGTACGGGATCTTGCGGGCGACCCGGACCGCGAGCGGATACATCGCCGCAATCGAGCGGGAGTCGAAGAAGACGTGCGTTCTCTTCCGGTCGAAACCTACGGCGAGGATGTCGAGAAGGTTCTCGTAGCCCCAGCGGATCGAGTCTTCCCGGGTGAGCTGGCTCCGCGCCCAGAACTTCTCGTCGTCCGTGATCTGGATGTACATCGGGGCATCGAACTTCTCCTGCAGCCAACGGCACAGCTCGAACGACACCAGGTGGGAGAGGTGGAGGGGGCCCGACGGCCCACGGCCCGAGTACAGGAAGAAGTGCTCTCCCTTTCGGTACTGCGCGAGGAGGACCCCCAGGTCCCGATGCGAGTAGTAGACCCCCCGCTCGATCAACGGATGGAGGGTGCCGCCCGCGGCTTCCCGGAGCTCTTCGAGGACGGGCCCGGAGAGCTCCTGCGTTCCGAATTGCTTTCGGAGCCGCTCGTAGTCGATGCGGCCCCGTACCTCGTAGGGGGTGACGACGAACGATTCCTTCTCGGGCACGCTGCTCCCGCACCCCCACGTTCGAGGGAGGTATGAGGTCGGCGATGGGCGTGGATCCGCCCCATTCGGAGGGCCTTCTCGCCGGCGAGGCTTAAGTACAGGACCTCAATCCGCGCGGAGCCGTGTCGCGCATCCACTCGAGCCGCAAGGGACGGGCCGGTTCTCACCGCCCGTACCCAGCGACGAAGCCTGCCTGGGTCACTCAGACCCGGGAGGAGGTCGTCGAGCAGGCCGTATCCCTGTCCAAGACCGGGCTCACTGCGGCGCAGGTCGGCCAGCGTTTGCGCGATTCCTACGGAGTCCCCTCGGTCCGCGCGGTCACGGGCGAGCGGATGACGGACCTGCTGAGGGTTCAAGGGATCCAGACGGAACTTCCCGAGGACCTCCAGGCCCTTCTCAAGCGGGTCGTCCACCTCCAGCGCCACCTGCAGACGCACCCGAAGGACCTGGCGAACCAGCGGGGCCTGTCGCTCATCGAGTCCCGGATCCGCCGTCTGGCGCGCTACTACCGCGACCACAAGGTCCTTCCCGAGACGTGGCGCTACTCCGCCGCGGGGGCTGCCCTCCAGGTGGAGTGATGCCACAAGGGCCCGAAGATTTCGTTTCCGACACCCGCTACGGTGAGGAGTTCGCCCAGGCAAAGGGCCTCGTGCTCGAACACCCGGGGCGCTGGCGGGTCATCTACCACTACGACGGAGACGGGATCGCGAGCGCCTCGAGCGCACTGCGCGCCTTCGCGCGGCTCGGCTATCCGACGCAAGCGACGGCGCTGCTCGGAGTCGAGCGGGAGCGGATGGCCGACCTGATGCGGGCCACGTCGGGGCCTCTCCTCGTGGTGGACACGGGAGCGAGCTGGCTCGATCTTCTCGCCGAGCACCCTCACCCTGTCGTGGTCCTCGACCACCACCGCTACTCCAACCCTCCTCCACGGACGGGACGGATTGCCCATGTGAACCCTCTCGACTGGGGGACCGATGGGATGAGCGAGATGTGCGCGGCGACGCTCACGTGGTTGTTCACGATCCACCTCGACGGCCGGAACTGGGACAACGCCCCGTGGGGACTCTCGGGAGCGATCGCGGATCGGCAGCATGTCGGCGGCTTCCGGGGCCTCAACGCCGTGCTCGTAAGGGAGGCGATCCACCGATCCCTCATCACTTCGCATCAGGGCCTCGCGCTCCGCGGGGGGAACGTCGCTACCGCGCTGGAGACGAGCGTCGATCCGTTCGTCCGAGGCGTCTCAGGTCATCCGGACGGCGTTCGGGACCTCCTTGCCGGACTTGCGATCGACGGCCATCGCCCCCCCCACCGGCTCGCTCCGGAGGAAGAGGACCGGCTCGCGCAGGCGCTCATGGACCGTTTGCGGGCCTCCGGGGTCAACGAGACCTACGCTGCGATGGTCCGGCGAGAACAGTGGTCGATCCCTTCGTTGGGAATGGACGCAGAGGAGCTGGCCGACCTCCAGAACGCGTGCGGACGGGCCGGTGAGCCCGGCACTGGGGTCGCGATTGCCCTCGGGGACGCGGCCGCCGTGGACCGCGCGCGGGCCGCCGAGGAACGCTGGCGTCGAGGGGTCCTCGAGGGCCTCCTTCGCCTCGAAGCGGGGGGCATAAATTCGATGCGGTCTCTCCAGTGGTTCGAAAGCCCGGAGACTGCGCTCGCGGGCACGCAAGCAGGACTCGCGATGAACTATCTCCTCGATCCGCAGCGTCCGGTCTTCGCGTTCTCGCACGAGGGTGGCGGACCGATCAAGGTCAGCGGGCGTGGGACGACGGAGCTCGTCGCTCGAGGGCTGGACCTCGCGAGCGCGTGCCGTACCGCCGCTCAGGAGGTCCGAGGGGAAGGGGGAGGCCATCGGATCGCCAGCGGCGCCACAATCCCCGATGGTTCGCGCGACGCCTTTCTCGCCATCCTCGACCGCGAGATCGCAGGTCAGCTCGCGCCCCGACCGTCCGCCGGAGCCGCTCCATGACCGATCCCGGGCTTCCGACCCTCGAGACCGAGGGCGCGGCGGACCGCGTCCGCGATCACCCGCTGGAGCGGGAGATGCACCGGTCTTACATCGACTACGCGATGAGCGTAATCATCGGCCGGGCCCTGCCGCTCGGCCGAGATGGCCTGAAGCCGGTCCAGCGCCGCATCCTGTGGTCGATGTGGGAATCCGGTGCGACGCACGACAAGGCGTTCCGCAAGAGCGCGCGCACCGTCGGCGAGGTGCTGGGGAAGTACCACCCGCACGGCGATCTCTCGGTCTACGATGCGCTCGCGCGAATGGCGCAGTCGTTCAGCCTGCGCTACCCGTTGGTCGAAGGGCAGGGAAACTTCGGATCGATCGATGGGGACTCGCCGGCCGCGATGCGGTACACCGAGGCCCGTCTCTCCCGGCTCGCCGAAGAGCTGCTTCAGGACATCGAGAGCGACACCGTTGAGTGGAGCGACAACTTCGATGGGACCCTCAAGGAGCCGGCCTACCTTCCCGCGAAACTCCCGAATCTCTTGATCAACGGCTCGGCCGGGATCGCCGTCGGCATGGCAACCAACATGCCGCCGCACAATCTCGGCGAGATTGTCGACGGGCTCCTGCTGCTGCTCAAGAAACCGCAGACGGACCTCGACGAGCTGATGAAATTCATTCCCGGGCCCGATTTCCCCACGGGAGGAGCCCTGAGCCGGGAAGGGATCCGGGAGGCCTACGAGACCGGCCGCGGGATGATCCACATCCGGGGAACCGCCGAGACCCGGGAGCGGGATGGCAAGGAAGAGATCGTCATCACCGAGATTCCGTACGAGGTCAACAAATCGAACCTGCTCCTTTTGATCGCCGATCTCGTCAAATCGAAGCGGATCGACGGAATCACCGACCTTCGGGACGAGTCCGATCGGAACGGAACGAGCGTAGTCCTCGAGCTGCGACGCGACGTGCCCGCCGAGATCGTGCTCAACCGCATCTACGAGCACACACCGCTCGAGTCGAGCTATGGCGTGATCAACCTGTGCATCGTCGACGGTCGACCGCGCGTCCTCCCGCTGCGGGACCTGCTCCAGCTGCACATCGACCAGCGCCGAGAGGTCCTCACCCGACGCACGCAGTTCGAGCTGAAGAAGGCCGAGGAGCGGCTCCATCTCCTCGAGGGCTTTCTCACCGCGATCGATCACATCGACGAGGTCATCCGGGTCATCCGACGGTCCAAGGACGCCGCCGCGGCCGAGGCGTCGCTCATGGGCAAGTTCCTCCTCTCGAGCGAGCAGGCGAAGGCGATCCTCGACATGCGCCTCGCCCGGCTCACCGCGCTCGAGCGCGAGGCGATCCTGAAGGAGAAGGAGGAGAAGGAGGCGCTCATCCGTCGGCTGAAGGCGATCCTCGCCTCGAAGACGGAGCTCGACGGGCTCATCGTCACCGAGCTGACCGAGCTCAAGCAGAAATTCGGCGACCCGCGCCGCACGCGGATCGTTCCCGCGTTCACCGCCCGCACGCTAGAAGACCTAATCCCGGACACCGACGTGGTTGTCGTGGTCACGCGGGACGGATACATCAAGCGCCTTCCGCTCGACCAGTACCGACGCCAGCGCCGGGGCGGACGGGGCCTGGTCCAGATGGAGACGAAGGAGGAGGATTTCGTCATCCGGACGTTCGTGACCCGGACCCACGACGACGTGCTCTTCTTCACGAACCTGGGGCGGGTCTACCGACTCAAGGCTTACGAGCTCCCCGAGGGGAGCCGACACTCCAAAGGCAAGGCAGTGATCAACCTCCTTCCCAAGCTCAAGGACGGCGAGCGGATCCAGACGTTGCTGCCGGTCCGCGACATGACCGCCGAAGCGTCGTTGCTCTTCGCGACCCGCACGGGGCTCGTGAAGCGGACCGCGCTCGCCGACTTCCAGAACATACGTACGAGCGGCATCCAGGCGATCCTTCTCGAGAACGACGAGCTCGTCGACGTGGCGTTGATCGACGACCCATCGGTCGAGGTGATCCTGGCGACCCACGCCGGGCAGCTGGTCCGCTTCCCGCTCTCGGACGTGCGTCCCATGGGGCGGGCGACCTACGGCGTGATCGGGGTCCGCCTGAGCGACGAGAAGAGTGACCGGGTCGTCGCGATGGCCCCGGTACGAGCGCAGTTGCCCTACCTCCTCTCCCTGACGAGCCAGGGATACGGCAAGCGCACGCCGATCGAGGAGTATCGCAAGACCCAGCGCGGAGCGAAAGGCGTCCGGACGATCGCGACCGGCGGTCGGAACGGATCCGTCGTTGCCGTCCTCCCGACGAGCGAGGATGCGGAGGTCCTCGTGACGACGCGCAACGGCATCACGATCCGCGCGCCGGTGAAGGGGATCCGTTCCCAGGGACGCAGCACGATGGGCGTGCGTGTCATTCGCCTGGACGAGGGTGACGAGGTCCGGGACGCGGTCGCCCTAGCCGGTGGCGTCGACCCGGACAACGGAGCCGAAGCCCTCGAGGATCCCGAGGCGCCTACGGCGCCGCCGACGGACGACGGCCGCGGTTCGGCGCAGGGGCCCGACGCGGACGGAGACAGCGATGAAGCATCGTAGGTCCTTGGACCCTCGCGATACGATCCTCCTTTGCCCCCAGTGCCGCTCCGCCCGGCTCGTCTACGAAGCCGGGTTGATCACCGGGCAGGTATACCGCTGCCAGACGTGCGGCTACATGGGATCGTTCGTGATCGAGATGGACACGCCCGATCCGAACGCTCCGCTGGACGAATCGAAGATCCCCTAGTACTCCGGCGGCTCGGGGCGTGCGTGCGCAGCCTCCGCGACCCGCGCGACCACGGCGAGCGCTCGCACGGTGGGCGCGACGTCGTGGGTCCGTATGACCTCGACCCCGCGCATGGCCGCGATCACGGCGGCCGCGATCCCCGCTTCGAGCCGGGACGCGTACCCGACCGAACCGAGCGCCCAACCCAGCATCGACTTGCGCGAGGCACCGAGCACGACCGGATAGCCGAGGCTGCGCAGCTCGCCCGAGTGCGCGAGGAGCTCCAGGCTCTGCTCAGGGGTCTTCCCGAAACCCAGGCCCGGGTCGATCAGGAGCCGGTCCGCCGAGATCCCATCGCGCAGGGCCGCGTCGCTTCGGGCCGCGAGCGTCGAGAACACCTCGCCCCGCAGGTCCGCGTACCGGGTGTCGTTCTGCATCGTGGCGGGCTCGCCACGCATGTGCATCACGATCGCCGCAGCCTTCCCTTCCCGGACGACCCGTCGCATCTCGGGGTCCGCGAGACCGCTGACGTCGTTGATCATGTCCGCCCCCGCTTGGAGCGCCCGCTCGGCTACGCTCACGTGGCGCGTGTCGACGCTGATCGGCACCCGTTGCTCCTGCGCGAGAGCGTGCACCACGGGCGCGATGCGCCGCCATTCCTCCTCCGGATCGATCGGCGTGGCCCCGGGCCGGGTCGACTCCCCCCCGATGTCGAGCAGGTCCGCCCCTTCGTCGATCAACACCCGGCCGTGAGCGATCGCCCGTTCTGGATCGAGGAACTCGCCTCCATCGCTGAAGGAATCGGGGGTCACGTTCACGACGCCCATCACCCGGGGCCGATCCCCGACGACGAGCGAACGGTGGGTCCCCCGGACGGTTCGAGGGCCGTGCCGCACGTAGGCTCGAAGCGCGGCCTCGACCTCGGCCCCGAGCGCACGCAACTGGAACGGCTGGCGTTCGAGCTTCTCGATAAGCCGCCGGTACTGGGCCCAGGTCGCGAGCAGCACGACCGAGGTCTCGCTCACCGAGTGGTCAGCGATCCCGCGGGCGTGGGCCGAGTCGGCGCCCACGGCGAGGGCCTCCTGTTTCAGGAGGGGCGCCGCCCGAAGCGAGACGCGATCGAGGCGCACCGCGTAGATGCGCCCTTTCTGGGTCATGATCCCGACGCCCTCGGGGTCCGAATCGGTCCGGCTCAGCTCGCGGGCGAGCTCGGAGGAAGAGTGGCTCTCCACCACTCGAGCGGAGAAGCGGTGGCGCCCTTCCCATTCGCCGGGCACACGAACGCGACCGTGCCCGAGCGCATAAGGGCGCGGAGCCGGTACGCCTATCCTCCGGGGCGCGTGGAGGGGCGATGCCCGCCGGCCGGATCGTCGCGATCGATGGACCGTCGGCCTCGGGTAAGACCGAGCTCGTGCGGCGTCTTGGGAAGATCTTGGGATGGACCACGCTCGACGAGGCGTATCGATCGGGCCCGGCCGTATCGCTGCGATACCGGACCCCGACCGAACTTGCGCTCCTGGAGCATCGGTTGATCCGACGGGAAGTCGCACGCTGGAAGCGGGCGGTCCGGCTCGCATCGTCCGGGGAGGATGTGATCCTGGACACGGGCCCCTGGGGACCAAGGACCTACACTGCGGGCCTCGTCGTCGCCGGCTTCGCCCCGAAGTGGGTGCTCGCGCGAGTCCGGGCGGAGTTCTCCCGCCTCGAGCGCGGTGGCCAGATCGGATGGCCCCACCGGACGTTCTACCTCGATGTTCCGGTGCGAGAGAGGGACCGGCGCGCCCGGCTCGACCGGCGCGGTCATCCGGCGCGGCTCTACGAGCGGCATGCACGGGTAGCCCCTACCGAACGCTCACTCGCGAGCGGAGCGTGGGGTCGCCGTCGCGGCATTCGTCGCATCCGAGTCGGCGCGGGGACGTCACCGGAGGCGCTCGCGAGACGCTTGGTCCCCCGCCTGAACGCCGTGCCTCGAACCCCGCGTCGAGAGCGTTCTCGCCGATCCAACGGGGCACGTTGGCGCCGTCCGGGCGCGAGGCAACGTTAAAATCAGGGGGTCGGTGAGCGACCTCCCCGAGCGGCCGACGCTCAAGGAGGACGACGATGGGAAAGGGAACTCCGTCCCGCCGAGGCGGGAAGATCGTGCACGTCATTTGCCGCCGGTGCGGCAGCCACTCCTACCACCGCCAGAAAGGCGTCTGCGCCTCCTGCGGATTTGGGGACAACTCTCGCCGGCGCAGCTACGACTGGGCTAAGCTGAAGTAGGGCGCTTCCCCGCGGAACCCGCCCACGGGCGCGGAGAGGAAACGTATCGAGATCCCGCTTCGGCGAACCGTAATGGCCGTTCCACCGCGCGGGAGATCCCGATACGCGGTCCGCTCACGATCGCGCGGGGCCGACGGCGCCAAGGACGGAAGCGGATCCGAGCGCCCGCGGCCGCGTCGGTCCCATCGTCCGCGATCGTGATCCCCAATGCGCGGCACAGCCGGCCCGGACCTCCCGCCCAAAGTTCGCGCGTCCCCCCCAGGGGTTCCCCTGCACGGATCAGGACGGCCTGTCCGGGACGGGTGACGACGTTCGCGCAGACCACCCGGTGGATGCGGTAGACGTAGAGCGTCCCGGGAGCGCCGAACATCGAACGATTGCGGCGGGTCATACCCCGGTTCGCGTGGTTGGCTTCGTCGCGGCCGACGTACGCTTCTGTCTCCACGATCCGCACGCCGCGCTCGACGCCCGGGTCGCGCGTCCAGAGCTCGCACCCGATCAGTTGCCGCGCCACGATGCGCGTCGGCCGATCGAAGAACGAACGTCCGAGACGCGCGACGGTCATCCTCGACCCGGGGAACCGTGGGCGAGTCTTAGAGCTTCACGGCCGACCGGTCAGGAGCGGTTCGAGTGCCCCGACCCGATATCGATAGCCGAGCGGCGGTGTCCGATCGACCTCACGCGGTCGAGCGGCTCGGTGGGTGCATCGTATGTGGGCTCCGCAGCGGGCGGGCACGGGCCGAGGCACGATGCGACCCCGTCGGGGGTCCCTCCATCGTCCCGGTAGCGTAGGCCCGAGCCTAGGTTGCATGCGTTCGCCGGACGGATCGACGAGCGGCCTCCCGCAGGTCTCGAACGAAGATGCCGCTGGGTTGCGGCGTTCGCTCCCACGCTCGCGCGATTCGCACGACGAGCGCGCCCGCGTCCCCCCACTCGGGCGCGAACTGCCCGCGCACATGCTCGCGGAAGCGGGCCGGGAGTCGGGGAGGGTCCCGAAGGGTGCGCTCCACGACGGCTTCGACACGACGGCCCCGCGCAAAATCGGACAGATCGCGGCGGGCCGATCGCGAAAGGCGGGCGACCTCCCGCAGGCGATCGATCTTCTCGGGTCGGTGGCGTCGTGCGGCGCTTCCCGCCCCTAGGATGCCGTTGAAGTAGAGGAACGGCCCGCCCTGCACGATCGCCTCGAGCAGCGTTCGGCTTCCGGTGACGATCCTCACCTGCGCGTGGTCGAACTCGCTCCTCCACGCGGACGGAGAGCGGGGTTCGAGCTCGAGCGCTCCGCAGCGGGGATCGATGGACAGCGGCCATGGGCGTGGCGAGCGGATGCACAGGAACGGAGGGCGGTCGGACCGCGCCAGGGTCCGGAGCACGCGCCCCGCGATCCGCTCGGCGCTCGCAGGGCTCGCGTACCAGACCCAGCGCGCGCGTCGGTCCGTAGCGGGCGCCGTTCCGGCCGGCCGGATCGGCCAAAGGGGGCCCGACTGGATCGCCTCGGGGTACTCGAGCGCAAAAGCGCGATCCGGCCGGAACGTCGCATAGAGATGGACCACGTTCGCTCGATCGAAGGCCCGGAACCGTCGGTACCATGCATGGAAGCGCGCGGCCTCCCGAGCGAACGAACGACGTCGCGCGCGGCGTCGGATCTCTCGCGAAGGAATCCCTCCCTCTCGCCAGCGCTCCTTCACCTCTCGCCGCGAGGTCCACGTACGGGCGAACTCCTCCAGGCTCAGATGGAGGGTCGCGTCGGGGCCGTAGGTCCGCTCGATCTCCCCCGCCTCCTCCTCCCACGGTCCGCCCCGACCGTACGGCTCGTCACGCGAAGGAGCGGCGCTAATCCCCCACGCCGGAGCGATCGTCAGCGCCTTCGGCGCCCGACGGACGAGGCGATCCGTTCGCGTGTGCGGGGGCCAACTCCACGGGCCGTCGACGCTCCGGGGAAGAGGTCGTCCTCGCGCGCGGTAGAGCGTGAGGGGGAAGCCGGCGTCGGCGAGATACCGACCCGCGCACAGTACCTCGTCAATGTCGCCGAGGCCCCCTCCGACGACTGCGGGGAGAAGGTAGACGTCCGGTCGGGCCGGCGAGCGTCTCCTAGGCATGCGCCGCCGAACGGTACAGGGTGCGCAGCCGGTGCGCGATCGAGAATCCGGCGCGCTCCAACGCCGCGACCGAGCGTCGGTGCTCGAGCGGTGTCTGGCAGACGATCCGTGCCGCTCCCCGACGGGCGCACCACTCCACGCCGGTACGAAGCAGCGCATCGACCTGCGCGGGATCGGCCGATTCGCCGACGATCGGAGACGATAGGCCCGCCGCCTCCATCGCGTCGGAGACCGTGACCGAGGACCACGCGACGGGAGCGCCATCCTGTTCGAGGACCCAGCTCCCGCTCTCGCTCGAAAGTATCCTATCCAACGAGTACGAGCTGTCCAGGGCCCGACGGTTCAGCGGCAGCACCTCGGCGACGGTCGCCGGTATCGCACGGGACGCGATCGCGACCAGCGCCTCGCGATCGCTCGACCGGTAGGGGCGCAGACCCGGAGGAAGAGGGAGCACGGGAGTTGCGTCGACCGGGACCACGGGGGCGAGGGGGCGCGAGAACAGCCCGACCTCGCGCAGGTCTTCGTAGCCGAGCGAGCGGTAGAGCGCGATCGCGGGAGCGTTGTCGGCGAGAACGTCGAGCGCCACGTAACGTCGATGCGCCCGTTCGGCGGCCTCCCGGGCGCGTTCCATCAGCGCGCGCGCGTACCCCCTCCCGCGAAACGGCTTGTCGACCATCACCATGCTGATGTAGCCCGCCCGCGGGGTGAACGAGACGATCGTGGTCGCGACGATCCGTCCGTCCATCTCCACGGTGAAGAAGCGGAAGATCGGTCGTCCCAGGGCTCGCATCAGTCCGACCAGGACCCGAACGTCCCAACGATAGATTCGGCGGACGACCCGATTCCACGCGCCCGGGCGGCTCCCATAGAGTGCCTCTTCCTCGGGAAAGTTCTCCTTCAGCAGCTCGAAGAGACGGGCGGATTCGGACGGCCGGAACTCCCGGATCATCCACCCTCGGTGCCGGATCCGTCGGGTAGGGCGAGCTCGAAAAGGTCCCGTAACGTCGGAGGGCGCGAGATCCCCTCGACCTCGGCGCGCGGGAGCCGGGCGACGCGATCGAGCTCTTCCTCGGAGAAGCGCGCCCTCGCGTCCCAGAGCGCCTCCTCCACGAACGGATCCTCCTCGGGATGACGGAGCCGCCCCAATGCCTGCACCACGGTGTCGAAGATCCGGTCCTCCGCGTCCGCCGCCCTCGCGACCGCCGCGTTTCCCTCGGCGTCCGGGACATGGAGGTCGGGGCGGGCCAGGTTGGGATCGAGCAAGCGAACGAGGTTCGCGCGCGACGCATCGTCCCGCAAGCGCCCGAGCGTCCAGATCGCGGCCAGGCGGACCTCGGGAGCCGCGTGGAAGAGCTCCTCTCGGACCCGAGGGATCGCCTCGATGAGGCCGAGCCGACCGATTGCATAGATCGCCGCGCTGCGCGGCCACGGGTGCGGGTCCTCGACAAGGCGGAACAGCACGGGCAGGTCCGTCGGGGTGCCGACCTCACCCAGGCAGATCGCTGCGGCCCCTCGGACCGCGTGCTCGGGGTCGGATACGTGCTCGAGCGCGACCGCGCGGGCGCGGGTCCCGCGCATCTCTCCCAAGGCGTGCAAGGCGCAGACGCGCACGGAGCGGGACGGGTCCTCGGCGGCGCGCACGAGCGTCACTTCGGCGCGGCGATCGCCGATCCGTCCGAGCGCGACGAGGGCGGCCGGGCGCTCCGCCGGATCGGCTCCTTCGGCGCGTTCGAGCAGGACGGAAACGCTCGGCCGATCCCGACGACGCCCCATCACGATGGCGATCGCGTTGCGCACGGTACGCGCTTCGTCGGCGAACATCGGTCGGAGGCGGTCCGACACGGCGGGATCCTCCGACTCGCCCAACGCGATCACGGCCCCGCGTCGGACACGCTCACTGGGGTCGCTCAGCGCGAGCAGGAGGGCGCGCGTGGCAGCGGGGCTCCGCATACGTCCAAGCCCACCGGCCGCCGTCGAGCGGACCTCGGAGGAGGGGTCGGTCATGCGCCGAATCAACGGGTCCAGCGAGCCCGGGTCCCCGATGCGCCCTAGCGCCCATGCCGCCATCTCGCGGACCCGCGGATCCGGATCGTCCAACGCCCTCTCGATCGCCCCGTGACTCTCGGACCGCCCGATCTGGCCGAGCGCCTTCGCGGCGCTCGCGCGGACCGCCGGCTCCGGGTCGACGAGCGAGGGGACGAGGGCGCTGGCCGCCCGCGGGTCGCCCCGGTCCCCCAGGACCTTCGCGACCGTCCGTCGGACCCGCGGGTCCGGGTCGCTGAGGGCCCGGATCATCGGCGCGAGATCCTCTTCGCCGTGGACCGCGCTCGCACGGGACCGGGGAGGCGTTCGCGTTCGGGTCTTGGGTTTCGCGCGACGGACCGAGCGGGGCACGCCCCGACGAGCGGGGTCGAGACGAAAACCTCTAGCCTGGAGCCAGCCGCAGCTGGTGCGGACGGCTCGGAGAGGCATACCGGTCCCGCGGTGGGGTGGCGCGGGCTCCCCAACGAGCGAGCAGATCCGCGCGGGTGACGCCGAACGGAGCGAGGAGGGTCTCGACCTCCCGCGCGAGCAGATCGAGGTAGGCGTCGACGTCGTACCGCTCGTCGCCCTGCATGGTTGCGGCGAGGCGGACCCGATTCCGCCAGGAACGGGAGCGGCGGTCGAGGACGACGTAACGCGCCTTCTCCCCCGGCGCCAGGGACCGGCCGATCGCCCGGGACTGGTACAGGGCGCTGACGGTATCGGTGAAGACCGCGTAATCGTCGACCGCGGCGGTCGTGCGCCGGGTGATGACCAGTTCGGTCCACGGCCAGTCCCCTGCCCGAAGACGCTCGGCGAACCGGTCGGCCCGGGCGAGGGCACGAGGGAGGAGACGGCGGAACTCGGCAGCGTCCCGCGCCGGGGCGAGGAGCTGGAGGATCTCCCCTTCGAGGCGCCGGGCGACCCCGGTCGTGTCGTGTCGGCGTCCGCCGATCCCGCGGAGCTTGAACTCGCCCGTTTCGTAGATCCCGTAGTAACGGTTCGGCACGCCGAATCCATCGGAGACGGTCGGCAGGAAGACGATCCATCGGTACCGACCCTCGTAGCCGAGCGGGAGACGGTAGCGCTGGCCGATCGCCCGAGCGAACTCCTCCGTAGGGACGCACCCCGGACCCGGGGCGAGCCACATCGAGTCGACGATCCCGTGGACGAAGCGGTAGCCGGCCCGCTCCGCCTCGCGGACCATGTCGGCGAACAGCTCGCGCGCGTAGGCGTTGATCGCCTCGTGGCACTCGATCCGCCCGAAGCGCGCGTTGCGGTAGCCTTGGTAGCCGAACGCCGTCACGAGAATCCACTTGAGCATCTTCACGCGGCCGTGGAGCCGGCGACGCTCCGCCGAGCCGAGAGGGCTCGCCCGCATGGCCGCCTTGAGCGCGGTCCGACGCCGGAGCAGCGGGAGCAGCGTCCGCGGTAGGAGGCCGACACGCTTCGTGCAGGAGCGGTAGCCGAGCCCGGGAGCGACGTGCGGGCTTCGGGGGCAGCACCGGCAGTCGAGCGTCTCCGCAGAGAGGTTGTGCCGGACCATGATCTGGGGGAAGAGACTCGCGAAATCGAACTCGTCCAGGTGGTCGTGAACGCCGATGGGTGGCCGCAGGATCGTACCGCCTCGGTCCGCCGCAACCAGGTGATCGGCCGGCCGAAAACGCTCGGGCCGGTTCTTCTTCCAAGGGACTCGGACACCGGAACGGATCGCTTCGGCGATCTCCATCGCACTGAAGCTCGTCCCGGGAGATTGCCGCACGACCGACTGGAGGCTCAGGCGGGAGAGACGGGCGGCGTCGATGAGGCCGGGCAGCTCGGTGTCTTCGAAGAGAAAGGAGTTCTCCCGGTCGATATGGAAACGGCCGGGGAGGTTGAACGCGGCCGCGGAGTGGAGGATCCGGCCGTAGCTCATGTACGACCGGGCGCCCCGTGAAGGGGTCCATCGGGACGGGGCGCGCCCGAGAACGAACTCCGCGTCGGTGAGACCGCAGCGGGCCGCTCCCTCGTACAGCCACGGAAGGTCGAGCGCGTCCCCCCCGTCGGTGAGCACGACGTCGGGATCCCGCTGGGCGATCGCGGAGGGAAGGATCCGCAGGAGCTCCTCCTCCGGCCCCTCGAGACGATCGGGGCCGAGACAGATCTCCGCGATCCGATCCCCGGGACCCGGCCGGCGCGTGCCTCCCGTCCATCGGACCTCGAGTCGCGCGAGACGGAGCGGGGGGAGCTCGTAGTCGACGGTCTCCGCCGGCTCGGTCGCGGCCCAAACGCCGTCCCTCCGGACGATCGGGGCGAAGGGGTAGAGATCGTTCGTGAGATAGCAGAGCTGGGGCGCTGTGAGATCGACATCGTAGAGCGTGTAGCGGTGGAAGTTCCCGCGGCGATCGATCCGTTCCGCGAGGGCCCGACGGGACCGGTTCGATCGGGGACGGACCGCGAGCAGCGTGACCGGCCGGGCGTCGAAGAGCGAGGGGCGCTCCGTCCGCTCGATGACCTCGTCGACGAGCGGGTCGTTGCGCAGGTCGCGTGCGAGCCCACGGCGCTCCGCGCGCGGCGCGGCGACGTAGAACGGCGGCCGGAACGCGACCGCCTCCGGACGCACCGATCCGCTCCTACGTTCCTTCGTCCACAATAGGACGGATCGCCCGTCGCTCGCGTCGGTGATGTCGAGCAACCAGCCCTCTGCGGACATCGCGCCGGGGCGCCCTACTCCGCGTTGGCGTCGCGGGGAGGAAGGCGCTGGGCGATGTCGAGCAGGACGGAGAGCAGGATCGACTCCAATAGATCCGGGCTCCCGACCTGGGTCGCTTGGGCGACGTAGCGTCGCGCTCCGGACCGAAGAAGGCCGAACGCCTCCCGCTCTTCCGGGGTCGTCAGGAGACGCTCGAACGCCTCCCAGCGCTTCAGCCGCTCGTCCAGTGCCTGACGGTAGGTGGGTGCGGTGCGGCCCAAGGGATCACCTCCGGTTCTTCGGTGCGGTCGTCGGCGAACTCCTCCATCCCGCGCTGACCGTCCCGTCGCCGGACGAGGCGGACCCGCGCGTCGTCGCGGTACGCGCGCAACGCGAGGCCCCGCGGGTGACGGCGGAACGTGATGAGGTCGGCGAACCGTGGCCCGGTCTCGAGAAGGCCCGGAAAACGATCGAAGCCGCCCTCCAGCGCGACCAGCAACGGGTAGGGAGCGCGATCGATGACCGTTCGCAGCGTCCGGGCGACGTGCCGCAACAGCGCGTCGCGCTCCTCGGACCGTATCTCCGCGGTCTCGAACAGGGTGGGGAGCTCGTGGGCAACGAGGAGCGTGGGACGGCGCCGTCGGGCTTCGATCGACCAACCATCCACGAGGGCGACGAGCTGGTACGCGGTGAACGCCCGAGCGAGCCGAATCCGCCGGAGGACCTCCTCGGGAGGGACCCCAAAGTCGCGGCCGAGCTCGCCGATGCGGAACGGATGGAAGCGGTTCGCACCCTCGATCAGGGAGATCTCCCCCTCGACCGACGCGCTACCCGCGTAGGTGAGCTCGAGGAGGGGGGTGACGGCCGAAGAGGGGCCGAGCCAGATCGTCGCTTCGCCGGGTTGGAAGCGACGGGCGAGCCATGCGAGGATCCCCGGGGATTCCGGAAGCCGTGGTCGAACGTGCGCGCTCGTGGGGGCGACGGGCGTACGGGAGCGAGCGCTCGGGAGCCTCGGGATCGCTTCGCTTTGCACCGGCTCCTCGACAAACTCGTCCGCCGAAGGCACGAAGCTCGGAAGCGGGGAGGCCAATGGGATCGCGCTCATGGCGACGGTTTCACGTCAACTCGCTTCTAAAGCGACGGGACGAGGGTACGTGAAACGCCCAGGGGACAGCGTTCCGGCTTCGCCGACCGGCGCGCGGAGACGGGAGGCGCGATCAGTCGAGGCGCGAACGCCACGACGGGGGCGACAGGCCGAGGAGCTCGGTGAGGGAGGCGCAGTTCGCGGCGGCGTCGCCCCGGAAATGGTTGTTGAAGAACCCGTAGACGGTCGGGACCTTTTCGGCAACCTCTCGCACGCGGGGGACCCACGCCGCGAGCTCGTCGGCGGAGTAGGTGTAGTCGTACCACACGTTCGACCCGTGGCCGTGCCAGCGCACGTAGGCGAACGGAGCGGTCGTCTCGAGTTGGAGGGGGAGGTGGGGCTCATCAACGATCACGTAGGCAAGGTGGAACTCGCGCAAGAGATCGAACGATTCCGGCGCGAGCCACGACGGCTCGCGGAACTCGACGGCGACCGGTAGATCGGCAGGCAGGCTCTCGTAGAAGGAACGCACGGTGCCCGGGACGAACTTGAGCGACGGGGGAAGCTGAAGGAGCGCGGCGGCGAACTTTCCGGCCTCGCGCAACGGCCTCAGAACGGCGAGGAACTGGCGCAGTTCCTCCTCGGCCCCGACCAGCTCCCGCTCGTGGGTGATCGATTGCGGAAACTTCGCGGCGAAACGGAAGCGGGAAGGAGTGCGACGGACCCAGGAGGCGGCTACCGCGACGGAAGGGAGGTGGTAGAAGGTCGAGTTGACCTCGACGATCGGGAACCGGCCGGCGTAGTAACGGAGTTTGTCCTCGGCCCCCCGTTTCGGGTAGACCGGCCCGACCCACTCGGGGTAGTCCCACCCGCTCGTCCCCAACAGGATGTCGGCCATCGACGGCCTATTCGGTACGCTCTCGTCCGTTAAGGAGGTAGTTGTACGAGGGCGGTCCGGCCGCGCCCGCCCCAAGGCCCCGGACCGGTTCCCCGCAGGCGATGCGGGGCCTCCCGGGCGCCCGAAACCGTAAATATCGCGTCCTGTGGTGGCGCGGCCGGAGACGGGCGAGATGGTCCAAGTCGACATTGTAATTGAGAAGTGCACCGGTTGCGCCCACTGTCGTGACGTGTGCCCGGTGAATGTCTTCGAGCTCAAGCCTCGCGACCAGTTCCCGAACGTGGTCGACGACGCCACCGTCGGGGCGAAGTTCCAGTTCCGCGGAGAGAAGTCGGTCGCGGTGAACGGCCCGGAATGCATCGTCTGCGAAGCGTGCCTCTTCGAGTGCGAAGGAGAGTGCATCGACATCACGGACGACGAAGGGCACATCCACCACTCGACGTACAAGTAGGGGGCTGGGAAGCGCCCGCCCGGCCGCTTTCCGGGGACGTTTTTTTCGTCCGTCCTGATGGCGTTAAATAGGCCCGTTCCCCGCCGACGCCGCCGTGCCGGAGTCGAGCGTACGGACAGGCCGTACTGCGGTCGTGGGCGAGCGCGAGCTGGCCATCGGATTCCGTTTGATCGGTATCCAGGATGTCTTCGAGGTCACCGCCGAGAACTCGATGAAGGAGTTCTTCCGCTTGATCGCGAGCGACGAATACAGCCTGGTCGTCGCGAGCCAGACGATTCGGTCCCGATTGACGGAAAGCCAACGCGCGCACGCGGACGCGTCGCTCCACCCGCTCGTCGTCTTCGTACCGACCCCGGGCGCACCGGGGGCCGAGACGGAAGGGATCGAGTCGCTCGCGAAGCGAGTGCTCGGTATCTCGCTCTCCGTTCCTCATTGAGCTAACGCAAGGAGAACAACGATGGGAGTGGTGGCCAGGGTGTCCGGTCCGGTCGTCATCGCCGAGGGCCTCGAGAACGCGAAGATGTTCGATGTCGTTCGCGTCGGCTCCCAGGGGCTGGTCGGAGAGATCATCCGGCTGATCGAGAAGACCGCCACCGTCCAAGTGTACGAGGACACTACGGGCGTGCGCCCGGGCGACCCGGTGGAGAACACGGGACAGGCGCTCTCGGTCGAGCTCGGACCCGGTCTGTTGAAATCCATCTATGACGGGGTCCAGCGCCCGCTCGACGTCCTGCAGAAGAGCTTGGGGGATTTCATCACCCGCGGATTCGTCGCTCCGCCGCTGGACGAGACGAAGAAGTGGGACTTCACGGCGACCGCCCACGTGGGCGACCACGTCTCGCCCGGGACGGTCCTCGGCACCGTTCAGGAGACGCCGCTCATCCTCCACAAGATCATGGTCCCTCCCGGCGTGGAAGGGACGATCGAATCTCTGAAGGGCGGATCGTTCACGATCCGCGAACAGATCGGTTCGCTCGCGACGGACCACGGCAAGGTACCCCTCTACCTGAGCCAGAAGTGGGTGGTCCGCATCCCGCGGCCGGTGAGTCAGAAGCTCCCGCCGAGCATCCCGCTGGTCACCGGCCAGCGAGTCATCGACTCGTTCTTCCCCGTCGCCAAGGGCGGTTCCGCGTGCATTCCGGGACCGTTCGGATCCGGTAAGTGCGTCGCGGGCGAGACGCCGGTGGTCCTCGGAAGCGGCGAGGTGCTCACGATGGAGGAGCTTTACGAGCGCTCGAAGGCCGACGGGGAGGTCTCCCTTGACGGGTCCGACGAGTGGATCCGGCCGAAGGAGCCGCTGCCTCTGTACTCGTGGGTCGGAGATCGGCTCGTTCCGAGCGAGAGCCGGACCTTCTACAAGGGAAAGAGCGACCTGCTCGTGCGAATTCGCACGCGGAGCGGGCGTACCGTACGGGTCACTCCGATCCACCGTCTCTTTACCTTCCGGCCGAACGGAGAACTCCGCGAGACCGCGGCCTCCGAGCTCGCGCCGGGCGACTACGTCGCGTCGGTCCATCGGATACCCGGACCGTCCCGCGACCGGAGGCTGGACCTTCGCCCGCCGAGGTCTTTGCGGGCGGGGACGATCCTTCGAGCGCCGAACATGATGACCCGCGAACTCGCCGAGTTCCTGGGTTACTTCGTCGCCGAGGGATGGCCACGAGGAGAGGAGGCCATTGCATTCTCCAGTTCGGACCCGGCTCTTCTCGAGCGGTTCCTCTCGCTGGGCCGGGAGCTCTTCGGACTCGAAGGGTACATCGAGCGTCCGAAGGACCGGGCTCCGAGCGCCGTCCTCCGTAGTGCCGAGCTGGTCGATGTGCTGCACCAGCTCGGGACCGGCGGGTCGACGGCGGAACCGCGGATCCCGCCGTCGGTGCTCGGCTCGAGCAACCGTGTCCTTGCATCGTTCCTGCTCGGTTACTATCTCGGGAGCGGTGCTGCCCGCGCAGGCGAAGTCGAGTTCCGTGCCGCGAGCGCGCGGCTTCGTACCGAGCTTACCTACGTGCTGGCCCGATTCGGGATCCTATCGACGCTCGGCCCGCGAACGATCGACGGGACCGAGTCCTATCGCCTTTCCATCCCGGGCCCGGTCAGCCTCCGACGGCTCGGAGAAGTCCTCGTGTCGAGCGCGCCCCGGGCCGCATCCATCCGGGACCGCATTCCGTTCGGGCGCGCCCGCGACGCCGGCGTCGATGGGGCTCCGCTCGCTTCCCCTCAAATCGAGCGGGAGCACCGGCTCCCCTCGAGCCCGCTCCGTAGCGGGGGGCAGATCTACCATGGTACGGACCGCGAAGGGCGTTGGGACGCAAGGACGTTCACGACGCCCGCGTACCCCGGGGAAGATAGGTCGACGTGGCGCGAGAGCGAACTCGGTGCCGATCGGCTACGGAGACTTCGCGATGACTTGTTCTACGACGAGGTCGTGGAGACCGCGGTCGAGCGCGCCGGACCGTACGACGTGTACGACGTTTCGGTGCCCGGCTACGGCAGCAACTTCGTGGGGGGCGTGGGCGGCATGCTCCTCCACAACACCGTCACGCAGCAACAACTTGCCCGGTGGGCCGACTCCGACGTGGTCGTGTACGTCGGATGTGGAGAGCGGGGCAACGAGATGACCGAGGTGCTCGCCACCTTCCCGAACCTCATCGATCCGAAGACGAAGCGTCCGTTGATGGAGCGGACGATCCTGATCGCGAACACCTCGAACATGCCGGTCGCGGCACGGGAGGCCAGCGTGTACACCGGGATCACGATCGCGGAGTACTACCGCGACATGGGCTACGATGTCGCGTTGATGGCCGACTCCACGAGCCGATGGGCCGAGGCGATGCGCGAGATCTCGGGCCGTCTCGAGGAAATGCCGGGCGAGGAAGGGTACCCCGCCTATCTCGGACGCCGTATCGCCGAGTTCTACGAGCGCGCCGGGCGCGTGGTGACGCTCTCTCCCGATCGGCGGACCGGTTCGGTGACCGTGGTCGGGGCCGTGAGCCCCCCGGGCGGCGACTTCTCCGAGCCCGTCAGCCAGAACACCTTACGGGTCACGCGCGTGTTCTGGGCCCTCGATGCGGCCCTCGCTTCTCGACGCCACTTCCCCTCCATCAACTGGCTGCAGAGCTATTCGCTCTACATCGGCGATCTCGAGCCGTGGTACCGCAGCGAGCTTTCTCCGGAGTTCGTGACGCTGCGCCAACGTGCCCTGGAGGTCCTCCAGAAGGAGTCCGAGCTCCAGGAGATCGTCCAGCTCGTCGGCGTCGACGCGCTCCCCGAGCGCGAAAAGGGAACGTTGGACGTCGCGCGCATGATCCGGGAGGATTACCTCCAGCAGAGCGCGTTCGACGACGTCGACACCTACACCTCGATCAAGAAGCAGTTCCGGATGCTGCGTGCCATCCTCTCCTTTGGGGACCAAGAGCAGCAGGCGATTGGCAAGGGAGCGACCGTGGCCCAGCTCCAGGCGCTCCCGGTGCGCACGAAGCTCTCGCGCATGAAGTGGATCCCCGAGGCCGACGCTCCGGCGCAGTTCGACGCGCTGGAGACCGAGATGACCCAAGCGATCGGGCAGGTCGCCGCGGCGGGGGGTGCCTGACCGTGGCGGGCGCGAGCGCGAAGGTCCCGCGCATCCCGATCGACTACCGGACCGTCGACCGCGTTACCGGCCCCCTCCTCTTCGTGCGCGATGTCACGAACGCCGCCTACGGAGAGATCGTCGAGATCGAGGTTCCCGGCGGAGAGCGACGGCAGGGCCAGGTGCTCGACTCGCGCAAGGGGCTCGCGATCGTTCAGGTGTTCGGCCCCACGATGGGCATGAACGTCGAGCAGACGAGCGTGAAGTTCCTCGGCGAGGTCGCGCGGCTCGCGGTCTCGGACGAGCTGCTCGGCCGCGTCTTCAACGGGCTCGGTGAGCCGCGCGATGGCGGGCCGAAGATCGTCAGCGAGCAACGCTACGAGATCGTCGGGAACGCGATGAACCCGTACTCGCGCGAAGAGCCGAGCGAGTTCATCCAGACCGGCATCTCCACCATCGATGTCAACAACACGCTGGTGCGCGGCCAGAAGCTCCCGATCTTCTCGGGCGCGGGCCTTCCGCACAACCAGATCGCCGCCCAGATCGTCCGTCAGGCGAAGCTGAGGAACTCCTCCGAGAGCTTCGCGGTCGTCTTCGCCGCGATGGGGATCACGAGCGAGGAGGCCAACTACTTCCTGCGCGAGTTCGAGTCGACCGGGGCGCTCGAGCGCGCGGTCGTCTTCCTCAACCTCTCGAGCGACCCCTCGATGGAGCGCGTCGTCACGCCGCGCATGGCGCTCACCGCCGCCGAGTTCCTCGCCTACGAGCGCGACATGCACATCCTGGTCGTGCTCACGGACATGACAAACTACTGCGAGGCGCTCCGCGAGGTCGCTTCCGCCCGGGAGGAGGTGCCGGGTCGCCGCGGCTATCCCGGATACATGTACACCGACCTTGCGACGATCTACGAACGCGCCGGGAAGATCCACGGACGCAAGGGATCGATCACCCAGCTCCCGATCCTGACGATGCCCGCCGACGACGTGACGCACCCGATCCCGGACCTGACCGGGTACATCACCGAGGGTCAGATCTACGTGAGCCGCGAGCTCCAGCGCCGGGGGGTCTACCCTCCGATCGACGTCCTCCCTTCGCTCTCGCGCCTCATGAACCAGGGGATCGGCAAGGACCGCACGCGCGAGGACCACCGCGGGGTCGCCGACCAGCTCTTCGCCGCCTACGCGACGGGAAAGGACCAACGCGCCCTCAGCGCGATCGTCGGCGAGGAGTCGCTAAGCCCCACCGACCGGATCTACCTCAAGATCGCGGACCGGTTCGAGACGGAGTTCGTCAACCAGCGGCCCGACGAGGACCGCTCGATCGACCAGAGCCTGGGGATCGCCTGGGAGATCCTGAGCGATCTTCCCGATTCCGAGCTCAAGCGCATTCGACCGGAGTTCGTGCAGAAGTACCGGGTTGCGAAGAAGGCCGCGTAGGGACGGAAGAGGGAGGAGACGCGCGATGCCCCCGGAGAATGTGCGGCCGACCCGGCTCGTCCTGTTGCAAACGCGCCGGCGCATCGGGCTCGCGAAGCGCGGGCTCAATCTCCTCAAGCTCAAGCGCTCTGCGCTGATCGCCGAGTTCTTCGATCTTTCCAAGGAGGCGATGCGCCTGCGCGGGGACCTCGCGCAGCGCGTCGCCCGCGGCTACGAGGCGATCCGCGTCGCCGAGATGATGGAAGGAACGACCCGGCTCGAGAACATCTCGCTTCTGTTGCCCGAGATCGCCCCGATCGGAGTGTCGACGAAGAACGTGATGGGCGTCAAGACCCCCCAGGTCCAGCGCGGCGCCTACGCTCCGGTCTCCTCGGCCGCGCTGCTCGACCTACCGACGTCGATTCA
This sequence comes from Thermoplasmata archaeon, assembly GCA_021844945.1. GTDB lineage: Archaea > Thermoplasmatota > Thermoplasmata > Lutacidiplasmatales > UBA184 > Lutacidiplasma. The sequence continues at coordinate 273,314 of JAKBSJ010000002.1, read as the reverse complement.
CGAGGCGATCTACCACTTCCAGGGGATCTACCAGGTCGTGCTCGACATCGCGGAAAAGGAGAACGCGCTGCGCCGCCTTCTTCTCGAGATCGAGAAGACCAAGCGCCGCGCCAGCGCGATCGAGAACGTCCTGATCCCTCGCCTTCAGGACACCGTACGCTACATCAAGTTCCGATTCGATGAGATGGAACGCGACTCGTTCAGCATGCTCAAGACGGTGAAGCGGAAGATGGAACAGGAGGAAGCCGCCGGTGTGGGCGCCTAATCCGATCCGTCCCGTCGCCGCGACGCCCGCGGCCCGTCGCTTCCGCGCGCTCTGGGTCCTCTCCTGGGCGTGGAAGATCGCCGCTGCGGTCCTCTTCCTGGCCCTCCTCGTCAAGCTGTCCGGAGGCCTGGCGTAGGAACCCATGGCCGCGGACGCACCCCCCTCCACCGTCGTCGGCTCGCTGGACGAGCTCAAGCGGGTCAAGGACGTCGAACGCGAGTGGGACGAGCGCGTCCGCGACGCGCATGCGCGGGCGGACACGGCGCTCCAGCACCTCCGTGAGGACGCGGACGCCCGCATCGCCCTCGCGCGGACGGCGGCCCGCCAGTCCCGTGAGGAACGCGTCCGGGCCGCCCAGCAGGAGGGTGATCGCGAAGCTGCGCAGATCCTCGCTGCGGGAGCGACCGAGGCGGAGCAGGTCGCCGCCGGCACCGGTTCGGCGCCGGCCGAGCAGCGTGAGGCGATCCTCCGCGCTGTGCTCGGGGAGTTTCTCACCGACGGTTCCGCGTAGGTAGCATTCGGAGAGGGTGGCGATGGGGATTCTGCGACCGGAGCCGATGCGCAAGGTCGGCGTCCTCGGCCTCACGGACGACCGGGAAGCGGTGCTCACCGCGCTCCACGACCTGCGCGTGGCCCAGATCGAGCCGGTCTGCGCCGAGACGCTCCAGTACCTCGAGCCCGAACGCGCGAGCGAGACCCAGCGTTCCGTCGGCGACGAAGCCCTTCGGTTTCGCGGCCTGAAGGCGGCCCTCCCCGCGGTCCCCGTACCCCAGCCGATGCGGTTCCAGGACCTTCCGGCGATCCTCGCCGCCGCGCGGACCGTTCCGATCGATGCCGAGGTCGGCGCGCTCGTGCGGGAGGACGATCGCCTCCAGACGGAGCTCAAAGGGCTCCGCGAGACGGTCACACTCCTCGGGAAGCTCGCCTTCTATCACGACCCGCTGGACGACCTGTCGACCCGGACCTACCTATCGTTCCTCGCCGAGGGTCCTTTGGATCTGGTCGATCGGCTGCGAGCGACGTATCCGGCGGAAACGGAGGTCGTGACGGTCGGCGCGCCGGACCCGACCCGGGCAATCGTCCTCTTCCCCCGCAGCCACGCGGACCTCGTCGGCCGGGTGCTCCCCTCCAGCGGGATACGGTTGACGGCGGTGCCGGCGCTCGCCCGGAGCGTACCGGAGGAAACCGCCCGCCTCGAAGAGGAGATCGCGCGCGTGACGCGACGGCGCGCCGAGATCCGGGCCCGGCTTGCCGAGATCTCGAAGGAATGGTACCCCCTCGTCGCCGCGCTCGAAGAGGCGCTCTCCATCCAGAGCCGGCTCTTCGAGGTCTACACCAAGCTCGGCCGGGGGCCGAACACCTTCGCGGTGGAGGGATGGGTCCCGAAGCGCGAGCTCGATCGGCTGCGCGCGGCGATCGAGCGCGTGAGCTCGGGTCGCGCGTACTTCTACCTCGTCCCGACGCACGAGGAGCCGCCGACCCTGATGCGCAACCCCGCGGGCGTGCGGCGCTACGAGTTCTTCATCCGGTTCTACTCGCTTCCGCAGGCCACGGAGTGGGACCCGACGATCGTCTTCGCGATCGTCTTCCCCATCTTCTTTGGCCTCATGCTCGGCGATTGGGGCTACGGCCTCGTCATCCTCGGCATCAGCCTCTGGATGATCGGCGGGTTCCCCGGAGGTCGCTACGTCCCTCGAGTGCTGCGCAACTTCGTCACGAGGATCATGAGCCCGCCGGCGATGCGTCAGCTCGCCTACGCCCTCATCCCCGGATGCGCGATCGCGGTCGGCCTCGGCCTCTACTTTGACGAGTTCTTCGGCTTCGCGGTGCTCCACACGCTGTTCGGCTACACCGCCCCGTTCTCGCCGCTCGTGGACGTCGGGACCCTCCTGGTCATCGCGGGATACATCGGCGTCGCGATGGTCACGTTCGGCTTCCTGCTCGGGGCCATCAAGGAGACCCTCCACCACCACCCCCGCGAGGCGGTCGCGAAGGTCGGCGGGATCATCTTCACCTGGGGGATCGCTTTGTTCGGGCTCTACGTCATTCACCAGCACGGCTTCTCGGGCTCGCTCCTCTACCCGTACCTCGGGGTCGTGATCGCCGGGCTCGTGGTCCTCCTCGTCGGAGAGGGAGGCTTCGGGATCATGGGGCTCATCGAGATCGTGAGCCACATCCTGTCCTACACGCGTCTCGTGGGCATCCTGCTCGCGAGCGTCGTTCTCGCGAGCGTCATCGACCTCATCGGGACGCACCTGCCGCACCACTTCCCGGCGGAGTTCGTGGCCGTGGGGATCTTCGTCGGCGCGATCATCCTCGTTATCGGCCAAGCGTTCAACGTCGTCCTCGGCGTCTTCGAGCCGGGGATCCAAGGGGCGCGTCTGATCTTCGTCGAGTACTTCTCGAAGTTCTACACGGGCAACGGCCGGCCGTTCCGCCCGTTCGGCTCGGAGCGCGCCTACACCGCCCCTCCCGAGCCGCCGGGCGGCACCCCTTCGGGCGCGAGTCCCCTCGGCCCGATCCTGCGGGCCCCGGAGCCGTAGGCCCGGCCTACGCGAAGCGGGGGTTTGTGAGCATGCGGCCGAGCCTTTCCGACGGGATGCCGTAGAGAACCCCGTAGGTCACGCGCCGTAGGTCGGAGCGTTCCAGCTCGGCGATCAAGAGGTAGGCGAAGATCCCGCCCAAGCTCATCGGGTAGCTCGAGAGGCGCCGGAGCTCGGCCGCGGCCCGCTCGCGTTGGAGGTGGACGTCGTAGTGCGCGAGGCTGTGCGCCTCGGAGTACGCGGCGTTGCCCTCGGAGAGCGTGGGGTAATGGGGCGAGAGACGGTCGACGAGTTCCGGCACGGAGCGCGCGGCGTAGAGGTCGGTCGCTTCGTGGGCCGGGATCGATCCTCCCTCGATCCACCGGACCTGGACGTCCTCGAGAGGGAGGTCGGAGTCCTTCCCCTTCAGGAGCACGAGCACGTTGTCGACGTCGATCTCGCTCCGGACGAGCTGGCGGACGATCCCCTCATCGCCCTGGAAGAAGCGGGCCGCCTCGAGGAGGCCCGCGTAGTACTGGACCCGCAGGGCATGCAGGAACGGGAAGATGTCCCGCGTGCGGCGGAACTCCTCGAGGAGCGGAAGGAGCGGACCGCCGTAGCCGAAGCGCACGAGGTCGGTGATGACCGCGTCGATCGTCGGTTGCCCGACCAGGTTGCGCAGGTCGTCCAGCGAGAGAGTACCCGCGATGAGACCCGCCGGGATGTCGCGGCTGCTGACGAGCTCGGTGTCGGAGAGCGTGAGCGGGCGGCTCTGCGCCTTGCTCGCGAGGATCGCCCCGATGTTCTCGATGTCCCAGCGCTTCAGATACGCGGCGATGACGAGGCGGCCGGCGAAGGGCGTCGCGTCGAAGGCGTGTCGGTTGCGCCGCACGAGCGTGCGGTTGACCGCCGCTTCGATGAGCGGGAGCCCGGAGTAGGCCGCGCGGGCCTGATCCAGCTCGAAGGCGTACGGGGTCAGGGCGAGCTGTTTCGCGATCTCGTCGACGGAGGTCGCGGAGAGGAACGGGGCGAATGACTCCTTCGTGAGGAATGAGATGCCGTCGGCTTTGAGGCGGCCGAGGGAGCTCGCATAGGGGCTGCCGGCCACGAGCGCGTCCCTCCGCTACGCGAGGAGCTCGCGGACGCGGTCTTCGCGCAGGCGCAGAAGCTCGTTGAAGGAGAGGTCGAGCTGGCGGCTCCCGTCGGGGGTCTCGGCGATGAGGCCCCCCACGATGGGGACGGGGTTCGGATCGACGCGCCCCGGAGCGATACGCTTCAGGGCCGCGGCGTCCTCGGCCCGACCTTTGAGACGCACGTCCGGGCCGAGGGCCTCGGTCGCGTAGCGGTACATGCGCTCGAGGACCTTCGGGTACTCGGGCTGGGTCGTGTAGTCGGCGAGCAGTTGGTGGGTGGCGCCGAGCGAGGACTTCAGTCGCGCCTCGCGCGCCTCGTACAGGCGCTGCCGGGACCGGAGCTTCGCGGCGGCGATCCGCTGCACGCGCTCGTGGTTCGCCTCGATTGTTCCCGCGCGCTCGGACTCTTGCTGTATCTCGAGAATGCGTCGGTCCCGATCGGCCGCGATCTTGGCCGTCTCGATCGCGGCGTTCTCTTCGATGGAGCGGACCTCGGCCCCGCCTCGGGCGCGAATCTCTTCGACGAGGCGGTCCAGGCTCATCGCGCCCCGCTCGTCCCGGACTACAGGATCCCCAGCAGCAGGATGATCCCGAGCACGAACCCGATGATCCACAGTGTCTCGGGGATGACGAAGAAGAAGAGCACCTGACCGAACTTCTCGGGCTTCTCGGCGATGATCCCCATGCCGGCGGCGCCGATCCCGGACTGGGCCATGCCCGTCCCGATCAGACCTCCGGCGATTGCGATACCCGCGGCGAGCACGGCGTAATCCGATACCATCTTCGATCGACCTCGGGGCGAGCCCGGCGGGCCGATTTGGGTCGCCTATATAACGCAGAGCCGACCGCCGGTCCGGGCTACGATTCGTCTTCGCTTTCGTCGGGGTCGTTTGAGGCCCCGGGAGGGGCGCGAGCGAGAGCGATCGCGCCGCCCCATGAGATGAATCCCATCGCGTACGCCGAGGCGCAGACGACGCAGACCGCGTGGATCACGGCCAGTTCCACGTAGAGGAAGTACAGGGACAAGGCGATTCCAATGGTCGTGAGCGCGATGAGTCCGTAGACGTAGCGTCGGTCCTTGGGATTCCGCTCGGCCAGGCTGGCCACGACGAGGATCAATATGAATCCGAGCACTCCCCAGAGCCAGTCGGGGATGTAGAGCGTGGTCGTATGGCCGCTGTTGGCCACCGCCGCGCACGAGAAGAACGTGTTGATCGTACAGAGCTTGGTCAGCCCCGCATCGATCACTTCGAACGCGGCGAACGCCGCGAGGAGCAGGCCGACGCCGGCGGCCGCGTAGATGAGCGTGCGAATCGAGCGAGTCCTCATGGCGGCCGATCCCTATCCGGAGTACCCCAGTTGCGACAGTGTCGCATTCACGCCCCTCTGGAACGAGCCCGTCCACTGGGCCGTTCCGTGGTAGGTGCTCGCGAGGTTGCTGACGGTTTCCCCGCTCGCCTTCACTAAGAGGGCCGTGATCCAGTACGCCTGCGTGGAGACGTAGCTCCACGGCGTCCCGCTCTCGCTCAGGACCGAGGACAGTACGGCGGGGGCCCCGGTCTGCTCGTAGTTAGCGAAAAGCGCAGGGTTGATGAGCGTAGAGCCGCCGTGGATGTACTGACCGTTGAGGACGACGAACGGGATGGAAGAGCCGGAGTAGGCGCTCACATAGGCCGACTCGATGCAGTTCGTGGTTCCTGGGAACGTCCCGTCGCTCACGTTTTGGGCCTCGTTGACGACGAAGGCGATTGTCTGCGAGCTGACCACGGCGTTCGCGAAGACGACGTTCGGCGTGTAGGGGTACGGCTCGGGGGCGCCGTCCGAGTACGAGGTGTAGGTCCCAGGGATACCGGTGCTGCCGCTACTCGGATGGAAATTTAATTGGAACTCGGTGAGGGCTTTGTAGATGGCCCAGCTGCTGGCCGAGCAGTACGGGCACCACTGCGCCCCGTAGAAATAAAAGACGGGCAGACCGCTCGAAGTCCAGGGGCTCACGGAGGAAGGCGTCTGGGTCCAGCCCTGTCCGCCCGGGACGCTCGTGAGCAGCGCGGAGGAAGGAAGGAACGGGCAGCCGGAAATGACGGCCGTGAGCGAGATCAGACCCGTGATCACGACCCCCAAGACCACGCCCATCACCACCGTGTTGCGGAAGACCGCGTTCCAACGCTTGCGGTTGCTCTGGCGCAAGAGGCCGATCGCGAGGAGGATGATCGATACGCCGAGGATGATCGCGATGTAGGGGATGGCGGTCAGGAGCAGGCCGACCGGAGACGGGATCAGGTAGGCGAAGAGGAACCAGATCGCGACGAGGGGGACGAGCAGGTAGCCAATCCGGGTGAGGTTCCACTTCTTGTCCGTGTCGAGGGCCTTGCGGGGCGACGGGGCTTCGCTGGGTCCTTGGCGCTCCTCGCGGGATTTGCGTCGATAGTACAGGCGGCGAAGGGCGGGGCCGGCCTGAGTCACGCTCTGATCCGGCTTGAAGCCGACCTTGGGGTCGGCTGCGATATCCTCCCAGCTCAGCCCCTTTTCGTGGAGTTGTTCCACGCGGTCCCAGTCGACCACGGCAGGTCGAGATAGGGTACCGTACTTCCCTCTTTTCCCCCGCCGGTGGGCCCGATCGACGTGCCGTCCGACTGGCTTTTACCCCCGCCGGGGTGGGAGCCCGTAATGGAGCTCACGTTCCTGGGGACCGCCGGCTCGTGGCCCACGAAGGAGCGATCGCCGAGCGCGGTCGCCCTTCAGATGGACGGGGAGAGCGTTCTGTTCGACTGCGGCGAGGGCACCCAGCGTCAGTTCTTCCAGTCGAACGCGTCGTTCATGCGCCTGCGGCGCATCTTCATCACCCATTTCCACGGGGACCACTTCCTCGGCCTACCGGGCCTCATCCAGACGATGTGCCTGAACAACCGCACCGAGCCGCTCGATGTCTACGGCCCGCCGGATGCGAAGGAGATGGTCGGACGGGCCCTCCAGATGGGATACTTCACCTTGCGGTTTCCGGTGCACATTCACGCGCTGTCCGCCGGCGAGGAGGTGGTGCTCGACGACTACTCGGTCCGGACGGGACAGACGAAGCACCCCGTTCCTTCCCTCGCCTACCGCCTTCAGGAGAACGAAAAGCGCGGAAGGTTCGACGCCGAGAAGGCCCGGGCGATGGGCATCCGAGGCGCCGACTTTAGGAAGCTGGAGGCCGGCGAGTCCGTCCGAGTCGGAGATCGAACGGTCGCCCCTTCGGACCTCCAGGGGCCCCCGCGCCCGGGGCGGTCGGTGGTGTACACCGGTGACACGGCCCCGACCGAGGCCGTACGCGTCCTATCCACCCATGCGACCGTCCTCATCCACGAGGCGACGACCCTCGCCGAACTCGAGGGTCAGTCCAACGAGTGGGGCCACTCTTCGGCTCGCCAGGCCGCGACGATCGCGCGGGATGCCAACGTGGGCACCCTCATCCTGACCCACTTCTCCTCCCGGTATCCCGACGTCGAACCGCTCGAGGCCGAGGCGCGCGCGATCTTTCCCTCTACGATCGCCGCTCGGGACCTCATGACCTATCTCATACGCCAACCATGATCCGCGCGGACCTGCTCGTCACGAACATCGGAGAGCTGGCGACCCTCGAGCGGGGACCTATCCCCCGGACCGGCGCCGCGCTCGGGAATCTCGGGATCGTACGGGATGCTGCCCTGGGGGTCCGGGACGGGACGTTCGTGTACGTGGGATCGTCGCGGGGCGCCGCGCGTACCGTCCGCCTCGCCCGACAGGGCCGCCGGATCGACGCGCGGGGTGGTACCGTCCTCCCGGGGCTCGTCGATGCGCATTCGCATGCCGTCTTCGCCGGAGAGCGGTCGTTCGAGCTTCCGTGGAAGGTCGAGGGAGCGAGCTACGCCGAGATTGCCCGTCGGGGCGGAGGGATCCTGTCCACCGTGCGGACGACCCGGGAAGCCTCGACCGCCGAGCTCCGGGACGCGACCGCCGGTCGGCTCGACCGGATGGCCGCGGGCGGGGCAACGACGATCGAGGTGAAGTCCGGCTACGCGCTCAATCACGCCGGGGAGATCCGGCTCCTCGAGCTCGTGCGGCGACTCGGGCGTCGTCGCGGCGCGCACCTCGTTCCCACCTACCTCGGCGCTCACGCGATCCCTCCGATTTTCCGCCGTCGCCCGAACGCCTACGTCGACGAGATTGTCCGGCGCACGCTGCCCGAGGTCGCGCGGCGGAGGCTCGCTCGCTTCTGCGACGTCTTCTGCGAACCCGGATACTTCTCGATCCAACAGTCGGAACGGATCCTGCGCGCGGCGATCGCGCTCGGCCTCGGTACGAAGATTCACGCCGACGAGTTCGTCGCTTCGGGCGGAGCTCGGCTGGCAGCCCGCTTGGGGGCGCGCAGCGCGGACCACTTGCTCGCCGCTCGATCCGGAGACCTGCGCGCCCTCGCGCGGGCGGGTGTGATCGGGGTCCTGCTGCCGGCAACTCCTTTCACCACGATCGGAAGCCGGCCGAGCCCGGGCCGCGAGCTCGTCCGGGCCGGCGTGCCGGTCGCGCTCGGCAGCGATTGCTCGCCGAACTCGTGGGTCGAGTCGATGTCGCTCGTCCTCTCTCACGCCGTCTATGGCGCCCATCTTACGCCGGCGGAAGCGATCAGCGCGGCGACCGTCAACGCGGCGGCCGCTCTGGACGTCGCCGGGCGCGTCGGGATGATCGCGCTCGGACGCCCCGCCGACTTCCTCGTCTATGATCTCGGTTCCCCGGAGGAGATCCCGTACCGTATCGGGTCCGCGCCGGCGCAGATTTATCGTCAGGGAATTCGGATTTCTCCGCCGAGAATGGACCCTTACATCTAAATATCGGGCCTATTCTCTCGCCGGTGAGGTCCCTCGATATGGCGGAGCGAATTGGCAAGGAGCAGATCAAGCGAGAGAACGGCTACCTGTATTACCTCGGCAAGGACGGGTACCTGTGGAAGACGCCGACCAAGTTGAACAAGTCCGGGCGCAAGGGCAAGGTTGGCACGGAGAAGATCACTCGCCAGGCTGGGTACATGTATTTCCTCGACAAGAAGGGGTACATCTCCCGCGCCCGGATGAAGAACGCCTGAACGTCTCGACCACCTTTTCCCGGGGCCGTTCCCTCCGGAGCGGCCCCGGTAGCCGTTCCCGTTCGATGAAGAGGGTTGCCCTCGGGGTCCTCTCCGAGCGCGAGTTCATCTGCCGGTTCGGTCTGGACCGCCTCGATGGTCTGTCGGAACGAGACGGACGATCCACGGAAGTGCGAGCGCTGCGGTGCCTTCCTGTGGGTGGCCGAAGAAGGACTCTATTGCGGAGAATGCGGAGTGCTGATGCCGTGCACCATGTACGTCAAGCCCGTCGAGCTCGCCCGTCCCGTGAACTGAGAAGCGTCCATCACGTTCCGGACGCGAAGCCCGCGTCTTTGTCCACCCATCGGCCCGCGCACGGCTTCGCTGCAACGGCGTGCCCAAATACTAGAACGGGTCTCCGAGCGCTCGGAGGATTCACGACGGGTGTCCGACCACGTGGCGCCCGCGTTCTATCGACCCACCGCCGAAGCTGAAACGCCCTCCCTTCGAGAGCGTTCCGGTAGGTCCGCGACGGCGTCTTAGAGCGGCGGGGTATCGTGGGTTTCCGGACCGGCACGCTGCCCACCCGGTTCCAGCGTCCTCCACCAAGAGGCCCCATGGCTGCATCGAAAAAGCGCGCATCCCCCATCCCCATCGCGGAAGACGCGGGCCCTTCGGCCCGCACCTACGGGGAGGAATCCATCCCCGTCCCGCGCCTCGTGCCGAAGGGCAAGACGGCGTTCGATACCGTGACGTGGCGGTCCCACGACGCGTTGATCAAGAACGCGGAGGGCAAGGTCATCTTCGAGCAGAAGGGGATCCGCGCCCCGACCGATTGGTCCGATACCTCGGTCAACATCGCGGCGTCGAAGTACTTCCGGATCATCCAGGGCCGTCGGGAGTCCAGCGTCGACGGGATGATCCGTCGGGTCTGCCACTGGATCGCCCAGCAGGGGCTCGCGCTCGGCTACTTCGACCTTCCCGAGGAGGCGACGACGCTGGAGGAGAGCCTCTCCTACCTGATGGTCCACCAGATGGCGGCGTTCAACAGCCCCGTCTGGTTCAACGTCGGCGTTCGGGAGCCGCCGCAATGCTCCGCGTGCTTCATCCAGTCCGTCACCGACGACATGGACTCAATCCTCGCCCTCGCGACGAGCGAGGGCCGCTTGTTTAAGGGAGGGAGCGGCACCGGGACGAATCTCTCCTCCCTGCGAGGCAGCCACGAACACCTCTCGGGCGGGGGAATCGCGAGCGGGCCGGTCTCCTTCATGCGGGCCTTCGACGCGATGGCCGGCGTGATCAAATCCGGCGGCACGACCCGCCGCGCGGCGAAGATGGTGATTCTGAACATGGACCACCCCGACATCGAGGAGTACATCGAGTGCAAGGTCAAGGAGGAGGACAAGGCCTACGCCCTCATCCGCGAGGGCTACAGCCCCAACTTCGACGGGACCGACCCCAACAGCGCCTACGCCTCGATCGCCTACCAGAACGCGAACCACTCGGTCCGCATCCCCGACTCATTCATGGAAGCGGTCCTCCACGACCAGGAGTGGAAGACGATCAACCGGACCGACCACGCCGTCGCGGGGACCTATCGCGCCCGCGAGCTGTGGCGCAAGCTCGCCTACGCGGCCTGGCGCTGCGGCGACCCCGGAGTCCAGTTCGATGACATCACGAACGACTGGCACACGAGCCCGATGTCCGGCCGCATCAACGCCTCCAACCCGTGCAGCGAGTACCTGTTCCTCGACGACACGGCGTGCAACCTCGCGTCAATCAACCTGATGAAGTTCCTCGATGCGAAGGGACAGTTCGACATCGAACTCTTCCGACGCGCCGTGCGCACGATGATCGTGGCGATGGAGATCCTCGTCGACGCGTCGAGCTACCCGACCGCCGCGATCGCGCGGAACTCCCACGACTACCGCCCGCTCGGGCTCGGATACGCGAACCTGGGCTCGCTCGTCATGCACTACGGGTTCGCCTACGACTCCGACCCCGGACGCACCCTCGCGGGGGCGATCTCGGCGCTGCTGTCGGCCGAGGGGTACCACACGAGCGCAGAGATTTCCAAGCGCATGGGACCGTTCTCGGGATTCGACAAGAACCGGGCCCCGATGCTCCGCGTGATGGGCAAGCACGGGGCCGCCGCCGAGCGGATCCCGCTCAACGACGGGCGCCTGACGCCGCTCGTGAATGCCGCGGTCGACCGCTGGCACGACACGAAGAAGGCGGGCGAGCTCTGGGGGTACCGCAACGCCCAGATCTCCGTCATCGCCCCGACCGGGACGATCGGGCTCCTCATGGGATGCGACACGCTCGGGCTCGAGCCCGAGCTCTCGCTCGTGAAGGTGAAGAACCTCGTCGGTGGCGGCGTGATGAAGATGGTCAACCGGACCGTCCCCGACGCCCTTTCGAGCCTCGGCTACTCGGAGAGCGAGATCCGAGAGATCGTGAAGCACGTCGAGGAGAAGGGAACGATCGAGGGAGCCCCCGGACTCGACCCGGAGGACCTTCCTGTCTTCGATTGCGCGCTCGCCCCTCCGGGCGGCCATCGCACGATTGCCCCGATGGGCCACCTATGCATGCTCGGCGCGGTGCAGCCGTTCCTCTCCGGCGGCGCGTCGAAGACCATCAACCTCCCGAACGACGCTACGGTCGAGGACATCGAGAAGATCTACCTGGAGGCCTGGCGTCTCGGTATCAAGTCGGTCGCGCTGTACCGCGACGGCTGCAAGGCTTCGCAGCCCTACGACACCACCCACGGTCGCGCCCCCAGTGGGCCGGTCGGTCCGGGGGGCGTCCGCACCCCGGTCCGCGAGCGGCTTCCGGATGAGCGGCGGGCGATCACGCACCACTTCAGCGTCGGCGGGCACGATGGCTACGTGACCGTCGGCCTGTACCCGGACGGTCGCCCCGGCGAGATCTTCTTCCGCGTCACGAAGGAGGGATCGACCGTGAACGGTCTCATGGACTCGCTCGGGATCTCGATGTCGATGGCGCTCCAGCACGGAGTGCCGCTCAAGGACCTCGTCCGAAAGCTCGCGCACATGCGCTTCGAGCCGGCGGGGGCGACCAACAACCCGAAGATTCGTTTCGCGCAGTCGATCCCCGACTACGTCGCGCGGTGGCTGTCGCTCGAGTTCCTGACCGAGAACGATCGCCGCTCGATCGGGCTCGAGGGCCATTCCGAGGGTAACGGGAACGGCAACGGGCATGCGACGGCGGCCGCAGCCCCGCCGCCCAGCACCGTCGTCAAGTTCGAGATCAAGCCGCTCGACTCGTTCGAGGCTTCGGCGGCCGACGAGGGAAGCGGTCGGGCCATGGAGGACTCCCCGAGCTGCCCGGTCTGCGGCGGCATCATGGTCCGATCGGGCACGTGCTACGCGTGTCCGACGTGCGGCGCGACGAGCGGATGCTCGTGATACCCATCGCGGAGGGCGCTCCGCTTCCCTAACGGGAGTCGGTCTCTTCCGGCAGGATAACCCGGGGGTACGGTCCGGACGCGACACCGGACGCGGCGGGCGCATCGCTGCGCGTTCCGTCCGTCGCGAACTTGTAATTGCGCAGGAACAGGCTGCACGCCAGGCCGAACAGCGCGATCGCGGCCAGGACGATGAAGACCCACTGGAACGCTGCGACGGTGTACACCGGTTGGGTTCCGATCGGCGGCGGGTAGGCGACGTAGCGCGCAACGTACGAGGCGATGATCGAGCTGACCAGCACCGGGCCGATTGCGCTGCCGAGGTTCCGGAACGTCTGGTTCATCCCGGTCTGAACCCCGAGCTCGGCCGGCCCAACGCTCAGCACGATCACGTTTGACATCGAGATCAGGATGCCCACGGTTCCCACGAGCACGAGCGCCGGAGCGACGACCAGGATCACCGGAACCGGTTGCGGGATGTTGAAGGGAGGCAAGGAAGGGGACAGGGTGGAGAAGCGACCGAGCTGGAACGCGGGGTTGGCGTACTGCGTGAGCAAGAGCGCGCCGAGGGCGCTCAGGCCGAAACCGAGGATCATGATCGGCTTGGGGCCGTACTTCGAGGTCGCCCGGCCGAGAGGCATCCCGAGGGCGAGCATCGCTCCCGCGGCCGGGAGCGCGAGGATCCCCATCCACAGCTCCGACTGGCCGAATCCCGTGAGGCTCTCGAGGGGGGTGTACGGGAGCTCGAGGAGGATGACGAGCCCGGTGAAGACCAGGAACATCGCGAGCCCGGCGACGACCCCGTTGATATTGCTGACGAGGATGTTGCGCGCCTTCAGCGATTTCAGCCGGATCACCGGGAAGCGGGCCCGCAGCTCCCACCACGCGAAGAACGCGAAGAGGATCGCAGCGAGGATCAGGAACTCGGGTACGCCCCACGTCACGGGTCCGATCGTTCCGCCGGTGAAGCTGAAGAACGGCCAGTACGTCGATTCGGTGATCCCGAGCATCAGCATCGTGAGGGCGAGCCCCAGCGAGGCGATCCCCGGCAGGTCGAGAGACTCCGCGGTCTTCGTCGGCGACTCGCGCAGGATGTATCCCGCGAGGATCGGTAGGCCGACCGCGAACGGGATCACGGTGTGGTAGGTGAGCTGCCATCCGTAGTCCTGCGCGATCCAGCCGCCTAGGACCAGTCCGACGCACGCCCCGCCGGCGAACATCGCGCTGATGATTCCCTGGGCGCGTCCGACTTCCCTCGCCGGGAAGAACTCGGGAATCATGGCGAAGGCGAGGGGGAACATCCCCATCCCGATCCCTTGTACCGCGCGGGCTGCGATCAGGAGGTAGATCTGATCGCGCACGCTGACGCCGAGCGCCGCTCCGATGTCGGGAGTGAATCCGGCGATCGACACGGCGATGGCGTAGACGCCCATCGCGACCAGAAGCATCCTCTTCTTGCCGTAGATGTCGCCGAGCTTCCCGAATACCGGTGTCGCGACGACCCCGACTAGAAGGTAGGCGGAGAGGATCCAAACGACCGTCGAGTCCGGCGGGTAGTTGAAGAACGTGACGAAATTGTTGAAGGCCGGGAGCACCATCGTCTCGACGTAGGTGACCATCAGCGCCATCCCGGCGAGGATGATCAGCATGTTGCGCGCGGAGCGCGGGTGGTAGGCCTGTCCGCCGGCCGCCGTCATGGCCCCCGGGCCCGCGTTCTCGCTCACGTGGAGCGTTCCCCCGACCCGAGCGGGAGTTTTTCATCGGATAATGGTTGCTTTCGACCTATCGCGGGTCGAGGCGCGAAGGGGGAGCCTCATCGGAGGGCATAGCGCGCGAGGGCGATCAGGTCCGGGATCCCGATCGGAGCGACCGGCGCGTGGTGCGCCGGCCAGGTCGCGACCAGGGCCCCTTGGGGGAACCGTTCGTCCTGTCCGGCCTCGAGGGAGGATAGGGTGGGGGCCGAACCGGCCCGGTCGATCTCCAGCAGGAGGACCAGCGCTCCGACCGGCCCGGAGTCCACCAGGATCGCGTAGGCGTTCCGCCCCTTCGGTCGACGCTCGACCCGCGCCTCCTCGTCGTGCAGGTGCGCGATCCGCGCCCGAACCCCTCTCGGAGCTCCCGGTGCGATGCGCCAAGCGATCCTCGCCGCTTCGGCTTCGAGCCGAGGGCGCAACGGGTCGCCCGAGGGAAGGATCGGCGGGCTCACGATGCCTCCCGCACGGAACGCCACATCCGGCAGTCCGGCCGCACCACGCACGGGCCGCACACGGTGATGTCCCGTCGCTTCGGGCAATCTCCGCTGATCCCGGTGTGGCACAGGACGAAGTCGAAGCGGATGGGGTCGACCGGATCGATCCGACGCAGGGCGGCCGTGACCTCCTCGACGGTCGCCCATGTCCGCGTCCGTCGCTGGGTGAGGCCCAGGTGGTAGGCGATCCAGAAGACGTGCTGGTCCAGCGGTACTCGTAGTTCGTTCATCGGCACCCGCTTCCAGATGCCGAAGTCCGGGAACCGGTCCCGCACCATCCAGCGCAGGTACAGCGTGAGGCGTTTGGCCGGACTGTGATGGGGATCGAGGGGGCTCGGGAAGAGGGCGCGGTAGCCTCGCGGGGCTCTCGGACCCTCGCCCGGGCCCCGTAGGGCTTGGGCGAGGGCGTCGATCCCGCTCGCGAAACCGTCCTTTTCCATCCCCTCGAGGAAGACGTCCTCGAGCGAGTCGTAGGAGTCGTAGATCGCATGGAGTCGGCGAGCGAGGTGGGCCATCTGGTCCCCTCGAATCCACCGGTGACGGAACGTCCGCCATGGATCCGGATCTCCGCCAACCCGGACCGCGTCGACGAGATCGCCGCCGGCGAGAGCGACCAGCGTGCGGATCGATCCCCGGATCGCCGTAGCGTTCCCGGTCGCGAGCGTGGCGCCGTAGAGAGCGGTCACCTCCGCATGACGCCGGTCCGTGCTGTACGTCCGGATCTCTGCGATGGGATCGTCCGAGAAGGAGCGCGGGAACGGGAAGCGGTCGTAGAGCGTCGCGAGATGGACGGCGAGCTCCGGGCTCGGACGGTGCGCTCGTACCACGGATCCGGAAGGTCGGATCCCCGCGTTTACGGTTACGTACGGGCCGGAACGACGCCGCAGACCTCTTCGATAGGCCCGCGCTCTTGCGGGAGGGAGCTCGATGACGGGCGAGCCAACGGTCCGTGCCGGCATCGATCGGGATTGGCTCGCGCATGCGGTCCGAGTAGAACCCGTACGACACGCGTTGGCGGCGTGGGACGTCACGTGGGAACCCGAGCGGATCCGGGTCTATTCCTGCGGACCCGAGCGTTCGCCGCTGGGATACCTCCTCATTTGGCTGGGAGAGCCGGCCCATCCGGTCGTCCATTGGGTCGGGGACCCGAGGATCACCCGAGCTCTCGCCGAATACCTGCCTCCGCGCCCGCTGACCGTCGGGGGGTCGGACGAGTGCGTGGCGATCGTGGAAGCCGCCCGAGGGCCGGTACGTTGGTCGGTCATCGATCGGTTGATCGCGCGACCCACCGCCGAGGTCCCCGGGAGCGGAGACCCTCGGGTGCGGACTGTCGGAGCCGAGGATGCCCCATCGATCCGGGACTGGGCCGCCCATCACGGGGACGTGTTCGTGCAAGGCTACGCACAGTTCCAATTCGACCCGGACCGTCGCTTCGTTTGGGCCGCGTGGGACGGGTCTCGGCCGATCGGGATCGCGTTCGCGTCGGTCCGGCTTCCCGAGGTATGGGTCCTCAACGGGATCTTCGTTGAGGAACGCGCCCGCGGTCAGGGGCTGGGACGGGCTCTCACCGCCTTCGGAATGGAGGCGGCCCGACGCGCGGGAGCCCCCGCCGCGCTCTACGTACGGGAGGAGAACCTCGGGGCTCGACGCGTCTATGATCGGCTCGGATTCGAGTTCGTGGACCGGATCGCTTGGATCGAGGCGGCCGAACCACCGGCCGCTCGCCGGAAGAGGGGGAGCGACGACCGTTAGGAGGGGTGAACCATGCGCCTTTCGGCCATGGTCTCTAACACGGAAGCTGCCGAGCTCCTTCGGTCGATCGCCGACCTGCTCGATCTCCAGGGGGAGCAGTTCAAGCCCGAGGCGTATCGCCGGGCCGCTCGTTCCATCGAGTCCCTTCCGGAGCCGCTCTCGAAGTACGCCGATCGCGGCGAACTGCGCGCCATCCCGGGGATTGGCGAAGCGATCTCGGAGAAGCTGACCGAGTTCCTTGCCACCGGCCGCCTAGGATACCTGGATCAGCTCCGGACCGAGATACCCACCGGCGTCGTCCAGCTGATGCGGCTACCCGGCATCGGCCCTAAGACGGCGCGACGCCTCTGGATCGAGTTCCGGGTAGAGAGCCCCTCGGCACTCCGAACGGCGATCGACGCGGGGCGGCTGTCCGGAGCGAAAGGGTTCGGCGAGCGCAAGATCGCCCAGTTCCGCGAGGCCGCGGGAGCCCGGCCGGCCGGAGCCCGCACCCCGATCGCCGAAGCATGGCCTCGGGCCCAGCGGCTGGTCGCCGCGATCCGCGAGCGCCTGACGGGGGAGGAACGGGCCGAGATCGCCGGGAGCCTGCGTCGATGCCGGGAGACGATCGGCGACGTGGACCTTCTGGTGGGGAGCCGGCGGTCCACGGAGGTCTTCGACCGTGTCGCCCAGGGACCCGACGTCCTGGACGTCCTGCTGCGGGGCGACACCAAGATGACCGTGGTCCTCGAGGGCGGGCTGCAGGTGGACGTGCGGGTGGTCGACCTCGAGTCCTACGGCGCCGCGCTCGTCTATTTCACCGGCTCCAAGGACCACAACGTGCGATTGCGCACGCTCGCCAAGGACCTCGGGCTCAAGGTCAATGAGTACGGCGTCTATCGCGGCGAGCGGCGGATCGCCGGCCGAACGGAGTACGATGTCTACGACGCCATCGGCCTGAGCTGGATCCCGCCCGAAATGCGCGAGGACCGCGGCGAGATCGACCTCGCCACCACGGATTCGGTCCCTCAGCTCGTCGAGCTCGCGGACCTCCGGGGGGATTGGCACGGTCGCCTGGCGGCCGATGCGACCCCGGACGACCTCGATCGAGCTCTCGCCGAGGCCCGACGGCGTCGGCTCGACTACGTGGGCATCCTCGTGCACGGAACGGACGAGGAGGGCCATCCGGCCGAGCTCCCGGCGGAGACCCGTCAGCGCCTCGCCGTCCGTCGGGAGCGGCGACGGCCCGGCGAGGCTCGGGTGCTCGTCGGGGGAGAATTCGCGACCGTCACGAACGGAGAGGCGGACCGAGAGGTCGACTTCCGAGTGCTGCGAGCCCAAGGACCCCCACCTCCGGCGACACAACGTCTCGGAACCGGCTGGCGCCTCGTCAGCCACCTCGGACCGGCGCCGGACGATGCGGCGGAGCGAGAGCGTTGGGAGGGGTGGCTCGCCTTCGCAGCCTCCCACGGCCTCTGGATCGAGGTGGGACCGGGCCCAGAACGGCTCGACTCGGACGGGGCGCGCGAGTTGTTGCGGCGCGGCGGGGCCGTTCACGTCGCCACGGGCTTCGACCGACCGCCCGAAGATCCGACCGGACCGATCTCGCTCGGGTTCGCGCGGCGGGCCTGGGCGAAAGCGTCCGACGTGGGCAACGCGCTCCGCCTCGCGGACCTCGAATCGCCGGCGTCCGCGCGCCCCGGTCAGGACGCGACCATGCGCTCGAGCGCCCGGCGCGCGCGCTCGGCCACGTCCGGCCGCACGTCGATCTCGTAGCGGTTGAGCTTCAACGCGTCCCGCACGTCCGCGAGATGGGTCTTCTTCATGAACGGGCAGATCGCGCCCGCGTCGACCGGAGTGAACCGGGTCGTGGGATTGAGCTGCCGCATCCGGTGCAGGATACCGACCTCCGTCGCGACCAGGACCTCGGGCGCCTTCGTTTCCTTCGCGAAACGGACCATGCCGTCGGTCGACAGGACCTGGTCCACGTGGGGGAGTGACTCGGAAGCGCACCCGCACTCGGGGTGGGCGATCAGGGGGGCGCCGGGGTGCTCGGAGCGCAGGTGGGCGATCATCTCGGGCCGAATCCGGCCGTGTACGTGGCAGTCCGCTGGCCACAGGTGCATCGTGCGCGACGTGCGGCCGGTCTGCGTGCGCACGTAGTCGCCGAGGAACATGTCGGGGAGGAAGAGGATCTCCCGATCGGCCGGGATCGAGTTGACGACCCGGACCGCGTTCGAGCTCGTGCAGCAATAGTCGCTCTCCGCCTTCACCTCGGCCGAGGTGTTGACGTAGGAGACGACCACGGCGCCGGGGTGCTCGGACTTCCACGTGCGCAGCTGTTCCGCGGTGATCGCGTCGGCGAGGCTGCAGCCGGCCGTGAGATCGGGAAGGAGGACCGTCTTCGTCGGGTTGAGGATCTTGGCGGTCTCGGCCATGAACCGCACCCCCGCGAAGACGATCACCGGCCGGTCCGTCTCCATCGCCTGCCGGGAAAGGTAGAGGGAGTCGCCGACGTAGTCCGCGATGTCCTGGACCTCGGGGAGCTGATAGTTGTGGGCGAGCAGCACGGCATTGCGTTCTTCCTTCAGCCGGCGCACCTCCTCCTCAACCGACATCGGCACCTCGCTACCAAAAATAGCCCGCAGGGCCTCTTAACTCGGCGGTGGGGCGCGGGCGACCAGTTCGAGGTGGAACGGGAGGGCCGCCGCCGAATGGGAGAGGGCCCCGATGCTCACGGCGTCCGCGCCCACTCGTCGGTATCGCCCCACGCGTTCCGGAGTGATCCCACCGGAGAGCTCGATGAACACCCCGCGACGTAGGCCGGCCCGATCGAGCGCTCGGACGATCGCCCGGGCCGTGTTCGGGGATGCGTTGTCGATTAGAATTGCTCGCACCCCCGCGCGGGCGACAGCGATGGCCTCGCGCGCGGTGCGGACCTCCACCTCAACCCGCATCGCAGAGTCGTGCGCGAGCGGCAGGCGAGCCAGAGCGCGGGGCAACGGGAGGAGGGCGAGATGGGTGTTCTTCACCAGGATCGCGTCGGAGAGATCGCGACGGTGCGGGCGTCCCCCGCCGTCCACGATCGCCTTCTTCTCTAGGTCCCTCAGGCCGGGCAGCGTCTTGCGGGTCCCCCAGACCTCGAGCGGGGGACGGGCGCGACGACCGGCCGCGACGGCCCTCGCAGTGGCGGTCGCAACTCCCGACAGGTGCATGAGATAGTTGAGCAAGGTCCGCTCGGCTCCGAGGATCGCGCGGGCGCGCCCGCGCAGCCGCAGTACCTCCGTCCCGGGCCGGACGGCGGACCCGTCGGCCCGCGCGCGCACGACGGCCAGACCGGCCCGGCGCGCGACCTCTCGGGCCGCCGACATTCCTGAGAGCACTCCGCGGGCCTGAGCGATCACCCGACCCTCGACGGGGACCGCGCCGATGCCGAGCGCCCTCGTCGTCCGATCGTCCCGGAAGCGGTCCTCGTCGAGCGCCGACGCGACCGCTCGGGCGAGCTCGGAGGGGTGCGGCCTCCGGACCGAACGCACGCGGCTCATTTCGACGGAGGGGCGGCCGGCACGAACGGGAGCCGGGTGACCGTGGCCGGCACCCATCTTCCTCGAAGCTCGAGCTCCACCACCGTGCCGGGCCTCGTCAGTTCCTTCGGAAGGTAGGCGAGCGCGATGCCCACATGCAGGCTCGGAGACAAACCTCCGCTGGTGAGCGTGCCAATGGCCGTGCCGTCGTGCCGGATCGGGGTCCCGTGGCGTGGAATGGCCCCCGGCTCCGTCACCGTCAGCCCCACGAGCCGCTCGGGGGTCCCCTCGGCGACCTCCTTGTCGATGGTCGGTCGACCCACGAACGGGTGGTCGAGCTCGACGAACCGGTCCTGGCCGGCCTCGATCGGAGACCGGTCCCGCGAGAACTCCTGCCCGGAAAGAAGGAAGCCCTTCTCCAGCCGGAGCGTGTCGCGCGCGCCCAGTCCGCAGGGGACAGCGCCCGCGCGGGTGAGGGCCTCGGCGATCGGGATCGCGCGCGGGCCGGGAACGTACAGCTCGTAGCCGAGCTCGCCCGTGTAGCCGGTCCGGCTCACGAAGATCCCGTGCGCAAGGTCGCCGGGGATCGCGCCTCCGACGATCCCTTCGGAGGACGCTCCCGAGGGGGCCGGGTCCGGATAGAAGCGGCTCGTGTAGAACTTGAGGGGGGCCAACGACCAATTCATCAAGGTCTCGAGGAGGCGGCGAGAGCCCGGTCCCTGCACCGCGATGATCGTCACCGCGCCGTTCCATCGGCGGATCGTCACGTCCGGGTGGCGATGCTGCTGGAGGATGGACTCGATCTCGAACGCGCGTCCTGCGTTCGGAACCGCGAGGAAGGTGCGCACCGGAGATGTCCCGCGGTCGAGCCGAGTGATCAACAGGTCGTCGACGATGTGGCCCGTCAGCTCGAGGAAGAACGTGTAGTGCGCCTGGCCCGGCACGAGGCGCTCGACGTTGGCGGTCGTCCGACGCGACAATAGGGCCGCGGCCGTGGAGCCCTCCACGGTGAGGATGCCCATGTGTCCGACGTCGAAGAACCCGACGCCCGAGCGGACGGCGGCGTGCTCGGCGAGGATGCTGGAATAGTAGAGCGGCATCTCCCACCCGTTGAACGGCACGAAGTGCGCTCCGTGCGCGACGTGGAAGTCATACAGCGGCGTTCGCAACAACGGTGCCGCGGCAGGCCCGGCGTTCATGTAACGATCTCCGGGAGGCGGTCGGTGTCCAGCGCGAGCCGGATCTCGCGAGCGATGCGACGCCCTGAGCTCATCGGCTCGTGGTAGAGCGCGTTGCCATACGGGTGGCCGAGGGAGAGATGGATGTTCGTGCCGCCTCCGATTCGGACCGCGACGTCGAAAACGGTGAGGTGGCCGTTCCGGTCGATGCAGGTCTGCAGGCAGAACGGCCCGACGATCCCCGGCGGGTAGCGCGTCCGGCTCGCGTCGACGAACCTCTCGCCGAGGCGGAACGCCTCCTCCAGGATCGATTCGCGCACGGTCAGGCTTCCGTGGCCCACGACCGTGTACTCGGGGATCCGCATCCCCGGGGGAAGCTCGAGCTGTTGGTCGGCCGGTAGGCGAACCATCCCGTCGAGATTGCTCTCGCGGCGTTCGTCCACACCGAGAAGCTCCAAGCCCTCCGAGCGGGGCGCGAGCGGCGAAAAGAAGAAGTTGAAGTTGAACACCGGCCCGAGCACGTATTCCTCGATCCGCGCGCCCTCGAGGTCGTCGCGCGCGATCGTTCCCTGCGCGAGGAGCTGGTCGGACTTGCGTTGGTACTCCTCGAAGCTCGCCGCGGTGAAGAACCCGCGCTCTAGCCGTCGGACCGCATGCGGAAGCTTCACGATCACGAGGCGATCGATCGCGTGCGGGTCGACGATCGGTCGCGGGATCGGGATGTCGGCCGACTCGAGGAGGGTGTAGTAGTTCTCCCGCTCGCTCCGTTCCTCGATCCGGAGCATCGAGCGGGATCCGACGATCGGCACGCGAAACTCGGACTCGATCGCGGGAAGCGGGACGTAGGAACTGAACGCTCGGTTGGGCACGAAGAGGACGCCGCGGTGGCGCAGGCGTTCCTGCTCGGCGGCCGCGGCGAGGTCCCGGAACTTCGGGTAGGTCCAGACCTCGTCGACGCATCCGCGCGCCGACCGCCCCGGTGCGGCCGGTCGCGTCGCGAAGTACCGGGAGTACGTCGCCTCTCGACCCCGTTCACCCAGGATCAGCGTCGTGAAGCCCTCGTGCCGCGCTCCGTCCGCAATGTCGAGGGCAGAATGGGAGCCGACCGCGCCGATCCAGGGGCGATCCGGGTAGGAGTCGAGGAGACCGCGGATCTCCTCCGGTTCCAGCGACATGCGGACGGGTCACGTCCTCAGAAGTTTAAGATGCCGGGCGAGCCGCTCGCCGGTCATCGGGAGCTCGGTAGGCCCTTCTCCGCACGCGTCGCGCACCGCGTTGGCGATGGTCGCGGGCACCGGGATGATCGGCGGTTCTCCGAGGCCTTTCGCACCGAACGGCCCGGCGCCGAGGAATCCTTCGACGAAGTGGACTTCGATCGGAGGTACCTCGGCCAGGGTCGGGATCCGGTAGTCGACCAGCCCCGGGTTCTGCAGTACGCCCTCCGGGCTCCAGAGGCCCTCTTCGGTCAGCGCGGTCCCCAGCCCCATGACAATACCGCCCTCGACCTGGGCCTTGGCCGTCTCGAAGTCCACCACCCGTCCCGCATCGTGGAACGCCGCGTACCGGACCACGTGCACGGTGCCGAGCTCAGGGTCCAGCGCGACCTCGGCGACGTGCGCCGCCCCGGTGAAATCAGTGTACGGGTAGAACGTCCCGTCCAGGACCCGAAGGGCGTCGAACGATCCGGCCGCCCCGTAGTGCGTGCCGTACGTCGTGAGACCCCCGTTCTCGATCTCGTCGCGGCGGAGAATCTCGCGCACCGGCCGGGAGACCCCGTCGACCTCGACGGCCAACTCCGGACCTTGAACGGTGAGTCGGATCGCTCCTTCGGGAGCGTCCGTTCGTTTCGCCAGCTCCGCCCGAAGCTCCCGCGCTGCCTTTTCGACGGCTTGGCCGAGGGCGCCCAGGGTGCGGCTGCCCCACACGCCCGAGTCGAACGGAGCGGTCGCGGTGTCGCGGTAGTCGACCTCGATCCGCTCTCGGGGGATTCCCAGGACGACCTCGACCACCGCCGCCAGCCCCCGGATCACGCTCCCGCTCCCGATCTCGGGCTCGCCCTGCACGATTCGCAGGCGCTCGGGTTGTAGGAAGAGCCGGGCTTCTCCTCCGGCACCCGTTCCGGTCGACCAGAAACCGGCCCCCACCCCGATCCCATGATTCTCGGGGAGGCGCTCTCTCCATTTCCTCGCCCGGGCGCCGGCTTCGGCGAGGCACTCCGAAAGGCCGAACGGTCCGACCGTCTGGCCCAGGTGTGTCGCGTCCCCCGAGAGCCAGACGTGCCGACGGCGGAACTCGACGGAGTCGACCCCGAGGCGTTGGGCGAGGTGGTCCATGTGCGATTCCGCCGCGAATGCGCATTGCGGAGCGAGCGGAGCGCGATGGGGTCCGAGCGGAGGCTTGTGCGTGCGCAACGCGATCCCCTCCAGCTCGATCGCCGGGACCCGGTAGGGCCCCACCGTGAAACCGATTCCATAGCCGGTGGCGAAATCTCGTCCGGGAAGGCTGGATCCGGCGTCGACCTTCCAGAGAACGCGCCGGCCGACGATCGTGCCGCCCCGGACCGCGCTCGACAGCCGAATGAGCGAGGGAAGGGTCGACCGTCCCAGGAGGAACTCCTCCCGATAGGTGAGCGCGAGCCGGACGGGTCGACCGCTCGCACGGGCCAACAACAACGCGTACGGTTCCACGAGCGAAGATCCCTTCCCGCCGAATCCGCCTCCGACCCACGTTCCTTCGACGACGATCTGCGGTTCAGGGATCCCCAGCATCGCGGCGAGGTCCTCGCGCACTCCGAACGGGCTCTGGGTCGAGGTGCGGACGAACCACGTTCCATCGTCCCGTATCTCCGCGATCGCAGCGTGGGGCTCGAGCGCCACCTGCGACACCGCGTTCGTCCGGTACGTCTCCGTGAGAACAAAGTCGGCGGTCCGGAACACCCCGTCCAGATCGCCGTATCGTGCGTGAACATGACCGATCACCTCGGGCTCCGGGCCCGTCGCAGCCTCGTCGATGCTCTCGACGGCAGGGTGCTCGCGCGTTTCGACCTTCACGGCTTGGGCCGCCCGACGGGCGGCTCCGAAGGTGGGCGCCGCGACGGCGGCGATTGGCTGAGCGTGGTACTGGATCGTCTTGGATGGGAAGATCGGTCGTTCCGGGTCGGTCGGCACGCCCGGGAGAAGCCGGGGGAGATCCTCGGGGCCGATCGCGGTCACACCGGGGATCGCCCGCGCCGCGGTGAGATCGATCGAGCGGATCGTACCGTGGGTGATGGGCGCGAGAACGAGAGCGCCCCAGAGCATTCCCGGGCTCTCGATGTCCGTGCCGTAGGGGACCGCGCCGCGTGCCTTCGCCAGCGCGTCCGAGCGCACGGCGTAGCTCATCTCACCGCCTCCCGGGCGCGCTGGGAGGCTCGACGGATTGAGACGTATCCCGTACAACGGCACAGGTTCCCCTGGAGGTCCTCCTCGAACTCCGCGAGGTCGCCGGCGGCTCCCCGCTCGTGAAGGAGCGAGGCGAGCGCCATCACGAACCCGGGAGTGCAGTACCCGCATTGAGATGCACCCTCATCGGCGAACGATTGCACGATCCGGGCGCCGACGTCCTCGGCGGCGAGGCCCTCGATGGTGGTGACCTCGCTTCCCGCGACTTCGTGCGCGAGCGTCAGGCAGCTCAGGACGCTCGCTCGGTCGACGAGGACGGTGCACGCGCCGCAGTCCCCCGTGCGACAGCCTTCCTTGGTTCCTTTGAGCCCGAGTCGCCAGCGAAGGGTGTCCAGTAAACGCTCCGACCCCGGGACCGGGGACAGGTCGACCGATGTCCCGTTGACGGTGAAGAAGGGGGCGGTCGTCACGGCGCCGGCCCCCGGGGTGCCGCGGTTCGGATTGCGAGGAGAGCTCGCCGGGCCAAGACCGCGACGATGTGGCGCCGGTACTCTTCGGTCCCGCGACGATCCGTAGCGAAGGGAGAAAGTTTCCCCACGAGCTCGGCCGCCGAGCGGACCTCGTCGTCCGTGGGAGGACGAGAACGCAACGCTTCTTCGGCCGGCAGGATCCGGACCGGCCGCGGCAGGACGTCCCCGACGGCGATCCGATAGTACCCTTCGGAGGGGGAACGCGCGACCGCCACGCCGACCTGCGAGATGTCGTTGACCGGACGTACCCGCTGCCAATGGTAGGCGCTCGGACGTGCCTCGGGGATTCGCACCGCGCGCACGAGCTCGCCGAAGGAGAGCCTCGGTCGACGTGAGGCGGAGAGGAAGGCGTCGACCGGGGTCCAACGGGACCCTTGGGGCCCGACGACCTCGACTTCGGCGTCCAGTGCAAGGAGGATCGGCGACAGGTCGGAGGCCGGCGCGCTGCGCACGAGGTTGCCTCCGAGGGTCGCCCGATGCCGCAGGGCGACGCTCCCGACCGCACGAACGGCTTCCCAAAGCCCGGGGATCCGCTGGCGGACCCGCGGCTCCACCTCGAGCGCACGCAGCGGCAGGGTGCTGCCGATCGTCAACGAGTCGCCGGACCACTCGAGGAACTTCCAGGGAAGGTAGCGCAAGGAAACGACGCGGTGGGGGGCGATGCGCGCACGGTCGATGTCGAGGAGCAGATCGGTCCCGCCGGCCAGGACCGCAACCCTTTCGGGGGATGCGGCGCGCAGCTCGGCGAGTGCTTCGTCCGTGCTTCGAGGGTGCACGAGGTCGAACGGCGCCATCGGGGGCATCACCCCGTTGGGCGGGATATCGTCTCGCCGACGTAGGAGCGGGCGGCCCGGCTCCGGCTTTTTATCTGCTCGGTCGCTGACCGAGGGAGGGATGGGGTTCGATCTCTCGCTGCGGTACAGCACGCCGCTCACTCCGATCGCGGATGTCGACGAGGTGCTCGGAGAGTTCCTTCGCCTGGTCGGGTACCTCCCGAACGGCGAGGAGGGCCGCGGTAGCGAAGGGCCTGTGGGCGAGAGTCTTGCCTATCGGCTGGTGCGTCAGTGCTTCCTAGGGGAGCCCAGCCGGGCGTGGCAACCGGACGAACTCGCCGTAGCGCTCAAGACGACGAGGCCCACCGTCTATCGGCACATCAACAAGCTCAAGTCGCTCGACCTTCTCGAGGAGGTCGGCGTGCCGAGCCGGCGGGACCATGGCGGGGGGCGCAAGGCCTACCGGCTGCGCTACGGCAACATCGCCCGCGCATGGGATTTCACCGAAGCCCACGCCCAGAACGCGCTGCGACGGTATCGCGAGACCGTGAACCATCTCCAGACGCTCATCGATCAAGGGGCGGCGGTCCCGCCGGCCGCGAAGACCGTGCCCCGGGCCGCGGCGCGCGGAGGCGGCCGATGAGCTCGTCCCCCTACGGTTCGGAGAAGGAACGACGAGCCCCCAACCTCACCGTGGGCTCGCGGGTGCGGATCATCTCGGCCGGGTCGGACGACACCGGCCTCGTCTCGGAGGGGATCTACCGCGGGCTCGTCAGCATCGGAGGCGACAACATCCTCGCGATCGAGCTCGACGGAGAGGGCGAAGAGAAGGGGCGGACGCGCCTCATCGCGACGGCCGCGACCTGGGTGATCGACATCCTCGAAGCGAAGGACGAAGAGGAGAAGCGCGCGGACAAGCCATCGTCCACCCCCGAGTACTTTCGCTAGCGACGGACCGCTACGTCGTGGTCCCCGGAGCCGAGCCGCGGGTCGGCCTCGGGCTCCCATCCACCGGATCCTTGGCCTTCCCCGCAGGGGACGAACGGAACTGCTGGGCCTCGGTCGAGCCTTCGAGCGCGAGCGTCGACGTGAGTCCGCCGGAAAGGACCTGGGCGACCTCGTCGAAGTAGTCCGTCCCGACGAAGCTCTGGTGCTTGACCGCACGGTACCCGGATCCCTCGACGGCGAGTTCCTCCTCCTGGAGGTCGGAATAGGCGAGCATCCCCCGGGTCTTGTAATCCGTCGCGAGCCGGAACGCCGAGAGGTTCACGGCGTGGAATCCCGCGAGCGTGACGAACTGGAACTTGTAACCGAGCTGGGCGAGGTCCGACTGGAATCGGCCGATCTCCTTCTCGCCGAGCCGGCGACGCCAGTTGAACGACGGAGAGAGGTTGTAGGCGAGCAGCTTGCCCGGGTACCTCGCGTGGACGGCGTCCGCGAAGGCTCGGGCCTCGTCGAGGTCGGGGCCCGACGTCTCGAACCAGAGCATGTCGGCGTACGGAGCGTAGGCGATCCCGCGGGCGATCGCCGAGTCGATCCCCGGGCGGATCGCGAAGAATCCTTCGGTCGTACGCTCCCCGGTGATGAACTCCTGATCCCGGGGATCGACGTCACTCGTCAGGAGCTTCGCGGAGTGGGCATCGGTGCGCGCGATGATGACCGTAGGGACGTCCAGGATGTCGGCGGCGAGGCGGGCCGCCCATAGCTTCTGGTTGAACTCACGCGTCGGGACGAGGACCTTGCCCCCCATGTGCCCGCACTTCTTCACCGAGGCGAGCTGATCCTCGATGTGCAGGCCGGCGGCCCCGGCCTCGATCAGCGCCTTGGTGAGCTCGAAGACGTTGAGCGTGCCGCCGAACCCGGCTTCCGCGTCGGCGACGATCGGAGCGTACCAGTAGATGGCGCCCGCACCGGACGCGTGCTGCTTTTCGTCCTGGCGACGGAAGGCATTATTGATCCGACGAACCAAGGTCGGCATGCTGAGCGCGGGGTAAAGGCTCTGGTCCGGGTACGTTTGGCCCGCGTCGTTCGCATCGGCCGCGACCTGCCAGCCGCTCGCGTAGATGGCAAGGAGGCCCGCCTGCACCATCTGGACGGCCTGGCTCCCGTTCATCGCCCCAAGCGCCGGGACGTACTCTTCGTTCTCGAGCAGTTGCCAGAGCCGACGCGCGCCGACGTCGGCGAGCGTATGCTCGATCCGGATCGAACCTCGCAGGCGCGCGACGGCCTCGGGGCGGTACGGTCGCTGCGTGCGCTTCCAGCGCGCCGCCTGGGACCAGTCGTCCGCGAGTTCTTTCGGGTCCTTCATGAGGGGTCCGCCGGAACCGTCGGCTCCAGTACACGGTAGGCCGAGTTGGTAAAATACTCTTGGAAGGCCGCGCTCGCCACCAATCCTTCCATCAGACCCGCGGCCGCCGCGATCGTGGAGGTCGGCCCCCCCTCCCGGGTCCGCTCCGCGCGCAGGCGTTGCGCCTCCGTGGCGATCGCCTCGGCGATGTAGGGGACCGTGACCGTTTCGCCCGAAGCGAGGTGGACCCTTCGATGGGCCCACTGCCAAAGCTGGGCGCGAGCGATCTCGACCGTGGCCGCATCTTCCATGCGGTGATCGATCGGAACGCATCCGACCCCTCGCAACCACGACTCGAGGTAGCGAACCGCCACCCGGACGTTCGTTCGGATCCCGTCCTCGGTCACGGGTCCGACGGGGATCTCGAGGAGATCCTCGGGACGGACGGCCTCGGGGAGAGGGCGGCGGTCGATCTGGTTGGGCCCGGGCATCCGGGCGTCGAAGGCGCGTTGCGCGACCGCGACGAGCCCCGGGTGGGCGACCCACGTACCGTCGTGGCCAAGGGCCACCTCGCGCTCCTTGTCCGCGAGGACGGCCGCCATCGCCGCCTCGTTCGCCGAGGGGTCCGACCGGAGGGGGATCTGCGCCGCCATTCCACCGATCGCGTGCGCGCCGCGTCGGTGACATATCCGGATGAGGTGGCGGACGTAGGCGCGCAGGAAGGGCCGATCCATCGTGAGCTCCGAGCGATCGGGAAAGATCACCGACGCGTCGTCCCGGAACTGCTTGAGGAAGCTGAAGATGTAGTCCCAGCGACCGCAGTTCAGCCCGGCGGAGTGCTCGCGAAGGGCGTACAGAATCTCCTCCGCCTCGAAAACGGCGGGCAGGGTCTCGATCAGGGCCGTCGCGCGGATCGTTCCCCACGGGAACCCCCTGCGGCCCTCGCTGAACCGGAAGACGTCGTTCCAGAGCTCGGCCTCGGGAAAATGCTCGATCTTGGGCAGGTAGAAGTAGGGGCGGTGGCCCCGCGCGACCAGTTCGTGCGAGGTATGGAAGAAGTAAATTCCGAAGTCGAAGAGGCTCGCCGAGACCGGCCGGCCGTCAACCGTTACGTGGCGTTCGTCCAGATGCCAACCGCGAGGACGGACGAACAGCACGGCCGGGCGATCTCCGAGAGTGAGACGTACCCCGTCGGGACCGACGTCCTCGATCGTTCCTCGGACGGCGTCGATGAGGTTCGCTTGTCCCTCGACCGTCCGTGCCCACACGGGAGAGTGCGAGTCCTCGAAGTCCGCCATGTAGACGCGGGCGCCGGAGTTGAGCGCGTGGATCACCATCCGCCGATCGGTGGGTCCCGTGATCTCGACACGTCGGTCGACGATATCGTCCGGAGGAGGCGCGACCCTCCACACTCCCTCTCGGATCGCTCGCGTCGCTTCGGGAAAGGACGGCCGATGCCCTCGGACCAGGTCCTCGTGAAACCGTGCGCGGTGGGCGAGGAGCTCTTGGCGGCGGTCCTCGAAGCGCGCCGCGAGCTCGCCGACGAAGCGAAGAGCGTCCGGCGTCAACACACCATCCCCTGGCGGCACGGGCGGCCCGACGACGCGCACGCGACCCGGGGTCGACGCGGGGAGCGGAGACGGCGCGTCGACCGGCCGGTGGGGAGAGCCGTCCATAGGACACCGGCCGACCGATAGGCATACAGGCCTAAATTCCGTCGGGCCGCGCCCGGCGCTCCCGGCGGGACGGGCTTGCTGGGAGTTTCGTCACGGATTCCACCGCGAATTCGAACCCAGGTCGTTGGCTTCGAAGGCCAACAGGATAGTCCAGACTACCCCACAAGCCCGCAGGCGCGCTAGCGGGGCTCGCGTATTTGGGGGTTGTCGTGCGACGGGCCGGTGGCGTCGATCGCCGCGAACGACTCCAGCGTCGTTTGCTCGTCCGAACCGGGGAATAGGGTCGCGAGCGATTGCGTCAGGATCTCGACCCGCTGGCGCAGGTACGGAGGCACCCCCTCGGCAGCGCCCAGGTGCGCGCTCAGGGCGAGGTACTTCCGGATCATGCCTTCGTAAACCGTGGGCAGGAGCTCCCCATCGCACGGGCTCGATCCGCGCCCGACGGCGGTGCATCGGCCCGACAGAGGAGGTCGTCGGTAGCTCGTTCCGCAGGTCTTGCACCGGAACTTCTGCGTCGCGAAGCTGCGCAGGTTTCCCATCGCGTCGGGCAGGAAGTGCGTGGTCAGTATGCTCGCGATCGCTTCCGCCGCATCGACCGACCGGATCTGGGTCATCAGCGTCACCGACTGCTCGACCATATCGCTCATCGCGCGGCCGTCCCGACCGGCCGATCGGACTGGGCCACGGGCGATGTCGTGGGTATCGTGCGTGAAGGCATAGAGGTCGAGGGAGTGAGCGCTGCCGAGCCGGTGACCGACGGTGTCGAAGAGCGCCTCGACGTCCTTCGCGTTCGCTCGCCGAGCGGCGGCTCGGTAGAACTCGAGCGGGTAGCGGTCGTTGAGGTCGAGATGGTGGGCCTCCTTGTCGACCTCGGTCGCGTCCAGACGTGTCGTGAGGACGAGCGGCTTGTCCATCATCGCCCCGCGCGTCTCGGGCAGGTACGCTCGGGAGAAGTTCAGCAGAGCGTCCAACAGGAGGGTGACGGAGTCCTCGTCGCCGTCGCAGTTCCGCCGCTTCGCCGCGTGGAAGATTGGGTGCGCGAAACACGCCTCGGCCTCGGAGAAGCCGATGATGCGACCCGCGACCGCGCCCGACGTGTGCGGCGCGAGGGCCGCGACGACGGCCCCGATAAGGTCCTCGGGGACCCGGGCCCGGTAGAAAGGGCTGAGCCCGTAGAGGTGGACGAGCTCGTCGTCGAGGAATTGGGATAAGTGGAGGAGATACCGGCCGCATGATCGCGCCACGACGATGTCCTGCGGCCGCAGCTCGACCAGCTGATCGCCCCGTTCGAGCGGTCGGCCCGCCCAATCCTGGGTGTAGCCGAGCTCGCGGAGGCGCGCGATGTCCGTACCGATCTCGATCGGGCGGAAGTGGGTGAGCGGCAGGTCCATGAGGTCGAAGCGCGCGGTACCATCCTGGTAGACCGAGATCCCGTGCTCCGCCCGTAGGATCGCCTTCTCGATCGGTTCGGGGGTATGCCCCACCGAAGTGAGCCCCTTGACTCCCTTGACCTGGGGAACGCGGTTGAGCCGGAGCCGTTGCAACGCGTCTCCCCAGAGCTCGTCGACCGGGAACGCGACCTGGATGGTGGTCCCGTTCGCTACTGTGTGCGCTCCGCAGGAGCACCGGGGCCAGACCGAGCTCCGGGAGCACGCCGGACATAGCCGGACCCCGAGTTGCGTCTGGACGGGCTGGCCCTTCATCGCGCGTCGGACCGCCTCGCCGACGGACCGCGAGGGGCCCCCGGCCTCGCCCACGGGGAAGAGGCCGTGAACGTTCGGCTGCATCTTACGCTGGTACGCTTTCTCGGGTCGACCCACGCGGGCACCGACCCGGGAAGGGCTGCGAGGCATGACGGTCGCGCCGGCGAGCCGGCTCACGTAGGCGAGCGGATCCGGGTCGACCGGATCGAGAAGGGTCTTGCGCACGAGGAGGCCGCCGACGATCTCGAGGCCGAGCGTGCCGACGAGGGCCTCGCTGGTTTCGGGCTCGCCGAGCACTTGTCCCGTGGGCCCACGCGTGTGCAGGAACCCCAGGCGGGCGAGCAGCTCGCGCCAGACCTCGTCCCAAGGAAGCTCGAGCCGTCCATCCCGCCAGGCCCCGGAACGCTCGACCTGCTCCGCGAGGGCCCGGATCTCCGCACTCGTGAGGTCGTGCCAGAAGAGCAGCCACCGCGGGTGCAGCGGAACGCGGTAGCGTCGGGCGAGCGCGAGTGACGCGGCAAAGCTCTCCGCCCCCGCTCCCTCGGTCGCCGGCGCGCCCGCGGCGCGCAGTTCCTCTTCGTGCCAGTCCACCGTATAGGCTCCCGGCACAAGCGCGCGGTTGTTCTCGAGAAACTCCCCGTAGGCGACGAGGATCTCTCCCAGATCGACGATCCGACGGATCTGCGGAAGGAGCGCTTCGGCCCGATCGACATCGTGCACCGCCGTCACCGTACCATCGGAGAGCTCGACGATCGGCCCTTCGAGCAGATCGCAGAGCCCCATCGCGGCCGCCTTGCCCGGGTACTCGAGCTTGAGCTGGGTCCCGACGGCCACGAAATGCCGAAGGAGGACCATCGTCGCCGGGTTGATCGCGCACGCCGCGAGGCCCGTAGTTCGTGCTCGGCCGTAGACGAGCCGGAATCCACCGGGTCGGTTCGGGTGCGCGAGGATCGGTCGCCCACCGACGCCGGCGTCGGCGAGGTACTTCGCAACCGAGCCGTCCTCCTCGTGCGCGGTCGAGTGCCCGAGATCGTCCAAGAACTCCCAATCTGGAATTGCGAGCTTGTCGACGATCCGTTTGATCTTCGAAGCCTTCTGACACATGCCTTCCGCGATGACGAGGCAGGCACCGCCGCGGATCCCGTTCGTCTTCACGCGATCGAGATTGCGGAACGCGCTGACCTCAGCGTCGCCCTCCGTCGCCTCGCCCGAAATGCAGACCGGAACGTGGCGCACGACCGTCGAGATCTCCTCGGGTGTCGGGACGTACTGGAGGTGCTGGAAATGCTTGTAGAGAGGGATCTCCTCCTGGTAGCGTCCGATCTCCTCGCGCGACGCGCGGTACGCAGCGAGATGGAGGTCCCGGCGGATCACGTCGGCGAGCAGTACGCTCAGCGCCTGGGCAGTGCCGCCGGCCGCGCGGATGGGACCGGCATAGTACAATTCGATGAACCTCCCCTCGGGGCCGTCGACGAGGTGGACCTCGGCGAGCCCCTCGAGCGGCGCGACGAGAATCCCTTCGGTCAGGATCGCGAGGCCGACACGCAGGGCGGCTTCGACACGTCGGGCGACGCTCCCCGGCCGGCTCGTGTCGCTCGCGAGACGGCGGGCGATCGCCACCGCCACCTCTTCCCGCGGCATCGTCCGGGCGAGGGCGCGGATCTCGTCGGCGATCCCATCGATGCCGAGGTGGGCCAGCAGCTTCTCGACCCGGCTCGCCATGTCCTGGGCACGGGGAATCTCCGGGCGGGTCTCAGGGTCGATGCCGAGGCTGCGGGCGCGCTCGGCCACGGAATAACCTCGTTCGATCTCGCCCTCGATCGCCCGGAAATACGCTTCCACATCAGGGCCAACCGGGCGGGGCCGATAAGCACGGCCCTGAAGCGGGTCGAGGGAGGGCGGCTCGGCAGCTCGTCCAAGTCGGCGTTCATTAGGAGCGCCGGCGCACGATAGGTGGTCGACGGTCTCGCGAACCGGCGACCGTCGTGAAGGGAGGCTGCTAGCGGTTCACGGGGCGCCGCTGTGCGGAAGGTAGCGTTCCGTCGCGACCGAGGTCCCGGGCGATGGAGGCGGCACCGCCCGGCGTGATGTGCGAAGGATCGACTCGAGGGCTTTCACACGACGCGCGAGCAGTGCGTTCTCGCGAAAGTACTCGGAGGCTCGGAAGTGCGATTCGGCCTCCGCTCCCGAGCTATCGGCGAGGGCCCTCGCGAGCTCGGTGATTCGTTTCTCGGCGCTTTTCGCGGAAGCCGTGGGTTTTACCGGCTCCGGCAGGAGCCGAGCGATCGTCACCAGCCAGTGGTAGAACTCCTCCGGGCCGACCTCTCGCAGGTCGATCCATGGTCGAAGCGCGGCCACCACGCCCGGCGAGGGGGGGCCCCAAGGTGCCTCGCGCGCGGACGCTTCGGGCCAGTTCTCCGGCCGTTGGTCGCGTCCCGCGTCCCCTTCGGATCGGTTCCCCTGGGTCATCTCCTTCTTCCCCAGGGGTCATCGGCTCGGTGGCGGTTCGCGACCCGTTCGGATCGCGGGCTGACCCCACAGCCCATCCGTGATACGGCCGCTCCCGAGATAAACGCTGGGGAGGCGGTCCCGACCCCCTTCAAGTAGAGCGCCGGCTCTTCCGACTCGCCGTGCGCACTGGGACCCTCGCCGTCGGCATTGTGGCGTTGGTGCTCGGGGCGGGGCTCGTCGCGCTGAGCCTGTACTCCGGGCTCGCGCCGACCGGAGCCACGGCTCCCCCGGGACACGCTCTGACCCTCACGCCGTCGACGATCGGACCGCTTCGGGCGACCGTACGATGGACCGACGCGGGAGCGAACGACACCGTCTACATCACCAGCGCTCCGGTTTCGTGCAGTTCCCCGACCGGCGTCGTCGCGCGCGGGCTCGGGAACAACGGCTCGCTCTCGCTCGGGATGAACCCCGGGACGACGTACTATCTCTTCGGATGCACCGGCGCCGGCGGGGTCGTCCAACCGCACTTCACCTACACGCTCCTCGGGTTGACGATCTACCTCCTCCTCGGTATCTTCCTTCTCGCTGCGGGGGTCTTCATGCTGCTGATCGCGGTGCGAC
The DNA here is from genome assembly GCA_021844945.1 of Thermoplasmata archaeon. Lineage (GTDB taxonomy): Archaea > Thermoplasmatota > Thermoplasmata > Lutacidiplasmatales > UBA184 > Lutacidiplasma. Next base: position 238,788 of record JAKBSJ010000002.1, on the reverse strand, counting down.
CCGCGGGACCGGCGGAGGCAACGCCATCCGCGATGGAGGAGCCGACGAGCCCGCCCCCTACCCCCTCCAGTGCTGCGATGCCGGAGAACATGCGGGTGCCTCCCATCTTCGATGAGGCGCCGGACGCGGATACTTCGTCCGCTCCGACTTCGCAGCCGCCTACCGCACCCTGAGGAGGGCCCATGGATCCGAGAGCATCCCCGAAACCGGCGAAGTCCCGGGTCGGAGCTATTTACTGCTGCCCGCGAGTGGAGCGAGTATGATTCGCCCGCCTGGACGTCGTGGCGCCGTCCTGACGGCGGCGCAGGCCCGGGCGATCTACGCCTACAACGAGCGCCTCTTCGAACGGTACGTCCGCCGAATCCGTCGCCTGCCCGAGCGAGCGGTCTACCGGCGGGAGGGGATCGGGCACCGGACGCTCTTCGGCACCCTCGTGCACATCCTGAACGTCCACGAGGTCTGGGTCGGGTACATCGTCCAGGGGCGGACCTCGAACCCCCAGCTCGAGACCCTGTTCTCGGACCCGACGCGTCAGCCGAAGGACTGGGCCGGCTTTCGTACCTACGACCGACGGGTCTGGAGGACCGTGAACCGTTACTTGGAGGACGTCAGCCCGCGCGCGCTCGCGCGACCCGTCCACACCTCCTGGATGCCGGGCCGCTACGCCGCGGCCGACGGGCTCCTCCAAGCGACATTCGAACAGGCGCATCACCTCGGCGAGATCATCGGTGTGATGTGGCAGCACGATCTCGCGCCGCCCGAGATGACGTAGATCCGCGTCGGGCCGACGACCGCATCGGGCCGGACGTCGGCGAGAGGTTAGCACACGGTCCAATATCCACGGACCGTCGAGAAACGAGTGGCTATCTGCCCTTCGGATGTGGGAGGGGGCGAGGCAGAAGGAGCGATGTCGACACATTCCGCGCTACGAGCGACGATTCGCGGCCCGTTGGTCGTGGGTACGGTACTCGCGGTTCTCGTTGCGAGCCTGTTCGTGGCGCCGGCCCTAGGGCTCGGAGGTAACCCCGCGGCCCAGGCAGTGCCGCTCCCCTCGTCGGTGGGGAGCGGGGCGTCGGGGTCATACGGTAACGTCACCAACACGACGTTCAACGGAACCGTATTCGGTGGCGTGTACTACGGCAATGCGAGCGAGGGGTTCGTCGTGAACGAAACCACTACCAACGTGAGCGCCAATGTCACCACGGTCCACTATCAAGAGACCGTCGGGATCTTTTTCCACCTCGAATTCTGCCGGCCCAACTGTTCGGCCCCGGTCGAGACAGCCAACATCACCTACGTTGCCTCCGAGGTCCATGATAGCTGGGCGAACCTGACCGACACCGCGACCGTCACCGTGTACAACGGATCGTCCCGCTTCGAAGGGGAGAACCGGACTGGCACGCCGGTCACGGCGATCGGACTGATCAACGCGGCCACGCAAAGCCGCTCTCACGACTCCGAGGCCATGTACGTCATGGTCCAACCCACGAGTACGAATGCGACCCCGCCAACGCCCCGCACGTACTCGGTGGTGGCGGACGCGACCTACGCCTCGAACTCGAACGTCGCGTTCAACCCGGCGCTGGGACTCTACCCGACCGGGAACCTGACTCGGGGCGAGCTGTGGTCCAGCATCGCCGCGTACAGCCTCGCCGGCGCGTGGGCCGCCCAGTGGTCGATCAACGTCTCGCTCCCGCACATCTCGGGAACCTCGACCGGCGGCGTCAACGGCTCGATCGGCCCCCTGTCTGGCAACGTGACCCTCGTCGGGCGTAGCGGCTCGGTCTGGGGTCATATCGACGGAGACCATGCCGCAATCGTACGGTTTGGTCTCAGTACGCGGAATCTCGAGATGATCGGACCGTACGTGGTCGACGGCGCGGCGTCGGCGAGGGCGTGGGGTCAGGGTTGGGGTGGGTCGTGGTCCAGTGTGGCGTTCGCCAGCGCGAGCGCTTCGCTCGGTCCGACGTACCTCCTGGTCTCGTCCGGTGGCAGCGTACGCGACCCGATGTCGGGCGTGACGTTCTCGGCGGCAGCGACGGACGCCTCAGGCGTCTCGGGCTTTGCCCAGAACGGGATCGCCCCTCAGACGGAGGACGCGCACCCGATGACCGCTAGCTCGGCGGGAACTACCGCCGCCTGCCTCCAGATAGGCTCCTGCTCGTCCGGCAGTACCTCGAGCCTGCCGCCATCGATGTTCGAGAGCTCGACGACCGCCTGGATTGTCGTAGGTGTGGTCGTAGCGGCCGTCGCGGCGGGAGCGATCGCGGTCGTACTGCGCCGACGCCCCTAGGTCGAGAGCCGGGAACCACCCGCTCCGTCCTTCGGGATAGCGTCTAGTGTCAGGAGCGGAGTTCGTGTTCTTCGGGTTTCGTAGCTAAAGGGTCTCTTGCAGCTAGGATCGAGTCGTCGGCCCTCGACTCGGCCATCACCGGTATCATCACCGCAAACGCCGAGTCCAAACGTCGTGTCGCTAAATTGCCCTCGCCTGTCGCTAAATTCGTTCCTCGCCGGGATTTTAGCCACAAGCGCCGGTCCAAACAAACGTTTAAGTAGCGAATCTCCGAGTCGTTGCTAGAGCGTATGACGCTCGTCTGACAAACGGAGCCAACGATGAAATCCATCATTCAGGAAGCGATCGCGAAGCACCAGGACGACCAGGCCCTCGTCGAGGAGAAGAAGGCCGATGCTCCGACGTACGCGAGCGCGGACGACGCGGAGCTCGCGAAACTAGCGGAGACGTTGAAGGTCAACATCCGGATCGTCGGGTGCGGAGGCGGCGGATCGAACACGATCAACCGTTGCGTTGAGGAAGGCATCCAAGGCGCGGAGATGTGCGCCATCAACACCGATGCGAAGCACCTTCTCACCATCCACGCGCCTCGGAAGATCCTCATTGGCCGCCGGGCCACCAAGGGCTTGGGCGCCGGCGCTCGCCCCGAGATCGGCGAAGAGGCGGCGCGGGAGAACGAGGAAGAGATCCGACAATTCATCCAGGGAGCTCATATCGTATTCGTGACCGCCGGGATGGGCGGTGGAACCGGGACCGGCTCCGCGCACCTCGTGGCGCGTCTCGCGAAGGAGAGCGGCGCGCTCACGATGGGCGTCGTCACCCTTCCGTTCGCCGGCGAGGGGACGGCGCGCATGGAGCAGGCCCGCGACGGCCTCGAGCGCCTGCGCCGCGTCTGCGATACGACGATCGTCATCCAGAACGACAAGCTGCTCGAGCTCGTCCCGCGCATGCCGCTCGATGCGGCGTTCAAACTCGCGGACGCAGTCCTGATGACCGCGATCAAAGGGATCGCCGAAATCGTGACGCGCCCCGGGCTGGTCAATCTCGACTACGCCGACATCCTGACGGTCATGAAGGACGGCGGGGTCGCCCTGATCGGCCTCGGCGAGAGCGAGAGCGCGACCGACCGGGTGAACGAAGCGGTCACCGAAGCCCTGACGAGCCCGCTGCTCGGCAGCGTGGAGCTCAAGGACGCCACCGGCGCGCTCGTGCGCGTCATCGGCGGACCGACGATGACGGTCTCCGAGGCGGAGAAGGCCGCGTCGCTCGTAGGTGGCAAGATCTCCAAGCGCGCCCGCATCATTTGGGGGTGCTCGGTCGAGTCGTCCCCCGAGATGGAGAACACCATCAAGGTGCTCCTAATCATCACGGGAGTCCGCGCGACCAGCCTCCTCGGCCAGAAGGGGGGCTACGCGGCCGGTGAGTCCGAGGAAGTCATCGACCTCGTCCGGTAAGCGAACCCCTTCCCGCCCCCGCTACCTCGGGATCGAGGTGGCGGGGGAGCTCGTCCCGGTAGGGTCCCCCGATGCATGGCGTCGGGTCCTTGATGACATCGGTTCGCCGTCGCCTCCATCGCTCAGCTACCGCGTGATACGGTCGGATGCCCGTCGCGCGATCGTCGTCGTCGATCAGCATACGATGACGTTCGCTCGCGCCCGATGGAACGCCACCTCGCGCCCCGCAGGTCGTTGGTCGATCCGCACGATCCGCACTTGGGGAACTCTCGTCGGCGCGAAGAGCTGGATCCGGCGGAAAACGAGCGGGTCGTCGGGCTGATCGGCCCCGCCACCGCCCGCGAGCATTATCTGGATTGCATGCTCCCCGTAAGGGGTAAGGGATTGGCAGAGCCGGGAGCCGGAAGGGTTCGCGTCGAGCGGGCTCTCCTTTCGGTGGATGATAAGAGTGGGCTCGCGGATTTCGCGCGGGGGCTCACCGACCTCGGCATAGAACTCTGGGCGACGCGAGGTACCCGGCAGGCCCTCGCAGCGGCGGGGGTGCCGGCCCGAGCCGCCGAGGACCTCACGGGGATCGGTTCGTGGTTCGGCGGCCGGATCAAGACCCTGCATCCGGCACTCCTCGCGGGGATCCTTTCGGCGGCGACCGCCGAAGGCGAGAAGGAGCTGGGCGAACGCGGCTTCCTTCGATTCGATCTGGTCGTCGTCGAACTGTACCCGTTCGAGAAGCATCTCACCGAGCACCCGACGCAGAGCGACCACGAGGAGTACATCGACATCGGCGGCGTCACCCTGGCCCGAGCGGCGGCGAAGAACCATTCCCGGGTCGCGGTCGTGCTCGACCCTCGTCAATACGCTCCGGTCCTGGACGAGCTGCGCGCCGCGTCCGGGGCATTGTCGGCGGCCACTCGTCGGAACTTGGCAGTCGAGGCGTTCCGAAGGATTTCCGCCTACGACGGCGCCATCGCCCGCGGGATCTCTTCGGCCATCTCCCAGGAAGACCCGTTTCCCCCGGAGGTCGTCTTTCGCCGGGCGCCGCTGCGCCTTCGCTACGGCGAGAACCCCCACCAACGTTCGGCCGTTTACACCGCGGCCTCGCCGGGCGCGGGCCTCACGGGCGAACCGTTCGAGCAGATCAAGGGCGATCCGCTCTCGTTCACCAACCTCTTGGACCTCGAGACCGCGCGGGCCACGGTCGCGGAGTTCCGGACCCCGAGCGCAACGGTGGTGAAGCACGCCACGCCGTGCGGCGTCGCCTCCGGGAACACGATCGGCGAAGCGGTCGAAGGCGCGATCGTCACCGACCCGGTGGCCCGGTATGGCTGCGCCGTGGCGGTCAATCGACGCCTTGGACCGGCCGATCTGATAGGATTCAAGGGAGTTTTTGTCGACCTCCTGGCCGCCCCCGACTTCGAACCGTCGGCCAAGGAGCTGCTCGACAAGCGCCCGAAGATCAAACTCGTCCGCATGACCCCGCGAACCCTCGGGCCGACCCGATGGGAGGCGCACAGCGCGCTCGATTACCTTCTCCTTCAAGAGGTGGACCAACGCCAACTCGCTCCCCACGAGTTCCGTCTCGTAGCCGGCCCGCCGATCAACGGTGAGACGGCCTTCTCGCTCGACTTCGCCTGGCGTGTCGTCCGTCACACGAAGTCGAACGCGATCGTCCTCGCCCAGGGATCGAAGACCGTGGGGATCGGAGGCGGTCAGCCGACCCGGGCGAAGTCGGTCCAGCTGGCGTGTGAGATCGCAGGGGACCGGGCGAAAGGAGCGGTGCTCGCGTCCGACGCGTTCTTCCCGTTCGCCGATGGCGTCGAGATCGCCGGCAAGGCCGGCGTGCGCGCGATACTCCAGCCGGGCGGTAGCATGCGCGATCCCGAGGTGATCGCGATGGCCGAGCGCTATCATATCTCGATGCTCTTCACGGGCTGGCGCGTTTTCCGCCATTGATAATCCCGCTACCCTCCGCGATCGCGCCGCCGAGTAGATCCTGCGACCGACCGACGGCAGGAGTCGACACCGAGCGGCGGGGATGCTTCCTCCTTCGCGCGCTACGCGTCGGCGATGTTCCGCGGACCTGCGGGGAGGGCACCCGACCAAGGGGTTAGGGGTCCGGGTCGACGGCGCGAAGGAACGGCTAGCGCGGGGATCGGGCGAAGTCGAAGTAGCGCTTCAGGATCGAACGGAACTCGGCCGGTTCTACCGGGCCGATCTCGCGCCCTTTCTCCTTTCCTTCCACGACGAAGAGGTACGTCGGGATCGAATGGATCCCGTAGGCACGGGTCGTCCGGTCGGCGCTGTCGACCTCGACTTTCGCGAACTTGACTCGTCCATCGAGCTTCTGGCTGAGCTCCTTGAGTATCGGCTCGGTGATGCGACACGGCGCGCACCACTCGGCGGTGAAGTCGACAACGACGGGCAATCGGGAGTGGATCACTTCCCGCTCGAAGTTGTCGTCGGTGACGACGACCATTCCGCTCATGATGGTGAAGCCGCGATTCGAGGGCCGGGCCCGCTTTAAGCTGTAGGTCGATGCGTCGGGCCGAGGAGACGGTGGCCCTTTCGCGACCGCCGCGCGCCGTACCGAGCGCGTCGGTCGGGTCGGCGCTCGTGGCCTGGTTCGACCGGTCGCGTCGCCCCTTACCGTGGAGACGCTCGCACGACCCGTACTCGGTTTGGGTCGCCGAAGTGATGCTCCAGCAGACCCGGGTCGCTCAGGCGATGCCCTACTACGAGCGGTTCCTCGCTCGCTTCCCGACCGTTCGGTCGCTCGCCCGCGCACCGCTCCCTTCGGTGTTGAAGATCTGGCAGGGAGCGGGATACTACTCCCGAGCGAGGAACCTTCACGCCGCCGCGCGGCAGATCGTGACCGAGCGACGAGGGATATTCCCGCAGACCGTGGACGAGCTGGAGACCTTGCCGGGGGTCGGCCCGTACATCGCACGCGCGATCGCGGCGATCGCGTTCGACCTCCCGGTAGTCGCTCTCGAGGCCAACGGTCGGCGGGTGGCCGCTCGTTGGTGGGCCGAACGGGGGGACGTTCGTTCGACAGCCGTGACAAAGCGACTCGTGCAGGATCTCGAGGGAGTCCTCCCTCGCCGGCACCCCGGACGGTTCAACGAAGCTCTGATGGAGCTCGGGGAGACGGTCTGCCTTCCGTCCCACCCCGATTGCCCCCGCTGCCCGGTACAAGAGCACTGTCGGGCGTACGCGATTTTGGACGACCCTGGGTCGCTGCCTCGGAGGCGCCGACGCCCGCCCCGACCCCACGTGGTGGCCGCCGTCGTCGTGGTCGAGTCGGGAGGACGCTACCTCGTCCAACAGCGAGCTCCGACCGGGCTGCTGGGGGGCCTCTACGAATTTCCCGGCGGCAAGCTCGAACCTCGCGAGAGCCCGCGCACGGCCGCTCGGCGCGAGTGGAGGGAGGAGGTAGGCTCTCCCGCTCCGGGGTTGACGTACGTCGGTGTCGTGCACCACGCATACAGCCACTTCACCGTCGAGCTCCATGCATTCGGCGGACGAATTCCCCTTCAGGCACGGCCACCCCCCCAGTCCTCTCAGGCCTGGGTACGTCCGGAGGAGCTGATGCAGCTCCCCCTGCCCAAGGCCACCGAGAAAATCGCCGAGATGCTCGGGATCGTCTCCGACCGGCGGGCTCGGGAACCGTCCCGACGTCGCCCGAGCGGGTAACGATCTCGGCACCTTCGACCCATTTGGGTCATTGCCGGTCCATCCTAGCGCCGAACCGGTGGCCCTCGCCATGGAACGGCCCCCTGCTCGCGGCGTAACGTGAAGGGCCCACCGGTCTTGGAGGGGAAACTACCATGCGAGGGACGACCCGCCGCAAGCGAAAGGAATACGTCGAGCGCATCGGCGTATCGCTCGAGCCCGGTCTACTGCGCCTCTTGGATTCTTGGGTGCGCGAACGGAACTCTCCGAGCCGATCTGATGCCATTCGCACCTTGATACGGAAGGAGCTCTCGGAGCAGGCGCTGGGGAACCCGGAGGCGGATTCGGTCGCCACCGTGACCCTACTGTATCGTCACGATGCGCCGAGCGTCCTGCGCCGCCTCGTCGCGGAAGAGCACCGTTGGGGCGATCACATCCGGTTCTCCGGGCACGTTCACCTTCACGGCGACTCGTGTCTGGAGGTCCTCGGCATGGTTGGTAGCCGTCGGGAATTGGCGCGGGCCGCCGAGGACCTGCGTGGGATCCGCGGTATCGCCTTTGGAGACTACTCGATCACGAGCCCTTCGATCGTCGGAGGAAGCACCGGGCATCGTCACCCGCATCGAAAAACGAGCTAGAAAACGGCCGGAACGCACATTCCCAGGGGTTGGATAACTATATAGGAGGTTCGGGAATTGTGTAGAATGGCCTCGGGCATCGGCGCGGCGTCTCTTGGTGGCACCGTCCAAGAGACCCGGAGACGTCCGCCGGTGCCTTCCCTCTCGCAGAGGCGGGCCTCTCGTAAGTTACCTCTCCTGCTCCAGCGATCCTTCGCGCCCCGGAGGACCCGTCCGGTACCATGCCTTTCCCACAAGGAGCCGGGGCGGAACCGGTCCAAAACTCCGGCTGTCCCGGCTGTGTTCGGGATCGGTGCCAAGGACGGATACGCCCCCTCCGCGGGCCGGATCCACCGGTGCAGCGACCCGTTTGACCAAGCGACGGCGCGGCTCCTGAGGGTCTCGGAAGACGACGAGGTCCCCCACCTCAGGCACGTGGTGGCGATAGGCTGCGGTGTCCACAAGAATGCGGTCGCCCGCCTTCAGCAAGGGCACCATGCTCTCGTCCACGACGTCAAAGATCAGGCTACGTAGGCGGCGCCCGAGAGGGGGTGGGGTCGTAGCACCCTTGAATGCGTCCGGCATCGACCTGCTCACCTTATGGCTCCTTCCGAGATGCCGGAGCCATGTCCGCCCTTCGGTGGTATGATCGAGCGACCAATATCGTCCGCGCCTTGGCCGGACGACCCGAGACCGTCTACGCCCACTGCGACATCCCCTGTGGTATCTACGACCCCCATGAGGCGCAGATCGCCGCACTGACCGTGATCCGGATGGATCAGATGATCGCGGAGACCGCTCCGCCTGCCCCGGGCGCGAAGCCCGAAGAGACCCAGCTCTACAACGAAAAGATTGCGCGCTTCACCGCCGTCAAGGAGCTCCACGCCGAGAAGGCGAAGCACGAGATCCGGGTCATTTTTGGCGACTACTTCACCGCCGACCATCTCAAGGCCTTCCCCCAGACCAGCGACCTCGTCTTCAAGATCTTCAAGCAGGCTTCGAAGGCGCGCCAAGGGATTGCCCTGGCCGACGCCCAAGAACTGCTCAACGAGGTCCAAGAGTTCGCTGAGATCTTCTGGAAGACAAAGAACGTCGCGACACGCAAGATCCCCTCCCACCAGAAGTCGGGCGGCGATCTCGTCGTCCCGGCGGCCTAGACGGACCACCCCTTCCCTAGGCTCGGACGGTCGCCGAGGGAACCGAGCGCGCCGCATGGTCCGCACGGTGCCGGTGGACGGACAATCCCTCGATCTCGAGGGGTTCCTCGCCGTCGTCCGGGGCGGTGCCCGCGCCGAGTTCCCGCCCGAGGCTTGCTCACGTGTCGAGGCCTCGCGCCGCGATGTGGAGGAAATCGTCGCCCGCGGAGCGCCCGTGTACGGCGTGACGACCGGTTTCGGGGCGCTCTCAAACCAACGGATCGACCCGTCTCGCGCCCGAGAGCTCCAGCACGGGCTCATCGCGAGCCATGCGAGCGGTGTGGGCCCCGCCCTAGGCGAGGACATCGTCCGCGGCATGATCCTCCTGCGGGCGAACTCGCTCGCCCGCGGTCAGTCGGGGGTCCGACCCGAAGTGATCGAGCGCCTGCTGGACCTGCTGAACCACCACCTCACTCCTCGAGTGCCCGAACGCGGCTCGGTCGGCGCGTCCGGGGACTTGGCCCCACTCGCCCACCTGGCGCTTGCGCTCACCGGCGAAGGGGAGTTCGTGGGCCCGGACGGTCGGATCGAGCCCGCGATGGCGGTCCTGAAGCGGGCCGGCATCCCCCCACTCGAGCTTCGGGAGAAGGAAGGGCTCGGTCTCGTCAATGGAACGGCGCTGATGACGAGCTACCTCGCGCTCGGAGTCGATCAGTCCCGGGCTCTTCTGGAGGCGGGCCTGATTGCCGCCGGAATCACCTTCGATGCCCTGCAAGGCTCGCCGGAGTGCTTCGACGATCGCCTCGGGGAGGCTCGGAACGCTCCCGAGGAACGGGCAATCTCCCGCTCGATGCGTTCGCTCCTCGCCGGGAGCGAGCTCGCCATCCGGCGCACCGAGTGGATCGGCCAGGACCCCTACACGCTCCGTTGCATTCCGCAGGTGCTGGCCATGGTGGGCCATGCCCTCCGGGCGGCCCGCGCGGTCCTGGACGGGGAGCTCAACGCAACGACCGACAACCCCCTCCTCCTCCAAGGGGAGTTCGTCAACGGTGGGAACTTCCATGGGCAGTCTCTCGCCTGGGCAATGGATTCGCTCGCGCTCGCGATCCACACCCTCGGCGCCTTCTCGGAGCGGAGGATTTCCCGGCTCGTTCACCCCGCGCTCAACCGCGGACTTCCGGCGTTCCTCGCGCCCGCCGGAGGGCTCCAATCCGGGTTCATGATCCCGCAGACCGTCGCCGCGGCGCTCGTCAACGAGAACGCGACGCTCGCCCATCCCGCGAGCGCGCAGAGCATTCCCACGTCCGCGGACCAAGAGGATTTCGTCAGCATGGGAGCGTGGGCCGGCGCGAAGCTACATCGCATCCTGGGCAACGCCCGTCGGATCGTGGCGATCGAGTGGATCGTCGCGGGGCAGGCGCTGGAGCTCCGCCGACCTCGGCGGGGAGGCCGGGGAAGCGAGGCCGCGCTCGCGGCGCTTCGGTCTCGGGTCGGCCCGTGGACCAAGGATCACAGCCCGTCGGCCGAGATCGAGCTCATCGCCGATGCCATCGGCACCGGGACGCTCCTGGGCGAGGTCCCGTTCGAACGAACGCCTCGGTCGTGAGCGGGGCGGCGGAAAAGGCTTGAAATGGATGTGGGATTGTCCCACATCCATGCGCCCGGTCCTCCGCAACGCGGTCGTTGTCGCTCTCGCCGCGGTCGCGATCGGGGCGGGATTCGCGGGAGGATGGTACGCGCACCCGGCCTCGAGCGCGAATCGGCCGATCCGAACGCTCGGTGTGATCGCGGCCGGCAGCCTCAGCCCGACGCCGCTCCTGCCGTCGCTGGTCGCCGCGTTCGTGAACCAGACCCCCGGGATCGCCTCGCCGCGGACCGCGCAGCTCTACCAAGGCAGCAATGCGGACGCGACGGCGATCGTATCCGCCGGCTCGGCCTCGCCGTACGACGTTTTCGTCTCCGCCGATTATCGCGTGATCCCCGAGGCGCTCATGACCAACGCCCCGCCGTACGCAACGGGGGAGGCGGTCTTTGCGAGCGACCCGGTGGTCCTCGCGTACAACCCCAGCGCCCTCTCGGGCGTTACCTCGTTGAACTGGTACGAGAAGATCGTCGGCAACGGGATCGTCCTCGGGGTCGCCAACGCGAGCTCCGATCCCCTGGGCGTCAACGCGATCGTCACGATCGAGCTCCAAGACCGGCTCGCGGGCCTGAACGGGTCTCTCTACCACCACTTCTTCACGGGACCGATGGGGGGGTTCGCCGGGCCGACCGCGAACACCCGCTACGTGGTGGAAAACGATGCGGGCGTTGCGCTCTCGATCGGCGAGGTCCAGGCCTATCTCATCTACGAGTCGTACGCGAGGGCGGACGGTCTGACCTACACCACCCTGAACGAATCCGTCAATCTCGGAGGGACTACCGCGAGCGACGTCGCGGCGTACGGAAGCGCCCGCACGACCGTCCTCTCCGGTACCTCAACCGAGGTCGTCGCCGGCGCCCCCGCGATCTTCGCTCTCACCGTCCCCTCCAACGCCCCGGACCCCGCCCTGGGCGACAGCTTCGCGTCGTGGCTGGTGTCGAACTCGACCCTACGGGTCTGGGCCTCGGAGGGTTTCGTCCCGACACCGTCGGTCTGGGTCTACGGCTCGGCCGGCTACCTCGCCCCCGGGCTTCCGACGCTGCCCTCCTACCTGACGGCGCTGATCGCGGCCTGAGGATCCCCCGGAACGGTAGAACGTGGTCGCTCCAAACGCTCGAGGGTCCGTGGGTCCCTTCGTCGGCGCGGTCCTATCGGCGTCGTTGATCCTCCTCTTCGTCCTCCCCTTGGTCGTTCTCTTCCTCTACGTCGGCTGGAGCGGGTTCGTTCAAGAGGCGACGAACGACGGGTTCCTCACTTCGATCCGGTTCACCCTCCTCGCCTCGGGGATCGCCGTCGGCCTCGGCCTTCTGACCGGCGTGCCTCTCGGCTACCTGCTCGCCCGCTACCGGTTCCGGGGCCGAAGCTTCGTCGAGTCGGCGGTGCTCCTCCCCGTCGTGATCCCTCACCTGGTGGTCGGAATCGCGTTGCTCCTTCTCTTCGCTCCGGACGGCCCGGTGGGCCGGTTCATGGCGGGACTCGGACTCCCGGTCTTCGACGCCATCTGGGGGGTGGTCCTCGTAATGCTCTACGTCGGTGCCTCCTACGTGGTCCTGGCGAGCCAGCTCGCCTTTCGGGCGGTCGATCCCGAGGTGGTCGACACGGCCCGCTCGCTGGGCGCGAGCCCGGGGGAGGCGTTCGCCACCGTCACCTTGCCGCAGTCGGCGCGCGGGATCGCGACCGGGGCCTTGTTGATGTGGGCTCGGGGGGTCAGCGAAATCGGAGGCTTTCTGATCCTCGCGTACGCGATCGCGCCGAGCCCCCCCTGGTTCGGTCCGCCGACCGCTCCGGCGTCCGTGTACATTTACGATCTGTACCAGAGCTCGGGGGGCCTCGAGGCTGCCGCCGCAGCGAGCTGCGTCCTCGTTCTGGTCGCGCTCGCGATCTTCCTCGCCGTGCGCCTCGTCGATCGGGCGGGGCTCTACACGCCCCGGGGAGGATGGCTATCGTGACGGGGGTCACCGTCCGGAACCTCGAGCTCGAGCGCGGCGAGTTCCGGCTCGGGCCGATCGACCTCGCGATGGAGGGAGGGACCGCCACGATCCTCCTCGGGCCGTCCGGGGCCGGCAAGACCACGCTCTTGCGGGCGATCGCCGGATTCCTCGGCGTGCGTGAGGGCTCCATCGAGGTGGACGGGGTCCCGGTGGACCGGGAGCCCCCCGAGCGTCGTGGGTTCGGGTTCGTGCCGCCGAGCCTCGGCCTCTTCCCGCACCGTCGGGTCGCGCGGAACGTGAGCTACCCGCTCGAGATCGCGGGCGCGAGCGATGCGTCCGCCCAAGCGCGCCGGTGGATGGAACGGTTCGATCTCGTTCCGCTCGCGCACCGCTATCCTCACGAGCTCAGCTCCGGGCAGCAGCAGCGCGTCGCGATGGCCCGCGCGCTCGCCGCGCATCCCCGGTTCCTCCTCTGGGACGAGCCGCTGAGCGCGCTGGATGTCGAGAGTCGGGACGTGCTCCTCCGCCTCGTCCGCGAGCTCATCGAGCGCGAGGGGCTCCCGCTCCTGCTCGTCACCCACGACCCGACGACCGCGTTCTCCCTCGGCTCCCGGCTCGTCGTCCTCGACGAGGGGCGGATCCGCTTCCAGGGCCGGCCCGAGGAGCTGGCGCGGGGTCCCCTCAACCGATTCACCGCGCGCTTCCTCGGGTATGAGAACCTCTACGCGCCCCACGAGCTTGCGGCCGCCTCGGATCTTCCGCTCGGCGCCGCCCTTGCGCGCGCCGCGGGTCCGGGAGGTCTGGTGATCCCGGCGGAAGCGCTCCGTTGGAGCGCAGAACGATGGGGGGGCGACGCCTCGGCCCGCGTGCGGTCCGTTCGATGGAGCTCGGCGGCCTGGTCGATCGACCTCGAACTGGGGTCGCTACGACTCCACGTGGTCGGCGCCCACGATGCCCCTTCGGTCCGACCCGGTGCCGTGGTCGGAGTAGGCATCGACCTCAGCAAGGTGAAGCCCCTCGAGAGCTCGAGCGGTCCGGCCGGATGAGCGCGGAACGGTGGCTGACGCCTACGGACCGACGGTTGCTGACCGCGCTCCGGCGCGTACCGAACCTCGTGAGGGCGGCCCGCCGGGTCGGCATCGGGCGGGACCGGGCCGTGTACCGCCTCCAGCGCATGCGCCGACTCTACGGAGCCCCGGTGGCGCAGGGAGAGCGGGGCGGGCCGCAGGCAGGATCGACGCGCCTCACTCCGCTGGGACTGCGCTTGGCCCGGGCCGCCGCGTCTCGTTCCTCCCGGAGGGTGAGGCAGCATTGGTCCGGGACCTACCGTGTGGGATCTCCCGCGAGCGTCGACCTCGGGCGAGGAGCTCGCCTCGAGGTCGCGTTCCGTGCCAAGGACCGGGAACGGGTCCGGGTCGAGATCGACCCGGAGATGGTGTTCGTGGCGCGGGGCCGTTTCGAGTCGAGCGCGCGGAACGTACTTCCGGCCGAGATCGTCGCCCTCGCCCGGCGGCCCTCGGGCCGGGCCACTCTGACCGCTCTCTGGCGAGGGCGACCGGTGCGTGTGGCGCTGACGGGCGCCTCGGTCGACCGCCTAAGATTGGCGCCCGGAGTCCGGGTCTATCTGTACCTCAAGGCCGTCGCGGTCCGACGCGCTCCGTAGCCCGTCAATCGCGGATCCCTTCGCCCGTCAGCGAGAACACGGCCTCCCCTTCCGGGAGGTTCGGCGAGTCGATCAGCCGGGCGATCCGCTTCGGGGGCTTCGACTTGCGCAGGTAGATCCGGTACGTCGCCGCGTGCGCGACGATGTTCCCGCCGATCGGGCGGGTGGGGTCGCCGAAGAGGACATCCGGTCGGGAGCTGACCTGGTTCGTGACCACGATGGATGCGTTGTAGGTGTCGGAGAACCGAAGGAGTTCGTGGAGGTGCTTGTTGAGCATCTGCTGGCGCGGGGCGAGCTCGCCGCGGCCCACGTACTCCGACCGGAAGTGCGCCGTCAACGAGTCGACGACGACCAGGCGGATCGGGCGCTCGCGCGCGAGCTCCTGCGCCTTCTGGACGAGGAGCATCTGGTGGTTCGAGTTGAACGCGCGCGCGACGTGGATGCGGTTGAGCGCTTCGTTCGGGTCGATTCCCGCCGCCCGGCTCATGTCGACGATACGCTCGGGCCGGAACGTGCTCTCCGTATCGATGTAGACGACCTCGCCTTCGAGCCCCCCCTGCGCCGGGGGAAGCTGTACATCGACCGCGATCTGGTGGCCGAGCTGGGTCTTGCCTGTGCCGAACTCCCCGCTGAACTCGGTGATCGCTTGCGTCTCTACGCCGCCGCCGAGGAGCTCGTCGAGCGCCTTCGAATGCGTCGTGATCCGACCGAGCTTCTGCCGGCGCTCGAGGACGGTCGTTCCGCTCTCGAACCCTCCGACGTCGGCCCGGCGCCGGGCTTCGTTGACGATCTTCTGGGCGAGTGCAACACCGACCTCGGCAGCCTCCGCGATGTCGCTCGGGCTCGCGACCGCGAGCTCCATGAGGTCCGTGTAGCCGGCCTCGCGGAGCTTGTCCGCGGTCGTCGTTCCCACGCCTTCGAGGTCCTCGAGATCGAACGGCACGGGAGCCGCCGGCGCAGCGCCGGGAGGGGCGGTCTTGGAGACGGTCTTCGTCGGCACGATGGACCGACCGCGACCGGGAGAGATAAGAGTGGGGGAGAGGTCGCGAAACGGTGGGTTCCGCCGCTAGCCGGCGGGCGCGGGGGCGCCGGTCGCCGGCACGAACGGGCGTCCCGTGAGCCGGGTGTAGACCGTGGTGTAGAGCCGGCTGACCTCGTCGATCAGGAGTGGTGGCAGCGGTGGGATGTCCGGCTCGGGGGCCCCGTTTTTGCGGGCGTTCATGAGGGTATCGTAGTAGCCGATCGAGCGGTAGTGTTGGCGGACGAACTCCTTGGAGAACTCGACCGGCCGACCCCGTTCGTACGCATCCTTGTCCCAGAACCGATCCTCGTCGGCGGTGCCGAACGTGTCCACGACCATCGGCGCTCCTTCCGAGTCGATCGCGAACTCCTTCTTGCCGTCGACGTGGAGAAGGCCCCGCGGCGCGATCTCCTTCTGCATCGCCTCGTCGATCTTGAGGATCGTCTCGCGCATCCCGTCCAAGGTCGCTCGGTCGAGCGTGGAGAGTCGGAGCGCTTCCTCGATCGTCAGGAGGCGGTCGACCGGCTCGAGCTTCGTCGTGACCTCGAAATGGGGATCGGGGAGCTGTTCGCCGTAGCGCAACTCCTTGCCCGAGGGGAACCCGAGGTCGGCGGCGTGGACTTTCCCGGCTTTCACGCGGTCCCACATCGATCCGGCCAGGTAGTAGCGCACGATCAGCTCGAGCGGAACGAGGAAGTTCTTCGGGGAAGGCCCGAGGCTCCGCGGATCCGGCACGACCTGGACCCGCCGCACGCGCATGCGCGTCGGTCCGCTCTGGCCGATGAAGTGGTGATGCACGCCGATCTTCGAGCAGAGGCGGAACCAGTACTCGGCCGTTCCCGCGAGGCTCTCGCCCTTGTACGGGATCTCGCTCGGGATGTGCTTGTCGAAGACGCTGATGTCGTTGGTGAATCGGAACTCGAGTTCGGTGGGACTGATCGCGTAGACTTCCTTCACCTTGCCCCGACGCAGGTACTGGGGCGGCGCGGCGGACGACATACCCGCCATGGAGGATCGGGAGCCATAAGGTCGGCGGTCGCCCGGGCCTATAGGGGTCGGGAGTACAGACCCGTCGTCGGGCGGAAACCGCGCTTGTTGTAGAAGCTCGCCGCGATGTGGTTTTGGAGCGGGAACTCGGCCGTGAGCACGCCCGCGCCCTTCTCCTTCACGAGCTTGGTGATCTCCTCGAGGAGATACTCCCCCACGCCGTGCCGGCGGTAGAGCGGGAGCAGATAGATGTCGAGGATCACGCCCTCGCGCTCGGGGGTGTAGAAGGGGCGTTCGCGGATCCGGGCGCGAACGACGCCCACGATACGGTCCTTGTCGGCTCCGATCCCTTCGGTGGCAAGGACGATCGCGTCCGGGTCCTTGATATCGCGCGTGAGGATCTCCGCCGCCATCTTCTCGGCGTCCTTGCGCACCTTGAGGAGCGGGTCGAACTCCTCGTTGAGGCTCTTGAGCCGGAGAACGAGCGGCACGAGCGCGGGTACGTCGTCGAGCACTGCCGTTCGGAGGTGAACGGGGAGGCCCGCGCTCGCGCTGGGTCCGGCTTCGTGTCCCTTCGGCTCCTTCGGTGCGTGTGGTGAGTGACTCATGGTGTTCCGGTTCCTCCCGAGGGTTCGTCCGGCATCGGGAGCGTGAGACCTTCCTCGCACAGACGGGTTGCGAGGCGGACCGAGTGCTGCATGATCTCGAGGGCGCGCGCGTAGAACTCTTCCCGAGTACGCTTCGCGCGAGCGATGCCCAGACGCACCGCGGTCTCGGCGGTGGCGGCCGCGATGTGCGGGAAGATCCCGACTTCCTCCATCGTGGGGAGGATGTGGTCCGGGGTGAGGCCCCGATCGCCGGCGTGGGCTGCGAGCTCCCGAGCCGCCGCGATCACGATATCGTCGGGGATCGAGCGAGCTCGGGCGTCGAGAACGCCCCGGAACACGCCGGGGAAGACGAGCGAATTGTTCACCTGGTTGGGAAAATCACTCCGGCCGGTGGCAACGATTGCGGCTCCCGCGGCTCGAGCCCGGTCCGGCCAGATCTCGGGCACCGGGTTCGCGAGCGCAAACACGATCGGCTTGGCCGCCATGGATCGGATGGCCGCGGGCGAGATCATCGTCGGGTCGGGCCGTGAGGCGGCGAGGAGGACGTCCGCGTCCTTGAGGGCTTCCGCCAGACCCCCGCGGCGGCCGCCACCGTTGGTGGACAGAGCCAGATGGTACTTCCACGTATTGCGCAGCGAGAGGCTGTCCACATCGTCACGTTCGGCGAAGAGGATTCCCTTCTGATCGACGAGGGTGAGCTGATGAGGGTCCTGGCCGAGGGCCAGGAGGAGCCGGGCGGTCGCGATGTTCGCCGCGCCGGCGCCGAGGAGCACGGTACGCGTGGTCCGGATGTCACGATCGGTGAGCGCGAGCGCATTGAGGAGCCCGCCAATGGTCGCGGCCGCAGTACCGAGCTGGTCGTCGTGCCAGACCGGGATCGGAAGCCGGCGCTGGAGCTCGCCGAGGATGCGGAAGCACTTCGGAGAGGCGACGTCCTCGAGATTGATCCCGCCGAAGGCGGGAGAGAGCCGTAGCACCGTGTCGATGAACTCCTCGTCCGTATCGATGGCGATCGGCACCGGGATCGCGTTGACGCCCCCCAAGTACCGGAAGAGGAGCGCCTTTCCCTCCATGACCGGCATCGCCGCCGCCGGTCCGACATCTCCGAGACCGAGCACCCGGCTACCGTCCGTGATGATCGCGATCGTATTCCATCGCCCGGTGAGCTCGAACGAGAGGTCCGGGTCCTTCTCGATCGCGCGGGAGACCTGGGCAATGCCCGGAGTGTACCATACGGAAAAGTCGGCGAGCGAGCGGACCGGTACTTTAGGGACGGTTTCGATTTTACCTTGGTAGAACCGAGCGAGCGCCAGCGCTCGTTCCCCCAGCGCATCGGTACGCGCCTCGTCGTCTGCGCCGAGAACTGCCTGAGGTCGAGAACCTCGGGGCGGTTCGGCGGACGGGCTCGTCGCCTGAACCATAGGACGCGCGCCCATCGAGACCGGTCGTTATTAACACTTCGTACGAGACGAAGGAGAGGTTCGTCAATTGACGACTTTCCTGAGGTTCGAGAGGGTTATCTACACGGCACTAGCGGCCCCCGGGATCCGGCTCACGTCCGGCGAACGCCGGGCGTGATATGCGCCGGGTCGTCGACCGCTCGTGACTGCCGCGGAGGTTTCGCCCATCGGATGGGAGGTGGGTCCGCGGAGGAACCCTGCATCCTCGTCGAGATCGCGGCCATCGTCATCGGGGAGAGTCAGGGAAGGGAACGTCGGCCTTCGTTACCTCGTGTGCAACCGCGTTTCTCGCTTCGCACAGCGTCCGAGCCACGTCACTGTTAAGCGCGAACCCGGGTCGAACGCCCTGTGAAGATCCGCACCACTCTCACCGGGCCCTTTCCACGGTCCGAGGAGCTGGTCCGGGCGACGCGGGACCTCGACCGCGGTCGCCAGAGCCCGGAGGCCGTCGAGGAGATCTACGCGCGGACCGAGATCGAGGTCGTTGACCTCGAGCGACGCCTGGGCACCGATCGGTGCACCGCCGGATACCTGCGCTGGGCCGATCTGTTCCGCCCAATCTCCGAGAGCTGGGGCGGTTTTGCCGTCGGTCCGATCACGCGCTGGTTCGAAACGAACACCTTCTACCGACAACCGATCCTTCACGCGCCCCCGGAGCGAACTCCGGGCGCAATCGCCTCTCGGCTGCCGCTCCCGCTTCGGGGGGAGGGAGCCGCCCGCGCTCTCGTGATCCTTCCGGGACCGTACACCCTGGCCGGCCTCCTCGACAACCGCTCGGGAGAAGCCCCGCAGGCGCTCATCCACCGCCTGGGGCGATTGCTCGCCGAGGAGGTTCGCGAACTCCGCGGGTTCGGTTATCGGTCCTTCGAGTGGGCCGAACCGCTCTTGGTGACCCGGACCCCGACGGGCCCGTCAGCGGAGTCCGCGGTGGAAGCGTATCGGGCGATCCACGAAGCGGCCGGCGACGCGACCTCGATCGTATGGACGTACTTCGGGGACGCCGCGCCCGCCGTTCCCTTGCTCGCTCGCCTCCCGGTCTCCGTCATCGGCGTCGATCTTGCCGAGACCGACCCCGCGTCGTTCGAAATCGACCTCAAGGGCCGAGCCCTCGGGTTGGGAGTCGTCGACCCCCGCACGACGCTGAGCGAGGATCCGGGGGAGATCGTTCGAATCGTCCGGCGACTCGAGGAGCGGGGCCCGCCGCGCGAAGTGTGGCTCGGCAACGGCGCTCCCCTCGACCTGTTGCCCGCGGAACCTGCGGCGAAGAAGCTCCACGTGCTCGCGGCCGCCCGGACCGCCCTGACCCCGGCGAACGGAGGGCGTTCGTGAGCGAACGACCCCTCTTTCCAGGCCAGGAGATCGGGAGCTTGATGAAGCCCCGCTGGCAGCTCCTGGGCCAGCGGGGCATTCCGCTGGACGACCGGGCCCGCGCGGATTTCGACGCGTGGGACCGCCGGCTCTCGTTCACCCGCGGATTCGAGGAGGCCGCGAAGGCGCTGCGCAGCGGTCGCCCTCGTGAGGCGGGGCCCGACGCCGTCCGAGACCTCGGGGCGTTGTTCGCCCTACGATTGCTCGAACATGCCGGTCTCTCGCGCGTGTACGACGGGGAAGCCCGACGGATTGAGATGTACGAGTACCCGATCCGACAAATGCGAGGCTTCCAGTTCGTCGGCCACGTCCGCTCGTTCGACAACAAGTACTATCTCAAGGCGGCGAGCACCGGCGAGGTCCGGCTCGTGGCCCCGTACCATCTCGAAGAGTTCGACTTCGTGAGGTCGCACGCGGTCGGCGAGCCGAAGCTGCCGATCACGGGAGCCTACACGCTGGCGGACTGGTCGTACAACGAATTCTATCTGGGCCGTCACCCCGGCTGGAAGGGGCGCGCCGCACGCCGCGAAGCCCAACGCGAGTTTGTCGGTGAGATCGCGCGCCACGCGCTCCGCCCGACGCTCCAAGCGCTCATCGAGCGAGGCTGCCGCGTGATCCAGATCGACGAACCGGCCGCCGGAACGCACCCCGGCCAAGGAGACCTGGTCGCGGAAGCGTTCAACATCGCCACCGACGGGCTCGATGGCGAATTCACGATGCACATCTGCTTCAGCGACTACCGGAACCTGTTCCCCGGGCTGCTCGAGGCGAAGCGGTGCCGACAATGGGCCTGGGAGTTCGCGAACCGCGACCGGGACGGCCGCGATGGCTACGAGGTTCTGAACGTTCTGCGCGAGTACGGCGACACGCGCGAGGTCGGGCTCGGCGTCACGGACGTCCATCGCGACGACCTCGAAACCCCCGAGCTCGTCGCCGACCGGATCCGCCGGGCGGTGAAGATCCTCGAAGACCCCCGTCGGATCTGGGTCAACCCGGATTGCGGGCTGCGCACCCGCTCGCTCGACGTCGCGTACGCCAAGCTCGAGGCGATGACGAAAGGGGCGGCGATCGCGCGCGCGGAGTTCCAGCGGCCCCGCGGCTGAGGACGCCGCGTTAGTCTCGCGCCGTCAGGATCTCGGCCCGATTCGGTCCTACGAGGATCGTGTGCTCCGCCTGGGCGACGATGCCCCCGGCCCGCTCGAGGAAGACCGGATACAATTGCAGGTGCTTGCGCGCTCCACGGAGCGCTTCGTGCTCGGCGGGTTCGGCGCACCACCGCGCCGTGAACGGTAACGTTCGGAACCGCGAGAAGAGGCGGGCGAGCACCGGATCCGAGCTCCCCGGATCCCGGCGGAATCGTTGGATGTTGCCGAACGGCCCGTTGTCGATGTGCCCGATCCCGTTCGTCGCGAACGGCTCGATCGCGATGATCTCGCCCTCCTCGAACCGCTCTCCGGTCATTCCTCCCACGTTCGGGACGGATTTGTGGGCGTGAAGCATGTAGCGATCGATCTTGTGGCCCGTAAGATCCTGGATCGGTCGAAACCCACGCGCATGGATCGTCGCCTCGATGGCTCGGCTGACGTCGTCGATGGCCCCGCCCGGCCGAACCTGCGCGATTGCGGCCATGACCGCTTCGTCGGCGGCCCGCTTCAGGTTCTCGTGCCTCCGAGTCCCTCCGACCTCGACGGTCTCCGCGGTGTCCGCGATCGCGCCCTCGATGTGGGCCCCCACGTCGACCTTCACGAGGTCCCCTTCGTCGAAGGTCACGGTGTCGTCGATCGACGGGGTGTAGTGAGCTGCTTCCACGTTCCGGGAGAGGTTGGCGGGGAACGCGGGCTCGGCGCCCTGCGAGCGGATGAACGACTCGATCTTGTCGGCCACCGCGCGTCGTTCGACTCCGGGGGCGATCGAGCGAACGCCGAGGTCGCGGGCACGGGCGGAGATGCGGGCCGCGGTCCGCCACCGGTCGAGGTCGGCGGGATACGGGGTCAAGGTCCCTCAGAGGCGCGATCGAGGGCGGGGGATGGGGCCCGTGACGTCCACGAGCGTGGACGGGTTTCCCGAAGGACGAGGGCTCCCGTCGAGGTACCCCACGCTGTTTCGAAAGTGCGTGCGCGCTTCGTCGACCGATCGTACCGGGGGGGATCCGTGCGGGTTGGCACTGGTGGCCGTGATGGGTCCAACGACCCGGGCGAGCTCGCGGGCGAGCGGATGGTCCGGGATCCGGATCCCGATCGTCGGGTTATCGCCGACGACCGCCGCGGCCAGTTCCCGGCGCGCGCGAGCGGAAGGTCGGGCGAGGAGGGTGTACGGGCCGGGGAGATGCGTCCGCACGTAGGATCGCGCCTCTTCGCCCAGTTCGGCGAGAGGTTCGATCTCCTCGGTCGAGGAGACGGCGATCGAGATCGGTTGGCTCCCGGTCCTCCCCTTGAGACGAATCAATGCCTCGACCGCCTCGAAGTTGGTCGCATCGGCCGCAATCCCGTAGAGCGTGTCGGTCGGATAGACCACCAATCCTCCGTCTCGCAAGCGCTCGGTGGCCCTACGGATCGATGGCTCCATGTTAGAGGTACTCGGCGTCAGCGCG
Source organism: Thermoplasmata archaeon (assembly GCA_021844945.1). Taxonomy (GTDB): domain Archaea; phylum Thermoplasmatota; class Thermoplasmata; order Lutacidiplasmatales; family UBA184; genus Lutacidiplasma. Next base: position 216,349 of record JAKBSJ010000002.1, on the reverse strand, counting down.
AGTGTAGTGGAGGTAGTCCTTTTCGTGGAAGTAGAGAGCGAGCTCCCGCTCGGCCGACGCCGGGGAGTCCGAGGCGTGGACGAGGTTCGACGTCATCGCGAGGGCGAAGTCCCCGCGCAACGTGCCGGGCGCGGCCTTCGTGGGATCGGTGGCCCCGATCAGCGAGCGCACGACCGCGATCGCCGAGCGCCCTTCGACCGCCATGGCGAGCACCGGCGCCGACGTGATGTAATCGACCAGCTCGCCGTAGAACGGCTTGTCCTTGTGCTCGGCGTAGTGCGTTTGGGCGGTCGACGCGGAGATCCGCAGCATGCGAGCGGCCACCACAGTGAGTCCCTTCCGTTCGAGGCGGCCGACGACCTCGCCAATGAGTCCGCGGCGCACGCCGTCCGGCTTCACCAGCACGAGGGTGCGTTCCGTCGGTGCTTCGGGCATGGCGCGACCGAGCCCGGTGTGCGTCAAAGCCTTTGGTGTCCACCGGTGCGTAGGGCCAGCCACCGTTCCACCCGAGGACGAGCATCGGCGATCCCTCGAAAGCGCCGGGCGGTCCAGCCGGCCCGCTGGGCGCCGGCGACGTTGGCGGCCTTGTCGTCGAGGAAATAGATGTCCCGGGGCGAGACCCCGAGCCGCCGACGTGCGAGGTCGAAAATCCGCCGGGTCGGCTTGAGAGCGCCCAGCTCGTTGGACATCAGCGCGGGCGAGAACGGGCGCAACCAGCCGTTCCGCCGCAGGATCCGCACGTGCGAGGGATCGGTGTTCGAGAGGCAGGCAACGACGATGCCTCGGCCCTGGAGGTGGGCCAACCAATGCGTCACGGTAGGATCCGGTCGAGCGTACCTCTCGAACTCGTCGATCCACCAGCGACGCATCGATCGCGGGATCGAGCGGTGCAGCCGACGCTCCACTCGGTCCCAGTACTCCGAGAGCGAGAGCCTGCCGAGCTCGAGAGGTTTCTCGGCGGCCTCCATCGCGGCGCGGACCCGGTCCGGCGGAAGGCCGAGGTGCCGCGCGACCTTGCGGAACAGACGCTCGTCGCTCCACCGGATGGCGACCCCGCCGAGGTCGAAGACCACGGCGCACCGACCGGATCGCGCGCGAGCCACGTCCGGGCAGACCGAAGGACGCCTAACGCTTCGCGTCGGAGGCCCGCGACGGTGTTAAGCGTCGGGAGGCTCCGCGCCATGCGATGGGTCCCCGAACGGTCCCCCGAGCCCGAACGCATCCGGCTGTACGAGGTTTCGATCGAGCCGCACGGGCCTACGAGCGAGGGCGGCCCGAGTACCCGACCGCGGCGATCCGGTACATCGTTCGTCAGCTCCACCTGGGACCGACGTCCACGATCGTCGAGCTCGGCAGCGGAACCGGCAAGCTCACCCGCCTCCTACGGACGACCACGGCCGCTATCGTCCCGATCGAGCCGACGCCCGGAATGCGCGCGGAGTTCGCGCGCCAGATCCCGGACCTTCCGGTACTGGACGGCGTCGCCGAAGCGATCCCGTTGCCGCCGCACATCGCCGACGTGGTCGTCGCGGCCCAAGCGTTCCACTGGTTCCGCCCGCGTCCGGCCTTCCGCGAGATCGCCCGCGTGCTGCGACCCGGGGGCGGAGTCGCGTTGATTTGGAACCGGCGGGACGAGTCCGTCCCCTGGGTCCGCGCGGCCAGTCACCTTATCGACCCCTTCTTCCGGACCGTGCCTCGTTCGCGAGGGGGGCGGTGGAGGCGGGTCTTGGAGCGGGGCGATCTCCCCTTCGGCCCGGTCATCGAGCGCTCCTTCCGCCACGTCCAGGTGCTCACTCCCGCGACGGCCGTGGATCGGTTCGTCTCGGTGAGCGCGATCGCCGTCCAACCCGCTCGGGAACGGGCGCGCATCGCCCGGGAACTGCGGGGGATCCTCGCGCGGGACCCGCAAACCCGCGGCCGCGCGCGGATCGAGCTGCCGTACCGAACCGACGTGTATCTCGCGCGCCGGCTCCGGTCGACCTAGGCCCGGGCGTCGCAGATCGCGCACCATCGACACTGCGCGCATCGGGCGCGGGACGGCCGGGCACGGCCGTCGTACGGGAGGTCCATCGCTCGTCGGATCCCGAGCAGGATCCCTCGTTCCTCACTGCCCCACGGGACCTCGACCTCCCGACCGTCCCCGTAGCGGAGGACGCCGAACGGAGGCGGGACCCCCTCCGTCTCCTCGAGCAAGAGGCAGTACGCCCATACTTGGACGATGTGCGAGCGAGGCGGTCCGTCCGCCGGTAGGGGGCGGGTCTTGAGCTCGACCGGGATCGAACGGCCGTCGCGCCGCCGGCGGACCACGTCCGGCCGACCGGAGATGCGGAAGCGTTCGGAACGGAGCCGGGCGCCGCCACCGGATCCGGCGTCGACCGACACGAGCCGACCGTAGCGTCGGTCGCGCGCCCGACGGGCGAGTAGGACCCCCGCTACTCCGATGATCGCGGCGCCCGCCGCAAAGAGGAGGGCTTCGCCGAGCACCGGGACCGTCATCGCAACCCCCCGAGGTACAGGGCCGCGGCGACGAACGCGATGCCGATCAGGACGAGCGCGACGTAGGCTCCCGCATGTGCTTCGCGGCGAAGCTCGCCTCCAAGTTCCTGGCGGTGGAATCGCTGTCCGCGTCGGAGAGAACGGACCGACCCCCGGGGCGAGAAGCCCGCCGGAGGGTGCTCTCGGTACCAGTGCGCTCGAGGGCAGTAGGAGTACTCGGCAAGATCGCTCGCCGAGACCCAGTCGGAGCCCTCGGTCATGAAGGGGCGGCGGCACGCTGGAGCTTATCGATGATCTTCCAGGCGAAACGCAGGCGCGGGCTCAGGACGGGGGCGGGGACTCGCTCGCCGGGCTATCGGTCGCCTTCTCCTTCGCCTTCGGCGCAGCCGTTCGACGCCGAGGCTTCGCGGCGGGCTGGGCCGGCGCCTCGGTCGGCCCGGTGCCGGGCTCTGGCGTCGGGGCTGCCGCTGCCTCCGCTTCGGTAGCGGCGCGCTCGGACGAGGGCCCGGGGGTCGTTCCTTCGGGCTCCGGGGCCGGTGGCGGCGCGGGCGCGACGGGTTCGGGCTTCGCAGGGGAGGCTAGAACGGGCGCGGGCTCGGGCGGCGAGATCACCGGGGCGGCGGCCTGGCTCGCGGCGCGCTTCATCATGTGCGCGCGGGTCCACTTGCGCCGGTGACCGACGCGGCCGAGGTGGAGCTGTTGCTTGCGGCAGCTCGAGGAACAGAAGTGATAGATCGTGCCGTCGCGCTTGACGAACATCATGCCCGTGCCGGGCTCGATCTCGTTCGCGCAGAACGAGCACTGACGCTTGACGACCATCGATCGGCGTGCCTCCGCCCAGCTTCCTAGCGCACCGAGAGCTTGCGCGCTTCGCGCGCGGTCTCGCGAAGGATGAGGACGTCCCCGAGGCGGATCGGTCCGGCGACGTTCCGGGTGATGATCTTACCGCGGTCCCGCCCGGCGAGAACGCGGACCTTGACTTGGGTCGCCTCCCCCGCCATGCCCGTGCGGCCGATCAGCTCCACGACCTCGGCCGGGGAGCCCTTCTCTTCCGCCATCGCTTCTACCCTCGCTCGACCGGCTCGCCTACTTCTTCAGGGAAGGGAACGACTGCGCGAGCTCTTCGAGGAGGCCCTTCGCCTCGCCCGGTTCGACGATGGCGACGCTCGCGGCCGACTTCGAGAGCCCGGCCGACTGCCCGAGCTGGGCCTTCTTTCCGACGTAGATGTACGGGATCCGCTTCTCCTCGCAGAGCATGGGGATGTGAATCAGGATCTCTACCGGGTCGACGTCCTCGGCCATCACGACGAGCTTCGCTTCGGCGCGCTCGGTCGATTTCGTCACTTCGTTCGTCCCGACGCGCACCTTGCCCGTCTCGCTCGCCACCTGAACGAGCTGTAGGGCTTTGTCGGCGACGTCGGCCGGGGTCTCAAATCGCACGTAGATTGGTCGCGCCATTGTGTCCTCGCGTCAGCGGTACCCCCCAGGGGCCCTCGGCTCACGGGTAGGGACCGCCTACGGAGCGCCTTACTTAAGACTTGTCCGCCGAAGGGAGCGCAAACGAGCTCGGTCCCAGCTCGGGGTGATAGGCGAAGTAGCGGATCGCCGGCGCGACGAGCGGCGCCAATGCGCGGGCGACCGCCGTCTTCAGGTCCTGGGGGTGGAGCCGGCCGCTTGTCCACATCGCGCGGAACTCTTCCGGGGAGGCGAACGAGACCGGCCCACCGTGCTTCGCCGCGCGGTCGACCGCGAACGTCCCGGTCCACGGGAATATCACGTACTCGACGAGCTCGACGATCGGGTTCCCCTCGACCTCTTTCGCCGGGCAGAACGCCCCGTTCAGGCGTTCGGCGAGCGTCTCGGGCGTGCACGGGATCGGGACCGAGCTACCCGGGTCCGACTTGGACATCTTGCGCTCGGTCCTTCCCTCGGTGGGATCCATCCGACCCCCCCCTTTCAGCGACGAGAGCAGCGGGGTGTGGATCGCGCACGGGACCGGCCAGCCACGCTGATGTGCGACCTCGCGAGCGAGGATGTGGGCCCTACGCTGGTCCATGCCCCCGTAGGCCAGCTCGACCGGGAGCTCGAAGATGTCGGCGGCCTGCATCGCCGGGTAGAACAGCTTCGACGTGTCGAGGCTCGCCTCCTCCTCCTGCCGCCCCATGATCGACATCGCGCGCTTCGTCCGTGCGAGGGTCGTGGACTTCGCGACCCGGATGACCCGCTCCCAGTATGCCGGCCGCGCGACCAGCTCGCTCGCGAAGCGGAAACGGGCTCGGTCGGGGTCGACGCCCAGGGCGGTGAACGCGGCCTGCATGTAGCGGCCCGATGCCCGGATCCGCTCGAGATCGCCCCCGAGCTTGTCGTTGATCATCGCATGCCAGTCCGCGAGGAAGACCGTGAGATCGCAGCCCGCCTCGACGAGGTCGATCATCTTCCGCGTCGTGACGAGGTGCGCGATCGTGAGCGAGCCCGACGGTTCGAACCCGATGTAGGCCCGAGGGTGTTCGTTCGACGCGAAGAGCGCGGCGATCTCCTCCCGAGTGAGCGCCTCCCGGGTGTAGCGCAGCACCCGTTCTACCCGTGCTTCCGAGTCCACGTCCCGGGGAACGATGCCGGCTCTTTAGCTGATGTTGGGGGGTCTTCGGCCCCGATTCGGGCTGGGGCCCGGATTAAATAGGACCCCTATCGTTAGCGCCTTGCTAGGCTTGACCGGGGGGTTGGGCGTCCCCTTACACACCGAAACCGTCCTTAGCGGGGGTGACAAGCAGGAGCGACGCTCAGGAGAGGGGCACGTCCCAAGTTGTTCCGTCGAAGCTCTGTTCCGCTGGGCCGCGGGCATCGCGACGACCGCTCGGAGGAGCGGCCTAGCGGTTATCCATCACGGGAACCGGGTTAGGTCCTGACGGGAGCAGCCTTACCGTGACCCGTCGACGCTGGCGGGGAGACGGGGCTGAGGAACGCTTGGGGGTTCCGTGCCTCTTCCTCGGGTGGCAATCCTGCTGGCCTAGCACGGGAACACGTCGAGACGGTGGGCAAGACCCCCACCCCCCTCTTTCCACTGGAACCTGGCGCGGCGCTACCATCCCTCGGCCGTAGGGTCGACGGCTTGGCGTTCCATGATCCTCCGGCGGTTGGGAGGGATCTCTCGCTTCGTTGATTTCGAGTAATCGTAGCAGACGGCCACCGTCTTTCCCCGAGCAGTAAGGCGGCGATGGGCGTCGGTGAAACGGTAGAGCAGGGTGAAGCTGGTGCGACCGAGGGGGCGGGCCGGCGCGACCTCTCCGAGGAGGATCTCTCCGTACGGGACGGGAGCGAGGTAGCGGCAGGAGGCATCGAGGATGATGATGTCGAGATCGCGGGGATCGTGCGAGGGGAGGAGAGGGAGGTAGTAGTCGCAACGTAGCGTCTCCATGTAGTGGAAGTAGGCGGCATGGTTGAGGTGGTTGAGTACGTCGATATCGTGGTAGGGTACGGGGAAGCGTCGCTGGACCGGCCAAGGAGGAGAGGAGATAGAGGGGTCCGGGCCAGAGGAAGAGTGCGACATGGTCGGTTGGGAACCGGTACGGGGCCATATATGGCCGCTTGCGGTGGCGTGACCGTTTCCGGGTGACCCATGTCTCTTCCCCCGAATTCGAGCGTTGCGCCGACCGACCGTTCCACGGGAAACACAGGGGTGGGGGGGTCGACGCCAACGCCACCGCCTCGTTCGGGCGAGATGGCGCAGGTAGTGCGGGACATTCGCGCCACCGCTCAGCATCACTCGAAGAGGTTCGAGAGCGCCATCCCGCTGATCGCGAGCGAGAACCTGTTGTCCCCGTACGCCAAGGAGCTCCTAATCAGCGACCTCCACTCCCGCTATGCGGAGGGGCTTCCCGGAGAGCGATACTACGAGGGGAACGAAGACGTCGATCACATCGAGAACGTCTGTCTCGATCTCGCCCGACGTCTCTTCCGGTGCTCGTTCGCCGACGTCCGACCGATTTCCGGAACGGTCGCCAACCTCGCGGTGCTCAAGGGCCTCGCCGAGCCGTTCGAGCTCGTCGGCACGAGCCGGCTTGCGGACGGCGCCCACATCTCGAGCGCCTCGTTCGGCGCGTTCGGTCTCCGTTCGGTCAAGCCCGTCTACTACGCGTGGGACGAGGAGCGCATGACGATCGACGTTCCGCGCACGAAGGAGATCCTGCGTGCGGTCCGGCCCAAGCTGTGCCTGTTCGGCCTCTCCCTCTTCCTGTTCCCGATGCCGATCGACGAGCTTCGCCCGACGCTCGAGGAGATCGGAGCCCGCGGATGGTACGACGGGGCCCATGTCCTTGGCCTGATTGGGGGCGGGCAGTTCCAGGACCCGCTGCGCGAGGGATGTCAGGTCCTCAGTTCCTCCACCCACAAGACCCTCCCGGGCCCGCAGCACGGGATCCTGCTCGGAGAGGGCCTCGAACCCGACGGGGCCAAGCGCCTCGCCTCGGGCGCCTTCCCGGGGGTCACGAGCAACCACCACCTCCATACCATGGCGGCCCTCGCGGTGAGCCTGGCCGAGCATCTCGAGTTCGGACGCGAGTACGCCCGCCAGACGGTCGCGAATGCGAAGGCGCTGGCGCAAGCCCTGAACGAGCGGGGGTTCGACGTGCTGGCCGAGCCCCTCGGGTTCACCCAGTCGCACACGATCGCCGTTCGGGTCACGAACGAGGGGGGCGGAGAGGCGGTCGCTCGCGCGCTCGCCGATGCGGGAATCATCTCCAACAAGAACCTCCTCCCGGGCGACGCGAGCCCGAAGCACCCGCAGGGCATCCGGCTGGGCTCGCCCGAGGTCACGCGCGTCGGGATGAAGGAGCGGGAGATGGGGCGGATCGCCGACCTGTTCGACGGCCTCCTGCATAAGGGCCGATCGTCGGACGAGATCCGCACCGAGGCGGCCCAGCTCAAGGCGGGATTCACCACCCTGCAGTACTGCTTCGGCGCGGGGGAAGCGGCGTACCGATACTACGATCTCGTCGGCCGCGACCCGTCCTAGGGATTCGACGCGGCCCCCAGCGGGAACTCGGCGATGACCCGGTGCACGGCGCCGGCCGAGGAGAGCTCGCTTTCCTTGAGGAGCAGCGCACGCACCACCGTCGCGATCGGGTGCCCGAGCGCTCCCTCGGCGAGCCGGACGCGCGCCACGCTCTGATCGCGGGCCGAGCGGATGCGCCGCCACGTCACGTGGGCCGCAAACGGCCGAGGATCGGGCGGGATCCCGATCCGAGCCAGGGCCTCGGTCAGGCGTGCCGCGAGCACCTCGAGATCCGCTGTCCCCAAGTTGGGGGCGACGTAGACGATGCGCGGCGAGCGCGCCGACGGGAAGGCCCCGATCGATGCGAGCTCGATCGGGAACGGCCGGAGCCCGGCGACCGCTTCCGACCCGGCGCGGTCTAGGTCGGCGCACCGTTCCGCCGGCATGTCGCCCAGGAACCGGACGGTGATATGCTCGGGCGGCGCCGAGGTAGCGCGGCGTGAGCCCGGCTCCCAAGGGGGTAGCGGAGGGATGTCGACCGCGAAGAAGAGCCGCATCGGCCCGGCACTCCGGTGCGGGTCTATCAGCTTCCGGGCGAGGTCGACCGGGCCGAGCCGAGGATGACGAGCGCCACGCCGACGAGGACGATGACGAACCCGACGATCTCGATCGCGTCGACCGGTTCGCCGAAGAGTCCCGCTCCCAGCCCGATCCCCGATAGCGGGATCAGGTAGGTGACGGCGTTCGCGCGCACCGGGCCGACCCGGTGGACCAGCAGATAATAGATGAAGTAGCCGCACAGCGAAGAGAAGAGCACGAGGATCGCGAGCGACGCCCACACGCCGGCAGTGTCGGGAAATGCTTCGGACCCTGGGAGGACGACGGTGGCGACGCCGAGCAGGACCGCGCCCACTGCGAACTGCGCACCGATCTGCCAGAGGCCTTGCCGGCCCATGCCGTAACGGCGGATCAACACCACGCCGACCGCGGCGCTCAGGAACGCTCCGACGATCACCGTCGGGCCGGCCCATCCGCCCGGTCCGCTCTGGAGCTGAGGGTAGAGCAATACTCCGACGCCGGCAAATCCTACGGCGAGCCCGACGAGCGACCGGGCGCCGAGCTTCTCCTGAGGCAGGAGAACGGACGCGACGACGACGGTCAGGATCGGGGAAGTCGTCGACAGCATCGAGGCATACGCCCCGGTCGTGAACTGCTCGCCCCAGTACAGGAATCCCCCGTAAAGCCCGATGACGAAGATCCCACCGATCCCGGCAGAGATCGCGAGCGCGCGACGGTTCGGGAACTTCTCACGCAGGCTCGCCGCGACGATCGCGAAGCCGGCGGCGCTGAACGCGTAGCGCACCGCCGCGTAGGGGAAGGGGGACGCCCCGAGAACGATACCTTCCCGGATGAAGATGTACGCCGAGCCCCAGACGGTTCCGAGCACGATGAGCAACACGACATCCAAGGGAGCGAAGCGGGGGGCGGGTGTGGCCATGGGCGTGCTCTCCGGGCCAAGACATGGGCTACATAGAGGGCCCCGACGGCCGGTCGGGCCGGTCCCCCGATCAGCGATCGACCGTCGCCATCCGTTCGGGCGAGTACCGATCTCCGGCCGCCGATCCTACGGGAGCGATCTCGTCGATGGCCGCCCGATCCGCCGGCGAGAGCGTCAGTTCCGTGGCCGCTACGTTCTCTTCAAGGTACGTTCGCCGCTTCGTTCCGGGGATCGGCACGACCTCATCTCCCCGGGAAAGGACCCACGCGAGAGCGAGCTGGGCCGGCGTGCATCCCTTCGCGGCCGCGAGCGTCGCCAACCGGTCGACGATCGCGAGGTTCCGTTCGAAGTTTCCCGGAGCGAAACGGGGGAGCCCCCGTCGGAAGTCGTTCGGGGGCAGGCCCTCGAGCGACCGGACCTTACCGGAGAAGAAGCCCCGCCCGAGCGGGCTGAACGGCACGAAGCCGACGCCCAGCTCGCGGCACACCGGCAAGATCCGGTTCTCGGGCTCGCGGGTCCACAGCGAGAACTCGCTTTGTACGGCGGTGATCGGGTGGACCGCGTGAGCCCGGCGGAGCGTCGTGGGGCTCACCTCCGAGAGCCCGAGGTAGCGGACCTTTCCCTCTTTCACGAGGCCGGCCATGGCCTGTACGCTCTCCTCGATCGGGGTTTTCAGGTCGACTCGGTGGAGGTAGTACAGGTCGATGGACGAGACCCCGAGACGCTGGAGGCTGGCGTCGCAGGCCGCGCGGATGTACTCCGGTCGGCCGTTGACGGGCGGGCCCTCCCCTGCGGGGTTCAGGCCGCACTTGGTGGCAAGGATCACCTCGTCCCGTCGGCCCCGGATGGCTTCGCCGACCAACCGCTCGTTGGTGAACGGACCGTAGACGTCGGCCGTATCGAGGAAATTCACACCGAGCGCGAGCGCGCGATGGATGGTCGCCCGCGACTCCTCGTCCTGCGGGGTTCCGTAAGACTGCGACATCCCCATGCAACCGAGACCGATCGCAGAGACCCGGGGACCATCTCGGCCGAGTCGACGCATCTGCATGGGCGGGCCGAAGCATGGCCCGTATTTTGGCTGATGGAGCCTCGCCGTTCGGAGCGCCGGCGTCAGGTGGGATATCCTAGCGCTGCCCTCGAGCGGAGGGTGTCACCGGTCCCGAGGGACCCCCGCTCGGCGGTTACCGGTACGCGATCACGAACCGCCGCGGGAACGGGAAGAGCACCTTCCCATCCCCCCGTTTCGGATACCGAGAAGCGATACCTGCCGTGTACTCCGTAAGGAACTGCTCGCGCTCGGCCGGGTCGTCCAGCTTTTCCAGCCAGGGACGAAGGCCGGTTCCCCGCGTCCATTCGACGATCGCCTGCGGGCCGGGAAGGACGTGTACGTACTCCGTATCCCACAGGTCGACGCGGGCCGCCCTTGGCGCGAGGAGATCGTAGATGGCCCCCATTCCGATGCAGCCGTCTTCGCGCGCGTCCGTCGGAAAGCGGTGGATCCAAGGTTCGCGGCGTACCACCTGAGCGAGGACCTCGGCCCACCCGGGCGCGCGAGCGTACCGGATGGGAATTTGGAATGCGAGCGCCCCTCCCTCGGCCACAAAGCCGAACAGCCGAGCCGCGGCGGCCGCGGGAGCTCGGATCCACTGAAGCGCGGCGTTCGAGAAGACGAGATCGTACGGCTCGGAGGGTGTCCACGTCGCCCGGTCGGCCGATACCCAGTCCCCCGTCGGTACGGAGGCGCGCGCCCGACGCAACATCTCCTCGGAACGATCGATGCCGACGATGGACGCTCGGGGCCATCGTTCCCGAAGAACCGCCGTGCTGGTCCCGGTTCCGCATCCTAGGTCCACGATCCGAGAGGGCCATTCCAGTTCGATACGTCGTACGAGGTCTCGGGCCGGAAGCGTCCGCTCCTTCTCGAAGGCAAGATAGCGGTCCGGTTCCCAGGGCGACATCTCCGGGCCATGCGAGACGACCCGGTCCATCAAGACGTCGGGGTCGTCGTGCGTCCACCGTCGCGGTCCCCAGCCGGGATCAGCAGCTCGAAGGTCCCACCTCGCGGTAACCGGGCGACCGTCGCTCCCGACCTGCGACGGAACCCGGTGGGAAGTGCCGGACGCGGTGTCATCCTCCGCTCTCCCTCTCCCGAACCCAGAAGCGGCAGACCGCATCCCCGACGACGACCCGGTGGCTCACGTCGACCCGGGCGCGGAGTACGCTCTCAAACATCCGACGCTCGATGTCGCATGCCTCCGGGTACTGTCCCACGAGCGCCAGAATGGGGCAGTTGTGCTCCTGAAGCTCGACGGCCCCTTTGCGCCGGATCCCGACCTCGGCCATGTATCCTCCCTCGGAGCGGACGGCGGCGAGACGCTCGACGCGTTCGGATAACCGAACGGCATCGATCCGGCTCCGGTTCCGATCGGCCAGGTCGTGGGCACGTTCCTGGAAGAGCTCGATGACGGCCGGTCGGCCGAGGCGCCGCTGGATGAAGTCGAGCGCGGCCCGGGAGACCTCGGAATAGCGCTGGGGGAAGAGCTGGGTCGATCGAGGAGAGAGTCGGAAACACACCGGCGGCCGACCGACGGCGCCCCGCTGGAACGAACGCTCGAGCCACCCTTGGGATTCGAGCTGCTCGAGGTGGGTGAGAGCGGCGGTCTTGCTGATGCCGACCGCTCGAGCAATCTCGGCAAGGCTCGCCGAGCTGGTCTGCTTCAGATAGAGGAGGATCGCCTGCTTCGATCCGGCGAAGCCATGGGTCGATCCCCCTTCGTCGGCGACCATCGGCTCGCAGACGCCACCGGAATTTATAGGTCATTTCGTTGATAAACATCCGGAACTCCGCCGGGACCGGGGCAGCGTTATCGCGCGCGCGAACCTGGGCGCCCCGTGGGGGGCGTCGTTGGGGACCGAATCCGTACGCACGTGCAACCTCCGCCCTTGTCCCGGTTCCCCCGGTACGGGGACGAGCTCGAGTACGCCACACGATCGACCGTTTGGTCCCCCGATGGACGAACGTTGTGGCGCGCGTGGGGCCCGGCCGATCGACCGTGGGCGCTCGGAGTATCGGTCCACGGCCGACGCTGGCAGATCGAGGCTCGCGGCGCGAGCCCCGCCGCGGCGCGTTCGGCCGTGCGAGAGATGTTCAGCCTCGAACACGATCTCCCCGCGTTCTACCGATGGGTCCGACGGGAACCGGCGCTTCGGGGAACGGAGCGAACGTTCCGCGGAGTGCGCTTGCCCCGGGATCCTTCTCTGTACGAGTCGTTGGCCCAGGCGATTGTCGGACAGCAGCTATCGGTGCGGGCCGCCGACACGTTGTGGCGGCGGATCCTGAAGGCGACGCACGCGTACTTGCGGGTGGACGATATCGTGCTACCCTGCGCTCCACCCCCTCGCGCGGTCCGCCGTCTCGGACCCTCCGGCGTTCGACGCCTCGGTCTCAGTCGGGCCAAGTCGACCGCGCTCTTCTCGCTCTCCCAGGGCGAGATCGACGGGCGCTTCGACGCCGAAGAGTTCCGTCGTCTAGGCCGTGAAGCAGCGATCGACCGGCTCGATGCCGAACCCGGGGTCGGGCGGTGGACCGCCGAGAACGCTCTTTTGCGAGGAGCGGGTCGCACGGACCTGTTCGTGGCGGGGGACCTCGGGCTGCGCGTGGCGCTCGCGCAGTACGGCGTCCTGTCGCGGCGCGCCCCCGAAGAGGCCGCACGGGCGTGGGCCGATGAGCACTACCCCGGCTGGGGGAGCTATGCCACGCTGTACCTCTGGCGAAAGCTCGTTCGAGACCATCGCCTACGTAAGAACCGAGGTTGAGAAGGGTCGCGCGCACGCCCGGGACGGTGCAGTCCCCTATCGGCGATGTTGCGCGACCCTTCGGGGTGGTATGCGGAGAAACCACCGGTCTTTCGGGTATTTCAACCGACAAGGGAGAGGTGGCGGAACGCCTCTCTCGGGGGGTGTTCCGTTCAGTGCGAGCGGGGGGTTCCCGCGTCGGGGACGACGATCCGCGGCAACTCCCCCTCGATGACGGGCGTGGGCCGGGCGGTAGGTGCGTTGGCGCGAGCGGTGGCCCGCGGAACGAGCCAGCGTTCGCCCCAGATCCGCAATTCGCGAGCTGCCGGGGCGAGGCTGAGCCCCATCTCGGTAAGAGAGTAGGTGACCGAGAAAGGGCGGGTGCTGATGACGTGGCGCTGAACCACGCCCTGCCCCTCGAGGAACTTGAGCGTCGCGCTGAGGGTCTTCGCGTTCAACCGAGGGTTCGACTTCAGGATCTCGCTGAACCGTTGGGGGCCGTCGAGGAGCCGGTGGATGATGGCGAGCCGCCACTCGGTACCGATCACGCCTACGGCGGCCAGTACGGGGCACAGAGCGCGGCCCTGGCTATCGCACGTCTCGCCATCGCGAAGGTCTTCGGCGATCGGGCCACGGTTTCGTGAACGTTCCATGGGCCTCATCGTGAGTAGCAGGGCATGTAGGTTCTTATAGTTACCGTATGGTAGTTGATGGTCTTTTGCAACTGAATATCTACAGGTAATTGATTGGGACCCATCCCTCCTCTTACTCCGAGCGTACCTTTTTGCGGACCATGACCTCCATTGGCCCGTCATGCCTCCTCGCCGTCGCGACATCGAGATTTCGGTCGAGCGGCCGATCCACCGGGGAGGAGCCGCCGGAGAAGGGACCGTTCGCCTCGCCGAGCATCTCGAGTTCGACGAAGGGACGGACGGGCCACCGGCCGAGGCGATCCAAGCGGCATTCGAGCGCCTGCGACGCGCCGTCGCGACCCTCGCCCTCGGCGAACCTCGACCGGATCGATCGATTGACGAACTCATCGAGACGTATCGCCCTCGCCAGCCCGAGTTGCTGGAGCTCCTTCTCGACGAGGGAGAACTCACGGGGACGGAGTTCGAGCGACTGCGCGCCCATCTCGAAACGGGTGCGCCCGCGCGATCCCCGCCGCCGACGCCCACTTCGCCACCCGCGATGACCCCGCCCGCTTCCGAGCGGCCCTCCACGGCACCGCCCGCGGCGACCCGCAGCGTCGACACTCTCATCCGGCAGTATCGGATCGAATCCCTGCGTCAGGCCGGGATCATCCGCGCGCGTCGCGAGATCTCCTTCGACGAGTACATGTCCTTGAAGCGTCACTTCGAGTCGTTAACGTCGCGGGCTCCGTGAGCCGGGGTCGACGTTCCCGTCGGTGGGGGCCTACTTGGAAGCGCTGGTCTCGTCCGCCGGGAAGAGCGCGAGGACCAGGAGGCCGACGTCGGTGATCCCGGCCTCCATCGGAACGGCGCGCGCGCGACCGGCGTGACGGGAAAATTCGGGATTCCCCGGCTTGCCGATCACGGCCCCGGCCGGGAATCCCGAAGCTCCGAGAGCGCCGACCGTCCGGAAGATCCCGACGCTGAGCTCCCGACGCCGCACCTGCCCTTCGGCGTGCTGGAGGAACCGCGCGATGGCGGGCCCGTCGTCGATCCCTTCGGGCTGGTCGAGAGTCGTCATCGCAGGGACCGCGATCCCGCGGCTGCGGTCCTGCGCGAGGTCCGGCTCCTTGGCCAGGACCTCTTCGACCCGGGCCATGAATCGTTCGGCGGCGGACTCGGGTCCGCCCGCGAGATCCATCATCCCGAGACGGATGCGCCACTTGCGGTCGTACAGAGCGTCGCCGGCGCCGGTGATCGCGTCGGAGGGGCGCGCGACGTAGACGGGCCGATGCACCGGCCCACCCGGCGGCCCGGCGGCCCGGGTCAACCGTTCACGGGCCGGCGCCGGCAATCGATCCCGCAGTCCGTGCCGCTCGAGCAGGGCCCGGACCTCTTCGCGCTCCGACGGGTCCACGGGGTGCACCGGACCTCCCCCGAGGAGACGCGCTCCGTCCCCCCGGTCCACGACGAACGCCGCGATGTCGGTGGTCGCACAGCGCTCTCCCACCCCTCCTCCGACCCCACCCTGGGCCAGGACCCGGATCGTCCGCTCGATCTCCCGCCCGGAGGCTCCCCGTTCCGTGAGCGTTCCCCAAAGGTCCCGCACCTCCTCCCCGGTCATTCCGGGCGGGGGGAGAGCGAGAGCGCTGAGCGCTCCGGGGGAGAGGAGCAGGAGCAGGAGCTGGTCGTGAGACATCGTCTCCGCGATCTCGATCATCGATCGTACCACGTCCTCCGAGCGCGGCGAGACCGGCGGGCCGAGCGGGACCTCGATCCGGGGGAACGGGACCTGATGCAGCGAATCCTTCGGTCCCGCGACGAATCCCGCCGTCACGAATTCGCCGAGCCCGTCGATCGCCCCCTGCGCCATGGACCCCGCGGCCTCGCCCACGGCAACGAACGCCGCTTCGCGGTACCGACCGAGGGGAACGAAGCGGTTCCCGATGCGCAGGAGATCGTGCTCGAAGCGGAGCCCTTCCCGAACGCCTCGGTATGCGTCGGCCGAGGTCACGGCCGACCGGTAGGCGTGGATCTGCAGCGGGTCGGGGCCTTTGGGCAGGGGAACGTTCTCGGGGAACGGGTCCCACGGGAACTGGCCGATCACGTTCCTTCCCAGCGGGCCGAGCGCATATCAAACCGACGACGACCGTCAGCCGAGCTGCAGAGCCTCGGTCGCGTGCGAGGGTTGCCCGCCGTCGAAGCGCTGGGGCCCGAACTCGTCGGGGTCGAGGTCCACGCGCTCGCCCAAGATCATTCGCGCAACCCGGGCGGTCGACGAGGGGGCGAGCATCATGCCATGACCTCCGAACCCGTTCGCGTGGATGAATCCGCCTAGGTGGGAGTCCTCGCCGAGCACGGGCAGGCCATCTGGCGTATCGTCGTAGAGGCCGGACCAGGCTCGCAGCACTCCCACGCTGGCCAAGGACGGGAGGATCCGTACGAGGGCTCCGGCCATCCGCGCCAGGAACGCAGGACTGCTCGACATCGCGCTCGTCGCCGGGTTCTGTGAGGGAGGGGAGAGCCCACCAACGATCTCACCGCGCATCGTTTGACTGAAGTACAGGCCATCGCGGGCCCGGACGACCATCGGATCGAGGAACGGTTTCAGCGGTTCCGTGGCCAGGATCTCGTGCCGGGTGGGCGCGTTCGCGACCGTGAGCCCGGCCCGTTCGGAGAAGTCGCGCGACCAACCTCCGGCCGCATTGACGCACGTCGAGGTGGCGACCGTTCCCTTCGTGGTCGCGACGCCGGTCAGATGTCCGTCGGTGCTCCGAACACCGAGCGCTTCCGCTCCGAGCAGGACCTCGGTTCCCATGGCCCGGACGGCTTCGTACAGGCCCCATACCACCGGGAACGGGTAGAGCGTGCCATCGGTCGACAGGTAGGTTCCCCCCACGGCTGCTTCGGGAGCGATCCCGGGCACGAGTCGAGCGACGCGGGAGGAGTCGAGGATCTCGGAAGGGAGTCCCTCGCTCGCGACGATGTCGTGGACGCGTCGCAACCGCTCGAGCTCGGCTCCGTTCTCCGCGAGGAACACATAGCCCGACTGTCGGAACCACGGGTTCACGCCGAAGTCACGGGCGAAGCGGCGGTAGGCACCCACGGACTCTCGGGCTAGTCGAACGGTCGCCCGGGTCTCCCACTGTTGGCGCACTCCGCCCCCGTTGCGGCCCGACGCGCCGGAGGATAGGAATCCCCGGTCGACGACCAGGATCGGACCGGCACCGGCGCGCGCGAGGTAGTACGCGGTGTAGAGGCCGATCACGCCGGCCCCGACGATCACCGTGCGGTACTCCGAGCGTGTCGGCGCGCTCACGGCGCCTCCGGGTCCGAGAGTGGCGTCTCCAACGTGGCGAGCTGCCCTAGCGTCGTGGGAACCACGGGAGGACGTTGGGTGATGTAGCCGACCTCCGGAGGAGACCGTCCCTCCCAGATCGATAGGAGGAGCACGGCGTCGGGCACGCAGTAGCGACCCTGGCAGAGCCCGGTACCGAGGCCGGTGTAGCGCTTGATGACCTCGATCCCCCGATAGCCATCCTCGTTCGCTCGGCGCAGCTCGCGCAACAGGACGTCCTCGCACGGGCACGCGATCCACTTCGCGAACCCTTCCGGCTCTGCGAGAAGTTCGCGATAGTATCCCTGCATCTCGTTCGGAGGTTCGGGAGGCGAGGAGCGGGTGACGTCGACGCCGGGCTCGGCTCCCTCGGCGACCGCCCGGGCTGCGGCCCGCCCGCTGGCGCGCGAAGAATCCAGATCCACGGCCCCGGCCGCGGACCCGACCGCGTAGAGGCCCGGGACGGTGGTGGCCCCGTGGGCGTCGACCGCGGGCAGATACGCCCCGACCCGGGGACGCCAGACCATGCGGGCGCCCGCCTGGAAGAACAACTGCGGGTGAGGGATACGACGATGCGCGAGCACGAGGGCGTCGGCGCCGAGGGTCTGACGGGGGCCGAAAGACCGAGCTCGGATGCGTATCGACCGAACTCGAGAGCGACCCCGGGCACCCAGAACGAGCGAGCGAGGGTAGAGAGGGATGCCGCGATCGGACGCGGCGCGCGCGAGGTCCGGCCCGACCTCGCCCGGCGCTACGACGGCGACCACCCGATCGCCCAGCTTCTCTACCACCTTCCGGGCCCGATCGCCTCCTCCGAAGACGACCGCGCGGAGGAACGGTTCGATCCCGTCGCGCTCGAAGGAGAACGCGCCGTCGGCCGTCATGACGCCCGGCCGATCGTTCCCCGGAAACAGGAGCGACGCATCGTATCCGCCGGCGGCCACGATCACTTTGCGCGCGGAAACGAGCACCGCCCGTTCGGAACCTTCGCTCGCCAGAACCCGGAACGGATACGGCGCGTTGCGGGTCGGGGGTGGAAGGAAGACCGCGGTGGTCCGACCCGGCATCGTGCCGTCGCCTTCGGCCCCGTTGCGGTCCAAGACAGCTATCGCGTCGATCCCTCGGGCCTTGAGCTCGTCCACGGCGGCGGCTCCGCTCGTGCCGTAGCCGATCACGAGGACGTCCACCGAGCGGGTGCGGGGCGGGCCGGAAGACGGAGGAGACGCGACGCTGTCGGGGTTGTCGTAGCCCGCCAGTCGCCGGACGATGCGCTGGTACGCCGGTACGGCCCACGCGGGCCGGCGGAACCCTCGCAGGGTGTCGATCCCGCGGGGAAAGAGGAGGTCGAGGACGCCGAGGAGATCGTGCTGCGGTGAGGGCCACGCGTGGGATGTGGCTCGGACCCCCCGGGTCGGGAACCCTTCCCGGCACGCGCGGACGTTCAGCCGCTGGTCGGTGCGCACCAGGCAGTTCGTACAATACCCGACCCCGCAGAACGGGGCGCGCGGTCGATGGTAACGAATCGATCGTTGCAGGATGGGAAGCTGTCGCCCTCCGTCGCTGCGGTTCGTCATTCGATAGCCGGGCCCAACGAGCGGAAGGGGGTCTTACCATTCTCGGGAGCGCGGGGGGGAGATAGGTCGCTCGCGGGCGCCGTCGTAGATTTCCTTTCGCCTCTGAGCGCTTACCCTAAACTATATAGTCTGTAATGGCCCCCGCGGTACGATGCGTTCTACCGGTGGGTTTCACGGGCGTCGTATCCAAAAGACAGGCGGCTCGACGTTCATCATATCGCTCCCCAAGAACTGGGTGACGAGCCGCGGGCTCCATGCCGGCGACTCGCTGGCGTTCACGCCGCGCCCCGACGGTACGCTCACGGTGAGCCCCGAGGAGGCCGGGAACCCGGAGGTCCAACGACGCGTGGTCCTCGTCTCGAACGAGATGCAGGAGGAGTACCTCATTCGCCGCCTGATTGCCGAGTACATCGCGGGGTCATCGCTGCTCGAGATCCGTACCGAGGGCCGCATGAGCGCGCGTACGCGCGATGTCGTTCGAGGATTCGCACAGCGGGTCATCGGCCCCGAGATCCTCGAGGAAACGGCGGAGTCGGTCATCCTTCAGGACGTCGTCGGCGCGAACCCTCTCCCGATCCGCTCGGTGATCCGCCGGATGCACCAGATGGTCCGGGCGATGCATACGGACGCGATGGCGGCGTTCCGCGACAACGATACGTCGATCGCGCGGGACGTGATCGAACGCGACTGGGAGGTCGACCGACTTCACTGGTTCATGGAAAAGCAGGTGAACTCGGCCCTGAGGGACGCTCGCGTCCTCTCCTCGCTCGACCTGACGTTGCCCGAGTGCACGACCTACCTCCTGACCTCCCGATTGCTCGAACGGGTCGCCGACCATGCGGTACGCATCGCGGAGACCGTCCAGATGTTCGAGAAGGAGAAGCCCCCGGCTTCGGTCGTCACGGAGCTCGAGAAGATGGCCTCGACCGCAACGCAGAGCCTCGCCGACGCGCTCGGTACCCTCGAGCGCCGCGACATCCCCCACGCGAACGCGATCATCGACACGGTCCACCGGCTCGTCGAAGAGCGGGCCCACGTCCTGAGCGAGGTCGTCACCCGTCGGGGACGCATCGCCGTCGGGCTGGCCTACATCTTGGAGAGCATCGAACGAACAGCGCTCTATGCGAGCGATCTGTGCGAGCTCGCGATCAACCACGCGGTCGAGAGTCCTGAGGTCACACCGACTCCCCGTGCGCCCGCTCCGCCCGAGCGGCCCGGCCGCCGCGCGTCGGCCACCACCATCCCTTCGTAACCATCTCGATAGGTAGCGGGTTAGCTATGGTGGAGCCCCTCGGCTACCCCATTGTACCAGGTCGAGCAGCCGTCCGATCTCCCCCGGAGATGGGACCCTCGGATTCCCGACGATCGCGGTCGACCGGCGCACGCGCTCGATGACGAGGGCACGGCGGGCGGGGGGAGGGACCGTATCCGGGCCCGCGGCCGCGAGGTGGGGTGCGAGGCCCACCTCTTTCACGAACGAGCGTATGCGCTCGCTGAGGGACGCGGGCGTGGGATCCCCACCTCCGGGGAACTCTTCCTCGATTTCGAGGTAACGATCGCGCGCCGACGGGAAGTTGTAGTCCACGGTGGGAGGGAGCGCCATCGCGAGAAGGCGGGCGTAGCCGAGCGCCGGGGACTCGGGGACGAGAGCGCGGGCGAGCGCGTGGGCGAGCCCCAGCGAAGCGTTGGCGCCCGCAAGGCCAGCGCGACCGGCGGCGTAGTAGAGTTCGGTCCGAGCATCCAAGTCCCGGGGTTGGCGCGCGAGCTTCGAGAGGCTTGGGATGCCCGTGGACAGGGCATCCCGAGCGAGTGCGTCGGTGAACGGATTGGCCCATTCCGAGGCCAACGCCTCCATGGCATGGGCGATTACCTCGAAGCCGATCGGGATCGCGAGCGAGGCCGGCACGGCGCTCGCCATCGCCGGATCTAGGAGCGCCCAGTCGGGAGCGAGCGCCCGGTGGGAAAGCTCGACGGTGCCGCCGTCCGGGTCGTAGAGGTGGGCCGCCCCGGTCATCTCGCTGCCGCTGCCTCCAGTGGAGGGAAGCGCCACGAGGCGAGCCATCCCGTTCGCGGGGACGTCCGTGAGAGGGGTCCAGTCCCCCAGGGAAAGGTCCGGTCGCGCGAGTCGCGCTCGGACCGCCTTCGCAAGGTCGATGGTCTGGCCGCCCCCGACCACGACGATCGTGTCGAACGAGGTGCCGATCTCCGAAGCGAGTTGTTCGGCCTGCTCGATCGTCGCCGGTCCGCGCCCCACGACCCGGGTCGAGATCTCGATCTCAAGATGCCGGACGAACTCCTCGATCCGACGCACCCCGTCGAGTCCGCTCACGCTCGGAGCTACGAGCAACTGGACTCGGTGGGGCTCGAGGCCAGCGAGCTGTTCGATCGCTCCCGGACCGAACCCGATGCGCGGGCTAGTGAAGAACCCCATCATCGAAGCGGTCGCACCCCCGGCGATCGGTCGGGGTTCACGTCGCGGCAGCGGTCCGTTGGCATCTCGGGCACACGGCGGCGATCGAGTAGGCGACGCGTTCGACCGCCCAGCCGTCCGGTCCGCGCGCGGTCATCTCGAGGAGGAGGTCGCGGTCGGCCGGTAGGAGATCGAGCGGATGGATCCGCCCGCAGCTGCGGCAGACGATGTGGCCGTGCGGAGGCTCGGGGAGGTGGAGGATCCGTCGGCGCTCCTGTACCGAAGCGGTTCGTCGCCGCTGCCGGGGAAAGGGCCGGGCCCGAGGCCGCGGCGTGCGCTTCACCGATCGTTGTGGGCTCATGACCCGCGAGCACTCCCCGCCTCGTATTTGAGCAGGAGCGAAGAGCGAGGGGCAAGACCGATATCCCAAGGGAGGCTCGTGCGAGCATGACGACCGACCGTGCGTTCTGCCGATTCGCCTACCCTCCGTCGGGGACCTCTCTATCGATCACCGAGATGCCGAAGGGAGGCATGTGCCTGTCGGCGTTCGTGATACTGCACGACCCATCGGACGCGCACCGCATCCTCCTCGGCCATCTCGATCCCCAGGCTCCCTGGGACCACATCGGAGCCCTCGATGCCCGACGCGCCGAGATCCACTCGAAGGGATGGATGATCCCGTCCTCGCACCTCATATTCGGCGAAGCGCCGGAGGCGGCGGCCCGCCGCATTCTCGTCGAACAGCTCGGGTTGCGGCGCGACCGCACGCTCGAGCCACCGCAGATCTTCTCGGAGGTCGCAACGCCCCGACGCTTTCCCGACCTCGCCCACCATTGGGACATTGGATTCGTGTACACCGGGCCTCTCTCCGAGCCCGAGCTGGGGCCGACCCCGGCGTGGAAGGACCTCGCGCTCGTGGACACGCGGACGTTGAAGCGGGAGGAGATGGCCCGTTCTCACGACGACGTGCTCGAGGCCGTAGGTCTGATTCGGCCGTCGGCCTAGCGCGACCCGCCTCGGTCGAGCCGCCGGATACCCCTGTCATCCGCTCCGTGGCCCTACGTCCGGTCGCGCGCCGGGCGTCCGCTCCCGGCGCAGGGCCCCCGAAGAGGGTTTGACGGTCGGGGTCGTCCGGCCGTGCATGCGCGACGCGACCCGCGTGATCAAGGCGGGGCTCCCCGCTCCGGCGCAAGGAGAGCCGTTCTTGCCCGGACCGACCTTCGCGTCGAAATTCTTCTTGGAAGGTGAGCCGTCGAGCTCCCCCTACACCTACGGCCGCAACGGCAACCCGACTTGGACGCGCTTCGAACGGGCCCTCACCGACCTCGAAGGAGGGCCGGCGCTCGTCTACGCGTCGGGGATGGCGGCCGTAAACGCGGTGTGGGCCGACACGCTCCTGCGTACCTCGAGTCCCCGCGTCCTCGCCATGCCTTCCGATGGCTACAATCTGGCCCGGCGTGTCGCTCGGGAATTCTACGCTCCGCTGGGCGTCCAGGTCCGAATGGCCCCGACGGCGGATCCGAAGTTCGCGGATCTGTTCGAGGGAGCGACGCTCGTCTGGCTCGAGTCGCCGAGCAATCCCATGCTCGATGTGTGCGACCTGGCTCCCATGATTGCCGAGGCCCACCGGCGGGGAGCGCTCGTCGCCGTGGACAACACCACGGCGACCGTACTGGCCCAGCGGCCGCTCGAGCTTGGTGCCGACTTCTCCGTCGCCAGCGATTCGAAAGCACTCTGCGGACACAGCGACCTCATCCTCGGGCACGTGGCGGTGCGCGATCCGCAACGTGCGGCCCGTCTGAAGAGGGGACGCGACGAGCAGGGCTCCATCGCCGGACCGATGGAGGTATGGCTCGCGCATCGGTCCCTCGCGACGATGGACGTCCGTCTCGAGCGCGCCAGCGCGAACGCCCTCGCGATCGCGAGGTTCCTCCGGACGCGCTCCGAGATCCGGCAGGTGCGCTATCCGGGGCTTCCGAACGACCCTTCCTACCCGATCGCTTCCCGCCAGATGCGTCGCTTCGGACCGATCGTAAGCTTCGAGCTCGCGGACCGGGCGACGGCCGAACGGTTCCTCCACGCCTGCCACCTAGTCCTTACCGCGACCAGCTTCGGCGGGATCCACACCACCGCCGAGCGGCGGGGTCGATGGGCGGGAGAGTTCCTGCCGGAGGGATTCATCCGGCTCAGCGCCGGTTGCGAGAGCGCCGAGGACCTGGTCGAGGACATCGACGTAGCCCTCACGGCCGCTACGGAGGGCGGTCGATGAGGGCGATGGTGCTCCATAGACCCGGCCCGGTCGAGAACCGGCCGCTGTGGCCCGAAGAGGTACCCGTGCCGGAACCGAAGGAGAACGAGGTCCTCGTCCGGATCGATACGTGCGGCGTTTGCCGCACCGACCTGCATGTGGTCGAGGGGGATCTGCCTCCCGTGCGACCTTCGGTGATCCCCGGTCACGAGATCGTAGGGACCGTCGCCCGGCTCGGTCCGGGAGTGCGAACGTTGTCCGTCGGAGATCGGGTCGGTGTCCCGTGGCTCCACAGTACGTGCGGTCGGTGCGAGTACTGCCTGACCGGACGCGAGAACCTCTGCAGCGAGAAGACGTTCACGGGCTACAGCGAGAACGGCGGCTACGCGCCGTTCGTCGTGGGAAAGGAGAGCTACGTGCTGAAGCTTCCTGCCGAAGGAGACGCGGCGAGCTGGGCGCCGATGCTCTGTGCGGGGCTCATCGGATATCGCGCGCTCAAGACGGCGATGCCCCGGTTCGGCGGGCGGATCGGATTCTTCGGTTTCGGCGGTTCGGCGCACCTGACGCTGCAGCTCGCCGCGAAGCTCGGTTTCGACACGGTCGCCTATTCGCGCACCGCAGCCCATCTCGCCCTGGCTCGATCGCTCGGGGCGGCTGAGAGCGTCCTCACGACGGAGCCTCGAACGCCGATGGAGCCCACGCTCGACGGCGCCATCGTGTTCGCCCCGGCCGGCTCGGTCGTGATCGATGCGCTCCGGGAGGTCCGCAAGGGAGCGACGGTCGCGATCGCCGGCATTCACGTGAGTCCGATCCCGTCCATCGACTACGATCGCCTCTTGTTCGGCGAGCGTCGGATCGCGAGCGTCGAAGCGAACACGCGTGCCGACGCGCGAGAGTTCCTCGACCTAGCGGTCCGCTTGCACCTCCAGAGCACGGTGGAGGTTCGTCCGCTCGAGGATGCGAACGAGGCGCTCGCCGACCTCAAGTCCGGCCGGGTCGACGGCGCGCTGGTCCTGGACTGCCGAGCCTCAGCGACGTAATCGTCGGCGGTGCGCCGCCGGTCGCGATCCCGTCCCCGTGACTCCCCCCGGCGGGGCCCGACGGCAAAACTCCGGAGCGAA
Organism: Thermoplasmata archaeon; assembly: GCA_021844945.1. Classification (GTDB taxonomy): domain Archaea; phylum Thermoplasmatota; class Thermoplasmata; order Lutacidiplasmatales; family UBA184; genus Lutacidiplasma. The sequence goes on along the minus strand of JAKBSJ010000002.1, from coordinate 192,245 downwards.
AGCCTCCTCCCTTCGGCGCCGGTCCCTCCGCTCGCGTTCGATCCTCCCGATGCGCCGACCTTCACGGACGTGGAGTCGGTACCTTTCGGGCTCCGGCAGTGCTTCAGGACCCTTCAGCCGACCCGCACCCCGTTGTGGGATCGGGCCGTCCCGTGTCGCGGTCAAGAGGGTTTTGTGCCATCGAGGGATACGGCTTTCGTGCCGAACCGAACCCCTCCCGCCGGAGCCCCGTCGCCTCACCATCGTCCTCGCTCAGTGGTGCCCGCATTGCGTGCCGTTGTCGATCCGTAACGGTAAACGGCTCGCGACCCGACTGAAGGTCCCGCTCCGCACTCTGGACATCGATCGAGGGAGACAAGCAACGCTCGCCGATCGGATGGTAAAGGCCTACGGCGACGCCTCCCCGGACTACTTGATCCCTCAGGTGTTCCTCGAGTGGTCGGATGGGAAGGTGGATCACCTCCTGACCGGATTCTCCGAGCAGGCCCCTCGCACGGCCCAGGCATGGCGGGACCTGTTGGCGAGCGACTGGATACGCAAGGTTCGGGCCCGGAGGAGTTCGTGACCCGGCGCGGATCGATGCCGTCGGTCCTGCGGCGCGCCCTCGCATCGCCGGGGGGACCTGTTACCGCCATTGCGATCAACCGATCCGTGCACGTTCGGTGCGAAGCTCACTGCCCGGGATCTGGTCGATCCGCGCCTGCCCTTCCGGCGTGGTCTCGGTCACTACCTACGCAGAATGGGGCTCGCGCGACCCTACGGCCCGCGTCCAGCGGACCCTGCGCGGATGGTCCGTACCGGCTTCGCTGGTACATGCACGGGATCTGAGGGTGGCGACGCGACATGGGCCCGAACTGGGCCGAGCGGCGGAACGCTTTCTGGCCCGGTCCCGGCCCCGAAGGGACGTCCGCGTAGTGTACTGGAGGGTCTATCCGTTCCGCGCACGCGACGGATCGGAGCGTCGGTTGTTCGTCTGTTATCGCCGGAAGCATGCGGCGCCGGTGTTCTTCGTACAGGACCCGAAGGACACCTCGTGGCGCTGCCCAATCTGCGCGCGGCGTGCCTAGATCTTGTGCGAGAGCGCGATTGGGCGTCCAGGGTCCGGGCGTCCCGCCGGTCTCCGGTAGCCAATCGGGCGCGCGGGGCAGCATCAAGCCGATCGCGGTCTCCTTGACCCGGGCATATTCCGGTCGGTCACCACGGAACCTTCCCGTCAGCTCGCGCTTCCCCCTCCCGTGCCCAGAATCCTCGGGCGTTTCATCGGGTCGTACGCTTCGAGCGAACCTCCAACGCTAGGAAAACCCGTGACGGGGGTCGTGGAGGTCATGGAACCCCTCCCGAGTCAGGCTCATGGGTGGGGGAGGGATTTCGGGAACGGACCGTAGGCTCTTCGGCTCGGTGGAGGCCGAGAGCAGATACTGGACGTTGGACTAGGGGGATGAGGCATCCGAGACGAAATGGCGGATTCTCCGGTCGATCGTTGGGCCCTCCCGTTCCGACCGGACCTCACCATCGGGTGGGTGATCCAGGCCGGGGAGGACGAGCCGCTCGTACGCTGGTTACACGTCGGCGGGGAAAACCAGTGGCTCGACGCCCAATCCGGGGGTAAGGTCCCTGGTCAGCTCGTGCTGTTTCTTCAGAGTCTACCGGGCCCGCCGACGTGGGTCGCCTGGGGCCATCTTCTGGAAGCCGAAGAACGATGGAAAGCTCTGGGTGCCCGCACGATCTGCGACGGACTCTTCGATCCCCCCCTCCCGATCGTCGGCTCCTCCGTCGACCCTCAGCGCATCCCCCGTCGCGAGGATCTGTGGGAGAATCGAGCGCTCGGCTCCGCCGTCGGCCTTCTCCGGTTCCGAAATCGAACGCCGTTCCGGGAGGTCGGCTCCCGGGATCTGCGACTGACGGCCGCCGACCTTCATCTGTTGGTCCGCACGCAACCGGGCCTGCGTTCCCTGAGCCTCCGACCCGCGCCGGGCGCCCGCCCGCGGCCGCGTTCCTGAGCGGCGCTTGGCCCCCCTCGAGCCCCCCGGCGGCCCACCCCCCACGCGATGTCCGCTCGCCATCTCGCGCTTCGGACGCGAGCCGGGGCCGCAGTCCCGAAGGGAGAGAGCGCTCTGGATCTGCGGGGTGAGAGGATCCCGGACTGGCCGTGCGGTTGCGTTACGAGCCTGAGCAGCTACGGCGAATGGAGGGACGAGCGAGGTCCGGTACCGGGGTCACCGGCGGACCTAGCCCTACCGTTGGCGGGCCGGGACGAAAAGATCGCGTAGTGTCGTAGTAGAGGCGCTGGCCCCGATCGGAGTCGGGAGGCGGGCCGGCCGGCCGAGCTCGCGCTTGGGAAGGGATCCGAGGACATCCTCCAACGCTCGTATCGCGGCCGCGTCCTGAAAGCTCCCGGCGATCTGCGCGACGGCCTGGACGAGGGCATCGAAACGACGGGAGTCGGCATCCGATACGAGCCGGACGGATCCACTTCCTCGAGCCACCGTCGGGCGATTCGAGGACAGTTGGGGTCGGGCGGCCCGGAGCAGCCGCACCAACGGTTCCACGCTCGCGTGGTCTCGGAGCTGACCGAGCGCCCAGATGGCGGCCAGTCGGATCTCGGGGTCCGGCTCGTGGAGCGCCAGTCGGATCCGGGGCAGGCCCTTCTTGATGCCGAGCTGTCCGAGCGCGTAGATCGCTCCGCGTCGGGGCCAAGGATGCGGATCGTCCAAAAGGGAGAGGAGGAGGCTCGCATCGGCACGAGCGCCCACGCGTCCGAGGGCGAGAGCGGCGGCGCCTCGCACGGCCCAGGATCGATCGTGAGCCTTGGCGCGCGCCACGTTCGCGGCATTCGGCGCCCGCATCTCGGCGAGCCCATGGATGGCGCAGACCCGGACCCATCGCTCCGGGTCGTCCGCGGCTCGGGCCAATGCGTCGCCGCATTCCCGAGTACCGATGCGCCCCAGCGCGACAACGAGCGCGGGACGCTCCCAGGCGTCGCACTCGAGCGAATGCTCGATCAGCTGCCGGGCGCCCGCCCGATCTCGACGAAGGCCCATCACGACCGCCGCCGCGATCCGGACTCTGCGCGCGGGGTCCTTCAGGAAGCGCCGCACCTTCTTCGCTGCGCTCGGGTCGCCCGACCGCTCGAGAGCGAGGACCGCCTCTCTCCGGACCCGGTCGGACTCGTCCTCCAACGCGTGCTCGAGCGCGTGGACGGAGCGTCGATCGCCGATACGGCCGAGGGCCAGCGCGCTGGCATAGCGGACGGCCGCGCTGGGGTCGTGGGAGAGCCGATCGGTGAGCGACGCCGTCGATCGTCGATCGTGCAGCCGAGAGAGCGCGTAGGCGGCTTGCGCTCGCCCCCGGGGGTCGGGATCCGCGAGCGCTCCTTCGAGCGCCGTCCGACTCCTTGGACGGCCGATCGTCCCGAGGGCCGAAGCGGCTCCTATGCGGGTCCTCAGGTCCGGGCTCGACAGGGCGGTCTCCAGCGAGTCCACGGCGCGAGCCTCCCCGAGTTCGCCCAGACGAAGAGCCGCACGATTCGCGCGACTCCCATCGGAGTGGGAAAGCTCCGAAAGGAGTTCCTTCAGCTCCGCGTTCTCGGGGCTCGCTGCGGAGCGCGCGGCCGAACGGTCACCCATGTGCGGGCGACCCGTTGCGCGAGCGGCAGATCGCCGACGCACCACCTCGGAGCGGGACACGTCCTCCCAACGCGTTAGGAGGGCTAAGACGATGCCCTGTGCCGGGAGCGCTGGCCCCCGACTTCTCGCTCCGGCCGTTCAGCGAGCGAGAGGGCGATGCGCGCGGGCCGCCGCGTCCTTTCGGGCCCAATCCTCGGCGCCGATGGTGGCGTTCGCCGCCACGATGGTGTCGAGCTTCTTCGCGAACTCGGCAAGGTGATCGCCGCGGACGCCGATGACCATCTGGTCGATCCCAAGATCGGCGTAGATCCGCGATCCGATGCATCCGAACGAGACCGCGACCGGGGCGCCCTGGTTCATGATCGGCACGATGGCGCACATGGGCCGGCTGTTCATCGGGACCGACGTCGCTTCGGTGCCGGAGCCTGCCGCCTCCGTGGCCAGCATCGCTCCCTTCGGGTTCGTGAACATCAGCACGACCGTCGGGGGCATCGGGAGCGTGCCGAGGGGGCCGTAGGCGACGAACTTCGGCGGCACGGCATTGTGGGGGACGCGGGTCTCTTCCCCCGGGTTCAGGTAGCCGACCTTCTGCATCATCTCAATGCTCGACATGAGCCGTCCCCCCACCTCTCCCTGGGCGGGCACGCCGAGGACGAATGCTCCGATCTCGCAGTCCTCGTGCTGGGGAAGAGCGGCGTAGAATGCCCTTTCCGTGCCGAACGCAAAGAACGTGCACACGGAAGGGACCCCGCCCTCGTGCTGCGGCAGACCGTTCGGAGGTTCATCCAGATAAGAGATCTGGACGGGAGCCATGCCGAGGCCCAGCTGGCGCTTGAGCTGCGCAGCGATCGCCGGGTAATCGACCATGGGTCTCCCCCCAGTTGGGACGGGGTCGATGGGTATAGAGGTTTACCGTTACCGAGCCGTTCGACCGAAGCGCCTCTCCGCGGGAGCGAAGGTCATCCCATCTCCGGGTCCTCGGACGTCCCGACGTCCATAGGGTAGTCGCGAAGTACACCGGCCACGGACGAAACCGCGGCTCCTCGCCCCGCTGACCTTCGACATCGGCCCGCCACTCGCCCGTCCCGCAAGGCTCTTCCGTGGACTCACTCCCTTACCGGGGAGGACCCCCTCGTGCCGTCCACTCTCAAGGATCGTATCGCCTCGTCGAGCGCTCCTTCCTTCGGGACTTGGATCTCCTCTCCCTCGCTCGTCCACCTCGACGCGCTGCGGGGCTTGGGCTTCGATTGGTTCGTGATCGACACCGAGCACGCTCAGGTGAACCCCGAGACCCTCGCGGCCATGGTGGCGATGCTGGGGCGCGACGGTCCCGCGCCCCTCGTGCGTGTCGGCGACGTCGATCAATACCTCGTCAAGCAAGCGCTGGACTCGGGCGCCCAGGGAATCCTCGTGCCGCTCGTGAGCTCGGAGGCGCAGGCACGAGCCACCGTCGCCTACGCGAAGTACCCGCCCGACGGGGTCCGAGGGGTCGCGGCCGCCGCCGCGTCCCGGTACGGACTGGACCTGGCCCAGTACTTGCGCCATGCCAACGCCGAGACGATGGTCGGCGTCCAGATCGAGACCCGGGACGGCCTCGCGAACGTGGAGTCCATCGCGGCCACGAAGGGCGTCGACCTGCTGTTCGTCGGCCCGCAGGACCTGACGCTGAACCTGGGCCTGATGGACGAACGGACCCATCCGAAGGTCCGCGAAGCGATGGGCCAGGTCGTCCGATCCTGCGAGCGGCACGGCAAGATCGCCGGGACGCTCGTGATCAACCGCGAGGAGAAGCAGGCGGCGCTCGATCTCGGTTTCCGGTTCATCGCGCTGGCCTCGGATGTTCGATTCGCGATCGACGGGGCCCGTCACTTCCTCGAGGGGTGACCGGGACCGCCTCCCGCGACCGGCCGGTCCGATGCGTAGGGCCGGGTTCAGAGGATGATCCGCTCCTCCTCGACCGCGCGACGGTGGAGCGAGAGTCGGTCCAGCCGATACGCACCCCCCGGAAAGAGCCGGGCTTCGCAGGCCCCGTCGTAGAGCGCGGCGACAAGGCGGCCGATCGAATCGGCCTTCATCACGCCGCTTCCCGAATCTCCGCCGATGAAGATCACCCCGCACGCCTCCTCCGTGAGCACGGGAAGGCCCTCCGGACTGAAGTGATAGTAGCCGCCCCAGGATCTCTCGAGGCGCAGCCCGGTCGTATCGAACCCCGGGAAGTAGGGGGTGACGGCGGGCAGCACGTCGGTCGCGAACGCCTCTCGATCCCCCAGACGGTCCGCGCGGTAGTCGAGGCCGCTCTCGGTGGCTGGGTCCTCCCGGGTGCCGATCGGATGCGCGACGTGATCCACCGCCCCAATCCAGATCCGCTGCTCGCCGAAGATCGGCTTCATCGTGGCCCCGGTGGGCAGGATCAGGAACGGGAGGCGGGGCCGTCCCGCAGGAGCGTCGATCGGATCGACCGGCGGGGTCCACGCGAGGAGCCTGTCGACCTCTCGACCCGAAACGGAGAACAGGAGTTCGGGCCGCGGGCTGCAGGCGGTGGCGATCCCTACCGGGTGGAGGAGATGCTCCGCCCACGCTCCCGCGGCCACAATGACCCGATCGGTCCGGACGGATGTCCCGTCTCCGAAGACGACCCGAGCGATGCGTAGCCGACCCTCGACATGGTCTTGGAAAGAGTACGGCAGTTTCGAAGGCTCGTGGAGAAGGAGCCCCTCTCGCCCTTCGAAGGACAGCCGTTGCGCCCAGAGGTCAAACGCGAACTCGACGCCGCGAGCGCGGGCCGCGGCGAAGTAGAAGTTCGCCAGCATCTCGGGAGCGACCGCTCCGCAGTTGCGACCGAACAAGCCGCCGGCGATCGCGTCCGGAGGCGCCGCGGTGTCCCCTTCGAACCATCGGGCAGGCGTCGGATCGAGGCCGGGGCACGATCGCAGATCGGAAAGCTCGATCATCCGGGCATCCAACGCGCCCCCGCTCCCCCGGACCAAGTCCCGGTACTCGTTCAGGTAGCGCTCCGGTAGCAACCAGAGGTACCCGTAGAGGTCGAGGAGCGGGGAGGGCCCTTGGAGCTCCTCGTGCTCGTCCATGAGGTGCCGGTAGAAGGCGATCGAACTCTGCGCGAGCTGCCGATTGTCGGAAGAGCTGAACACGTCCCGCACCATGGCGGCGCTCGCTCCCATGGACCCTTCGCCGGGGCCCGCACGCGCATCAACGACCAAGATGGAAAGCTCCGGCCTCCGGTCGATGAGATGGTAGGCCGAGGCGAGGCCCATGGCGCCGGCGCCGACGATCACCACATCGTACCGGTCCTTCGTCGGCACCCCTTCCTCACCCCGCGAGCTCCGCGGCGATCGACCGCGGAAAGGGCGGGCTATGAAATGTTGTTCGGCCGCTAGAATCCCGTCCCGAGTTCCACGGCCATATCCAGATATGCGCCGCGGTCGTTCGTTCCCTCGGAAGATCGGATGTGGGCCAGGGACCTGCCGTGTGAGGTGTTCAGCTGCCGCCACGCCGCCGAGTGGCACCAGTTCGCGAACGGGGAGGTCGTCTGCATGTTCTGCTACATCCGAGCAAAGAGAAGACTGCCTCCAGGACCCGTCCCGCCGGCGGCGTACGTATGCACGTTCGTCGGCGCTACCCGAGAACCGGGCGCCTGACGTTCGCAGCGGCAGCCCCCTCGCGCGTCTCGCTCGTCGCTTCCGGGATCCTGGCGGTGGGACTCCACCGTCGGCTCCCGAAGGATGTCGTTCATGGGTGGCCGGCGGAGGCGCTCGGCCCGACGCTGCCCGGGGGTTCTTCGAGTGGTCTCGTGTCCGCATCCCGCGACGTTCGACGCGCCGTTTGATCGGAGCATCCGACCGAGAGCGATTCGCGTGCGACGTTGGCAGCAGGTCCTGGGCCGCTCCAAGGCGCAAGTCGAGTGCTTCCCGGCCTACCTCCCTTCGCCCCCGGCGATCGAACCAAGGCAAGAAGGTGCAAACGCGCGGCGCGTCGAAGGGAAATCCTCATCGACCGATCGTCGCCGGCGCGACCGAAGTTATCTGCCTCGGAGCTTGCCGGGGGCATGGCCCCGCCGCCCACCCAAGGCATGGTCCCGGTTCCCGACGGAAACATCTACTTCGAGCGAGCGGGCCAGGGCCCCGCGATCGTCCTGATCCATTCCGCCTTCCTCGACCTACGCGAGTGGGACCCGCAGTTCGCGGCGTACGCCGCCCATCACACAGTCGTTCGGTACGATGTTCGGGGCTGCGGTCGCTCGGTCGGCAACCGCACCAACTCATCGGACAGCGAGGACCTCGAAGCGGTGCTGAACCATCTCAACCTAGTCGAAGTGTTCGTCCTCGGGAATTCGGACGGGGCTCGGATCGCCTGCGAGTTCGCCGCCGGGCTTCCGGACCGGATCCAGGGGCTTATCCTGGTGGCCGGGAACCCGCACGACCTCGAGCCAACGCCCGAGGAGGAGGACCGGTTCATCAACGCCGGGGCCGACCGGGAGCGACGGCTCCTCGAGCTGGCGAAGGCCGGTCGAAAGGCCGAGGCCATCGAGCAGATCCTCGACATCTGGGCTCCGAAGGTCCCTCCGGGCGAGCGCCAGCGTCTTCGGGCGATCACGGCGGACAATTACGATCACTTCATCGAGTTCATGAGCCGCGACGAGCCACCGGGTCGGCGGCCGGGCCACCCCGTGGCCTCCACCCTGCGCGCCGGGCGCGTCCCCATCCTCTCCATCGCCGGCGCTCACGATAATCCGGCGCTGAACATGATGATGAGCCGGTTCGCCGCCGAGGTCCCCAGCGCTCACTACGTCGAGCTCTCCGAAGGGGACCACACCCCCAACCTCTCGACGACGCAGGAATTCGACCGGGTCGTCCTCGATTTCATGAGCCGGGTGGAGGGGGACCAGGGCTGGCCCCCGGGAAAGCACTAACGGCCCGTATCCCCTGGAAGCGCCGTTTCGTCCGTCGAGGGCCCCCCCTTCATACCCGTCGTTTGGTTAGGGGGCCGGACGCGGATTGGCCGGAAGATGTGCCCGGACTCCAAGGCAAATGGCGGGGACAACGCCCGCTCGGAGTCGGGTCGGCCGCCGATCGCTCCCCCATCACGTAGGAACCTCTGACGGCGATCTCGCGTGAACCTTCCTTCACCTACGCTACAAGTACGGCGGGCATCAAGTACCCATGGGGTGGGAGTACGATGACGGAAGAGTATGAGGGCGATCCGCTCGACCTGCTGGTCCGAAGCACGCAAGACCTGTTGCGCCCCGAAGAGCTGGTCAGCGAGGCGACCCGGGATATCGTCAAAGACGAGATACGCCATTACATCGAGAAGAAGCTCAAGGACGACCCGAGGCTCGCGGCCGACCTTCGCGAGGCGATCCACCAGCTCCTGGAAGCCCGAGCGCGTGAGTACGGGGCCCTCCTACGGGTGGGCGCGTTGACCGCCCGGCTCGGGGTCTCCACGCTCCCCGAGGATGTCCGGCGGATGATCTCCCAGCAGATCGTCGGTCTCGTCAGCAGCGAGCTCGGCCAGATCGCGGAGAAAGCCCTCTAGCCGCGCTGCGATCGCGCGCTGGTCCCATCGAATGGGCGGACTCGAGACGATCGATTACAGGGTGCGGGCGATTTAGGGCCAGCACGGAGGGCGGCCGCGTGGTCCCCCTCGTGGGGCACTCCCCTGCGGTCGACGACGCCGGGCCGCACGTCGGCCGTCCGCCTCGGCGCGCTACCGGGCCGAGGGTGGATGCCGCTCAGAAGTTCGAGGCCCCGTGGGCCTCGATGTAGTTCGCGAGCTCCGTCCAGTTCCTACGATGGGCGTAGCGGATCAGGTGGCCCGGATGGAAGTAGAGTCCGGCGACCTCGGCCCGGTCGGAGTCGGGAACGAGATCGGTCGCGAACACGACGGCCGGGCTTCCTTGCCCGAACCCTCGGTTGCACCCGAAGCAGAACGCTCCGTCCGGTGCCATCGCCGAACGTTTCGTGAGCACCATGGAAGGCCGCACCGGTGTTCCAGTACAAATCGCCCTCTCTCCACCCGAGACGGGCACGCGATCGAGGGCGGCTCCGTCGTTCCGCGGGCCGCCCGGCTACTCCCGACCCAACAGTGCCGAGGTGAACCCGCGAAGGCAATCTCGGCCCGAGTAGAGGAAAAGGTGCCGGGCGCGCTGGCCGGTCATCGCCATGTAGGCGAGGCGTCGGACTCGGAAGTAGATCGGAGGATGCGGATCCGGCAGGAACCAGGAGAACACGCGCGCGTTGGGGGAACGCTGCTCGGCGTAGAGCTCCTCGTATCCGATGCGCGTGAGCGCCGCGCTCAGGTCGGTCGGCCGATCGAGTACGTTCGCCGCGAGCGTGTCGGCCCGGGTCTCGAGGATCTTGCCGACGACGAAGATCGCGATGAAGACCAGGACGAAGTACCAAAGGCCGAGGTAGAGGAGCACCGACGGCCATAGGAAGAGCGCGCCCAGGTAGAGCACGGCGCTCGCCAGAAAGAGGAGGACCGGGTCGCGTCCCCGAATGTGCCCGAACTCGTGGCCGATGACTGCCCCGAGCTCGGCGTCTGAGAGATCCTGAACGGATCCGGCCGTGATCATCATCGCCGAGCGCCGGCGCGAGACTCCGGCCGACGCCGCGTTCGCCATCGGAGATTCGCTGACCACGACTTTCGGAACCGGGACCCCGAAGCGCCGGGCCTCCTCCTCGACGAGGTGATAGACGTCCCGGGTCGTGACTTCGACATCCTTCTCCGAACAATCCACGTGCTCATCGCGCAGCGCCCGGACTAGGGCCGGGCCGGGATCGCTCCCGGTCCGGAGGGAGTCGACCATCGTATTCCGGATGCGGGTGCGTAGCGCGGGAGTCGCCCGGGGCGCTCGCACCGGTACCGCGGGCGGGTCCCGGAGCGGGCGCGCCACGCCCACGACCGTGCATCGGGGTCGATCCGCGGAGAGTTCGACCGACCCCATGCGCAGAGCGATGTGGTCCGAGAAGTACAGCAGTACGCCTTGGATAGCGAGGATGAGCACGAGCGCATAGTAGCCGATGAAGAAGACCGCGGGGAAGGTGAACAAGATCGCGATCAGGAAGAGATTGGTGGAATTTCCGAGGAATATCCGTCGGAGCGCGTTGTTGCCGGAGCCCCTCCCCGCCTCCCCGGGGGACTCCGGATACGGGGGGACGACCGCGTAGATGGTGGCGCGTTGGGCATACTCCAGGAATCCGGTAACGAACTCTCGAATATCGTCGACGGTCCTTTGCAGCGCCTTTCGCGCTACCTCGTCCACGGGTTGCTCGGAGGCGACCCGGATGCGCAGGTCCTCGGGCGTGATGATCACGTGAAAGTTTGCGGACGTCTCGGAGGAGGACTCCGTCGCTGCGGTGGGTACGGACCAGTAGTACTCGCTACGCCCGCTCGCCTCGTCTCGCCAGGTCCGGAAGGTCAATGCAGAGGAGCCGGTCCTCTGCAGAGCCAGGTAGTACGTGCGGAAGGCTGTGGCCAGGGCGAGGGAGGTTGCGATCGGAAGGCGTTCCGGAAGGTCCACTGTTTCCGTGAAGATCGGCTTCGTCACGCTGCCCTCCTTCGCGCCGGCGTACGGCGCGGGCCCGACAGTGGATTCCAACGCAACGGGAGGATGAAAGAGCCACCTTCGACGCTCGGCGGTCGCGGCGGCCCCGCGGGGGCGTGAAATCGAGCTGACCTACGCCCTACATTCTCGGGCGACCACTACCCCCCTGCCGGGGGGACCTCGGCAGGACGATCGCGTATGCGCTACGACCCGCCTTCCGGACGTCGCCGCGACACGCCCGCCGCGAGGAGGGAACCGGCCGTAGCCGCCTCCCGAGCACTCGAGGATCGTGCCACCGACCCTCGCGCAGGGTATGCGGTGGCCGAACCCACCCACCCCGTCCCACCCCGCCCCCCATCTCGAGCCCTTCCGGGCGACGGTACCGTCGAAAGCTTGCCGAAGACCCAGGAGGTCGCGATCCCACTCGGGCGGGGGGAGATCCGTGGCGACCTCGCGCTACCCTTGGGATCCTTGGGGGTCGTCGTATTTGCCCACGGGAGCGGCAGCAGTCGAAAGAGCCCTCGGAATCGTTGGGTCGCCGCCGAGCTGCAAACCTCGGGAATCGCGACCCTTCTCTTTGACCTATTGACTCCGGAGGAGGAACGGAGGGATCTGAGGACCGGCGAGTTTCGATTCGATATCCCCCGGCTCTCCGGTCGCCTCGTCGAGGTCATCGACTGGGTTGCCCAGTGGAGCGAGACCCGAGGGACCCCGTTGGGCCTCTACGGCGCGAGCACCGGCGGGGCCGCGGCCCTCATCGCTGCGGCTTCGCGGCCCGACGCCGTGCGTGCGGTGGTGCTGCGAGGGGCCCGGAGCGATCTCGCCGATGCGAGGGCGCGGGAAATCCGTTCCCCCACGCTACTTCTGGTAGGGGGACGCGATCCCGAGATCCGAAGGCTCAACGAGGCCACCTATCGGAAGCTCGTCGGTGCGAAGAAGCTGATCGTGATCCCGGGCGCGACGCACCTCTTCGAAGAGCCCGGCGCGCTCGAGGAGGTTTCTCGCCGGGCCCGGGAGTGGTTCCTTTCCTTCCTACCCGTACACAAACCGACGTGAGGGGAATCCGTGCTGCGCGGGGCCGCGTCGACGCGCTCGTGGACGAAGGCTCGGCCCACGAAAGAGTGCCGTCTGGCCGTTGCCGCCGTGCTGGAGAAAAGAACTCACACATCCGGCATTGGTTGGCGGCTGACGACTCCCTCCGGACCCGGGCCGATCGGCACGGCGACGCACTCACAAGAACGGACACTCATCGCCGCCGAGCTCGCGGCGGTTCGCAAGGGGTTGATCGCGGCATTGCGCGAGAGATGCCGGCGACTTCGAATTCGCGTTCCGAGGTCCGCTACCGCCCGCGTTCTCGCGGAGGAGGAACCTCTCGCATACCGACGAGCCACGCGCGCGGCCCATCGGATGAAACCTCTGATCGATCAATTCGAGTGGCTTCGCGTGGAGCCTGCGGTGTCGGACGACCACGAACTCAACTTGGCCGTCGCCCGGGCGCTCGACGCGGGTCTCCATCGGGCGGCGGAGCGGGAGGAACTCCGGGAGCAGGCCGTGGAACGAGTAATGGAACGGGCGAGGAGCGTTCGGCTTGAAGAACGGGACGGGCGTTGGATCGCGAACGGCAGGTACCGTGTCCAGCTCGATCCAATGCAATGCGAATGTCCTGCCTGGACCGCACGCTGGGCTCGGACACCATTACCGGGACGTCGGGCGCAGCGCCTCCCCTGCAAGCACATCGTGGCGCTGGCTCTTCGGCACGGGATTACGGTGCCCTCGCAGCTCATGGCGATGGCCCGGAGGGCCGCGACGTGAGAGGGCGCGTGTCGACTTCGGCCGGCCACGATTTCGCCACCTCTTCCGGCCGAGCGGCGACATGGCAGGGGGTAAGCCCCTCGCGGGGGCCGGGGTGCGGGCGCCGTCGATCACCCCGGTCGGTGCGCTCGGAAGGAGGCGGTGTATTCCTAGGCCACCGGGATCTTCCGCGTGGGCTCGGGATGGGCCTTGGGCACAGTGACGGTCAATACGCCGTCCTCGTACTTCGCCGAGATCTTGTCCGAAACGACGTCTTCGGGGAGGAGGACGCTTCGGGAGAAGCCGCCGTAGGCGCGTTCGCGAGTGACGTAGTTCTTGCCCTTCTCTTCCTTCTCCTGCATCTCCTTCCCCTCTACCTGCAAGGTTCGCCCCACAAGGGAAACTTCGATGTTTTCCTTGCGAACGCCGGGAAGATCCGCCCGGACCTCGTAGAGGTCCCCCTTGTCCACTACGTCCGTGGGAGCGACCAGCCAGCGGCCCTGCGGTCCGCTCTCGAACAGGTCGTATCTCGGGAACTCGAAGAGCACTTCGCTCCTCAGGTTCTCGAGAGCCCGGTCGACGTATTCTTCGAGGCTCGTCGTCGTCCGTGGGATCGCCAATTGACGCGGCGGGGCACGTGCCGTTCGCTTCTCTGCCATATCGTTCCTTCCTGCCCATGAAGGGCGGGGATCAATCTTCCCTCGGGATTCATCGCCGCTTGCTCAACCCGACTTCACGAACTCGACCCTGCTCCTCACGTGGCTCTGTGGGCGATCCGGATGGATTGCCCTGTGCCCGATCCGATCTATACCGAGCGACCCTTTCCCGATCGCGGATCGACCGCGCGCTCCGCGCCTTCGACTTGCCGACGATCGCGGCTCTTGCGGAGAGCATTCCCGGCGCCGGGAGCCTCCCGGGCCGAAAGCGATCCACGCTGACGACACGTTCATAGCCTCGTGCGAGCTCGAACGCCGATCCGAACATGTGCGCGGCCCGCAACCGTCCTCGCCCGGTCGTTCGGGCCCTTCGGAACGCGAAAAGCGTCTCCGCCACGTCCGACGTTCCCCCACTGCTCGAGGTACGCCTGGATTATCGACGAGAGGACCGCTCCTTGTCCGCCCTCTTCCAGCGGGAAGGCGCGGAACCCCGCCTCGTAGCCTGCCGGTTGACCGAGTCCGGACCCCGTCGACTCGTGCGGTGGCTGGACGTCCGGGTCGCGGAGGAGCGGGTGGACCGCCTCTTGATCGCGCTGCGCCGACGGCTCCGCTATCGAAATCTCGCGGTAGCCCGACTGGACCCTGGCCGTGTGCTCCTGCGGCTGAGCGAGCCGGCGCCGCCGATATGCATCGCCACCTACCGGGCCGGTGGGATCTGTGCGTCGTGCCCTTTGCTCTCCTACGAGGAAGAGGGTCGATGGAGCGTGATCCTGCCGCGAGGGGCGCGGATCCCGACGTTCCTCCGCGACGTGCCCGAAGGCGCGCGCGGGCGGGTTGCAATAGCTCGCCCGAAGCTCTCGCCGTCCGCAACGGCCCTCACCGCCCGCCAGGATCGGGCGCTGAAGGTTGCCTACGAGCAGGGTTATTTTGACTACCCGCGCCGGGCGTCGCTCGGAGACGTGGCCCGGGCACTAGGAACCGGGCGATCGTCGGCGCTGGAGATCCTACGAAGAGCGACCGCGAAGCTAGCGGGAACCCGGTACGGGGAGAGGCTCCGGATTTTCGGCATCCCCTAGCGCGACGGAGCATGGCTCGGGCGCGTCCACTAGGACGGTAACGAAGCCCGGTTCCGGCGCGGCCCGCGTTCGATCCTCGTAGCGAGCCTTTCCCTCCTCGATCAGGGCGCGAAAGAGCCCTTCGACCAGCGGGACCGGGAGGTCAAGGTCTTGGGCCCATACCTGCGCGCGGCTCAACACCCGCCGCTCCTGACCCGGGTCCGTCACGCGGCGCTCGGACGGGGCGCGCAGGGAGAGCGCTCGTCGAGCCGCGTCCAGCCGCGCCGCGAGGAGGAGCACGATCGACCGATCGACGCTCTCGATCTCGTTCCGCACTCGATCAAGCGACACCGGTGAGGGAACTGGAGCCGTCATGGAGACAGAGAGGAATCGACGGCCCAAGCCGATTATCCCGCACCGGTGCGGGGTCAGGGTGACATGCCGCGCGGCCTCCTTCCGGGGCTCATGGAACTCGTGCTGGCGTCCAATCTGGATGATGCTCTCCCCGGCCGCGTCTCTGATCTCCCCGTTCGCACTTTCTTCGGGGGGTTCCCAGTGTCTCTCACGGGAGGAGGTCGACCGCCCTACATCCTCCCCAAGATGGATCCGGAAGGGTTCCGCCGCCACCTTCGAGCGGTGCATCGGACCGGAAGGGAGTTCTACGCGACGCTCAACAGCAACGACCTCGGGCTCAAGGAGTATGGGCCCGGTTTCCTGGACCGCTTCCTGAACGAGGTCGCGGAGTTCCTCGACCTCGGCGTCGACGGGTTCGTCATCGCGATCCCCGCTCTCCTGGAAGCGGTCCATCGCGCGTACCCCGAGGTCCCGCTCTCGGTCTCCTCCTTTGCCCGGATTCGGTCCGTCAGCCAGGCGGAGTACTACATGAGACTCGGCGCCGACACCATCATCCTCGAGGAGGGAAACCGGAACTTCCCGCTCATCCGGGGGCTGGTCCGGACGGGGGCCCGGGTCGAGATCCTCACCAACCAGACGTGCATCCGCGAGTGCCCATTTCGGGCCCACCATCTCAACACGAGCTCGCTGTGCTCCCAGCCCGGCGGCAATCGTCTTTGGTTCGAGTTCCCCCTCCTCGAGTGCGGTCTCGAGGTCGTGCGCGACCCCGAGAAGCTCATCTCGTCGATCTGGGTTCGTCCTGAGGATCTCGCGCTCTACGAGGAGGCGGGGGTCCATCGCTTCAAGATCTCCGGCCGCAACCGGCCGACCGACTGGCTCGTGCAGGTGGCACGCGCGTACACCGAACGTCGCTATCACGGGAACCTTCTCGACATCCTGAGCTTCGTCCAGATCAAGGGCCCGTCCCGGGCCCTCTCGATCCTGTCCGACCGAGGAGTGTCTCCGGAGATCGTGGAGCCCCTGCGCGAAGCATTCGGCCGCCTTCGTGATGTCACGATCGACAACGATGCGTTCCCCTCCGGCTTCCTCAAGCGGATCGCCATGACCGACTGCGAGCATCGCACGTGCTCGGAGTGCGGATACTGTAGGAGCGTCGCCGAGAAGGTCGTTCGCATTTCCGGCCAGCCCCCGTCGGAGTACCGGCCTCCCACCGAGCTACCGACGATCGTTCCCCTCTTGTCGGCGTTCGGTACGGGCACGAAGAACGATCCCGCCCGTCCCGAAACGGCTGAAACCGTCCCGGGCGTGCAATCGTAACCCGGGACCAGAGCTTCGAAACCGGGCCGCTTCGTCGGGGGACAGCCCCATCGATCCCGCGGGATCGGCGGATAGGGTGGGGGGTGAAGCCTCGTTGCCCTTTTCCGTCACTACCCACGATCGCGCGGACTCGCGCCCTACGGGACCAACGGGCCGAAGCGAGCGCGATGGGGTGCGCCGCGTTCGTCGCGAACCCTCAGGAGCCCGAGTTGGGCCCGGGGATCGGAGAGGGCACGTGGGGTGGCGTGACCCGGGTCACGAGAACGTCGGCGGCTCCCATGGGAGCCCGTACCGTCTGCGGCTCCTCCCGCAGGGACGGGGCATCGCTGGCCAATTCACGGAGGAACCACTCCATATTCTGGTGTTCCTGGACCATCCGGGCGAAGAGGTCCGCACTTCCCGGATCCGAGTCGGACTCGGCGCTCTTGAAGCCCTCGTGCATTCCTTCGATGACGATTCGGTGGGCGACCAGGAGCCGCTCCACCATCTCGCGAGGGCTGCGGGGCAAATCCTCTTCCTTCGGGAGGCTCGAGGCTGCGTGGAGATCCACCCAGCGGTACGCGGCGGCGAATCCGAGCATCCGCTGTCGCTCGGCGAGAGGATCTATGGTGCTCAGCACTTTCCCGGCGTGCTCATCGAACAGCAAGTGGAGCTCTCGGAACAAGGGCCCGGCCACGTTCCAATGGTAACCCTTGTACTGGAGGTAGAGCACCACTGCGTTGGCCTGTTCTCGCGCCAGGTGAGGAATCACCGATGCGGACCGAGTTCGCGGCATCGTACTTCGCTTTGGATAGGGCCCTTCTGCGGGTAAGAACCGCTCGTCCATCTCATTTGACGCCGCGGATCCCGTGGACCGCCCGGAGCGAGAGGAGTGCAAAACTTGTCAGGCTCTGGTTACCCGGGAGGCGGCTACAGCCGGTTTCCCCCGCACGGTGGACATGTCGCGAAGAGTGGCTCGACCGAAGAACGGTCGCAACGCTCCGCGAGCGTCCTGCTGGGGCTCCTCCCGAGCAAACAAGTATTGCCCGCTGAGCATGTAGATGTTCCGTCACGCGGAGCTGACTACGAACCGGAGTTGCTCTGACCCGCTACTCACTCTCCCCGACGCGGGCCAGATCCCGGATGAGGGCGCAGGCGCTCCCCCGATTGCGGAGGACGTACCACAAGTCGTCGGCGTCCGAGATCGCCGGATCGACCTCAACCGATGTTCCCTGTTCGCGGGTACGGGTCGCTGGCCACTGATCGCAACGGAAGAGGAGAACCAGATAAGTGCAGGCTATGCGCCGCACCCGACCTCGGGCGGATCGGGTTTACCCGTGGGTCACCATCGCGGCCCTCGGATCCCCCCCAGAGCCCGACGGAGCAATCCCGCCGATCGCCGTCCTGTCCGAACTAACCTTTCCGATCGACCGGACTTTCCTACGCCCAGGCGAGGATGGGTGCGTCCCCGGGAGGAAACTCTCGAACGCCCCGGGCTTGGCCACACCGAGCGGCGGAGGCGTTGGTAGCGAGACTTGAGGCAGCGGATCGGGTCGGGCACTTAGCGATCAATCCCGCTTGCGAGCCGACGAGAAAGGTTGTCGCAGCTCCGACGCCTCCCGGCTCAGGAACCGATGGGCAGCTCTCGGGATCAGTTCGCTGGCCACAGGGCTCGAGTCAGCGCGTTGCGGTCGACGTTCGGAAGGGAATCGGAGCCGCGATCACGGATTACCGGGCGAACTCGTTCACCGCCTCGACCAGCGGGCCGAGGTACATCAGCGCCGGCCCCCCATGCATCACGACCGCGACAAACCCCGCTTCCATCAGCTCGCCCCGGGTCGCGCCGGCCGACACCGCTGCCGATACGTGGAACGCAATGCACCACTCGCACTGGGCCGCTACCGAAAGGGCCACGCTGATGATCTCCTTCTCTTTCGCCGAAAGAGCAGGACCACCCTCCGCCTTCTTCATGAAGGAGAGGAACCCTTGGATCTCGTTGGGATACTCCTTCTCCAGTTGGCCGACCAACGCGTGGAACTCGTTCAATCTGTCCGCCATGTGCCCCATGATCGCACCCCCGGGAAGTTACTTCCCCCACTCTCTCAGCTGCTCGTCGAGCGCCTTGAGCCGGTGTTCTAGAGCCGCCTTTTCCTCTTCCAAGTACGCCCGACGGCTCGGGAGGGCAGGCTCTTCGTACGCTGCCCAACGTACGGGATAATCCGACGGCGGGAAGCGCCGCCATCCCCGGTGGCCGTGACGGCAACAGCACTCTTGGTGGCAACACTCGCACATGTGTCGACCTCGAGCATGGGAGGGGGAGCGCCCATCCATGAAGGGGCCGTAAAGGCGTATTGACCGCGTGATGAAGCGGGGAATCGACGAGCACCTTGGCCGCCCATGACGGTCGGTGACGTCCGGCCTGGTCTTCGTCCGGGGCTTCAACCCGTGTGCGAGCTACCCGGTGGTTCAATCCCTTACGCTCGAATCCCCGTGGTTGTCAGAAGGGGTTCCTGCGGGGAGAGGGATTTGAACCCACGAACTCCTACGAGACCAGACCCTGAATCTGGCGCCTTTGACCAGGCTTGGCAATCCCCGCGCGTCGGTCCCACCGGCGCCCGGTTTAAGAGCGCTGTGCCCGGCGCGGGCCAGCACCGCCGCCGGGCTACGATCGCCGAGAGGGAGCGATGGTCGGCACGGGCTCGGTCCGAGGCTTGGCTCCGTCGTAGACCTCGAGGGCTTCCTTGACCGACGCCCGCTCGTGCACGATCGCGCGCAACGCGAGGAGCATCGCGACCGGGTGCTCGGACTGCCAGATGTTTCGCCCCATGTCGATACCCCGCGCTCCCGCGGCGATGGCATCGTGGGCGAGCTCGAGCGCTGCCTTTTCGCTGTCCAGCTTCGGGCCGCCCGCGACGACGATCGGGACGGGGCATCCTTCGACGACCTTGTCGAACCCCTCGCAGTAGTACGTCTTCACGAGGTGGGCACCGAGCTCGGCGGAGACGCGGCAGGCGAGCGACAGGTAACGGGCGTCCCGCTTCTCGAGCTCCTTGCCGACGGCGGTGATCGCGAGTACGGGCATGCCGTACTCTTCCCCGTCATCGATCAGCTTCGAGAGGTGGACGAGCGACTCGTGTTCGTGGGGCGACCCGACGAAGACGCTGAGCGCGACCGCGCTCACGTTGAGCCGCACCGCGTCCCGGATGCTGGTGGTGACATCTTCGTGGGAGAGGTCTTCTTTCAGGATCGTGGCGCCCCCCGAGACGCGGAGCACGATCGGGGTGGTGGAAGCCGGGGGCACGCTCGAACGCAGGATCCCTCGCGTCAGCGCGAGCGCGTCGGCGTGCGGAAGTAGCGGGGCGATCGTGGCCTTGGCGTTCTCCAAGCGTCGCGTCGGCCCCATGAAGTAGCCGTGATCGACGGCCAACATCACCGAGTTTCCACTCGCCACGGGGAACATTCGACGGATTCGGTTCTCCAAGCCCCAGTCCATGGTACCTCCCTCCCTAGGGATACGCAGGGAACCCGGCCTTATTAGGTGCTGACGGGGGCCATCCCGGGAGCCCGGGTCGGAGGTAGGTCTCCTCGGGAGGAACTCCGGAGCGACACCGGGACCCGCCGATCATCCTTGACCCGGTTTAGCACGACTTGGGTGTTCGTTCGTTCGACGTGCGGGTTCTGGAGGGCGTGTTTGACGAACCGATCGAGGTCCCGACGGTCCCGGAACCGTCCGATCAAGAGGGCGTCGTACTCCCCCGTGAGGTCGTAGATGGCGTAGGCATGAGGGTCTCGAGCGAGGAGTTCCTCAACCTCCCGCAGCCGGCCCTTGGAGATCCGGATGCCAATCGTGGCCCAAAGATCCCATCCGAGCTGCTCGTCGTCGAGGATGGGAACGTACCCCCGGATCACCCCTTGGCGTTCCAGCCGATCGATCCGCGCGCTGATGGTCGTGGGGGAAACCTTCAGCCGATGGGCAATCTCGCGGTGACTGCGTCGAGCATCGATGTTCAGTTCCTCAAGGATGGAGCGGTCGAGCTCGTCGAGCGTGGACGTTCGTCCCATGTTCGCTCTATGTAGGATTAGAAGATAATTCTATTCACCATCGAATTGGACATACATCCAGTTTTGAAGGGAGCGGGTTGATGTACTCCATTCCGGTCCCTACCTTGGGGGAGTATCATTGACATCGAGCAAGGGGCCTGCCGAGCGCGCAGACGCACAGAAGATCCTGGACGAGCTGCGGACCGAAGGGATCCGCTGGGTCGAGCTGTTCTATACCGACGTTTTGGGCGGTTTCAACCAGGTTGACGTCCCGCTCCATACCCTTGACGCCGAGTCGTTCTCGTCCGGCGTCCCGAAGCTCGACGGTTCTTCGGTCCGAGGCTTCCGCCAGATCTACGACTCGGACATGCTCCTGGTCCCGGACGCGCGCACCCTCGCGCGGATTCCGTGGAACCCGGAGGCGGGCGGTACGGTCCGGTTCATCTGCGACGTCCGCATCGGTGGGACCAAGGAAGGTTACGCCCACGATCCGCGGTTCGTGGCTCGCAAGACCGAGGGGGTCCTTGCGAGCGCCGGCTACGACAAGTCGTATTGGGGGCCCGAAGTCGAGTTCTTCGTCTTCGACTCGGTCGAGCTGGTCCCCTCGATGCAGGGGGTGCGCGATGCCTGGAGTGGATCCGGGTACCTGATCAACCACGGCGAGGCTCCGTGGCAGACCGGGGCCCTCCAGTCTCCGATACGGTTCAAGGAAGGGTATCACCGCTCCAGTCCTCACGACACCGACATTGCCCTGAGGGCGGAGATGGCGAACACCCTCACCGACGATTTCCACATCGTGATGGATGCCCACCACCACGAGGTCTCCACCGCGGGCCAAGGGGAGCTCAACGTCCGCTTCGACGAGCTCGTCCCAACGGCCGATCACATCCAGGACGTACGGTACGTCATCAAGAACGTGGCCCGGCGGCACGGGAAGACCGCGGTTCTGATGCCCAAACCCGTTTACGGCGACAACGGCATCGGGATGCACACGAACCAATCGCTCTGGCAGAAGGACACGAACGCCTTCTACGATGCGAACGACGCCTACGCCGAGGTGAGCCAGACCTGCCGATACTACGTCGGGGGACTCCTCGAACACGCGCGTTCCCTCTGCGCGATCACGAACCCGATCACGAACTCCTACCGGAGATTGGTCCCCGGATACGAGGCACCCGTGTTCATCGCCTGGAGCCGCGGCAATCGCTCGGCGAACGTCCGGATCCCTGCCTATCAACGCGGACATCCGGAGGCGAAACGCATCGAGTACCGCACGCCCGACTCCGCGGCCAACATCTACCTCACCGAGGCGGCCCTGGCGCTCGCGGGCTTGGACGGGATCAAGAAGAAGATGGAGCCTCCCGCGCCGGTCGATCAGGACATCTACAAGCTCGCGCCGGCGAAGCGCCGGGAACTCGGGATCCGCGAGCTCCCCGGATCGCTCGGGGAAGCGCTCGATTGCTTCGAGTCCGATTGCGAGTTCCTGAAGCCGGCGTTCGCCTCCTCGCTCCTCGAGACGTACACCGAGATCAAGCGGAACGAGCAGCTCCAGCTGAACCTACGGCCGCACCCATACGAGTTCTACGCGTACCTCGACGTCTAGACCGACCCGTTCCGGACGGGCGCGGGCTCAAGGGCTCCCTGGCCTACGATCCTCCCACCCGGCATGTCCGATGCCCATCTCTTCCGCGGGGGCCACGTATTCACCGGTGCCGGGTACGCCGAAGCGATCCTCGTTGAGCGAGGCGAGTTCGTCGCCGTAGGATCGAACGACGAGATCGAGCGGGACCGACCGAAAGGGGCGGAGATCCACGATCTCCGGGGAGATCTGGTCGTCCCCGGCCTGATCGACGCCCATCTGCATCTCGCCGAGATGGCGGTGCAGGAGAGCGGGGTCGAGCTCACCGGAGCAGCGTCCCTCCCCGAGCTGATCGAGCGGACGCGCCGGTGGTCCTCCGCCCATCCGAACGGCCCCATCGTGGGTCGGGGCTGGAGCACCCCGAACGCGGGGGAGAACGACTGGCCGACACGGAATGACCTAGACGCGGTCGACGGGGACCGTCCGGTGATCCTCTACCATGCGTCGGGTCATGCCGCGGTAGTGAACTCTGCGGCGATGCAACAGCTGGGCATCGATCGGACCACTCCCGACCCGGTCGGGGGGCGGATCGGTCGTGACCGGGACGGAGAACCGAACGGCCGCCTTCTCGAGACCGCCCTCGGTCCGACGACGAAGCTGGCGCACGAGGTCGTGCTCGCCGATCCAGCGTCTCTTGTCCGTCAGTTCCGCCGCCTCGCTGCGCTCGGGATCACTGCGGTCGGCACCATGAACTCCGACCCGGCCGAACTCTCGGCACTGACGGCGGCGTCGATCGGCTCCGGGCTACCGGTGCGGGTCGCATGCTACCTGAACCTAGAGTGGTTCGACCACCTATCGGACTCCGCGGTCGCCGGCCTCGTGGCTCCGACCGAACGACTGCGCGTGGCCGGTGTGAAGGCCTTCATGGACGGTGCGTTCGGCACGCGAACGGCGTGGCTCGCCGAGCCGTACTCGGATGACCCCTCCACGTCCGGCATGCCCGTTCATCCCCGCGATTTCCTGGTCCCCGTCTTTGCCCGCGCGCATCGGATCGGGCTCACTCCGGCCGTTCACGCGCTCGGGGATCGAGCGGTCGCGGAAGCGTTCCGGGCCCTGCAGCAGGCCCGTCCGAATCCGGATCGACCTATCGGACGGATCGAGCACGCGGGACTGGTACCTCCCGATCTCGGCCGCGAGATCGCCCCATCGGGAGCCGCGCTCGTCGTTCAACCCATTTTCATCGCCAGCGACCACTGGCTTGCCCATCGTCTGGGACCCGATCGGGCCCGGTGGGCCTACCCCTTCGCGAGCCTGTTGGCTGCGGGATGTCGCCTCGCTGGATCGAGCGATGCTCCGTTCGATGCTCTCGACCCTTGGCGGGGAATGAGCGTCGCGGGACGCCGTACCGACCTCGGTGGTCGCTCGGCGAACCCCGCCCCGGCCGAAGCCGTTACCCCGGAAGTAGCCCTTAAGATGTACACCATCGAAGGAGCTCGGGCGATCGGATTTCGAGCACTGGGAACGATCGCCCCGGGTCGACCTGCCGATTTCGTCCGGTGCGCAGCCCCATCCCTGGAACGGGCCATGGAGGTGGGAGGCTCGGGAGTCCGGGAGACCTGGGTGGGCGGGGTGCGCGTCCACCCGAAGTAGGCAACTCCGCCCTGCGAGCCGCGCATCTTCCGAGCGTGCCCTGCTCCGAAGCTCTCCGGGGCCCGCCGTACCTTGACGCAATCCTCGAACGCCGGGAGTGGGACGAGTGTTCGAAGGAACTCTCCCTGAGGGCACACCCGATCGCGGTAGATTGGGCCGAAGCGAACCTGCGGCGGGGCACTCGGGTGTTCTGAGTCGTCCCTTTCGGCTGGGGGGCCGGATCCACGAAATAGCCCGACGGGTGCCGTTCAAGAACGTGGCGATAACGCTCCACGCCCCGCTTGAGGCGGCCTCAAGCGGCGTCGTGGCCCCTCACATGGTTCCCAAGTCTCGCGGTCCTGGGGCGACGGAGGAGGACTTCGGGAAAATATCGCGTATCGTTCGAAGGATCCCCATCGGCGCGGCGCCGGCTACCGCCGGAGCCCTCGATCCGCTTCGCGCTCATCGGCCGCCGAGCCGGGTTCCGCCGCTCGAGGTCCGTTCCTGACCCGAGGCCGAAAACGGTCTATCCTCCCAGGGCGAGGGCGGGTCGATGGTCGATCGCGACGTTCCGGAGTTCCGTACGATCTCTCCCACACAGCGGGTCGATATCTACATCTCCGATTGGCGCGCGGAGCTCCTCCCCGAGTGGTCTCCGGAGGAAAAGGAGCGCCGCCTATACGAGCGTGCCTGGGCCGCGTATCAGGAAGGGGACTATGGTTTCGGTCTTTGGCTTTGGCACGAGTGCGATCGGATCACGCTCGCGCTCGGAGGCAACGTTCGCGAGGCGACCCGAATCCTCGGTCCGGGGAAGTACTTCGGCTTCTCCCACCGCAGGGCGGTCGCCGAGAAGGTCCCGATCGAACGTATCCACCGCCCTCGCAAGGGGGACATGAGCACTCCTCGGCCCGACGCTTTCGCCCTGCCGCACTACCAGGTCCTGTGTGTCTATGCGCTGCGCGCGGCCTCGGGCGACGCTACCGCGAAGGCCCAGTACGAGATTGCGCTCGGAGAACTTGAGCTGATGCGTCGCGCGGATCCGTACCTGCGCTACTTCGACACATTCCGGGACCTCTTGCAACGCACGGCGACGGTAGCGGCACCCCCACCGGACGCGTCCCCAGCAGCCGGGGCGGACGCGGATCCTCCGGCCCCCCGCAAGCCGCGGCGGAGGTCCCCCGCTCCTACGTCGGAGCAGACCTCCTAGCCGCCACGCAACAAGTCCATCCGCCCCCTCAATACACCGCCCGAGGGATCGATCCACTCCGCGAACGGAGCCGCGAAAGAGGAGGGTTCGGGCGCGGCGGCCTGCGATAGGTGGTGCCGGGATCGATCGCAGCGAAATTCGCATCGCGGGAACCACGTCGAGCCCCGTGTGTGAGCCCGACAAGGCCGTTATCAGGTGCGGTTCCCTCGGGGGGCAATGGACCCGGAGGAACAGCGGCGTGTCGTCCGCGAGACGAACTACGTCACGTGGCGGCGACAGGGGGGCTGGAACCCGCTCCTGGTCACGCGGGCGGAGGGCTGCAAGTTCTGGGACGCCGACGGGCGCGAGTATCTTGACTTTTCCAGCCAGCTCGTCGCGACGAACCTGGGTCACGCGAACCCTCGGATCAGCGCCGCGATCGCGGAGCAAGCGCGCACGCTTGACTACCTGGCGCCGGGCATGGCTTCCCCGGCGCGCGCGGAGCTGAGTCAGAAGCTTCGAGAGATCGTTCCCCCGGGCCTGGACCACTTCTTCTTCAGCACCTCCGGGACGGAAGCGAACGAGGCCGCCCTCAAGATCGCCCGAGCGGTCACCCACCGATCCAAGATCATCTCGCGGTTTCGTTCCTACCATGGCGCGACCGCCGCATCGATCAGTGTGACGGGAGAGCTCCGCCGCCGGGTGATCGAACGCCACCAGAAGGTCCCGGGAACGGTCTTCGCCCCGGACTGCTACTGCTACCGCTGTCCCTTCGGCCTCACCTACCCCTCGTGCCATGTCGCGTGCGCGGACGTGGTGGACGAACAGATCCGCAAGGAGGGCGACGTCGCCGCCATGATCGTGGAGCCGGTCGTCGGCACCAACGGCGTGCTGGTGCCGGTACCGGAGTATCTCCCGAGGATCCGGAAGATCACGAAGAGGAACGACGTGCTGTTGATCGCGGACGAGGTGATGAGCGCCTGGGGGCGCGTCGGCGAGTGGTTCGCGGTCCAGCATTGGAACGTCGTCCCCGACATCCTGACGACCGCGAAGGGGATTACCGGGGCCGCGATCCCGCTCGGCCTTACGGCCACGAGCGCCGCGATCCACGATGTCTTCCTCGATCGGTACTTCCCTCATGGCCACACCTACGAAGCCCACCCGGTGACCCTCGCTCCGGCCGTCGCGGCGATCGACGAATATCGCCGGCTCGACCTGATGGCCAAGTCCCGGAAGGACGGGGAGTACCTCCTTTCCCGGCTCCGAGAGATCCAGGGGCGTCACCCGGCCGTAGGGGACGTTCGAGGCATGGGCCTCTTCGCGGCGGTCGAGCTCGTTCGCGATCGCGCGACGAAGGAGCCGTTCAACACCGAGGACGACAAAATCGCGGGGAAGCCGCTTGTCGCGGACATGGTCGCCCAGGCGATGATGAAGCAGGGCGTCTATTGCATCAGCTGGGTTTCCCACCTCGTGATCGCGCCCCCCCTGATCGTCCGCCGGGACGAGCTCGACCGGGGCCTCGAAGCGCTCGACGCGGCCCTGAAGGTCGCGGACGAGCAGGTCTCCTCCGGGACCCGGAGCGGGGCGAGCTCGCCGGCATAGGTCGGCGTCGGAGCCATGCGCTGGCTGGTCCGCTTCGGGTACGACGGAGAGGGGTTCGCCGGTTGGGCGCGGCAACCCGGGCGGCGTACCGTCGAAGGGGTCGTTCGGGATGGAGTCGCGCGTCACCGTCTCGTTCGGGATCTGGACGAGGCCGGGATCGAGGTCGCGAGTCGGACCGACGCCGGCGTGAGCGCGCGCAGGAACGCGCTGGTCCTACGCTCGGATTTGCCCGCCTCCTCGCTGTTGCGCGCGCTCAATGGACTCGCTCCCGACATTTACTTCGGCGCCGCTCGACCGGTCTCGGAAGGGTTTCGTGTACGGCAGGCACTGTGGCGCGAGTATCGCTACCTGCTCCTCGGGTCGCCTGCGAGCAATCGCCGGTTGGGAGCGATCGCGAACCGGCTCCCGCGCGAGGTCGACACCCGTACGTTCGGACGCGGAATCCGTGCGGAAGGGCCGGCGTTCCGCGAGATCGACCTCCTCCGCGTCCGCACGGGCGCGGACGGGGCTTGGCTCCAGGTGCGCGCCCGGTCCTTCGTATGGGGCATGATCCGCAAGCTCGTGGCCGGGATGACCGAGTGCGCGGAGGGACGACGCTCGCTCGACGAACTCCAGGATGCCGCCTCGGGGCGTCGACCGCTCACCCTCCCGCTCGCGCCGGCGGATTCCCTCGTTCTATGGGAGGTCCGTTATCCGGGTCGATGGACCTATCGAACCTCTTGGCGGTCTCGCCACCAACGAGCCTATCTAGCGGAAGCGAAGCGGCACGCGAGCGTTCGCCGGAGAATCTCCGGACTCCTCGTCGAGGACCGAACGTAGCGTTCCACCCGCGGCCCGGGTCCCATGCCAACGGCCGCCGGCCATTCTCTCGAAGGTGGCGGCGAGCTAGGAAATGAGAGAGTTGATGCGGGCGAGCGCTCTTCTCGAGCGCGGTTGGGGAGGATGGGCGCGCGCGCGAAGCGGCCACTTCGTATCGGCCGATTCGCGGTGATGGCGATCCTCCAAGCGGCCCGCGCCAAGCGGCTCGGCCTACCCGATGAGTCGGCGTTCTCGTGGGGATTGAACCGAGCGATATTCTACGCGGCGGCGAAGCGGGGATTTCGCTCGGGTCCGGGCGAACAAGGTCCTCACGAGGCTCGGCCCGAGGCGAAGCAGGAATCCACGTACTATCTCGGCGACGAGATGGCCTATCGCGATCCGGCGAGTTCGGAACCCCGGTTCACGATCGGAGGGGAGATCCAGACGAAAGCGGATTTCGACCGCCAGGTCGCGGCGCGCTTCGGGACCGAGCGCAACTTCCGCTCGGCGTGGCGTGAGGCGCAGGAGATCATCGCAGGGTTCGATGAGGAGACCTTGGGCTCGCGTAGCCGGTTCTTCTCTCAAGTCTACAAGCCGCGACGGGACGAGCTCGCGACCAAGTGGACCGAGGAGTACACCGTCGCTCCGGCTCCCGCGAAGCAGGGCTAAGAGAGACGACCCCACCCGGGGCGTGGGCGGAGGCAAAGCATTGGCCACCGCAGATCGGGCGTGTCCAGAGACCGTTAAGTGACTTAGGGCCCTGCCCGGTGAAGTGCCGAGTCGACGCAAGGGCCCGCGCCTGCTCTACACCGGGATCCGGGTCCGAGACATCGCGCGGTCGTTACGGTTCTATCGCTCCCTCGGCTTCCGCGAGCGCTTCCGGGGAAAGATGGAGCACGGCGGCATCTTCGTCCAGCTCGTCTATCCGGGCCAAGCGCACCGGCTCGAACTGAACTACTACCCTCGATCCAACCCTTACTACGAACCGTTCCGCGTGGGTACGGAGCTCGACCATGTCGGTTTCTACGCGCCCGACCTGGAGGCATGGCTCCGTTTCCTTCGCCGGCGTCACATCCCGTTGGCGCTCGATTTCACCGAGGGCACACAGCGCGTCGTCTACGTTCGAGACCCGGACAACGTCTGGCTCGAGTTCTTCGGAACGGTACGCCGTCGTCCCGGCCACCGGCGCCGAGCACCGACCCGCATCGCCGCGCCTCCCCGAAAGCGACGGAGCCGGACCTGACCCGCGGTCCTCGCATCCGAGCCGAGCGGGAACGTCAAGACCCTCCTCGGGGTTGTCGTCGCCACGAACGACCCGTCCCCGCTACTGCTGGTCGCGGTCCGTCCGGATCCGAAGGTCGACGAGGCCGTCCACCGGCAGATGCCGCGCGTGCCTTGGGCGTATGCCACGACCGGGGATCCTGCGACGTGGGGCTCGGTGGAGGCGGTCCTTCTCGGCCCTCAGCGCGCCGAATCCGGTCGGCTGGACCCCCGGGCGCTTCCTCGCCTGAAGTTCGTCCAGACCCTATTCACCGGGCTCGATGGAGTTCCGCTCGAATACTTTCCGGATTCGGTCGCGGTGGCGGGGAACGTCGGCGCGTATGCACCGTTCGTGGCCGAACACGCGATGGCCCTCGCTTTGGCGGCAGCCCGCCACATCGTCGTCGCGCAGGCCCAGGTGGCCGCGGGCCGATTGCGACCCGCACCGGACCATAGGCTCCTGCTCGAGCGCACCGCCGTGATACTCGGTTACGGAGCCATCGGCCGGGCCCTCTCGGAACGCTTGGCGGGATTCCACACGCACGTGATCGGGGTGAACCGGACCGGTAGGGCGGCGCCCGGCGCCGAACGAATGCTCCCGGCCAGCGAGCTGAGAACGGCGATCGCGCTCGGGGACTTGGTCTTCGACGTGCGCCCGTTGACCCGATCCACCCGCGCAACGATCGGCACGGCCGAGCTCGACGCCATGAAGCCGGGCGCGATCCTCGTCCTCGTCGGACGCGCCGGGACCGTCGACGAGGAAGCGCTCTACCGGCACCTCGTCGCCCATCCGGAGTTCCGTGCAGGCATCGACGTCTGGTGGCATGAGGGGTTCGAGACGGGGGTGCTGACGAACCGGTTCCCGTTCGCCTCGCTCCCGAACGTCATCGCAACGCCCCACACCGCCGGATTCGGCCCGGGGGTACCGTCCTACGTGCTCGAGATCGCGTTGGAGAACTTGGCGCGGTACTTCCGAGGCGAGCGACCCCGGCACATCGCGGACCGGTCCGAGTACGGGCCTTGACCCGGCCCTGTGCTCGGGCCGAGAAGGTATTCGGCCCCCGATCCTAGAGTGCTACCGACCGTGGCCCGAAGGTTCCGCAGGAACGCGCTTCCACCGGCAACCGGATCCCCCGAGCCGTCCAACGACCGGATCGAACTCTCGATCCTGCTGCGCAGGGGTTCGCCCCCGGGCTCGCTCCCTTCCATGGACGAACGGGGTCGGACGCCCCTCGGCCGACGAGCGTTCCGAAGCCGAGAGGAGTTCGCCGCGGCCCACTCGGCCCGCGAGGAGGACATCGCGACCGTTCGACGATTCGCGGACCGGACGGGGCTCTACATCGAGCGGGTAGAGCCGGCCCGCCGGGTCGTGACCGCGTCGGGGACTGCGGCCCGGCTCTCGGGCGCCTTCGGGGTGCGGCTGCGACGCCGGGGACGGGGAAGGCTCGCGTATTGGGAGACGGACGTCCCTCCCGAGATTCCGCCCGAGCTCACGGGGATCGTTCGGGGGGTCTTCGGCCTCGACACGCGGCCGATGCTGCGGCCGCACTTTCGCCGCAGCGCGAAACCGAACGCGGCGACGAGCTACGCGATCCCCACGGTCGGTGCCGCGTACGGCTTCCCGTCGAGCATGAACGGGAGCGGTGTCACCATCGGCCTTCTCGAGTTCGGCGGTGGCTACTCGGACGCGGATCTGTCCCAGTATTTCTCCTCGATCGGTGTCCCGATCCCCTCGGTCACCGCCGTAGGAGTGGGAGGCGGGTCGAACGCCCCTACCGGGAACCCCAACGGTCCCGACGCCGAGGTCGAGCTTGATATCGAAATGGCTGGCGCTCTCGCGCCCGGCGCGGAAATCGTCGTGTACTTCGCCCCGAACCGCGCGCGGGGGTTCGTCGACGCCCTCACCACCGCGATCCACGACGCGATCCATCATCCCTCGATCCTCTCGATCAGTTGGGGCGGCGCGGAGCCGTCGTGGACGCCCCAGGGACTTACCGCCCTCGAGGATGCCGCCGACGACGGGGCCGAGATGGGGGTGACCATCCTCGCGGCCTCGGGCGATCAGGGCGCGTCCGACGGGGAGCCCGGCGGTGCGAGAGCCGTGGACTTTCCCGCGTCGAGTCCGTACGTCGTCGGCTGCGGTGGCACCCGTCTCACGCTCTCGGGATCGACGATCGTCTCGGAGGTGGTCTGGAACGACCTTGCCGAGGGGGCGGGAGCCACGGGAGGTGGAGTGAGCGAGGATTTCCCGCGTCCCAGCTATCAGGCCGACGCGAACGTTCCTCCCGCTCCGAACGGGTTCGCTGGACGGGGCGTCCCGGATGTGGCCGCCGACGCCGATCCCGACACCGGGTACTCGATCGTGGTCGACGGCGCGTCTACGATCATCGGCGGGACCAGCGCCGCCGCTCCCTTATGGGCGGCTCTCTTCGCGCGATTCATCCAGGCGCTCGGTGCGCCGATCGGCTACGTGAACCCCCTTCTCTACTCGCCGCCCCTTTCCTCGGGTTTCCGCGAGATCACCCGAGGGAACAACGACGGCTACTCGGCGGGGCCCGGTTGGAACCCGTGCACCGGTCTCGGCTCCCCCGAAGGATCGAAGCTCCTGAGCGACCTCCTCTCCTGAACCGCGTCGCGGTATACGGTTCGGCCCCATCCAACGAGGCCGTGGCTCTCGGGTCGGCCCCTTCCGTCCGGGACGTTCTTCGCGTTCCCCGACCCCCCACGGTCACGGCGGATCCGCGGGGGAGGGATTCACTTCCCTCCCGGCGTACGGCGAAGGACGTAGACGGCCGCCACAACGACGGCCGCCGCCGCGATCACGGCGCTCGTGATGACCGCGTAGGCGGCGTTCGGTGGGAGCCCGAAGAGCGTCGGGGACCCCGGTCCTGGGCCGACCCGGATCGCGAGCGAGGCGGTGAGGTTCACCGGGCCGAGCACCGCCCGAACCGTGACGTTGGTCGTTCCGCCCCTCGCCCCAGCGTAGATCGTGACGGACGCGCCGTCCGTGCGGTTCAAGGAATCGTTCGTGTTGGAAAGGGACCAGCGGTAGAGGACGCTGCCGGGGCACGGGCCAGAGGCGCAGCTCGCCGTCGCCCGGAGGACGGTGGAGGCTCCGGGGGCGATCCTCGACGATCCTGAGGTGAGATGCAGCGCGGTCAGCGTGTTGTTCCCGAGGATGGAGATCGAGCTCGCCCCGGCGTTGGTCACGTACGTCTCCCCGTTCGGGAGAAGGGCCGCCGCGATGGGCTCGGAGGCGACCGGTACCGAGCCGACGACCGTCGCCGTCGAGGGATCGATCGCGGTAAGGTTCGTCGAGCCATAGTTAACCACATAGACGAGGCCGCTCGGGCCGTTCACGAGTACTCCCATCGGTGAAGCGCCGACCGCAATGCTGCCGACGACCGCGTCGGTGGCCGCATCCAGCTCGAAGACGCGCCCCGTAGAGAACGAGGAGATGTAGACGATCCCGTTGCTCGCGTCGTACGCCATGAAGGTCGGTTCCGCGGCGATCGAGTAATTCCCGACGACCGTCTCCGTCGCGGGGTCGATCACCGTGAGGTCTTTGGAACGTTGGTTCGTCACGAAGATCTGGCCCCCATCCACCGGAACGTAGATCATGCCGTACGGAGTCTTCCCCACCGGGATCGACGCGACTACCGTGTTCGTCGAGGTGTTGATCACCTGAACGAGATCCGAGTGTCCGATGCCCACGAACAGCTGCTGGGAGACCGGGTCGACGACCATGCTGGTCGGACCGTTGCCTACCGGGAACGTCGCGACCACCGAGTCGGTCGTCCCGTTGATGACCGAGATCGTGTTCGCTTCGTGGTTGTCGACGTAGACGAGGCCGTTGTACGGGTCGTAGGTCGCCAGCGACGGTTCGAGCCCCGTCGCCAGGGTGGTGATCACCCGGTTCGTCGCGGTGTCGATCACGGCGACGCTGCCGTTGCCACCGAGCGGAACGAAGAGCCGTCCGTTCGAGGGGTCATACGCCATGCCCCGCGGGGAGGTCGCAACCCTCAGGCTCGCGACGACCGCTTGGGAGGCCGTTGCGATCATGCTGACGTTGTAGGACCCTGAGTTGACGCAGTACACCACGGTGGGGGCCGCCGCCATCCCGATCGGTCGGACACCGACGGAGAGTGTCTGCGTAACGGAGTCCGTCCCGACGTCGATCACGGAGACCGAATCGCCGTTCGCGTTCGCCACGTAGACGGCCTGGTCGGACGCGGAGTAGGCGATGCCGAGGGGCGTCGGTCCGACCGGCACCGACGCGATCACGGATCCGTTCGTCGCGGAGAGGACCGAGACGGAGCTCGAGTTCGCGTTCGACACGTAGACGTTGCCGTTCGTTCCCGAGACGGCGACCCCGGTAGGATCCGCGCCGACCGGGACCGTCGCCACCACCGAGTTCGTGACCGGAGAGATCACGCTTACGTTGTCCGAGCCGGTGTTCGCGACATAGATCCTGCCGTTGAACGGATCGAAGGCGATCCCTCGGGGCGCGCTACCCACGGAGATCGATCCGGTAAGCGTCCGCGTGAGCGTGCTGAAGACGCTGACGGAACCGGACCCCCGGTTGGTGATGTAAAGGTGGGTCCCGTCCGGCCCGAGCGCGAGGCCGGAAGGCATGGATCCCGAGGGGAGCGAGAGGTTTCCGACGGCGCGGTCGGTCGCGATGGAAACGATGCTGACGTTGTTCGAGCCCGAGTTAGCGACGTAGACGCGGTCCGAGCCCACGCCTTCCTGAGCGAGGAGGGCGATCGGCCGCGCTCCCACCACCACCCGGCCGAGAAGCGCTCCGGTGGTGTCGTTGATCACGAGAACGTTGCCCGTGGGGCAGGCCACGAGGAGTTGGTGCAGGTTCGGCAGGGCGAGAGCGCTCGACGGCCCCTCGGGCACGTGGACCACGTACGGGGCCGGCGTGGGCAGCGCGCATCCGGGGGTGGGCACGTTCTGGTCGAGGAGGCTCCCGTTGAGAAGATTCAGCGTGTAGGCAACGTACGGAAGGGCGGTCGCAGAGACCGCGGTCCCCGGCGACGGGAGGGCCGTCACGTCGTGGAGGCCGGCCGTGGCCGGCGCGCCCCCGACAACGATGGTGCCGAAGATCAGGAATCCTACCACCATGAACGCGATGGATTCCAGCAGGCGGGCCCGGCCCCTGCGCAGCTTCGGCATCCCCTCCGCGATGGAGTCGGGGCCCTAAGATGTTACGGCGTCGTTTCCACGGGCAACGGAAGAAGGCCTCCCGTACCTGCACGACGGTAGCGCGGGAGAAGGATGGGTCCCCCTCGAGGAGGAACTTGGAGAGGGATCTCTGCCGAGGTCGCCTCCGCGATCTCAAGCGACCTACACGTCGAACCCGCCCAGTCGTTCGAGGATGGGGATGCTCCCGGCGGGATTCGAACCCGCGTTTCGTGGTCGAAGGCCACGGATCCTTGACCGGACTAGACTACGGGAGCATCGGGTCGGCTTGGGGCGCCGAGCAGGGCCCGAGCCTAAGGCGATTGCGGCGGCGGGTCTACCCTACCCGTTCCCAGCGCTCGAGCTTCTGGACCTTGCCCAGCGTCGAGCCGCGTTTGATCTCCTCGCGCACGCGATTCTCGTGCTCAAGGACGTCCAGCGCGCGGTTCGCGATCTCCTGGGCTCGCTCCCGCGGGACGACCACCAGCCCGCTCAGATCGCCGACGATCCAGTCGCCGGGCCGGACCTTCTGCCCCCCGACTACGACCTCTACCCCGATCTCTCCATGTCCCTTCGGCTCTCCCGCGTTCGGGCTAACGCTCCGGCTGAAGATCGGAAAACCGAGGTCGACGACCGCCGCATCGAGGTCCCGGGCCGCGCCGTCGATCACGACGCCCGCGACCCCTCGTCCGTGGGCGCTCCAACTCGCGAGCTCCCCCCAGACCGCGGTCGTCCCGCCGCCCGCGTCGATGACGATAACGTCCCCCGGGCCGGCGTGATCGATCGCCTCGACCGGTTTCGCCCAGTCCCCGTCGCGCGTCACGACCGTCACGGCCGGTCCGACCATCCGGGAGAGCGGGTCTTTGAGGTGCGGCAGGATCCCGTGCATCGCCCCCTGCCGCTGCATCGCGTCGGTGACGTTCGGGCTCGAGACCTTCCGGAACGCTTCGCGCACATCCGCGCCCGCGAATCGCCGGAAGTGCTCCGAGGCGACCTCCGTTCGCGTGTCGATCGCCGTTCGGATCCGCTGGGTGGCTTCCACGATGTTGGGGCTTTTCGTGATGGCACCGCCCACGATCAGGATCTGCGCGCCGGCGCGGGTGGCTCGAGCGACCGACTCACTGGTGAGCCCTCCGGCGACCGCGACCGGGATCGGGCATTCCCGGGCGAGCGCTTCGAGGGTCTCGAAGGGGGTGCGAGCCTGCATCTGCATGTCGATCCCCACGTGCCAGCAGACGGCCGCCGCCCCAAGCTCCGCAGAACGCTTCGCGCGCGCGATCGGATCGGGAACGTTGAGCAGATCGACCACGATTTCGGCGCCGTAGAGCTCGCCGCCCCGGACCGCCTCGGCAATTGTATCGTCGTCCGCGGCTCCCAAAACCGTGACCAGGTCGGCGCCCGCCTTCGCCGCGATCTCGACCTCGAAAGCTCCCGTGTCCATGACCTTGAGATCCGCGACGATCCGATGGTTTGGGAACGCCTTCTTCAGCTCCCGTACGGCGTCAAGGCCCTCGCTCTTCACGAGGGGCGTGCCCGCCTCAATCCAGTCGGCCCCGCCCTCGACTGCTTCGCGGGCGGCGGTGAGCGCCCGCGAAAGGTTTTCGAAGTCGAGAGCCACCTGGAGGACGGGCTTGTCGAGCCGCATGCTGCCCGGGAGCGGCATCGCGTATAAACGGTCCCACCCGCTCCCCGCGGCGTGGACTCGCACGATCGCACACCGAGCCTATCCCTCATCCACGGGTCGGCGGGGGCGCTCTCGGCGCTCGCCGACGGTTCGGTCCAGCTTATCGTCACGAGCCCGCCGTATCCCATGATCCCGCAGTGGGATGCGATCTTCCTCGCGCAAGGAGCGGCCGACTACGACGCGATGCACGACCTCTTGGAAGGGGCCTGGCGGGAGGCGTTTCGCGTCCTCGCCCCGGGAGCGGTGCTCGCGGTCGTGGTCGGGGACGCCCTTCGCTCGATCGACGGGGGGTTCCGGCTCTGGCCGAACCATTCCGAGGTCCTCTCTCGAGCGACCCGATGCGGCTTCGTCCCGCTCCCGTACGTCTTATGGAAGAAACCGACGAACAAGCCGAACGCCTTCCTCGGCAGTGGATTCCTCCCTCCCAACGCCTACGTCACGATCGACTGCGAGTTCGTGCTCCTGTTCCGACGGGGCGGACTTCGCCGGTTCCCCCCGCACGACGCGGCGCGCTACGCGAGCCGCTTCTCGAGGCCGGAGCGGGACCATTGGTTCAGCCAGATCTGGAGCGACATCCGAGGGGCGGCGCAGGTCCGCGACGGACGTCGAACCGGTGCGTTCCCTGCCGAGATCCCCCGACGACTCGTGCGGATGTTCTCCGTGAAGGGCGATACGGTGCTCGATCCCTTTGCGGGCACCGGGACGACCGTGTGGACGGCCCTCGCCCTCGGTCGGAGCGCAATCGGGGTCGAACGCGATGACGCGACCTACGCCCGCTTGCAGGCCGAAGCCGCTCGTCGTGGCCTCATGGAGGTGTCGGGGGGCTCGCCGGAGGA
Source organism: Thermoplasmata archaeon (assembly GCA_021844945.1). Lineage (GTDB taxonomy): Archaea > Thermoplasmatota > Thermoplasmata > Lutacidiplasmatales > UBA184 > Lutacidiplasma. The sequence goes on along the minus strand of JAKBSJ010000002.1, from coordinate 156,104 downwards.
GGACTGGCCGTCGGCGCCGAGGACGACGAGCGGTAGGCGATCTCCTCGTTGACCTGGCGCCGCAAGTACCACAACGCCGGAAGGCTCAGCTTGTCGAGGTGGAGGAGCAGGTAGTGGAGGTAAATCCGCTCCGGGCGGTTCGCGGGCGAGCCGGAACCCCCGTTCGCGGGACGGTGCCGCTCCATGGTCGCCGCATGGTCCTCGTCCGCGTGGCCGTGGTAGCGTCGGCCGTTGGCACGGGAAAGCGGCGGGGTGATACGCTCGACCGGATCGAGATCCCCGATCTCCGCGACAGGTTCGTGAAGCCGTGGGGCATGGGCCGGCGATCCCCCGCCAGCAGGGCTCGGCCGGTCCTGGAATTCGGACATCTCCCGGCCGGTCACGTCGACCACGATCGACTTCAGGCTCCACGGCGTCCGCTTGCGACGCGGGTGCTCGGCGGTCGCTTCTTCCGCCGCGCTCATCGGCGTTCGAGCCGATGAGCCACTCATAAATCTGATGCTCGAAGTGCATCGTGGGTCTCCTTCGACGACGTCGTGGCCGAGCCGAGCTGCCCCGCTAGGAACTCGTACTCGGGCGTCGACGCGACCACCGCGATCGGCAAGTGAAACTCTCCGACCCGGAGCAAACCCTCGGAGAACCCCGCCTCCTTCGGCAGATGCGTGCGCGGCAGCCAGTCGACCTCGCTCGGCGTGAGCGAGAAGAAAGCGGAAAGGGCGGGGTCGGGCCGCGGGATCCGGAGGAGGAGCGTCGCGCTCAGGTTTCCGAGCAGCGAGCGGCCGGTCAGATGCTCCAGGAAGTCGTTGGGATGCTGGCTGAGGAGCAGCACACCGGCATCGAAGTGCCGCACGTGACGGACGACGCGATCCAGGAACTCGGCCGTGGCGGGATGCCGTGCGAGCAGATGCGCCTCATCGACGAGGAGGAGCTTCGGGCCCTTCACGTGCTGCAGGCGGCCGTACGCCCAGTCCAGGACGTAGGCAAGATGGAACGCCAGCTGTTCCTCGGGGACTCCCCGGAAGTCCACGGCGACGACCGTGGCCTCCGGGTCAACGGTCGTGGGACCGTTGACCGCCCGGAGAGAACCCGAACGGAAGATCTCGAGCAATGTCCCGAGCCGGTCCGTTCCTCGGGTTCGATCGGCGATCGCGTTCAGCAGATCGGAGAAGACCGGGACCTTCGGACCGTCGGCGTACAGGGTGCTGACCGCGGCGTCAAGCGTCGCTCCTTCCTCGTCCCGCAGGGACGGGAAGAGCGCGCGGAGCATGGCGGCCACGCGGCCCGCCTTTTCTCGACGATCCCCGCCCGCCGTCGCGGGATCGAGCGGGTTGAGGCGATCGCCGCCTTGAGGTCCCAGTCGGATGACGTTCCCGCCCAACGTCTCGGCCAGGTGCCCGAACTCTCCGAGAGGGTCGAGAATCGTCACCGAGAGGTCCGGTCGCATCCATCGGGACCGGAGGATGGTCAACGCCGCGGCGAACGACTTCCCGCTGCCGGTCGTGCCGAAGATACCCCACGAGTGGCTGGCATGCGCCCAGCGATCGATGAAAACCGGCGCGGCGTCCTCGAGCAGAAGGCCGATCAGAATCCCCCCGGTTCGAGGACGGTCTCGTCCACGAACGGATAGAACGCGGCGAGCCCGTCGGTCGGCAACGTGTGGAAGAAGCGGAGCGGGCGCGCGCCCGGACCCGTAAGGTCCGGGGGAGCGAGCGCCGCCCCCACCTCATGGCGTGGCACATGCGCGCGAAATCCGAGCGCGGCCAGCCGCGACTCCAGCGCGACGCGTGCTTCTAGGGCCCGGGGCGCGGAACTCCCTGAGGCGGTCCAGCGAATACCGACACGCCAGAGCTCCTGCTCGCGACGCGCCACCTGCCGACCGAGCTCCTCGGCTCCGGCCTGCTCCGCCTCGAGCTCGGCCGCGCGGGCGTCGTCGGCGCCGCCCCGAACCAGCTCGACGCGGGCGACCGCGCGAGCCCCGTGCAAGATCTCGAGGGCGCGTCCCGGTGAGATGGGGAACGCTTCCAGGTAGAGCTCGATCGGAGTCGAGGTCGGTGCGAGCCGCCCCACGAATCCGAACGGTACCTCGTTCGGGAGCTGACGAAGGAGGAGGGGCGCGACCGCACGGGTTCCGCGGATTCGCCACTCGGCGTCCTCAACGATCGAAGGATTCGTCACGGTGACGCCTCCGGCGTGCGAACGCGGGTTCCGCGCGCATAGAACGCGAGGGGAGTCGCCGACAGGGCCAGCGAGAGGGCTCGCGCCATCTCCCACGGCGCCGGGAGGCCGAAGTAGCCCGCGACTCCGACCGCGAGGCCGGCATAGACCGCGGCCGCAATCGCGGAGAACCGTCGCAGGGCGGGATCGGCTCGGTGATACCGGAGGAGGAAACTCGCAACGGCGAGCGCGAACAGCGCGAAGGTCAGACCGGCGAAAGACGGCTCGATCAGCGCCGCCGCGCCGCAAACGATCGCCATGCCGACCGAGATGCGTACCGGATCGGCTTCCAGACGGGCGATCCAGGGAGCCGCGATCACCGCGAGCCTCGCGGCGCGTTGGCGAACCCGAACCGATGCAAGGCCCCCGTCAGCTCCCTACCGGCCAGTCGCTCCGGCTCGACCCCGAGATGCGCGAGACGCGCCGCGAGTTCGCCGAGCCGATGCTCGAGCCGCGATGTCCCGCCGGCGAGGACCGTCGCGTCCCATTGCAGCACGTAGATGCGGCGCTGGGAGCGCCGGCGGCAGAGAAGGCAGACCATCTCCGAGTAGGCGCGGGCCGCCCGCGCTTCTCCGTCTTCTCCGTGGGGGATCGCCGGCCGGAACGGCGTGGGATTGACCGGGACGCCGGCCGTCGCGAGCACGATGCCGCCGTCGGTGGAGCGCAGGAGCTCCCGGAAGGCGTCGAAGCGCTGCCGTAGCTGCTCCGGAGGAAGGAAGGCGATCGGCTTTCCACGGCAACGGAGGACCGCGACCTCCGCTCCCGTCCCCACTTCCACCACGGCACCTCTCGATCGCCGGATCGGCGTCATAGGGCTCTCGACGGGAATCGTGGAGCGATGCCAGTGCGAGACCCGCCGCGCGAGCTCGAGGTCGAGCGATGTTCCGTCGATCGGAACCACCGTGAGGAGGAACCCGGCACCGAGGAAGGGGAGCCATGCGACCGCTCCGAAGAACGGAATGACGACCGCGCCGGCCGTTGCATACGCGAGAAATCGGAGAGCGTCGCGAGCGGAAGGAAATGGGCCCAGTCGCATCCGCCGGCCGATCGCGACCGGCAGCGCGACGTCCGGGAACGTCGCTCCCGCCCCCATCTCATTCCTCACCCGCCGGCGGCACCGGCTTCCACGAGGGCTTGAACTCGCCCGAGGGGGTACGAACGTGCTGCACTAGGTGGCTCGCTCCCTGGCCCAGGGCGCCGGCGATCGCGGCCGGAGCGGCGGCGGGAAGGGCTACCGAGCTGGCCGCCCGCACGCTCGGGGTGAGTGCGCCGGCGATGCCGGTGCCCCCGACGGAGGTTCCGCTGATCGGGCCCGAGGTCGTACGGGATGCCCCGAGCAAGCCTCGTTCCACGGCGCCCGAAAGCGCCGCTCCGGCCGCCGGGAATCCGAGTTGGGAGAGCTGCGCTCCGCTGATCGAGATCAGGTAGGGGGTCGACAGCGCCAGCGTGAGGAACGCGACGAGGAGGATCGGATTCGGCGAGTGGACCGCGAGTTCGAGCGGGACGACCAAGACGCACGGGAGGAGGGCCAACTCGATGAAGAGCATCCAACCGCGACGCGCAAGAGCGGAGAACGGATGGATGGGCCATAGCAGGGTGAACACCGGGAGCACGACGAGGAGGACCGCGAGCCCGGCATCGCGCAGCCCGATCAGGATGGCCAACAAGAGAACGAGCGAGAACTCGACGAACGTGAGGACGAACGCGAGCGCCCCGTTCTGCCAGATGAACGTTCCCTGGCCCCACCCCGCCAGGTTGGTCCAGTTCTGCCACGCGCCGCCGTCCCAAGCGGCGATCGTCGGGTAGGTGATCGCCCCGAGGTCGAGGATCCCGGTAGCGAACAGGATTGTGAAGTTCGCGACGACCACCGCGACGATGAACCGGACGATCAGCGCTTCCGCCCAAGGTCCACTTCGTTGGTAGAGGGCCTTCGAGAGGTACAACAGGCCCAATCCGACGGCGACGAGCGCTACGGCAGGATCGACGATGTTGACGAGGAGGTAGGAGCTGAACTTTGCCGCTTCCGCGAGGAACGTGGCTCCTCCGCCCGGATCCGAGAGCGATGGGAAGAGTTGCCCGGGGGACATCGCCGGGACAAAGAGATTGTTGTACGTCGGGGTGATCGCCGTATTCATCGCGAGAGCGAACAACCCGAACGCCCCGGCAAGCAGGGCCTGGACCAGCTCGCCCCACGGATCGCTCACGGCCGTCTCACACGCCGGAAATGACCCACTGGGCGAGTCCCCAAACGAGACCCGTGATCGCCGCGGTGAAGATCAGCGTCCCGATCAGCGCGTCCCGAGCGCGATCCTTGGCTTGGACCTTCTTCGAGATATCGCCGGAGAACCAGCTGAGCGCGACCCGGGTCCATACGAGGGCGAGGACTCCGCCCCCGGCGAGGGCCACCAGGTCGACGAGCCTCGAGATCGAGCTCGTGAAGTTCGTCACGGCCGTCGAGGTCCCCTGAGCCGCCCTCGACGGCACGAGCGCGTGGAGCTCGCGCGCCGGCGGCATGTGGGCCGCGATCGTCGGCGCGAACGGGGCGATCGCCACGACCAGGGCGATCGCCACCCCGATGGTCGCGGCCAGGATGATGCAGAGCGCGCGTCGATCCCCTGCCGCCGCTCCGACCCTACCCCCCGGCCGGTTCGTCGCATTCCACCAGTTCCCAATGCCGATCGATGTCCCTTGCATACCCGTCCCCGCCGAACGAGCGGGGGGAGGTACTTGGGCCGACGCGAGCCCGTGGAAGGTGAGGGAAGACGCCGGATCTCTACCGGCGCACGACGAGCGCGACGTGTTCGCGCGCGAAGGGGGAGAGCGCGATCTCCTCGGAGATCGAGAGCGAGGCCCCCTCGAGCGTCCGGCGCGCCTCGCGGACGATGGCTTCCGCGGAGCGCCGCTGTGAAACCGAGCGGACCTTGAGCATCAGCACCGCCCGTCCGCCCGGGGCCAGGGCCACGCGAACGTTCTCGGCAAAGATCGCCGCTTGGTTCCGCTGCGCGACATCCTGGTACACAAGATCGACCGCGCCGACCTCCGCCGAATACCGCTCGGGCAGTTGCGCGTCGTCCAGGATCGGATAGATGTTCGAGCGCCGTCGCGCGAGCGCGAGGAGCGGTGCGAACGATGTGGGGCTCTTCTCGACGACGAACAGCCGCGCCTCGGGGAGGAGATCCGAGAGATGGCTCACCGTGGTTCCATGCGCTCCCCCGAGATAGAGAACCGATCCAGCCCCGGCCCACGGGCCCGGTTCGCGAGCTCCCCGAACGAGGAGCGCCGCAAGCTTCGAACGGAAGGGATCCCACTGACGGTACTCCCGTCCGTCGGCCGTGCGCAACGTCTCCCCGTAGACCCGCTCCCCGGGGCGGGAGTTTGCGGTGTAGAGGTCGCGGCCTTCGCGGTAGACCCCGGCCCAGCCCGTCGGTTGCACGGTCCGCTCTTCACTCGCCGATCGCGACCTGGATCTCGACCTCGACCGGTGCGTTGAGGGGGAGTGCGGCGACCCCCATCGCGACGCGCGCCGGCCGGCCCGCTTCTCCGAAGATCTCGACCAGGAGATCGGTCGCTCCGTTGGCCACCTCATGGGGTCGGGTGAAACCGGGGGAGGAGGCGACGTAGACGGATACCCGAACGACCCGGACGATCGAGTCGAGACCCCCCAGCACGTGATGGAGCGCGCTCAGGGCTTGGAGCGTCGCGAGTCGAGCCACGGCCTGGGCATCGGCCACCGGTACATCCCGATCGACGAGCCCGGGCTTGACCGCATTTCCCTCTTCGAGAACGATCTGGCCGGCCACCCATGCGTACGGGCCGTGCCGGACGACGGGTGTGTAGCTCCCGCGAGGTGTCGGCGGTGGGGGGAGAACGATCCCGAGCTCTTGGAGGCGGTGAGCGATCGCGTCCATCGTTCGACGTGAGCGACGCGGACGGAAAAGACCGTGGGCCGAGGATACTTTATTGACTGGGGGAGTGCGGCCCGCGGGCTTCCATGGCGAACGACGAGTTCGACGCGCTCGAGCGCGAGGTGGTCGACCATGTGTTCGAACTGTATCCTCCATCCGCGGTCGGTCTGGGGCTGCATGCGTATGATGGACGTCTCCCGCTTTCGGATCGATCGGCGACCGATCGCTGGCTCTCGGAGGCGGCCCACTTCGAAGCCCGTCTGAAGAAGGTGGGGACCGAGAACCTCTCCGAGGACCGTCAGATCGACCGGCTCCTCCTCGAGCTTCTCCTCGCGGGTCCCCGGTTCGACCTCGCGGAGGTTCAGGAATTCGACCGGAACCCGATGGTGTACCTCGCCTCGCTCTCGATGACGAGCTACATCGCGCGGGAGTACGCCCCGGTCCCGAAGCGCGTGGAAGGGATCGTGCGTCTGCTCGAGGCGATCCCGGCGTATCTGGAGGGGGGCCGCCGGCGTCTGCGCGCCGTTCTTCCGAAGCCGTTCGTCTCCCTCGCGATTTCGATGGCGCAGGGGCTGCCGAGCCACTTTGCCGAAGCCGAGGACTTCGCACGGCGTGAATCCCCCGCGCTCGGTGATCGAGTTGCCGCCGCGCGCACGCAGGCCGAAGCCGGCATCCAAACGCTCCTCGAGGACCTCCAAACCCGCCGCCTCCCGAAGGCGAGCGACGCATTCGCCCTCGGTCCGGAGCTCTACCAGCGACTGCTCTACGTCCGCGAGGGGATCGAGCGTCCGTTCGCCGAGATCGAGAAGGCCGGCCGGGCCGACCTCGAACGCAACCAGCGCCGCCTCGAGCAGATCGCCCGGGAGAGCGGGAAGACGATCCCTCAGCTGCTCGAGCACCTCAACGTAGACCACCCGGTCGCCGCCGAACTGATTCCGACGGCGCGATCGCTGGTCGAGGGCGCGCGACGCTTCGTGGAGGAGCACGCCCTCGCCACGATTCCCGAAGGGGCTCGCGTCCGTGTCGAGGAGACCCCCGCGTGGGGCCGCTCGCTCTCGACAGCGAGCATGGAGTCCCCCGGCCCGTTCGAGACGTCGAGCGACGAGGGGATCTACTACGTGACCCCAGTGGACCCCGCGTGGACCCCCGCGCAACAGGAGGAGTGGCTGCGTTCCCTCAACCGCGAGATGCTCGCGAACATCACCGCGCACGAGGTCTACCCCGGCCACTACCTGCAGTTCCTCCACCTCCGCCGGGCGAAGGGCTCGCTCGCGCGCAAAGTGTACCTATCGCCATCGTTCGTCGAAGGATGGGCCCACTACTCCGAGCAGCTCGTCATCGAGGAGGGGTTCGGGGCGCCGGCCGTGGACGCTGAGGTCGCCCAGCTGCACGACGCCCTGCTGAGGGACTGCCGGCTGCTCTCCTCGATCGGACTGCACACGGCGGGGTGGAGCGTGGCGCGGGCGACGGAATTGATTGAGAAGGAAGCCCACTTCGAGCACCACCCGGCCGAACGCGAGGCGATCCGCGGGACGTACAACCCCGAGTACTTCTGTTACACGCTCGGGAAGCTCGCGATCTTGGACGTGCGGGCGAAGGTCCTCCGAACGCAGTTCGGCGGCTCCCTCCGGGGATTCCACGACACGCTCTTGGACTTCGGGTGTCCCCCGCTCGGCCTTCTGGAGCGTCTGATGGCGCGGGCCGCGGCGTAGGGGACGAGCCAAGGATCGGCCGGAAAGGTTCATGCGGCGAGCACGTTCGTCCGGAGCCGATGACCCCTCCGGCGTTTCCCGCGGGCGGACTCCAGGCACCGGACATAACGGGGCCGACGTCGATCCTCAACTGGCCGATCTCCGGCCCTCGCGCGCAACGACGGCGCAAGCAGCGTCCCTTCGCTCACGTCCACATCGAGGTCGACCTGAAACCCACGTCGCCTCCGCCGAGCACCGGCCTGGCCGGGAAGGTCGAGAAGGTACTTCGCGAGCGCGAGGTCGTTGAATCCCCCGATCTGCTGCGATTCACCGCGGGCGTCCTGCACGCCTTCAGCGCTGCCGGCTTCGTTCGCATCCGTCACTGGGAAGCCCAGCCCGGAGGGTGGCTCCCGCTCCCCGAGGACCGGTCGGGCGCGAGGGAGGAGGAGCCGCTGGGCCATTTCCTGCGCGCGCTCCAGAGCGACGCTTGGTCCCAGTTGCGTGCGGCCCGTTCGTTCTCGATGCGGCTCGGCGCGATGGGCCACCTCCACGCGGACATCATCGTCCGTCGGATGCACCGGGAGCGACACCACACGGTGTCGATCGACCTGCGCGGGCGGTTCCCCGAGGGAGTGGTCGATGACCTGGTGGGGGCCCTGCGCACCCGGGTCCCGGTGCGCTCAACGAAAGTGACCGAAGCCTCGTACGTGCCAGCCTGAGGAAAGCATGCCCGCGCTCCCCCCTCCGCGATCTCCGGCACCGGGCGAGGAGGTGGCGACCTTCGCCGCCGGGTGCTTCTGGTGCTCGGAGGCGGTCTTCTCCGAGCTGAAGGGAGTTCGTCAGGTGCTTCCCGGGTATTCCGGCGGTACCGTTCCCGACCCGTCGTACGAGGACGTCTGCACCGGCGCGACGGGACATGCGGAGACCGTCGAGATCATCTTCGATCCCAAGGAGATCTCCTACCGCGACCTGCTGACGGTCTTCTTCGCCACCCACGATCCCACGACGATGAACCGCCAGGGCAACGACGTGGGGACGCAGTACCGCTCCGCGATCTTCTTCCACGACGAACGTCAGCACCGGGAGGCGGAGGAGGTCATCGCTTCGCTCGAGCGGGAGAAGGTCTGGCGACGGCCCATCGTCACCCAGGTAGTGCCGTTCGAGAAGTTCTATCCCGCGGAGGAGTACCATCGGGAGTACTTCCTCCGGAACCCCGAGCGAGGATACTGCCAACTGGTCATCGCGCCGAAGATGTCGAAGTTCCGGGCGAAGTACGCGAAGCTCCTGCGGCCCCGAACCGCCCCGTAGATGCCGTGGGGACGCCGTGCGAGCTCGCAGCGGGGTAGAAACGCGGAGACGACCTGAGCGCACCCCTTCCCCGAGAGGACCCCCCGGGCTCGCCCGGGTTCGCGCGCGGCGAGAGCACGATGGGCACATCCAGTAATCCTCGTCCCACGGATCCGTCGAGGAAGCACGCACGGCCCCGGGCCGGGTTCTCTCCGTTCTCGCGCTTCGCGCTGACGCGCAGCCTTCTGATCCCCGCGCAGCTCGTGTTCGTGCTGCTCGTCGCGTACCTGTCGATCCAAGTTCCGAGCGACCTCACCCGCTACGGCGCTCCCCCGCTCACCGTGACGACCTTCCTCACCGGGTTCTGGGGGATGGTCGCGAACATCTTCACCGGTCACTGGGGGGTCGCGAGCGGCACGCTCACCTACGACGGCTACTCGTGGTTCCAGCTGTACCGCGACTTCCTCCCGAACTCCCTCCAAATCGCGCTGTTCGCCCTGCCGATCGCGGCCGCGCTCGCGTACGTGATCGGCCTCTCCTCGGGATGGACGAAGCGCCCGGAGTACGACACGCCGAGCCGGATCACCACGCTGGGCCTCGGGCTCGTCCCCGCCTTCCTCATCGGCCTGCTGGTTGAGTTCGCGCTCTTCTTCGTGTTCTACCACGTCTTCCACGACATCCCCGGCGACGGGATCATTCCCTCGCCCTCGTGGTACCCGAACGGCATCTTCCCCTCGTGGATCACCGGTGGCTGGATCACGCACCCCACCGGCCTCCCGATGATCGATGGGATCCTCCACGAGGACTGGCCGTTCGAGGCGATCACCCTCGCGAAGACGCTGATGCAGGCGATCGTCGTCGCGCTCGTCTACGTGGCGATCTTCATGCGGCACGCCCGCAACGTCGTCGCCTCCACGAGCCAGGAAACGTCGATCACCGCCGCTCGCTCTCGGGGAATATCCGAACCCACCCTCCTATGGCGGCATACCGCCGCTCAGGTGCGCCCCACGTTCCTTCTCCTGTTCGCGCTGACGGTCCCCGCCTATCTCGCGACGCAGTTCGTCGTCGAGTCGGTGTTCGTAGACCCGGGGGTGGGCTACCTCACGCTGACGGTCCTGACCGCACCGAAGGGGAGTGAGAACCTTGCCGGGATCGAAGGGATGGTCTTCGTGCTCGCGGTCGTGGTGCTCGCCTGGACCCTGGCCGTCGATCTCCTGGCGGCGAGGTCGGACCCACGGGGCGTAACCTCACGATGACGGAGAACATCTCGCCGCCCCGCCGCATGGACGTCTACCGTCGGCACCCGTTCGGGACGCAGCTGTGGGTCGGGATCGGCATGCTCGCCTTCTACGTCGCCGTCGCCCTCAGCGCGCTCGTCGTGTTCCGCGGCTCGCTCGGCGCCCTCTCCGAGAACTTTGCCTGGCAAACCCCGTTGCCGCCGATCGGGCCGTCCTGGACGTATCCGTTCGGGATCCTCCCGGGGTTCGGCGTCAACCTGCTCGACGCGATCTGGCAGGCGACGCCGTGGGACCTCGCGATCGTCTTCGGGATCCTGGCCATCGACGGGGCGCTCGGCGCCCTCATCGGCGCGATCGCCGGCCTCCACGAGGGGAGCGCGATCGATCACGCCGTCACGTTCCTCGGCGATTCGCTCGGTGCGATCCCGGCCGTCATCCTCGTCGCCGTGATTTTCGCGGGGGTCGTGCTTGCAGTCCCCGCGGATCGTTCGTTATGGCTGTTTGTCGTCCTCTTCGGTCTGTTGTTGTGGCCGCCAAGCGCGCGGACGGTCCGGGAGCGCGTGCGGGTCCTGGCCCAGCGGCCGTACGTGGAGGCCTCGCGGGCGAACGGTGCGACCAATCGCCGCCTCCTCTTCCGTCACCTCCTGCCGAACTCGCTGGGCCCGGTCCTCGCGCAGCTCCCGGTGGATGTCGCGGCGGTCTTCTTCTTCCTCAGCGTGTACCCGTGGTTCTTCAACTGCGCGAGCCCGTACCCGGGCCCCGGGGTCGGGTATCACGTTCCCGGGCTCCCGCCGTTCTCGCCCCTTCCGACGACCCTGTTCCCCGAATGGGGATTCCAGCTCGGATTCAGCGCGTGCGACGCGTTCCTCGTTCCGGGGGGACCGATCTACTGGTGGATGTTCCTCTTCCCGCTGCTGGCCATCGTGGGCCTGGGGATCGCGATCGCTCTCGCCTGCGACGGGCTCGAGAAGTGGCTACGCTTCGGCCTGTAGAATCCGAACCAGACCGCGACCGAAAACGTTCACTTTCCCTCCGCGTTGGGGTCGCCGTGGCCGAGCGCGACGCGACCCCTCGATTCCGGATCTCCGCGAAGGACCTCGGACAGCTCGCGATGCCCGAGTTCTGCCCGCGCTGCTTCTGGCTCGACCGTCATTACGACCTCCCGTTTGGCGGGCCCTTCCCAGGGATCTTCTCGTCGCTCGACTCTTACTCGAAGAAGATCGTCCATGCGTCGTTCGACCGGCACGGGGCGCCGCCGTTGTGGCTGGCCCCGCTGGGGCCCTTCACCTCGTACATCCCTCCCCCCGCTCCCCCGAAGTTCTACATCGACGACGATGCGACCGGCATCCGCCTCACGGGGGCGCCCGACGGGATCCTCGTACGCGCCGACGGCCGCAAGGTGATCGTCGATTACAAGACCGCGAAGCACACCGCGGCGCAGGACGAACTGCGGCCGATCTACGAGGTGCAGCTGAACGGGTACGCCCGGATCGCCGAGTCCCGGGGCTTGGGTCCGGTCGACCGGCTCGCGCTCGTGTACACCGAGCCCATCACCGACGGGTCCCCCGGCCTGTTCGAGAGCGCTCGCACCGAGGAAGGGTTCGTGATGGGCTTCCGCGCGACCCTCGAAGACGTTCCGTTGGACCCGGACCTCCTTCCTCCTCTCATGCGGCGCGCTCGCGAGATCTATGACGCTCCGCGCCCCCCCAAGCGCAGCCCGGGCTGCGAGGATTGCGACCGCTTCGCGGAGCTCTCCCTCGCCGCCCAGGACTGGCCGTAGCGGCATCCCCTATCCCGGACCGCCTCCCGAACTGTGATATGAGAACGGGCCGGGTGGGACCCGCAAGGTCCCCATGACCGGCGAGTGGGTCGATTGGCACCGACAGTACGAGCCGGGCTCCCCGCTCTCGAAACGGCTCGAGCTCGTTCGATCCCTGCTCCGGGAGGAGATCGATCGACGGCCTCCCGGTCTCCTCCGCGCCATCAGCATGTGCGCGGGGGATGGCCGGGACCTCCTCGGGGTCCTAGCGGCCCATCCACGACGGGCCGATGTTGCGGCCCGCCTGGTCGAGACCGATCCCACCCTGGCCCGAGGAGCCCGAGAGCGGGCGGCCCACGACGATCTCTCGGGGGTCGAGGTCGTAGAGGCGAACGCCGGCCACGCGCACGCGTACGAGGGCGCGATCCCGGCCGACCTGATCTTGGTGTGTGGTGTCTACGGGAACATCTCCGACGCCGATATCCGCAACACGATCTCTCACCTCCCCGAACTCGCCGCGCCCGGTGCGTTCGTCCTCTGGACCCGGGGTCGGTTCGAACCGGATCTCACGCCTTCGATCCGCACCTGGTTTCGGGAGTCCGGGTTCGAGGAGATCCGCTTCGCCCCGGTTCCCGAGAGCACGATGGCGGTGGGAGCGCATCGGCTGGTCGCGTTTCCGCGAGAGTTCGATCCCACCGTCCGCCTCTTCGGTTTCCTTCCTTCGGGGGAGCGGCCGGCGGACCGGGCCCGCGCGCGGAACAGGTCCGCCGCTCCGTCCCCCGGGGCGGGCAGGGTTCCTCGCGGGTGACGGGAACGTATCGGCTCTCGCGCCTCGATCCCCGGGGCCGCACGCCCGAGCCGCCCGTCATCGACCCGTCGATCGAGCGTTCCGCCGCGCCGGGCGGGAGTCCCGAGCTTGGAAGCTATAGGTGGATCGTCCGCCCGTCGATCTCCACGGTCGCTCCGGCGTCGATGGCGAACCCGAAGAACGACGATGCGTTCTTGCCCCCGAAGAAGGTGTTGGTCCCGACGGAGACCATCACCGCGCCTCGCTCGAGGTCCTCGACCTGGGGGGTGTCCTTGAGCTTCGGGTTGAGCCCGATGCCGAGCAGCCCGGGCCGGTCGCGCCCTTTGCCGCCCGTCCGGTACGGTCGATCGAAGAACGGCTGCCCCCGATCGAACTCCGCCGAGACGAGCTTTCCCGACCGGAACCGGAAGACTCCGCCGGCGGCCCTGCCGGAATCGTAGTAGCAATCCCGATTGGCGACGATCGTGCCCTCCGCCACGGACTCATCCAGTGCAACGCGAATCAATCCGGCCGGCAAGTTCGTCAGGAAGTCGAACGGTCGGCGCGGGTCGCCTACCTTCGGGCGTCCGATGGACGTGGTAGCGGGCCGGTGCGCAAGACCCAAGGTGAGATCGGTACCCCTAGGGCTCCGGATCCGGAGCCTACGGCCGCGCTCGAGCGCGCGGACGATCGGCGTTGCCGCGCGTTGGAGATCGTTCGGATCCACGAGCGTGGCCTGCACCAGCTGGTCCGTCCACTTCCCGAGGTCGACGCCGTAGGCGCGCGCGAGCGTGGAATACGGCCGCCCCAGTTCCATCCGAGCCCCTCGAAGCCCGGCCTTGCGGGCCGCTTCGTACCATCCCATGTTGAACGCGAACGCGCGATCCCGCTCCTCGCTCGGCATCCGGTCCAGCCGCACCCGGTCGCCCGGGCCCCAGAAATGAATGTATGCGTTCGTTTGCGCTAGGGCCGCCCACTCGTGCCGAGCCTTGGCGCCGAGCACGTCGAGCTTGCCGTCGTCCACCAGGTCCCAGAACGCTTCCTCGTCCTCGTAGGGGACGATCGGGTACGCCCCCATGCGGCGCGCTTCGCGTGCGAACGCGACGGCCCAGGGGAGCGTGTGCGTCCACGCCTCCACGATGATGCGCTCGCCGGGACGCAAACGGAGGTTTCGGGATAGGACGGAACGGGCGACCTTCGAGCGTGTGGCGGCCGAGACTTGGGGCGCCGACATCGTCGCCGCATTACGGGCGGCGATTTAGCTTCGCGGCCCGCGCTAACGAGATGCCGGGTTCGCCACGGCGACCGAGTGAATCCCCGGGAAAGCGAACGGGATCTGCTGCCACGACTTCCCGGCATTCGGGCTCACGAAGAGCTGACCTGTGGTCGTTCCGACGTAGATGCCGGGCGGGTCGAGGTTGTCGGTGGAGATCCCTTCACGATGAACCCCGAAGGTGCCGGGGAAGGCGTTCGGCCGGACGAGCGCTCGCCACCTCTTCCGATCGTCGTTCCACTCTTGGACCTGGAAGTAACCGGTCCCGGTCGTTCGGTCGCGGCCGTTCAACCGAACGAAATACGCCCTCCCGGGCGCCGCCGGCGGGCTCGCAACCGCAAATCCGAAATCGTCCCCGAGCGGGCGGCCGATCCGGATCCAGTGGTCCATCCGGTCGTGGGACACGTACATCCCGCCGTGATCCTGGCGATAGAACGTGTCCGAGTCCCGCGCGTCGGGCGCGACGTGATGCACGCACTGTCCGGTTTCGGGATGCTTGTCCGGAAGGAACGGAGCGAGGACCCCGCGGTTCGTGGGCACCCAACTATCGCCCCCGTTCTCGGTGCGGAACGTTCCCACCGCCGACAGGCCGATGTACATTCGCTTCGGGTCGCGGGGGTCGACGAGGATCGTATGCAGGCAGGCTCCGCCGGCTCCGGGAGCCCAGTCCTTCCGTGCGGGGTGCTCGTTGATGCTGTCGATGGGGTCCCAACTCGCGCCGAGGTCGGGGCTACGGAACAAGAGGTGCGGGTCGGCGCCGAGGTAGAGCGTCTTCGGCTCGCTAGGGTGGCCGGGTTCGATGTGCCAGAGGTTGGCGACGGGTTTGGGCGCCGGCGCGGACGCCTCCATCGGGTTCGGCCGGTTCCTCGTGCGCGGCAGCAGTGGAGTCGCGACCTCCTTCCACGTGCGGCCCCCGTCTCGGGATCGGTGGACCGCGGGTCCCCAGAACCCGTTGTTGACTGCAGCGTACAGGCTCCCCGGATGACGGGGGTCGGCGATGACGTGGTACACCTCTTCCCCGACGTGCGCGGGCCGCCCCACTTTCCACGAGGTACGGCGCGCGTTCCCCTCGACGACGTAGGTCCCCTTGCGGGTGCCGAGGAGGATCTGGATCCGGCTCGGTCGGTAGGTCATGCTCTCTTCCTACCCTCCGGCAATCGAGTGGAGGATGTCCACCACGCGGACGTCGGACAGCGGGGTCGAGACCCCCGTCGTCGCGCTCACGTCCTTTCCATCCAGGAAAACGCGCACGTAGCGGCGAAGGTGGCCCGTCTCGTCGCGCAGCTTGAACTTGAGGCGAGGATAGCGCTCTTCGAGCGCATCGATAAGGTGGTCGATCGAATCGGCGTCCACCGACTCTCGCGAAGGGGCGCCGAACTGGCGGAGCCATCCATCGAGCCGAACTTCGACCGCCGGGCTCATCGTCGGGCGAAGGGGACTGGCTCTATTCATAATCGCCGGCCGGCGAAGCCGGTGCTCAAAAGCCGTTGATCCCACAGCGAGAAAGGAACGTGACCTCCCGGCCGAGGGAATGCCCGGCCCGCGTTCGATCGATCGCAGATCGGCCCATCTCGACGATCGAGCCGCCCCCGACATAAGCGGTGGTCGGCGTCTTTATCCCGGGGAGCTTCCCCTCGCTCGAACGATGGCGCGGATGAGCGGGCTCTCCCGTTGGCTCATCAATCGAAGGACCGTCACCCGAGCGGATCGCGTGCTGCGCGAAGTGTCCGGTTCCCTCACGCTCCCCGACCGTCCCCGTCTCTTGGAGCTGGGCATGGGCGGTGGCGGCCTCGTCGCGCTCGGTACCGAGCGCTTCCGTCCGGCTCTCTACGTAGGAACCGACGTCGATCCGGAGCAGGTGCGATCCGCCCGCGAGTTCCTCAGCGCTCGGTTCGGGACGATCCCGTCCCCGGTCCTTCTCAGTGAGGTCGATGCGTTGAAGCTCCCGTTCAAGGATCAATCTTTCGACGGGGTCTTCGCCCTCATGTCGCTCCATCACGTCGAGCGCCACCACGGAGAGTTCGTTCAGCAGCCGACGGCCGTAGGAGAGATCCGTCGAGTGCTGCGTCCCGGCGGATGGCTCGTTTACAAGGACTTCTCCCGAGGCGGACGCCTTCGTCGCACGATTGAAGACCTCGGCTTTCGTCGCGTGGCTCTTCGCTCCCACGTCCGCACCGAGACCGGGCTCTACCGCTCGACCGAGCCGGAGATCCGGGCCGGAGCGTAGGCGTCGACGGACCCGGCGGCGTGCGAGCCCGGCCCGTCACCTATGCGTTTCAAATAGAACATGTCCTTCTTGAATTCCTATGGCATCGGGCGCTGAGAAATACCCTCGGACCGCGTATCTCCTGTCGCTGATCGGTGGAATTTTGGTGCTCTTTCTGAGCATCATCATCGCGATCCTTTACATCGTGATAGCGACCGCTTTCTCTTCGTTCCACATCTCGATTGCCTTCGGTGTCGGCGCGGTCGTTTCCGCGGCCCTTGCGGCGGTGGCTGTCCTCCTCGGCATTCTGATATTGGTGTTCGCCCTGCGGATGAAGAACCACCCCGAGACCTCGCAGACCGCGGGCGTCGTCGTGCTGGTCTGCGCGCTCCTCAGCTTCATCGGAGGCGGAGGCTTCTACATCGGCGCGATCCTCGCCCTCGTGGGCGGGATCCTTGCGATCATCTGGAAGCGACCGGCCGCGACGACAAGCTAGCCGACCTAGGAGCACCGGGGTCGAAGGGCCCTGCGTGAACGTTGCCCGGCCGCGTTCCCCTCGGGCCTTCCGACCCGGCGGCGCCCCAAACGCCACCCGGGGCCCACGACCATCGCGGTGAACGCGTCTCGACCGGCGGACCTCCCATCAAGGTGTGCCATCGGGCTTTCCCAGAGTCCCATCGAAGGGCTCAAGGGAAGCCCGTCGCGTGTAGGGGACGGGTACGCACAATGCTCCCCCCCACGGATGATTCCGGCGCGAGACGCCCGGACCCTCCCCCCTCCCAGTGTCCGGTGTGCCGAGGAACGCTGAGCCCTCCCGTCAGCGGTGATGTTCACTGTTACGTGTATTGCCAGCGATGCGGCGCAGAGTTCCAGTTGGACGATCCCCGCCTATCCCGCCTGAGGAGCAGCCCGCCGGACTAGCCGGTAACAGCATCGGGGACCCACGTCAGCGCGCGGGCCGATGGCACCGGGCTTAGCGTGGGTGAGAACTCTCTCAAGATGCCCTTTAGGTCCGCGGAAGGTGTCCCGAGCTTACTCCGTGTGCTCTCCCCAACGGTCGACGAAGACGTGCTCCTTGGGGCACCGGAGTTCTATCGCTAGATCCTGCATTTCGTTGACCATCGGGGTGGCCCCGCAGAGATACACGTCGGCGCGAGCGAGGTCGGGGAAGCCGGCTCGCACTGCGTCTTGGACGTGGCCCACCGCTCCCGTCCAACTCCCGTCCTTGGGAGGTCGGGAGAGGACCGGCACGAAATGGAAGCGGGGCCACGAGGCGGCCAGCGCCTCAAGCTCGCCGCGCCCGACCATATCGCCGACGTACCGATTGCCCCAGATGAGCCATGCGTCGGTCGAGGGGCTTCTCTCGTGAAGGCGCTCGAGCATCGGAACGAAGGGGGCAAGGCCCACTCCGGTGGCGACCATGAGCACGCGGCGGTCCTCCGGGTCGCGGTAGAGGAACTTCCCCAGCGGAGCCAGGATCGTCTCCGTGGCTCCCGCGGACGGGGTCAGGTCACAGAGGAGATTGGATGCGAACCCGTGGGGGACGCGTTTGACGAGGAGCGAGAAACGATCGTGGAGGTGGGCGGAGGAATAAATCGAGTACGAGCGGGTCACGGACTTTCCCTCTCGGACCAGGTAGAACGTCACGTACTGGCCGGGCACGAACTCCATTGGGTCGTCGGGCGGGAGGGCGAAGGTGAGGACATGGATGGAGGGGCCCGCCTCGAAGTTCGACGTAAGGATCACCACCCGCCGATGGGGCTGGGCCGCCCTCGGAGGTAGGTTCCCCAACGCGCGGGCCGCTGCGGCATCGCCGGGGGTTCGTGATTGAGGTTTGCCCTCCGAATGAGGGGCGGGACTCCCGGTCATAGGTGGACGCGGTGCGATCGGGGTTCCGGGCGCAGAACGGCCCACTCCCCTCTCGTCCGGGTTCCTTGGGTCACTTGTACGTGGACTGGTAAGTCTTCCCCTCGTCGTCCCAGATCGTGATGCAGCTCCCTTCGCACTCGGTCAGGCACGCGTTGCAGAGGATGCAGTCGGACCCGTTCTCTGCGACGGATTTCTCTTCGCGGAACTGGAACTTCGCCGCGACCTCGGGGTCGTCCACTACCTGAGGGAACTCGCTGCGCGGATGCATCACGAACACGTTCACCGGACATACGTCGAAGCAGTGACGGCAGCCCGTGCACTTCTCGATCTGTACTTTGACATCCATGAGGGCGCCCCTTCACAATCCGGGCATGCAACCGCTATGGCAGAGGACCAGGTTCTGGGGAACATTCCGTCCCCCGTTGGATGGAAGGACGCGGGGGGCCAGGGTGAGTTGGGATCCCGTCGCGAAATGTTCTGCGGGCGTCTCGGGAAGGGCAATCTTCCCGTCGCAGACGGCGCACTTGGGGCCCAACGCATCCACCTGCCATTGAAGCGCGAGCGCGTACATCGAAGCCGTCGGGCGATAGGATCCCGTCGGCTGAGACATCCAGATCTTCCGGTGGCGCTCGACCAACCCGCGAACGAGGTTCTCGAGCGCCGCGTTCCGGCCTCCGAAGTGATCTCGCGCGATCGTCTTCAGCTTCTCCCGCGTCCAGATCTCCGAGGGGCTCTCTGACTTGGTTCTCATCGTTCCTTCCAACGTGACCGCGCTAGGTAAAGCGCTCGAGCGAGAATGGGCCTCTCGGACCCTCGGCCTCCGGAGCGCACAGAGCTTTTACGAGCGGTCCAAGGACCTCCCGCCAATCTCCGACCACACCGACGTCGACCCGGGAGAAGACCGGCTCGGACGCTTTCGGGTTGATGCCGACGGTCACCCGCGCGCGCTTGACCCCGACGAGATGGTTCATCTGGCCGCTGATGCCCAATCCTATGTACAGGTCGGGCGCGATGGACTTCCCCGTAAGACCGATCTGGAGCTGGGGCGGGACCCAGCCGGAATCGACCACTTTTCGGCTCGCCCCGAGCGCCGCGCCGAGGGGGCGAATCGTATCGAGGACCTCGGACACGTGGTCCGCTCCTCCGATGCCCATCCCGATACCCACCACGGTGCGGGCCGAGTTCAAGTCCCCATAGCGCGGGTCGCGTTCCACACCGGATTCGATCCTCCGCAGACGGCGCGGGGTCTCCTTCAGCGGCACCGGCATCCAGCGAACGTCGGCCGCATCCCGTTCGAAACGACCCAATTCAAAGGAGCCGGGCCGTATGGTGGCAAGGGAGGGACGGTGCTTGGAAACCACCTCGGCGATGAGACCCCCTCCAAACGACGGCTTCCCAAGGACCAGACCCGAGGCAGGGTCCCAGGACAGGCTCACGGCATCGCCGGTGAGCCCGAGTCCCATCCGAGTGGAGATGCGGCCGGCGAGCTCTCGGGCCCACGTCGTGCTCGAAAAGAGCGCCCCGGGTCCCTGCATGCGCTCGCCGAGAAGGTCCCCGACCATCGGAACGAGCGCCTCCGGCGATCTCCACCCTCGGTTCGCTGTAGCCCAGTATGCGGAGGAGGCCCCAGCTCGAGCCAGGCGGTGTCGGTCTTCCTCCGTGAGCGGGCCGAACCCCACGGCCGATGAGTGGAGCGGCTCGGGCAAACGGAGCACTTCCGACAGGAGGGGAAGGGACTCGGGGTCAATCCCGCCTTCGGGCCCTGCGACGAAGACCAGCACCTCGCCCGTTGGGGATAGGGACCTCGGAGGAGCGCGGCAAGGGCGAGGGAGCGTTCGGGACCGAGCGAGGAGGTCGCGAATCTTCGCGCCCGCCGCCCGGATCCTTTCGGGCATCGGGCCGAAGTCGAAGACCAGCTTCGCCCTATCTGGTTCGGCGTTTCGGAGTGCCTTCACCACGGTGGGCGAGCCTGCGAATCCAACGTCCTCCGGCGTAAGTCCAAGGTCTCCGATCCCCCAGACGTCGAGGGGTTTGCTCTCCGCTTCCATACGGGCCTCGGGCGGGGGGAACCTCATCTTGACAATCTTCTCGCCGACCGTCACAAGGCAGGGGGTCGTTACCTCGTAGCGCCCCCATCCCTCCTCCGTCTCTCCGAGCACCTCGAGGCCGTTCGAACCTCTTCGTTCGATACGACGGGCCCCGTTGACCATCGAGAGACCCATCAACTCCGCAAGCTGGGAAGGGACCTGGCCCGTCGACGAATCGGTCGACCAGCGGCCGGTGAGGATCACATCCGGAGCCATCGGCCGTAAGGCCGCCGCGAGGACCTTCGAGGTGACGAACGTGTCCGATCCCGCGAGAGCCCGGTCGCTCACGAGAACGGCCCTATCGGAACCCATTGCCAGCCCTCCGACGAGGGGGCCCCGGGCAGCGGGCGGGCCCATGGAGACGATCGCGGAAGTGTCCCCGGCTCGCACGAGGGTCGGGGCGACGATGGCCGCACGTGCGTCGAAGGGGTTCAGATAAAGGTCGGTGTCGGGGCGTCGCATCGCCCTCGTGGTCGGGTCGAACGCGATCTGCTCGAGGTCGGGGACGATCTTCACCAGGGTCACGATGTGCATACGGCTTCCTTCGGTGTGCCTACTCTTGGGATCGTTCCGCCTTCGATCTCCCTCGAGACCGCTCGATCAGGAGTTCCCGCAGAACCGAGGCGTTGCAGTGCTCGCTGTCGTGGGCGGCAAAGAGGAGGGTGACCGTTCCCGATCGCGACTCCCGGGCCAATCGATCCAGGAGCTCCGGATGTTGGGCCAGCTCCGCCCGGTATCGCTGGCGGAAGACCGGGTACTTGAGGGGATCGTGTCCGAACCAGGTGCGCAATTCGGGCGAAGGGGCGAGGTCCTTGAGCCACTCCGAGAGGGAGAGATCCGCCTTCTTGACTCCCCGCGGCCAGAGCCGGTCGATGAGGTATCGCCGTCCGTCGGACGACGAGGGTGGTTCGTAGACCCGTTTGGCCTGGACGGTCATGATTGCCACCGGTTCAAAGGGACATGGAGCGATCCTCGGTTGCGGGAGTCACTTTCGACCGGTGAGAATCACAATGTCCCCTTCTTTCTGGACGGCGAAGACAGGGACGTCGTTCCGCGCGGGAGGGGTGAGAACCTTCCCGGTTTTGAGATCAAAGACCGATCCGTGCCAGGGACTGCTGACCCGCCCATTTTCGACTCTGGGTTCGTCTCGGACCTGCGTCGTTGTCTAGGCGCTTCTCGGCGGGCTACGTTCCCGGCGGAGTAGCACGACGACCGCAGCGCTGACCATGACCACGACCGCCGCGCCGACAATCCCCCCGATCCAGGGGAAGGGAGGAGAGCTCATGGGCGTTAGAACCACGGCCACCGTATGACCGGAGTTCCCGGGCACGATCTGACCCGACTCCGTCACCGTCCGATAGCCCGCCGCCGAGATCGTGTAGGTATACGTCCCGGCCGGGAGCGCCAGGCTCGCTGTGGTTCCCGTCGAGTTCGCGGACCAGCTCGGACCCGCGTCCGCCGTCGCTTGTACGGACCACGGCGTTCCAGTGGGGAGGCCCGTTTCCGTGAAGGTCATCGTGTAGGCCACCTCCCAGGAGCTTACTAGACGGCCGTTTGCATTGATCACCGTCACGTTGTCGCTCACTTGGTTCGTAACGTAGAGGCACCCGTTCGCTGCGTCGTACGCCGCCTCCGCGGGACCGACCCCCACCACGATGCCCGGGACAACCACCCGGTCCGTCGTGCCATCGATCACGGTCACATTGTCGCCCGGGTACCCATCGATGGGATCACCATAGTTCGTGACGTAGAGGTACCCGTTCACCGGGTCGTAGGCAACGTCGATGGGGCCGTTCCCTACGCCAACGCTCGGGTCCGCTATCGAGTTGCCCGTCCCGTTCAACACGGTGAGGTTGTCACTGCCGTAGTTCACGATAAAGAGGTGGCCGTTCGTCCGGTCGTACGCGGCAGCATACGGGCTGCTCCCGGTGCCGATGCTCGGGACGACAACCGTGTCGGTGGTCCCGTCGATGACGGTCACATTGTCGCTGGCGAGGTTCGTGACGTAGAGGTAGTGGTTCGCCGCATCGTAGGTAACGGAATCCGGCTCGACACCGACACCGATCGACAGGGCCGCTACGGAATCGGTCGCGCCGTCAATCACCGTCACCGTATCGCTGCCCTCGTTCGCTACGTACAGGTACCCGTTTGCCGGGTCGTACGCAACGTCGTCCGGCCCACTCCCGACCCCAATGCCCGGGATCACCACCCGGTCCGTGGCGGCGTCGACCACCGTCACGTTGTCACTGCCCCAGTTGGACACGTAGAGGAAGCCGTTTGCCGGGTCGTACGCGACGGCCGTCGGGCCGTTCCCGACCCCGATGCTCGGGACCACCACTCGGTGGTCTATCGCATCGATCACCGTCAGGTTGTCGCCGAAGACGTTCGTGACATAGAGGTAGCCATTGGCCGGGTCGTACGCGACGGCATACGGACCCCTCCCCGCGCCGATGCTCGGGCCGATCACCGAATTCGGCACCCCGTCTACGTGGACCGTTCCCTCGCCCGCCGGAAAGATCAACCGAAATCCGGACGGACTGGCCAGCTCGTAGGAGTACGAGCCGTTTGGTTCGTCGAACACGACTTCGCCTCCCCCCGCGCCGGTCTCCGTCGTGTTGCCCAGTGTAACGCTCCAGGTCGAGTCGGCCGGCAAGCCCGTCGCGTTGAACGTGACGGGAAACACTCGCGGCGACCCCGGAATCGGTGGATGAGCTCGGAGTTCGGGCAGTCGGCCCGCGTGGTATGCGGTCGTCCCGGTAAAGGATACCGCCAGCATCGCGCTCGTGATGGTGAGCGCTACAGCAGCGATAGCTACGAGCGAGAAGATCCGACCGCCGACGCGGGTGTCGTGGGCCCGCCTGTCACTTCGACGGGTCCGAGTCACGAGCCAGGCATCCTAGCCCCTGCCATCGGATCCACCTGATCACCCCGGTTCGGTGCCGCGGTCGAACGAATCCCACTTCGATATTAGACCAGAGCGCCGGGGGCTACGACGCGATTCCAATGTGTCGGAGGGGGGATTTGAACCCCCGGCCCCAGGATCTCTCCCGCGGAGCGCGGCCGCAGCGCGCTATGAGTCCCGTGCTCTACCAGGCTGAGCCACTCCGACAGGAAACCCACGGATCGACCGGGCCATCGTGCCCACCGACCCGTCTCTATGCCGCCGGGGCCGGGGCATCTGGGGACATGGCTAGCGCGCCACCGTCCGAGGGGGTGCCGACCTCTGGCGCCTCCGAGGGCGGGAGCTCCTCCGCGATCTGCCCGAGCACGTCGGACCGCCGGATTTCGATCTTCTTGAGGGGATAGAGCGGCTTAACGCCGTGGGCGAGGAGTTTCGTGAGTTCGCCCCCCAGCACTTCTCGGACGAGCTCGACCGCCGAGCGCTGGGCCGCCTCCTCGACCAGGATCTCCTGGATCTTGTGGCGCAGCTCGGCGCGCAGGCGGGACTGCAGGCGCTGCTCCCCGACGGCGACCGGCTTGAGCACCATCTTGACCGCATCGCGGGTCGTGACCTCGACCGAGAGGTCGATCTTCGACCGCTTGCGACGGGCAAGGCGTCGCACGTAGTCGTTCGTGAGATCGTGTCCGATGAACCGAGTCTGAGCGACCTGATCGGCGCCTACTTGGGTGATTTGGAAGCGGAGCTTGACGTGGGCCTTCGCGAGATCGGTTCCGCCCGAAACCTCCTCGAGCGTCGTCTCCAGCGTGCGCCCGACGAGCTGGTCAGGCTCGCTCGCCGGCGTCTCCCCGAGGATCGCGTGCTGGAACAGGCCCGGCGCCTGTACGCGGTACCAGACCTTGGACCTCCACTTGTCCTTGACCGTCCGCGCGGCCGCGGCTTTGCGAGAGGACGACTCTTTCTCGGGCATTTTCGAGGGGCCGGCCGAGCGGGGTGCGCTACTTAATACTGGCGACGGGCGGGTCCCCGGCTTCGGCCGGTACCCCTTCGGTGAGCGACGGTCCAACGGACCACCCGGGCGTTCCTCGGCAAACGAGATAACCGCATCCCAACTCCGCGGCGCATGGCTGCGGCCTCACGCGTGTCGTCGATGCCCATCGGATCCCGAGCGAGCGCCCGGGACCTGAAGGCGGCGGGCGAGATCGCGCGGAGCCCGGCCGAACGCCTCCGCGCGCGCATCCTCGAGCGGCTCAGCGCCTCGCAGAAGGCCGGGACCTCTCGGGCCGAGGCGCTCGCCGCACTCTTCCCGCGAACGGTCCTTCCGGCTCGGACCTATGAGGACCTGACCGCCGCCCTGCTCTCCGGGGCCCACGTTCTCTTCTTCGGCCCTTCCGGGGCGGGCAAGACGAGCCTCGCGAAGGACCTCTGGGAACTGTTCCCGAAAGATGCCTGGACCGTCCAGGGATGCCCGGTCCTCGACCATCCGTTGAGCCTCGTCGACCCGGAGACCTCGGACCGTTTCCCGCCCTGTCCGATCTGCCGTCGCCGGTTCGCACCGGACCACGACGCGACCCGCTTCGATCCGGGGTCCGTGGACGCCGCGACGGTGCCCGCGGAGCTCGTCCAGCTGCACGAGGGCTTTGGCTTTGCGCGCCTGCAGGGAAGTTCCGAGGTCTTCCCCGACCACCTCACGGGCAACATCAACCTCCGACGTCTGGAAGAGATCGGCGACCCCATGAGCCCGCTCGTCCTCGAGCCCGGGAAGCTGCTTCAAGCGAATCGCGGCATGCTACTCGTCGACGAGATCGGGAAGCTTCCGCTCGGCACGCAGAACGTCCTGCTCCAGGCGCTGCAGGAGGGCACCGTCACTCCGGCCAAGACCCGCGAGAGCTTCCCGGCCGAGTTCCTCGCCGTCTGCACGTCAAACCTCTCGGATCTCGACAACATCAACGACCCGCTCTCCGACCGCCTCTCGAGCCTGCACATCGGCTACAACCGCCACCACGCGGACAACCGGCGCATCGTCGCCGTCGGAGGAGGGGACCGCCCTTCGGGATACGTCCCCGAGATCCTCACGGACGCGGGAATCCGCGTGGTCGAGGCCTGGCGCCTGAGGAACTCGGACGACAACCCCGACATCGGGGAGGTCGGCTCGAACCGAACGCTCATCGACGTCGCTGCGCGCACCAGCGCCATCGCACTCCTCGAGGGTCGCATCGTTCCGAGCTCGGACGACCTGCGATCCGGTCTCATCCACGCGATGCGCGGGCGTATCCGGGCCCGCAGCGGCGAGTCGTTCCAGCAGAACGAGAAGCGCGTCGCCGAGTTCGTCGGACAGTACATCGACCCGGCATTGAAGCGCAGCGCGGGGGTCTATTGGTGCCGCTACTTCCGCGGGCCCCTCAAGGAGAACGACGCGAACGCGCAGAGCCTGATCGGGGAGGGGCGGCGGCTCGCGACCGATCCGAAGCTCGTCGACCAACTGCGCACCGAGGGCCAGCTGTTCCCGCAGTTCCGCGCGTTCTCGGCGTGGGTCGATTCGACCGAGCACCCACCGACGGACCTCGGGAACCGCACAGCGGCGCTCGAGGAGTTCCGCCTGCTCGAGAAGTTCTCGCTCTTCTCCTGCCCGGAGGACACGGACGACGACGCCAGCCTCTAGCGCCGAGATCCACCTGCCCAATTGTGCGGAGTACCCGGACGATGTCCGCTCCACGGACCTCCTCGATACGCTGGATCCGGCCGCTCTCGTGCGGGCCCTTGCCGAGAGCGGCCCCCAAGGCGCGTACGCCCTGATACGGGAACGCTCCCACGAGGACGCCGAGCTCGAGCGACGGCTCAACACCCTCCGCGAGCGGATCCGCCGGCAGGCGGAACGCAACATCGCGCGGTCGAGCGAGGGGTACGACCGGCGGTTGGAGGAGCTCTCGATCGCCGAGCGTCGTTCGAAGGAAGAGATCGACCGTGAGTTCGCCGAACTCGAAGAGAAGTTGCGCGCGAGCCGGGCCCGGGGACGCGCGGCCTTCGCCTTGCCCGAGCTCGCCCCCGAGGTCACCGCGGCCCTCCTGATTCCGTCCGCTTCCTGGAACCAGCCCCCCCGACCCTCACTGTGGCAGCGCCTGCGCGCCTGGTTCGTTCGGGTGTTCGGGCGTCTCTTCGGCCGACGGCGGACCGGTGCGGCTCCCGAGCCCGACACCGGACGACGCGTGCCGCTCGTTTCCCTCTCCCTGGACGGTCGGACCCTGGGACCCTCGGCGCTCGGGGAGGCGCTCGCCCGGCTCTCGCCGGAGCAAGAGACGGAACTCTCCCAGCGCGTGGGCGAACAGATCCGGGCGAGCGAGAGCGACCTTCGGAAGCACGCCGAGCAGAAGCGGCGCGATGCCGAGACCCAGCGCCGAAAGCTCGAAGAGGAGAGACAAGCCGCCCTCGCACGCAACTCGGCGGAGGTCGAGCGAAAGGTCCGAGAGGCCGAGGACCGTCGGATCGACCGAGAGCTACGGGAGCGCGGGATGGTGGCGCCCACCGCGCACGGCCTCGAGGTCACCTACGCTCTGGTCGAGCGGTTCGCCCGGCTCTTGCTCGCGGAGGAGGAGCACCTGGCCCCGGCCGAGGTCCGTTTCGCCCTGCGAGGCGGCGCCGCCACGGGGATCTACGAGAAGGCGCGCCTCCGCCAACCGGACGAGATTGCCCGCCTCGACGTCCCGAGTTCGTTGCTCGCGGCCCGGCTCGTAGGGCAGAAGCACTTGGACGAATCCACGAGCTACATCTACCGCGAGGCCACGAGCGAGACCGTCCAGGTCGTGCTCGCCCTCGACCGCTCGGGCAGCATGGCGGAGGGCGGCAAGCTCGAGGCCGCCAAGAAGGCCCTGCTCGCGCTCTACGTCGCGGTGCGTCGCAAGTACCCGACCGCGGCGATTGACGTCCTCGCGTTCGATAACGTCGTGCAGGTGATGGACCTCGTGGAGCTCTGGAGCTGCTCCCCCGGCGCCTTCACGAACACGGCGGAGGCCCTCCGGACCGCGAACCACCTCTTCGCGAGTGCGCGGTCCGTCAGCCGGCGAGAGTTCTTCCTCATCACCGATGGGCTTCCCGAGGCCTACACCGATGCGGACGGCACGGTCCGAGCCGGCCAACGAGAGTCGGCGATGAGCCAAGCGCTCGCTCGCGCGCGGGAGCTTGCGAAGGTACGACCGTTACGCTTCTCGATGGTTCTCCTGAAGTCGTCGCACCCCGAGTACGAGACGGCGGCTCGGGCGATCGCGCGGGCGATCGGAGGCGAGCTCGTGGTGACGGACCCTTCCCGATTGGGCATCGAGCTCTTGGTGCGCTGGACCCGCGACACCGAGGTCGTGCACCGCCCCGCCTCTCCAGTGGTTCCCGCGACGTTGCCCCCATCGCCCGGGGGAGCCGGCCGCCACCGGCGCGCCGACCGTCGCATGGGGGGATGATCGCCGAGCTCTTGGGCATCCTCGGATCCGTTTCGGAGCCGGCTCAATCTTTATCCGTGGCCTCGAACCTAGCACAACGAGTCGATATGCCCGACAACCGCGAGCAATCTCAGCTGCGCATTCACCTCAATCAGATCAAGGAAGCTGTCAAGGGAATCGGCCACGACTTCTCGCTCGAGATCGAGCGATTGGACCGCAGGATCGGCCGCTTGAGCGACGAGACGGGCGCGGAGGCCGAGCGCTCCGCGGCCGACATCCGCCGCGAAATGAACCACCTTCGGATGGACGTCGAGGACGAGCTGCGAGGGCTGCCATCGACGCTCAGCGACGCGGGGTTCACGATCGGATCCAAGACCCGCGGCGCGGCGGTGGCGGCCCGAGGCGCCATCTCGAGCGTGACCCACAGCGCGAAGCAAGGAACGAAGAGCCTGCTCGCTCGCGCCGGTGGGGTCAAGAAGCGTCCGATACGCGAGTGGAGCCCGCCGCCCGAAGAGAACGACCCGGGTCGCGGGAAGAACTGAACCCTTCCCCTCCGCGTTCGAGCGCGGCCCGTACCCGGTCGCGCGCTACGGCGAGATACGTCCCGTCGATATCGAATCCTAGGAACGCTCGTCCGATCCGGACCGCCGCTACCGCGCTCGAACCGATCCCGACGAACGGATCGGCCCACCGCCGCACCCTCGCGCGGCCGTGAAGCCGAACGCACCATTCCGCGAGCTCGGGCGGGAACGAGGCCGGGTGCGGGCGGTCCCGGCTCCGTCGCTGGATCGTGGCATACGGGAGGAACCAGGTGTTCCCCCGGCACCTTAATCGGCCGCGCCCGGACCCCCAACGACGCTCGTTCGACGGATCCTGATAGGCGACCCCCAGGGCGAGGCGGTCGATAGGGACGTTCCCGTCCCGCGTGAAGTGAAAGATGTACTCGTGGGCGCCGTGGACGTAGCGTGAGGAGCCCAGCGGGCGGTAGTGTCCCACGGCGACATCCCGATCGAGCCCGGCCCCATGGCCGACGAACCGTCGTTCGATGGCGATCGACTTCACCCAATGCAGCACGTTCTGAAGGACGAGGGCCTTCCCGACCTCTCGGGCCACATCCCAGGCGAGCCACGGGTCTCGGGGAGGGCTGCCGACGTTCAGGAAGAACGAACCCCGGGGAGAGAGCGACCCGTCGACGGCGCCGGCGAGTTCGCGGATCCAGCCGAGGTACTCTCCCCGGGGTTTGCGGTCCCGGTAGGCCGTGTACGGCTGGCCCAGGTTGTACGGGGGAGATGTGACGATGACGTCCAGCGATCTCCGTCCCGCGCGACGACCAAGGCCAGCGAGCCCATCCTCTCGGTAGAGCTCGATCGCTCCGTGGGCTCCCGGGAGGCGAAAGCGCGCGAAGGGAGGAGAACGAGCGAGCCCGGTCACGGCGTACCGCCACGGCCGGCCGGGGGCGGCACCTCTTCCCTGCGGAGGGCCGCGGAGAGCGCGCCCTCCGGATCCCGGGCGTACGCCGCGGCGTCGCGCAGGAAGGGATCGGGCGCCAGCGGGTCCCGGTCGGTCGCGCCGGCCCATCGCTCGAGGAGCGACCGCCGACGATCGAGCTCTCGCTGGATCGCGTCGGTCCCCACCCCTCGCTCGCGGGCGAGTTGCTCGAGCACTCGGGACTGGCCGCTGGTCTCGAACCGGTCGCCGTCCGCATCCCAACGGTAGACCGTGCTCGCGACGACCTCCTCGGTTTCAGGGTCCAGCCCTTCGATCTCGATGACCGAGCGAATGCGGCGGGCCGGCATATCGTCCACGCGCACCTGGGCTTGGACGAGGACGATGGGCAGGGCCGCCAGCAGCGCCCGAGGGAGCGAGATCGGCGGGTTCTCCATTCTCTGGACCATCGCCCGGAGGCTCTCGGCATGGAAGGTCGCGCAGCAGGTCCGACCGGTCGCCATCGCCTGGAACACGGTGTAGGCTTCTCGCCCTCGAACCTCGCCCACGACCAGGTACTGTGGGCGCTGGCGCAGCGCGGCGCTGAGCAGGTCGTACATGTCGATGGCCCCGACCTCCGGACTCTCGGCCTCTCCGGCCCGGGGCGCGGGGCCGCGGGTCACGAGCGGGACCCAGTTCTCGTGGGGAAGGTGGAGCTCCCGTGTGTCCTCGATCGAAACGATCTTGCGCTCGGCCGGGACGAAGTGGAGGAGCGCGTTCAGCGTGGTCGTCTTGCCGCTGGCCGTTCCTCCGAGGACGACGAACGATTGGCCCGACTCGACCGCGAGCCACAGGTAGGCCATCGTTCCGGCGTCGATCGTGCCGGAGCGGACGAGATCGGCGGGCGTGAACGCTCGTTCCCGGAACCGGCGAATGGTGAACGTAGACCCGCGCGTCGTGATCTGCGGTCCGAGGCTGGCCTCGAGCCGGGCACCCCCGGGAAGCGTCCCCTCCACGAGAGGCTCGGCCACCGATAGATGGCGGCCCGAGCGCTGCGCGAGGCTCCCTACGAAGCGATCGAGCTCGGTCGGGTCGGGAAAGGAGAGGTTGGTGGCGAGCGAGCCCCAGCGGCGGTGGTGAACGAACAGAGGGACTCCCACCCCGTCGCACGAGATGTCCTCGATGTCGGGGTCGCGCATCGGTACGTCGATTGGTCCGAAGCCCACCAGGTCCCGGACCAGGTAGTACGTCAGCCGGGCCCGGCGGTCCGGGTCCTGGAGACGGGGATCCGCTCGCGCGAGGACCTCGATCCGCTCGGTGAGTCGCGCCTCCGCCTCCGTCGGACCCTCCGGTCGGATCAGCTCCGTCGCGAAGAGCCGCCGACGGATCTCGCCGAGGCCTCGGCGTTCTTCCGTAGAGAGCGCGGGCTCGACGATCCGGTAGGAGAGTTCACCCGAATCTTCTCCGGGACGAACCTCGGCGGTCCCGCGGATCCGGGAATCGAGAGCCGGGAGCGCGGTCACGGTCTACGCTCCTCCGGCGATCGGAGCGACCACGAAGCGCAGGACCACCCAACCGACCATCAGAAGTCCGGCGGAGAGCGTCAACCCCTCCGCGAACCGACCGCGGTACAGGAAGCCGGCAACGAGCCCGTCACCTAGGCCGTGGGCGATCACCGCCACGAACAGAGCCAGGAACAGGCTCGCGACGACCGCCGTCCCGACGAGGTAACCCGTCGACCCGAAACCCGACGAGCCGCCGGCGGCCAAGAGTTCGGGGAGGTAGACCGCGGCGAGGACGTAGACCGTCAGGAGGAAGACCGCGTAGGCGAGAGCGACCACGATGACGTAGGTGCGCATCATGTCGCGTCGGCGCTCCCGCATGAGTTGGGTCGAGCGGAGGTCGTGCGCGACCCGGCGAAGGACCTCGGGGTAGCGGCCGCCGGTCGCCTGGGCGCGGCCCACGACAGCGAACGCCTCCTTCACGAGCGGGGTTGATAGGCGCTGCTCCAAGCCGGCGAGCACCTCTTCGGCGGGGACGCCCCAGTTGAGCTCGGTGGCCATGCGCCGGATCTCTGGGGTGAGGGGTCCGTACTGCCCCCGCGCGGCCGTCCGTATCGCATCGGTGAGCGTGAGCCCCTGGGAGCCCGACTCCGCGACGTCCCCCAGGAAGTCGGGGAGGCGCCGCTCGATCCCTTCCACCGCACGGATGTGGCGGGCGCGAACGATCCCGTACGGCAGGAGCAGGGCGATGAGACCGAGGACCACGAAGTCGAGCGCGGGGTTCCATCCGGCGCCTTCGCCGGGACGGATCTCGAGGGTGACCGTGCCCGCGGCGTTCAATCCGGCAACGACCCACAGGGCCAGGGCCGCGACGATCGAGCCCCGGAGCGTCCGGCGGTCGCGGCGTTGGGCCCGTTCCTCGGAGAAGGGGGTGGGGGGCCGCTCGAGGCGGGGCGACGCGGGACGATCCCCGGAGCCACTCATGTGTCCTCTCCGAGGCGTCGGAACAGAAGCCCGAAGGCGAGCTCGGCCGCCGGTACGATGCCGAGCGCGGTAAGCCATACGAAGGTCAACAGGTGGTTCGCCGCTCCTTCGATGAGCGTGAAGACCGTTAGGATCACGAGCAGGAAGAGCGGGAACGCGACCGCGACCGTCACGTAGGCCTCGGCGTAGGTCCCAAGCCGCTCGAGCTGACCCTGGACGCGCACCGTACCGTCGCGTTCGTAGCGATCGGCCTGCGCGAGGAAGTACGAGCGCAGATCGCCTCCGCTCTCGGAGGTCGTCACGAGCCCCTGGAGGAACTCCTCCCACCCCGGCGACGGGCTGCGGCGGGTCGCGTCGCGAACGGCCGAAAGGACATCCCGGCCCAAGAGGTCGGTGTCTCGGACGATCCACGCGGCTTCGCTCGCGACCTCGCCGTAGATCGGCTGATGGGAGAGTTCGCGGAAGATCTCGTCGAGGGGAACGTCGGCGCAGCTCATGGCCGCGACGAACCCGAGGGCTCGCGGCAGGTGTCGGTCGATCCCCTGCCGCCGAGCCAACGCTCGGGAGTTCGGGAGGTCGGAGACGACCACGTAGCCGAGACCGCCGGCGACCCCGGCGGCGGCCAGGGCGACGCTCGCCACGACGAGCATCCCCATCGATCGGAGGTCCAGGGTCGCGACCACCGCGGATGCGACGCCCGCGGCGAGCGCGATCACCACGGTCAGAAGGAGCGTGTAGGCCCGGAACTCGTCCGGCGTTCGAAGCCAGTGCGCCCGCGCCAGCGCATCGTCCGATGCGCCCGTCGCCCCGACCCGCCTTCCGAACGCCTTCCAGGCCCAGCGATCGAATCGAGTGAGCCTCGGCCGGTCCCCTTCGGGAGCGAGGGTCGGCACCGATCCGTCCGTCACAGGACCTCCGCAGGTCCGCTCGCCCAGCGGCCGTTCTCGCGGATCCACTGCCACATGGCGGTCGGACCGATCGGGCGCCCGGAGTCGGCGAGAGCCTGGATCGCCGCGGCGCGGCGCCGGAACTCCTCGTCGACCGCACCGGCCGAGCGACCGGTCGACGTCGCGATCCGCTCGAAAAGGTAGGAGTGCCCGAGGTAGTGGAAAGTGTCGGCCGCTTCGTCCCACGTGAATACCGGCGTGCTCACGACCTCGCCGGTGTCGGCATCGACTCCCCGCACCTCGACCAGCTCCCGGATGCGACGGGCGGGTCCGGATGGGGTGCGGGTCAACGTCTCGATCAACACCTCCCGAAGCGCGGACAGCAGTGCGCGAGGGACTTGGATCGGCGGGCTCTCCAAGCGCTGGACCAGAGCCCGGAGGGAATCCGCGTGCATCGTCGCATACGTGGCGTGGCCGGTATTCATCGCCTGGAACATTGTGTAGGCCTCGCGGCCCCGTACCTCTCCGACGACGATGTGGCTCGGACGCTGCCGAAGCGCGGCGGTGAGGAGGTCGAAGAGATCGATGTCTTGGGCTCGGTCCGTCCCGATCCCGGCCATGGAGGCGCCGGTGCGCGTCGTCAACGGTACCCAGTTGGCGTGAGGGAGGTTGATCTCCCGCGTATCCTCGATCGAGACGATCTTCGCCGATGCCGCTACGAACAGGGCGATCGCGTTGAGCGTGCTGGTCTTCCCGGCACCCGGCCCTCCCACCACGATCATCGAGTCGCGGTGCTCGGCCGCCAACCACAGGTACGCGACCATCTCGGCGCTCCAGCTCCCGTTGCGGACGAGGTCGATCGGGGTGAAGGGCCGGTCGCGGAAGCGCCGCAGGGTGAAGGTCGAGCCGCGGCCGCTGACCGAACGACCGTAGGTGAGCTGGACGCGGTGACCTTCGGGGGTCGAGGCGTCCAGAAGCGGTCGCGCGACGCTCACGGATCGAGCGCATCGCTGCGCGAGTCGGACCACGTAACCGTTGAGGGCGCCCTCATCCGGGAAGACGACGTTCGTGCGTATCGACTCGAAACGCGCGTGATAGACGAAGACCGCGGACCCGACCCCGTCGCACGACACGTCCTCGATCTCGGGGTCGCGGAGGATCGCGTCAATAGGCCCGTAGCCGATCGCGTCGCGTCGTCGGAAGTACAGGATCCGCTCTCGGGACGCCGACGATAGCCCGGGATAGCGCGCGGCCAGGAACTCGTTCACCGTATGCCTCAAGTGGTCCGTGCGCCGCTCGGGAGTGGCAGGTCCCGGGAGAGGAGGCAGGATCCGGGGCAGCGCGCGGTCGAGCGCGTCGCTCGCCTCCCGTTCTTCCTCCGTGAGCACGGGTTCGTGCACCTCGTAGCGCAGAGAGGCTGAACCCGGATCGAGGGTGACCTCGACGTGCGCGAAAGGAGGCGTCACCTCGCGGCGGTACGGGTAGGTGGATCGATCCGGGGTATCGACGATCGCCACCGGCGAGCGGGCGGACGCCCGGGTCGGATCCAGCGCGCTTTCCATGAGAGCTCACTCACCCCGCGCCGGCCGCGAATGAGACTGAGACGTCGCTGACGATGAGGTTCATCGACGCGATGGCCTGGATCGAGAACGAGACGATGGCGAACGACGGTTGCGATCCGGTACAGCTCGTGGGCCCGGTCAGCGTGTACTCGGATGGAGAGAGCCCCGCGCCGGCGGCCGTCGCAGCGAGATAGCCGCCCCATGCGCACGAGTACTCATTGCCGATCACGAAGGTGAACGGGCCTGCTGGTCCGATCGAAGCGTTCGCGGTAGCGCGGAAGGTGGCGGAGCTTACCAGCGTATCCACAATCTCTTGGGTGCCGGGTCCGCTGACGCTTTCCGAGACCCCCACCATCGAAACGGCGGTGAGCGTGACCGAAGGTCCATGCGGACCCGGTAGGATCGAGAACGCGGGGGGGTAGGCCATCATCGTGGGGCCGGTCCCTTGAGAGGTGAGAACCGCTCCGTCCTCCATCGTAAGCGACTGCGGGGCGGTGTACCGGTTCGGGAGCTGGACCTCGAGGGCGCCGAGCGACACATTGTCGAACTGTGGCATCCCCGTCGTCGCGTTCGTCCAACTGATGTTGAGGAACCCGGTCGGGGTGCCCGAAAGAAACTCGGCGGACCCCACCGTGGGAACCGCGAGGACCGGCACCGAGCCGGATGCGAGCGGAAGTGGCGTGAACGCCGTGCGCGGAGCTCCGGTCGAGGCTTGAACGGTGAGCGTGGCCTGAAGGTCCGTGAGCGCGCCCGTTACGCCGCGGGAGAGTGCCCCTTCGTCCTGAGCCATCCACACGGGAACGGCCTCGGTGAGCACGAGACCGAAGGCGACCAGGAAGATGAGAAGGGCCAGAAGCGCCCCGATGATCGATGCGACGCCGCGGCGGGACCGAGAGTTCCGACGCCGATGCCGCACCGCTCCGACAGTATTACGGCCCCGCATGGGGCATGCCTGCTCGGTCACCTGACCCCGAGCAGCGTTTCGACCCGAGGCCGGCTATAAATACGCACGGCGGCAAAGGAAACCCGCCGCACCTCGCCGTCACCATTTTCTGGGATCGAGGGAGTGCGCCACCGTCGATGACCCTCCACGAGATCTCGCTCTCGTTGCCGAACCGACCCGGCATGCTGGCGGGGGTCGCACGTCTTCTCGCGAAGGAGCGCATCAACCTCGCGGCCATCAGCGTGGACTCGACGCCGACCCGGGGCCGCATCCGGATGATCGTGAGCGATCCCGAGCGCGCCGAGGGGCTCCTCGCTCTGCGCGGCTACACGGTCGAGAAGCGAGAGATGATCGCGGTTCGCCTCGAGGACCGCGCCGGAAGCTTCCTCAAAGTGCTCGAGGCGCTCGCGCGCGCCAAGGTCAACATCTCGAGCGTCGCGATCCTCGTTACGAGGGACGGAGGGCGGGCCCTCGTGGCCCTCTCGTCGAGCGATCCGGCTCGGGCCCGCAAGGTGCTCCTGCAGTCCGGGCTCGTTTCGCAGTCCGCCGAACGACTGATCTCCAATGCCGACGTCGTCGCCGGGTCTCCGACGATCCCCTCCGAATCGGTGGGTCTCCTCTTCTGACGGAGAGCGACGTGGCCCCGCGTCCAAAGGCTAATCTCGGGAATCTTCTCCGGGGGCTCCGCGCGGTTGTGGTCTAGTGGTTAGGACGGTAGCTTCCCAAGCTACCTACTCGGGTTCAAATCCCGACAACCGCACTCCCCTTAAGTTCATGTCCCGCTATGCCCTTCTCTCGGAGCGAAGCCCCAGAAGAAGACGGCGACAGAGGGCCCGTTTGCCGACCCTCACCTCGTACGGGGCTACATCGAGCACCGCATTGAGCAACTCCGGTCCGACGGTCCCGTGGGTGCTGGTCTTCCCCGTGGGGAGGGCAGAACGAGACGCGATCCTCGAGTTCGTTCGGGCGCGGCGTCCAGAGGTTAGCGATCTGCGCACACGCACCTACCTCGCCTGGCTCCCTGTCGCCGCCGCCCGTATCGGAGGAGACTTCCTCGCGCCGAACCGCGACACGCCCGTCCGGTTCAGTGAACTCTTCGCACCGAAGGAGTACGCTCGAGGTTCCCGTGTCACCGTGGCGCAGTGCCTTGCTACGTTCTGGCGCTGGCGCCTCGCCCGTGACGGGCCGAAGTTCCCTTCCTGGCTACGGATTAAGTTCGAACGGTGGAAGCCGACGAATGGTGCCTCCGATATCCTCACCAGGGAGGAGGTGGCCAGGCTTGCCGACCGGGCCCAGAACTTCCGCGACACGGCGCGGATCTGGAGCCTGTTCAAATCCGGGGACCGCCCAGACCAGGCAGTCCCTGCCGAGGGTGCCTCGGGGATCCGCCGGGGAAAGAACACCGCCTAGACCGCTTTGCCGGCGACTGCATGTGGGTCGGTGTGCTTCTCAGTCGCCGGACTACTTTCGACGGCGACCAGGGAACCACTTGTCGTACGTGGGGTGATCCACGAGGTCGAGCAGGATCACCGAGCGATTCGCGATCGTGTAGAAGCATCTGTGGTACGCTGCGAGGTCGATGCAGTAGAAGTTGCCGACACCATAGTGTTCGTGAAAGTAGGGAGGAATCGATTCTCGACGAATCACTTCACCCCATTGGGCGTCCTCCCGAAGCCGTGCGATGCACGCTTGCAGACTCTTCCAGACGGCCTGAGCGGGCTGGCGTCGGCGCGAGGCCAGGGATTCCCACGCCTCAAAGGATGCTTGGACGTCGTGATGGAGGACGATCTCGTCGGGCCGAAAAGGCATGCCAAAGCCTCAGAGCCGCTTGCCTTTGGAGAGCGCGTGGAGGAGGCTCGGGCTGGTGGTGTGGGTCCATTGAATACCTCTCGATCCTTCGACTGCGAGTCCAAGATCGAAACAGAATTGAAGGGCCCGATTCAATCGGACACGACTGGTCGTGTGACCAGCTTGTTTTAGCCGTTCGAGGAGCCAGTTTCGGCTTACTGGATTGCCGGCCTCCTGAAGCAGGCACATCACGACCTCTGTGGTCCCCAAGGTGACGTCGATGCCATGGGTCGGACGCGAGGCTGCCACGACGCTCTAGAAGAAGTGCCCCCTGATAAGAACTTGCGAGCTGTGGAGCCGGACTAGCCTCGGGCCTTAACTTCAGGTCTATGGAGAGGACCCGGCCTGGCCAGCGCCGTTAGCGCTCCCGCCTCCTTACACTGGACTGAGCGCAGGCATCGGAACTTTCTTGCGATGCTCGACAACCGCACTCCCGCAGGATGCCCGTCCGCGCGCGTTCGTCTCTCAGAACCAGGCTCCGTGGGAAGCCTCGACCGCAAGTCAGCCTCTCGGCGACCCTCATGCCTTGGCTAAGAGAGGAGGTTATCTTTGAGGGCGATGGAGCGTGTTCGCACCTATCGAGCCCGGATGGAATGGACCGGGACCGTGGATCCGGCACGGAACACTACGACGCCTACGATCGAGCGTTCGCGGTACCCTCGGAGGGGAAGCCGACGCTGTTGGGTTCCTCCGACCCCGGGTTCCGGGGGGACAGCTCTCGCTGGAACCCCGAGGAACTCCTGGTCGTCTCCCTCTCCTCCTGCCACATGCTCTGGTACCTTCACCTCTGCGCCGTGAACCAGATTCGGGGGGTCGAGTACGAGGATCGCGCCGAGGGAAGGATGCGTGAGGACCCTAGCGGAGGCGGAAGACTCGAGGAGGTCCGCCTGCGCCCCCGGGCCGTCATCGCCCAAGGGGACGCGGCTCGGGCGCGTGCGCTCCACGACGAGGCCCACCGGAAATGCTTCATCGCGGCCTCCGTGAACTTCCCCATCGTCCACGAACCCGAAGTAATCGTTCGAGGGACCGTTTCCGATTCCCCGTAGTTCCCTTTGCCCCAAGGGGTCTGGGAGCCACCTCGATCTAAGTGGCAGGCGATGACCCTTCGAAGAAGGCTCGACCGCCGTCACAAAACGATCTACCTCGCGGTGCGACCGGATCAGAACCCTGAGGTGCCGCGGGGGAACCGTTCGTCTACGGCTCTTGCGGTCGGGAGCTCTCATCCCGCGAAGAGCTGGCGGATCCCAATCTCCGGGGAAGGCACCTCGTCGCCTCGAAGTAGCGTGCGGTTCGCTCGGAGAGTCCCGGCTGCCTGACTCGAACAGGCGACCTGAGGATGTCCACGGGGGCCGCCGGAGGTCCGGCAGTCTCACCTACAGTCCCCCGCTCTACCACTGAGCTAAGCCGGGACGTTCGGCGAGACGAGCGGGCCCGCTATAAACGTAGCGAGGGAGCCGAGCCGTCCTTCAGGCGAGGGCGGCCCGGATGCGCTTCGCGACCTCGGCCGGGGTCCCAGTGGCATCGACGGAACGGAAGTTTCCCTTCTGCCGATAGTAGGCGAGCAGCGGTTCGGTCAGTTGGGCGTAGACCCTCAGGCGGGTCGTGATCGCCGCGGGCTGGTCGTCGGAGCGCTGGATCAGCTCGGCTCCGTCCTTGTCGCAGTGGCCCTCCACTTTCGGCGGGTGCGTCGCTAGGTTGTAGACCGTGTGGCATAGGGGGCATACCCGGCGCTGGCTGAGTCGCTCGACGAGCACGTCCTCCGGGAGATCGAACCACACGACCCGGTCGATCGGCGTAAGGCGTTCGAGCTCCTTCGCTTGGGCGAGGTTGCGCGGGTACCCGTCGAGGATGAACCCGTCGCGCGCGTCCGGAGCGCCCAGACGTGCTTGGAGGATCCGCAGGACGAGATCGTCGGGAACGAGCTTGCCCGCCCGCATGTAGGCGTCCGCCTCCTGGCCGAGCGGGGTCCGTTCCGAAACGGCGCTCCGCAGCATATCGCCGGTCGACAGGTGCGCGATACGGAAGTCTCGGGCGAGCTCCGCTGCCTGGGTTCCCTTGCCGGCCCCGGGAGGGCCGAGAAAGACGATCCGCAACATCGGCCGGCCCACGCAACCCTCCCTTCTTGGCGTTGGCCTAGTAGATCTCGGTGCCGAGGAACGGACGACCCAGGAGGGCTTTCTCCAGGTTGGGGAGATCCCGCCCGAAGACGATGGCGGTTGGGGTGCGGACGCGCGCGAGCTGATCGGCGCCCAAACGGTCGAACAGGAACTGTTGACCCGCCTGACCGCCCGACCGCTCGCGCACGAGCTCTCGGAACTTGGGCCAAGAGATCCGGCGGATCGGGTGCGCCTGGGGGTCGACCTTCGGATCGTGGTCGTATAAGGCGTCCACGTTCGTCGCATTGACGAACCGCTCCGCGCGCAACCGCACGGCGAGCAGGGCAGCCACCCCGTCGGTGGTGTGCCCGGGCTCGGTGCCGCCGAGCACGACCGGCGAACCGTGACGAAGCTCGAGCACCGCCTCGGCCAGGGTCGTCGGAGGGTGGCTCGGCGTGGGAGGCCCGATCCGACCCGCAAGGAGGCGCGCGTGCAAGCGCGTCACGTCGATCCCGATCTCGTCCAACTCGATCTCGGTCAACCCGAGTTCGCGGCCGATACCGATGTACTCCCGGGCGGTCCGCCCCCCGCCCACCGTGATGGCGAGAGGTCGGCGTCGCCCAAGGCGTCGCATCAGGTCCGCGAGGCGTTCAAGGTACGGTACGTCATCCTCTCCTGTACGGAAGATGGAGCCACCAATCGATAGCACGACGGCGGCTTTCGTTGGAGAGTTGGGCATCGAACTCCCGAAGGCTTGGGGGGCATACGGTTTGTGTAGGTCGCCCGGAGCCGGGCTCCACGGGACCTCCTTGCCAGCGGATGGAGCTACGGGTCCGGTTGGCCCACAGGAAGGGTGATCTTCCCTCCGGTCCCATTCGCGTGAGGTGGCCGCACGCCACCCTGAACCGCTCGGGGCCCCGACCCGAACGAGAGGAGCCGAGCCGGGAGCCACAGGTTGAATATCTTAGGGGCCTTCACCCACCCGCGTTGAACGCGGACCGCCCCCCCTCGGGAACGGTGGCGAACCCTCCGTTGAGGGCGATTTCTTCGGTCGCTCCAGCGCGACTTCTGAACGAGCGCCGCCAGGTCTTCCGCGAGGGCCGCACCCGGGAGAAGACCCGGATCGACCCCGCTTGCTTGGCGTGGCGACGCGGGCAAGGTGTGGAGCGTGGCCCTGAATTCGGGTGATATCGCTTGGGTTGCGACCGCCACCGCGCTCGTCATGATCATGACCCCAGCCCTGGGGTTCTTCTACGGCGGGCTGGTCGGTCGGAAGAACCTCATCGCGACGATCGTCGAGTGTCTGATGATTTTCTCGATCGTCAGTCTTGTCTGGGCCCTCTGGGGGTACTCATTGGCCTTTGGGACCCCTTCGATTGATGGCTTCATAGGCAACTTCCAGAACCTCGGGCTGAACAACATAGGGGCGGGCGCAAATGCGCTCTACTCCGCTACGATCCCCGAGTTACTCTACTTCGCATTCCAATTGAAATTCGCCGCCATTACTCCCGCCCTCATCATAGGGGCATTCGCGGGCCGCGCGCGCCTCAAACCGCTCTTGGTCTTCATCGTGCTCTGGACCACCCTCGTCTATTGCCCGATCGCCATGTGGGTTTGGAACCCCGGTGGTTGGCTTCACCAGCTCGGAGTGATCGACTTCGCCGGTGGCCTGGTTGTTCACACCTCCGCCGGCGTTTCGGCCGTGGCCGCCGCGCTCGTGATTGGGCGCGGTATGGATTTCGGAAAGGAGACCCGTCCGAACAATGTCCCGTACGTGATCCTCGGGACCGCCTTGCTTTGGTTCGGCTGGTTCGGCTTCAACGGCGGTAGCGCGCTCGCGGCGAACTCGGTCGCGGTCTACGCGATCGTCAACACCAACCTCGCGGCAGCGGCCGGAGGGGTCGCTTGGATGTTGCTCGATTGGATCAACAAGGGCCGGCCATCTGCGGTAGGAATGGCCGTGGGAGCGGTCTGCGGTCTGGCGGCTGTCACGCCCGCCTCGGGTTACGTTCCTCCTTACGCGGCGATACTTATCGGACTCGCGGCGGGGATCGCCTGTAACTACGTGGCGAGCTGGCGGGCGCGGACGCGACTGGATGACTCGCTCGACGTCTTCGCCGCCCACGGCGTCGGCGGGATGCTCGGAACCGTCGCGACCGGACTCTTCGCAGCGACGGCCATTAATGCGGCGGGACCGAACGGTTTAGTCTACGGGAACGTGCACCAGTTCCTAGTCCAACTCGTCGGGGTGGCGGCCGTCGCATCTTTTGCTTTCGTGGGATCCTACGTCTTACTGCGGGTCATCAATCGCTTCATGCCGCTCCGAGCACCTCCGGCCGAAGAGGAACGCGGATTGGATGTCAGTGAGTTCGGGGAGCAAGCGTATGCTACGACGGATGAAGGAGGGAACCGGGCCCCTCCAGTTGCCGCCCTAGAACTCTCAGTTCCATAGCCCGGGCCATCGCGCGTAGCGGACGGCACCCTCTACGCGGCCTAGACGTCGTTCTACGGACGGAGCACGACACCGTCAAAGATCGAAAGATTGGTTACGAGAACGGTACAGGTCGTCGACCCGAAGGGAAATCCCCCCCGAATGCAGTGCCTACGATCCGATCCGTGCGCTCGGAGCTCCGAGCCCGAGGAGGAGAGAACGAGGGGGCCTTCTATAGGCCAACGAAGCATGACGCGTCGGATGGCTCAGGACGTGGAGGCGGCGAAAGGAGCCGCGGCCCGGTCGGCGGTGATGGGCATCGCTGAGAACGAGCGCCGGATCGCGCTGGGAACCGGCTCGACGGCTGCGGAGGCCGTGCGGGCGCTCGCGAGACGGTTCCCGCAGGGTCCCGGCCTCACCCTCGTCGCGAGTTCTCGGGCGACCGAGGAGCTCGCGGCAAGCTTGGGCCTTCCCGTCCGCGCGCTTCGGGAGAACGACCGCTTCGACCTCATGATCGACGGCGCGGACGAGGTCAGTACCGCGCTCGACCTCACGAAGGGAGGCGGCGGAGCGCTCTTCCGGGAAAAGCTCCTGGCGCAGCTCTCGCACCGGCTCGTGATCATCGTCGACGAGGGGAAGCTCGTGGAACATCTGGGGACCCGACATCCGATCCCGATCGAGGTTGTCCCCTTCGCCCGGCCGGTCGTGGCGAACGAGCTCGCGACCGAAGGGTGGACCGTCCGCCTACGTGGGGACGCTTCCGGGCTCCCATTCCGGACGGACAACGGGAACGAGGTCCTAGACCTGATGCCGCGCCAACCGCTCTCCGACCCTCGAGCCACCCACGAGGCGCTCCGCTCCCACACGGGGGTGGTCGAGACGGGGATCTTCGCCGGCATGGCCGAGCGCGTCCTCATCGGCCACCCCGACGGCCGCGTGGAAGAACGCCGGCGTCCCGACATCGCCCACCGCCAGGATTAAGCGCCCGGGCGCGTGCGAAGCGCCGAATCGGAGACGATCCATGCAGGGCAGGTACATTCGAACCCGGATCGACGACGGAGTCGGCTATATCGAGATCTCGAAGCCCAAGGCCAACACCTACGATCTCGAGATGATGGGCGAGCTCGACGTGGCGATCGAAGAGCTGCGGTTCGATGAGGCCGCGAAGGTGCTCGTGGTCACGAGCGGGCTCCCCGGGTTCTTCAGCGCGGGCGCGGACATCGAGATGCTGAAGCGCTCCCAGCCCGACTACAAGGCGATGTTCTGCCTCCACTGCCAGGAGACGCTCAACAAGTTCGGCCAGACGCCCAAGATCGTGATCGCGGCGCTGCCGGGCCACACCGTGGGTGGCGGGCTTGAGATCGCGCTCGCCTGCGACCTGCGGATTATGGCGAAGGACTCCGGGAAGATCGGCCTTCCCGAGGTGACCCTGGGCGTCCTTCCCGGTACCGGTGGGACCCAGCGGCTTCCCCGGTTGGTCGGCACCTCGCGCGCCCTCGACCTCATGGTCACCGGTCGCCTCTTGACCCCCGATGAGGCTCTGGGGATTGGGCTCGTGAACTACGTCTTTCCGAAGGAGACCTTTGCGAAGGAGGTCCACGCGTTCGCGACCAAGCTCGCCCACGGTCCGAGCCGCGCGATCAGCCTCATCAAGCGGTCCGTCGTCGAGGGAATCGAGATGCCGCTCACCGCCGGGCTCGCCTTGGAACGGGAGCTGCAAAACCGCCTGTTCATCACCGAGGACGCGAAGGAAGGGATCGCCGCCTTCGTTGAGAAGCGCCCGGCGACCTTTAAGGGCCGCTGAGCGCCTATTCCCGGGAGGACGACCGTGGGGACCCCTCCGATCTCGGTGCCGGACGGGAATCCGGCACCGAGCATGCCCACCACCATCCGGCAGGGGGGCACCGTCGAGCCGGTCCGAGAGATCCTCTGGGGCCAGTCGGCCGGGGTGCGCAAGTACGAGACCCCGACCGAGGTCCCACCCGATATGCGCGAGCTCATCGTCAAGCTCATGGTGGTACAGGCCGACACCGAGTTCGCCTCCATCCAGCAGCACCGCCCGTGGCTCGACAAAGCTCCGACGCTCGAGGACCGGTGGGTCGAGGCTCGCATCGTGGCCGACGAGGCCCGCCACGGACTGCAGGCGTGCCGCATCCTTCGCGACTTCGGGGAGGAGGGGCAGAAGCTGATCGACGATCTCCTTTCGAGACCCGAGGGTCACCACAAACTCGACGCCTTCAACATGAAGTTTGATCGCTGGAGCGACGTCGGCGCGTTCACCTGCTTCGTGGACCGAGTCGGCGTCTACCAGCTCCGCGCGTTCCAGGAGTGCAGCTACGGGCCGCTCGCCCGCGCGATGCCGCTGATGCTGAGCGAGGAGCAGCTCCACCTCAACTTCGGGTACCACGTGCTCAAGCGGATCGCCCAGGGGACTCCCGGGTATCCCGGCACTCGGGAGGAGGCGCAGAAGGCGGTCTACAAGTGGTACCCGCGCGCGCTCGACATGTTCGGCCACTCGAACTCGGCCACGAGCCGCCGAGCGATCGAGTACGGATTGAAGCGCTGGACGAACGAAGAGGCCCGGACCCGCTACATCGAGGAGATCACACCCCTCGTGAAATCGATGGGGCTCGAGCTGCCGGCGACCGACTTCGACCGCCACGTCACGTAGGGCGGCGACCGCCGTCCCCGCTCAGAAGCGCGCGATGCTGCCGGTCGACTTCGCCCGGTGCTCGAACGTACCCCAGAGCGCGATCGATAGGCCGTAGGCGGCCAATCCGCTCAGCGCGAGACCCAACCAGAGGAGTTCCATGCCGGCGAGGCTCGCCCCGTCGATCGCCGAACGGATCGCCGCGACTCCCCACGTGAGGGGAAGCCCGTAGCTCACGACCTGCACGGGGTACGGTAGGGAGCTGAGCGGGAAGTTCACCCCCG
Source organism: Thermoplasmata archaeon (assembly GCA_021844945.1). Taxonomy (GTDB): domain Archaea; phylum Thermoplasmatota; class Thermoplasmata; order Lutacidiplasmatales; family UBA184; genus Lutacidiplasma. Next base: position 111,850 of record JAKBSJ010000002.1, on the reverse strand, counting down.
AGAGCAAGAGCCCGATGAACAGGAAGATGTTCCCCAAGATGATCGACGTCCGCAGGTAGAGGGCGACCCCTCCCAGCAAGAGGCCGAACCCGACCATCGAGAAGGCGGTCAGGACCACGGACACGGCGACGAACGGCACCGAGGCCCCCGAGATCGTGACGCCGAAGAAGAGGACGGCGTAGGCGAGGCCCATCGCCACGGATGCGACGCTGATCAGGATCGGGAGGAAGCCCCGGCCGAAGTAGAGCGCGGTGCGGTTGGCGGGAGAGGCGAGCAGGTGCTCCATCGTGCCGAGCTGCTTCTCGCTGTCCGTGGTCTGGCAAACCGAGAAGATGCTCGAGTACGCGACGGTCGCGACGGCGTTCCCGATCGCGACGAAGGCAATCTCGGAGGCGATCACGCTCGACGGGGAGCCCGCGTAGGAGAACGCGACGACGAAGACGAAAAAGACCATCTGCGTGAGGGGGATGATGAAGATCTCCCCGAGGATGAAGTCGATGCGCATGAACCCCAGGGTCGTTTTCGGCGCGACGATCGCGTTCGTCCAGAGCGTCCGCCAGAACTTCGAGCGGTACGGGACCCTCGCCGGTTGCGCGGTCGGCAGAGCCCCCATCTAGTACTCCTGGAGGTTGCCGACCTCGAGCACGTGGCGCTCGACGCGCTTGAAGACGATCCCGGCGATCAACAGGTAGATCGCGGTCGTCGCGACCCCGCCCACAATGTCCCAGCCGAGCCCCCAGCTGAACCCGACGTAGCCCGGTATCGAAGCATAGCGCAGCGCGTCCAGCGCCCAGCTCGGCGGGAAGAGCAAGGCGATCGGGTTCGTCCAGAACGGCAGGATGACGATCGGGAACATGCAACCGGTCCCGATGTAGAAGGCGAACTCGCCGACGTTCTGTACGAACCCGGCGTAGCGGGTGTAGACGTACGCCGCGGCGAAGACCGTGCCGACCGCCGCGAGCGTGAGCATCGTGAACACGAACAGCACGACGAACGCGACGGGGTTATCGATGCTCGGTACGGTTCCCGTGGCCACGACTACGACCACGAAGACGAGCACGATCCCGATGAGCCCCGACACGACGTTCCACAGGATCCGGCCCAGCACGACGAAGACGTACGGCGTCGGTGCGCTGAGCGTTGGTTCGAGGGTGCCGATGTTGCGATCCTGCCCGGTCGCCCACCCGCTCCCGTAGAGCGTCTGGCCCCACATGCTCATCATCCCGGCGCCGAGGATGACGTAGACGACGAGGTCCGGCGTTCCGAGGAAGAGCTCGAAGGAGACGAAACCGAAGACGATCGGAGCGATCATCGAGGGGATCAACCACTGCGGATCGGCCAAGAACGTAAGGACGGCGAGCCGGATCGACGCCAGCGTCGAGCGGCGGCCGCTCCAGTGCGCTCTCGGAACCGACACGGTCGCCATGGACTACCGCGCTTCCTCCTCGACCAGGTCGAGGTAGACGTCCTCGAGGCTCGTGCGTCGCTCCCGTACCTGTAGCCCGCCGTGGCCGATGAGGTTCTGGCGCACCGTATCGATGGTGAGGTCCCCGGTGCGGACCCGGATCGTGAGGCGTGTCACCGGTCCGTACTCCTCGCTAACGACCTTCGAGACGCCGGGCAGGTGGCGGACCGCCGCGAGCTCAGAGTCTTCGAACCCGTAGTCCTCCGCCTCGATCGTCCGGTCCCCGCCGACGAGGTCGCGCAGGCCCGCGACCGTGTCGACCGCCGCGAGCCGACCGCGCGAGAGCACACCGATCCGGTGGCACAGCTCCTCCGCCTCGAACATGTAGTGCGTCGTCAGGAAGATCGTCACGCCTTCGCCCAAGAGGGAGCGGATCAGCTTGCGGGTCTCCCGCGCGGACTTCGGGTCGAGACCGATCGTCGGCTCGTCTAGGAAGAGGACCTCGGGCCGGTGCAGGATCCCGCGGGCGATGTGGAGCTTTTGCTTCATCCCGCGCGAGTACTCTTCGGTCCTCCGGTCGGCGGCCCAAGTGAGCCCGACCCACTCGAGGACCTCGTTGACCCGTTTTTCCCGCTCGGCGAGCGGAACCCCGTAGAGGTCCGCGAAGTAGCGCAGGTTCTCGCGGGCGCTGATCCGGTTGTAGAGCCCTCGTTCCCCACCGAGGACGAGCCCGATGCGGGCTCGGAGTCGCTCGGTGTCCTTCGTAACATCCAGCCCTAGGACCCGCGCGGTTCCCGAGGTCGGCAGGAGCAATGTGGTGAGGATCTTCGTGAGGGTGGTCTTCCCCGCCCCGTTCGGACCCAGGAGCCCAAAGATCTCCCCGGTTTCGATCGTGAGGTCGACGCCCCGCAGCGCCTCGGTGCGGGTGACGTCCTGATAGAAGAATCCCTTCCGGGACTGGAAGACCCGGGTGATCCCTCGTGCCTCGATGGCGGGTACGGACGACATGGGCCGCGTTGGAGCCGGGTGCCCTATTTAATCCATCGTCGTTTTAGCACTCTAAAACATCGCGACGACACCCTCCACCCCTCCGGTGCGGGGGACGAGCGATCGGGACTAAGCCACTCCGGTCGAGGGGTCGCGAAACGCTTCGTCACGAGAGCGTTTGCGCAGGTCGCGACGGGTCCCCATCGGCAGGTCGCGGTATTTTGGCCGGCCGAGTCCCCTCCTCCGATACGAGGACGGGGCCGATCGGCGCGTGCGGTATGGTTCGGCGAACTCGGCTCTCGGCCATCTGGCTCAAAAGGTGCGGTAGGGAGAACATCGATCCCTCGAGCGATCGCATCGCGGCGGGGGACTAGTCCCGGACGCACGGCGAACGCTCACCGTCTGTGAGCACGCAGGGTGGGGAATCCGGCTAGATCGGGTGCGCCGCCGTGCCCGCGGAGAGCTCCAGCGTGCGCCGGACCCCGGGGATCCGGCGCAATCGCCGACGGATCGCGGCCGCCTCGCCGGCGAGCGCGAAGACGTGCACGTGCGCCCCCGCGTCGTGCGTGTAGGCCGCAATGGGCAACCCGGCCGCGTCGTTCATCGACCGTACCTCGGCGAGAACGGCCCGGGAAGACGCGGTCAGGTAGTCCAGCGAAGGGACCGTGGTCTCGCACACCGAGCGGAAACTGTCGCACTCTTCCATGATCAGTGGGAACAGCGTTCGAGTATCGCGGCGGGAGATCGCCCGTCGGATACGAGCGAGACGTCCCGGAATCTCGCGCTGACGTTCGCGGTAGTACGGGCTCGTGCGGACCGTCGATTGCATCGCCTCCGCAGATCGAGTCTTCTTGACTGGGGCATCGTCGATGAGCACCACTACATCTCGGAAGCTCGGCCAATGCCGGGGGCCGGCGATCGGGCGCGCGTAGCAATCGCGCCCGTCCGCCCGCGTCCCCGCACGCCACTCCACAAACCCTCCGAAGATTGACCGGGACGCGCTTCCCGAGCCGAGGCGGGCGAGCTGAGAAAGGGCGCGGGGGGTCAACCGAAGGCCGGCGGCACTCGCCCCGGCACCCGCGAGCGCCGCAAACCCGCTCGCGCTGCTCGCGAGCCCGCTGGCCGTGGGAAAGTTGTTCGACGAGCGGATCTCCGCGAAGCTGGTGACGCCCGAGCGCTCGCGTACGTAATCCAGGAACCGGGAGGCATCCGCCCGCGCGGGACCATCGATCCTCTCGCCGTTGAGGATCAGTTCGTCCCTCTCCCGCATCGGGTCGAAGCACACGGTGGTGCGGGTGCGCATGCGATCGAGCGTGAGGCTGAGCGAGGAATTGTACGGAAGACCGCGCGCCGGATCGCGCATCCCCCAGTACTTCACCAAGGCGATGTTCGGTGCCGCTTCGAAGACCGCTCGCCCTTCTCCGTGGCGCGCCACGCCGCGCGACATCCCCCATCGGTCTTATTTTCCGCCTCCCCTCCCCCCACCGTGGCGAACCCGCCTGCGTCCCAGGAACCCCGACCCCGCCACGCCCCTCGAAACCTCGCGATCGCCAATCGGATGCGGGGGTTCCACCATGCGGTCGGGTTCACGATCGACCCGGCCCGCAGCGGCGAGGGCTACTGCACCGTGATCGGAACGATCCGAGAGATGCACCTGAACATCAACCGCATCGTGCACGGCGGCGTGTACGCGACGATCCTCGACACGGCGATGGGCGGCGCCGTGGTCACGACCCTCGGCGATGGCGAGACGACCGCGACCACGTCGCTGTACCTGGAGTTCCTACGCTCCACGGGATTGGGGACGAAGATCGTCGCGCGGGGGGACATTCTACGGCGCGGACGGCACCTCGCGTTCGTACGGGGTGAGCTCAGCGATTCCAACGGCCGGCTCCTGAGCCAGGCCCACGGGACCTGGTACATCTGGTCCACCGAATCGACCCCGATCAGCCGAGCGGTACCGAAGCGCCGAAGCGCCGGCGGAACTTCTCGGCGATCGTGAGCATCTCGAGCCCCTGATCGATCCCTCTCTTGCCCTCGGGGAACGGGTGTTCCGAGAAGTAGACGCGTAGCGGGTCCGGGTTCCGCAACCCGAGCGGAGGGATCGCGAGGCGCATCGCCTCCGCGAGTAAGGCGGATCCGCGGAAGCTCGTGGCGAGCTCCTCCCCGTGACGGGAGAGCCACTGCCAGGTGGCGTCGCGCGCCACCGGATTGCGCGCGGCCTCGATGACGACCGTTGGTACGTGCCCCCGGCCGATGATTCGGCCCGCGAGGGTGTCGTCCAAGAGGCGCGTCACCTCGGCCGGGTCCGACATCCAGGCGAGCCCCGTGGCAAGGCGGAGCGCTTCCCCGTCCGGCGGGTGGCGATCGAGCCGGCGACGCAACTCGTCCCGGGCCAGGCCCGGGTCCGTTCGAGCGCGTCCGATCGCCACCGCCTCCCGCATCTCCGGGTCGAGCCTCTCCCACTCCACGAACAGCTCGGAAACCTCACGGGCGAACCCCCCATCGACCCGGACCCGCGATCCGGCGATACGCTCGCGCAGCACGCGGGTCCCAGGAGCCTCCCCCGGGGTCGCCCGTGGCCCGATTCGCTGGAACTGGGCCGCGAGATACGATCGGGCGAGATCCGTGACGAGCGGGACGTCGTACGCCCACTCTACGAGGCCGACCAACTGGGAGCGGACGAGGTCCACGAGCGATGGTTCCGGGGCTTCGTGGGTCCCGAAAACGAACGCCGCGTAGCGCTCGAACGGAACGTCTCCGCTCACCACGAACGCGCCGAGGTCGGCGAGCAGGCTCCATCGATCGCCGACCGAGAGACGGGAGAAGGACCGCCGGAGACGGTCGTACAGTTCGTCGTCGTATCGGACCCGGTAGAAACCACACCCCTCCGGGTTCAGATGGATGACCGCGTCGGTCGCGCCCGGGATCGTCCGTCGTTCGGTGTCGAAACGGTATCGCTCGACCGTCTCGCCCCGCCGCACTCGCAGTGGGATCGGCCAGAGGGTCGGTTCCGCTCGGGGCGCGAAGAGGAATCGTCGCTGGACGGCGTCGAGTCCCGCCGGCCCCAGGCGCGCCTCGATCACCGGATGGCCCGGCCGCTGGATCCAGGGCCCGGCAATCTCGGCGATCGGTTCTCCGCTCGCTCCCGAGAGAGCCTCCCACAGGTCCGCCGTGGAGGCAGTTCCGTTCGCATGGGCTTTGAGGTAGTTCACGACCCCCTGGCGGAATGTCTCTTCGCCGACGTAGGTTTCGAGCATGCGCAGCACGCTCGCGCCCTTCCCGTAGGTGATCGAGGGGTCGTAGACGTCCCCGGCCGTTTCGGAAGGATTGCCGGGAGGAGCGACCGCCGGCGCGCTGGCGAGGCTATCGCTCGAGAGTCCCCGCGCTGTCCAGCGGGCGCGAAAGTCATCCCAGGGCTCTTGCGAGGGATCGACGCGGTCGACGGTGGCGTAGCCGACGAGCGTGGCGAAGCTCTCGTTGAGCCAGACATCGTCCCACCACTGCATCGTGACGAGGTCGCCGAACCACTGATGCGCGAATTCGTGGGCGACCGTGGTGAAGACAAAGCGCCGGTCCAACTCCCCGGTCCGCTCGTCGACCAGGAGTTGCCTCTCTTGGAACGTGATCGCGCCCCAGTTCTCCATGGCCCCCCAGGCAAGTTCGCCGACCGCGATGAGGTCGAGCTTGGCCAGGGGGTAGGGGATCTCGTAGTATCGTTCGTAGGACCGGAGGAGGGGTCCCGCGACCCCCAGGGCGAACCGGCCCGAGTCGGAGCGACCGGGGCTCGTCACGACGGAGATCGTGGTGGTCCCGGAGCGATCCGAGATCCGTTCGAATTTCCCGACGCCCAGGTAGAACAGGTACGTGGCCATCGGAGGGGTTCGAGCGAAGGTCCAGCGACGGCGGCCTCCCTCCACCTCGACCGAGGTCGCTACGGTATTCGCGATCACCTCCTCCTCGGCATCGACGCTGACCGTCAAGGAAAATCGAGCCTTGCGATCGGGCCGGTCGATGCACGGGAAAATCCTGCGCGCGCCCGTCGCGGCGCACTGGGTCGTCAGTACATAGCTCTCCCCCGAATAGCTCCGGTAGAGGCCGATCATCGCCTGAGGCTCGACGGCGCCGCGGAATCGAATATGGATCTTCGCGATCGGGCGGCCCCGGCCCAGGAGCACCCGGACCTTCTCGGCCGACGGGTCGGGTGTCGCGGCCACGAGCTCCCCATCGACGAGGACCTCATCGAGCTCGAGTCCCGCCGAGTTCAGCTCGAGCACCGGGGGGGCGGGCCGGATCTCGAACTCATTCGTTCCGGTCCAAGATCCGGCCGAAAAGTCGAGGTCGAGCGTCAGGCGGTATTCGGCGACGTTGGGAACTTCAGAGAGGGGGCTCTGGGGCATGCGTACCGTTGTCTCGACCCCGGAGAAGCGCGAGTCCCCTCCGGCGCCGGTTCGCCGTAGCGAGACTCTCTCTCGATTATAGGCGGAGCGCCCGGTAACCGACCGAAGTCAGCGGAGCTCGGGTCGAGATCCGGCGAGGACCTTATCCGGAGCGATGGGTGTCGAGATCCCCCATCCGCCGGGGTTAAATATCACACTCGAGTCCGACCGACCGGCTGACGGCCAAAGCGGTGGGGAAACACCCGGTCCCATTCCGAACCCGGCAGTTAAGCCCACTGGCGTTCCGCGCGGTACTGAAGTGCGCGAGCCTACGGGAACCGCGGAAAGCTGTCAGCCTCCGGGACCGGACGTCCGCTTCGGACGGTTTCTCAAATAGCTCTGGGCTCCGTGGGAGTATGGATGACGGCGGTAGTACCCCCTCCTCACCCTGCATGGAAGCGCGGTACGCAGTGGCTCTACGCGGGCGGGCTCTTGGGGGCCGTCGGCGGGCTCGTCGCCCTCGGGCTGCCCATCGCCTTCGTGTATCTCGCGAAGTATAACCCCGGCGGCTTCTTCGTCTTCGCGCCGGCGCTCGTCCAGTTAACGAGCGTCGTCGTCCTCGCGGGCAGCGTCCTCGTCATGGCGTCGTTCTTCTGCTACTCCTGGTCCTACTCCGTGCTCCGCAGGGCGCGCCAAGGGTTCTGGGGCCCCTACCTCCTCTATTTCATCGGATCGAGCGGCCTCATCCTGATCGCCGTCGCGGCCGCGTTCGCGACCGGGGGATCCGCAGCGCTCGAGGCGTGTGTCAAGGGCTCCTATTCGAACGCCCTCTCGTGCATCGACTCGGCGAGCCCGATCGTGGCGTATGTCGGCACGCTGGGTTTCTGGCTCGGATGGATTGGCGGCATCGGACTCGCGGCGGGTCTCTTCCTCGCGTCGAGGTCGTTCCGGTCAGCGGCCTACGGGGCGGCTGGCGTCCTCTACGCGCTCCTGTTGGCGGTCCTCGTGGGACCGTTCGTGGGCCTCCTCTATCCCGTGCCCTACGTGACCTATCTCCTCGCGGCCGTCCCAGTTCTGGCGATTCTCGCGCCGGCCTTCGTGGTCGGTGCACGTCCTACGATTCCCGCATCCGCGGTCTCCCCGGAGCCTGGTGCGCCACCCATTTCCGGCCTTCGGGAGGGTCCGGACAACTGAGTCGGCAACCCTATCTCGCCGTTCGCTGGTCGGGTTCGGGTGTACCTCGGAGCTCACCTTGGGATTGCCAAAGGCTTGGACATGGCCGCCTCGGAAGCCGAGCGGATCGGCTGCGAATCGCTGCAGATCTTCGCCAAAAGCCCTCAGATGTGGAAAGGCCCGCCGATCTCTCCCGAGGCGGCTGCCGGGTTTCGCGCCGCAGTTGTGGTCCACCACCTCAGAGCGACCGCCGTGCACCACGGGTACCTTCTCAACCTCGCTCACCCCTCCGACGCGCGTCGCGCGCAATCGGAGCGGGCCTTTCGGGACGAGCTCGATCGGGCGGAGCTGCTCGGGGTGGATTCGCTGATCTTCCACCCCGGCGCGCATCTGGGCTCCGGGGTGGAAGCCGGGGTGGCTCGGATCGCGGACGCGTTGAACGCCGCGATCGCCGCCACGCCCACCTACCGAGTGCGCGCCCTGCTCGAGAATTCGGCAGGACAAGGCACCACGATCGGCTCGAGATTCGAGGAGCTCGCGGAGGTTCTGGACCGCATCTCGAGACCGGATCGGGTGGGCGTGACCCTCGACACCTGCCATCTCTTCGCCGCGGGGTTCGACTTCCGCACACCGGAGGGGTACGGCGAGATGATGGACCACGTTCGAGGGACGATTCGCCTCGAGCGCGTGCGTGCCTTTCACCTCAACGACTCGAAGTCCGATCTCGGTTCGCATCTCGATCGGCACGAGAACATCGGAGCCGGCAGGATCGGACGGGAGGCGTTCCGCGCTCTCATCAACGACCCGCGCTGGGCCGCCGTCCCGGGATTCCTCGAAACCCCGCTGGACGGCGACGATTACGTCCGCTACGCGCGAGACCTGCAGACACTCCGCTCGCTCCTGAGCCGGCCGCGGAAGACGGCCGCGCGACGCTCTCGCCCTCGACGCGCCTCAACCATCAAATAGACCACGGCGCCATCGGAACGCGTCGAGGGGCGTTTCGTCGATGGAGGGCACTTTCGTGGGCCTTACGACGGCCGCGGACGCCGGCGGGACCGAGCGTGCGACCTCACCGTCGGAGGGGCTGGCCTAGGGGTGCGTCATGGCCGATATCGCCCCCGCGCCGAGGAAAGAGAGCCTGCGCGACGCGTACGGCGAGACGCTCGTGAGCCTTGGGGAAGCGGACGCGAACCTCGTCGTGCTGGATGCGGGTCCCGCGGGGTTCGCCTACACGCGAGCGTTTGGCGCGCGATTTCCCGACCGAGCCTTCGTCGTGGACCCGACGGGTCCGATAATGATGGCGAGGGCCGCCGAACTTTCCCTCTCCAACCGCACCGTTTTCGCGAACACGTACGCCGTCCTTGCGGCCGGCCCCGCTTACGACCCGGTCCGTCGATCGATATGCCCGGTCCGAGCGAACGTGAAGATCGTCGCTACCCACGGCCCGCCCGACGTCGATGCGGACGGAGGGACCCCCCTCATGATGGAAGACCTCGGCCTCATGCGGGGCCTCCCCGGTATGACGGTGATCGTGCCGGGGGACGCGCCCACCACGCGCTCCGTGGTCCGCGCGGTCGCAGGATTCCACGGACCGGCCTATGTCCGCCTCGCGCGCGAGGACCTTCCCACGGTCAGCGATGGGACGTTCGCCCTCGGCCGAGCGAACGAACTCCGCGGCGGCTCGGACCTCACGATCATCGCGATCGGCACCCTACTGGCCCGCGCGGTGGCCGTCGCGGACGAACTCGGGCGTGTAGGGATCTCCGTCCGCGTCCTCGACCTCGCTTCGGTCAAGCCGGTGGACATCGCGGGGATCGTGCGAGCGGCGCGGGACACCGGCGCAATCCTAGTGCTCGAGGAGCACACCGTCGAAACGGGGATCGGAGCGCTCGTCGCCGCTACGACGAGCGAGAACTACCCGGTCCCGGTGCGCCGGGTAGGCGTCCCGGACGTCTTTGCCGAGAGCGGCGAGACCGAGGCGATCCTCGACCGCCTCGGACTCTCGACATCCCGTATCATGGACGAGGCGTGGGAACTCCTCGAGCTACGGGGCAAGGTTCAGTAGGGGGTCTGCGTTCGGTCGCGGATGCCATGAAGCTGTTCCTCGACACCGCGAGCGTGAAGGAGATCCGCACGATGTGGGAAATCGGGATCTTGGACGGGGTCACGACGAACCCGACCCTCGTCGCGAAGGAAGGCCGCAAGTTCGAAGAGGTCCTGCGCGAGATCTGCGCGCTCGGCGTGCCGAGCGTATCGGCCGAGGTCGTCGCGACCGACGTCGAAGGAATGCTCCGCGAGGGGCGGCACCTGCGCGGCCTGCATCCTTCGATCTACGTCAAGGTCCCGATGACGGCCGCCGGGCTCCAAGCGACGAAGACCCTCGCGAGCGAAGGGACCCGGGTCAACATGACGCTCGTCTTCAGCGCCAACCAGGCGCTCCTCGCTGCCAAGGTCGGCGCCGCCTACGTGAGCCCGTTCATCGGACGCCTGGACGATCAGGGGGAGGTGGGCATGGAGCTCATCCGGGACATCGTCGCGATCTACTCGAACTACCGCTTCTCGACCGAGATCCTCGTGGCCAGCGTGCGGCATCCGGTCCACGTGCTCGAGGCGGCAAAGCTCGGAGCCCACATCGCTACCATGCCATATGCGGTGATGGAGAAGCTCGTCCAGCACCCGTTGACCGACCTCGGTCTCGCTCGGTTCCTGAAAGACTGGGAAAAGGTCCCGAAGGGCTGAGCCGCGGCGCGGGGGTTATCGGCTCGGCCGCACTGACCCCTTCGGCGTGAGCGACCCGGATCTGTTGAGCAAGTATCTGCGCGTGACCCGCGAGGCGCTCGCCCGTGTGGGACCCGCTCCTCCGTCGCGCTCGTTCCTCGCGACGGCGGCCGACGATGTCCTGCAGATGGCGCGCGCCTACCTCGCCGACGCCGAGCACTTCGAGCGTTCGGGGGATCGGGAGCGCGCGCTCGCCGCCGTGAGCTACGCGCACGGATGGATCGACGCGGGAGTTCGGCTCGGCCTGCTGGACGGAGGCGACGATGACTCGAGGTTCACGCTCTACCGGTAGGACCGGCCAGTCTCCCGGGATCCCGGACGCCACCGTCCGCGCGATCGAGACCCACCTCTCCGAACGCGAGGCGCGACGGGAGCGAATCCACACCGACGCGCGCAACCTGCGCCGGGCCGCGCAGGGGGTGATGATCCTCTTGCACGAGGGAAAGCCGGCCGAACGAGCCGCGCGGCGCCTCGGACGGAACCTGCGCGCGCTCGTCCGCGCGACCCGGGCGACGTGGGGCTCGGAGGCTAGCCTCGCCCGCGACGCAATCCAGGAAGCGGTGGAAGCGCTCCTGCTCGTGGCGATCGATCGCGGCCGGGCGCTTCCGTCGCCGGCGGACCTGGGGGTGGACCCCGAACCCTACCTCCTCGGTCTCGGAGACGTCGTAGGAGAGGTCCGCCGGCGCGCGCTGCTGCAACTGGCCTCGGACGATCTCGAGTCGGCCGAGGCGTCGGTACGATTGATGGAACATCTGTACCAAACTCTAATGCGGTTCGACACCACGCGGGCGATCGTGCCGCTGAAGCCGAAGCAGGATACCGCCCGCTCGCTGCTCGAACGGACCCGGGGCGAGGTCGTCCTCGCGCGGGTGCACGCCCGCTACCGCGGTGCATCGCCCCCCTCCGTTGCGGAGGAGCCATGAACGACGCGGCCCGGACCACGATCGCGGTGATTGGGGGCTCGGGGGTCACCGGCATCTTCGAGAAGGGGGCGACCGTTCGCCACCGGGTCGGCACGCCGTGGGGTCCCCCTTCCGGACCGATCGAGGAGGGTACGGTCGGGGGCGTCCGAGTGCTCTTTCTGCCGCGTCATGGGCCGGGCCACACGATCCCGCCTCACATGGTGAACTACCGCGCCAACGTCGACGCGCTGATCGATCTCGGAGCGCAGGCGATCGTGACCGTAAGCTCGGTCGGATCGTTGCGCGAGGACCTGTCTCCCGGGACGTTCGTGCTTCCCGACCAGTTCGTGGATTTCACGAAGCGTCGGCCCACAACCTTCTATGACGGAGGGCGCGTGATGCACGTCAGTCTCGCCGATCCGTTCTGCCCCGACCTCCTTTCAGCGGCGAAGGCCACGGGGGCTCAGCTCGGGATCCCGTTCGCGGAGAAACGGACGTACGTGTGTGTCGAGGGGCCGCGATTCTCTACCCGCGCGGAGTCGAAGTTCTTCCGAGGATTCGCCGACATCATCGGGATGACCCTGGTTCCCGAGGTCACGCTCGCTCGGGAGCGGGGAATCTGCTATGCGTGCCTCGCGATGGTCACCGATTTCGACGTGTGGGCCGATCGCCCGGTCGAGCTCGCAGAGATGCTCAAAGTCATGGCGAACAACGTCGAGCGGATGCAGAAGCTCCTTTCGAGCCTGATACCGGCGCTCGCGCACCGTCCGACATGCCAGTGCGCCCACGCGCTCGACAGCGCCGGAGTATGACCCGGTTCACTCGTTGCGGACGCGGCGCACCGCGATCGGGATCACGCCGGCGTCGAACTCGTGCTCGGCAATCTCCACGGGATCGATGAGCTCCGCGGGGACGTCGGTCAAGATGGGGGCTCCCAAGGAGATCTGCAGCGCACGGGCACCGAGTATCCGAGCCCGTTCGAAGCGGGTGAATTGTACCGGTCCCTTGGGTTGGCTGTTGGTGAGCGACGGCACGGCCAACTCCTCGGGGCCGCGCAAGCTCGCGGCCATAAGAGAGTCGCCCACCCGGGGGAGGGTATTTACGGTTTGCTTGGACGTCCGCGTGCGTCGGCGCCCGTCGCCCCGCCCCGGCGCCCGCCGGACCGTTCGTTCGCGGGCACCGGCACCGAATTAGACCTGGAAGGAGTTCGGTCGGCGTGGCGCACCCGTCTCTCGACTACTATCGACTGCTCCTGCGCCGGCTCTGGAAGTTCCTGCTGGCCTATGCGAGTCTGCTCGTTGCGGCCGCGGCAGGTTTCAACTACCTCGAGTACGACGGTCACGATGCGTTCACATCGTTCTATTGGGCGGTCATCACGATATCCACCGTCGGGTACGGGGACGTCTACCCGACGACGACCTACACCCGCGCGTTCACGATTGCCGTCATCCTGATCGCGGTCTTCTTGGTCGCCTACCTAATCTCTATCATCATCAGCGTAGTGACGGAGACCTCCCGCAACCGTTCCATGGGGATACTGGGTACCGATTTCAAGGGCCACACGGTCGTCATCGGGTACGGGTCGACCGGCCGCACGGCCGTGCGTGAGCTCCTCGCGACGGGCCAGCGGATCGCCGTCGTTACGAACGACGCGAACGAAGTGCCGAACATACGATCGCTGGCCGGCGAGGACCGCCTATTCGTCACCTACTTCACGAGCGGGGAGCGCGAGGTACTCGACCGCGTGTCGGTCGCGACCGCGAGCGCCGTCATCGTATGCACGGCCGACGACACCTCGAACCTCGTCATCGCGCTCGCCGTTCGCACCGCCGCGCCCAACGCCCGACTGGTCGTATCCGTGAGCCGCTCGGAACTCAAGAAGACCCTGCTCTTGGCCGGCGTCACGTACGTCACGAGCCCGGCCGAGATGGGCGGCCGCCTGCTCGCGAACGCGTCGCTCAAGCCCGACGTCGCGAACGCCTTCGAGAACCTGACGACCGCGAGCTACGGCGTCGACATCGCCGAATTCCCCTTGAGCGAGAACACACCGATTTCCTCCGAGTCGCTGAGCGAGGCGGAGCGGCTCACGCGGGCCGCCTCCGATTGTCTTGTGGTTGGCTATGCGCGACGAGATCAGGGCGGGGAGTTTCATACGATCCTGAACCCGCCTTCGTCGTTCGCGTTCCGGCCCGGCGACCAGATCCTGGTGATGGGTTCCCAGGAGAACTTGCGCAAGTTCCAACGATGGATGGGGGTTCCGCCCGGGCGCTAAGGGCCCCCGATGTGGACCCTCTCGGCGGCGGCCGCGCTCGCCGTCTTCGCGGCCGCGATCCTCCTCGTGGCGCTGTTCGAGCGCTATCGACTGCTCACGGTCGGCGTGGCCGCCGCGGCGTCGGTCGCGATCGGGTGGGTCACTCCGTCGGAACTCATCCCGAGTGGACTCGCCGCGAACGGTTCGCTGATCGAATGGAACGCGATCGCGCTCCTCGCGGGTCTTCTCATCTACGCGGCATTGATCGGGGCCATCGGCCTCCCTCGCTGGGCCGCGCTCCGCCTTATCGCCCAGCTGCGGGGAAGCCCGGTCGCCGTGTACCTCGCCCTCGCGGGGCTCGCCTTCGGCCTCTCGATGGTGCTCAACTCGCTCGCGGTCGTCCTGATCCTCGTGCCGGTCTCGCTGGAGGCCGCGCGGGAGCTGCGTCTGAATCCCCTGCCGTTCCTGTTCGTCGAGATCATGAGCGCGAACCTCGGGGGCACCGCCACGCTCATCGGGAGCGCCCCGAACCTCGTCCTGGGCTCGGCGTTCTCCCTTCCGTTCGCGGGATTCCTGGAGCACGCGGCGCTCCCGGCGCTGGCGGCGTTCGGGGTGAGCGTCGCTTGGTTCTTGGGTCGGATCCCGAAGAAGTCCGCTGAAGGGGCGCTCCCTTTCACGCCGGCGCCTCACCTCGACCGTGCGTACGCTGCGGTCGCGCTCGCCGGGCTCGTGGCCATCGTCGGCACACTCGTTGATGCGACCGCCCTCGGGATCCCTCTCTGGACGATCGGTATCGCGGCCGGAGCGCTCGGCCTCGCGATCGCCGGCGGACGGTTCGCGAGGGGCCTGCTCCGGGACTTCGACTGGTCCACGGTGCTTTTCCTCCTCTTTCTGTTCGTCCTGGTCGGAGCGCTCGTGGAGACCGGGGTCATCGGTCAATTCGCTTCCGGTCTTGAGAGCGCGGGGATCTCGAACCCCTACGAGCTTGGCCTCCTCCTCCTGTGGACGCTCGGATTCGCCTCCGCGTTCGTGGACAACCTCCCGCTGGCCGCGATCACCGTCCCTCTTCTTCGGAGCCTGGGGACCGCGAGCGGCGTGTCGACCTCTCCGCTCGCCTACTCGGCCGTGATCGGCATGGGCGTCGGCGGTAACGGGACCCCGATCGGCTCGATCTCGAACGTGACCGCGCTCGCCGCGGCCGGTAGGGGTGGAGTGAAGATCGGTTGGAGCGCGTATCTTCGAGCCGCGCTACCGGCCATGGCCCTCGGCCTTGCCGCCGCGAGCGCCGTCTGGCTGCTCGTCGGGTAGCGCGCTCCCGGACAGCCGTGTGCCAAGCCTCCCGAGGAATTTGGTATCCGGGTTTCCTGGGAACCGCATCCCATCTCCTCCTCGCCAGGGATCCACGTGAGGATCGACTCCGACGGAGCATCCTTCGGCGAGGGTACCCCGATCCGAGCGTCTCTTGGGTGCTCGGGCCCGCTACCCGGGAGTCGCATCGGGGGCTGGCCTCGTCCCTATCTCGCTGTCGGCCTAGCTTCCCGGTCGGGCGCTCTCTTCTTCGCCCCGGTCGTGCAGGGGGACGTAGGTCCGTTCCGACATCGTCGCGCGATCCGGTCCGCGCCGGTACCCTCCCGCCGGGAGAGAGGTGGGGCCGTGACCCAGGCACGGACAGCGTTGGCCGAGGGACGCTCCTCGGCGGTGGCGTTGGCCGATCCGGGCCGCTATCGGCCGGAGGAGAACCCTTCGGCGGAGCGACGTCGTCGGGGACGAAGGCGAGCCCCGGCGACCGGATCGAGATCTACGGAGGCACGAAGGAGATTGGGCTCGGCCGGCATTCCCTGACTCGCTCCCCGTCAGGGGAACGAACCCGGCGGAGCGATGCCCGAGGGACCCCCGATGGCGGTCCAGAAATTGTCCTGCCAGAAGTCGACCTCTTCCTGGACACGGCGCAGCGGAACGATGCGAAGCCCGTCCCGCACGGCACTCTCCCGTCGATGGCGCAGCTCGTCGACGGACTCGTGGGAGAGCTCTTCGAGGACCTTCTCGAGGTCGGACTTGAACCCCAGATCCAGGATCCGATCGGGATGCCGCAGCACGATCCGAAAGTGATGCTGCGAGCCCGAGCCCTGGACCCGGAGCACCTGCCAGCTGAGGTGTTCCTGGCGTTGGGCGGCGAGGCGGAAGGCGGCGAGGTTGCCGAGAGACTCGGCGATGAAGTTGTCGTCGGCGAGTCCCGGACGCAGATAGATCCCGACTTCGATGCCCCGATGCATACGTCGAGCACTCCCTCCGATGCCTATTCCAGCGGTCGCTCCGAACGAAGTGGCGAGGGGTCTCCTACGGAGTTCGAAGGTCGACCGCGCCGCACTACTTCGTGGTCGCGGCTCGCCAAGTTATCGTGCAGCGCTAAGGAGGTCTCCTTGGGGTCTGGGGCGCAGAAGATGGGTCCGGTGACTTCGGCGGGCATACTGCAAATCGAAGTGATCAGCCGCCGCTGGGATATATCAGCGAGGCAGACTCCTTCCCTGATCCGAACAGTCCGACACGGAGCCTTCGGTCGGGTCCGTGGCCAATCGCCGGCGAGTGCGGGCACCGGGATTTGAACCCGAGTTATAGGCTTGGCAAGCCTATGTGATAACCAGACTACACTATGCCCGCAGCGGGCACGCGATGAGTGGCCTTCCTACAAAAGACCTCTCGCCCGGACCCCGGGCCCGTTGCCGCGACCCGTTTCGGCCGTAGATTCCCTGGGGGAATGCTCGCCCGTGGCGACGAGGAGTCGCTGGCCGAGGAGGGTCTAATAGAAGTGCCCGTTCGTCGCCTCGAGGCGCGGATGTCCGAGGACGTATGGCGGGAGGGCGATGCGCTCGTGCTCAAACGGGCGGGGGAACCACCTCTTCTCTTGCGCCTCGACCGCGGCCCGATCCGGCTGGGCGACGCCGGACTGATCGATCTGACCTCCCTACTGGGCTCTTCCCCGGGCGGCTCGATCGACTGGCTGGGAACGCAGTACCGGGCGCTCCGCCCGAGCCTGTCGGACCTGTTCGCGACGATGACGCGCGGAGCGCAGATCGTCACCCCGAAGGATGGGGCTCGGATCCTGTCGCTCGCGTCGATCGCGCCGGGAGATCGGATCGGAGAGGCCGGGTCGGGCAGTGGAGCCTTGACGATCGCCCTCGCGTTCGCCGTTGGGCCCTCGGGCATGGTGCTCTCCGTGGATCGCCGTGCGGAAGCGATGCGGCTCGCGAAGGCGAACGTAGAACGCGCCGGACTGGGCCCCCGCGTCCGTTGGGTGGAGGGCGATGTGGTACAGAGCGGGTGGCCCGAAGAGCATCTAGACGCGATCGTGCTCGACCTTCCCGAACCGTGGGCGGCGCTCGCCCCTTCCCATCGTGCGGTACGGACCGGGGCGTGGATCGTTGCCTACACCCCTACCTATAACCAGCTCGAGCGCACGGTCCGAGCAATGCGCGAGATCGGGCTCGATGAGGTGCAGGCGCTGGAGGTGATCGAGCGCGCGCTGCACGTGGGTGAGGGCGGCACGCGCCCGAGCTTCGACATGCTGGGCCACACCGGATTCCTGTCAGCGGGGCGGAGGGTCGACTGACCATGGCCGTCGCGTTCGCCCTGACGATCGCTGCCGGGGTCGGGATCATCCTGACCGCGGTCTATGTGATGTGGGAGCTCGGCCACTTCACGACGCCGTCGGTCGCTGAGAACCGGTTCGACGAGCGCCGGGAGATCTTCGCGTACACGGCCGGCCTGTTCATCGGGATCGTCCTGGTCGTACCGTTCCTGTTCTATCTCACGTACTTCTCCTATGGAACGCTGTACCCGACGCTGGTCTACCTCGTGGTCGTCGTTATCCTCGCCGAGACCGCCCAGTGGGCGGTCCAACGGACGCACTACTGGGGCCATGGCCCGTCGTTTCCCTTCTACGCCCTCGGACTTCGGGCCGGATTCGCGGGCCTCCTCATCACGGGCCTCGTGGCGCAGTACCTCCAGGGCTCGGTCACCATCGAGAGCGCGGCGGTGGTGGGCCTCGAATCGCTGGCCATCCTCTGGCTCTTCGTGACGTCCGCGCTGCTCTCGCTCCCGGCCGATCCCGCGGCCGGACGGACCGGCGGAGGGCCCGTCTCGGGCGGATTGATCCTCGCCGTGGGTCTCTTCCTCGTCGGGTTCAACGTGTTCGCCGGACCCTTGGTCGGGGCAGTCGCGGCCGTGATCGCCCTCGTCGGCGCCCTCTACTTGTATGCGAGGCTACGCCACCTTCTCGAGCGGATCCGACCGATGCCTCCCGGACCGGGAGCCGGCACGAAAATTCCGAGCCGCTACGCGCGCCAGGGTTAAGCTTCGGAGTCCACCCTCCGTGCGGGGAGCCGGCTCGCGCCGGGCCCCGGCTAAGTTCATATCGAGTCCGTCTTCCCTTCGATCCGATGGCCGGGGGCTCCTCATCGTCGTCGGGCTGGCCGCTCGCGGCCCGTCTCTGGCTACGGACCTATCGGTTCCCGCTCGCCGCGGTGGTCCTCGCGGTCGGCGTGGCGCTCTGCGTCCTCGCCTTTGCCTCATTCAGTCCCTTGGGCAGCGTCTGGCCGTTCTCCACGATCGACTACTACACCAACCAAGCCGGCCGGGGCGGAGTGAACTACAACCTCGCCTTCGCCATCGTCGGCCCGATCATCCTGATCATCGGGGCCTACCTCGTCGGCGCGTACCTGGTCGCTCGCGGCCGCTTCGAGCAGCTGATGCGCTCGAAGAGCAAGGCCGAGTTCCTGCGGAACCTCCCCGAGATGGAGGAGCTCCTGTGGGAGCTTACGCCCCAGGACCACACCCGCTACCTAGAGAAGTGCGCGGAGTTCCGCGTGCGTCGCTAGGCCCGGGCTCGATGGTTAAGTAGCTCGCCCCGGTGCGCGGGGGATGTCGTCGCCGGAAAAGAAGGCGGAACCCTTCCGGTTCCGTCGTCTCGGCAAGCCCGAGGAGTTCCGACAGCTCGAGGAGGTGCAGGGCGCGGCGTTCGGCTCCGGCCCCGAAGGGTCGCTGACCATCCCCCTCCAGCGTGCCCTCCAGGATAACGGGGGCCTCGTCCTCGGAGCGTTCGTCGATATCCACCTCGTCGGATTCTCCGTGGGTTTCCTCGGATGGGACGGCCATCGGCTCTACCACTACTCCCACATGACCGCGGTCCGGCCGGAGTACCAGAACCATCGCGTGGGCCTTCGGCTAAAAGGGTACCAGCGCGAAGAGGTGCTCGCGATGGGGCTCGAGGAGATCCGCTGGACGTTCGATCCCTTGCGGAGCCGCAACGCGATGCTCAACATCCGCCGGCTCGGCGGCCGACCCACGTCCTACCTGCCGCACTACTACGGCCAGCTCCACGACGCCGCGAACGAGGGCCTCGAGACCGATCGGCTGAAGCTCGTCTGGGCGATCACGAGCCCCGCCGTGGCGACTCGCCTGGAAGGCAGGTTCCCGACCAAGGAAGAGGACCAGGATCGGTGGGTATCGAGCTCGCCGGTCATCCGTACCGAGCCCGGCGAGAGCGGGATCCGACTCCCCATCGAGGTCACCGAGCCGACCGGACCCTCGGCACATCTCGAGATACCGTTCGACGTCGAGCTCGTGCGGCAGCACGAGCCGAAGGGCCTGTGGCGTTGGCGGCACGCTGTGCGCGACGCCTTCCGCGCCGCCTACGACCTGCACTACGTCGTGGATGACTTCGCGACGGTGAGTGCGGAGCACGAGCGACGTAGCTTCTATTTCCTGCGGCCCGCCGGCCCGGACGTAGAGGAGCCCGCGGACGGGCGAACCCCGATCGCCCGAACCGCTCCCGCGACCTCTCGATAGGCGGCGGGCAAAGACGCATACGGGGTCCCGCGCTGGTGCCTAGCGTGTCCGTGTCGCCCCGGAGCCGTCCGGCGCGTTCCACGTTGTGGATCGCGGTGCTCGGTATCGCGCTCCTGGTCGGAGCCGCGGCCGCATTCCTGACCGGACCTCTTCCCTCCTCGGGTTCCGCGGGAGCTCCCACCTTCTACTTCGCCGGAACGATCGTCGCCTGGGTCCTCGCGGCGCTCCTGATCGGCGCGGTCGCGCTCTGGACCTGGGAGCGCTGGAACAGCGGTACGGTCCCGCTGCCGACCCGGACGATCGTGTCGATCTTGATCGGCATTCTCGTCGTAATCGCCTTCGTCGCGCTCATCCGCTTCTTCGGGGGCGGACCCATCCTTCCGCTCAGCCCGACCTCGGGCGGCGCGAACTCCACGGCGGCGAACCAGTCCGTCACGTCGGGACCGAACGGAACGAACGGGACCGGCGCCGGGTCCAGTGGCGGACTGTTCGCAATCGCGTTTCCCTATTGGATCTTCTATGCCCTCGCGGCGTTAGGGCTGATCGGAGCGGGATTCGCCGTCGCCCGCCTCATTCCGATCGGACGGAAAGGGAAGGGGACGGGACGGGAGGACCGGGCTGCCACGCAATCCGCTTTCGCCCAAGCGGCCCGCGCGCTCGAACGGCCCGATGCCGACCCGCGCGAGGTACTGATCGCGCTCTACGCTCGCCTTCTCCAGCGTATCGAGCCGGTCGCTCCGGGGCTGGATGCATCGACGCCGGAAGAGATCCGACGCCTCCACCTCGTGCCGCTCGGAGTAGGACGCGAGAGCGCCGAGACGATCACGCGGGCCTTTGAGCGAGCGCGGTACTCTTCCCACCCGATCGATCGGGCGGACGTCGAGCGCGTGCGGGCCGCCCTCACCGCAGCGATCCACGACCTCGACCGCCCGCGGACCCTCCCGTGATCTCGACGCGCGTTGCGACCGTCTTTGGACTCGCCGTGGTAGCGGGCGCGCTCGCGATCTACGCCACCGCAAACCCCACGGTCGAGGTCAGCGGTGCGACCGTGGCGATCGTCTTGGCGAGCGTCGGCGGTGTGCTGTACTACTTCGAACGGATCCCCGCCGTAGTTCTTCCCGAATCATTGGGTCGCCCCGAGCCGGAGATCGCCGAGCTGAGCGCGCGCCGCATCGAGGCGGCCCTACGCGGTGGAGGCCTCGAGCGGGAGGACCTCGTCCTTCTGCTGGACTCTATGGAGCGCGACGCGCTCGGATCCGATCGCCCCACCGTTCGGGCCGATGAGCTGCGTCGGGTCACACAGCTCTCCCGGACCGACTTCCGTTCCTACGTTCTCGCGCGCCTCGATCGCCTCGAAGGAGGGGCATGAGCGCGTCTCACTCGGCCGGTCTCCGCCTAACGGCCCGATCGTGGGCCTGCTACGGGGGTGCTGTCGCATTGATTGCGACCGCTGTGGCGTCCCGCGACCCCGTTCCTCTGTTCGGAGCGGTGCCGCTGCTGCTCTCCCCGATGGCGGCGCTCCTCGCCGTCCCCTCGAGCTCGGGACCCGTTCGCGTCGCGTGGCGGGAGAGCGGGAACGCGGGCACGGTGGCGATCGAGGGGACGATCGTCGTACCGGCCGAGATCGATGCTCGAGACCTCGAGATCTCCCTCCCGTGCCCTCCCGAGCTAAGCGAGCGCGCTCCGCTCCATGCGGCTTGGCAGTCCGATGGGGTCGGGTTCCGGGCCGAGTGGTGGGCGCGCTCGCCGGTGCTCGTTCGCGCCAACCTCCCCGCGGTGGAGTGGTGCGACGCGCTCGGGCTGGCGGCGCGTTCGCTCGACGTCGAGGGAACCCCACTGACGATCGAGCGATATCCGCCCGAGGTCGGACGACTCGGGGGGATCCGGCTGCAACGGACGATCCCGATGCCCGGGGAGAGCCGGTCGACAACGATTGGGGATGCCGGTGAGTTTCACGGGGTTCGGCCCGCTCAGGCGCAGGACCCGTGGCGGCGGACGAACTGGCGAGCGTGGGCCCGGACGGGAACGCGTTACGTCAACGAGTTCTCGCTCGAGAGGACCGGTGACGTCCTCCTCTACCTCGATGCCCGGCCCACCTCGCTCGGCCGCGAGATCGATCGGGAGATCTTCGGGATCTCACGGGCGACGGCGATCGGGATCGCGAACGCCTTCCTGCGCGAGAAGGTGCGGGTCGGCCTCGCGATTTTCGGAGAGTTCGTCGAAACTATCCCACTAGGTTCCGGTCGCTCGCAACGCCTCCGGTTGCGGGATGCGCTGCTCGCCGCTCAGATCTCCGCGTTTGCGGCACCGGCCGAGCGAGGGGCGGTAGGTCTCCGTCGGGACATCACGCCGGGTACCACTACGATCCTCGTTAGCCCTCTCGCGGACGAGTCCGCGTCCCTTCTCATCGTCCACTTGCGTCGGCGTGGCTATCCGACGATCGTCCTCAGCCCGTCACCGATCTCGGCGCAGCTCGCGCTCACCCCTGCCGTCCCCGAGGACCGGCAGATCGTCACTCGGGTCGCTCGCCTGTATCGGCGTCAGCAGATCGCTCGAGCCTGGAGAGAAGCTCCCGTCGTTGACTGGAGCGAGTACTGGTCCCTGGCCGGGTTCACCGCCTTCCTCCAACACGGGATGTACGCCCGGAGGCACACGTGATCCGGCCTCAGCGCCCCCGAGGGGGCGTTGCGCGAGCCGGCTGGTGGGGTTTCGCCGCGACGACTGCCGTCATGGTCGCTCTGGGGCTTCTTAGCCGTAGCCCGGGCCCCTACGTGGGGCTTGCCGTCGCCGTAGCGGCGAGCGCTGGGGCGTTGGCGATCCGACTCGTCGCGACCGAACAACGGGGCTCGGTACTATTCCTCCTGCCGCTCTTCGTGGCCTGGGCGTACCTCGGTCTCGCGGCCCCCATCACCCTGCTGACCGAGATCCTGGCCGCGTTGGCGGCACTGTCGGGGCTGGTGTGGATGGCGGAGCGCTCGCAGGCCGGGTCGAGCGGGTTGCGCCGGGCCGCGGATGTGCTCCCACTGCCCGCGGTGGGGGTCGCGATCGCGCTCGTCGCCGGACTGCTGATCCCGCCGGGCGAGCTGCGGGTCGGGATTGCCGCGCTCCTCCTCGTGGCCGCGCTCGCGCTCGTGGTGATCGTCCTAGGGCACCTCCATCCGGCGCGCGAGGGGGTGGCGTCAATCCTATAGGAATGCCTCCCGATGGGGAGGCGTCGCGCCGAAGGGCGCGTCCGGGTCCCGTCGAAGGGTCCCTCTCGACCGCATGCGGACGGGTCGTCCGCTGGGATGACGTGAGGACAACCCCGGGGTCCGACAGTCCCCGGCCGGGGTCAGACCGCTGAGAGGGCGTAGGCCTTGCCGTGACGCGGAAACGTTACGGCCGGGGGATACGGCGCGGGCGAGCGCCCAAATAGCGCGGCCCGCTCGCGGCGGCATGGCCGCGGGGGTGGATGCTCCGAGCTCGGAAGCGATCCAAAGGGTGCGTGCGGCGGTCCACACGGCGGTCGTTGGGCGGGACGAGGCGGTCGACCAGATCCTCATCGGGATCCTCGCCGACGGGCACCTCCTCCTCGAGGACCTTCCCGGACTCGGAAAGACGCTGATCGCGAAGTCGTTCGCCGCGGCGCTGGGGCTGGCCTTCCAGAGGATCCAATTCACCGGCGACCTCCTCCCGCACGACATCCTCGGCACGGAGATCTTCGACGTAACCCACGGGACCTTCGTCTTTCGTCCCGGTCCCGTCTTCGCGAACATCCTGCTTGCGGACGAGATCAACCGCGCCCCGCCGAAAGTCCAGTCCGCGCTGCTCGAGGCGATGCAGGAGTATCAGGTGACCAGCGAGCGGACGACGCATCCGCTCGAGCGCCCATTCCTCGTCCTCGCGACGCAGAACCCCCTCGAACTGGAGGGAACCTACCCGCTTCCCGAAGCCCAGATCGACCGGTTCTTGCTCCGGGTGAGCGTCGGATACCCCACGCCGCAGGAAGAGCGGGAGATCCTGCGACGCCGCGCCGAGCGCAAGCAGGACGCGGCCCCGGTCCCTACCGTACTCGCCCCCGGAGAGTTTCTCCGAATGCAGCGCGCCGTCGAGGAGGTCGAGCTCGACGCCTCGGTCGAAGGGTACCTCGTGGACCTCGTGCGTGCGACTCGGGCAGATCCCCGCGCGGAGGTTGGCGCCTCCCCGCGCGGCTCGCTCGGGCTGGCCCGTGCCGCGCGCGCGCACGCCTTGGTCCACGGCCGGGACTTCGTGCTGCCGGACGACGTCAAGACGATCGCGGGCCCCGCGCTCGCCCATCGGATCACCGTCCTGCCCGAACCCTGGATCCGGGGGACGCGCGGCATCGATATCGTGCGCTCCGCGCTCGAACACACCGCGGTACCGAAAACGCGTTAGGGCGCGCGCCCCACCGCAAGCGCTTTTCGTCCGCCCTCCCGTCGCTCGGATGTGTCCGGCGCGCACCGCACGATCGTCGTCGCGGATCCTATCGACCCGGGCGCTCTCGGCCTGCTCCAGGACGAGGAGTGCCGGGTTATCGATGCCTCTTCCGGCACGTCCGCGCTGAACGCGGCCCTCGGTGACGCGTGGGCGCTGGTCGTGCGCAGCCGTACGAAGGTCACGGCGGAGCTGATCGCCCGCGCTCCGCGCCTCGCGCTCATTGCCCGCGCCGGGGTCGGCGTGGACAACATCGACCTGGCGGCGGCGGCCGCGCGGAAGATCCGGGTCGTGAACGCTCCGGTGGCCGCCACGACAAGCGTCGCGGAGCTCACGGTCGCTCTCGCCCTGATGCTCGTGCGGGAACTCTGGCCCTCGGTTGCCGGCACCAAGGCGGGGCGCTGGGAACGGGGAACGCGCGGAGGGGAGCTCGCCGGCCGGACGGTGGGTTTCGTAGGGTACGGCCGGATCGCCCGCGAGGTCGCGCGCCGGCTCGCACCGTTCGATGTGCACGCGCTCGCCTACGACCCGTACGTGGCTCGGACCGAGGACGGGACGGCGTTCGTGACGCTCGACGAGCTCTTCGGGCAGTCGGACCTCGTGAGCCTTCATGCGGCCGCGACGCCCGAGAACCGACACCTCATCAACGCGGCGGCTCTCGCCCGGATGAAGCGCGGTTCCTTCCTCATCAATGTCGCACGTGGCTCGCTCGTGGACGAGGCCGCGCTCCTCGCCGCGCTCCGTTCGGGCCAATTGGCCGGAGCCGCGCTCGATGTCTACGAGGTGGAACCGCCGATGAACGAGGAATTGCTCGGGCACCCGAAGGTGATCGCCACGCCGCACGTTGGCGCCTCGACCCACGAGGCGCAGCGACGCGCCGGTCGCCAGGTCATGGAAGAGGTCCGCCGCGCGCTGCGCGGCGAAGCCCTCACGGCGCAGGTACCGCTCCCCGGAGGAAGTGCGTGACGTTCGATCCCGAGACCGCGACCTTCCTCATCGCGGGCCCGGTGCGCATCCACCCCCGGGTGCTCCGCGCGATGTCCACGCCGAGCCTGAACCACCGCGGGGACTACTTCCACGGCATCGTCGCCGAGATCCGGCAGCTGCTCCCGATGCTCTTCGGTCCCGCCGGACGGACCGTGATCCTGTCCGGCAGCGGCACCGCGGGGCTCGAGGCGATGTACGCCGGGCTCGTCCCGAAGGAGGGACGCACCCTCGTACTGACCAACGGCAACTTCGGCGAGCGGACCGACGAGATCGTGCGCCGTTACTCTGCGAACGTCACGACCCTCACCGCCCCCTGGGGCCAGCACATCCCTATCGATGCCGCGCGCGCGGAGCTCGACAAGGGGGACGTCCACGCGGTGTGCGTGGTGCACAACGAGACGAGCGTGGGACTCGCGAACGATCTCGCGCAGCTCGCCCCCGCGGTGCGCAAGTCCGGGGCACTCTTCCTCGTCGACGGGATCAGCGCGATCGCCGGGATCCCGGTCCCGGTCTCGGACTGGGGCATCGACGCGATTGTGGCAGGAAGCCAGAAGGGCCTTGCCGCGCCGGCCGGGCTCAGCCTCGTGCACCTGTCCGACCGCGCGATGAAGGCGCTGCACCCGGGGACGTTCTACCTCGACCTCGCATCGCATCTCAAGTCCCTCGACAAGAACGACACTCCCTGGACCCCCGCGGTCCCGCTGTTCCTCGCGCTGCGCGAGGCCCTACTCGTTCTCCAGGAAGAAAGTCTCGAGGGTCGGCTGGCGCGGACCCACCGGCTCGCGACGGCATCGCGCGACGCGGTGAAAGCGCTCGGGCTCGAACTGTTCCCCGATCCGCGCTATGCCTCCGATACCGTGACCGCGGTCCGGAACCCGGACGGCCTGGACGACGCGAAGCTTCGCAAAGCCCTCGAACGCGAGTACAACGTGCTCGTGCAGGGCGGGCAGGGCGCCCTCGCAGGGAAGATCTTCCGGATCGGCCACATGGGGATCGCCGACTGGCCGGACCTGCTCGTGACGTTCGCCGCCTTGGAACGGATCCTCGGTAAAGCGGGACGCCTGCCGAGGCCCGGAGCCGCGCTCTCCGCGATCGTCGCGCAGATGCCCTGACGGCCTAGATGTCCACGATCAGCCGCGCCCGGCCGTTGCCGAGATCCACCCGCGCTGCGTGCAGAGTGATCGCCTTGACTTCCATGCGTGCCGGGTGCCGTCCGGGATCGAACGGCTCGCCCTGCACTCGGGCGACCAGCGCGGTCGGAGGCGTGCCGAGCGTGCGGACCTCGATGTCGCGCGCGAGGAACCCCTCGGTCTGCTGGAGCAGGAGCAGCTCTCCCAAGTAGGCGACCGCGAGGGAGACCGGGTCATCGCCGGAGGCGCTGACCGCTCGCTCGGCGCGGACGCGCACCGTCCTTAGGTCCGTGATCAGCGCGAAGAGGCCGAGTCCGAGAGCCTCGAAGAGTTCCGAGGGGCTCGATCCCCGCGCCCAGATGCCGATGTCGGCGGTCGTCGGGAAGCGCCCCCACCGACGACGGGCTCGGGGACGCGGGGCCATCCTACCGGCACTCGTCAAGAAGTTTAAACGTAGAACGGCTCCCGAGCGGGTGTGCACGCCAGCCTCGTGATCCCCACGCTCAACGAGGAGCGTTCCATCGTCCACGTGCTCGATACCTTCCATAGCGCCGTAGAGGCGGACGAACGGAACGTCGCGCCCGCCGACCGTATCGAGTGGGAGGTACTCGTGGTCGACGGGCTCTCCACGGACCGCACGGCCGAAGAGGCCCGCGCGCACGGCGCCCGCGTCATCGCCGAACCGCGCCGCGGCTACGGCCGCGCCTATCGCACGGGCTTTGCGGCGGCGAGCGGGGAGGTCATCGCGACCTCCGACGGCGATGCGACGTACCCGGTCGAAGCGATCCCCGAGCTCGTGCACCGCCTGGAGCGCGAGCATCTCGACTTCATCACCGGGAACCGCCTCGCCTACCTCGCGCCCCGCGCGATGTCGACCGAGCATCGCATCGGGAACCGGGTGCTGAACCTGACCACCGGCCTCCTGTACCATCGTTGGGTCACGCGATTGCCGGGGGCGACGCTGCACGACAGCCAGAGCGGCCTGTGGGTCTTTCGTAAGCAGATCCTGGACCGGCTTCGGCTGACCCAGAGCGGGATGCAGTTGAGCGAAGAGATCAAGATCGAGGTACTCATCCACGGGCTGCGCGCCATCGAGGTGCCGATCCACTACCGGGAACGCTGGGGGGCGCCGAAGCTCTCGAGCTGGAGGGATGGAATGGCGAACCTTCGCTTCCTGGTCGCGAAACGGGTGCAACTCGAGCGCGAGCTACGCGGGGAACCGCCCGACGCGGCGCACGCCTGACCCGGTGGCTTACTGGGTCTTCCCCGAGCGTTCGCGGGACTTGACCCGAAGGCCCTTGTAGCCGCACTTTCGGCACCGCACGGCCTTCGGGGGGTTCCGGGCCGAGCAGTTCATGCAGATTTTCTTGTCCAGCAGACGGTGGACGGCCTCGGGGAACGGCATCGGTGCGCGGGGCGGGACCCCCGCCCCCTATAAATAAGGGCCGACGGGGGCGAGCGAGGCCTACGACAGAAGGTAGCCTCCGTCGACGACGAGCGTCACTCCGGTGACGTAGCTCGAGGCCGGAGCGAGCAGGAAGAGCGTGGCCCGCGCGATGTCGTCCGGCTCGCCCATCCGATGGAGAGGGATCCGCGCGAGGAACGCTTGGGCGAGCGCCGCGGCGTTCGCCCCGGCCGGCAGCACCGAGGAGGTCATCGCGGCGGCGCCCGGCGTCTGGATCGAGCCCGGAGCGATCGCATGACGCGGATTCCGAGCGGCGCGAGCTCGACGGCGAGCGAGCGCGTCAGCATGCGCACGCCCCCTTTCGAGGCGTCGTACGGCGACAGCTGGCCGGTCGGGTGCATCGCGTCGACCGACGCGATGTTCACGACGCTCCCGCCGGAGCCCTGCGCCTTCATCTGGCGCGCGGCGGCCTGCGTCAGGAAGAATGTGCCGCGCAGGTTGATGTTGATCACGCGGTCCCACAGCTCCGGCGTCACATCGAGCGCCGGCGCGAACGGGAAGATCCCCGCGTTGTTGACGAGGAGATCGAGCCGCCCCCGTTCGTGCACGGTCGTCGCGACGAGCTCCCGGGCCGCCGCCGGGTCGCTCACGTCGGTCCGCACGAACAGCGGCCGTCCCGGT
The DNA here is from genome assembly GCA_021844945.1 of Thermoplasmata archaeon. GTDB lineage: Archaea > Thermoplasmatota > Thermoplasmata > Lutacidiplasmatales > UBA184 > Lutacidiplasma. The sequence continues at coordinate 83,494 of JAKBSJ010000002.1, read as the reverse complement.
CCGAGGGAGGCGATCGCCTGAGAGGTGGCGCGTCCCTTCGCCTCGTCGACATCGGCGACGACGACCGAGGCGTTCTGGGCGGCGAGCCGTCGCGCGATCCCCTCTCCGATTCCGGCGGCCCCTCCGGTCACGACCGCCACCTTTCCGCGGAAGTCGAACAGCTCGCTCCACGCTGCCATCTCGCTCATCAAAAGTGCGAACGACCGGCGAGGGCATCTTCGTCGGCTCAAGCCGGGTTGACGAGCCGGCCCGGATTCTCGGTGGAGGAGGGAGGGCCCCCCGGCCGCGCTCGCCGCAAAGGTTGCCGGCCTCCGAACGAGCGGGGCGTCCGAACCCGGCTCGGACTTGAGCGATGGGCGGCTACGATGAGCGCCGCAGGACGCACGTCATGCAGTGCGCGCCACCGTATCCGCCGGTGATCTCGCGGAGCCCGAGCGGCGTGGCCTCGACCCCGTGATCGCGCAGAGCGGCCAGATGCGGGAAGAACTCGTTCCGTTCGCTCAACTCCGCCCGCTCCCGTCGCGCCAACCGTAGCAAGCCGTTGTAGCGGCGCGGATCGGCCCGGGCGCTCTGGGCGAGGGTCGCCAGCACCCGGTCGATCTCCTGCTCGACCTCGACCGCGAGGATGTGGCGATCCTTGAGGCAAAGGAAGTTCGACGCGTAGCTCATCTGCTCGAGTGTCGAGATCGGGATTACGTCGAAGTGTTTCGCCTTCAAGTACTCGGTCAACGACACGGTCTTCGGCTCGCGGACGAGGCCGCGGCGACCGTGGCGATGGTAGACGTCGACCCGCGCCGCGTTCAGGAGCGGTGTGCAGCCGACGGCCAGACCCTCGCCTGGGACGTTGAAGTACGTATCGAGGTGCATATCGATCATTGGGTCGAGCTCGTTGCCGGGGATCGCCGGATGGCTCGGTTGGTGGACGACGCCGACCTCGTCGAAGCCGATCGGCATCGCCAAGATCTGACGGATGCCGGCCGCATTGGTCCGGTCACCGTTCCCGATGAGGGCGAAGGAGCCCATCGGCATGAAATCCCCTCCTTCGAAGGTTCCGGGGGGCCGCACCTCGCCGGCGATGTCGCACCCCCCTACTTTGAGGAGCGTGCCCGTGAGCAGCGGCTCGTTCGCCCGTTGCGGCTTGGACATCCGCCCGAGGATGAACCCGCCGTGGCTGAGCGCCTGCTGGTCCCGCATGAAGTACAGGTTCGCGAGCGGCACCTCCAGGCGCACTTCGGGAAGAACGATCCGGTAACCCGGATGCCGTTCAAGATGGACCGACGGGCGCAGCAGCAGGAAGTTGAACAGGGTCTCGGCGTCGAACCGGTCGAGATTGCGGCGGAGTGCTAGCTTCGAGCGCTCGACCATCGCCTTCGGCCCCGTGTAGTGGACGATGCCGAGGATTGCGTTGCGCACGCGGTCGAGGAAGTCTGGATGCTTCGCCTCGACGTCGACGGCGAAGCGCTTGAGGCGCTGCACCTCGACCCCGGCCTCGGTGAGCGCGTGCTCGAGCGTCGTGTGCTCGTAGATCGCCTCGTCGATGCTGAAGGCCCGCTCGTAGAGGAACGAGTACGGCTCGGTCAACCCGAAGAACATCTCGATCCCGGGTCGATGGATGAGCACCTCCCGGAGCGGATCCCACTCGGCTCGCGCTCGATTCGCCATCGCCGCGACCCTCCCTTCCCTAGGCACCGTCCGTCGTGGTCGGCGGGAGGGTCTCCGCGCCGGAGGTCCGTGGTGCCGACGACTCGACGGGGAGGGCGGCCGCCGGCCCGGGAACCGCTACCGCGGCCGACTCCGAGACCGGTTGTAGGTCCTCCCCGGGCCGCAGCGCCGAACGGTACCCCCAAACGAACATCGCAATCCCGAAGAGGACCAGCACGACGAGGTCCCAAGGCGTATTGATGACGCCCATGGGCTGGATCGTGACCGGCCAGGTCGGGGGAGCGAGGAAGTTCTCGTAGACGAAGAACGGATTTCCGATGTAGCTGATGACCGCGACCCCGCCGACGTAGGTGGCGATCCAATAGACCGATTTCGACTCGTAGAACGTCGTCCGACGGAACATCAGCGTCAGGAAGTACGCGGGGATGCCCACGAAGATCAGGACCGTCCCGATGACCGGCCAGCCGGCGATCCCATCGAGCGTGAACGACGATGCGGGGAAGGCGTAGACCATGAGGAAGCCCACGACGATCAGCGCGAGCGTGACCACTCCGATCTCCAGCAGCTTCGCCGTCGCTCGGAACGACGGCTGCGTGAACAAGAAGTACAGCGGTACCCCCATGAGCATCAGAAAGACGCCCAGCAGGGTCCAGGGCCAGCTTGCCCAGTAGACGAGGACCGTCGCCACGACGAACGCCGCCGGCGCCCAAACCCACGCCCCCGGGAGACGGAAGGGCCGATCGACGTTCGGCTCGTTGCGACGCAAGACGACCAGCGCCAGCGATGCCGCGGCGTACGGGATCAGCGTGGTGATCGAGGCGAGCAGCGCGACGGGCGGGAAGCTAGGGAGCGCGACGAGGAAGACCCCCGTGAGCACGCTCGCGAAGATCAGCGCGACCGCGGGGGTGCCGAAGCGGGGGCTCACCCGGGCGAGGGACTTGAAGAACAGGTTGTCCTTCGCCATCGCGTAGGGCATTCGTCCCTGTAGCAGCACCCAGTCACCCCCCGCTCCGAGCGTCGAGATTAGGGCCCCGGCCACCACGACCGTGCCCAGGATCACGAGTCCCCAACCGTTCGCGATGTTGTTCAACAATAGCGAGCTCGTAGCGCTCCAGTCCCCCGTGGGAATGCCGACGGCGCTCCAGTTGATGCCGCCGATGAAGGCGACCGCGACGAGTATGTAGATCGCGATGACGATCAGGACGCCGTAAACGGTCGCCCGCCAAATGTTGCGCTTCGCGTCCTTGACCTCTTCGGCGGGGATCGTCCCGGACTCGAAGCCGGTCATCGCGAAGAAGGTCAGGGCCATGGCGAACGCGACCCCGGTCCAGCCGAACGGGGCAAAGCCGAAGGCGGTGAAATTCCCGGCGCGCAGGAACAAAAGGCCGATGACCCCGAACAGCACGAGTGGGATGATCTTCGCCCAGGTCGTCACGACGGCGAAGATCGACCCCCATTTGATCCCGGCGATGTTGATCAGAGTGTAAACGACGAGGAAGACGACGGCCACCAGCACGCCGAGGTAGGAGATCGTGAGTCCGAACGTCGTGCTGTAGGTGAGCCCGGGGACGTACGTCCCCAAATACTCGACGAAAACGTCAATAATTGCAGCCGTGCCGATGAACGCGTAGAGGAAATAGCCCCACCCCATCATGAACCCGGCGAAGTTGCCGAGGGCGCGGCGGGGGAGCGAATAGGGCCCGCCGGTGATCGGGAACGCCGAGCCGAGCTCGGCGTACGGCAAGGCGAGAAGGACCACCACAACGCCGAGGAGCACGAGCGCGATGATCGCCGCCGGGCCGGCGACCGATCCCATCGTGGCCGCGAGTGCGAAGATCCCCGACCCGATGATCGCGCCGACCACGATCGCGGTCAGCCCACCCAGGCTCACCTCACGGCGAAGGGGGGCTCCCGATGGAGGCAGAGAGCCATTGGTAGCGGGAGCGCGGGAGCTATTGGATGCGGACATGAACGCACCGTGCGGCGAACGTTGCCCGCACGATACATGAACCTCTGGTCAACCGAAGTCTACGCATGATCTCCTTCGCGCGAGCCGACCGTTCGGCGCGGCCGCGACTCCTTCCGTGGAGAGCCCGAGCGCGCGGGGGCGGGTCGGCTCATCACGGGCTCGCTGGTCGCACGATGCACCACCGATAGAAGTTGAGCCGGGCGCACCGGTAGATGGATGACGTAGAGATCACCGTGGCCACGCTGGTGTGCGTCCCGAGTTCCGACCAGGACGAGCGGACGGAGGCCCAGCGCACCCGCGGTCCAACGGCTCACGGTCTCGGAGCTCCAGGCATTGCTGGCCACGATCAAAGTCGCTAGCTCACTACCGGGGCGACGGAGAACGGTCTGGGCGGCCCTCGCGCTCGGAACGGACCGTACCGAGTATCCCTCCGCCTCGAGCAGGCCGAGCAGAGCCGCACCGAGGCTCGAGGTCTCCGCGACAAGGACGATAGGGCGCGGCATCACCGACCTCGAGGGGGCGGGCTTCAAGGTATAATCCTCCGGTGCGGTAGAGTTGACCTGGTGACACTGTATAACCCTCGGTTGTACCCCGAGCGAGCGGGAGCGCGCATGGAGCCGATCGAAACATTCGCGCCCGAGCTCCTCAATGAGCTCCCGTATGGTGTCGCGCTCGTGAGCCCCGGGGGCCGGATCGCTTGGCGGAACCCTCACTTTGATCGGCTGGTGGCGCCGGATGTCCGCCCGGCACCGGCCTCCGTGGACCGGATACCAGGATGGGAGGACGATCCCCGTCTCCGAACCATTGTCGCCTCCGAGCCGAGTCCGGATCAATCCTATCGCGCTCGGCTCGCTCGCCCGGGTCGCCGGCCCGTGAGCAGCGCAAGCCACTTGGACATCTACGTGCGGAGCGGACCCATCGGAAAGTGGCTCTTGACCGTCGTGCCGGTCCAAGGCACCAAGGACGAGGAGCAGGGGCGCCTCTTCTACGAGGCATTCCTGACGAGCTCGAACGCGATGGAAATCACCGACCCCGCGGGTGTCCTCATCGACGTGAACCCGGCGTTCGAGCAGATCTACGGATACTCGCGCGCGGAGTGCATCGGCCGGAAACCGAACCTCGTCCGCAGCCGCCGCAGCCGTCCCGAGATCTACGAGCGAATGTGGGCCGATCTGCTGAACCCTGCGATCGGACACTGGTCCGGCGAGATCATGAACCGGGACCGTCGCGGCCAGGAACGCCCCGTCCTTCTCACGATCACCGCCGTTAAGAACGATCAGAATGAGACCACCCACTACGTGGGCGTCGCGGTCGATCTATCCGAACGGCGTCGATGGGAGCAGTCCGCCGCCCATAGCGATCGCCTCGCATCGATCGGCCAACTCGCCGCCGGCGTGGCTCACGAGATCAACACTCCCCTCGCCAACGTCATGCTCATCGCCGAGAGCATCCGCCGTCGCGCCTCCGATCCCTGGATACGCGCTCGGATCGACACGATCACGGCTCAGGTGGAGAGCGCGGACCGGATCGTCCGGGGCCTGCTCGATTTCGCCCGTCGGTCCGAACCGAACTTCAGCTCGCTGGATCTCGTCCAAGTCACACGCGACGCGGTGGAGTTCGTGCGCGGGAAGCAGAGCGCGGACGTCGAGATCGACACGCGCTACGCCCCCGGGTCGTGGCCGATCCGCGGCGATCGGGGCCAGTTGATCCAGGTGCTGACGAATCTGCTGAACAACGCCTACGAGGCGATCGATGGCCCCGGTCGGATCCTCGTCGAAGTGCGCGGCGACGGGAACGAGGCCGTGGTCGAGGTCACCGACAGCGGCGCCGGCATCTCGGCCAGCGCGCTACCGCACATCTTCGAGCCGTTCTTCACGACCAAGCCGGAAGGGAAGGGTACGGGGTTGGGTCTCGCTATCTGCCACGGCATCGTCCAGAGCCACCAAGGGACCATCACGGTCGCGAACGTGCCGGACAGCGGCGCCCGATTCACCGTCCGCCTCCCGCTCGTGCGAGCGGAGGCGCATCCGTGACACCCTCCCCTCCGTCGTCGACGCGAGCGCCGTCGACCCCCCCGGTTCTGCGCAAGGGTGATGGGGGGTTCGACGTTCCCCGCGGCCACATGCGCATTCTCGTGGTCGACGACGATGCGATCTTCCGGCAGGAGCTCGGTGACCTTCTCGAGGCGGACGGCCACGAGGTCGCCATCGCCGCTTCGGTGCCCAAAGCCCTCGAAGAGCTCGAGGCCCGGGACGTCGACGTCGTCTTCACCGACCTCAAGATGCCACGGCACAGCGGTCTCGAATTGCTGAAGGAGGTCCGGACGCGTTGGCCGCAGACCCTCGTCGTGATGGTCACGGGCTTCGCCACGGTCGAAACCGCGGTCGAGGCGCTGAAGGCCGGCGCCTTCGACTACATACGCAAACCGTTCCAGATCGAACAGGTCCAGAAGGTCCTGGAGGCCGCTCGCGGAATGCTGGAGTTCCGTAGACCCTCGGGGCGGCGGGGCGACCTCGACCACCTCTTGCGGGAATGGGGGGCTCGGCCGGAGCTCTCGGTGCTGGTCCTCTCGCCGCACGCTCCCGCGGCGCGTCCTCGGTTCACGCACATCGTGCCGGACTACGAGAACCCCTCCGAGATCGCCCGGACGATCCGCGAGTTCGCCCAGGCGCATCCGGTCGCCGCGGTGCTGTTGGAGGAAGTCGATCGATGCTTCACGCACCACCGTCGCGCGGACATCCTCCCGATCGTGGGGACGATGACCGAGGCGATGAACGGACACGGGCCATTCGTGATCTCCTACGACCCTTCGCGCCTGGGCGCGGCGGACGTACGCGCGCTGACGGCCACCGTCGCCTCCTCCGAGACGCGTGAGACGCTGGAAGCAATCGCCAACCCCCTGCGGCGCGCGGTCTTGCAGCGAGCCCTCCAGGGGCCGATCTCCTTCTCCGAGGCGATGCACGCCGCTGGCCTGGACGACTCCCCCAAGCTCGCCTTCCACCTGCGGAGACTCGTCGACGGGGGTCTGCTGACCCACGAGGGCGAGGAGTACCGCATCACCGCGCGCGGCCGCGAGGTGGTCCGCGCGATCTTCGAGCTGGACGCCTCGCTCCCCACCCGTCCGGACGCGAACGCGGTCCTGCCGCTCGCCGGTTCCGGTTGAACGGCGACCGATAGGAATATCGCGCGCGTCGGCCTCCTACCGGCGATGATACCCGATCCGATCGGTCAGTCCGCGGTACGCCGGGCCCGCACCGCCATCGAGCATGCCCTCGGAATCCAATCCCCCCTCTGGGCTCTCTCGGACGAGCCGGCGTGGACGGAGCCGGGCGGCGCGTTCGTCACGCTTCGTACCTATCCGGAAGGGGGGCTGCGCGGGTGCGTCGGTTTCCCGTTGCCGACCCACCCTCGGGGACGGGCGATCGACCTCGCGGCCGTCGCCGCAGCGCTCGAGGACCCCCGTTTCAGGCCCGTCGCGTCCGATGAGATCGACGCACTGACCGTCGAGGTCTCCCTGCTGACCCGGCCCGAGCTCGTCCCCGGGACGACCGCGGACGAGCGGAAGCGCGGTGTCGTGGTCGGCCGGCACGGACTGATCGTCTCCGTTCCCGGGGCGAGCGGGCTGCTCTTGCCGCAGGTCGCCGTCGAGGAGGGGTTCGACGCGACGAGCTTCCTCTGCGCGACGTGCGAGAAGGCCGGTCTCGCCCCGGACGCCTGGAAGCACCCCGCGACGCGTGTCGAGCGGTTCGGAGCCTCCGTCTTCGCGGAAGCCGCCCCGCGGGGGGCGATTGTGCGGGGGATGTCGGCGTCGCGCGCTCCGTCCGCCGGGCCACTCGCGCGCTGAACCGCACCCCATCGACCTCCCACGTTCGGTCCTCGGGTGACGCCGCGGGCAGATCTTCTACGAGGTCGACGACCTCCGCGAGCAGTTCGCGTTCCAACGTCGCACGCCGGCGCTCGAGGGCGTCCCGGAGGGAAGCCGGCGCCGCGAGAGCGAGCTCGATCGGGTCGGTGAACGCGAGTCCGAGCTCCTTGCGGCGCTGCTGCAGGCGGCGAAGGACCTCGCGCACCATCCCCTCCTCGAGCAGTTCGGGGGTGGGCGCTCGCGGGAGGGCCGCGACCCTACGATCCCCCTCGACCCGGATCACCCATGCGTCTTTGGGGAAGCGGTCGGGGCCGGGCGTCGGATCCCAACGCACCGTCCGAACGTTGAGTTCGGCCGCGAGGAGCGCTTCTCCCTCGCTCCCGAGCGCCTCGAGCCTCTCGGAGGGAGCCCCGAAGAGAACGAGTTCGGCCAGCGGGATCCGGGCCCGTACCCCGGCACGTTGGCGGAGCTCCCGTCCCACTTCGACCAGGGCGCGCAGTTCATCCATGCCCGCCTCCAGCATATCGTCCCGCAGGGCCGGGCGCGGAGTCGGCCAGCGGTCGAGGTGCACCGAAGAACCTGCCTCGGCCCACGGCCGGTCCGCGAGCTCCTGGGCGATCCACTCTGCCGTATACGGGGAGAACGGTGCCAGGACGCGGGAGAGGGAGTGGAGGACGTAGCCGAGCGTCGCGTGCGCCGCGGCACGCTCCGGCGTCCCGGCCTCCGCCCAGAACCGGGGACGAGATCGGCGCAAGTACCAGGTCGAAAGGTCGTCGATGAACGCCTTCAGGGCACCGGCGCCGGGACGGGGATCGAAGCTCTCGAGGGACGACTCGACGCGCTGCCGGGTCCCCTCGAAACGGGAGAGAATCCATCGGTCGAGCAGGTCGGTCGACGACGGCGCTTCGTGGGACGGAGCCAATCGGTCCGCGCGCGCGTTCTGCAGGTAGAACGCCACGACGTTCGTCAGGAGGCCGAGGCTGCGCGCGGCCTGGGCGCGCATCTCGCTCTCGCTCATGCGGACCCCTTCGGTGAAGTCGAGATTGAGGAGGTACCAGCGCACCGCATCGCCACCGATGCGGGTGAGGATGTCGATGGGATCGACGACGTTGCCCTTCGACTTCGACATCTTCTTGCCGACGTCGTCCAGGCCCATCCCGGTGGCCACCGCGGCCCGATAGGCCGGTCGCGCGAACAGGGCGGTCGCGAGCACGTGCATTGTGTAGAACCACCCCCGGGTCTGGTCGATCCCCTCCGCGACGTAGTCGAGGGGAGCCGCGGGGTCGAACGTCCCGACATCGAACGGATAGTGATACTGCGCGAACGGCGCGGAGCCGCTGTCGTACCACACATCGATGGTGTAGGGTTCCCGGTGGGCGGGCTGGCCGCACGTCGGGCACGGGAACTCGATCGGGTCGACCCCCACACGGTGCGGGTCGAAGTCGTCCGGGAGGGGGCGGCCCCAGACCTTCGCGAGCTCGGCGTAGGAACCGATGCAGGTGGGATGGCCCTGAGGGCAGACCCAGACCGGCAGGGGCGTCCCCCAGTAGCGGCTCCGAGAAAGGGCCCAGTCCTTCGCCTCGGTGAGGAAGTTGCCGAAGCGCCCGTCCCGCACGTGCGCGGGGACCCATGTCACGTTCGCGTTGTTCCGGACCATCGCGTCCGAGAAGCGAGAGCTACGGACGAACCAGGAGTCGATCGCCCGGTAGAGGAGCGGCGTGCCGCATCGCCAGCAGAACGGGTACGTATGGCGCAGCGTGTCGTGGCGGTAGAGCCGACCCCGCCGTTCGAGGTCCTCGATTAGGACCGGGTCTGCCGACTTGAAGAACCGGTTCTCGACCAGAGGGATTTGCGATGTGAAGACCCCACGGCTCGTGAGCGGATCGAACGTTCCGAGCTTTTCCCGCTCGCCGATACGGTAGTCGTCCGGGCCGAAGCTCGGGGCCCCGTGAACGAATCCGGTACCTTCCGTGACGTCGACCATGTCGTCCACGAGGATGCGGAAGCGACCCGGGGCATCGGGCACGAACGGAAACGGCGGGTCGTACTCTAGGCCCTTCAGCTGCTCGCCGGTCAGCCGCGCCACGATCTCGGGCGGGGATGGGAAGTAGCGCGGGATCGCGGCTTCGGCGAGCACGACCTCTCGGCCGTCCGCCTCGCGAACCACGGCGTACGGAAGATCGGCGCGGGCGACGACGAAGACGTTCGAGACAAGCGTCCACGGGGTCGTCGTCCAGACGAGGAGGTCGCGCGGGGGTCCGCCCTCCGTTCGGAGCGGGAACCGAACAGTGACCGACGGGTCCACCGTCTCTTTGTACCCCTGTGCGACCTCGTGCGAGCTGAGGGTCGTTTCGCACCGCGGGCAGTACGGGAGCACGTAGTGGCCCTTCTCCACGAGACCGCGATCGAACAGGGTCTTGAGGGACCACCAGACGCTCTCGATGTACGGCGGCGCCATCGTCTGGTAGGCATGGTCGTAATCGAGCCAGTAGCCAAGCCGTCGGTACATCTCCTGCCAGGCGGCGGCGACGGCGAGGGTGCTCGTCCGGCACTCCGCGCAAAACCGATCGATCCCGTACGCTTCGATGTCGTGCCGGGTCCGCACCCCGAGCTTCTTCTCGATCTCGATCTCGACCCCGAGCCCGTGGCAGTCCCAACCGGCCATGGGCGTGACGATGCGGTACCCCTGCATCCTCCGATAGCGAAGCTGCACGTCTTTGAGAGTGCCGGGCATCATGTGGCCCGTGTGGGGGCGACCGTTGGCCGTCGGCGGGCCCTCGGTGAACCGGAAGGCGGGCCCCGACCCGGCTCCCGAGAGCGCCCGCTCGATGACCCCCGTTCGGCTCCAGTAATCGGCGACCTTCGTCTGGAGGTCCATCGGGGCGGGGCTACCGCTCGAAGCCTCCTCGTCGGCCGGCATGGCGGTCCGCACGTGCGTCCACGAATAAAGCGGCGCGGACCCTAGCGCGAGAGACCGTGCGGCGGCGGGGTACGCGACTCGTAGCCGATGTAGCTGGACGGATCCTTCTTCACGACCGTACCGTCGATCCGGGTGACGTGGCAGTGCCGACCGAGCGTGATCGACCCCGCCCGGACGTAGTCAACGTCCACGCCCTCGATCTGTACCGACTCGGCCTCGATGCGGTCGACCCGAAGGAGCGCCTTCGGGCTCAGTACGGGCACGTCCACCGGGAGCCGGAGGATCTGGCGCGGGCGAAGGGAGACCTTGGTCGCCTCGATCGCACCGATGCTCGACTCCGACTCGAAGACCGCTTCGACCTCCTGCGCGCGAAGAACTCCCGCGAGGGAGATCCTCCCGTCGTGAAGGAAGAGCGCCGCCGTGACGTCTTTTCCGATCTCGAGGGCGCCCTTGGCCGAGAGGGTCCCGACGATGCGTACATCCTTCGCCACGCGCACGAGCCCGTCGGTGGTGAGCTGGCCCGCCCGGACGGAGCCGAGGAAGCGACCGGTGCCTCGCACGACCGCGCCGCCGCTCACCGTGACATCGCCTCCGACCTCGAAGGTCCCTCGGACATCCAGTTGGTTCGCGATGAGAGGGCCGGTGATGGTGGCGATCCCATCGAAGACGGCCTCGTCGACGTCGACCTCTCCCGTGACCTTGCCGGCCCCCCGCAGTCGGTAGCGTTGGGCGTGAATGCTGGCATGCCGGACGGTGCCCACCTCCCGGAAAGCGCCGCTCCGGGGCATCGAGGGCGGAGCGACCGCGGCGGGAGCCATCGGAGAACGAACGGGTGTGGCCATCCTTCTCCCTCCGTCAGGGCCGGCCGCTCTTCGCGGGGATCTTCAACCGGCGGTGCGCCACCATGATGCAGGAGTTCTCGTAGAAGTGAGCGCCTGCGCTGCGGGCCCTCGCCCCGGCCTCGGGGTTCTCCACGCCGAGCTGAAGCCAGATCGTGGGCACATTGCGCGAGAGCGCCTCCTCGACGATCGGGGGAACTTGGTCGCTCTTGCGGAAGACATCGACGATGTCGATCGGCACGTCGGAGGGGATGGCGCTCACCGATGGGTACGATCGCTCGCCGAGGATGTCGCTCACCATGGGGTTGACCGGGACGATCCGGTACCCCTGCGCTTGGAGGTAGCGTCCCACCTCGTGGGAGTCCCGTTCGGGCTTGTCGGAGAGGCCGACGACGGCGATCGTGCGGGCGTGGGTGAGGATGTCGCGGGTCGTCGCCTCGTCCGGCGCGGGCATTCTCCGCACGGACTTCCGAGCGGTTCTTGACGGTATCGGCCCGGGGGCGCGGGTGCTTACGTCGGCGGTCCGCGGCCCGAGCCGATCGTCCGCTCGGCCGCCTGGACGCAGGCCATTAGGTCCTCGAGCGTCGCGCGGGCGCTCGCCGCCGACGGAGCGATCACCCGGATCTCGAGCGACTCCGCTACCGTCCTCACTTCGACCTGGCTCGGGTTATCGACCTCGATCGCCGCCGCGATCATCTCGGCCACCCGAGGATCGTCGTATCGACGCGATAATGCGACCGTCACTTGGACGGCGCGGGCTTCTTCCCCGATGCGTCTCCTCCCGCCGCGGCCCCGGGTCCGCGCTCAAGCGCATGCGGCTGGATCGGCTGGGTCTTCGTTCGACGCTGGACTTCGGCCTGAGCCGCATCCGCGAGGAAGCGCACGATCGACGGCCAGACCTTGTCGTCGTCGCGCATCTTGTTCTCGAAGTTGTTCTCGTTGACGAACTTACGGAACGCCGCGCGGCTCGGCTCGTCCCACCTACCGCTGGGGCGGCCCGGGTAGTAGCCCAAGACGCCGAGGTCGTGCTGGAGCGCCTTCGCGACGTCCCCATCGATCGGAAGCAGGGTCGCCGGATCCTCGCGGCTCAGCATCGTGAGGTCGTAGAGCCGGAAGACGCGCTTGAGCTCCTCGATCGGAGCGGGATGATCGTCCACGCGGATATCGACCCATCGGTCGCTCCCGGCGTCGTAGCCGCCCTTCTCCCGAACGATGAGCAACGCGGCGGACTGCATTCCCCGGCGGTCGCCACCTTCCCGCTGGCCGGCCGACAACGCGGCCAGGAGGCGTTCCGGCAGGTCGCCGGGCGTCCGCTCGTAGGTTCGGGCCATCGCCTGGACCACTGCGGGGCCGAACAGGATGTTCCCCTGGCAGGCGAACCCATCTCCAATCTCGTGCCCAGCCCACTCCATGCACTTCGCGCCGGTGAACGCGGCGGCCTCTCCCTTCCGATCGACAACACCCAGCTGGCGCTCGTCCTTACCCGGGTCCGAGGAGGTCAGCGAGCGCACGACATCGGCCGCCGAGCGGCCCTCGGCGAGCATCTTCAAGCCCTCGGGCCCGTAGCGCACATTCGCGAACGCCTGCGTCGCGAGAGCGCCGACGTTCGCTTGCGCCCACGGAACGACCGAGCCGACGCTGATGAACTTCGATTGGACGGCGACGCCCCACGCCCGTCCGGCGGGATCGTAGGCGACGATCGAGAAGGTCCCGAACCGAGGTCTCGGCATCGTCTCGCCCGGAGGCGAACGCCCCTGTAAGCCTACCGCGTGGGAGGATCCGAGGCCCCGGGGGCGCCGGCCGCCGTTCCCAGGACGCCGATCAACCGCTCAATGACGTCGCGCGCGCGGGCGCGATCGCGCTCGCGGTAGGCCCTCTCGGCGGCCCGGAGCTCGCGTTCCCACGACGGGTCTTCGCGCCCGGAGGAACGCAGGAGGTCGATGAGCCGGGCCGCGAGGCGGATGCGCTGGGCGAGGCGGTCCTCTTCCTCGGAAGGAGGTCCCTGGTCCGGAGATCCCGCCGGGACGTAGCCCGCGAGACCCCGCGGCCAGCTCGTGACCTCGCCCTCGTCCTTGCGTACGACGGACCGATCGCCGTCGCTCCCCACGGCCGGCCTACGCCTCTTCGGGCTGGGCGGGAGCCACCGCGGCCGTCGCCCGGCTCGCCGCCGCCTTCGGCAGGGGTACCTTCGCCCGCAGGGCCTCCCAGATGGGGTCGATCGCCGCGTAGAGATCCGCGACGGGGCCCCCGGCCGCAAACGCGGCGCGAGCCGTCTCGGCAGTCGTTTCGAACTCTCCCACGTCGATCCCCTTCGCCTTCGCCCAAGCGACGCTCGCGAGGACGAGGGCCACCTGGGTCTCGCCGGTCTTCCGGGCCTTCATCGCCTCCCTCTCCTCGGGAGAGGCGCGGAACTCGGGATCCCATTGCGGCGGATGGGGGGGCGGGATCGGGACCCGGAGCTCGCGGAACGGTGGGGGAAGCGTCGGCCAACGGGGCTCGTGGAATCGGATCGCGAGGCGATCGAGCTGGCTCTCGGCCTCGCGCCACTCCCGGGCTCCGTACGCCGCCTCGGCCTTCTCCAAGGGATCGATGAGTTCCCGGCTCGGCGCCCCGCGCCATACGTCGAGGCTGAGCGCAATCCGGCTGGGGGCGAGGCGGCGCAGGACGCGTCGCTCGGGAGCGTCGACGATCGGTGGGGGGGGTGGGGCCGCCATCTCGGGCGGCCGGTTCGGTGCGCCCGGCATCGTTGCTCCGGATCCGCGGCGTTACAGGAACGCCTCGAACTCCCTCGTCACGTCCGGGTACTTGTCGTGGACGGCCTTCAGGATGTTGTGGACGCTGAGCTTCTCGAGGCGAACGCCCTGCAACGCGTCGATGATCTTGTCGAACGTCGCGTCGGAGAGCGTGCAGAGCTTCTCCTTCGCGTACCAGTTCCGGTAGAGCTTCTCTTCGAGCTTCGCGCGCCAGCCCTTCTCATAGCGGTCGAGGAAGGCGCGGGAGGTGTCCCCCGCGTGGACCGCCTGCGCCGCGACCTCGCCGCAGATCTTTCCGGCGATGCAACCGTTCGCAATCCCGCCGCCCGTGAGCGGGTCGATCATGCGGGCCGCATCCCCAACGAGCATGAGCCCGTCGGTAACCGACTGCTTCACCGGCTGGGAGATCGAAACGCCGCCGCCGACGACATCGATCGTCTTCCCCTTCGAGTAGGCGGGGTGCTTCGCGATCCAGGCGTCGAGGTACGTGCGGGGGTCGGCCATTCCCCGGACCTTGCTGAGCTGCACCCCGATCCCGACGTTCGCGAGCCCGTCGGCCTTCGGGAAGACCCATACGTAGCCGCCCGGGGCCACCTCGCCCAGGTAGAAGTCGCAGTAGCGGGTGTCGCAGTCGACGTTCGTCATACGGTACTGCAGGCACGTATCCATGTCCCGCAGCGCGATGTTCGTGGGAAGTCCGGCCCACCGGCCGACCTGACTCTCGAACCCATCGGCGCCGATCGTGACCTTCGCGCGGATCTCGAACGGCTCCCCGAACTGCTTGACCCGGGCGCCGACGACCTTGCCACCCTCCTTCAGGATCTCGGTGGCCGCCGTCTTGAGCCGGATCTCCGTGCCCGCGTTCGCGGCGTCGATCGCGAGCGCCTTGTCGAACCCATCGCGCTCGACGACGTAGCCGACCTCGTTGCCGGCGTGCTTTTCGTTGATCTCGAAGACCTGCTCGCGAGGGGAGAAGATGCGAGCTCCCTCGACCTCCAGGTTGATCCACGCGCCGGGAGTGATGCCCACTTCGGGCAGCCAGGACTTGCTCATCCCCTCCCCGCAGCGAACGGGGCTGCCGATCTCCTGCCGTTTCTCGATCATGAGGACCCGAGCGCCGTTCTTCGCGGCCCACTTCGCGGTCATGCTACCGGCGGGACCCGCGCCGATGACGAGGACATCGGTTTTCAGGTTCTGGACCATGCGACCTCCCGAATACCTACCCAATCTCGATCGCGCCGACCGGGCACGCCTTGACGCAGATCTCGCAGCGGGTGCAGACCCTCTCGTCAAACGTGATCCGGGTCTCGTCGAGGTAGATGCAGTTGAGCGGGCAGATCCCGACGCAGGCTCCGCAGTAAATGCACAGCTGGCCGGACGACTCGATGTGCAGGCTCTTCTTGTTCACCATCGGCGGCGCGCTCGTGCCACGCGGGGGGCCATATTAAAGGCCTGCCCGGATGCGCTCGGTCACGCCGGGGGCGGTCCGACAGGTAGGGGCACTTCTTCCGCGAGGAATTTCTCTGCGTCCAGGGCGGCCATGCACCCGAGCCCGGCGGCGCTGACGGCCTGCCGGTACCGGTGGTCGTAGACGTCCCCCGCCGCGAAGACTCCGTCGACGCTCGTGCGCGTGATATCATGGGTCTTGACGTAGCCCTTGGCATCGAGCTCGAGCGCTCCCCGGAAGACTTCCGTCGCGGGGTCGTGGCCGATTGCGACGAAGAGACCCTGGGCCGGCAGGGTCCGGCTCGCACCGGAACCGTGCTCCCGGACGACGATCCCCTCGACGGTCTCTTTTCCGAAGACGTCGACGACATCGGCGTCCATCACGAAACTGACCTTGGGGTGCGCGCGCGCCCGTGCCTGAAGGATGCGGCTCGCCCGCAGGTGCGGGCCGCGGTGGACGACCGTGACGTGCGTGGCGAACTTCGTCAAGAAGAGGGCCTCCTCCATCGCGGAGTCTCCACCGCCGACCACGACGAGCTCGCGGCCTTTGAAGAAGAACCCGTCGCAGGTCGCGCACGCCGAGACGCCCTTCCCGCGAAGCCGTTGCTCGTTGGGGAGCTCCAGCCAACGCGCGTTCGCGCCGGTCGCCACGATCACGCTCCGGGCCCGAACGTCCCCGTTCGTGCCGGTCCGAAGGACGAACGGTCGGTGGGTGAAGTCGACGCCGATCACGTTGTCGTCCAGGAACCGTGCACCGAACTTCGCGGCCTGCTTACGGAAGAGCTCGATCAGTTCCGGACCCTGGATGCCGTCGGGAAAGCCGGGGTAGTTCTCGATCTCGCTGGTCAGCATCAGCTGGCCACCGGCCGGGACCCCTCCGATCACCAAGGGGTCGAGGTTCGCGCGCGCCGCGTAGAGGGCCGCCGTGAGGCCGGCCGGCCCACTGCCGACTATCGCGAGGCGCACGTCGGTCACCGCCGCTTCGGTCACGTCCGCACCGGAAGGGACCCTCCGTTAAAGGAGTCTCGCTCCCCCGGAACCTATTGCTTACGAAGGGGTAACCGGACCTGGTCCGAGCCGACCGGCTCTCCGTAGCGAGATCGATAGAAGACGAGGGGAAGTCCGTCCGGGCCGGTCTCGAGGGCGACGACCTTGCCGAGGAAGAGCCAGTGATCGGCCGCTCGGTACTCGGTCTCCACCTCGCACTCGAGCATGGCGAGCGCTCCCTCGATCCAGGCGAGCCCGCCGGGGCTGCGTCGCAACGGCAACCCCTCGAATTTGGGGCGTCCCTCTCGGCCGGCGGCCATGCGGACGCTGATGTCTGCCTGATCCGCGCGCAGGACGCTGAGGGCGAAACGACGCGTCTCCCGGATCGTGGGGGAGCTCGTCGCTTCGTCACCGACACTGATGAGGACCGTGGGCGGCTCGAGGGTAACGGAGAGGAAGGCGTTGACGGTAAGCCCATGATCGCCATCGGGGCCCCGGGTCGTGACGACGCCCACGCCCGTCGCCCAGAGCGACATCGCGCGGCGGAAGGCCGCGCTGTCGGGTCGAGTCGCTTCGCTCACTCGCCTTTCCACCGGAACAGGTAGACCGCGGCGGCGAAAAAGACGACGGCGATGCCCAGGACGATCACGAAGTCGGTCAGGGCCCTCGCGTAGTTCTGGAACAGGAGGACCTGGTTCATCCCGTCGATCACGTAGTAGAGCGGAAGGACCTTCGCGACGACCTGGAGGCCGGGCGAGAACTCCGACACCGGGAAGAACGTCCCGGCGAGAAACATCATGGGGAACGTGATGATGTTCCCGATGACCGCCGCGCTCTCGGGGGTCCGAGCGATTGAGCCGGCCAGCATCCCCAGCGAGACGAACAAGAGGGGCCCGACGAGCAGGAAGGGGACCATCCAGACCGAGATCGTGACCTTCGCACCGAAGACCCCGATCCCGAAACCGAGCATGATGGCAGCGGCGAGGAACGTGAGGATCGTGTACCAGATCACGCGCGAGGCGAGCCACTCATCTCGGGTGAGCGGGGTGAGGGAGAGCTGCCGGAAGATCCCTTCCTTACGGTAGCTGCTCGTGACGTCGACCATCGAGAACATCGGGCTCGTGAGGATCGAGAAGCCGATCAGGCCGGGAACGAGGTAATCGATGTAGGTGAAGTACGTCTTGCCGACGCTCTGCGGGATGTAACCGAGCACGGGGGAGCAGGTCCCGTTCGTGCTCTGGCAGGCCGCGCGCAGGTTGAATTCGTTTTCGACCGCCTGCACCGCTCCCTCCGCGCTACCCGCCGCGCCCGCGTCCTGGGGGTTGACATAGAGGGTGACGTTGGTCGCGATATGATGGGTATAATTCTGGCCAAAGCCCGCGGGGATGACGAGACCCACGGGGTTGTCGTTCTGCCCGAGCCACACCGCTAGGTTCCCGGTCGACGTGTTGATCACCTGGACCGTGACGAGGTGGGTCTGGTTCAGTCCGGATAGGAACTCCTGACTGACCGGGCTCGCGTGGTCGAAGTTCTCGGTGTAGAGCGTCGCCGCGGTCGCGCCGGTGTTTGCGAAGATCAGCCCGAAGAGCAGGATGAGGATCAGCGGGAAGATGAGCGAGAAGAACAAGGCGATCGGGTTGCGCAAGTATCCCCTTGCGGTGACCTTGAGGTCGGCGAGGATTCGGCGCCCGTTCATGCGCTCGCCTCCGCCGTGGTCCCGTCCGAGGTCTTCAGGACGCCGTCATCCATCCGACCGACCAGGCGCACGAACACATCCTCGAGCGTGTCGCGGACCGTGGTGAAGCCGGTCCAGGCGAGCCGACTCTCCTGGACCGCCTCCAATATGGCGAGCGCGTCCTCGCGATCGCGCAGCACGACGTCGATATGGTCCCCCTCCCGTCGGACCTCGTTCGGGAAACGAGAGCGGACGAAATCGGCGACGTCCGAGCCTGCGACGATCCTCAGGCGAGCCGGGCCGCCCAGCCGGTCGATGATTTCGGCGGGGGATCCGGCCGCGACGATCTGTCCGTGGTTGATGATCGCGACGCGGTCCGCGAGGATCTCGGCCTCTTCGAGATAGTGGGTCGTAAGGAAGACCGTCCGACCCTCCCTGCGCAGTTCCCGGACGACATCCCAGATCGCTCGGCGGGCGGTGGGGTCCAGTCCGGTTGTCGGCTCATCCAGAAAGCAGATGCGGGGATCGTTGACCAAGGACAGCGCGAGCCCGAGCTTCTGCTTCTGCCCTCCGCTCAGGGTGTCGAAGCGGGAGTCCGCCTTGTCCGAGAGCTTCACCCGTTCCAACAAAGCGGCGGGATCCGAGTGGGTTCCGAACAGGGTACTATAGTAATCGATTGACTCGCGGGGCGTGATCTTCTCGAAGAAACGGAAGTCCTGCGGGATGACGCCAATCTGTCGATGAAGGGGGCGCCCCTCATCCCACGGGTCCAGCCCGAGCACCTGCACGCTTCCCTTCGACCGAGCACGCAGCCCTTCGAGGATCTCGGTGGTCGTAGTCTTGCCGGCACCGTTCGGGCCGAGAAACGCAAAGACGCTTCCGGCGGGCACACGGAAGCTGATGTTATCGACCGCGGCGAGGCTGCCGTAGTTCTTGGTCAGGCCCTCAACCGCGATCGCGTCGGCCATCGTGGGGCCGAGCGGCTGCCTTGTATGAAGTCTACACTCCAACGCCCGGAGCGAAGGCATGCTCCCCGGGCCGGGGAGGGGGGCCCGGCCTCGGGAAGGAGGGGGGTGGAGGAGGGCTCGGCGCGCTCCGGCACGGCATCGGCCACGACCTGTGGGTCGTCTCGTGCACCCGCTCGGCCGGAATCGGGGTCGCGAGCCCCTGCGGGCTCCCGATCGCCCGACCACCCCTCCGCTGCACGAGACCTCTATCATCGCGGAGGTACTTAGACAATGTAACGTTACAATCGTTTATTCCGTGTCTTCCGTCGACATCCCGGAACTTCCAAAGAGGACGAGCGCGACGCGCCCCTGCTCGGTGAGGTGAACTTGTCCGCGCGGACCGCCGACATCGGTTCGTACGAACCCCCATCTCCGCTCCAGTGGCTCGAGGCGCCGTCGTAGGCGGCCGTGCCGGGTCTGCGGAGAGGTGGGCGCTCCCCCTTCCGAGGGTCGGTCCAGCCCGAGCTCGCGGATCAACTCGTGCTTGCGGAGCGTTCCGCCCCGCCGTTGGAGGGCTTCCAGTACCCCGACGAGCTCGGGGCCAGGCTGTCGCAGCTCATAGACGCCGACCGGGTCGATCTCCCGGATCACGTCGTTCACCGCCCGGACCTTTGGCGATCGGTCCGAGTACCAGGCCCGGGAGACGCGGACGTAGTACGGCTCCCCCTTCCACAGCATGCAGGCCAGCGTTCCTGCGATGGCGGTGATCTTGGTCCCGGTGGACACATTCACTCGGAGCGGCACAACGCCGTCCTGATGTCGGTCAAGCCGACGTTCGGACTCGAAGATCTTCCGATAGACCGCGAGGGCGCCGAAAACATCCCAGATGTCCGTCCGGACCACCCGCACTTCCACGGGCCAGGAGGCGGCTCGGAGCCGGCGTTCGGCCTCGGCGACGAACGGCGCCGCGTCGTCGTGCTCGGAGCGTGTCAGGAGATAGACCCGGTCGGCCCGGTCGATCTGGATCGGCTCGGTGACCCGCTCAACCTCGAACCCCACGGCGGCGATATGTACGCGCGCCCGAGGATCCCCTAGGCGGAGGCCAGAAACCGTCCCCGAGCGCTTGGCCGGCAGCACGCAGGGCGCACACCCCATCGTAGTTTGAAGTTAGAGGTTACCCCGTCCGCGCGGCGGTTACGCAGTATGTAAGAGCGCCCGCCGGACGAAAGCCTATGAGCGACTCGCACGACTTCCGGTGCCGATCGAGGAATGTCCCGATGACTCCCCACGCTAGATCAGCCTTCGTGCACGCTCCGCTCTTCTTCGAGCCCGTTCCCCCCTCCGCTCGCCTATCTCCTGCGTCGGCGGATCGCCAGTTCGAGGCCGTCGCACAGGTCGTCGAGCAGATCCCGCGTATCGACGCGATCAACGTGCCCGAGCTTCTCGATGAGAATCACGACGGGCGTCCGTACTACCGTACGTCCGATCCTCGGCTCTACACCCGTCGGATCGCCGAGCGCACCGGCCGGCTCGGCATCGTCAACAAGGTCGTTGCGCATCTCACGGACGCCGAGCATGTACGGCGATGGGCGGAGGAGACGACCGGCCTCGGCGTCCGGCACGCCGTCCTGATTGGTGGTAACTCCCGCTTCATCCCCTATCCCGGCCCCCCGGTGATCGAGGCGAACCGCGTCTGCGAACCAGTCTTCGCCCGCGCGGGGGGTGGGATCGGGAACGTCGCGATTCCGCAGCGCATGGGCGAGGCGGATCGGATGCTCGCGAAAACGAAGGCCGGGTGTAGCTTCTTCACGACCCAGATCATTTACGACGCCGAACCTGCGCTCGCGACCCTCGTCGCGTACGGCGAGCGCTGCGCGGCGTCGGCGATCGCACCCGCGCCCGTGCTCCTCAGCCTCGCTCCTCTCGCCGACGAGGCGGACGTGGAATTCGTTCGTTGGCTCGGTGCCGAGGTCCCTCTCGCCGTCGAGGACGCGGTGCTCGCCGCGGCCGAGTTGGGCGGGACCGCCGGGGCCGAGGCGTCGACATCGCGAGCGGTTCAGGTCTACGAACAAATCCGGCGGGGTGTGGCAGCCAGGGCACCCCGGCTCCTCCTAGGCGTCAACGTGGAACAGATCTCCGCCCGGCACCTCCCCCTCGTCATCCCAATCCTCGAGGCGATCGCGCGGGCCCTGCCCGCCCCTGCCCACGCCCCGAGCGCGGCCGGCTAGGCAAGGACGTTCGCGAGCGCATCTACCGCGCTCGCCATGTCGCCCCGGTCCAGAACGAAGATCGTGTCCGTGTAGCAGCTCATCGCCTCGACGATGTTGATCCCACGTGAGGAGAGGACCGAGGCGAGCCGGGCGAGAAGGCCCGTAGTGGCCTCGATGCTCACCGGGCTCGTGACCGCGAGTTCGACAAGCCCCCGGTGGATCGAAAGGATCTGGTTCTCGCGAAGGCGTTTGACGAACCGACCCACGGAGTCCTCGTCGACAACGATCACCGTGCCGCGAGAGACCTGGATGAGGCGGCAGATCTGGTTCTCGTCCAGGATCTCCTCCACGATGTCGCCCAAACGCTGTAGAACGTCCACGCCTTCGGTGACGGTGACCGCCGCGACCTTCGTTCGGGTCTCGATACGGCTCTTGGCCAGCAGCCGGGTGAGCGAGCGCTCTTGGAACCCTTGATCCCCCCGCGGTGGGTAGCGGCGGCACGCCGCCCGGATCGCCGGTAGCCGGCTCGAGCCTAGGTCTTCCGCGATCCGGCGAGCCAGGGCGGAGTGGTTCGCGATTCCCAGCCGCAAGGCTTCGACGACGACCGGGTGTCCGTCGATCCATGCGCGGACGTCCTGGGCCGTCGACCGGTCTTCCGAAGCCATACGTTCAAAAACGAACACATGTGTCCGTTTTTGTTCAAAGATGGTCACACGGTACAAATACCTGACGGTGGTTGTCAACCCTGCTCAAGATCGATCGAGATGAGTTCCCCTAGAGTTGTCCTCGCGTATTCGGGAGGACTGGACACTTCTGTTGCTATCCCGTGGCTCAAGGAGCGCGGTTTCGAGGTCATCGCCCTAACGGTCCACGTCGGGCAGCCCGTCGACCTGCAAGCCGTCCGCAAGAAGGCACTTGCCTCCGGGGCTCGCCGCGCCTACATCGTGGACGCGCGCGAGGAGTTCGCCCGGGACTATCTCCTCCCCGCAATCGCCGCGAACGCGATCTACGAGGGGGTCTATCCCCTGAGCACCGCCCTCGCTCGCCCGCTGATCGGCAAGCACCTGGTCGCGGTGGCCCGCAAGGAGGGCGCGACCCACATCGCCCACGGCTGTACTGGCAAGGGGAACGACCAGGTCCGTTTCGACCTCTCCACCACTGCCCTTGCTCCCGAACTCAAGGTCATTGCTCCCGCCCGCGAGTGGGGTATGACCCGCGACGAGGAGATTGCCTACGCGGCAGCCCACAACGTTCCGGTCATCGCGAAGAAGTCCTCCCCGTACAGCACGGACGAGAACCTCTGGGGCCGCTCGGTCGAGTGCGGGGTGCTCGAGGATCCCGCGATCGAACCTCCCGAGGAGGTATACGACTGGACGCAGTCTCCGCTCACCGCACCCGACGATCCCGAGCACGTGCGTATCGGGTTCGAGCATGGGGCGCCAACCCACCTCAACGGAGTGCGCATGGGCCTTCGTGCGATCATCGAGCAGCTCAACCGCACGGCCGGCAAGCACGGCGTGGGCCGGATCGACCACCTCGAATCTCGCCTGGTCGGAATCAAGTCGCGCGAGGTGTACGAGTGTCCCGCGGCCACGGTCCTTCTCGCCGCGCATCAGGCACTCGAGGCGCTGGTCCTTCCCCGGGATCTTCTCGACTTCAAACACGTGGGAGAGCTCCGCTACTCCCAGCTGATCTACGACGGCCTCTGGTACACGCCCTTGCGCACGGCGATCGACGCCTTCGTCGCGTCGACCCAGGAACGGGTGACCGGCGAGGTCGCGATGAAACTCTACAAGGGCTCATCCCGCGTCTCGGGGCGGACGAGCCCCTACGCCCTCTACCGCCACGATCTGGCCACCTACTCCGAAGGGGACCGGTTCAACGCGTCGAGCGCGGAGGGGTTCATCTACGTCTGGGGGCTCCCGAGCCGCACCTGGGCGGCCGTCGGGGAGCAGAAGTCTCGCCCTGCGACCGCGACCGTTCCTCGCCAACGCCGGACATCGCGCTGAGAGCGAGGCACGTTGACCGCTCCCACCGTGGCGTCCACGTCGCCGAGCTACGTCCGAACCGGCGGCGGCGAGTTCCTGCGCTCGCTCGACGTCGACCGCGCGTTGGCACGAGTCGATCTCGCCGGCAGCATCGTCCATACCGAGATGCTGGAGCGGGTGGGTCTGGTCTCGAAGGAGGATGCGCGCCGTATCATCGGGGGCCTTCGGGCGATTCACCGGGAGATCGCCCACGGCTCGTTCCCGTGGCGCGACGATCTTGAGGACGTTCATACCAACATCGAGGTCCGCCTGACCCAGCTCATCGGGCCGGCCGGCGGCCGCCTTCACACGGCTCGGAGCCGCAACGATCAGGTTGCGCTCGATGAGCGCCTGTACCTCCGCGAGGTCGTCTACGGGACCACCCAGTTGCTCGAGTCGTTCCAGCGGATGCTCGTCGACCACGCGGCGGGCGAGCAAGGGACCCTTTTGCCGGGGTACACGCACCTCCAGCGCGCGCAGCCCGTTAGCCTCGCCCACCACCTCCTCGCCCACTTCTGGCGCCTCGAGAGGGACCTCGACCGCCTGCTCGCCACGGAGCGGCGCGCGAACGTCTCCCCGCTCGGAGCGGGGGCGCTCGCCGGCTCCACGCTGCCGATCGATCCCGCTTGGGTCGCCCGTCGTCTCGGTTTCGACCGCGCGTTCGAGAACTCGCTGGACGCGGTGAGCGACCGAGACCCGTTCGCCGAGCTGCTCTTCGACCTCGCTCTCCTCGCGACGCACCTGAGCGTCCTCGGGGAGGAGTGGGTCCTATGGACGACCGCGGAATTCGGCTTCGCCCGCGCCGGCGAGCGTGTGGGCTCCGGCAGCAGCCTGATGCCTCAGAAGAGGAACGCCGACGTCGCGGAGCTCGCCCGCGCCAAGGCCGCCCGCGTCACCGGGGACCTCGTCACGCTGCTAGGGACGCTCAAGGGGATCCCTCTCGCCTACGACCGCGATCTCCAGGAGGACAAGGCTCCGGTGCGGGATGCGGTACGGACGATCGACCTCACGCTCGCCGCGCTCGCTTCCGCCTTCGAGGACCTCGCATTCGACCGCACGCGGATGGCGGAGGCCGCCTCGGACCCGGCGCTCTTGGCCACCGATCTCGCCGAGGAACTCGTCCGGCAAGGGACGCCGTTCCGCGAGGCCCATGAAGCCGTGGGGGCCTATGTTCGCGGGACCGAGGGCTCGATCGGGTCCGCGAGCGCTCGCCGCGCTCTCCCGGCACTGCGGTCGGCCGCCGATTCGCTCTTCGATCCCGCGCACGCCCTCGAGCGCCGCGCTACCCCCGGCGGCCCCTCTCCGACCTCGGTGGGGGTCCAGATCGACCGGGCCCGCGAGCTCCTCGCGGCCCACGGCCCTTCCCTCTCCTCGCTCGGCCACCGCGTCGAGCTCATAGAGGAGCTGTTGAACGAGGAACGAAAATGACCAACTGTCCGGAATGCGACGCCCAGGTCGACTGTGGTGCGATGATCGCCGGCGAAATCTTCCCCTGCCGGGACTGCGGGACGGAGCTCGAGGTTCTGGCGACCGCACCGATCACCGTCGAACGCGCCCCGAAGGAAGCGGAAGACTGGGGTGAGTGAGCCCGTCCGCCTCGGCCTCTTCTACACGATCCTGAGACCCGAGGAAAAGTGGCTGCTCGCTGCGGCGAGCGCCCGGGGGATCTCCCTCGAGCCGATGCACGACGAGGGGATGCTGTTCCCGATCGGCGGTGCGCCCCCCCCGGTCGATCTCGTGCTCAACCGGTCGGTGAGCCACATCCGGGGGCTCTACGCGCTGCGCTGCCTCGAGAGCGGCGGCGTCAGGACGGTGAACAATGCCGAAGTCACCGAGCGTGCCGGGGACAAGATCCTCGGTTCCCTCGCGCTGAGCCGGGCCGGCATCCCCACCCCTCGGACGATCGTTGCCCTCACCGAAGATGCCGCGCTCCGCGCTCTGGACGACATCGGTTATCCGGCGGTCCTCAAGCCTCCGATCGGCTCGTGGGGCCGCCTCATTGCGCGGGTGCGTGACCGCGAGGAAGCGGAGCAGATCCTCGAACACAAGAGCGCGCTACCGTCTCCGACCCAATCGATCTTCTACGTTCAGGAGCATGTCCCCAAACCCGAGCGGGACCTGCGCATCCTAGTCGTGGGCGACGAGCCGATTGCGGGGATGGTCCGCCGCTCGACGCACTGGCGGACGAACGCGGCCCGAGGGGCCACGACCGAAGCCCTGCCCCTCTCGGGCGAGCTCTCCGAGCTCGCGAGGCGCGCGGCGCGGGCGATGGGCGGTGGCGTTCTCGCGGTCGATGTGATGGAGGGCCCGAAGGGGTACGTCGTCCACGAGGTCAATCCTACCCCTGAGTTCAAGGCGCTTCAGGGAACGACGACCCAGGTCGACATCGCCGACCGGATCCTTTCCTTCGCCCTCGAGGCGGCGCAACCATGAAGACCGCGATCGTCGGCGCGTCGGGGTATGTCGGCGGCGAGCTCCTACGCCTCGCCCTCCAGCATCCGGACCTCGAGGTCGTGCAGGTCAGTTCCGATAGCTACGCCGGCCAGGCCGTCGGCCGGGTGCACCCGAACCTTCGCAAGCGCACCGAGCTCGTGTTCGTGCCGCACGAGAAGGTCGAGCCTGCGGACGTCACGTTCATCGCCGTTCCGCATCGTTCGGCCATGGGCCGGATGCCGGAGTGGCTGGCGTCCGGCGGGTTTGTCGTGGATCTCTCGGCCGACCACCGCCTCAAGGACCCGGCCAAGTACCCCGAGTTCTACGGCGTCGAGCATCCGCACCCCGAACTCCTCCGCCGGAGCGTGTATGGGGTTCCCGAGCTGCATCGCGACGCGCTGCGAGGCGCCCGGCTCATCGCGAATCCCGGATGCATCGCGATCGCCTCGATCCTGGCGCTGCGCCCCTTGGTCGACGCGCAACTGATCGACGCGAAGCGCCCGGTCATCGTCGACGCGAAGAGCGGCTCGTCTGCGGGGGGCGCGGACGCCGGTCCGGCCGCCGCCCATCCCGAGCGCAGCGGTGCGGTCCGTCCGTACGCTCCGGTCGGCCACCGCCACACCGCCGAGATCGAGCAGGAAACGGGTCTCCGGATCGCGATGAGCGCGCATGCGGTCGGCTCGGTGCGGGGCGTGCTTTCCACCTGCCACGCCGCCGGCGCCGGTCCGACCGACGACAAGCAGCTCTGGCGCGCCTACCGGGCCGCCTACGCGAACGAGCCGTTCGTGCGCATCGTTCACGACCCGGACGGGATCCACCGCGCCCCGGATCCGAAGGTCCTTTACGGGTCGAACTACGCGGACGTCGGGTTCGCCCTGGACCCCCGTGCGGGACGCGTGGTCGCCCTGAGCGCCATTGACAACCTCATGAAGGGCGCCGCCGGCAACGCCCTCCAGTGCCTCAACATCGCCGCAGGGTTCCCCGAGACGCGAGGTCTCGAGTTCGCGGGCCTTCACCCGGCGTAGGGCGCATGACGATCGTCGTGAAGGTCGGAGGAGCGAGCGGGAACCGCCTCGCTCCCGTGCTCGACGAGGTAGCTCTGCGTCCGTCCGAATACGTTCTTGTCCACGGCGGATCCGAAGAGATCGATCGTCTGGGCACTGCGCTCGGTCGGCCCCCCCGATACTACACCAGCCCCAGCGGTACCGTCTCCCGGCACACGGACGCGGCCCACTTAGAAGTGGTGATCCTTGCGCTCGCCGGGAGCGTCCAGACCCGCATCGTCCGGGAGCTCGCGACACGCCACGTGCCGGCGGTGGGCCTCTCGGGCGTCGACGGCGGTCTCCTGACCGCCCGGCGCAAGGAAGGAGCGCGCGCGGTCCAAGATGGGCGCGTCGTCCGGGTGGCCGACGACCTCTCCGGTTCGCTCGAGTCGGTCCGGACCGACCTGATCGAGCGGTTGCGACAGGGCGGATACGTTCCGGTCATCGGTCCCCCGGCCCTTACGCCCGAAGGAGAGGTCGTGAACGTCGACGCCGATCGCGTGGCTGCGCGCGTCGCGGCGGCGCTCCACGCGGACGGGCTAGTGCTGCTGACGAACGTGGGTGGCGTCCTGCGCGATGCGGACGACCCACGGAGCCTTATCCCTCGGGTCGACGCCTCGAACGAGGCCGAGGTGATGACCGCTGCGCGCGGACGGATGCACAAAAAGGTCCGGGCCGCGATCGAGGCCGTTCGCGCCGGGGTCGGGAGCGCCGTCATCGGCCCGTCGGCGATCCCGCGACCCGTTGCGGCGGCACTGGCCGGACAGGGGACCGTGTTCGTATGATGGGCTCGGAGATCGCTCGCGGGGAGTTCGGCATCGCGGGAGTGGCTCGACGGACGATCGTCCGCGGGGAGGGAGCCTACGTCTGGGACGCGACCGGAGGCAAGTACGTGGATTTGGGGGCCTCCCTCGGCGTCGCCAATCTAGGGCACTCCCATCCGCGCATCGTCGAGGCCATCCAGCGCCAGGCCGGCGAGCTCGTCTTCGTCAGCTCGGGCTACACGACCCGACCGCGTATCGACTTCGTCGACCGATTGCTCAGCCTGATGCCCCCGCGCCTCGCGCGCGTGTTCCTATCGAACTCCGGGACCGAAGCGATGGAGACGGCGATCAAGCTCGCGCGATCGGCCACCGGCCGGACGGAGTTCGTCGCGATGATGCGCGGCTTTCACGGGCGCACGATGGGCGCGCTGTCCGCGACCTGGCGCTCGGATCTGCGCCGGCCGTTCGAACCGCTCGTTCCGGGGTTCGCTCACGTGCCCTTGAACGACATCGCCAAGCTGGAAGCCATGGTCACGGACCGGACCGCCGGCGTGATCGTCGAGCTCGTCCAGGGCGAAGGCGGCATCCACGTGGCCGACCCCGAATTTATTCGGGCGGCGCGGACCGCGTGCGACGCCCACGGGGCGAAGTTGATCTTCGACGAGATCCAGACCGGCATGGGCCGGACCGGTCGCCGATGGGCGTTCGAGCGCTACGGGATCCACCCCGACATCCTCGCGCTCGCGAAGTCGCTCGCGGGAGGCATCCCGATCGGCGCGACGGTCACGACGACCGACGTCGAGGCGAAGTTCCAAGGAACGCTCCACTCGACGTTCGGGGGGAACCCGATCGCGTGCGCCGCCGGCGTGGCCGCGCTGGACGTCCTGGTCAACGAACGGATCGACGAGCGCGCGGAACGCCTCGGGAACGCGGGGCGGGAGCGCCTACGCGAGTTCGCGAACCCCAAGATCCGCGAAGTACGGGGGCTCGGGATGATGATCGGCATCGAGCTCCGGGAGCGGGCGGCGCCCTACCTGGAGGAGCTGCGCCGGCGGGGCTATCTCGCCAGCGCGGCGGGTCCCGAGGTCCTCCGGCTCCTGCCGCCGATCCCAATCGCCGAAGCGGACTGGGACTCGGCGCTCGCCACGATCGACGAGGTCCTGCGCGATGGCCGATGAGGCCGCTCTCCTCACAGACCTCCTCGAGGCGTACAGCCCGACGGGTGACGAGGCCGCAGGGGTCCGCGCTTTCGTCCGGGTCGCTGCCCGCCTCGGCTTTGCGGTCGAGACCGACGCGGCCGGCAACGGGATCGCGCGCTGCGGCCGCGGGCGCCCGCAGATCGTCTACCTCGGACACATCGATACGGTCCCCGGGCGGATCCCGGTTCGCCGGGAAGGGAGCCGCATCCTAGGTCGCGGGGCGTGCGACGCGAAGGGACCCCTCCTCTCCGCGCTGCTCGCCCGCCCCGAGGCCCTTCCGCACGGCGAGCTCGTGGTCGTCGCTTCGGTCGGCGAGGAGTCGGACAGCCGCGGCGCAACGCACCTGATCCCCTCGCTGGCGCCGGAGGCGGTCATCGCCGGGGAACCGAGCGGCTGGAACGGCATCGCCATCGGTTACAAGGGAGACCTTCGACTTCGCGCACGGATACGCGGGGAGCGTCGCCATCTCTCGTCCCCCGATCCGTCGACCACCGAGCGTGCCATGGACTGGGCCCACGCGGTGCGGGGGCTATCCGACACGGGGGTCGACCGCTTTCACTCCCTGACCGTCAAGGTCGATGCGATCCGATCGGGCGAGAGCGCCGGAAGGGAATCGGTGGAGGTCGTGGTCGACCTGCGGATCCCCCCGGGCCGAACGGTAGCGAGCGTCGCGGCTTCCCTGCCCCCGCTCACGGCCGCCGACTCCATCGAGACGATCGCTTCCATCGAGCCGTTCGAGAGCGGCCGTTCGGACCCGGTGGTCCGTGCGCTGGTCGACGGGATCCGTGCTCAGGGCGGGCGGCCGACGCTCTGGCGCAAGGGCGGCACGTCGGACCTCAACATCGTGGCCCCGGCCTGGGGACTCGGCGGCGCCGCCTACGGACCGGGGGACGCCCACCTCGACCACACCGACGAGGAGGCGCTCGACCTCGCGGACCTCGATAAGAGCGCGGAAGTGCTCCGCGTCGCGTTCCGTCAGCTCCTCGAGGGCCTTACTCCTCGAGGATCGGGGAGCGGTGGCGGATGAACTGGCCGGTCTGTAGTTCGCGCGCCGCCTCGTTCAGCTCCTCCGGGCGATTCATCACGATCGGGCCGTACCACGCGACCGGTTCGCCGATCGGCCGCCCCGTGACGAACAGGAACCGAAGCGTCCCGTCTTCGGCGGCGATCCGCACGCGCTCGCCGGGTCCGTAAAGGAGCGTCTCGCCCGGCGAGGCCCGCGGACCCGGGGCCGCGTCGAACGAGCCGGACCCGTTCACCACCTGGGAGAAGGCGGTGTGGCTGCGCGGGGTGGGGAGCTCGATCGACGCGTGGGCCGGCAGGTCGATGTCGAGGTACGTGGGATCGACGGAAAGGCCGCGTACCGGTCCGACGACACGGTCGAACGTTCCGGCGATCACCCGAACCTTGCCACCGTGTTCCAGCGGGACAATCGGGAGGTCGGTGCCCGATAACCCCCGGTACGCCGGGACAGCCATCTTCTCCTTCGCGGGCAGATTGACCCACAGCTGGAACCCGGAGAGCCGTCCCTCCGAGCGCTGAGGCATCTCCTGGTGGATGATCCCGCTACCGGCGGTCATCCACTGGACATCGCCCGGGCCGATCGTGCCGGAGTTACCCAGCGTATCGCCGTGGGCGACCTCGCCCTCGAGCATGTACGTGACCGTTTCGATCCCCCGGTGCGGGTGCCACGGAAAGCCCGCAAGGTAGTCCTCCGGGTCCGAGGAGCCGAAGTTGTCCAGCAGGAGGTACGGATCGAACAGCGGGACCTGGCGGTTGCCGAACATCCGCCGGAGACGGACTCCGGCCCCCTCCATCGTCTCGATTCCGGGGAAGCGTTGGGCGACCGAGCGGAGAAGAGCGGTCATGACGATGTCACCTACGTGCTAGGTGGGGAGGAGTCGTATAAGCGTGAGCGCACCCCTACACCACCCATGCCCGGGGGTCCTCTCCGCCTCCGGGTCACTCGACCTTCATGTACTTGCGGCCCACCAAGGTACCCGCGAGCACCAGGAGTCCGGCAAAGAGCGCAACGTAGCCGAGGTAGAGCCAGTCAAAGGTGCCGCTGACGACGACCCCGCGCCCCAAGAGGGCGGTGTAGGTCACCGGGTTCCAGTTGGCGATCGTAGCCATCCAGGCCGGGAAGTTCGCCGTCGGAAAAAGCGCCCCGCTCGCGAACATCAGGGGCATCATGATGAAGTTCGAGATGACCCCCGGGGTCTGCCAGTCGGTGCTCGATGCGGTCACCGCGAGGAACAGGCTTGAGAACCCGAGTGCGAGGAAGATCAGCGCGAGGACGAAGCCGGCCCACATGAGGAGGCTTCCGTCCAGCTGAACGCCGAACGCAAGGGCGGCGACGACCATTACCGGGATCTGGACGAGCCCCCGCGTCGCGGAGCCGAGGGCCTTCGCAAGGAACACCGTGGACTTGGACGTGGGCGTGAGCAAAATCCGCTTCATGTAGCCAAACCGCTTGTCCTGGATCGTGCTCATCGCGCCAAACATCCCGACGCTGAGCATCGAGGTCGACAGGACCCCCGGGAGCAGGAATTGGGTGTAGCTCGAGATGGTGATGTGCAGCAGTTTTTCGAGCTCGGCTAGCGGAACGTTCGCGAAGCTCGAGCCGAAGAAGGCGAGCCACATGAACGGCTGAACGACGGTGATCACGAGGACCCAAGGGTTTCGGAAGGTACGCAGGAGCTCGCGGGAGTACAGACCCGTGAACTGGCTCATCTGACCGATCCGATGGAGCTCGGAGGTCGGCGGGGCGACGACGTTCGGAGTGGGGAGCGCGACGCCGTGCTCGGTCTCGGTGCTCATCCGCGGGCCCTCCGAACGTTTGCGTAGAACTTGCGATAGTCCTGGACCTCCGCCCCCGCTTGGTCGATCCGCTTGCCCGTCAGCTGCATGAAGACGGACTCAAGGCTCGGCTTCTCGACGTTGATCTTGCGGATCAGGTCCGGCTTCACGTGATCGAAGAGGCTGGGGAGGAACTCCTCCGAGCGGTCGACCTTGAGAATCCAGGTCCGGCCCTGGACCCGTACCTCGCGGACGCCGGGGATCGCGAGTAGTCGCGTCTCGTTGACCGGTTCGCCCGTCTCGAGCTCGATGTAGTCGCCCTGGACCCGGGCCTTGAGGTCGTTGGGCGAGCCCATCGCGGCGATCTTGCCTTGGTCGAGGATCGCCACCTGGCTGCAGAGCGCGTCGGCCTCCTCGATGTAGTGGCTTGTGAGGAAGATCGTGATCCCGTACTCCCGATTCACGCCGGTGATGAGCTCCCAGAGCATTCGACGCGTTCCGGGATCGAGGCCGATCGTCGGCTCGTCCATGAAGATGATCTGGGGCTCGTGCAGGAGGGCGAGCGCAATCTCGAGCTTCTTGCGCATCCCGGTCGAGTACGTGCCCACCTTGTTGTCCTTGAATGCGGAGAGCGCGAAGTAATCGAGGAGCTGCTTGGCCCGGTCCTTCCATTCGGCGACCCGCTGGAACTTCGCCTGGAGCCAGAGGTTCTCCCAGCCGGAGAAGTCGTCGTCGAGAATCACCTCGGCGGCGACCCAGCCGATCCGCTGCTTGACCTCCATCGGGTACTTGCGGACATCGAATCCTGCGACCCGGGCGTCTCCCCCGGTCAGGTCCGAGAGTCCGGTAAGGACCTTGATAATGGTCGTCTTCCCCGCACCGTTCGGGCCGAGCAGACCGAAGATCCCTCCGCTCGGAACGCGGAATGAGACGTGGTCGACCGCGGTCATCGAGCCGTAGGCCTTCGTGATGCCGTTCGCGACGATCGCGTCTTCACTCACGAGAACCTCGATGGCCCTTCGGCGGACCGAGCCGTGCGAGCCCTTGTCGAAGCTCCGCGCGGGCTCGCGCCAGCGCTCGCGCTCGGGCCCGAGCGTCCGGAATCGAGTCCGGCGACCGATACATCTGTTCGAAGCCGCGGATCGAGTGGTGAAGTTGGTCCAGCATGATGGCGGCCCGGTCCGAGGGCTCGACCATGTCCAAAATCAGGTTGCGAAGCTCGGCGAACCGGCTGCCCCGCTCCCGGATGCGACTGCGCAGGTCTTTCAGGCGCGCGGCTCCGCGGGCGGTCAAGACGTACACCTTTCGCCCGTCCTGGCGACCGATCCGTGCCTCCCCCCTCGAGACGAGCCCTCTCAAGCTCGGGTAGATCGCGCCCGCGCCCGGTCTCCATGCGCCCCGCGTGAGGTCTTCAATGCGCTGAGCAAGCTCTCCTCCATAGATCGGGGCCCGGCTCATCATGGCGAGCGCGTAGGTGCCGACCAAGCCGCCGGGCCATCGACGACGCGGGAGACGTTGGGGCGTCACAGGAGTCGAGACCTAGTCGCGATATATAAATCGGTATCGTAATCTATAACCGAGCAGAGACCTCGACGCGTTCGGGCGGTGTTTCCAACCCCTGCCGGCCCATCGGAAGAAAGATATTCCACGACTGCCCCCGTCTTCCGTCCGAATGGCAGCCGTTCGATACTGTCCCAACTGTGGGCGACCTGTGGATGCCAACGCGGCGTATTGCCCGGCATGCGGTCGGGCAATGCCGCCGGCTGGCACCCCGCCGCCGTACCCACCCTCGGGCTCCCCGTCCCTTCCGCCGGTATCTTCGGCCCCCCCTTGGGCCACCGGCGGCGGGGCGGCAACGGGGAATCCTCCTCCGTACCCCGGAACGGGTGGCGCCGCTCCGCCGACCGAGCCGTGGGGGCCCGTCGACGCCGGATCGATGCGGTGGATTCTCTTGGCCGCGATCCTGGGATTCGTCGCGTACGCAGTTACGATCGCTCTCCCCGCCATCCTTGGCATTGCTCTCTCGAACCTGAATACCACGGGCCTGCACGCTTTCTCGACCACGGTGGTCAGTGCGCTGATCGCCGTCGCGGCGGTCGCGGGGGCCTTCTCGGCCCTGCAGTACTTCCTGTACGGTCGCTCGTTCGCCGCGCTCGCGCCGAACGATCGGCGGTTCCGCACCCCCGCCCGCCTCAGTTGGGTCGCAATCGCCGGCGTGATCATCGCAATCGGGGGCGTCGCCTGGGTCCTCTATCTCTTCGGCGGCATCGTTTCCTGCGCGGCAGGCGTGGTGCCCATACCGTCGTCGTGCATCAGCCCCTACACCGGGAGGTTGATCGGAGCAGCCGGCATCTCCCTGCTCGGCGCCCTCCTCGCGTTGATCGGCCTGATCGGAATCTGGCTCGGCCTATGGAGGCTGGGGACTCGTTACGACGCGGTCCTGTTCAAGGTGGGAATGGTCCTTTCGATCTTCCCGTACATCAACCTGGTCGGTTACATCCTGATCATCATCGCCGCGTGGGGGGTTCGCAAGCGTGCGATGGCACGCTCGGTCCCCGGGGCGTCGTAGGGTCCCGCGACGGCGATTCGGAAGGTCCTTAGGCGAGCCCGTCCCTCGCCGCCCTTGCGATGCCATACGTGGAGTACGATGAGATAGAGGCGATCTGCCCCAAGTGCGGCCGCGTCTTCCGTTCCGAGGAGACCCTCGCCCTGCATCGGGAGGAAGCGCACTCCGGTCTCGAGGAGACCCCGCCCTCCCCCAAGCGCCCGACCCATCGAACTGCGACCTAGTGCGCCGCGGACGCCTCAATCTTGCCGGACCCGGGATCGGTGGCGAGGGAGGCGAAGCCGGTCCCGAGCCTGGTCCGAGGAGTAGACCGATTGGTGTCAACCGTCTTCGTCGGATAGCAACTGCCAGGTCCTTTCGGAGTCCTCGCTTTCCACGAACCGACGCGAAAAGTGGTCCGTCGTGGTGAATCTACCACGCCTTCTGGTATTGCCCCGGATCGAACCGAGCCCTCTTCCGCCGGGGACTGCGTGAACCCGCACCATCTCCTCCGGTTCATGGTTCGGACTTGACCCGCTCGACCGACGGTGAGGTCGCATACGCCGTCTCCGAGAGAACCTTTATCTTCCGAGGGACTCAAACCGGGTTGACCTCGGACTTAGATGATAGGGTCCCACCTATGCGTTATGGAAACTCGATGACCGAGATCGATCTGTACGGAGTAGTAGCTCGACCCGGCCGACTATCGGCCTCGGTGCAGAGAGGTCCGTAGGATGACGATCGACAACATCTCTCTGATCGTCGACCTTCTGATCCTCGCCGCCGTGACCGTCTTCTATACGGGGTTTTACGTCTGGTTCAACTTCCGACGCAAGGATCTCGACCGCGCCACGACCGGACTTAGAGGGGGCGCGTTCGTGTTGATCGTGCTCGCGGTCGTCGCGGGAATCGTAGGTCTGTGGGGAGAGCTCACCTTTCCGCTCTTTGGGTCGTACAACGTGTTCTTCTTCGATCCGCTCACGCTGTTCGCGCTGCTGATCGGGGCGTTCGGCCTCACGGTCTGGTTCCGGTTGCCGACCAGCTTCGTAGGGGTGTTCGGGGTGGTCGTGGGGTGCGGCATCATGCTCTACGGCGTCCGGGCCTATCAGCTGGGCTTGACGTCCGACCCACTAGAGACGCTGCTGCTTTACCTCGCGTTCGGGGCCCTGGCCATCGGCTCGATCGTCCCCACGCTGTTCGTCGACTGGTTCATCATGGGACCGAAGTTTCCCAACGTCCAGCCGATCGCTTCGACCGAGACTCCCGAGTACCCGCGTATGTGGACGGCCCTTCTCGGTGCGTTCATGGCACTGACATTCCTCGCCGGTCTGGCGGCGATGCTCTACGCGTTCAGCATCG
Organism: Thermoplasmata archaeon; assembly: GCA_021844945.1. Lineage (GTDB taxonomy): Archaea > Thermoplasmatota > Thermoplasmata > Lutacidiplasmatales > UBA184 > Lutacidiplasma. The sequence goes on along the minus strand of JAKBSJ010000002.1, from coordinate 48,052 downwards.
TTTGGGCCCACCTCGCCTAGACGGGCCCGGGCAAGAGTGGCCCCATAACCAACGTCGCCCGACGGGTGAGGCTCAGCCGCGGTCCCGCTTTCCGTGCGCAACCCAAGGACACGGGAGGCAAAGTCCCGCCAACCCTGCGTCGTGGAACGATCGTTCGTCGATGGGACGTGACCGCTCACGTCCTGCGGAACATCGAGAAGAGACCTCCGGGCCCGGCTCTGAAGCCGGCTCGGCCCGTTCCGCAGCGACCATCCCTCATGGTCGGCAACCCATGCACCATTCCGAGCCCGCTCACGAAGCGTTTGCCGAATTTCGGTCCATCCGCCCCGGGAAATCCTCTGTGAAAGGGCTCTCGATCTCAGGCACCGGGATCGAATGACGCATCGGTAACGCGAACCCTCGAAGACCCAGAGCTAGCCTCGGCCCCGGATCTTCACCTCGAAGCCGCGGCGAGCGACGATCCGCGACCGAGAGTGCGCGGGATGCTCGCACGCGATCCGACCAACAATCGTCCGTCGTGTTGGTGGCGGATCCCCTCCTCGACGACCTGGCCCGAAGGTGCTGGCTCCGGAGCAATGCGGAGCGGACAAGTCCCGGCGACCCCCGGGGGGCTAGGCGTCGGAGAACGGGTCGGACTCCGACCGCCGCTCGTCGCGGCTCACCAACGGCGGTGGCCGCCGCGTCCGTACTTCGTGGTGGGGTCGGACGCCCAGTGCGGCCAGCAGGTCTTCCCGGGTCACGATCCCCACGAGGCTCCCTCCGGAGTCGACTACGGGCACGCGGTTGATCGAGTGTTCGCGCATCAGCCGGGCGACGTCGGAGATCGGTGCGTCTTCGCGAAGAGTGATCGCCGGATGGGTCATCGCATCCCGGACCCGGGCGTTATGCAGGCGGTTCCGGCAGACCTCGAGGATGCCCTCTCCTCCGGGGGGAGCGGACTCGAGCAGGAGATCGAGAATCCCCCGGGGGGAAGCCACCCCCGCGGCCAGCTGGAGATCCCGTGCGATGTCCTTCTCGCTGATCACGCCCACGACCCGCTGAATCTCGTCGACTACCGGCAGGCCCGAAACGTGGAACTGCCGAAGGGTACGCGCCACCTCATCCAGACGCGCGTCGGGACGGGTCGTCATCACGGGACGCGTCATCACGCCCGAGACCGTGGAGGGTGTTACCATAAGGACCTCTGAAAAAATCATCAAAGCGCGAAGAGATAAGGACGGAGTCGAATTCGTTCGACCTGGCGAGGGATGTCCGCCCGGGTGCGTCAGATGCGATTAACGAGGCCTTCAAGAGCGCGGGCTCGACTTTCGCGTTCGTGAACGACTCATCGACCGCGCCCTCCGAGTCCAGTGTTCCCACGAAGGTATCCCGTATTCGTTCCGCGCTCCACCTCGCCTCCCGACCGACGGTCCTGAAGGCGGCGACCGCGTCATCGACTCCCTCGGATACGATCGAGACCGTTCGCGAGCTAATGGACGAACTCCAGCGCGAGCGGCAGGACATCTTGGAACCGCTGCTGCGCCGGATGTCCGCGCTCGGCCAGAGCCTGAGCGCGGGAAGGCCCGTTCCGGCCGACATCCTGCGCTCGGGCCTCACGATCTGGCAGAAGTACGTCGACCGGATGCTCGACGTTCACGTGAGTCAGTTCACCGTGGCTCGCTCCTCGATATCGCATACGCAAGAATGCCGTCTGTCCCTCGCCCAGCTGGAGGACGAGCCGGGGCAGAGCGCCGGCCGGGTCAACGAGATCCGGACCCTGCTCGACGGCTACGCGCTCCGACCGCAGTCCTACATCCGGCTTCTTGGCAACGTTCTCGTCGGGCTGTCCACGTCCGAGCTGGCGTGGGCCGGATTCGAGTGGGATTTCGCCAACACCTGTCTTCCCATGCACCTCTCGAGTGCTGCGGTCGCGAAGTGGCGGAGCGCGCTCAAGGACACCGAAGCCCAGCTCGGCGAGCTGCGGGTGCTCCTCCAGGCGTTCCTCGACAGCTCGAAGCAGTATGCTTGGCCCGAGTGGCCCTCTCAGTAACGGACCCGCGCCGCGTCGCGGCCCGCTCAGGTAACCCCGACGGGCTCTCCGTGCTCGTCGACCGTGATCCGGGTGGCCCGGGGCTCGGTGGGCAGTCCGGGCATGGTCTGGATCTCACCGAGCAGCGCGACCGTGTACCCGGCCCCACTGGCCGGGACCCACCTCCGGACATGCACCCGGTACCCGCGAGGCCGTCCCAAACGATGCGGATCGTCGGTCAACGAGAGCGGCGTCTTGGCCACGCATACCGGTCCGTGCACTGTCTCGAGAGCCGAAGGGTCCTCCAGCTCGTGCTCGGCCTCGGGAGACAGGTCGACCCCGTCTCCAGCGTAGCAGGTCCGCACGATCGTGTCGACCTGTTCGGGTAGCGACTGCGTCCCACGGACGATCGGCCGTGCCGTCTGGCCGCGGGACAGCGCCGTCACGGTCGCTTCCGCGATCCCCTCCATCCCGGCACCCCCGTTCAAAAATCCGGTCCCTTCCTCGATGGCGACCGAAGCTCCGGTGCAGAACGAGCGCACCATCGCGATCTCGCGGGGATCGTCGTTCGCGAAGCGGTTGAGTGCAATCACCGGGTCCAGTCCGAAGGATCGAAGGTTCCGAATGTGCTGGTCGAGGTTCTCCAGACCCGCGTCGAGCGAACCCGCTCCGACCGCTCCCGGCGCATGCCCGTGCAGCGCCGGGAGACTGCTGACCAGCACCGCGGCCGAAGGGAACGCGCCGCTCTGCGGAGCGACGATGTCCACGAACTTTTCCCCGCCGAGGTCGGATCCGAATCCGGCTTCGACGACCACCACGTCGGCCAGTCGGCGCGCAAGCTCGATCGATGCGAGGGTCGTGGTCCCGTAGGAGAGATTGCCGAAGGGGCCGCCGTGAACGAGCACGGGACTCCCTTCGGAGGTCTGGAGGAGATTGGGCCATCGAGCGCGCCGCAAGATGGCCGCCATCGATCCTCCGGCCGAGAGGTCCCCGGCGCGAACCACACGACCGGTGTGATCGAGACCGACCCGGATCCGTTCCAAGCGGGACTTGAGGTCGGCGGCATCACGCGCGAGTCCCAGGGTCGCCATGATCTCGGAGGCGGCCGTGACCACGAACGAGGACCGGCGCACCGGTCCGTTGCCGGGCCCGGCTCCGACCTCGATGTCCCGAAGGGCCCGGTCCTCTACGTCGAGGGCACGCGGCCATGCGATCGTCGCCGGATCGATGCCCAGCGGGTTACCGTGGTGGAGGTGGTTGTCGATGAGGGCGGCGAGAAGATTGTGCGCGTTCGTGACGGCGTCGATGTCCCCGGTGAGCCCCAGGTTCACTTCGGCCTGAGGTTCGACGGTCGCCCGTCCTCCGCCCGCGCCGCCGCCCTTGATCCCGAACACCGGGCCGAGGGACGGTTGACGGAGAAGGGCGATCGCGCGAACGCCCCGTCGCGTGAGCCCTTCGACGAGCCCCAGCGTGGTCACGGTCTTGCCGACGCCCTCATGGCCCGGCGTCATTCCGGTGACCAAGACGATGCGCCCGTTCGAGCGGCCGGACTGCCGTGACTCCGCGGCCGGATCGACCTTCGCAATCGAGCGACCATACGGGATCCATGACCCCTCGGGTATTCCTAGCGACTCGGCCACCTCTCGAATCGGCTTCAGCGCCATCGCCAAAAAGGAGTGACGGCGGCCTGTTAAGCACTCAGTCAATCCTTCCCAACCCGTCTTCTATGGGAGAGGGGTGGTCCCGGCCAGAACGATGACCGCTACCGGATCTCGGCTGGCACTGCTCGAGTGCCGCGCGTGTGGTACGACTCTTTCCTCCGACGCGGTCCAGACCGTCTGTCCGACCTGCTCTGGGCCGCTCTTCGCGACGTACGACCTCGCCCATTGGGAGGCTCACGCCTGGAGAGAGGCACTGGCCCATCGCGCTGCCACGCTGTGGCGGTACCGCGAGCTGCTGCCCGTGAAGGACGATCGATCGATCGTCACGCTGGGCGAAGGGTTCACTCCCGTGATCGAGCTCGGCACGGTTCCCCGTGCGGACGGGCTTGAGGTATGGCTGAAGGACGACGGCCTGCTTCCCACGGGTTCGTTCAAGATCCGGGGAATGAGCGTGGCCGTCTCCCGCGCTGGGGAACTGGGCGTTCGCCAGTTCTTCGTTCCGAGCGCCGGCAACGCCGGTGTCGCGCTGGCCGCCTGCGCCGCACGGGCCGGCGCGACCGCACGGATCTACTTGCCTACCGGAACGCCCGCCGTGATGGAATCGGCCTGCCGGCTCTACAGCGCCGAAGTGGTGCGGGAGGGCGCGACCATACGAGAGGCGGGGATCGCCGCCCGCACCGCCGAAGCAGCGACCGGGGCGCTCGACATGTCCACGCTTCGCGAGCCGTTCCGGGCCGAGGGAAAGAAGACGATGGGCCTCGAGATCTGGGAGGAGATGGCGCCCGACCGCATGCCGGATGCGATCCTGTATCCGACCGGTGGCGGCACGGGGGTCATTGGGATGTTCCGCGCGTTTCTCCAGCTCATTGAGCTGGGCCTGCTCGACCGGATGCCCCGGCTCTACGCTGTTCAACCCGACGGATGTGCCCCGATCGTCCGCGCGCTGAACGAGGGAGATGCCCGAGCACGTCCGTGGAACGATGCCCAGACCGTCGCCCCCGGGCTGCTCGTGCCGGCACCGTTCGGATCCGAGCGGGTCCTCGAGGCTCTGCGGGAGAGCCGAGGCGGAGGGATCACGGTCTCCGATGCATCGATCCTGGACGCGGTCCGAGATCTCGGGCAGCGCCACGGCGTTTCCGCCTCTCCGGAGGGCGCAGCGCCGTTCGCCGCGCTCGCACCGCTTCTGGCCCGCGGCGCGCTACGTCCGGGCGAGCGCGTGCTCCTCTACAACACCGGCTCCGGAATCCCGTTCCTCGCGGCGGGGAATCCCGGCACGGGACCCGAATCGCGCTAGGGCGCCGGCACCCACGGACCCGGGCCGGTACTATCTTTGCCCGCACGCAGAACCTCTCGTGCCAAGCGCTCCATCCCGTTCTCCCTCTCCGCCCGGCCACCGGACCCAACGACTTTCAAAGAGCCGATCATCGAACATGCCGAGAGTCCCCGCGCCTCCGAGAAGAGTCCGGGAAGGCCGGGGGTCAAAAAGAGGCGACTCCTCGGATCGGGGAATCGGGAGCCGTCTACTCGGACCGCAGTTCGGTAGAGGCGCCTATGTCTTTCACCGTAGAAGGCGGAGTTGCGGCAGGTGCGGCGAGGGCCTGCTGGAACATCTCCTGCTGGGAGGTCGTTTCGAGGGTCCGGCGCATCGTTTCCGGGATCAGGATAAAGGTGACGATTACTCCCGCCAGAGCGATGATGGCAAGGAAGAGCATCATGCCCGACGGACTCCAAATCGCGACGAGGGCCGCAAAGAGCAGCGTGCTGATGGCGGCCCCGACCTTTCCAGCTCCCGCCGCAATTCCATGGCCGGTCGATCGATATTGGGTCGGAAAGACCTCCGTCGGCACGACGAAGGTCGTGGTGTTGGGGCCCATGTTCCCGAACAGGAATGTGAGGCCGTAGATCGCCGCGAACGGCGCGCCGAGTGCGACCAGGGACGGGACGAATCCCAGAACCGCGAAGGCGAGGGCCATGATCCCGAAGCCGACGAGCTGGAGCGTGCGACGGCCCACCCGATCAATCAGCGCGACCGCGATCCAGTAGCCCGGGATGGTGAAGAGCAGGGTGATGACGGCCGTGTATTCCTCGGCGATCGTCAAGTGCTGGATCGCGGTGAGATGCGGCGCGTAGGCCAGGCTCAACGAACTGATGAGCGTGGGAGTGTAGATGCTCGTTCCGTAGAACGAGATATCGAACAAGAACCATGCGAACGCAGTCCCTAAGACCAGGGGCCAATACTTGCGAAAGAACGTACCCGCGTTCCGCTCGCTCCTCCCGACCGACCCGCTCGGCGGCGCCACGGTGACCCCGGTGACCGCACGGACCGTTCGCGCCGTCTTCTCCGACTGCCGCTCGACGAACAAGCTGTACCGGGGGCTCTCGGGGAGCCGGCGGCGGAAGTAGAAGACCGCGGCGGCGGGGACCGCTCCCGCCATCAGGAGAATCCTCCAGATCAGGTCGGGCGAGTTGGGGATCCACAGGAGGAGACCCACTCCGAGCGCGACCCCGGCGAGAAGACCGAACCCTTGCATGGCGAAGACCGTGCCGACGAGCTTTCCCCGGTCCCGAACATTGGAGTACTCGCTCATGATCGTGGAGCTCATGGGATAGTCTCCACCGACCCCGACCCCCACGAGGAGGCGGAACGCGACTAAGGAGGCAAAGCTCCACGCCAGTCCCGAGGCGAGCGCTCCGATGACGAGGACAAGCATCTCGATCCCGTAGACGGTCTTTCGCCCGAACCGGTCACCGAGGTTGCCGAAGATCATCGGTCCGATGACGGCTCCGAAGATCGCGGCCGAACTGATCAGAGCAATTCCGGAGATCACTCCCGCGGAGCCGCCGAACGGCAGGGAGAACAACGAATCCGGGATGGCGAAGGGCTTGTAGAATGCGAACAACGCGGCGATGAGTCCGATGACGAACAGATCGTAGGCATCGGTGAAGAACCCCATGCCGGCGATCAGAATGGTCTTGGCGTGGAACCGGTTCAGTCCGGTTCGGTCCATGGGACCCAGAAGAGTTTCCCCATTAGCGGAAGGGGGCGCTTCGGGCGTCGCTGCCGTCGTTCGCCCCCTCATACCACTAGGCCGACGCTCGGATTGAATTAATAGAAAGTCTCGTTAGTATGCACTGACAGATAGTGACATCCATAGCGAATATAGACCGGCGCCGGCACGGGCCATGACGGAAACGGCGCCTCGAGGAAGGTGCGATCGACGCCGCGAGTGGCCCGGCATGGGCCCGGGCGCCCCGGTCCCCCGCGAACCGGAGCCGCCGGGCGTCCTTGGCCCCGCCGGAGGTCGTAGGCTTCCCGGTCTACGGTAACCGATGGGTTGCTCATGGGTTCCAGCGATGGATGCGATAGACGGAGTAGCGGCGGGGTCACGTACGTGGGGCCGAATCCTGGCGGATTCGTCCACGGGCCCGAGGGGGCTCGAACCCCTGACCTTGCGGTTAAGAGCCGCCTGCTCTGCCGACTGAGCTACGGGCCCGCGGCACGGCGCCGGTGGACCCGGCCAGCGCCATAAGGTCTACGAGCCTGAGGGTAACCCTACCGGCGGAGGCGTTCGAAGGCGGCTCCGACCATCAATGGAAAGAGCGCCGTTACGTCGCCGTCGATCGTCGCGTGCCGTGCGTTCGGTTTCACCTTACCCCAACTGATTGCCTCGCGCGTGCGCGCTCCCGAGAGACTACCGTCCCATTCCACGGCCGTCGTGAGGTAGAGGGCGGCGTCCAGCCCGTCGCGGAACTGGTTCCACCAGATCGTATGGTGCTTGGAGATCCCGCCCCCGAGCAGGATTGCGCCGGACCGCCGCGCTCCGTACACGAGGTCGCTCAGGTCCTGTTCGTCCCTCAGCAGGTCGAGGTAGAGGTCCTTATGATCCTGCCAGAAGAGCCAGACCTGGGAGCCGACTGCGCCGTCCGTGATTCCCGGCACGAAGACCGGCACGTTCCGATCCGCCGCGGCGCGGAGGATGCTCGAGGTCGCGCCGGCCGGTAGGGAATCCCCGATCGCACGGGAGAGCGCTCGCGTGGAGAGGGCCCGCGTCCCCTTCCGGTAGAGCCCGGCCAGGATTGGCCGCATCTTCCGTTCGATGATCGTCCCGTAGTTCGCCTCCGGGATCACGAGGTTGCCCAGACGGTAGAGATGGCGGCGATGCAGGTCGGCGTCGTCCAGGTTCCACTCGCCATGGTAGTAGGGCCGGAACGACCGCGCGAGGTCGTGATCGAGCGTGCCGCAGGTCGTGACGACCGCATCGACGTACCCCTCGCGCACCAGCGTCGCCAGGACACCGCGCAGCCCCGTCGCGACGACATCGGCCGGGAACGATAGGAAGACGGTCATCTCCTCGTCCGCGAGGATGCGGGCGAGGATGTCGACGCCGTCCGAGATCGCCTTCGCGCTGAAACCGCCCCCGGCGCCCATGCGGCGCACGAGCGTATCGAGGGTCGGGCCGTCGTTGATTTGGATGTCCTCGACCCGGCGCGGCACGCTCCGCAGGATGCGGCCGCGCTTAAAGCGCTCCCGTGAACCCGAACCCGAACGAATGGTACACTAGGGCGAAGGTCAGGACGTAGCCGAGGATCGCTCCGCTGTTGAGCAACGGCAGGCCGGCCTGCGCGGTCCCCTTCAAGACCATGCGCATCAGGATGGCGTACCCGATCAGCGACCCGATGAGGGTCCCGATCGCCGTCCAGAGGCTCGCCGGGACCGCTAGGATCGAGGGGCTCGCGGGGAGCCAGACGAAGGCCGCCGCCACCAGGATGCCCGGGATCACTACGTCGCCGAGGCCCATGAACAGCGCCCCGCGTTCCTCGACGGGAGCCTGGCGGATCTCGGAAAGGGTCGGGGAGCCCGGATAGTCGTAGCGGGGGTCTTCCGGCATTACCATCAGGATCGGGAGCTTCATGTCGACCGCGAGGTCGGCCAGGCGGAGCATGTGCTTCGTCCGATAGACCGCGATGTAATCGTAGACCGCGAGCGCCACGAGGAGGACGAAGACGGGGAGGATCGCGAACGAACCGCCGAGGATCGCGATCACGCTCGCGGCCGCGACGAACCCTGCGATATCCACGACGTACCATTGCGGCTCCATCGCGAGCCCGAGGAACAGGAGGACCGCGATCGCCGCCGCTAGGCCGATCGACGGGTAGACGACGAGGCCGAGGGCGTACGGCGCGAGCGGGTAGCCCACCGGGATCACGATGGAGAGGGTCTCGATCAGCGTGATGTAGAGCGCTCCCCCGATCGCGATCAGGAGGATCCAGCGGACGCCGCTCATCACGTCGTGCCGACGGGCGAGCAGAAGAAGGACGATCGGTACGATCACCACCGCGGCGACGAGCAGGAGGGGCGTGTACAGATTCGTGCCTTCGCTCGGAGAACTGAACCCGGCCGCGCGGAAGGGGAACGCGAGCGCTAGGGCCAGCGATTGCGCACCGACGTAAAGCGCGAGCAGCCCGAGCCAGCGCGTCGCGCGCATCGCGGGCTAAGGTTGGACCACGGCGTAAGCGTTGTTGCCGAGGACCTTCGTGATCTTCGCGTTGACGCTCGTGCCGCGCTGGTTCGCTCCGGTGACGAAGATGACGAAACCCTCCTTCTTGGCCACACCGTCGCCCCGGCGTCCCACGTCCTCGATCGTCAGGCGATAGACCTCGCCGACGACGACGGGGGCTTTCGGCTTCTCGGGGGCGACCACGCGGCGGACCGTCACCGGTCGCTGCGCGCCGCACGCTTCGCAGACCAGGATCAGAAGGCGCCCATCCTTCTGGAGGTGCGTGTCGGGGCGCTTGCACTCCGAACAGATGACGAACTTCTCGGTGTACTCCCGGATCTTCAGCTGGATCGCTTCGCCGCTGACTCGGGACTTGAGCACGCCGCGGGGGAGGTCGAGCACGCCCGGGCAACCCAGCTCCTTCGCGAGGAATCCGATCAGATGCGCGGGCTCGCGCCGGAGGACCTCCGCGATCGGACCCAGGTTGCGGATGACCGTGTTCCGGCCATCGACCATGACGTCCGGCTCGGGAACGACGAACCTCTCCCCGCCCACCTTGACCTCGGGGAGTTTGGCCCGCGCCCGCTCGAGCAGCGCTTCGTACCCTTCCATCGGTGCCGACCAATGCCGGGCGCTGCGCAAAAGGTTGGCGCGCGGGTGCCCGCGTCTCAATCAAGGGCCGAGAGATCGATTTCGCCCAGAGCGACCGTGCGCGAACGTCCCGTGAGTTCGACCGACGTGTCCCGAAGTTCGACCCCGATCTCCCCTCCGCGGGCGGAAAGCTGTCGGGCCCTCATCCGGGTGCGTCCGGTACGCTCGGACCAGTACGGCGTGAGGACGGTGTGGGCGGATCCGGTGACCGGGTCCTCAGGAACCCCAGCCCACGGATGGAAGAAGCGGGAGACGAAGTCGATCGGAGGTCGGCCAGCGGCGGTAACGATGATCCCCTCGACCGAGCCGTCCGTGACGCTCCGCTCGAGGCGTCCGAGGTCCGGGTCGAGGGCGGCGACCTCTTCCGGGCTCGAGAGCTCGACCAGGAACTTGGAGGAGCGAGGACCGCGTCGTACGTTGCGCGCTCCCCGGACCCCCAGCGCATCGAGCAAATCCCGGGGAAGGCTCGCGGGGACGGGGTCTTCGCGCGGGAACTCGAGAACGATGTCGGAGCCGGACCGGCGCGCGCGGAGCGCACCGGACCGGGCGTCAAAGAGAAGCGTAGGGTCCGCGAGCCCGCGCTCGTGGTAGAGCACGTGGGCACTCGCGAGCGTGGCGTGGCCGCACAGGGGCACCTCGACCCGAGGGGTGAACCATCGGAGTGCGTAGGAGCCGTCGCGGATCCTGCGAACGAACGCCGTCTCGGGGAGACCCATCTCGGAGGAGATCGCGAGGTGGGATCTCTCCGGCATCGGTTCGTCGAGGAGGCACACCGCGGCGGGGTTTCCTCGGAGACCGGGTCCGACGAAGGCATCGACCCAGTAGGTCGGGAGCCCCCGGCTCATGGGCCGGCCTTCGGGATGGCGGCCGCCGGAGGCCCGTCCCGGACCGATCGAAGGTAGGCCAGCGCCGGCAAGAGCGACCCGCCCTCAATGACGAAGGTCGCGGCGGCTCGGGTCGGAGGGTCCTCCGGACGGAACGCGATCCCGACGCGACTCTCGCGGAACATGGCGATGTCGATCTCGGAATTGCCGACGCTTGCGGTCTCCTCCCGTGTCACCGAGAGCTGGCGCTGGACGGCGGCGAGGACCCGATCCTTCTGCTTGATGGGCACCCGGACGATCCCCTCGTCGGTCAGTCGTCCGTCCGGCCGGACGCGGATCCCGTTCGCGAGAACGTAGTCGATCCCCAGCTCTCGGCCGACGCGACGGGCCGCCACGTCGAGACCTCCCGAGACGATCGCCGTCCGGATTCCGTCGGACCTCAACCCTGCCACCAGTTCGCGCGCTCCCGGCATCAACGGGACCTTCCCGAGGATCCGCTCGAGGTCGTCGATCGAAATGTCCGGGTTCACGCTCTGCCAGAGCTGAACGTCCGCACGGACGAACTCGACGTCGTCGATCTCGTCGCGCAGGAACCGTTCGACCGCCTTCGCGTTGGAGAGACCGTAGTGCCGGTGCACGGCGGCCCAGGAGCTCGCGACGTCGATGAGCGTCCCGTCCATGTCAAAAGCGACCAGCTTAATCATGTGCCGACCGCGTCACGGCGTCCGCCGCGTCGAGCACGTCGTCCGGAACGGGCGTTCCCCACGCTCGGAGGTTCGCGTCGACCTGCTCGGGCCGGCTCGCGCCGAACAGTGGGAGCGCTCCCTGCCGTCGGATCCAGTGGAGCGCCACGGCGGCGAGGGTCACCTCCGCCTTCTCGGCGATCGTCGCGAGGTCGCGAACCTGGGCGAGGGTCGACTCCGCGTGCTCGGCGTCCAGGCGTCGGGATCCCCGCCGGTTCGCGGCCGGTATGGAATCGGGAGTGAGAAAGCGGCCCGTCAGAAGGCCGTGGGCGAGCGGGGTGTACGCCTCGAGGATTACGCCGGTCCGGGCGCAATGGTCCCGCAGCTCGTCCCCGTCTTCGCGGTCGATCAAGTTGTAACGGATCTGGTTCACCGCGATCTTGCGGGTGCCGAGGGCGGATTGTGCCTCGTCCAACTGGGGTACGTTGAAGTTCGAGACCCCGACCGCCCCGATCCTCCCGTCATCCGCGAGCTCGGCGAGCACGCCCATCGTGTCGGCGATCGGAACCCGATCGTCCGGGGCATGGACGAGGTAGAGGTCCACCATCGGCCGGTCGAGGCGCTCGAGGGTTCCCTGGATCGCCGCGCGGACCTGCGCGGGTCGTAGGTGCTCCCACGACACCTTGCTCACGACGAACGGCTCCGGCGAGATACCCGCGTGGCGGGCGAGTACTCCCCCGAGGATCCGCTCGGAGCGGCCCGCACCATAAACTTCCGCGGTATCGAGCCATCGGATCCCGGCCTCGATCGCGTGGGACGCCGTAGACTCTTCCCGGAGCTCGTCCTGCCTCGTCCACCGACCGAGGTTCCAGAGCCCCAATCCGATCTCGGGATGGGGCTTGGACGTGCCCGAGATGGGCACCGAGCCGATGGTAATCGACGGGGCGGGCGTCTTCGGGGGCGATCTCGCTCGACGGCGCGGGGACTTCGTCATGGGTTCGCCTTCGAGGAACCGTCTCGGCTCAAGTGCGCATCGATGCGTCGAATGCGCCCCGCCAGCTCCTCGACCTTCGTCTCGTGTTCCCGCACCACCGCGGGGGGGGCTCGGGCGCGAAATCCGGGATCCGCGAGGCGCTCGCGGCTATGCTCGAGGAGTCCGATCAGTTTCTCCCGCTCCCGTTCCAAGGCCTCGTTCGTTTCGGCGGAGCCTTCGGGCCGCGGGACGCTGACCTCTCCGAAGGGAGCCACCCGGCTCGACGCGTTCTCGGGTCCTTGTGCTCCCGACGCCAGGATCGTGAGGGGGTGGACCCGGGCGAGTCGCTCGATCGTCCCGTGGTGGAGTTGGAAGAGCGCGGTCAGGCTCGGCGTCGTGGCTCGAACCCAGGCCGGAGGGACCTTCTCGGCGGCGATGCTCTCCTCCGATCGAAGATTTCGAAGGAGCCGCACGGCCTCCAGCACGGCCTCCATCTCCGCCTCCGCGGTCGGATCGGGCGACAGTTCTGCGTCCGGCCAAGGCGCGAGGGCCAATAGTTCCCCATCGTGCGGGTAGGCGTGCCAGAGCTCCTCCGTGACGTGAGGCACGAACGGGTGCAGGAGGCGAAGGGCGCGCTCCGTCACGAAAAGGAGCGTCGTCCGGGCCGCTCGTTGGGAAGGGGTACCGACCCCGCCGGAGAGCCGCTCCTTGACCATCTCCACGTAGCGGTCCGCCACGTCGTGCCAAAGGAACTGATAGAGCGCGCCGGCCGCCCGGGAGATCTGGAAAGCATCGAGGGAGCTCTCAACCTCTTCGCGCGTGCGAGCGTAGCGAGAGAGAATCCACCGGTCCTCGAGGGTCGAGTCCGGTCCAAGGAGTGGGGGAGCGGTCGGTGCCGGAGTGTCCGCCGGGGTGTGAAGTAGGGTGAACCGGCCGACGTTCCACAGCTTGGTGAGAAAGTTACGTGCTCCGTCCAACGGGGCCCGTCCGAACGGACCATCCTCCTCGATAGGGTTCGGGAAGGCGAGGGAAAATCGCAGCGTGTCGGCCCCTCGCTCCCGAATGACCTCGAGCGGATCCGGCGAGTTGCCGAGGTGCTTCGACATTCGCCGGCCTTGGGCGTCGCGCAGCATGCCCGTGAACACCACGTCGGGGAACGGCGGCCGGTCGGTGAACTTGAGACCGGCCATGATCATCCGGGCGACCCAGAAGAACATGATGTCGCGGCCGGTGACCAGCACCTTCGTCGGGTAGTAGTGGGCAAGGTCGCCGGTCGCCTCGGGCCATCCTAGGGCGAGAAACGGCCACATCCAGCTCGTGAACCACGTGTCGAGCACGTCCGGGTCCTGGGCGAGGTCGGCCCGATGGCACGAGGGGCACTCCTTCGGCTCGTCAACGGACGCGAACTCGTTCCGACACGAGCGGCACGTGTAGACGGGTATCCGATGGCCCCAGAGGATCTGGCGGGAGATGCACCAATCTTGGATCGATTCCATCCACCGGAAGTACGTGAGGTTCCACCGCTCCGGATGGATGCGGATACGGCCCTCGCGCACCGTCGCGATGGCGGGCGCGGCGAGCGGCTCCATCCGCACAAACCACTGGGTCGAAAGACGAGGCTCGACGATTGCCTCAGACCTCTCCGATCGGGCGACCGAGTGGCGGAACTTCTCGCGTCGGACGAGAAGGGCCAGCCGTTCGAGTTCCTCGGCGGCGCGCTCCCGAGCCACGTCTCGGTCCAATCCTTGCCACTCCGCGGGAACTCCGGATCCCGTGAGCCGGGCCCGCGTATCGAAGATCTCGGGGGGCATCGCGAGATCCGGATGGCGCCGGAAGACCTCGTAGTCGACGAGATCGTGCCGCGGTGTCACCTTGAGGGCGCCGGTGCCGAACGCCGGATCGATGGCCTCGTCGGTGATGATGGGGACGACCCGGTCCGTGAACGGCACGCGCACGCGCCGTCCCACCATCGCCGAGTGGCGCGTATCGGAGGGATGGACCGCGATCGCGACATCCCCGAGGATCGTCTCCGGACGGGCCGTCGCCACCTCCATCCCCCCGGGGCTTCCGTCGGCCCAAGGATACCGAACGTAGTACAGCGTCCCCTCCTCCTCCGAGTGGACCACCTCGAGGTCGGAGATCGCGGTCTCGAGTCGAGGATCCCAGTTGATCATCCGCTCACCGCGGTAGATCAACCCCTCCCGGTAGAGCCGAACGAACGCCTCGCGGGTCGCGCGCGTGGCGAGCGCGTCCTGGGTGTAGCGGAAGCGGGACCAGTCGATCGAGAATCCCGCCGCTTCGAACTGGGTCCGGATCCGAGCCTCGTGCTCCTCGCGCCACTTCTCGAGGTGACCGAGCGCCTCGCCCTGCGGCAGCGCCTCGAACCGAATCCCCTGGCGCGAAAGCCGGCGGCGCACCTCGACCTGCGTTGCGAGCCCTGCGTGGTCGACGCCCGGGACCCACAATGTCGGTCGGCCCTGCATGCGAGCCCGGCGCACCAGCACGTCCATCACGGTGCCGCCCAGCATGTGGCCGATGGTGAGGACCCCGGTCACGTTGGGCGGGGGAAGGGCCAGAGCGAACGTCGGCCCGCGAGGGCGGTCGGGGGCGCGGAAGGCGGCGAGGCGGGCCCACTCCTCTTGCCAGCGATGCTCGATCGGTCCCGGCTCGAAACGGGCGGCCAACGGCGTGGAGCCTCCTACCGCCGACTCCTGCGAGACCGACATCGGACCCATCCCACCCTGGCACGGTCAAAGAAGTTTGCGCGGCGGGGCATCAGCCCGAGCGGGCCCGCGTTTGGGGAAACAGCAGGACGTCCTTGATCGACGTGGCGCCGAGGAGCGCCATTACAAGACGGTCGATACCGATGCCGATGCCGGTTGCCGGGGGCATTCCGTAACGCATCGCCGCGACGAAGTCGGCGTCGTACGCATAGGTGTCTTCGCCCCGCGCGCTGAGCTGCTCGCGAAACCGACGTTCCTGCTCGTCCGGGTCATTGAGCTCGGTATAGGCGTTCCCCAGCTCGAAGGAGCGGCAGAAGACCTCGAATCGTTCCACGCGCCCCGCTTTGGACCGGTGACGTTTCGCGAGCGGCGTCGTGCTGGCGGGGTGATCGATTACGAAGGAGACGTGATCGATCGTGGGCTCGACATAGTGCTCGAACAGCTTGTCGAGGAAAATCCCGGGGGGAGAATCGTCCGGAACGGTAGCTCCGATCGCCCGGGCGCGGAGCCGGAGCTCGTCCACGCTCAGGTCCGCGACGCGGGAGATCCCGCTGGCCCGCTCGAGGCTTTCCACGAAATCGAGGGTTGGGAACGGGGGTCGGAACCGGTCGGTCGCCGCGCGAACCTCCGGAACGTTGGGCATAAGCTCCTGCGTTCGCGCGGCAACGCGCTCGAAGAGGTCCTCCAGGAGCCGCCGCAGATCGTGGTAGTCCGCGTAGGCCCAGTACGCCTCGAGCATCGTGAACTCGGGAGAGTGGGTCGCGTCGAGGTCTTCGTTGCGGAAGCAGCGGCCGATCTCGTAGACCCGTTCGAGCCCGCCGACTAGGAGGCGCTTGAGCGAGAGCTCGATCGCGATGCGCAGCTGCAGCTCTTCGTCGAGGTAGCGAGAATGGGTCACGAAGGGGGCTGCGGCGGCCCCGCTCGCTACCGGTAGGAGGATCGGGGTCTCGACCTCCAGGAATCCGGCCGCGTCGAAGGCGCGTCGGACCTCCTGCACGATCTCGGAGCGCAGGCGGAACCGCCGTCGCACGTCCTCGGAGGCGAGCAGGTCGAGGTAGCGCCGTCGGATCCGTTGCTCTTCGTCCTTGAGGCCGTGGTACTTCTCCGGGGGCGGGGAGATCGCTTTGGCGAGCAGGACGAGCGACCGCGCGACGAGGGAGTTCTCCCCCCGGCGAGTCCGCCCGGCGTACCCGATCGCTCCGATGATGTCCCCCGGATCGAGGTCGCTCAGCCAGGCAGCATAGGCCTCATCTCCGAGAACGTCGCTTCGCAGGACGAGTTGGAGCGTTCCGGATTGGTCGACGAGATCGGCGAACGAGGCCCTTCCGTGCGTTCGCACGCTCCTTAGGCGCCCCGCGACGCGGTACTCGGCATGGGCCGATTCCTCTCCCACCGCGAGCCGGCTCGCCGCGGCGGCGACCTCTCGCGTGGGGACGCGGCCCGGGAAGGAATGGGGGTAGGGTTCGATGCGGCGGGAGCGAAGCCGCTCGATCTTCGAGCGTCGCTCGGCCTCGAGAGAGGACTCCTCCGACGGCATCGGCCCCGCGCACCCGGAGTGGGCGGGGGACAAAGAGGCTTCGTTCAGCCGGCGAGGCCCTCGAGCGACAGGCGCTCCACGCTCCCGGGGCGCACGAGCGCGAGATGCTCGGGAACGGCCGCCTCGGCCCCCGCGGGGCGAGCGGGCTCGTACAACAAGAGGAACGTACCGTAGAAGAACTCGGCCGTCGCGTCCCCGCCCCCGATCCCGTAGCTGACGTAGTCGGAGAAGTAGATGTGCAGGTAGCCCGAGCGACGTTCTCGGATCGCCGCGAGGAAGGCGGTGAGGTCCGCCGAGCCCTTGCGTTGTAACTCCTCGATAAGGTCGCGCAGCAGCGGGCGGAGCGACAGCCCGGCGAGTCCATCGTATGCAAGGTAGACGGCCGGCCTCGGGTCGAGGGAAACGACGTCGAGCCGGAGCACTCCCTCGACCGGTTTCGTGCGCATGCGGTCGACCTAACGGGTCCGCGTTATGAGGTCTTCGATGCGCTGCCGCGCGAACTCGCGAACCCTTCTATGGCCGGGCGGCGTGGCCCGAGAAATGACCGAGCCGCCCCGCACCGATGCCTTCGTACCCGGGCCCCATCTGCATCGCCTTCCGACCGGTACGGGACCGTTGAACGGCCTCTCGTTCGCAGCCAAGGACACGTTCGACGTTGCCGCCGTGCGCAAGTCGTCCGGCAACCCGGACTGGCTGCGGACCCACCCGCCCGCCGCTCGATCGAGCCCGGTGATCGAACAGCTGCTCGCGGCCGGCGCGCGACTCGAAGGGAAGACGGTGCTCGATGAGCTGGCCTTCGGCGTTCAGGGGGAAAACGAATTCTACGGCACGCCCCTCAATCCGCGCGCGCCCGACCGCACCCCGGGAGGGTCCTCGAGCGGATCGGCGTCGGCGGTCGCTCGGGCGCTGGTCGACTTTGCCGTGGGTACCGATACCGGGGGGTCGACGAGGGTTCCGGCTAGCTACTGCGGTATCTTCGGGATGCGGCCCACGACGGGACGGATCTCGCTCGGCGGGGTGACCCCCCTCGCACCGAGCTTTGACACGGTCGGATGGTTCGCACGCGATGGGGCCCTCCTCGCGCGCATAGGTTCGGTGCTCCTCGGAGAGCCGACGGGGGTAGCCCCTTATCGCTTCCTCTGGGCCGCCGACGCTTTCGAGATTGCCGGTCCGAGGGTGACAGAGGAACTACGGAGCCGTGCCCACGAGCTCTTCGGCCCGATGGAGGAGATTCGGATCTATCCCGATCTCCCCGCCCGGGCGTATCAGACCTACCGGACCATCTCCGCCTTCGAAGCCTGGCAGGTCCACGGCCCCTGGATCGCGGAGGCGCAACCGCGATTCGCCGCGGCGATCGCCGGGCGATTCCGCGACGCCTCGATGGTGACACGGGCCGCCGCCGAGGCCGCCTACGACTACCGAAAGAAGTTCCAATCGGTCGTGCGCGCGGCCACCCCGGCGGGAACCGCGATCGTCGTGCCGGCCGCACCGGGACCGGCCCCCCGGCTCCGGGAGGACCCGCCCGCGGATCCGGTCGCATCGCGCGAACGGATCATCTCGCTAGAGGCGATCGCGACGCTGGGCGGTCTACCGGAGCTTGCGATACCCATAGGGACCGTCGACGATGCGCCGGTCGGGCTCGGACTCATCGGGGCCGAGGGCGCGGACTCCTCGCTGCTCGCCCTCGCGGCAAGCGGTGCGGTCGCCCGCGCCGTGCGGTAGGGTCGAAGGGATCGCTCAGTCCATGCCGCCGCCCTTGGGGGACGACGGGCCGGACTTCTTCGACGCAATGACGTCGTCGATGCGCAGGACCATGTTCGCGACCTCGACGGCGCTCGAGAGTGCCTGACGTTTCACCCGGGCCGGCTCGACCACGTGGAGCTTCCACATGTCCGCAGCCTTTCCGTTCTCGAGGTTCACGCCGACGTTCTTGTTGGTCTTCGCACCCTCGTGGGCGCTGCGCAGCTCGATGAGCGTGTCAATCGAGTCGTAGCCGCCGTTCTCGGCCAGGGCCCACGGAACGACCTCGAGCGCCTGGGCGAAGGCCTCTACGGCGAGCTGCTCGCGGCCGCCCACGGTCGGGGCGAACTTACGAAGGCGGACCGCGAGATCGATCTCGGTCGCGCCGCCACCGGGGCAGACGACGCCGTCCTCGAGGACGCTCGCGACGACCTTGAGCGCATCGTGGAGCGAGCGCTCGACCTCCTGCGTGACGTGCTCCGTGCCGCCGCGGATGAGGATCGATACCGAGCGCGGGTTCTTGCAGCCGGTGACGAACGTCATCCGGTCCTCGCCGACCTTGCGTTCGTCCACGAGGGCCGCGTTGCCGAGGTCGGCGCTCGTGAGTTCGGCGATGCCGGTCACGATCTTGCCGCCGGTCGCGCGGGAGAGCTTCTGAAGGTCGGACTCCTTGACCTGCTTGACCGCGTAGATCCCTTCCTTCGCGAGGTAGTGAAGGACGACGTCGTCGATCCCCTTCTGGCTGACCACGACGTTCGCGCCGGCGGCCTTGATCTGACTGACGATCCGGCGGAAGGTCTTGTCCTCCTCGTCGAGGAAGCTCTGGATCTGGGTCGGGTTCTTGATGTTGATCTTGCTCTCGATCTCGGTCTTCTTGATCTCGAGGGCGGAGTTCAGTAGCGCGATCTTAGCGTTGGAGATCGAGGTCGGCATCCTCGGGTGCCCCCGCTCCTTGTCGAGGAGGATTCCCTCAATCAGCTCGGTGTCCGCAATCGTGCCACCGTGCCGCTTCTCAATCTTGATCTGGTCGACGTCCGCGACCACGCGATCGCCCCGGGTCTCGACGATCTTCTGGACGGCCTTGACGGCGACCTCGGCGAGGTGTTCGCGCGAGCCGAAGACCCCCTTCGAGCCCATCGCGGTGCGCGCGCAGTCCGTCAAGATTCCGACGTCGTCCGTCTTGACCGGTATCCCGATCTCCTTCTCGATGATGCGCTGGGCCTCGGTGTTCGCGACGTCGAACCCCTTCGTGATCACGGTGGGGTGGATGTTCTGTTCGAGCAGGTACTCCGAGCGCTTGAGCAGTTCGCCGGCGAGAACGACCGCGGTAGTCGTCCCGTCGCCGCACTGCTGGTCCTGGGTTTTCGCGACTTCGACCAGCATCTTCGCGGCCGGGTGTTCGACATCGACCTCCTTGAGGATCGTCACGCCGTCGTTCGTGATCGTGATATCGCCCATCGAATCGACGAGCATCTTGTCCATGCCCCGCGGTCCGAGCGTGGTCCGGACGGCATCCGCGACGGCCCGCGCCGCAGCGATGTTGTTCTGGGTTGCATTGCGGCCGCGGTCGCGTTCGGTTCCTTCCTTCAGGATGAGAATAGGCGTTCCCTGCAGCATGGTGACACCAGTGTTTGGCAAAATGCTCTTGTATATAAATGCATCTTGCCGGGAAGGTTAGGGCCGTACTCCCGATTTATCGTCGGTACCGAACGAGGGTTGGAGGAGGAGCGCTTGGGGGCCCGACGTACCGCCCGGATGCACCCTATGCCTCCCGTAACTCACGGGACGCCGACCGTCCCCGTCAGTACCTCGGAAGCGAAGGATCGATCTCCTGAGTCCAAGCGTCGATCCCTCCGCGCAGGCTACGGACGTTGCGGAAGCCGAGGTTGAGGAGCAGATCGGCCGCGTCGCGGCTGCGTTCGCCGGACTTGCAATAAAGGACCAGCGCACGGGCGGACGTCAGCTCGTCCAGGCATTCGGCGAGCTCCCCCTGGGGGATGAGTCGAGCGCCGTCGATCCTCGCGATCGCCCACTCCCCCGGCTCGCGCACGTCGATGAGCGTCGGGGCTTCGGGACCGCGCAACTCGGTCGCGAGCGTTGACGGCGTGACCTCGGATCTCCCCGTCGGCTCGTTTCCCGACGCGACCGTGCCGCAGAAGGCCGGGTAGTCGATCAGTTCGCGCTGGGTGGCGTGAGGGCCGCAGATCACGCAGTTCGGGTCCTTGCGCACCTCCAGCTCCCGAACCCGCATCGCCAGCGCGTCGTACAGCATCAGCCGGCCGACCAACGTCTCTCCGATCCCTAAGATGAGCTTCACCGTCTCCGTCGCCTGGACGAGCCCGATGAGTCCCGGCAGAACGCCGAGGACACCCGCCTCCCCGCACGAAGGGACCATTCCGGGTGGCGGAGGCTCCGAATACAGGCAACGGTAGCAGGGTCCGGAACGTGCGTCGAAGACGCTGGCCTGCCCCTCGAACCGGTAGATCGAGCCGTAGACGTTCGGTTTGCCGAGCAGTACACAGGCGTCGTTGACGAGATAGCGGGTCGCGAAGTTGTCGGTGCCGTCGACGACGACATCGTACGGGCGAAGGATCTCCATCGCATTCTCCCTCGACAAGGATGCCTCGTGAACCGCCACCCGCACGTGCGGGTTCGCCGCGCGAATCCGCCGACGGGCCGCTTCGACCTTGCGCTCGCCGACGTCCTCCGTGCTGTAGAGGATTTGCCGTTGGAGGTTCGAGACGTCCACGCGATCGAAATCCACGAGGCCGATCTCGCCCACCCCGGCAGCGGCGAGGTAGAGCGCTATCGGGGAGCCGAGCCCGCCGGCGCCGACTATCAGCACCTTCGCGCGTTGCAGCCGGCGTTGGCCCTCGACCCCCACTTCGCGGAGGAGCACATGACGGCTGTAGCGGGCGAGGTCCTCGCGGCTCAATGCGTAGCCGTCCTCCGCGCGGGTACCGGCCCCAGGGAGGGGGCGGAGCGCCGGTCGGCCGCCTTCCGCTTTGCCCGTCGCCTTTCCCATCTCTCCTCCAATCGCTCGCGTGGGATTTTAGCTATCGGTCGATGAGTGCCGCCCGGCGGCGACGCGATGTCACGGCCTTTTCGTCGCTTTGCGGGCCGAAGGATCCCGTAGGAGGGGAGCGACGGATGCGGGCCACCTCTCGAAACCTAGCCGGGCTAAATCGGGGTGTCGAAGGACCGGTGAGAGGATCGTCGGCACGGCGGGAAGGGACTATCCAGGGGGCGCCGGGAACGAAGGAGACCGAACGATGGCCGGCTCTTCCACGGTCCTTGGACCCCACCTCTTCGGGCTCGTGGTGCTCGGGTTCGACTACACCCGGACGGGATCGGACGTGGCAATGCGGGAGAGCGCAAAGTACGCCTCCGGCGGCAAGTCCTCGGGACGGGCCGTCGACCAGGTCGAAGGCCAGCGGGCCCCGCTCGCCCACCGCTCGGCCGCGGGCTCGGATCCGGCGAGCCGCGGGAGGAGGTTCCCGAGCTGCTTTCGCCGGGAGGAGAAGAGCCCCCGGACGAGCTCCTCGAACCGCGGAACGGAGGGGACCGGTAGGTCCCCCTCGCGAGCGCGGAAGACTAGGAGCCGGCCCTCGACCTCGGGCACGGGGCGGAACGAGCGCGACGGGACGCTCTGGAAGAGCTCCGTGGTCCCGTAGAGCGCGGCGAGGATCGACAGGCGTCCATACTTCTTGGAACCGGGGGTCGCGGCGATCCGTTCGGCGACCTCGCGTTGGACCATCACGACGATCCGGGGAAGGCGCGCCGCCCACAGCGCGAGCAGTATGGGGGTCGCGGTCGAGAAGGGGAGGTTACCTACGACGGTCGCTCCGGCCGGAAATCGGTACGTGAGCGCGTCCGCCTCGACGACGCGCACTTCGTCACCGAACGTCGCGCGAAGATGCCCGACCAAACGGGAGTCGTGCTCGACAACCGTGAGAGGGCGGGCGCCCCGGCGCAGCAGCGCTTCGGTCAGCACGCCGAGGCCCCCACCGATCTCCACGATCGGCCCCGTCCGGCCGTCGACCGCGAGCGCGGCCTCCGCATCCGCGACGAACGGGTCGATAAGGAACGACTGGCCCCAGCGCCGCGAGGGCCGAAGTTCGAGGCGTTCCAGCGCCTCCTCGATCGCTCGAGGGTCGCTGGGCGTCCGGAAGGCAGGGTCGGGCGCGGACCTACGGCGCGACGAAGAGCCGGTACTTGTCGTCAATCCCCATCAGCTCCCGCTCGATGCGCGCGACAATGAGCCTCTCCGGCGACTTCAGGTGGACCCGCGACTCGAGGTCCGCGAAGCTCGCGAACGGTCGGGCGCGGCGCTCGGCGACGATTGCCTCCATCGTCTTCTTCCCGACCCCGGGGAGGAGCTCGAGCAAATGAAAACGCCGCGAAACCGCCCCGGCCTCGTTGAAGAACTTCAGGTAGCGCGGCGCATCCTCGCGGACGATGACCTCGAGGGCGGGCCCGAGCTCGGTGCGCGCGGCGCTCGTGAGCTCGTCGGCGGACAGGCGGCGACGCACGTGACCGATCGGTGGAGCCTTTCCATCGATCGGGACCAGCGCGATCCGGGCGCCCGGGGCGAACCGAGCGCCCGGCGCCACTACGGCCTCGAGGAACTTGAGCTCGGAAATCCCGAGCCCGATCACCACGGGTTCCCGGTGAAAGCCGCGGTCGGTCGACCGGCCGTTCGGCAAGTGATCCAGTACGATGGCGTACGTTTCCACGGCGACCGCCTCCGATTCATCGGTACCGGGCAACGAGCTCGAGGAGGGTGGTGATCTGGTTCTCGTCCAAGGCGAGCCGCTCCTTCGCGAACAGGAGGCGGACCTCCTCGGGGTACTGAGGGAGGAGGTCGGCGATCTTGATCGCCACTGGCACACTCACGAACCCAAGCGCGGCGAGCTCCGCGAGCATCTTCTGCGTGTCCTCCGGAGTGAGGTGCGCGAACGCTTCGGCGTGTTGCTGGGCGAGCAGAGCCTCGCGGGGGAGAGGTCGGCGGGCGGCCTCCTCGGTGAGCATCTGCTTGACCGTCGCGAGCGGGACCGGATCGGGCATCCCTACGCCGCCCCCTTCGGCCCACCGGACGGGAGCAGGTGGATCGCATTTGCGACCAGCTGCTTGCGTTTGCCGCCGTCGAGGAACTCCACGCGATAGGCACGGCCCACGCGGGCCACGACCGTACAGACCCGGCCCTGGTAGCGCGGGTGCGGAACGCCGTGCGGATCCGACGGCTCGATCCGAACGATGACCTTCTGCCCGATCTCGAACTGTCGCAGGAAGCGAGTGAGCGGAGGTAACCCGCGCTCGCGGGCCTCCTTGGTGAACGTTCCGCGGCTGCGCGAGCGGAACCCTTTGGAGCTCTTGACCATTGGATCGAACCTCCCGACTAAACCCCGTACGTATCGTGGACCTCGAGAACGTCTAGGCTCTCGACCTTCAGCGGGATCCCCGTGATCCCGGAAAGACTCGGCTCGGTGCGACCTCCATCCCCTTCCACCCACTCTTTGACGTATGTTCCGGCCTCGGTCCTCAGTTCGATGGTGAACCTTCCCGGCTCCCACGACGCGAGATCGGCCGCGACGATCCGCCGCGGCCGAACGCGGTCGGAACGCCGGTGAGCGACCCGTGTCGGGGTGCGCTGGGCGATGGTTCGAGCGAGTGCGAGCGATAGGGCCTCCTTAACCTTTGCTTCGGGAAGCTCGCCGAGGACGACCACGCGGTAGCTCTTTTCCGGCGCGGCTTCCTTCACCCGGACGACCTCGACCGGCTCGGCGAACCGTAGCCCGTCGACCTCGACCCGCCCTCCCGAGAGGGCAGGGATCTGGGCGGTGATCGCCACCGGATCGATCGATCGGCGGTGGGGGCGTCGGATCTCGAGGACGAACGGCCGTCCTCCGCCGAGCATCCGCGCATCGATGTCCTCCCGTCCCATGCCATGGAACCGCGTCCCTTCGCCCCCCGTCGCGCTGAGCAC
This sequence comes from Thermoplasmata archaeon, assembly GCA_021844945.1. Taxonomy (GTDB): domain Archaea; phylum Thermoplasmatota; class Thermoplasmata; order Lutacidiplasmatales; family UBA184; genus Lutacidiplasma. Next base: position 23,768 of record JAKBSJ010000002.1, on the reverse strand, counting down.
GGGAGCTGCTACGATCTCCTCAACGCTCTCGGAGTACGTCTTCCCCGTCCCCCCGCACTTCTCGCAGCCCCGTCCGCGGCATGCGCGGCACGGCCACCGGGTCTGGGGGAGGGTACGGTCGAGCTTGCGGTAGCGGCCGTAGAGGTAGAGGGGTTGGATCGTGACCTGGACCTGCCCGACCGGGAGATCCGCGAGGAACACGACATCGGGACGTTCGCTGCCTCCCGCAGCACCGGTCGCGGCCTCGACCTTCTTACCGAGCTCGCGGTTGAAAGCCGCACGGATGCTCTCCGCCCACGGAGTCCCGATCGTGCGCGCGAGCTCCTCTTCCCGGGCGAGGTCCTCCGGTTCCCATCGGGAGCCGCACGTGAACCGGTGGTACTCGATTCCCTCGCCGGCGCGGACGACGCGTTCGACCCACACCGGGATCCGGTCGAAGGCGCCGTGACACAGGGAACACTCCGAACCGGCACGGAAGGAGAGAGCCGGAACCCGCTCGCGCAGCCGCTCGGCGCGATGGGGGTTGGTGAGCCCCCGCCCCAGCCGCCCGAAGAGCCGGCCGAAGCACTCGGCGCACAACGTCTCGCTGCGCGCCCGCTCGGCGATCGCGAGCGCCTCGGCCGTGAGATCGAACGGGACCAAAGGTGCGTCGCCCATCGCCGGATCTCCTCGGCCCGGCAGAGCGGAAAACGTTGTCGAGGGCCGCGCGACTCAGCGCTTTACGCTCCCGAGGAGTGGCCTTCCCCAGCTCCGTGCCCGAACCCGATACCTCCGGCGACAGCATCCGCTCCGTCACCGAGCCGGAGCTGACGCATGCGATCGAGCGTACCCTCGTGGCCCACGGCCGCATCCCGGTCTCCGAGGCTGCGCCGACCGCGCGGATGGTCCTCGGGTACTTCGGACCGGACGACACCGTGCTCGACAACACGCTCCAGGGGGAGGACCGGGACCGGTTCTACTGGTTGGAGGACGAGGGCTTGCTCACCAGCCAGGAAGAGGACGCCACCGTCTCCCAAGGACGCAGCTGGCGGATCCACTATTGGATCCTGCAGAAGGGGCGGATTCGGGAGCTGGCGAAGGAGGCCGAGCGTCGCCCCGCGTCGGGCGAGCCGGCCTCCGCGGTGTACGCCTCGATAGGCGATCGCGACTGGCGTCACGAGGACCGACCGCCCGCGTCGCGGACCGGCTGAGGGCGCCGAGCACATTCCGCGTCGAGAGCAGGGACCAAGTCCTTCGAGAGAGCCCCACCGGCCGGTGGGCTCTTGGACGCGAGCGTGGGCGGTGTAGTTCGGGGGATCCTTCCCGCCGAGGGACGCCCGGCCGCGGCCGAGCGGTTGGCCCGTGCGGTGGCGGGCGCCGCTCGCGGGGCCGGCCTCGTTTTCGAACAGCGTGTAGGGGCAACGGACATACGGGTGACGGCCCGCGCGATCCCGATCGCTGCGGGGACGCTCCGGCCTCCCGGTTCTCGTGCGGGCCTTCCTTCGTTCCCGGAAGGCACCGAGTGGGGCGGCGGGCCCGGGCGCGAGTACGGAGTGCTGGTGCGGGCGCTGCACGCCCTCCCGGCATCCCGAGCGGAACTCACCGACGCGGCGATCCCGACCTTCGTAGCTCCCACCGGACCGGATCTGGAGATCCGGCTTCAGACGTTCTGGCTCCCGAGCGGGACCGGCTCGGTCGCGGCCGCCCGACGCTACCTCCTATCGGATGAGCCAGGTCCCGGAGGAGAGCGGCGCCGGGAGCAGGCGACCGCCCTTCTCGTCGACGATTGGGCGGTGCGCTCGCGACGTTCGTGCCGAGCCGAGCGGTGCCGACCTGCCCGCGGGCTCCGCGACTGGCGCCAACTGCGCGCGCGCGGCCTACCTCGCGACGCGTGGTTCGAGCTGCCCGTGCCGCTGGCCGCTCGAACGGTCGACGGTCCTCGACCCCCGCAACCGCCCGCCTCGCTCGTGGACCTCCCGGCGCATCTCGCGGTCTTCGGGGCGACGGGTTCCGGAAAGACCTCCTGCCTCATCGAGATCGGGGCCGAAGCGATCCGGCGGGGGATCACCGTCGTCACCCTCGACCTCCACGGAGACCTCGCGCCGGGGATCGCCGCCCGCACTCCGGCCGCGCTTCGGGACCGGATCCTCGCGATCGACGCGACCGTGCGACCCGTCCCGGGGCTGGACGTCCTGGGGTCGTCCCGCGGGCAGATCGACGATCGCCTCGCCGCCCACGTGGTCGCGTCGCTCAAACGGCTGAGCCCGGACGGGGAGGAAATCTACTGGGGGTTCCGCCTCGAACGGATCTTCGATTCGTTCGTGCGCGTTGCCCAGGAGGAGGGCGGGTCGCTGGTCGACCTGGCCGAACTCCTCGCCCGTCCCGAGCGTCGGGAAGTCGCGCGCTGGAACACCCGCCGACCCGAGCTCGCTCACTTCCTCGAGGAGATCGAGCCGGTCGCGCGTCGGCAGCCCGAGATCCTCTGGGCGGCGGGGGCCCGCCTCTCCAAGATCGTGCTCGTTCCGGCGCTGCGGGAACTCCTCGCGCCCGAGGTCCCAGCCTGGTCGTGGGAGGGGGTGCGTTCGGAGGGCCGTTCGCTCCTTCTCCGCCTCCCGTTCTCCGAGATCGGTCCCGAGGCCTCCGGCCTCGCCGCCAGCCTCCTGCTCGGTCGATTGTACCTCGAGATTGCACGGGAGCCCTCCCCTCCGCGGCCGGTCGTCATCCTGCTGGACGAGTGCCACGCCCTCTCTCCTCGCCTTCTCACGGAGGTGCTTACGGAGGGCCGGAAGTTCGGGGTCCATGCGGTGGTCGCGACGCAGTATCCCGAGCACCTCGCAAAGGAGGCCGCGGCGGCGGTGGTCGGATCTGTGGGGACCCTACTGTGCTTTCGGATCCCGCGCGCGAGCGCGCGACCGACCGCACGCTGGCTGGGCCGGGATTCGGAGGCCTCCGCCGACGCCCTGGCAACCCTCCCGACCGGAGCGGCGTGGCGATTCGGCGACCAGCTCGAGTCGGTCCTCGTTCCGACGCCGCTCGCCCCCGACCCGGACGTCTGGAGGCGCTGCGTCGAGATCCGCCTTCCGGGGCCGAGCGAGCGCGGCGCCGAGGAGGACGGATCCGCCGGTGGGACCCGGACCGATCGGCGGATCGAATCGCTCCTCTTGGCGGGCTCGGTCCTCGAGGAGGAGCGACCGGACGGATTCACCCCGTCCGAATTGATCGCGCAAGCAAGGTCGAACGGGCCCCTAGGACAGGACGCCTCCATGCTCGCGGTGGCGTGGACCTCCGTGCTGCGCGCCCGATGGGTCGAGTCCGCGGGCGACGGCCGATGGCGGCTGAGCGCGCGGGGCGCCGCCGAGCTCGGTCAAGGCCGGTCGACCGGCGCGACCCGAGAGACCTCGGAGCACCGAGCCCTCCTTCGCCTCGCGCGGCGTCTGCTCGCGCGCCGAGGGTGTCTCCTCGAGATCGTACGGCAGGGACGATTCGACACGACGCTGCCGGACGGCCGCGTCACGCTCGTCCCGGCCGACCGGGCCGGCGCCGCGCCCGTCGAGCGGGCGGCGGCGCTCGCCGAGGCCGAGCGAACGTGGGCGTGGAGGTTCTTCGGCGGCAGGGACGTGCAGGTCGAAGCCGAGGTGAGCGGGGCGCTGCGCCGCGAGAGGATCGAGCGAGGGCTTGCCAAAGCGCGCAAGAACGACGCGTTCGCGCTGTTCCTCGTCGCCGACGCCGGACGCGCCCGACGCGTGCGTCGCGTTCTCCGGGAGAAGGGTCTCGTGCCGACGCTCGCTCAGGTCTGGACGCTGAGCGGCGCCGCCGCGGTGCGCGACCTGTAGGGGACGGCCGGTCGGAGCGCGCGGCCTACGCCGGCGGGCGGGGTCGGACCGTCCCGGGCTGGAACTGCCGGGCCCCGGCCAGCGCCGGGAAGTCGGTCTCCCGGATGAGCCGGGCGATGTGCTGGAAGGCGAGGACGGCGAAGGCGATCGCCGCGACGAGCGCTACGTCCCCGGCCAGCGCGCCGATCGTGTTGGAGATCCCGAACGCGAGCAAGAGTACGCCGAGCGAGGCGAGGGCGTTGTAGGTCGCATGCATTCCCACCGCGACGAAGTAGTACCGACCCGATGCCCCCGGGACCCCCCGGACGCGGGACTGGGCGTAGCCGTAGCCGAACATGGCGGTCGAGCTCGCGTGCAGCAGTACGCTCGACACGCTCCGAACGAGAATGACCGCGATCGCGGCCGGCAGTCCTCCCACCGCAAACCCGACGATCGCATAGAGCGCCGTCTCGAAGAATCCGAAACCGAGTCCGACCGAGGCCCCGAAGACCGGCCCATCGGCGAGGATCTGGATGTGAGCGCGCTGCCCGACGACGCCGAGGGCCTTGAGCCCCTCCTCGACGAACGGCGCGATCACGAGGATTAGGAAGAACTCCCCCGCGGTCGAGTTCCCGTTGAGGAAGGAGAAGGTGGGGCCGGGAATCGCTTGGGAGAGGCTCGTCCCACCGGCGACGAGGAGGGCCTCGATCGCCGCGGCGACCAAGGTCGCGATGACGGCGCCGTAGGCGAAGGCCGAGACGATGGGCCCCCATCCGATCGTCCGGTAGCGCTCGATCCCGCGGATCCATACGAGGTAGAGGACCGCCGGTACGAGGGCGATCACGAAGATCGCAAGGAAGTCGAGGAGCTCGGTCGTGAGATCGGTCATGGGCCGCCCCCGCGGGCCGGGTAGGGATAGAACCCTTCACCGGACTTCCGGCCCAAACGGCCGGCCGCCACCATCTGGCGCAAGAGAGGGCAGACCCGGTACTTGGGGTCACGGAAGCCGTCCCAGAGCACGTCGAGGATCGCGACGGCCGTGTCGATCCCCACCAGGTCCGCGAGCTCGAACGGGCCCATCGGATGGCGGAACCCGAGACGGTAGGCGGCGTCGATGTCCTCGCGGGTCGCCACGCCCTCCTGGAGCATCCAAGCGGCCTCGTTGATCAGGACGGCGAGCGCACGGGTCGTCACGAACCCGGGCGAGTCCTTCGAGTGGACGACGGTCTTGCCGAGCTTCTTCGCGAAACGTTCCGCGCGCTCGACGATCTCGGATCGCGTCCGGATGCCGGGGATGAGCTCGACCAGGGCCATCTGCAGTACCGGGTTGAAGAAGTGGATCCCCACGAGCCGTGTCGGATCCTTCAGGACCTGCGCGATCGAGGTGATCGGGAGGGATGAGGTGTTCGTCGCGAGCACGGCGTCCGCCGCGGCCGAGCCCTCGATTTCCCGGAAGAGCTCCTGCTTGATCTCGAGGTTCTCCGGCGCCGCCTCGATTACGATCGTCGCGATCGACGCTCGTCGCAGGCCGATCGCCACGTCGATCCGGCCGGCCGCCTCCTCGCGGCTCACCGAATCGAGGAGCCCTTTGCGGACCTGATGGTCCAACGCCCGCAGGGCGTTCGCCCTCCCGCGCTCGGCGAGCTCGCCCGAGACATCCTCGAGGGTCACGAAATACCCGGCGAGGGCCGCTTGCGCCGCGATCCCGCTCCCCATGATTCCCGCGCCGACGACGAACACGCGTTCTCCGACCGACTGTCGGGGATCCGACGAAGCGCTCACGTGGCCCCGCTGCTCGCAGGAGCGGTGGCCGATCGGGCCTGCTCGAGGTAGTCGCACGCCCGACAGCGAGCTCCGGCGGACGGTGCGCCGCACGAGATGCACAGGCCCGGCGCGCCGACCCGCTCCAGGAAGCCCCCGTCGACGAGCTCGCGGTGGGTGCGACGCAGCGAGTGGCGGGTTCCGGGCACCTCTTCCTCGAGGCGCCAGACGACCTCGCGATAGACGTTTCGGGCCGCGCGGGCGGCGTGAGGGCACTCCCCATGGTCGAACGGAAGCCCGCTCAGGAGGGCGTAGAGGTAGACCTCCCGCTCGGGGATGTCGGCGAGGGGGGCGATCCGGGGCACGAGGCCGGGCTGACGGTGGCGGTGCGGCGCCATCCGGGAGAGGCGGCGGAGGTCCCCCCGAGCGAGGTTCATGAGGATCGTCTGGGCGAGGTCATCCAGGTTGAAGCCGAGGACGAGCGCCCGTGCATCGACCCGTTGGGCGAGGTCGTTCAGCATGCGCCGGCGCCAGACCCCGCAGAACGAACACGGGATCGTGGTCGGAAGGGAGACCGCGGCCCGGTCGGTGGTCGTTCCCAGCTCGTCCTGGGCCCGGGCGATGCGATGCTCGATCCCGAGCTGGGTCGTCAGGCGCTCGGCCGCCCGGAGCGTGGGGGGCCGGTAACCGGCGATCCCCTCGTCGACGCTGATCGCCACGAGCTTCACGTTCGGCCGCCGTCCGAAGTAACGCTGGGTCTCTACGAGCGCGACCGAAGAGTCCTTCCCGCCCGAAAGGGCGATCGCGATCGTCCCGCCAGGAAAGCGGGGGATTTGTCGGTGCAGCTCCCGTCGCACCCTTTCGTCGACGGACCTTCGGAAGTGTTTTTCGCAGAGGTGGACGCCCGCGTACGGTTGGTCGACCACGGCGGTCTCGGAGCAGAGCGCGCATTCCACGTTCCCGTCCAGCCGGCGCCGATATTTATGCCGCCGTGGCGCCGCTACCCTTACGTGGAGGGACCCGCCTGCGCGGGCGTACATGCGGTGGACCGAGCACTACCTTCCCGAGATCGTCCTCGGGGCCACCTTCGGCGGGGCGGCCGCCATCAACGTGGCCATCTACGCCGTCCGGGGGATCTCCCCCTACTCGACGATCGCATGGGACATCGCGACCCTGCTCGCGGTCTCGACCTACTTCACCGTACGTCGCTCCCGTCGCGATCCCCAGGCCTTCCTACGGGAGATGGTGATCATCGGCGTCGTCCTCGCCGCCGTGAGCATCTTCACGGGGATCGGGAACGGCGCTACCGACGAAGGGTACACGACCCCGCTCTACGGGAACATGATGGTCTCGCTCGTGAACCCCTACTGGCACCTCCTGATCGTCCCCTACACCGTCCACTACGGACCGTTCATCAGCTACCCGGTGATCTCGACGAGCTACGACACCTATCTGCCGCTGATCTCGTTCCTCCAGATCCCCGGCACCGGGATCCTCGGCTACGAGCTCCTCTCCGTGGCGGCCTGGCTCGGCCTGGTCTACCTGGTCCGGAAGGACGAGTTCGCCTCGCTCACCCTCGCAAGCCCCGTCGTCGCACTCCTCGCCGCGAACGGGTTCAACGACCTTCTCGTACTGTTCCTGATGACCCTCAGCCTGCGGGGATGGAGCGGTCCGAAGGCGAAGGTCGTCGAGTATCTCACGTACGGGATGAAGCAGTTCGCGAACGTCTTCTGGCTCGCCTTCTATCTTATTCAACGCCGATGGGTGGGGGCGACCCTCGTCCTCGTGATCTCCGCGGTTTGGGTCTTGCCCTTCCTCCTTTGGCCCGGGGAAGGGAGCGGCATCTACTGTCAGGCGCTCACCCTCGGATGGGGCCCCGGCTGCGCCGGGGTAAGCAGCGGCGTGCGAGGGGTCGCCGACCTCTGGGACCACTGGAACTACTACGTGTGGCCTGTCTGGGCCTACGCGCTCTTCCGCTCCCGGATCGACCGGTGGTGGAGAACCGCGCGGCTCCGGCTCGCGCGACGACGGCCCTCCCAAGCGTCGGTGACCGACGTGTGAGAGCGCGATCCCGCGTCGCGTCGCTTCCTCTGCGCGCATACGGTTATTAGGCCAAAGTCGGCCGGACCGCTTGCGATGGCGACCGCGGCGTTCCGGGCTCGTGCGGAACCTGTGGTCCGACGTTCCCCGAGGACGAATCCCACCGGGGCCGCGTCGGCTCCTCTGACGGACGTCGGGCGGTTCGATCCGGAAGAAACGGTCCGGCGGTTCGAGCGATACCTACGCTCCCAGGAGCGCAGTCCCTGCACGGTGAAGCAGTACACTCACATCGCCCGGATGTTCTTCGCGTTCGTCCGGAAGCCGATCGAGGAGGTCGGCGCCCGAGATCTCGACGCCTTCCGCGAGCACCTTGCGATCCAGCGCCGATACTCGAAGAACTCGCTCTACACCACGATCCGCGGGCTCACCTGCATGTTCCGGAGCTTCGGCCTCGGAATCGCGGACCAGCTCGAACCCCCACGTCGGCCCGAGCGCCTCCCCCGCTACCTCAACGAGGAAGAGATGCATCGCCTGTTCGAGGCGGTCGCTCCCTCCCCGCGGGACAGCGCCATGATCCACGTGCTGGGCTACGGCGGCCTGCGCGTCGGCGAATTGTGCCACACCGAGCTGGACGACCTCGATCTCGACCGGAACGTGCTCCACGTCCGATCCGGGAAGGGCGACAAGGATCGGGAGGTTGTTCTGGACGAGCGCGCCCGAGCGGCCATCGACCGCTATCTCGCGGACCGCGCGACCCGGGCCGAGAAGGACACGGATGCCCCGGGCCGCGCGATCGCGAGAACCCCCAGCTCGCGCCTCTTCCCCGTCGGACCGGTGACGGTCGAACGGGTCGTGCGCTCGGCCGCGCGCACGGCCGGTATCGAGCGTCGCGTGACCCCCCACATGCTCCGTCACTCTCTCGCGACCGCGTTGCTCGCGCGCGGCTGCGACATCCGCTACATCCAGAAGCTCCTCGGGCATGCGTCCGTCGCGACGACGCAGATCTACACGCACGTCGACACCCAGTCGCTGCGCGCGGCCTATGAACGCGCGAAGCCGGGCTATTAACCGCGCGACCTTCCGCCCGGCGTGAACTCTTCCGGGCGGTTCGATTATCTCGTGCTCGGGGGCGGCCTCGCAGGTGCGGCGACCGCCTACCATCTCGGGCGACGGGGAGAGCGATCGGTGCTCCTGTACGAAGCCCGGATCCCCAACGCCGGCGCAAGCGGGCGGGCGGCGGGGATCGTGACCGACCAGCTGTGGAACGAGTGGGACGTAGAGGTCGCTCGGGCGACCGCGGAAGAGTACGCCGACCTCTCGCGCACCCACCCGGAGATCAACTTCGCCCGCAACGGCTTCCTTCGCTGGACGACGAACCCCGTCGCGGCCGATGCGATCGACGTCGTGTACCGTCGGTTGCGCGGCTGGGGTGTCTCGGTGGATCGCGTCGGGCCGACGGAGCTCGCGTCGGCGTTTCCATGGGGACGCTTCGAGGACGTGCGTGCCGGACTGCGCGGGACCGTCGACGCCGTCGTGACGCCCAGCGCCGCGACCGACGCCTACCTGGCCGAAGCACGAGCCCGCGGCGCGGAGGTATGGTTCGGGGACGGCTCGGGCACGCTCCGAGCCGAGAGCGCAGGAGTCTCGTTCTCCGCGAGCGCCCGTACGGTCCGGGCGCGGACGACGATCGTGGCCGCGGGCGCGTGGTCGAAGCCCCTGTTGCGATCCCTCGGACAGAGCCTCCCTCTCGCGCCCTACCGTGTGCAGGCAGCGACGCTCCGCCCTCCGGTCGCTCCCCCGGAGGTCTTCCCCAGCGGTCACGACCTCGACACCGACGTCTACTTCCGCCCCGAAGGACCGGGCCGGGTCCTCGCCGGCGACGGGACCGAGCGCGTCGAGGCCGATCCCGATCGGTTCGTCACCGCCGGCGACCCGGGCTTCCTTTCTCATCTCGCCGAGACGATTCGCCTCCGGCTTCCGGGGTGGGAAGCCTCGGAGCTCGTGCGCGCGTGGGCGGGGGTGTGCACGTCGACCCCCGACCGACGCCCCCACGTGGGCGCGGTCGACCCCGATCGGGGGGTGTACGCGATCGTCGGGTTCAACGGCTACGGCGTGATGCGCGCCGGCGGGGCGGCCCGCCGCCTGGTCGACCTGCTCATCGAGGGGCCCGGCGGCCGCGCGTCGCACCGGCTCGCGCCGGTCGATCCGCGTCGGTTCCCTCCTCCCCACCCCAATTTTCTCCCGCGTCCCGGCTTCACGCTCGATGCGGGAGACGACCCCCGTTTCTGACGCGCTCGGAACCCCTCGGGGGAGCGTCGCGGTTTTTCAGCGCGCCGGGCGAAGGCGCTCGAGCTTCTCGAGGAACTCGGGTCCTTCTCCGGTCTTCAGAGGCTGTCCGTCCGGGCGGGTGAGGTCGAGACCGGCCTGGGCGCACGCCTCCTTCGGGGTCCGTCCTTCGAGCAACGCCCGGACCGCCACCTGTTCGCGCTGGGTCAGGGTCAAGGCGCGCAGCTGGAACTCCTCGAACGCCTCGAAGGCGATCGGGCACACGAGCCGGGCGAGCCGGTCGACCTCCGCGGCGAAGAGACGGATCTCCTCTTGGGCGTGGGGGTCGAGGCGGAGCAAGAGGAAGTGGAACAGGTTGTGGAGGTCGATCTTCCAGTACCACTGGGTGTAGTAGGCGACCGGCAGGAGAAGGCGCGCGGTCTCCCGGGCGACCCCGGCCTCGAGCGCCCGTTGGTAGGAGGCGTAAGCGTCCCGGGAGACCCGTTCGAGGTCGGTCCGGAAGGCGTTCACGACGTCCGAGGGCAGGGGATCGCCGCGGCCCTGACGGTTCCGGGTTGATTGGTGGCGCACCTCCTCGGGCGGCGGGACCTCGTACTCGTCCTCGAGGACGGAATAGCGGGCGCTGACCTCGTTGAGCGAAGCGGTGCGGTGGCGGACCCACTGCCGTGCGACGAAGATCGGGAGCCGAACGAGGAACTTGTACTCGACCATCTCGAACGGGGTCGTGTGTTGGTGCCGCATCAGGTAACGGATCAGTCCCCGGTCATCGCGGGCCGTTTTGGTCCCTCGACCGTAGGAGACTCGCGCGGCTTGCACGATCGCGTCGTCGTTGCCCATGTAGTCGATGAGCGCCACAAAACCATGGCTCAGCACCGGGTGCCGAACGCCGAGTTCGCGATCCGCCGCATCGACCCTCGGACGCTCGAGCGGGCCTTCCGGTTCCGCCACGACGCGCGGAACCCGGCCTCCTCCATAAAGGGCACGACGCGCTCGGTGGGCAACTTTTTGCCGTGGCAGGTCTCGACTCGGCCGGAGGGCGGATGCCGCGGATCTTCGTGGCGGCCTCGTGGCCGTACGCTAATGGGCCGATCCATATCGGCCAGTTCGCGAGCACGTATCTGCCCGCCGACATCTTCGCTCGGTATCACCGTCTGAAGGGCCACGAGGTCCTGATGGTCTCGGGGTCCGACATGCACGGCACTCCTCTGCTCGTGCGAGCCGAGGAGGAACGTACGACCCCCGAAGCGATCGCGCGCCGCTATCACGCGGTCCACAAGGCGACGTTCTCTCGAGCCGGGATCTCCTTCGACCTCTACACCGACACCCACACCGTGAACCACGAGCGTACGGTCGACGAGATGTTCCTGACCCTCCTTGAGAACGGGTACATCCGGCGCCGAACCGAGGAGGGACCGTACTGCCCTCAGCATCGACGTTTCCTGCCCGATCGCTACGCGCTCGGGATCTGTCCGCACTGCGGATTCCCGGACGCCCGAGGGGACGAGTGCGACCATTGCGGACGACCGATCAACATCCGACAGCTCGGTTCCCCCCGGTGCGCGCTTTGCGGGACCCCGGCGGAGTTCCGACCGTCCGAGCACTTCTACCTCGAGCTCGACAAGCTCGAGAGCGCGGTGGCCGAGTTCGTCGACGCCCGTCCGCACTGGCGGGCCGGGACCCGACGGGTCGCCGAGAACTTCCTTTCGGAGGGACTGCATCCCACCCCGATCACTCGGGACCTCGACTGGGGAGTCCCGATCCCTCTGGACGGCTACGATGGCAAGGTCTTCTACGTCTGGTTCGAGGCCCTGATCGGTTACCTCTCCGCCGCGCGGGAATGGGCGATCCGGGCCGGTCGGTCGGACGCTTGGCATCGGTTCTGGGACGCCTCCGAACCCGTCCGCCAGTACTACTTTGTCGGGAAGGACAATCGGTTCCACCATACGATCGAATGGCCCGCGATGCTCCTCGGCGCGCAAGGTCTCCAGGTACCGTACGACGTTCCGGCGAACGAGTGGATGAACCTGGGCGGACAGAAGGTATCGAAGTCGCGGATGAAGGAGTTTGACGTCTTCGTCCCCTCGCTCCTCGATCGCTATCCGGTCGACGTGGTGCGGTTCTACGCCGCGCTCCTCGCGCCGCAGAACCACGACACGGACTTCGATGCGGACGAGTTCGAGCGCCTGCGCGACGAGATCCTCGCGAACCAGCTCGGCAACCTCGTCCAGCGCACGCTCGTCCTCGCCCGCGACAAGCACGGGAACCGGATCCCGCAGCCGCCGCCGAGCTGGAGCTCCACGGAGGCGGATGGGGTCGGATCCCACCTCATGGGAGCGCACACCCGCATCGAGGAGGAGTACGAGGCGGTCCACCTGAAGGAAGCGCTGGACCTCGTGCTCGAGGAGGTGCGGGAGGCCAACCGAGCGTTCCACGAGGCGAAGCCGTGGGGCCTAGACCCGGCCGAACAGGCAAGGGTCCTCTACGAGACGATCTGGCGCCTGAGGGCGATCGCCACCTGGCTCGCGCCGACCCTCCCGACGACGTCCGAGCGCATCCTGACGATGATCGGGTCCGACGTTCCGCTGGCGGACGGCCGCTGGGAGCAAGCGTTGCGGCCCCCGACACCCGGGCAGACCCTCGGGAAGGTCGAACCCCTGTTCCCTCGCGCCTCCGCCGCTCCGGGAACCCCCGCTGCGCCTTCCCCCGGTCCGATCCGCGCCCCGCCGCCGCTCGCGATCCGCGTGGGTATCGTGCGAGTGGCGGAGCCCCATCCCGAGGCCGACCGCCTCCTCGTCCTGACCGTAGACCTCGGCGAACCTCACCCGCGCACCATCGTCGCGGGGATCCGGGGCACCTATGCTCCCGAGCAGCTGATCGGTCGGCGGATCGTGGTCCTCGCGAACCTCGCCCACCGTACGATCCGCCGGAAGACCAGCCAGGGGATGCTTCTCGCGAGCGAGATCGACGGCCGTCCGGTGCTGCTGTCGCCACCGGATGAGCTTCCCGCGGGCTCTTCCATCGACGGAACCCCGGAACCCGCTCCCGAAATCTCGATCGACGACCTGGGGCGTTCTCCCTTGGTCATCGGCCAGGTCGAAGGTCCGACCGATGGAGGGGGCTCCCGCGTCCGCCTGAAGGACCGGTCGATCACGGCCACGGGCAGCGCTCCTCCCGGCTCGCTGGTCGTGGTGCGCCTGGCCGCTCCCGATGCGGCGGCAGGGTCGATACTCACCTTCGGCCCAGCGGGACCGATTCGTCCTTCCGAGCCGGTCGCCGCCGGCGCCGTTGTCCGATGACCGACGAGGCCCGGCTCGATCTGCACGTGCACTCTCGCTATTCCCCGGACTCCCGGATGACGGTCGAGGCGATCGTCCTGCGGGTGACGGAGGCGGGGCTCCGGGGGTTCGCGTTGACCGACCACAACACGCTCCAAGGTCTGGGCAAACTGGCCGAACTTCAGAAGAAGTATCCCCGCTATCTCTTCGTCCCGGGCGTCGAGATATCGGCCCACGAGGGCCACCTGCTCGCGTACGGGCTCTCCGAGACGCCGCCTCGGGGGCGTCTCGTGGCCGAGACCGTCGATTGGGTCGAGGCCCACGGAGGCGTGGCGGTGGTGGCGCACCCGTTCCGTCGGAACCACGGCGTGGGCGAACGGGTCGCACGGGAGACGCGGATCGATGCCCTGGAAACTCGCAACGGACACAACTCGGAGATCGCCAACGACCGGGCCGAGCTGGTCGCGGCGCAGCGGCACCTCGGGACGACCGGCGGCAGCGACGCTCACGCTCCGCACGAGATCGGGCGAGCGTACACGCTGGTCCCGGAGCCGCTCTCGACCCTGGACGACCTCCTCGAGCATCTTCGCCACCGCGCGACCCAGGCCGAGGGCCTCTCGCTCACCCCGTGGGGTCAGTTCCGGGTCGGAGTGCGATCGGCCTTCCTGCGCGTCGGCCGGGGATTCCGGCCGATCTGAGGGTGGCCCGGCCCGAGAGGTTCCTACCGCAACGAGATAGAGGGGCCGCACCGTTGGGCCCACCGGAAGCGAGGGCACGATGGGCGCAGACGGCGAGGAGAACGCGGGCAAGTGCCCGGTGGCGCACGGGGCGACGAACTTCGGAATGCGGTCGAACAGCGATTGGTGGCCGAAGAAGCTGAACCTCCGCATCCTCCGCCAGAACTCGTCCCTGTCCGATCCGATGGGGTCGGACTTTCGCTACGCGGAAGAGTTCGAGCAACTCGACTTTCGGGCGCTGAAGGCCGATATCCGGGCTCGGTTGACGGACAGCCAGGACTGGTGGCCGGCGGATTTCGGCAACTACGGGGGGCTTCTTCTCCGGATGGCGTGGCACGCGGCCGGCACCTACCGCGTCGGGGACGGCCGCGGCGGCGCCGGCACCGGCCAGCAGCGCTTCGCGCCGCTCAACTCTTGGCCGGACAACATCCTCCTCGATCGGGCCCGCCGGCTGCTTTGGCCGGTGAAACAGAAGTACGGGCGCAAGATCTCCTGGGCGGACCTGATCGTTCTCTCGGGCAACGTCGCGCTCGAGACGATGGGCTTCAAGACCTTCGGCTTCGGCGGAGGGCGCCCCGACGTCTACGAACCGGACGAGTCCGTCTATTGGGGCAAGGAGGAAACCTGGCTGGGGGACAAGCGCTACACCGGCGATCGGGACCTCGAGAACCCCCTCGCGGCGGTGCAGATGGGCCTCATCTACGTGAACCCGGAGGGCCCGAACGGCAAGCCGGATCCGCTCGCCGCCGCCCGGGATATCCGCGAGACATTCAAGCGCATGGCCATGAACGACGAGGAGACCGTGGCGCTCATCGCCGGCGGGCACTCGTTCGGGAAGACTCACGGCGCGGGCGATCCGAGACTGGTCGGACCCGAACCCGAGGCGGCTCCGATCGAGCAAATGGGCATCGGCTGGAAGAGCACGTTCGGCACGGGCAAAGGCAAGGACGCGATCGGAGGCGGCCCGGAGGTCACCTGGACCACGACGCCGACCCAGTGGAGCAACAACTTCTTCGAGAACCTCTTTGGCTACGAATGGGAGCTGACGAAGAGCCCGGCCGGCGCCTACCAGTTCCGTGCGAAGGGCAACGTCGCGACGGTCCCGGACGCCTTCGACCCGACCCAGCGCCACGCCCCCTCGATGCTCGTGACGGACCTCGCGCTCCGCTTCGATCCGATCTACGAGAAGATCTCGAGGCGCTACTACGAGCACCCGGACGAGTTTGCGAACGCCTTCGCCCGGGCCTGGTTCAAGCTCACGCACCGGGACATGGGGCCGCGCGCCCGCTATCTCGGACCCGAGGTCCCGACCGAGGAACTGGTCTGGCAAGACCCCGTCCCCGCGGTCGATCACGAGCTGATCGATGCTCGGGACATCGACAACCTGAAAGCCCAGATTCTATCCTCGGGCCTATCGATCTCTCAGCTGGTCTATACGGCCTGGGCGGCGGCGGCCACCTTCCGCGGCTCGGATAAGCGGGGCGGCGCGAACGGCGCGCGGATTCGCCTGAAACCGCAGAAGGATTGGGAGGTCAACCAGCCCGCTCAGCTGGCCCAAGTCCTGGCGAAGCTCGAAGGCATCCAGAAGGCGTTCAACTCCGCGCGCTCGGACCGGAAGAGGGTCTCGCTGGCCGACCTGATCGTTCTCGGAGGCGGCGCCGCGGTCGAGAAGGCCGCCAAGAAAGCCGGATACGATGTGACGGTCCCCTTCGCCCCCGGCCGAACCGATGCATCGCAGGACCAGACCGATGTGGAGTCCTTCGGCTATCTCGAGCCGGTCGCGGACGGCTTCCGCAACTACCTCAAGGCGAGGTTCGCCCTCCCGGCCGAGGAGCTTCTGATCGACAAGGCGCAACTGCTGACGCTGACCGCCCCCGAGATGACGGTGCTGGTCGGGGGGATGCGGGCCCTCAACGCGAACTTCGGAGGCTCGCCCCACGGCGTGCTGACGAAGCGGCCGGAGACGCTGACCAACGACTTCTTTGTGAACCTGCTGGACATGCGGACCGAATGGAAGCCGACGTCGGACGAGAACGTCTTCGAGGGCTATGACCGCGCGAGCGGCGAGTTGAAGTGGACGGGCACCCGCGTAGACCTGATCTTCGGCTCCAACTCCGAGCTCCGCGCGATCGCCGAGGTCTACGGCGCCGCCGATGCACCGGCAAAGTTCGTGGCCGACTTCGTGGCGGCCTGGACCAAGGTGGCGAACGCGGATCGTTTCGACCTCCGGCGACCCGGTGCCCGCACGGTCCCTAGCCCGAAGTCCCCCCACCGGGGCCGGCCGAGCCGTTCCTCGTGAAGACCCGCGAACGGAGTCCGTTCCGAACGTAGTGCGAAGCGCCCTCCTTCGGGATCGCCCGGGGCCGGTCCGCTCCTTCGCGCGTCGGGCGCTCTCGTTACCGCCGTCGGCACCCCTTAAAGGACGGAACCTCTGCCCTCGCCCGCGCCAAGGTGGCAGAATGGTTAATGCGACGGACTGCAGATCCGTTTCTTGGGGGTTCGATTCCCTCCCTTGGCTTCCGAACTCTGCGAACCCACAGCGGAAGAGCCGAAGCGGGTGAGCCGATGCGGGTCCGTGGATCGAGCTCGAGGGCGGGTCTCGGATCAGGCCCGCGACCGCTTCTCGGGGGGCCGTACGATCAGCACGGAGCCGTGAGCGTGATGGAGGATCGCCTCACTGACGCTGCCCAGGAATAGTCGTCGCGTTGCGGATATGCCCCGGGCCCCGAGGACGACGAGGTCCGGATGCCGATCCTCGAGAAACGAAAGGAGCTGGTCGACGATCGGACCCTCCATCAGTTCGGTCCGGACCGATGCGATGCCGGCGGTGCGGGCGAACTGCTGCGCCCGGCTGAGGACTTCGGCGAGGAATCGTTGCTCCTCGGGCCGGACCACGTACCGCTGCTGCGGGTCGATGCCGTACGTTTCCCGCTTCGGAACGACCGCGACGATCGACAGGGAAGCTCCCGAAGCTTTCGCGAGATCTACGGCCTGCTCGAGGGCCCGTTGACTTCCTTCGGACCCGTCAATCGCTACCGCCAGCGAGCGAAGGGACATGAACGTCCATGGTACGACCGGGACTATAGTGATTAGGTAAACCCGGCACGACGGCGCGCCGCGCGATCGAGGATTTTCGGGGTGCTACGGATCCGGTCCCGCTTCACCCGTGTCCGGTCAACTCGCGTTCACTCCGGGTTCTTTCTCGGAACGGAACTCGCCCGGTTCGTTGGGTCATGTTCGGAGAGCGTGGCACCGAGCCGAAGGCTCCGCGGGACGGTCCGGGCCCTCGCACGATCGCCCTCTTGGTTCTGCTCGGGGTCCTTTGGGGCATCACGTTCCCGATGGTGCGCCGGGGCGTGGCCGCGGGTACCAGCCCGTTCCTCTTGGTGGCGCTGGACTTCGGGCTCGCCGCGGCCGCGATGTTCGCGATAGCGGCGGCGACCGCCGATCGGGCCGTGAATCCTCCGTCGGGGCGGTATCTGGCAGGATCCCTGCTCCTCGGAGGGTTGTTGATCGGCGCGAACAACCTCCTCATGTTCTGGGGGGTCCAGTTCACCACGGGCGGCGTGGCGGCCGTGGTCTACGCCACGGTACCTCTGCTCGCCGTGCTTGCGGGACTCTTCCTGGGCTACCGAGAACGCTTCGGCGCCGTGACGTTCCTCGCCCTCTCGCTCGGGCTGATCGGAGTCCTGATCCTTGAGCTCACGGCATCCGGCAGCGGAGTCATCACGAACGACTGGGCGATACCCGCCATCGTCGGAGGGGCCAGTGCGCAGGCCACCGGGACGGTGTTGATCGTACGATATCGCCCAAGAGGCGAGACCCGATTCGGGCTGGCCGCGCAGTTCGGAGGCGCGAGCATCGCCGGCGCCTGCGCGCTCCTCCTCTTCCCCGGGACGGTCTATCTCCCCCCGACCCTGACGGCGATCGGGTCCGTCCTCTACGTGGCTCTTTTCAGCGGAGTGGCCGGGTACACGGTCTTCTTCGAGCTCACGCGACGCTCCGGCGCCGTCGGCACGAGCCTCGTGATGTACCTCACCCCAGTCGTGGGCCTCCTCTTCGGGGCGCTCGTTCTGTCGGAGGCAGTGGGTGCGACCGAGATTGCAGGGCTTGGTCTGATCCTTGGGGCCTTGTTCCTCTACGAGCTCTCGTTGCGGGGCCGCGGCCGTCGCGATGCGAGCCGCCCGGAAACCTCCTCCCGCGCCCCCGGGCCTCCACCGACCCCGGATCAGGGGAGCCATCGGCCGGCCTAGGTCCTAGCGAGATTGGACAAGGCCCGCGGGAGATCTGCAACGATGTCGGCGATGTGCCGGACCGCCCCGACCGGCCCGGTTCGTGAATGGGCCGTCAGGCGGCGGCGAGGACACCGGCGCGAGCCACGAAGGCGGCGCCCGCTTCGACTGCGTGGAGGTTCAGGGGAATGAAGGCCGACTTCCGCCCCGTCAGGAAGTGGCGGAAGACCTCCTCCACCTCTTCGGCGAGGTGTTCCGGCGCCTCGTGGGTCGTCGCCAACGCAGCGCCCAGCATCACGCTGTTCGCGGCGATCGAGGTGTCCGTTCCTTTGGTGGGGCCGAACTCCCCCAGGCCCGCGGCAATCTCGACCGCTGGGATCTCAGTGACCGTCACGTCGGTGCGCCGACGGGCGTCCTTCACGAGGGAGCTGTTGACCAGCAGATTCCCCCCCGGCTTCAGGAGCGGCAGGTAGTCCATCGACGGGATGTTCATCACGATCAGAAGGTCCGGCGCTTCGACGATCGGAGAATCGATCGTCTCGTCGGAGACCACGACGTAGCACTTGACCTTCCCGCCGCGCGTCTCGGGACCGTAGGAGGGCGTGTAGGCCACATGTCGGCCTCGTCGCAGGTGGAAGTACGCCAGCCAGTTGGCGAGCTCGAGGACCCCTTGGCCCCCGTGCCCGGCCACGATCACCTCGGCCTTCATGCGGACTCCATGTGGAACCGGTCGCGGAGCACGCCCTCCGGGAAGAGAGGGGCGAGCACCTGGGCGGCGTACCGCTTCGAGTCCAGGACGGACATCTTCCAGTTCACGCTGCACGTGCTCACGAACTCAACGAACGCGAACCCGCCCCGCTCCTGGACCTCGAACGCGTGGCGGACCGCCAGCGCTCCTTCGAGCGCCCCACGGGCGTTGAAGAACTCCGTAGAGGGGGTCGGCGTCACCGGCAAGAAGACCCGCCGAACGTAGGCGGGACGCTCGAACGAGGCGACGAGCTTCGACGCGTCGATCGGGGGACCGGTCAGGGCGAGATCTCGGCCCCGTGGAGTGGTGGTCGTCACCATGCCGATTGGCGTCGTAGGCGCCATTTGACCTCCCGTCATCCCGTAGGTGGCGTTGTTCACGAGAAAGATCGTCATCGGATCGCCGCGGTTCGCCGCATACATCAGCTCGAGCAGGCCGATGGAGGCGGCGTCGCCATCCCCCTGGATCGAAAACACGAGGAGATCCGGCCTCGCGCGTTTGATCCCCGCCATCACCGCGGGGGCGCGTCCGTGCGGAGCCTCTACCGCGTCCACGTTCAGGTAATCCGGTGCCAGGACGCTGCATCCTACGCTGTTGACCAGCACCGCCCGCTCCCGGACCCCGAGGTCTTGTAGGGCGCTCGCGATGAGATGGGTGAGCGTGCCGTGCTCGCAGCCCGCGCAGTAGTGGGTCGGCTTGCTCGTCAGCGTCGGCAGCGGCCCCAGCTTGGTTTCGTAGAGGGTACCCTCGTTCTCGATCATCCGACCATCGCCTCCGCAGCACGGACGAGCTCCTCTGTGCCGGGAATGAGCCCTCCTACCTGCCCCAGGGAGCTCACCTGGGCGCGTCCGTTCACGGCGAGCCGAACGTCCTGGACCATCTGGCCCATGTTGAGTTCGACCACGAGAAAGTTCCGGACCCCCTGACCGATGAGCTTCTCGATCCCCTGGTTCGGGAACGGAGACAGGGTGATCGGTCGGAAGAGACCGACCGGCACCGACCGCGCTCGCAGGGATCGCACCGCGCGACGGGCGAGACGAGCGCAGATGCCGTACGCCACGATCACGACTCGGGCATCGTCGGACTCCAGCTCTTCGTAGCGTTGCTCCTGACGAGCGATCTCCGCGTACTTCGCGTGGAGCTTGTGCGTCGCGAGACTCTGGTCGTCCAGTTCGAGATGCAGCGAAGCGAGGACGTGGCGCTGGTTGCCCCGGGCGCCGGTCGCCGCCCAGGAAGTATCGAACGAGGAGGTCGACACTTCGGGGAAGACCAGGTCCTCCTTGAGTTGTCCCAGGAAGGCGTCGGCCAGGATGACCACTGGGGTCCGGTACCGGAACGCGAGTGAGAATCCCAGCGACGGGAACGCGGCCATTTCCTGCACCGAATCGGGCGCGAGCACGATGGCGCGATACCCGCCGTGTCCCCCTCCCCGGGTCGCTTGGAAGTAGTCCGACTGCTCGGGTCCGAGGTTGCCGAGGCCCGGACCGGCGCGGTTCACGTTCACGACGAGGATCGGGAGGCCGATGCCGGCCGCGTAGGAGATCCCTTCCTGTTTCAAGCTGAACCCCGGACCCGAAGTGGCCGTCATCGTCTTCGCCCCGGTCGCGGCGGATCCGTTCACCATGTTGATCGCTTCGAGCTCGCTCGCGGCCTGGAGGAAACTACGGAACTCCGGGAAGTTCCCCTGGCCGAACTCGGTCGCCAGCGTCTCGGGGATCTCGCTGGACGGCGTGATGGGATACCCATAGAAGGCGTTGAGGCCGGCGTGCAGCGCCCCGTAGGCGAGGGCCTCGTTTCCTTTGAGGAACTCTCGGTCGCCGCTCATGGTCGTAGCTTCGCCACCTCGGTGATGGCGTAGTCCGGACAGACCCAGTAGCACAGGCCACAGGCCGTGCACTCTCCTCGGTCGCCCCGGTAGTGGAACTCGACCGGATGGTACCCGCTCCGGTTGTACCCGGAAGCGAGGCGGAGATTGCGATGCGGGCAAGCGACGACGCACAGGTCACAGCCCTTACAGTGCTCGGTGTCGATCCGAACGAGGGCCCGGTCCGGCGCCGCGGTCTGTCCTGCCATCATACAGAAGGAAGGGGCTCTCGCGTCAGATAAGCGCCGGGTCAACCTTCGTTCACGAACGGACCGCCGCTGTCAGACCGGGTTGACCTGTCCTTTTAGACCCGTCACCCGGTCCCGCGCCCATGGTGCAGGTCCGCCCCCTCAAGAGCATCTGGATGAACGGTCGACTGGTCCCATGGGCCGAGGCCAACGTCCATGTGCTGACCCATGGCCTCCACTACGGCTACGCGATCTTCGAAGGGATACGTTCCAACGCCACCGACAGCGGGCCGGCGATCTTCCGGCTGCGCGATCACATCGATCGGTTCATCAACAGCGCCAAGATCTACCGTATGGGGCTCCCTTTTTCACGAGAGGAGCTGGAGCGAGCCTGCGTCGACCTCGTGGCGGACAACGGGATCCCAGAGGTCTACATCCGCCCGATCGCATACTCCGGCGCCGGCGAGATGGGGCTCGACCCCACGAAGTGCGGTATCCAGGTCGCCATCGCTGCGTGGGTCTGGGGCGCCTATCTGGGCGAGGAGAACCTGACCCGAGGAGTACGCGCGATGGTCTCTAGCTGGACGAGGATCGACTCTCGCTCGCTTCCGCCGCAGGCGAAGTGCGCGGCAAACTATGCAAACTCCGGCCTCGCGAAGATGGAAGCCACGGCGGCCGGCTACGACGAACCCATCCTCCTGAACTCCGTCGGGATGGTCACCGAAGGCCCGGGCGAGAACGTGTTTCGCGTCAAGAACGGGGTCATCAGCACGCCGCCGGCGAGCTCGGGCATCCTACGAGGGATCACTCGGGACTCCATCGTACGTATCGCGAAGGACGAGGGCCTCGCCTTCGAACGGTCGGATTTCAGCCGTGAGGAGTTGTTCACCGCGGACGAGCTCTTCTTCGCGGGCACCGCCGCGGGCATCACCCCCATTCGCGAGGTCGACGGCCGGCCCATCGGCACCGGAAAATACCCCACAACCTACCGTCTTCAGCAGCGCTATCAGGATGCGATCCACGGACGCGCGGCGGCGTATCTCCATTGGCTCACGCCCGTCCCAACGTCCCGGCCGGTCCGGGCGTGACGGGACGAGGGGTCGCTCGCAATCTCGACATCGTTATCGCGGGGGCGTCCCTTGAACGTGTGCCCGGGTTCCTCACCGATGAGAGGAAATCCGGACAGACTCCGGGAATGACCGAGCCAGCGGTGGGCGAGAAACGGATCCTGGCCCGAGCCGATTTTCCGATCTTCCTGGGCGCTCTGCGCGATCTCGGCTATCGCGTCGTGGGGCCGACCGTTCGCGACGGAGCCATCGTCTACGGCCCGATCGAGCGGGTCGAAGACCTGCCGATCGGGTGGACCGAGCGACAGGAGGCGGGGACGTACCGGCTCGACCGTCGGAGCGACGAAGCCCTGTTCGGGTACGTGGTGGGGCCCCACAGTTGGAAGAAATACCTTTTCCCGGCTCACGAGCGGCTGTGGACGGCCTCGCGTGAGGGAAGCCGGTTCGCGATGGCCCCCGAGCTGGTGGACGGCCCTTCGTTCGCCTTCCTGGGAGTGCGAGCGTGCGAGCTCGCGTCGATCGCCATCCAGGACCGCGTCTTCGCGAGAGCAGGAGACCCCGGGTATGCCGCGCGGCGGACTCGTACGCTCCGCATCGCCGTCCAGTGTGGCCAGGCCGGAGGGACCTGCTTCTGCGCCTCCATGGGAACGGGGCCCGCGGTCGGGCCTTCGCACGACCTCGCGCTCACGGAGATCCTGACCCCCCAGCGCCACTCGTTCCTGGTGGAGGTCGGTTCGGTCGCGGGAGCCCGCGTGCTGGCTACCGTTCCGCTGTGGCCCGCGACCGCCGAAGACGAACGGGCGGTAGAACGGATCGTGGCGCGGACGGCCGCCTCCATGGGGCGCAGGATGGACGTGAGCGGGATTCGGGACCTGCTCGTGAACAACCCGGGGCATCCTCGCTGGGAGCTCGTCGGACAGCGGTGCCTCGCGTGCACGAACTGCACGATGGTCTGCCCCACATGCTTCTGCCAAACGACCGAAGAGGTCCCGAACCTCTCCGGCGAGAAGGTCGAGCGGTGGCGCCGATGGGATTCCTGTTTCAACTCCGCCTTCAGCGAGCTCCACGGCTCCCCGATCCGCAAGTCCACCTCGTCGCGGTACCGGCAGTGGATGACCCACAAGCTCGCAACCTGGCACGACCAGTTCGATAGCTCCGGATGTGTCGGATGCGGCCGGTGCATCACCTGGTGCCCGGTCGGAATCGACATCACGGAGGAAGTTGCGGCGATCCGGGCCGCTCCTGCGACTCCGCGCGCTGCGGGAGACCGGACGTGACCGCGGACTCGGCCCCGCCGGACGTTACGTTCCGTCTCGCCCGTCATCCCTTTTTCGAGGGGATGGACGCCGACTTCGTCGCCCGCCTCAGCGCGATTGCCCACGAGCGCTCCTTCGAGCCCGGTACCTTTCTGGTCCGAGAGGGCGATCCCGCCGAGGAATTCTGGTTCCTCTTCTCGGGGAAGGTCGCGATCGAGATCGTCCTGCCCGGCCGCCCCCGCACGACGGTCCAAACGCTCGGTTCGGGCGACATCGTCGGCTGGTCCTGGCTTATCGCACCGTTCATCTCGCGGTTCGACGCTCGGGCGGTCAAGGCCACGCGCGCGCTCGGGATTCGGGCAGCGAGCCTGCGCTCTCTCTTGAACGACGACCCTGCGGACGGGTATCACCTCCTGCTGCGCCTGCTTCCGGTCATCGCGGAGCGGCTCGAGAACACGCAGCTGCAGCTCCTCGACCTCCACGGGGCGTGAGGTTCCGTGAACGCGCCCTCTCTCGAGACGCC
>JAKBSJ010000001.1 GCA_021844945.1 Thermoplasmata archaeon | reverse complement strand
TCTACGTCGAGCCCTTGGTACGCCGGTCCCGCATGGCGTCGGCCTTGGAACTCCTCGAAACTCCCGGGGGCGTGTAGTCAAATGCGCGAAGGGGCGTTCCGGTCGGGGCGCGTGGCCCAGTCTGGATAGGGCACCGGGTTCCTAACCCGGCGGTCGAGGGTTCAAATCCCTCCGCGCCCGAATGGCTACGTAATCGAACCTGTTGGGTGTGCGAGTGCTTTGGCGCGCGATGATGCCAGAGCGGCTCGACTACGGCCCTTTCTTAGCCTAGAGTTGCGCCCTGGTCGGTTGTCGTCACGCTGGCCGAGCTCAACCCGTAAACTCGCGATACCAAAGAGCTGTGAGGGCCGCCCCATTATACGACCCCGTGGAGACCGTGGAGATGCTGATGGCGCTAGCCGCGTAGCACGGGATGGAAAGGGTCGTCGCGTTGGCCGTAGCCCCTTGGAACAAGAAGAGCACTCCGGGGGGGCCGAAGATCACCGGTAAGCGTCGTAGCTCAGGTGGCTGCCTATCCGACAGTGCCGCTCGCCCGTGGGCCCTCGCGCTACGCCTCACAGACCGGAGAAAGGCCGGGCCGTACGCGGCCAAGGCCAACAGAGTGGCGGCAATTGCATGGAGCGCGATTGACAGTGGCAGATGGCTAGGAGCCCGTAGCCTCACTCCTTTTCCCGCAGTCAGCGAGTTTCCCGTAGGCCATTGACTCGCCAACCCGTGCGACGCGATCAAACGGTATGCTCAGGATCCGAGGAGAGGCCTACTTTGTGAGTTCGCGCTGGGCCCAAGCAGGTTCTCCCCGGAGGGCGATCGAGCGATCCATCCCCGATCACCGCACGCCCCGACCGGGTCGC
This sequence comes from Thermoplasmata archaeon, assembly GCA_021844945.1. Classification (GTDB taxonomy): domain Archaea; phylum Thermoplasmatota; class Thermoplasmata; order Lutacidiplasmatales; family UBA184; genus Lutacidiplasma. The sequence goes on along the minus strand of JAKBSJ010000001.1, from coordinate 404,974 downwards.
GTCACATGCGTGCCAGGGCGGGTACCTTGCTGGTATTCGGTATGATCCCCCGTTCGGTACCCGCGAAGAAGGTACCTCGGTCCCCATCGTAACGCCGGGAGCGCCCAAGAACGAAGGGGCGAGGTCGCTAGGGTGCCTCGGGCCGCTTGTGGCGGAACCGTCAAATCGGGAGAACCGAGCTTTTTACGTGAGAGCAGCGTGGGGCGCGCATGGCCTCCGAACGACAGCTCGCCGCCATTCTCTTCACGGACATGGCCGGTTCTACCCAGCTCGCGCAGGAGAATGAGCCGGCGGCGCTGGCCCTCTTGGAAGAGCAGACACAGCTCGCTCGGCCGATCGTGGACGCGCACCACGGTCGGCTCGTAAAGTCGACCGGAGACGGCCTCCTTGTGGAATTCCCGAGCGCCCTCGACGCGGTCGAGGCGGCAGTAGCCTTCCAGCGTCGCGCGGACGAGCGCAATACACGACCCGGCACGGTCCCCCTCCGGGTCCGGATCGGGATCCACCTCGGCGATGTCCAACGACGGGACGACGACATTTTCGGAGACGCGGTGAACGTTGCAGCCCGGGTAGAATCCGCGGCGGAACCGGGTGCGATCTTCATCTCGGAGTCAGTCTACGTGCAGGTACGCAACAAGATGTCGTACCGATTCGAATCGATCGGTGCTCAATCCCTGAAGGGGCTACGGGAACCCATTGAGCTTTTTCGCGTGGTGGTTCCGGGCTCGGCAGAACCGGGTCCGTCGGCCCGGGCACAGCCTCCGCGGCTGGCCGTGCTGCCGCTCTCCAACATCAGCCCCGACCCGAAGGACGAGTATTTCGCTGACGGACTCACCGAGGAGCTGATTGCAGTGCTCTCCAAGGTACCGGGCTTGCGAGTGATCGCTCGCACCTCGGTGATCCCGTACAAGGCGAGCGGAAAGTCCGTGGCGCAGATCGGGAAGGACCTCGGTGTGAACGCGATCCTAGAGGGGAGCGTCCGCAAAGCAGGGGAACGCCTGCGGATCACCCTACAGTTGATCGACGTCGCGAGCCAGGAGCACATCTGGTCGGAGCGGTACGATCGGGAGCTCGCCGACGTATTCGCTATTCAAACCGAAGTCGCGGAGAGCACGGCCAAGGCGGTCCGCGTGGAGCTCTCGGAGCACGCGCGTGCGCGCCTTCAGCGCCCTCCCACCACGGACCTGGGAGCCTACGAGCTCTACCTGCGGGCGGCGCTCCAAGAGTACGAGCTAAGCAACGAAGCGTTCCAGAATTCGATCCGGTTGCTCGAGGAGGCGGTACGTCGCGATCCGGGTTTTGCGCTCGCATACGCGCGTCTCGGCCACCGATACGTCCAAGGAGCCGGAGACTATCTTCCGCACCGGGAAGGGTTCGCGAAGGCTCGCACGTGCGTGGCCCGTGCGCTGGAGCTCGATCCGAACCTCTCGGAAGCGCACTCCGCACTGGCCAACCTTTCCATGCAGGACGACCACGACTGGACCAGGGCAGAGGCCGAGTTCGAGCACGCGCTCGGGCTAAACCCGAGCAACCTCGATGCCCGGGTGAGCTATTCGACCTTACTCCGCGTACTAGGTCGCGCCTCCGAATCCGAGCAACAGTTGCGTTGGGCCATCGAGGTCGACCCGAAGTCCTGGCTCCCTCGTTGGCTTTTGGTCGACTCGGCCTTGGATCGCGGAGAGATCGATCTCGCCCGGGATCGGCTCCAACAGCTGCCCTCTGTGGGCCCATCGCCCTCGCTAACCCATCTCTCGTTCGCGCTCTACTACGCCGAGCGCGGGGAGACCGATGAGGCCCGCCGAGAGCTCGAGCTCGCCGGGATCGCCCGAGAGCCGCTCTTTCGGATCGGACGCGCCATTGTCCTCGGGTTGATGGGCGACCCCACGGACGCGCGCGCGTTGTCGGCGGAGCTCGCGAGCGCACCGACGAGCAGTTTCGTATCGAAGGATTTCATTGCGATGCTGCTGGCGGTCGCCGGGGATCGCGAGAAGGCCCTCTCTCTCATCGAGACGCTTGTGACCGAGCGGGAGAGTGGTCTGTGGCTCCGCCACCGAAGTCCTGCATTCGACTCCATCCGCGATGACCCTCGATTTGTGGCCGCGCTGAGATCGTTCGGACTCCCGGACTCAGCGTTCCGGGCGGCTTCTAGGGCCTCTACTGCACCGTGAAGAGCGAAGTCCGACCGCACCCAGGGTCAGTGCCACCGATCAAGGTCACCCCGATGGGACGGTCAAGCGGGTTTCATGCGTGGGCTATGACTGCGCAGAACGCCTCGCCTTCGGCCCGGTCTGTGCCCGGACCGATGCTACCATGGCGCCCGCAATGCAACCGGTTCCGAGTCGAGTTCAAAGATTCGGCCCCCATCGGGCCCGGTCGACGACCCGGTTACCGGTACTCCCGATGACCGAGCTGACTGTGCCGGCACATCGGGGCCCTATCGCTCCCGTAGGGGCCGATGCCGGCGCCATCGTGGTCGGCGGGCGAGCTCAAGCCCGGCAGATCCCGCCATCGCGCGGCGTACGTCCTTCGCTCCGAGCATCGCGGACGCACTACGCCCCGATGCCCGGTAGGCAAGCGGGATCGCGCTTCGGTCCGGCCACGAGACCAAAGGCGCTGGTAGAACGGTCCGTACTGATGGAAATTCCGTGACCGCAGGGGTACCCCAGGACGCAGCCACCAACGCCGCGCCGCGAGGGAGCTCCCGGGGTCTGTCGGCGAAGGAGGTGGCGGAACGGCGATCCCAATTCGGGACGAACGAGGTCCACGAAGTGGCTCCGGGAACGGGACGCCTGGTGCTCTCCCAGCTCTGGGGGCCGGTACCGTGGATGCTCGAAGTGGCCCTCGTGCTCGAGGCCAGCCTTCGGCAGGTTCCCGAGGCGCTGATCCTCGGCGGCCTCTTGGTGCTGAACGGCATCCTCTCGGCTCACCAGGAGGGGCGGGCACGCGCCGCGATCGCGTTGCTGCGGCAGCGGCTGGAGGTCGTGGCGCGCGTATTCCGGGACGGAGCTTGGCAGAGCTGCGCGGCCCGGGAAATCGTCCCGGGTGACTACATCCACGTCCGCATGGGCGACATTGTCCCGGCGGACGCGCTCGTCGCGAACGGCACGCTGGAGATCGACCAGTCGATGCTCACGGGAGAATCGACCAGCGTCGGTAGAGGTCCGGGAACAACGATTTACTCGGGCTCAGTCGTCCGGCGAGGAGAAGCGGACGCCTCCGTCACAGCGACCGGCACCTCGACCTACTTTGGACGGACGGCGGAGCTTGTGCGTACGGCGCGGGCCGAAAGTCACCTTCAGGAGTTGATGCTCCGGGTCGTCCAGTATCTGCTGGCCCTGGACGCGGCGCTCGTCATCGTCTTCGTAATCGCGAGCATCATCCACGGGGTCAACCTCACCTTAATCGCGCCGTTCGTCTTGATCCTCCTGATCGCTTCCGTCCCGGTCGCCATGCCGGCGACGTTCACGATCGCCGCTTCGATCGAGTCTCGCCGCCTGGCCGATCGTGGAGTGCTCGTTACCGGCCTGTCGGCCGTCGAGGATGCCGCCGGGATGGACCTCCTGTGTGCGGATAAGACCGGGACGCTCACGCAAAACCGCCAGACCGTCACAGACGTTCGGTCGCTTGTTCCCAGCGGGGACTCTGAGCTTCTTGCACTCGCCGCCGCGGCCTGCGACCCGTCAACCCAAGATCCGATCGACCTCGCGATCCTTGCGGCAGCGTCGCGCACGGGCCACCCCAGCTATCCGCGCTCCGCCTTCGTGCCGTTCGAGCCCGCGACGAAGCGCTCGGAGGCGCTCATCGACCATGACGGGCAGCGCTGGCGCGTCGTGCTCGGGCAGCCGGCGATTATCGCGGGTCTCGTCGCGCGCCCCCCCGGTACGGACGATTGGCTCGAACGTCGCGGCAGTGAAGGGTACCGCATCCTCGCGGTGGGTGCCGGCCCCGAGGGTGCACTTCAATGGGTCGGGCTCGTTGCGCTCGCGGATCCGATCCGCGACGACGCGCCGGCGCTCCTCGGCCGACTGGCGGAGCTCGGCGTCCGCGTCGTTATGGTCACGGGGGACGCACCGCCGACGGCCCGCTCGGTCGCCCGATCGCTCGGGTTGAGCGGACCGGTCGGCGAGCGAGCCGACGTGGCCCACGCATCCGCCGAGTACTCCGGCTTCGCGGGCGTCTACCCCGAGGATAAGTTCGACCTCGTCCGGTCCCTTCAGTCCCAGGGGCGTATCGTCGGGATGACCGGGGACGGGGTGAACGACGCACCGGCGCTCAAACAGGCGGAGGTCGGCGTCGCGGTCGCGAGCGCGACCGACGTGGCGAAAGCCTCCGCCAAGATCGTGCTGACGCGGCCCGGGCTGGAAGGGATCGTTCTCGCCGTCGAATCCGGACGTCGGGTCTATCGCCGTATGCTGACCTGGATGCTCAACAAGATATCGAAGACGATCCAGATCGTTCTCTTGCTGGTCGCATTCGCTACGGTCGGCCTATTCGTCACGACCCCGTTCCTCATCCTCTTGATGATCTTCGCCAACGACTTCGTGTCGATGTCCGTGGGCACGGACCAGGCGCGGATCTCGGCCGGTCCGGATCAATGGGACGTTCGCCGGCTGATCATGGTCGGGGCATCGATGGCCTTCGGTTGGCTGGTCGTCTCGTTCGCGGTCGTGATCGTCGGGGCGTACGTGATTCACTGGCCCCTCGCGACCCTGCAGACCGTCGTCTTTCTCGAGCTGGTCTTTTCCGGGCAAGCGATGCTCTACCAAGTGCGCGAACGGGGGCCGCTCTGGTCCTCGCGACCGGCGCCGGCCTTGTTGATCGCCTCGAGCGTCGACGTGCTGGTCCTCGGCATCCTGGCGACGTTCGGCATCCTGATGGCGCCGGTCTCTCCGATCATCATCGTCGCGCTGCTCGCGATCGTGGCAGGAGCTGCTGTCGCGCTGGACCGGCTGAAGCTGTGGGCGTTTCGAGCGTCGGGGATCGTTACCGCGACGGTCGGCGGGACCCCAACGGGCTGAGCCCACCGCCAACGGAACGCGGGTACCGTGCGGGTAGGTTCCCGACGCGTGACGTCGTTTGATTGCCCATGCTCATGGCCGACGCAGGACAAGTCCGTAGTGCCATGGGCCAAACTCCCACTCCTCCACGGGATGGAGCCCTTGTTCGGCGAGCCGTCGCTGCGCTTCCTCCGGCGAGAGTCGGATCTCGAGCGGGGGTCCCCGGGGCGTCGTCTCCTTCTTCCAGTCGATGTTGACAAGGAGGCCGCGGGAGCGTAGCAGGCGTACTCCCTCGGACAGCGTCGAAGTCGGGATATCATGCAGTACGTTCGCGAGGAGGAGCACGTCCGCTATTCCCGACGCGAGAGGAATCGAGGCGCGGGTGCTCAGGACCGGCTCCAGTTGAGGCAGGGACTCCCGGTCGCGCCGCTCGCGCAGCAGCTCGACGAGGTCCTTGGAAAGCTCGACCACGTACACGCGACCCGTCGGCCCGACCCGACGCGCGGCCACCACCGCGAAGAACCCGGTCCCGGCTCCCAGGTCGACGACGGTCGCCCCCGCAGAGAGCCCGATGCGGTTCCAGAGGGCTTCCGGGTCCTCGGACTGGTTCCGGTCGCGCGCTTCGAGCACTCGCAGCGCATCCTCCCGGCTCCAGGCCCGCCCGGCGAGGCTTCCATGGGAGTGGCCCTCCGTCCGCCGTCGCGCGCCCTGCCCCGACTCGGCGTGTTCGTCGGTCACGGTAGATTGGCTCCATTCAATGCGCGCGGAGCGACCACGATTGGGCGCACTCGGACCGGGATATGCGCCTGTTCGTAGAGAACCCCGACCGGGCAGGTCCTTAGGGTCAGGCTGAGGGCGGTCGCCACGTCCTCGACGGGAGCCGACGTCACGACGTGGAGGGTCCCGTCCACGGACGTGATCGTGCGAGCGCCCGACGGACGCTCGGCATCGAGTTCCACGTGCATCGCCTCGAAGCGAAGCTTCCGCCGTTTCGCGACCAGAGCGAAAATGGTGGTGATGCAACCGGCCAGGGACAGCACCGACAGCTCGAGCGCCGACGTTCCGGAGTCGCTCCCTCCCTCCTCCGGCGTGAGATCGACCGCCACTTCGTGACCTCGCCCGTCGTGCAGTTGGGTCCGATAGCCTCCGGTCCAGGTCCCGATGCCCTTCATCGTTCCTTCGCGGGGATGGACCGTGATGCTCTTGAGAGCTCGGTCGGACGGGTTGGATGGCGTGGCCGCGAGTGCCCGGGCTTTTTCGGTCCCGACGCCGGGCGGATCGCTACCCAGCTTTTCGTCGGCCCGAATCCCGAAGCATCCCACCATTCGTACCATGACAGCGACGAATGGCGAGGCGCCCGCCGGAGCGGGTCCAGTACGAGGAGGCCCTTCGCGCCCGGGATCAACCCGATCCAGTGAGGGTCCGCCGCGGAGCTCCGGCCCTCCGAAGCGGCGGATAACAGGAGGCCGGCACCGGGTTGCCCCGGCGGAGGTGCGTTCGGGTGGACGGGAATCGCCTGGCGCGCGCATTCGGCGGAGAGCGCGGCCTCGATCGTTCGGTAATCATGGAGATGGGGGAACGCATGGCTCGAGCGGATGTGCGCCCAGAGCCATGGGCGAGGACCCGTGACGAAGACCTCGGCGTCGTACCCTCGGTGTTTCGCTGCGAGCGCCAGTCCGAACGGATGAGCGCCGGGGCACACGACCGCGGTGCTCTCTCGCCAGATCTCGAGTTCGGTCAACCGGCGGTCTTGCTGCGGGTTCCAGCCGAGCGAGCAGAGCACGCCTCCCAACGCTGCGGGGCCGCAGGAAAATGCGAACGACTGGCTCCAGAACTTGGCGGAGCCATGGGTCATCTTCGATCCCTCGCCGGAAATCCCTCGAGATGCCGCCGGACGCCGAAATCGTCGACCCGGTCCTCGCCTCGTCCGGGTGGTCGGCGCGGAGCCTTCACAGTTTCTCCGGCGGGACGAGACGTCCGTTTGGAAGGAAGCGTCCGGTGCGAGTCATGTACTCTTCATAGTTTTTCCCGAGGAGAGGGGAAGCCAGGAACATGCGCTCCTCGGACCTTGCGCGGAAGTGTGCGATCAGCACGATGATGACTACCGGGGCCCAGAGCACGAGGCTCAGGAAGGCCAGCGTCACCCCCACTCCCAACAAAATGTTCGCCGTGTACATCGGATGCCGTACCCGGGAATACGGCCCTACGCGAACGATGGTGTGGTCCGGCGAAAGTTGGATCCGGACGGTCGTGAATCGCCCCAACGAACGGAAGGCCCAGCCCGCTAGGCCGGCGCCCACCAACACCAGAATCAGACCCGCGACCTGCGCGACCTCATCGCCGGGGAATCGGAGGGTCAGAGGACTCGCCAGCAACACTGCCGGTGCGAATAGTATCCCCAGCGGATAGAGGAGGACCGCAGCCAGGGAGGCCAACCAGAGTGCCTCAAGGGTCGGAGAGCCTCCGTGATCGGTTGCCTGCTTCTCGGATCTCGACTGGCGTCGAGGCAGCGGAGGCCGTCCGTACGCGCCCGCCGCAGCGAGCGAACCGTACACCACCACCGCGAAGACCTGCGCAGCTTCGGACGACAGCATGCGGCTCTACCTTCAATCGCTCGCGGTTCCCGACGCGGGTTCTGGGAAACCGATGAAGGCAATCCCGGGTTCGCCGAACCGACCGAGAGGGGATATCCCCGACACTCGGCCGGTCGGCCGCGCGAGGGTTACGCCGTAAAGAACGGCGTGACTTCCTTGATCACGCGCTTTGTCGGGACGCCCAGGCTCTTGTAGACCGCCTCGAGGCTCTCGGCGCTCGGCGCCTCCCAAAGGCAGTGAGCTTGCGTCGCGCCCGGGATAGCGACGATCGAAATGGGTCGGAACCCCGCAGGGATCTGTCCCTTCTTCGCCATCGCGACCGCGGCCTGGACCTTTTCCACCACGGCTTTCGTCTGCTCGTTCGACCACTCGTGGGTTATTTCGTATGTCGGCATAGCTTACCTCGAACGATGTACCCGCCGATCCCGTATGGCCTAGCCCGTTGCGTACGCAACGACCTTATTTTTCGTTGGACCGATGTCCTGTCTGGACAAGAGCCGTGCAGATCGTGAGCCTGGTGGTCAACCATGAATGCCCCTTCTCCCGAGCCGTGGCCCACGCCGCCGGGGCTCGAGTGACGCACCTATGTCACCGGGGCAAAGAGGCGATCCTCGAGATCCACGCTTCGGACCCCGCTCTCCTAACCGCTCTCGTGGCAGAATATCGAGACATCGGGGGTGAGCTTCTCTACGAAGAGCGGGACCGTCCCGCAGCACTTGTACGCTTCGCAATTTGCGCGTGCTGTGCGTCCGGCAAGGTGATTCCCGCGATCGAGGGGGCAGGACACCTCTACCTCCCTCCTTCAGGCTACACGGCGGACGGTGAGACCCACCAGTTTCTCGCCCAAGAACAGAGGCTCGAATCGCATCTATTGGATCGACTTTCCCCCGGGGTCCATGTGGTACGCATCGGAACCACCCCGCTCACATCCCTCGACTTCAACGGCGGATTTCTCGTGCCGGTGGGGGTCCTGTTCCGCGGACTCACCGACCGGCAGCGTCGCGCGCTCCTCACCGGGATCCTTCGGGGGTACTACCGAATCCCCCGGAAGGTCAAGACCGAGGAGCTCGCACGTAACTTCGGAATCTCTCGACCCGCCTTCGAAGCGCTTCTGCGCAAGGCCGAGAACAAACTTGCGGCTGCGTTGTTCCCGTACCTCGCCGTCTTAGGCGACCAGGACCTAACGAATCGCGCCCCCTCGATCACCCCTCCGGACACGGCGAAGCGAGGGAGAAACAGCGCGAACCCTCGAGCCCGAAGCGCTTCCCGGGGTGTCGGTGGGGTTCCCGCTCGATGGCGGCCGTGAGAACATGACGATTGGAGTGCCATCGGCGGATCGGAGGCGTTCAGTCCTCCCCCGTCGCCTCGTCCTCTTGCGCACGAGGGGCCAGGCTCGAGCTGTACGCCCCTGTCGGGGCGCCACGGCTATGGGCCACCGTCGCATGGCAGCAAAGAGTTACTGAATACAGTAACGCGCATATAGCCCCCGGGCCTCGGCCCATCACGGAGACGGAGGATGTTCAGCCGAAGGGAGCGCGAGTTCCTCACCGCGATCGTTCGCAGCGAGACGGCGGACGAGGGGAACCGGCAGGAGATTGTGGAAGCGTTTCCCAATCCGATCTACCGTCGCAAGCTGCTGTGGGGAATCCGGCAAAAGGCGACGCGAGCCTCGGCAGACTGGAACCTGTACCTTCGAGCCGCCCAAATCGAATCGAGAGTGCTCCCCGAATCGCCACCCTCAGAACTCCCCCCGCTTAAGCCCGAAGCGTTGGTCGCGTTCGGCCGTGCCCTCCGGTCGCGCCTGAAGCCCGAGCGTCGTGGTCTCCGGGGCCATAGGGACGATGCTTTGGGAGGGACGGGTCGGCGATGAGCCTGGTCAGCGGTCTCGCGACCGACATCGCGATCGGCTCCGGGATCGCCCTCGTAGCGCTCTTGGCCGCCTTCTACTGGTGGGTGTACCGTCGCAATCGGGCTCTTGGATCTCCAGGTATCGTGTCGCGAGCGAGGCTCGTCTGCCCCAAATGCCGGCAAACCTTCGACTACGACTTCGTTCCGGGGGCCGCCGTCACCGCGATCCGTCTTGGCCGGTCGCGATACATGGCTTGCCCGCTCTGCCGCCGCTGGTCGACCTTCGATCTGAGCTCGACTCGGATCCCCGCCACCCCGCGTGAGTCCCCCTGAGCCCGACCCCCTGCGGTAGGCTCACACGATGCTCTCCAACCCTGCGTCGGTGCCAACCTAGGGTCTGTGCCGAACTTCGGGGTTTGCCGGGCCGTTGGGTGCGCTCCTCAGCATCCGCGGATCGTAGGCGAATCACGCAGCTCGCTTGGCCGGACCATCTCTCCCTTTCGGTTCGACCGTGGATAGACACCGGACCAATCGAAATCGGGGGCCGAAGATGGGGCCCGGCCCGCAGGGCCGGGGAAGGGGTTTGCGCCGCTCTACGGAGACGAGACCCCCGTCTGCAGGGTCGATGGCGGAGCGGATCTACTTCGGGAGGCCGAGCTGCCGAGTGAGCTCTGCCGGGTTCCCGTACGATCGGAGCGATTCGACCTTACCGTTCGCGTTGAGGACGATGCGGGTCATCTGGTCCTCCACGAACTTTCGGTTCGTGGGCGCGACGGACTGCCCGTTCGGCTGGGAGAGCGGCCCGGTGTGGGTTCCGCGTACCGAGTTCACGATCACGATGTCGTTGCCAGTCACATAGACCCTGGAGACGTCCATGGTCCAGTCGGGGAACGCCGCGAAGCTTCCGGCATGGAAGCCCCGGATCGCCGTCTTTCCATGAAGGGGCGTTTCCAGGTTCGGGACTTGGAACGTTGCGTCCTCCGCATACAGTTCCGCGATCTTGTCGACGTTTCGGCTGTTCACAACGGCGATCATCTGGCGTGCGTCTTGCTCTGTGGGTGCTGTCATTTTCCTACCTCATCTATATAAGGGTCACCGGAAGGGATAAGTAAGAGGATGCCCCGAGCGGGCACGGCACACGGCGCGAAAGGATCGTTTCGCAGAGAATACTTCGGTCGTGCCTTGGGCCCGTCACCACCGGGCCAAGATCGGTCCCCGCAGGCCCGTGGATCTCGAGAGAAGCTCGAAGTCCGAACTCGCCCCAGGGCGGACTCATCCCCGACCGTGGATGGCCCCGAATCGAAACCGGGCTAATGTCCGCCACTAAACCCCAGACCCTGCATAGACTCCGGTGCGTTTCAACCGCTTGTTAAGTGACGCGACTCACCTAGTTCTTGAGGGCTACTGCGCGTTCTACTTACCATCGAAAAGGACGTGGAAGAGCGGAACTCCACGCACGCTGGCGAGTCGCATGAGCGAACTTCGAGGCACTCTCGAACCAGCCAGCTCTCGGAGGTAACGGTTTGAGAAGGTGCCGAGGGCGGGCACGGGTGACGAGCGTCTTATCTTCGCGGTACTCTGTGCCGCCGGTGTTTCGGTTCGCTTTGCACGAACCAGAAGAACCGTACCATGGATTCCAGTGAAGGAACGAGTGCGCCGCCCCGGAGCGGGAGTCCTTTCGCGAGGCGGGATTTCTCGGACGCCCCGTTCCTCGTGACGTGGGAGTTGACCCGGGCGTGCGCTCTGCACTGCCGCCACTGCCGCGCCACCGCCATACCGGACCGGAACCCGGGAGAGCTTTCGACCTCCGAAGCGCATCGGCTCCTCGAACAGTTCGCATCCCTCCGGCCCCACCCGCCGTTTGTCGTCCTGACCGGCGGGGACGCTGCGGAGCGTCCTGACCTCACCTCCATCATCGAACGATCCGTTTCCCTGGGCCTTGTTACCGACGTTGCCCCCAGCGTCACCCCTCGCTTGACCGACGAAACCATCGCAAGCTGGTCCCGCGCGGGGGTTCACACCGTATCGATCAGCCTAGACGGGCCGACCGTGGAGACCCACGATCAATTCCGTGGGGTGCCCGGGACCTTTGCCGCTTCCCTAAGGGCCGCACGTTCTATCGTCGAGCATGGCCTCCACCTGCAGATCAACACGTCGATCTGCCCCGAGACGGTCGGTGGCTTGGCAACGATGGCCAACCTGGTCGCGGAACTCGGTGCCAAGCGCTGGGAACTGTTCTTCGTGATCGGGACCGGGCGAGCCCGAGAGCTCTCCGCCCTCTCCGCCGACGACACCGAAGGGGCCCTTCTCTGGCTCGCGCGGCATGCATCGATCGCCCCCTACCGGCTGACTACCGTGGCTGCGCCGCAGTTCCGCCGGGTCCGGGAGCAGCTGTCCCCGTCGGGTTCCCGCTCCGGCGCTCCCGTGATCAAGGAAGGACGGGGTTTCGCCTTCGTGGACCACTTGGGGAACGTCGCCCCCAACGGGTACCTTCCGCTTGCCGCAGGCAACGTCCGGAGCGAGCCCTTCTCCACGATCTACCGGTCCAGCCCGCTCTTTCGCGTGCTCCGGGACTCGAGCCGACTGCGCGGGCGATGCGGTCGATGCCCGTATCGAGAAGTGTGCGGAGGCTCTCGGGCTCGGGCCTACGCCGAGACGGGGGATATCCTCGCCGAAGACCCGGCCTGCCCGTTTCAACCCGAGATGGCGGAGGCGTGAGCACGACCCCGGCGCGGAGCGTCCTGTTGATGGCGCATGGGGCGGCGGAGTCGCCCGGCGAGCTCGAAGGATACTACACGCACGTACGCGGCCGGCCCCCTCCACCGGCGCTACTCGCAGAACTGACCGAACGTTACCGGGCCATCGGGGGCCGGTCGCCCTTACGAGCGATCACTGCGTCGCTCGCGACGCGCCTCCAGGCTGAGCTCGACCGACGGAAGGACCCGGGAACATACCGAGTCACTTACGGGTTCCGGCACACGCCTCCCTTCCTCGAGGATGTCGCTACGGCCCTGCTCGCCGACGGGACCACCGACCTTTTGTGTATCGTGCTCGCCCCCCATTTTTCTCGGTTCGTGGACCGGGGATACCGAGGGCCGGTCGAGGCCGCCGTCGCGCGCAGCCGCGCCCCGGCGAGCTTTCGGATCCTGGAGTCGTGGTACCTCGAGCCGTCGTTCGTCGCGTTGGAGGCCGACAGGGTGCGAGAAGCCCTGACGCGCCTCCGGCCGTCCGCTTGGACAACAACCCGGGTCTGCTTCACCGCCCACAGCCTGCCCGAGTCGATGCTCTCCGGAAGCGATCCCTATCCCGACGAACTCCGGGACGGCGCCCGCGCGATCGCGCAGCAGGCCGGCATCCCGTCCGACGCGTTCTTGACCGCTTGGCAGAGCGCGGGTCGCACGGACGAGCGATGGCTCGGACCGGACCTGCGCGACGTGCTTCGAGCTTTGCCGTCGCAGGGAATCGACTCCGTTGCGGTCTGCGCGCACGGATTCGTCTCCGACCATCTCGAGGTGCTCTACGACATCGACATCGAAGCCCGTTCAGTGGCGGAGTCCTTGGGACTCCGGTTTGAACGTGCGGCGATGCCGAACGACGATCCCCGGTTCGCCCAAGTGCTCGCGGATGTGATCGACCGAAGCGAGCGCCCTTCCGGCCGATGACCGGCCCGACTGAAGAGGCGGCCGCCCGGCCACCGAGGGTGGTGATCATCGGCGGCGGCGTGGCCGGCCTTGCCGCCGCTTGGGAGCTCGAGCGGTGGAGCCGGGCCGGCGAGCTCGCCGTCGACCTGTTTGAGTCGTCCTCGCGCGTTGGCGGCCCTGTCGTCACCGATTACGGCTCGGGATTCGCGCTCGAGGGAGGCCCCGACTCCTTCCTGACCACCAAGCCTGACTTCATGGAGATGTTGGCGGAACTCGGTCTTTCGAACTCGCTCATCGGGGTCCGAGAGTCCGCACGCGGGGCCTACATCTTCCGGGCCGGGCATCTGCACCGGATTCCTCCGCTGGTCGGCGCCGGCTTCTGGTCCGCGGCTCGATCGATACGGTCGACGACCCTTCTCAGCCGGGCGGGCAAGCTCCGTATGGGCCTAGGCGCTACCCTCGTGCGGCTGCACCCGATCCGAACGGACGAGCGGGCGGCCCTCGGGCCCCAGCTGCGGTCCCGTTTCGGTCGCGAGGCCGTGGAATGGTTGTTCGAGCCCTTTCTCGCGGGCGTACATTCTACGCCGATTGACCTATTGAGCCCGTCGGCGGTTGCGGCGGTCCTCCCGGCGCGATGGATGGCGGCGGCCTCCCGGCCCCGGGTCACAGAGACTCCCGCCGAGTCCTCCCGGCCGAGCAGTGGCGCAGCCGCGCCTCGCCGTAGCCCCTTTGCGTCGCTTCGGGAAGGGATGGAGTCGCTCCCCCGGCGACTCCGGGGTAGCCTCGAAGGGACGCGGGTGCACCTGCGGACCAAGGCGAACGCTCTCCAGCGAGAGGGGAACTCTTACCGGGTTCTGCTGGGGGACGGGAGCACGCAGCACGCCGACGGGGTTATCCTCGCGGTACCGGGACTAGAGGCAGCCCACCTTCTGCGTTCGACAGGGCCTGCCGGCGCGGTCCGAGAACTCGACGAAGTTGCCCGGCCCCCCATCGTCGTCGTGGGGTTCGTGTACCGCGGGGAAGACGTACCCCTCCCTCTCGATGGCACAGGGGTCCTGGTTCCATCCCCGGCCGGACTTCCCATCACCGCGATCACCTGGCTCTCTTCGAAGTGGGACCGGCCGGACCCGGTACCCGGAAGGGTGGCCCTCCGGGCGTTCCTCCGCCCTCCCGGCGGTGAGGGTTCCGCTCGGCCGACGAACGAAGAGTCAGTGGAACTGGCGCGCCTAGGGTTGCGTCACGTCATGGGGATCGAAGCGTCGCCCACCTACTCTGTGGTCTTTGCCCACTCCCGAGCCATTCCGTGGTACGAGGTCGGTCACGCGGACCGCGTGATGCGAGCTCGTCAGTCCTTGTCCGCGTGGCCCCGGGTCGAGCTCGCCGGCAACGCTTACGATGGGATCGGCCTGCCCGACGTCGTTCGCTCCGGCCGCAGCGCGGCGCGCCGATTGGCAACGGGCTTCGGGCTGCTGGCCCCTTCCCAATCCTAGCGCGTTCCGTTCTCGGTGGGCCCAGTGAGGATCACGGAGGAAACCGACCGGCCAATCGTCGCGGTGGAGTGCAACGAGTGCCCGCCAGTTGACCCGCATGCGCTCGGCGACCTTCCGGGGAGTCCAAACCCGCGTGCCGACGTTCGAGCTCGGGGACTGGCTCGAGAATGTCCTTCTTCAGCCCGCCGACTTCTCGCTCGCCGAGCGGTCCGGCGCCGAAGAGGCACCGGCCGCCGCCCTCAGGAAGAGATCGGCAGAAAGGTGTACGCGCCGAACCCGTTCCGCCCGTAGGAACGCTCCCATCCCATTGTTGAGCAAGCCCGGGGACGCATCCCTCGACCCCTGATGGAACCGCCCCCGTCCCCCAGGTGGGGGCCGGTGGCCGGCGACGACCACTAGGAAATGGGCTCCATGAGCGCCGGAATCCGCTCGCCGTGCCAACCGAAGAAATGGACGTAGAGGTAGGCATTGGCGGTCAGAATGATCCCATACCCCAGGAAGGGGACGGCTGCCGCGACGTCCTCCAAGGCAAAGCCGCCCAGCGCGGTCGCCGCGCCCGCCGCGCCCACCCGTGCCGCCTGGTTCGTGCCGGCTCCTTCGGCCCGGTCCTCGAGTGGAAGACGACCCATGAGGGCCGATTGTTGGGCGGGAAGGGCCGCGACGCGGAAGGCCGGAAGCGCGAGGTAGATGGCGAGCGCCGGTGTCAGGGAGACGAACGGCATCAGAACGGCCAGCGTGGCCGCCACCGCGCGGGTCCCGACGATCGCGACGACGAAGCCCCACCGGGCTTCGAGGTACGGCGCGGCGAGCACCGAAGCGGTAGCAATGAGGCTGCTCGCCGTGGTGTAAACGGCCATCTCGGGCCGGGCAATACCGAAGTAGATCACGAAGAACGGGATCAAAAACGGGGTGAGAATCCCTTGAGAGAGCCCGTTCAAGACACCGGTAGCCGTGAACCTCCGGATGACGTCCTGACTGCGGACCGACGGTCGGCGTCGACGCGTGATCGACCGAACGGGCACAGCTACAGCAACGACCACCGAAGCCAAGCTCAGCAGGAGCGCGATCAAGAACACCTCCTGGAGAGTCCCGATACCTGCAGCGAGCGAACCCATCGCCGCCGAAACCGCCGCCCAAAACGTGAACTGGCTGAACCAGCGCGTCCGAGTCGGCGGCGGCGTCAGGTCGCTGAGGATGGCCGTCTGGAGCGGCATCGCGGCGCCTCCGACTCCTCCCCCCGCGAGCGACCCGGTCGCGCTGAATCCTCCCACCGCGCTCGCCGCGATGGCCAGGGGCAAGTTCGGTGGAAGCAGCAGCAAGAAAGCGGCGATGGGGAGGAGCACCAGGCTCGCGAGGTAACCGGCGCGCAGCGCCTCCCGGCTTCCGTAGCGGCCGAAGCCGTAGGTCAAGAGCGCGGTAGAACCGGCGCCACCGGCGTAGATGAGGCCCAGTACGAGGGCGCCAGTGTGGAGCTCCGTGAGCACGAGATAGGGGAATCCGATGGCGAGCAGTCCGGCCGCGAGGCCTCGAAGCACGCGGCTCGCGAGCAGGCTTCCCAACCCACGCCGCGCGATCGCCGGCTCGACCCAAAGCGGTCGGTCGGTGTCCTCCGACACGTCCTCCGCCTTAGGTATCACGTCGGCCCGAAGAGGCAGAACTTCTAAGCTCCTGCGAGCCGGGGAAGGCGAGAGCCGCGGCTCTCGTCACTCTCACCCGCCAGGACGCACTCGGTCGAAAGAGACCGAGACCGGGGTGTATTCAAGACGGGAATGCCGGGGCCCGGTGCTGAAGTCTCGCGACAAGTGCTGCTCCGGTGCTCGGCCGGACCCGGAGTCGAGAACGCACGCGGTCCAAGCCCCGGCCAAGTAGCCCCGAGCGGATTCGAACCGCTGTCGCCGGCTCCAAAGGCCAGCATGCTTGGCCACTACACCACGGGGCTGCGCCGGCCCCACGATGCGCGTCCGAAGATAGACCTTCGGGCCGGCTCCGTAACCCTACTTGCCCGCCGACTCGAGCTCATTTGTGCATCGGCCCGCGATGAGCTTCGCGGGACCGGCGTCCGACGCTCGCGCTAAACCCGGCCTTTCGTGGAAGCGCGGACCAGCCCCTTAACCTCGTAGTACCGGAGCAGCCCCATCGCGGCCATCTCCACGCCCGAGACGAGGTCCTCGATCGCATCGGAGCGCCGAGCGGCGTCCGCGCCCATCCGGCCGATCTCGTGCTCGCGCAACGCCCGGGAGATGGCGTCTACGCTGGGGTCATGTCGAGCGGCCGCAAGCCCCACGTCGGCCCACTCTTGCACCGAATCCCGATAGGTACGCAGGTCCTCCATCGCGTCCGGATACGATCCAAAATGCGTGTACCACAATCGATGCGGATCCATGGCCGCCATGGCCCGGAGGCTCGCGAATAATTGGTCCAGGTCGAGATCCGGCGGGGGCACCGCGGGCCGGGCGCGGTCGCTCCCGGGAAGGCGAACGCCGGCCGAATCCCCGGTCAGCATGGCCGCGGACGGCGCATCGAAAAAGGAAACATGGTGGCGCGCGTGGCCGGGGGTCGCCAGGACCTTTAGGTCCCCGTCCTTCAAGGGGAACACCTCGCCCCCGTGCAGGGGACGGATGCGCTGGGGGTCCATCGGCACGAGCGGGCCGAGGATCTGGTCGTAGACCGCTCCCCACGCACGGCGGGCGCTGGCCTCGAGCTTCGCGGGGTTGACCAGATGAGCCACCCCGCTCTCGTGCGCGTAGAACACGGCGTTGGGGAGATCTCCTTCTACGGCTCCGGCGCCGCCGGCGTGATCCAAATGGATGTGGGTCACAAAGACCTGCCGGACCTCTCGGGGTTCGATCCCGGCGACGCCGAGGCCGTGTAGCAGCGCCTCGCGACATCGGGTTGGACCTGTCTCGACGATCGCCCAGCCCTCCTCCAGCGGAAGGACGTAGGAGCCGATGAGCCCAGAAGTCCCTCGAAATCCCAGGTCGATCAGGCGTCGGTCTCTCCCAAGCTCGTGGACCTCCGGAGCGGGCATTGCCATCCTCCTATGAGATGAAGAGGGGTCGGCTAAGGTAGAGCGTTGCATAGGCGAAGACCGCCAGGGCGGCGCTCAGGATGATCGTCAGGGTCCAGCGGACCGCGCTCCAAGCGAGGACTTTTCGTCCGTCCAACGGACCGAGCGGAATCATGTTGAACGCCGCGAACCAGGCGTTGAAGAAGGCGAGGACGGTCAGTGCATAGAACGCGAAGCCGGAGAAGGCGATTGCTCCCGATGCCCCGAGGCCATAGGCCGCGGCGAAGAACGTGAACCCAAAGCCGAGGTTGGTGAGCGGGCCCGCGAGGCTCGTCTCCCCCCACTCCTTGAGGTCGCGCATCCCCCCGACGACCGTTGCTCCGGGGGCGGCGAAGAGGAACCCGAGGAACGCGGTGAACACCGAGAGTACGAGACCCATCGGGAACATGCGGAACTCCGCCCACGCATGCCGCCGCTGGGCGGCGATCTTGTGCGCGAGCTCGTGGCAGAGGAACCCGGTGAGGGCGGCCGCGGCCGCGAGCGCGACGATCGACCAATCGAGCCCGAACCCGAAGCCCGATGCCTGACCCAGAAGCGAGCTGCCGCTGAGGATCAGCCAGAGATCGAAGGTCAGTACTACGTAGGCGATCCCGATGTGTTCCAGCTCGACCCGGGACGTGGTGACGCGGCCCGGAGAAATCGGCGAAGCGCTCGAAGCCGAATAGTAGTAGGGCGGAACGTTTCGGCTCATCGCGCACGTGCCTCCTCCGCGGTCCAACGGCGCACCGGCATCGGTCGCGGCAGTGGCTCGTTCTTCAGGATCGCTCGAAGCAGTTCGACCCCGTCCGCGAGACGAGGGCCCGGCCGACTGAAGTACGCCTCGTCCGCGAGGTAGATGCCATGGGAAGGCGCGAGCCGGCGGAGCTCGGGGTGGAGCCCAGCCCTCAGGATCTCGTGGCGCGTGCGATCGACCGAGAAACTGCACGGAGAGAGAACGACCAGATCCGGTCGGAGTCCGGCAAGTTCCGTCCAGGACGTACGCACCCCGGGAGCCCCCGACTCGGGACCCACCGATCGCCCTCCGGCGCGCCGAGCCATGTCCGACGCCCATAGCCCGGCGAGTATCGGCGGGTCGAGCCACTCCACGATGGCGATCCGGGGCGGCTCGGAAGAATTCAAAGGGAGCTTCGTCCGCTGTTCGAGTTCATGTCGCACTCGCGTCCCGGCGGGCGGATCCCCGAGTGCGTCCGCCACCGTCGAAACCGATTCCCACACCTCTTCGAGGCGGGTCGGGGTGAGAGAGACCAACTTGGGAGCGATGCCGGCCGTCGCGCACGCCGCCTGAACCTCCTCGTCCGTGACCGAGCATACGCCACAGAGGTTCTGCGTGATCACCACGTCCGGGCGCAAGCGGCGGAGCGCTTCGAGATCGAGAGTGTACAGGCTCTCGCCGTTGCTGCGGCTCGCAAGCACGCGCTCGTCGATTTCGCGAGAGCTGCGAGCGGAGTCGTCGGTCCGGGGTCGCATGACGATCGCGCGGTCCCGGATCGTATGCGGATAATCGCACTCCGCACTGCGACCTACGAGGTCCGAACTGTGGCCCAACGCGGCGACGATCTCGGTGGCGCTCGGAAGGACAGAAACGACGCGCATTGGGATCGTGATGCTCGGGCCAGCCGGGCGCCCGTTACAAGCCTTTGCGGTCGGCTGGCGCCGGAGAAACCCGTCCGGGCCACGTCATGGATCGGAGGCGTTCTCCCTCGGCCTCG
Organism: Thermoplasmata archaeon; assembly: GCA_021844945.1. GTDB lineage: Archaea > Thermoplasmatota > Thermoplasmata > Lutacidiplasmatales > UBA184 > Lutacidiplasma. The sequence goes on along the minus strand of JAKBSJ010000001.1, from coordinate 385,628 downwards.
GATAGACCCAACCGTCGTGCGGACTCTTCTTCGTCGCGCCCGGCCTCGGCGAGTCCAACGTGCTCGAGCACGATCCCGTGCAGGAACCGCAGGCGAGGATCGTTCGGCTCTCGATCCAGCACATGATCCAGCTGGATGCGAGCTCCCTGCCAGTCCCCGTGTTCGATCAGCGCCGACATGAGCCCGATCCGCGCGGTCATCTCCTCGGGATGGTCACGCACCACTGCGTGAAGGGCCTCGAGCTCCCGCTCGTGCTCTCCGAGCCCTCCCAAGGCTCCCGCGAGAGCGACGCGGCCCTCGACCAAGCCGGGGGACAGCTCGAGTACGTGCTCCCAAGCCTCCTTTGCAGCCGGCCAATCGCCGAGGGAGCTCGAGGCTCGCGCTCGACCCAACCAGGCCGGAAGGTACTCAGGTTTGAGTCGGGCTGCCTCGAGGTAAAATCGTGCCGCCAGGGTCATGACGCCGGCCTCGTACCAGGTGTTCCCGCGCCGCATGGACGCCTCGAGATCCTGTACGCTCGGAAGCACGGATGCGCTCCCCCGCTGCCTTGCGGAGTCGGCGGGGATGAGCGGCGTCTCGATCCCGAGAGCATCGACCAGACGCGCGAAATCGGCTCCTGCGACGACCGTGCCCCCCCGACGAACGACCTCCGGCCCCCAGTACGGCGGGAGGCTCCGGATCGAAAACACCACCAGTCGCTCTGCCGGGATATCCGCGGCATCGCACCAGCGCCGGACCGAATCGAGCGACGCCCGGCTCGGATCAGAGACGAACACGTAGAGGTAGCCGTCAGGGGTTTCGAGGACGAAGCCTTCGGGGACGGGCCGCGCAGCCTCGAGGCCTTGCCCCATCGACCTCAGGACATCTCGGACGAGTTCGACGAATGCGCGCGAATCCATTGATCGTGCGGAGGCTCCGTCGCCCGCTTAAATATCCCGGGCCATCCGCAAGGGAGGTGCCCCCGTGGATTTTGCCGAACTCTCTACGTTCCGACCTCGGATCGAAGCCGCCGTTCACGCCCATTATCGCGCGGCCTACCCCCGGGCTCCGGCGGCGGTCCGGAAGTATCTGCGCTTGGGCCAGGACCTCTCTCTTCGCGGCGGAAAGCGGTTCCGCGCGCTCCTGGTGTTAGCCGGGTTCCATGCAGTGAGCGGACGGGACCCCTCGCCGGCGATCGAGGTCGCCGCGGGGCTCGAGCACTTCCAGACCTGGATGCTGATCCACGACGACATCATCGATCACTCCGAAGAGCGAAGAGGCGGGCCCACGGTTCATCGCGGGGCCGCCGCACTGCACGCGCGGGGAGGCGGCGCCGGCGATCCATCGAACGTCGGGGAAGGAATCGCCATCACGTTGGGCGACGTGGAAGAGCCGTACGTCGTCGACACCTTCCTTCGGACCCCCGTGCCGCTTCCGGCGCGTCTCGCGGCCCTGCAGGAGTATGCGGAGATGACCCGGCAGACCGCGTACGGACAGCTGCTCGACATCCGGAACGGGACCCTTCCCCCCTCTCGCGTGAGCGAGAGCGATGTCTTTCGCGTTCACGAACTGAAGAGCGCCGTTTACACGGTCGTCTCTCCCCTGAAGATCGGGGCGCTGCTGGCTGGCTCCCCGCCCGGCCAGCTACGGGACCTGGACCGAATCGGCCGGGATATTGGCATCGCGTTCCAGCTCCGCGATGATGTCCTGGGGGCGGGCTTCAACGCCGGGCACACCGGGAAGAGCTCGAACGACCTGACCGAGGGTAAACGGACTCTGCTGGTCGTTGACGCTTGGGCTCGTGCGAGCCGGGGAGACCGACGACGGATTACGTCGGTGCTCGGCAACCCCTCGGCCTCGGAAGGGGAGGTGGAAGCCGTTCGCGCCATCCTCCGGTCGACGGGTAGCCTTGAGCACTCCGAGAAGTCGATCGCGCGTCTTACGCGACGGGCCTTGCGCCGTCTAAAAGCGAGCCGAACGATACGTGCAGACGCGAAGCCCTTGCTCCGCGAGATCGCTGCGCGATTGGTCGAGCGCCGAACCTGATCTCAATCGATCAGGCTGGGCGGTCCCCTTCCGAGCTCGGAGCGCCGACCCCGGCCGCCTGCAGTGCCTCGGTGATCTCCCGCTGCATCGAGGTGTAGCGTTCCTTAAGCCCGTTCTCCTGCCGTTCGACGGCCTTGAGCCGGACCGCGAGAGTCTCTTCATCCTCGGTGAGGAGCTTTTCCACCTCGCTTCGGTCCTTCGCACGAACGAGGAGCCCACCCACGGGCCGGTAAAGGACCGTGGTCTCGGGCAACGTCTTCAGCTCCTCGAGGGTATGTTTGATCTCGCGTAGCTTAAGATCGAACTGGAGGCGCTGCTGCGAGATCGTGGACAGGTCCTGCTGGAGGCGCTGGAACTGCTTGAGGTCGTTCTGGATCTTTGCCGGTATCGCCACGTCCGTTGGACAAGACCGGTGAGATAAGGGCTTCGGGGCGGTTCACGCTCGCCGCGCGCGTCCCAGCGTCTCGAGGGTAAGGTGGATCCAACCGAGGTAGGTGTTCAGCGCGGCCCGGGCGGGTCCGGTGTCCGAGGCTTCGATCTCGACGACGACCTCCGTAGGAGACCGGAGTTCGACGTGGGCGCGCGCTCGAGGCACCTCTCGAGCGACCTCGGGGCCGAGGGCTTGCGCGAGCCATCCGGCCGCGGACGCATCCGGCATCCGGCAGACGATGGTTCCCCGCCATTCGGACCTCATGCTCCGAACTCGCGTTCCAAGCGAGCGACGATCCGGTCGGTCTTGGCGGCCGCTGCATCGGTGTAGCGGGAGGGCCGGATGATCTCGTCGATCTCGCCCGGCTCGAGATACGTACGCACCGTTGCGTTCGCGCGGACGCGCTCCGGGATCGGGGGTGGAGAGAGAGGTTCGCGCGTGATGGTCCGCAATAGCTCGTGGGCGTCGGCGCGGGCCATGCCTCGAGCGGTGAGCGCGAGCATCAGGCTCTCGGTCATCTCAAGGCCCCCTCCGCGGTCCAGGTTCTCCTGCATGCGCTTCGGGCGTACCTCGAGGGCCGAGACCACCCCCACGAGCTTGACGAGGAGATCGTCGGTGATCACGAGCGCGTGCGGGAGAACGATCCGCTCGTTCGCCGAGTTCGTGAGGTCCCGTTCGTGCCACTGGACCATGTTCTCCATCGGCACGATTGCCAACGCGCGTACGACCCGCGCGAGGCTCGCGATGTTCTCCGAGACGACCGGGTTCCGCTTCTGAGCCATCGTCGAACTCCCGACCTGCCGGACCTCGTCGAAAGGCTCCGCGACCTCTCCGATCTCGCTCCGCTGCAGGTTGCGAAACTCCGTGCTGACCCGCTCGGCACTGCTCGCGACCAGGGCCATCCAGTTCGCGAGCTCGGCAACTCGGTCGCGCATGACGATTTGGATGGGAGCTTCGTCGGCGTTCAGGCCAAGGCGACGCATGACCCCCTCCTCGACCTCGGCCGCCGCGTTACCAAACCCGGCACCCGTCCCCACCGCGCCGGACATCTTCCCTACGGCGACGCGGGGCATCAGCTCGTCCAGGCGGCGCCGATGGCGGGCAAACTCTGCCGCGGCGACGGCCATCTTGTAGCCAAAGGTGATGGGGACGGCCAGTTGACCGTGGGTGCGGCCCGCCTCCGGCGTGGATCGGTGCGCCTTCGCCTGCGCGAGGAAGGCGAGCACGAGCGCCGTCAGATCGTCCCGCAACAACGCGAGTGCGTCGACGAGCTCGAGGGCAAGAGCGGTGTCGGTGATGTCGTTGGACGTCGCGCCGTAATGTACCCAACGCCCCGCCGGCCCGGCGGCCCCCGCAAGGGACCGCGCGATCGCCATCACGTCGTGGCGAAGCTCGCGCTCGAGCTCCTCGGTCCGGGCGAGGGTGACCTTGCCGGAATGCGCCGCCTCCTCGATGGCGCGGGCCGACTCGGCGGGGATGATCCCGAGCTCTCCTTGGGTCATGGCAAGTGCCGCCTCCACCTCGAGCGCCCTTCGTAGTCGCGCCTCCCGGGAAAACAGCTGGCGCATCGGCGGGCGGCCGTAGCGATACTCGAGGGGGCAGAACAGCGCTCCCGCGGGCTCCTCGCTCACGGTGGGCGACCGGGGTCACGGTATATAGCGGTGCGTGACGGCGGGCTCGTTACGAGCCTTTCGGGGCGTCGCCGGTGAGCAGCGGCGCCGCCACGCTCTTGTGGAACCGGTCGGCAATCTTCCCGATGCGGCCGACCATGCGATCCCCGAGCTTCGAGCGGGCGCGGCCGAGCGCCGCCTCGAGGCGGAAGCGCCGCTGCTCCCAGCGGTACAGGCGCTGGGGGTACATCCCATCGAAAAGCAACGTACGCCCTCCTTCGGAACCGGCATGGGGGCCGAGCGCTCGAGCGGATCCCTTCACTTGCTCGAAGAATCGAGTGCCCGGTACGGGCACGGCGATCGAAACCGAGTATTCCTCGGGGCTGAACCGACGGAAGAGCCGGAGAGTCGCGTCGATGTCCTCGAGGGTCTCTCCCGGATACCCCAGCATTAGGAACCAGAACTGTCGGATTCCCTCTCGACGGAGGGCTTCGGCCGTGCGCTCGACCTGGGCGAGCTTGGTTCCGCGGTTCATGAGGTCGAGCATCTTCTGGCTTCCCGACTCGACCCCGACATAGACCCGTTCGAGGCCGACCGCGCGCATGCGCGCGAGCAGGTCGGGCTTGAGGAGGTCGACGCGCGCGAGGCACTCGAACTTCATTCCCAGATCTTCCTCCTTCATTCGAGTAAGGAGGTCGTCGAGCCACGAGCGGTGGATCCCGAAGACGTCGTCACAAAACCGAACGTAGTTGACGCCGTAACGCTCGTGCAAGGCGCGGAGTTCCGCGATCACGCGCGCGGGGGATTGCTGGCGAAAGGTCCGCCCAAAGGTGGGTTTCGAGCACCAGGAGCAGTCGAACGGACACCCCCGGGACGTCAGGATCGCTGCGCGACGCTCGCCGGTCGCGCGTTCCCAACGACCGAGGTACCCCGGCATGTCGACGAGGTCCCACGCCGGAAGTGGAAGTTCATCCAGGTCACGCAGGAAGGGCCGAGGAGGGCCCCGTACTACTCGCCCGTGCTCCCGGTACGCGACTCCCGCCACCTTCTCCGGCCACGAGCCGGAATGCACGGCGTGAGCGAGGTCGGTGAGGGCGGCCTCCCCTTCGCCGGGGACCACGGCATCGAAACCGGCCTCGAGGTAACCGTACGTCGCGCTCGCGGCGTCCGGTCCCCCGGCCAGGGCGAGCGCGCCGCCCGTCCTCGCAAGGGTCGCGATCTTGATCGCACGCTCCCGGGTCAGTGTCTTGGTGTGAACGCCGACGATGTCGGGCTTGAACCGGGCGATGCGGTCGGCGACGGGTTGGGTGCTGCGGGAGAACGTGAGATCGACCGCCTCGACCGCGACGCCGTGCTCTCGTAGGTAGGCCCCGAGCGTGAGGAGTCCCAAGGACGGGTAGAGCTCGATGAACTTGCGTTCCATCGGGTCCTCCCGGGCCATGTACGGGTCGACGAGGAGAACCCGCGGTGCGGTCGATCGGCCGGGGGGACTCATGATGGTCCCCGTCGGCGTCGAATCGGTCGGCCCCCCGAGATCGCTCCCACCGGGCAATAGGGAACGCACCACCCACAATCGGTGCAGTTGTCCAGGACCTGCAGTCGGTCCGGGAAGAGTTCCATCGCGTTGGGGGGGCAAACGCCGACGCATAGGCCGCAGAGGACACAGGTATCCCGGTCGACGGAGATCATGAGACCACCGTCGAGGGACCAGCCCTCACGAGGATCGGAGCCACCGGTCCGTCTCCGTTCACGCCGCCGGGGGCGGGGACGGGGTGGGCGCCGGATGCAGCGCTCTTCCCAGGGCAGAGAACGCCGTAAGGGCGCACTTGATCCGAACCGGGGAGAGAGGGATCCCGATCATCTTGAGAACATCGTCGCGGGTGATCTGCGAGACCTCTTCGATCGTACGGCCAGCGATCCGCTCGGTCAACATCGAGGCCCCGGCGATGCTGATCGCGCACCCGTCGCCCTGAAAACGGACCTGGGTCACCGTATGATCCTTCGGATCGACCTTCAGGCGGAGGGTGATGTGATCTCCGCACGAGGGATTGAACTCCTCGCCCTCCATGACGGCTCCCTCGAGGGGTCCGAAGTTCCGGGGGCTGCGATAGTGCTGGAGGATGATCTCCTGGTACATGTCCCATGCCATGGCCGCCTCAGCTCCATCGAAGGTAGCCGACCCGTATAAAAGCCGCCCGCTGCGGCACGCGGACGTAGGCGCCGCCGGCCGGCGGCGGATCGCCGGGTAACCGCATCGCTGCCGGGAACCGTCGCGCACGCTTTATAAATACGTCCGGGTGACTAAATTCCATGGCCGCGTCCGAGCATCCTCCCTCCTGGATCGACGAGGCCCAGATCGAGGCGCTGGGCACCGCGCTCGCCGATCCTCCCGAAGTCCGCGGCGAGCGCGCTCAGGCCGCGCGGTTGTTCCGAGAGCTTCCTCTTGAGCCCGATCCCCTCTACCGGCAGTATGGTTACTTCCAGGGCGTTGACCTCGCCGGCATTGATCCCGTCCCGCGGGGGCTCGCAGTCCCAGTCCCCGCGCCGTCGAAGAACTTCGTCCGGATCCTGCACGACTCTCATGGCACCCGCTCCTATGTTCCGGACGCGCTCGTCGCCCAGGGCGTCCGATTTCGATCCCTGTCCGAAATCTGGTCAGAGCGTGGCGAAACTCTCCAGCGGTTCCTCTCGCGGAGCGAGAAGCCGACCGACCGACTAACGGCTCTCAGCGCGGCCTTGCTGAACCGAGGCTACGAGCTCGAGATTCCCGATCGCCTCTCCTCCCCGGTCCGCATCCAGGACATCACGATCCTCGGCCGTGCCCATGAGGCGACTTCGATCCACCGCCGGGTCCGAGTGGGTGCTGAGACCGAGGTCCTCCTCACGCAGGAGGTCTATTCCACGTCCGCGAGCCCGGAGGGACAGCGGTTCATCGCCTCGAGCTTGGATCTCGACACGGGGCCCGGATCGAAGGCCGTCATTCTCGACACGCACGCGCCGGATCGAGATGCCATCGGTTTCTACCGTCGGCACGCGACGACCGGGACCGCCGCCCGGATCGCATGGATCTGGCTGGGGCTCGGCGGACGGGTCACGAAGGCCCGCAACGATACCGTCCTGAGCGGTAACGGCTCGGTGGTCCATGATCTGCAGACCTTCTACGGAGACGGACATCAGTCCTACGACTCGGCGATCCGGCTTACCCACACGGGGACCGATACGCACGGCGAGTCGATCACCCGCGGCGTGTTCAACGACGAGGCCCGCGGGATGAGCCGAGGGCTCGTACGGATCGAGCGCGATGCGCGCAAGACGATCAGCTTCATCAGCGAGCACGCGATGCTCCTGGCCCGGGGCGCGCGCTCGGACACCATCCCGATCCTGGAGATCCTGTGCCCCGACGTGAAGGCGACGCATTCGACGAGCGTGGCCCCCGTGGACCCCGAGAAGATCTTCTACCTCGAGTCCCGCGGGATCTCGCGCGAGGAGTCCATCCGGATGATCACCGAGGGGTTCCTTTCCTACGTGCTCGAGCGCGCGCCGGTCGACCGCTTGCGCGATATCATACAACCGATGCTCCAGGCTCGCTGGGAGCGCCGCGACCTATACTGGAACGCGGACGGGAGCCGGGCGTTGCCTGAGCTCGACGTGACCGGAACCGATGCGGCGCCCGACTGGCGTTTCGACGCCAAGCTCCGTTAGCGGGTCGACGAGCGGGGAAGGCGGTCGGCCTACCCGACCGCGCCCGTCATCTCGAGCTGGATCAACCGGTTGAGCTCGAGCGCGTAATCCACGGGGAGCTCCTTCGCGAACTCCGCGAGGAACCCCATTAGGATCAAGTGGATCGCGTCCGACTCGGAGAGACCGCGGCTCATCAGGTAGAAGATCTGCTCCTCCCCGATCTTCCCGACGACCGCCTCATGGGTGATCGTCGCGTCCTCTTCGTGGATCTCGTTGTACGGATACGTGTCGGAGCGGCTGACCTCGTCCGGTAGCAGCGCGTCGCAGCGGACCGCCGCCTTGACGCCGGTGGCTCCCTTCGCGACGTGCAGAAGGCCGCGGTAGCTCGTCTGGCCGCCGCGGATCGCGATCGACTTGGAGATGATCTTGCTCGAGGTGTCCGGGGCCGAGTGGACCGCCTTCGCGCCGCTGTCGATGATCTGTCCTTGGCTCGCGAACGCCACGCTCAGGATGTCGGCCCGAGAACCCCGGCCCTTGAGGTAGACCGACGGGTACTTCATCGTGATCTTCGATCCCATGTTCCCGTCGACCCACTCGACCAGCGCGTTCTCCCAGGCGACCGCGCGCTTCGTGACGAGGTTGTAGACGTTCTTCGACCAGTTCTGAACGGTCGTGTACCGGATCTTGGAGTAGGGCTCCGCGACGACCTCGACCACCGCCGCATGCAGGGAGTCCGTCGAGTAGATCGGGGCCGTGCAGCCCTCGACGTAGTGGACCTTCGCCCCTTTGTCCGCGATGATGAGCGTCCGTTCGAACTGACCGACGTTCTTCGCGTTGATACGGAAATAGGCCTGGAGCGGGATTTGGCAATCGACCCCCGGGGGGATGTACACGAAGCTGCCCCCCGACCAGACGGCGCTGTTCAGCGCGGCAAACTTGTTGTCGTTGTACGGAACGACCTTTCCGAAGTACTTCCGGACGATCTCCGGGTGCTCCTGGACGGCGGTGTCCGTGTCGGTGAAGAGGATCCCCTTCGCGGTCAGATCCTCCCGGATCTTGTGGTAGACCGTCCCGCTGTCGTACTGGGCTCCGACGCCCCCGAAGTACTCTCGCTCGGCCTTCGGGATGCCGAGGCGCTCGTAGGTGTTCTTGATGTCGGCGGGCAGGTCATCCCAGCTCTTCTTCGGCGCATCCTCGCCGAGCGGTGCCGCGTAGTAGGTGTAGGCGTCGAAGTCGATCTCGTCCAGGCTCGGGCCCCAATCGGGCATCGGGCGTTGGAGGAAGTGCTCGAACGCGCGCAGGCGGTACTCGCGCATCCAATCGGGCTCCTTCTTCCAGTCAGAGATCTGTTCAACGATCTCTCGGGTGAGCCCCTTCGCGGTACGCAGCTTGTAGGTCTCGGGGTTCTTGAAATCGTACCGAGTGTAATCGAGCGGAGAGAACTCCGCCGTGCTTTGCGCCATGGCTTACCTCTTCGGTAATTCCATCACATCAGCGTATTTAAATCAGCCGTAGCTCGGGGCGAAAAATCGCGCGACCGCGCGACGCCCTAGCGCGCGGAGTGGGTGGCGGCCGCCGAGGCCGGGCCGGGATCGAATTTGTCCCGGATACGGACCAAAGTGTCGAACAACCGATCGATCTCGGAGGATGTGTTGTAGAGGTAGGGGCTGGCCCGTACCATCGCGGGCACCCCGAACCGATCCATTAGAATCTGCGCACAGTGCTGCCCGGCGCGCACCGCGATGCCGTCGGCATCCAGCAGCGTGGCGATGTCGTGGGCATGGATTCCGCGGAGCGTGAAGGAGAACACTCCTTCGCGCCCTTCGGTCCCCGGCGGACCGTAGAGGGTCATCGAAGGGCCGAGACGATCGCGCGCGAGATCGAGGAACTGGCGTGCGAGCTCCCGCTCGTGATGGGCCAGATCCGTCCATCCAACACCCTCGAGGAAGTCGAGAGCCGTCGTCAGGGCGACCGCGCCACAAATATTCGGCGTGCCCGCTTCGAAGCGCGCCGGGGGGTCACGATAGGTGATCTGGTCGCGCCCGACGCGTCGGATCATTTCCCCCCCACCCATCCACGGGGGAAGTTCGTCCAGCAGAGCTTTTCGCCCCCAGAGCACGCCAATCCCCGTCGGGCCGAGGGTCTTGTGCCCGCTGAACGCGAGGAAGTCCACCCCGAGTTCTTGGACGTCGAGCGGGAAGTGTGGAGCCGATTGCGCGGCGTCGACGACGACCAGCGCTCCGGCGCGGTGGGCCGCGTCGGCGATCTCGCGGACCGGCGCGATCGTTCCGAGCACATTGGAGACGTGAGGGAACGTGACGACCTTCGTCCGGCCGTCCCAGAACGGTTCGAAGGCCGAAGCAAGGAGACGGCCCTGGTCGTCGACGCTCGCGAAGGCGAGATCGATGCCGTGGTACGTGCGCATCAAATGCCAAGGGACGATGTTGGAGTGGTGGTCCATCTCGGTCGCGACCACGCGGTCGCCGCGGCGGAGGCGGCTCCGAACGAGCGTGTTGGCAATGAGGTTGATCGATTCGGTCGTTCCCCGCGTGAACACGATCTCGCTCGGGTCGGATGCGTGAACGAACTGCGCGACGCGAGACCGGGCTTCCTCGTAGGCGTTCGTGGCCTCTTCGGCGAGCTCGTACGCTCCGCGGTGGACGTTCGAGTTGCGTTCGGTGTAAAAGCGAGCCTCGGCCTCGATGACGGCCCTCGGCTTCTGCGAAGTGGCGGCCGAATCGAGATAGGCGAGGGGAAAGCCGTGGAAGGTTCGGGCCAGGATCGGGAACTCGGCTCTCAGCCGGTCGACATCCATGATCCCTTCCGACCGGTCGTCGTGGGGATCCTGGGCCTCAGTTGGACGCGCTCACGCCCAGGCGGACCCAGTCGTATCCTTTCGCTTCAAGCTCCTCGGCGAGCTCGCGGCCCCCGGAGAGCGCGATCTGGCCCTCGACCATCACATGCACGCGATCAGGTTTCAGGTACTTTAGGATGCGTTGATAGTGCGTGATCAACAGGACGCCGGAGCTGGGGGAGTGGAGCTTCGCGACCGCCTCGCCCACGGCGCGGACCGCGTCGATATCGAGGCCGGAATCGGGCTCGTCCAGTATGGAGAAGATCGGTTGGAGCGTCGCCATCTGGAGAACCTCGTTGCGCTTCTTCTCGCCTCCGGAGAACCCCTCGTTGAGCGAGCGCTTGAGCATCGCCTCATCGATCCCGAGGTATCCCAGATGGGTCTTCAGATCGCGATCGAACTGACCGGTGTCCGCCGTCTCAGCGGTATGCCGTTGCATGTAGGAGGTCCAAAGGAACTTCGAAAGAGAGAGGCCGGAAACCTCCTGCGGGTACTGGAACCCCAAGAAGAGGCCGGCGCGGGAGCGCTGATCGACGGGCATCTTCAACAGATCCCGGCCGTCCAGGAGCGCGGTCCCCTGGGTCACCTTGTACTTCGGGTGGCCCATCAAGGAGTAGGCGAGGGTGCTCTTCCCGGACCCGTTCGGGCCCATCAGCGCAGTGATCTCACCGGAGTGCAGCGTGAGGTCGACTCCGCGCAAGATCTCTTTACCCCCCACCTCGGCGTGCAATCCTTTCACTTCGAGAGTGTGCGCAAGCTGCGCCGGCTTCGCCATGGACGCTTCGGGCGAACGAGCTAGGGTGTTTATTTAAGCATGGCGTGGTGAGTAAATCACTAAATGGAGAACGCGCCTATCGTATCGCACCGTAGCACCCCCATGTTCGCCCAAGAGGTTCCCGAAGTCCTCGCAGGGACGCGGGGCCGAATCCTCGAGGAACTTGCCTCGGAGCCTCGGACCGCGCGCGACATTGCGGAGTCTCTCGGCATCCGCGAGAGCGCGGCCCGGGGCCATCTCGAACGCCTCGAGCAACGGGGGTATGTCGTCCCGGCGTTCTGCAAGGAGGGGGTGGGCCGGCCCCGCAAGCGCTACCATCTCACCGGCGAGGGCCAGGAGCTGTTCCCGAAGAAGTACAATCTGCTGCTCGACGCGGTCATCGAGGAGATCCTATCCACCCAAGGGGAAGGCGCGGCCAAGCTGCTCCTCGCCGCGGCGGCTCGCAAGGTCGCGCGCTCGATCACGGCGAACATCCCGCCCGGTGGCACGACCGAGGAACGTACCCGGCGCTTGGTCCGGGTGTTGAACGACTTTGGCTTCGGCTGCTCGATGGAGCGACTACCCGACGGCACGACGCGCATCGTCCGGACGAACTGCATCTTCCGCCGGAACGCGCTCTCTCACACGTATCTCATGTGCAACGTCTTCGACCAGCACTTGACGCAAGAACTCCTGGGAAAGGAGCCGGTCGACCTTCAGGACTCGATCGCCCGTGGCGGGATGCACTGCACGCACCTTATCCATCTCAGGTAGGCGACCCCGAGCCCGCGGACGAAGCGAGCGTACGCCTCAGGACGGCCCCGGCGGGGCCGCGGGCGCCCCGTGGTCCACTTCGAGTGGTCCCCGATAGGAGCGCACGCGGCGAGAGAGCTCGCGCAAGAATTCGTCCTGGTGTTTGGGAGTGATGTACAGGGGCGTCGGGCCGGCGTACACCATGATACCCTTCGTGTTCGTCTGAACGCTGTCAAAATTTCCGATCACCGGGCTCCACATCCGGCCGCGGTATCCCCAGGACCCGAAGAACCCGGTCGGAGAGAGCTCGCGCAAGCTCGCGGTTTCGATCCGCCGGACCTCCTCGAGACGGATCCGACGCCCGCCGACCAACCGGAACGCGGTGAGGTGGTCCGAGTCGATCCAGTAGGCCGTCGAGAGGTAACGGGCGAGGAAGAAGAGCAGTAGGACGAGGATGACGACGATGCCCCAGACCGCCACCGTGGACTTGGGCAGAATGACCGCCAGAAGGATCGCGAGCACGACATAGACCCCGACGACCGTCCACGAGAGGTTGGCGCCGACCCGGTACCTTCCGGTTTCGTCGATATGGGAGGTGACGGGCAACGTCGCCGCACTCGCTTCCGCGGGCGCCACGAACGGGAGAACCGGGCAGTCGAGTTAAACAAATCGGGCCCGCACGACCTCGCGTCAGGCAGCCGGTTCGTAATAGTACTCGCCCGCGGACCGCTGCTCCCGGTCGAGTGCCGAGCCCTCCTGGTTGATCCTCGGACGCAGGGTTTCCGCGTCGCGACGGAACGTGACCTGGACGTCGCGCAGGAGACGGTTCATTCCCTCCCGCATCGGGAACGGGCCGGCCCCGACCCCGCGCGAGCCGTCCGAGCCGTCGTCGGAGAAGACCATCAACGCATCCGATGCGAGATCGAGGAAGTAGACGTCGTGGTCAACGACGAGCGCACTGACCGCCTGGCGCTCGACCTGGCGGCGAATGAGCTTCGCCATCGACATCCGCTCGTCGGAATCAAGGTACGCCGACGGCTCGTCCAAGAGATAGAGCGTGGCCGGGCGGGCGAGCGCGAGCGCGACCGCCGCCCGCTGGAGCTCCCCTCCCGAGAGATCGGTGAGGGCCACGTCCATCACCTCCTCGAGGTGGAGGCCGGGGACGAGCTCGCGCTCAAACGTCCCGGTATCGAAGGTAGGATCGCCGGCGAGCGCTGCGGCTCGCTCGCGGAGACTTGCGGACTGGGTCGCCCGGAGGTACTGCGGCTTGTAACTGACCGTAACCGTTCCTGGCAGGGTACCCCGGGTCGGGGTTTCCGCACCGGCGAGCATCCGGACGAACGTGGTCTTGCCGGTCGCGTTCGGCCCGACGACCCCCACCGTTTCCCCGCGGGCGAGCCGACCGGCTCCGACCTTGAGGTGGAACTTTTCGAATCGCTTCTCCAGCTCCGGGAACGCGACGAGCGTATCGAGACGACTCGCCGGCTTCGGCGGGTGCGCGACGAACCGCACCGGCTCCTCCCGGAACCGGACGTTCTCCGTTTTCAAGTAACCGTTCAAGTACGTGTTGATCGCCGCCCGCATCGGCATCGCAGCGGTCACGACCCCGAACGCCGCGGGCGCTCCGTAGAGCAGATGCGCTTGGTCGGCGAGGTAGTCGAGCAGGGCCAGATCATGCTCCACGACGAGCACGCTGCGCTCCGCCCCGAGCCGATGGAGGACCCGCGCGACCTGCAGCCGGTGAACGATGTCGAGATATCCGGACGGTTCGTCGAACAAGTACAGGTCCGCGTCGGTCGCCAGCGCGCGCCCGATCGCCGCGAGCTGGAGTTCCCCCCCGGCGATCTCGGAGAGTCGTCGGTCCTTCCTCCGGCTAAGACCCAGTTCGTCGAGGACCGCGGCTCCCCGGGCGCCCCCGCCCAGCACATATTCCGCGACCGTCTCCCGGGTGTCGGCGAGCGAATCGACGTACTGCGGCTTGAACGCGATCCTCAGCTGACCCTTTCGGATCCTCTCGAAGTGGGCGTGAAGCCCGGTTCTCCGATACCGCTCGCAGACGGCCTCCCAAGTCCCCGGATGCTCGTAGTCTCCCAGGTTGGGCACCTCGGTCCCCGCGATGATGCGCAACGCGGTCGACTTGCCCGTCCCGTTCGGTCCGAGGATCCCCGTGATACCGTGGGAGGGGGGTGCGGGCAACCGATAGAGCCGGAAGCCGTTGTAGCCGTAGCGGTGGATGATCTCGGATTCGTCCGCCTCGGGGGTGTTGAGGATCTTGATGGCATCGAACGGGCACTTGTGGATGCAGATGCCGCATCCGATGCACAAGGTCTCGGAGATGACTGGCTGGCCGGTCGCGCCCTCGATGATGCATTCCTGCTGCATCCGGTTGACGGGACAGTAGTCCGCGCATTCCCACTGGCATTCCTTCGGGTGACAGCGGTCCGAGAGGAGGATGGCGATGCGGGCCACGGCTAGGCCTCCTGTCGGTCTTGGACGACCATCCCGTCCTCGAGGCGGAGGTGCCGCCTCGCTCGCGCTGCGACGAGCGGGTTGTGGGTCACAACCACCAGCGTGGCTCGGGCGCGTTCTCGCGCGGCCTCCAGCAAGCGGAGAACGACGTCGGTCGCGGCGCGGTCCAACTCACCGGTCGGCTCGTCGGCGAGGAGGAGCCCGGGCTCGTTCGCCAAGGCACGCGCAATCGCGACGCGTTGCTCCTCTCCCCCGGAGAGCTGGTGGGGCAGCGCGTCGAACCGGTGGGAAAGTCCCATCTCCCGAAGAAGCCGGTGGGCGCGTTCGTCCCGCTCCGCGCGCGGCATCCCGGCCGCGCGCATCGGGAGCGCGACGTTCTCGGTCGCGGTCAACGTTGGCAAGAGGTAGAACCTCTGAAAGATGAACCCGATGCTTGAGAGCCGTAGGCGCGAGCGCTCGCGCTCCGTACGCGCCGCAATGGCACGACCATCCCAGCGGATCTCTCCCTCGCTGGGAACGTCGAGGAGCCCGAGCAAGTTGAGCAGGGTCGTCTTTCCGCACCCGCTCGGTCCCTCGACCGAGACGTACTCGCCCGCAGGGATCGAGCCGGTCACGTTCCGCAACGCAATGACGGGCTCGCCGAGGCCCTCGTACCTCTTGGAGACCCCCACCAGCTCGATGGCCGGGGCGTTCACCGCAGCGCCTCCGGGATGTTGAGGCGAAGGGCGCTGCGGCTCGCGAGCAGGCTCACGAGCGCGGCGAGCACAAGCACCCCCGCGCCGATCGCCCCGAGGATCTCCGGGTTGTAGGTGGCGAGCGAGGCGGCCTCGGCCACCGCGCCCCCGGCATAGGTCGCAAGGAGAGAGATGATGACGTACCCCGTGAAGGCTCCGATGCCCACACCTAATGCGGCCAGGGCGACGGCCTGAACCGCGATCCCACCCGCGATCTCTCGTGGCGGCAAGCCGATCGCCCGTCGGATGCCAATCGATCGCCGCTGAAGCTCGACACGTCGCACGAGGATGATCGCCAGGAAGAAGAGGCCGACGGTCAGCCCCACCGACGAGAGCGCGAGGTAGAATCCGGTCAGGATCGCGCTGGCCGACTGGAGCTGCTGCGACTCCTGCAGCTGGGTCGTGACCCCGTAGTACGGTACGAGATCGTGGATCTCTTCGGCCACCCGGGAGATGACCGAGGGGTCGGTCGTCGCGGACCGGACGAGCGCAACTTGGATCTCATCAGAAGCGTCCAAGAGGCTCGAGCCCCCGCTCCCCCGGGCAAGACCTCCCATCACCTGCAGGTCGGAAAGCGGCAGGAGCGCCGTGAAGATCGTCGTGGCGCCGAACCCGGAGGCGCTGATGTTGAAGGTTCCGGTGACCGTGAACGGGGTCGCGAGCGTCCGGTTGGAGCTCGGACCGAGCAGGATCGACTGGCCGAGGGCGATCCCGCTCGTGACGGCGAAGGGGTAGGCGAGCAGAACCGAGTCGGTCGGGGTCCCGTTGTAGGTCCCGTTGTCGTAGTGGACCATGTCCGTAGGGTCTCCGAGAGGCAGCGGCGACGGAAACAACCCGTTCTCGAGCGGTCCCAGCGTGGCCGAGAACGCATCCGGGATCACTCCATCCGCCTCGATCGCCGACACTCCTCCGTGGGCGAGGAACGCATCGATCTCTAAGGTGAGGACCGGCGAAGCGGCCGCGACGTCGCTCAAGTGGCCGATGGACGAAGCGAGGTTATGGGAGTCCTCGATCCCATGGGTTCCCGCCGCGTTCACCGTGATCTCGTAGCCCGAGTTCTGGACCGACCTCAACTCGTGGGCGGAGACCCCGCCCCCGACACTGACGAGCACGACGGGGAGGGCGACGGCGGCTGCGATGGCGGCCACCGCGAGCACCAATTGGAGGCGCGCGTGCGTCGCGCCGGATCGGCGATGCTTCATGGGGCGCGGATCTCCGAGGCGATCGGTAGCGTGACCGCGCGCGCGGCCGGCGCGATCGATGCGATCAGGCCGATCGCGAGAACGACACCGACGCCGGTGGCGATCACCCACGGCTGAAAGGAGACGAACGTGAAACCGGCGGGAAGGCCGTGAACGAATCGGTCGAGCGCGAGGTCCAGCACGGAGGAGGCGAGCCAGGCCAACGGAAGTCCAATCGCCAAGCCGATCAGCCCTAAGTACACGGACTCCTCCACGACGCTCCCCCCGACCGACCAGGGAGGGATGCCGATCGCGCGGCGCACGGCGATCTCGTTCGACCGGTCATCGACGCTCATCAGCAGCACCGTCGTCGTGAAGAGGGAGGCAACGACGAGCGCGAGGACCGCGATGATGTCACCAAAGGTCCGGTAAAGGTTCACGACCCCCTGCACCGCGCCGAGGATCGCGCCGATGGTAAACACGGTGAGGCCGGGGTATGCGGCCTCGATACGGTCCCGGTCTACGTCGGGGTTCGAGTTGTCGTAGAGATGCACGAGGACAAGGCTCGCGTAGTCCTTCGCCGGCGTGCCGGCTCCGATCATCGATTGGAGCTGCGAAAGGTACGTGAACGCCAGCAGTGATGACGGGATCAACCAGAACGGTCCCGAGATCCCGACCACCCGGAACGGCGTGGCGGACTGGTACCACGATTGGACTTCGGAAGGACCACCGGGGGTTCCTTGACCCATCCAGACGAGCTGGCCCGGGCTGACGTGTAGGATCTCGGCGAGCCCCTGGTCGAGGACGATCTCGTTCGGGACGTTTCCCGCCCAGGTTCCGTTCGCGTAGTGCGGGTCGCCTGGATACGTGAATCCGGGTCCGGAGTAGATGGGGGGGACGTCGATGCCGGCGTTGTCGGAAGGGATCCAGCCAATCGTATAGGAGGTGGTGATCGCCCAGGTCGAGGGGATCGCCGAGCCGTTCGCCGACTGATTGGCCTTCGCCCATACCGAGGCGTTGCCGAAGCTCATGTTCTCGACGAGCCAGGGGCTCGCGGTCTCGACATTCGTATCGTTGGCCGGGATTCCGGACGCGAGCGAGTGCGCTCCGCTGATCACCGGGAACGTCGCGGAGGATAGGCTGGTGTTGGCGCTTGTGACGACGAGGTCAACTCCGCTCTGAGCGGCCAATGAGGTCGCGCTCGATTGGATTCCCGCTGAGACCGCGAGAAGCACGACCACAAGGGCGGTGGCGAGACCAATCCCGAGGGCGGTCAGCGCCGAGCGGCCGGGGCGGCGGCGAATGGCATCGAGAGCGGTGCGCATCGTCCTTCTCCGCTCAAAGCGCGGTCGCCCGCCGTAGCTCTCCCAGAGTCGTCCGATGGGAGGCTCGTACGTCGTACTTGTGAATGGACTCCTCGCTCACCGTATCGGCACGTACCTCGACCTCATCCGGCAGGTGCGGGAATCGAGCCGGGAGGCCCGCGAGGAGCTCCCGAAGAACATCCTCCACGAATCGCGGACGCCGGTGCGCGTTCAGCACGACTTGGGCCTCTTCGCCTCGTTTCAGGATTGCGAACGTGGGCGAGGACTGAGCGCTCGCGATCGCTGCGAGCAGGTCGTCGGCTTCGATGTCGACGCCTTCGGGCGCCTCCAGCTCGAGTCGGGTCCGGTTACGCTGATTGTGCGAGATCATCGGAAAGTCCTTCCACCGGGGTTCCGCGAGTTCAGGGAACTCCCGGGCCAGCAATTCCCGACAACTCTCCATGGCGCACGGACATGCCGTCATGCCGACCCCCTCTGCGCCGATGCTTCGCATGATCCGAACCGAGCCATTCGCGCGCGACGCTCGGCTCTCGGCGAGAAGCCGGAAGTCCTCGTAGCTCTCGCGTTCGGGGGTGATCCCTTGCCGAAGGAAGTACTCCGCGCTCGCGACCACCTGGGACTCCGAAGCCGACGGGTGTCGAACGAGCAGCTCCCGCGCGATCTGCGAGCAGGCGGCCTCAAGGCTCCCCACCGGGTGTTGGCTCGTGCGCTCCGTGATCTCCGCCAGGATCTCGGCGTTCCGCGACAGGTCCGAGCCTTTCCGCGATGCGGGGAGGTCGACCGCGACGGAGAACTCCGTGCTCAGGACGATATCGCGGCCGGCCCGTAGCACATGGATGGGCTTTCGGATCCCTTCGATCCCGACGCGCCGCAGGTCGAAGCGGCCGTGAGTCGGAGGAAGTGCGTGGGTGTCCGGCATCTCCCGCTCCACGGGTGCACCCGGCTAATAGGGTTCGCGGGCGAACTGAGCCCCGAGTAACGAGGCCCGGAACGGCCATATATCGGTCCCTCCCCTAGGTCATCGATGGCCGAGGCGACCCCCTCTCCGAGTAACCCCAGTCCTCCCGACGTGGTGCCGTCGCGGTACTCCGAGCGCGAAGTGCTCATGACGGCCGAGTTGAAGAAGATCTACGATCCCGAGATCCCGATGAACATCGTCGACCTCGGGCTCATCTACGGCTTCGACTGGAAGGACGACGACGTCACGCTCCGCATGACCCTGACCGCGCCGGGATGCCCGGTGGCCGGGATCCTTGCCGAAGAGATCAAAGCCGCGATCGAAAAGGTCCCCAACGTCCACTCGGCGACCGTCGAGATGGTCTGGGATCCCCCCTGGACCCCCGAGCGGATGAGCGACTTCGCGAAGCGCCAGTTCGGCTACATGTGAGTTCCGTGCACGGGTCCTCCGAGGAGGGCCGCGGCAGAACTCTTAAGCTCCGCGTCGGGTCGGAGCGCCGATGACGGACGACCACGGGTGGCTACGCGAGCTCGTGAAGGAGCGCGCGATGAAGGACGAGTTCATGGCCCGCGATCCCGAGTCGCCGTTCGTCGCCGAGCGTATCCCTTTCCACCCGCTGAAATACTTCCCACCGAGCCCGCGCTTTCGAGTCGCGGCACGACTCGAGCGTCGCGAGGTGCCGGAGGAATCGTATCTTCGGACGAATCGGGATGGTCAGTCCGTCATGCGCCACATCGGCGACCTCCTCTTTCGCGTCGGCTCCCGAGAGTGCCGGCTGCGAGTCTACCACGCCGGCGAGGGGGTGGGGACCTCGGTCTTCGTGCCGTTCCGCGACGCGTCGAGCGGGAAGGAAACGTATGGGCCAGGGCGCTACCTCACGCTCGATCTCAACGAATCCGACGAGTATGAGCTCGATTTCAACCGTTCCTTCAACCCGTACTGCGCCTACACCGATGCCTACGAATGCGGCTTCCCCCCGAGCGAGAACGATCTACCGGTAGCGATTCGCGCGGGAGAGAAGGTCTGGGCTGCGGACCGCAACCCGCGCACGCCGAACGCGCTCTTGCTCGATCGAGTTCGCGCCCGCGTGCCGGCGAAGTCCCGTCCGCTCCCCTCTCCGAGACCAACGAGAGGGTCCCGCGCGCGTGCCCGCGTTCCGAAGCGCCTACCTCGGACTAGAAGCCGACGCCCAAGATCCCGGTGATCACGAACTGCACCGCGACGGCGGCGAGCAGGAGCCCGAGCACTCGGGTGAGGGCCATGACCCCGACGCGGCCCAGCACGTCCAGGATCCGCTGGCCGAAGCGGAAGATGAGGAAAGTGGCGGCACCGGTGAAGACGGCGCCGGTGACGGCGGCCAGGACCCCGAGGGGACCGGCGCTCGGGCTCCCCGCGTAGATCATCACGGTGGAGATCGCGCCCGGGCCGGCGAGGAGCGGGATCGCTAGCGGGAACACCGAGATCTCGTCTCGGCGCTGGATCGCTTCGTCCCGGTCGGTGGCGGTCAGCTTCGTCGGACCGATCTCCCCTCGAAGCATGTCGTACGCGACGATGAACAGCAGGATGCCGCCGGCGATCTCGAACGCGGAGAGCGTGAACCCGAAGGCCGCGAAGAGAAACTTTCCCACAAGGGCGAAGGCGACCAGGATCGACGTGAAGAAAAGGACCGTCCGATGAAGGACCACTCGGCGATCGGCCGGAGCGTATCCGATGGTGAAGGCGGCGAAGAACGGCAGGGTGCCGATCGGGTCCACCACGGCGAAGATCGCCACCGCCGCGATCAGAAAGTAGGTGAAGTCGCTCACCGGCACGCCTCGAGGGCGGGCCGAGCAAGCCCTGCGGAGATAACGATTCCGAGCCGGCTATCGGATCCCGATCACGACACGGTTTGAGAAATACTGCCAGACCACCGCGCTCTCGCGGAACCCCTTCGCGCGCAGCGTCCGCAGATGCCAGGAGACCGGATTCACACGCTCATCGCCGTGAGGGTGTGGGTAGCGGCGATCGCGTTCCCGGAACTCCGGAGCGAGCTCCCGGATCGATCGGGTACGTGCCCACCACTCGTCCCAGTCGAGAACCCCCGGGGTCCGCTTACGAGCGCGGCGCTCTCGGCGCAGAGCGCGCATGAGCCGGCGAAGCCGCGCGCTCGGAGGATCGAACGGAAGATTATCACCGTTGAGGAAGATCCCCCCCGGGCGCAACAGGCGCGCGATCGTCCCGTAAAGCCGGGAGAGCGGGGCGGGCTCGATCCAGTGCAGCGCGGTGGTGGATACGATGGCGTCCCACCTTCCTCTCGGCAAGGCCCGCGTCCACGTGGGCGAGCGCAGATCGGCCTCGACCCACTCAAGGCGATGCCGATCCGCGCGAAGACCCTCCCGGCCGATGCGCAAGAGGACGGGGTCGTAATCGACCCCCCACACGCGAGCGCCCGGAAGCTCCCGGAGGATCCGCTCGCTGAACGCGCCGGTGCCACACCCCAGGTCGAGGATGCGGGCGCGCGCGCGCGTTCCGGCCTTGAGTACGGTCAACAGGACGTTGAACCGCATCTCCCGGCCGATCACGAGGGAGTTCTGCTGGCGTTCCCAACTCGCGCGCAGCGCTTGTGCGTTGTAGCGTGGTACCATCGTACGTGAACCTCGAGCCCGTGGCCGGCGGGGTTCGCCGCCATCGCTCCGAGCAGGTAAAGGCGTTCCGCCCTGAGCCGCTTTCGAGGCGGGCTCACGTTAAATCGCCCGCCGGGTTGGACGACTCATGACCGCGAGACGCACGGCCCAAGCAGTGTGGGAAGGCGACCTGATCAAGGGACACGGGACGGTTCACGGGGCTCCGGGCGCTCTCCCTACGGTGAACGTTAGCTGGGCCGCGCGTACCGAACAGCAGGGAACCCAGACAAGCCCGGAAGAGCTCCTGGCCGCGGCCCACGCATCGTGCTTTTCGATGGCGCTGTCCGCGGCTCTGGGCCGGCAGCAACACCCTCCGACGAAGCTCGAGGTCACGGCAGTCGCGACGTTCGACAAGATCGGCGAGGCCTGGAAGATCACCACGGAGGAGCTCACGGTCGTCGGGCATGTCCCGGGGATCACCCCCGAGCAGTTCCAGGCGGCGGCAAAGGGTGCGAGCGAAGGCTGTCCCGTCTCCCAAGCGCTCAAGGGCAACGTCGCGATCTCGGTGAACGCCCGGCTCGCTTAGGCGCGCTTCTCCCCGAGGTCATCGGGAATCACGTCCGCGAACACGAACCCGTCCCGTTCTACGACCGGCCCTGGGTGGACCCGCAACGGCGCGGTGAACATCGGCCCGGCGGTCACGCACGTGTGAAATTCTCCGTTCTCGCCGCACGGATCGGTGCCGGCGGGAAGATCGGCAAGGAGCGACTCGTCGAACGCGCGACCCGCGAACCGGGCCGGGAGTTTGCGAGGATCGACGGCGACCAGCGTCGCGCGAAGCCCCGACCGGATCATGGTGCGGGCGAGCGCTTCGGTGGGTCGCCCCCACAAAGGGAACACCGGTGTGATACCGGTGCCATCGAGATGCTGTTCCCGGTAACGGCGTATGTCCTCGAGATAGAGGTCTCCGAAGACGACTTGGGTGACTCCGTCCAGCCTCAGTCGCCGGACCATGTCGGCCATCTTGGCCTCGTATACTTCGTTCGGACACGGTGATGGGATGGAGACCCGGTAGAGCGGTAGTCCGGCCGCGACCGCCTGGGCTTCGAGCACCGACTCCCGGACGCCGTGCATTGAAACGCGGGCGAACGTCTCCGTGACGGTGGTGAGCAGTCCGACGACGTCGAGCTTCCCCGCACGACGCACCTCGTAGAGCGAGAAGGCCGAATCCTTCCCGCTGCTCCACGACACCACGGCCTTGGGGCGCCCGCTTGCCGAGCTCGCGGGCATCGTTACGCCGCTCATTCGAAGTCGGAGAGGCGATGCTGGGACGGAGATGAGCGGTTCGGTGGGGACGGGGGGGTAGCGAGCGAAGGCCGCCCATCGACCTCGGGCGGGGCGTAGAGAGCCTCCACGCCGGAGAAATCGGGTTCCACCGCCGCCAAGAAAGCGACCTCCTCGGGAGCGAGCTCGGCCTCTCGGACAATCCCTCGCCCGAGATTCCGCCATCCCACATCGGCGGCCGCGGTCGACATCGCGCGTTGGAACGACACTTCGTAGAAATCGATGGCCCCGTCTCGGAGCTTCTCCCTCGAGAGGTGGGCGAGGGGACCCAGCTTCGCGAGAACCTGCTCCCGCGTCGCCCGGGTGATTTTCGAGCGCCCCATCTCTCCAAGGAACTGAGGGAAGGCCGGTTCGATCGGTCGGAAGGGGGTATCACGCACGGCGAGACCGACGCCGCCGGTCATGATTTCGGAAGCGGAACTCCACAGACCATAGACCCGATACCGGCGGGCGCGGGCCAGCAAGAGATTCGAGTAGGCGAGCTCGTCAAATCCCGCGGACCGATGGATCGGATCCATGGCGGCCCTTGGAAGGTTTTCTTCGATCCACGGCTCGAGTTCGTCGGGCGTCGCATCGATCCGGTCCTGGACCTCCACGTTCCGATAGTACCGTGCCATGCCGAGCGCTTCTCCGACCAGTGCGGCTAGGTCCGCCGAACGGTCCCGCGGCCCGAGCACCGAGATCTGGGCGGGGCCGGGCGGCAGCGGCCAGATCGCATCTAGGTCATTGAGCGCCGCTCTCAGATCGCCGTGGACCCTAGCCACGATCGCCTCGATCGCGCGACTGTCCACCGCCAACCTTTCGTGACGCGCAATGCGCCGCAAGAGTTGGCGTACCTCGGCGTCGGTCACGGGTTGGAATCGAATGCGGGTCGCGTTCGCGCGAAAGACGGGGGAGTAGCGGAAGAGCGTTCGATCATCGTTCACGGTGAGCACCAGCGGCTGTCTCGTCTCCCTCACCAACTGTGCGATGGCTCCGAGCCCCCCTCTATCGGTAAGATCGACCTTCTTCTCCATACCTCGCCAGTCGCGAACATCCTGCTGGGAAGCGGCGAGGGCGGCCCACCGCTGGCGCCCCGGGAACTTGGGTATCGACTCCCACGCCTCGAACGCCGGGGGCTGGCCGGCCGTTCCGAGCCCCCACGCCTCGTTCACCGCGGCGACCGTCCCGTATCGGTCGTGGAGGAACTCCCGGAACCCGACCGAGGCGGGGGGTGGCCGAGCCTCCGAGCCCAGACGGCCGCTAAGGCAATCCGCCTCATCTAGGAGAATCAACGTTCGGCTGTGGGCGCTCATGCGTCCGTCCGCGCCGAACGAGCGTGCGAGCGAGGCGCGGCCCGCCACGCGCTCGATAGCACCGGCGTTCCGAGCATCGGACGCATTCATCTCGACGAGGGACCAGCCTAGCTCGTCGGCAAGAGCAATGGCCCCCGACGTCTTCCCGACTCCCGGAGGTCCGACGAGGATCGCGGCCCGGTGAGAAGGCGGCGAAGTACCCTTCCACCCCTCGGCCCAAGACCGCAACTCGGCGCGCGCCCGCGCATTCCCGGCGAGCTCGTCGAGTCGAGACGGACGGAACCGTTCGGTGAGCGGGAGTTTCGGTAGGATCGACGGCACGGCGCGGACAGCGCCCGACGCGAGATAACGCGATAGCTTCGTGAGGAGGTCGGTGGCCCTCTAATTCTCCGGTTGGCTACCCTCGATTCGAGCGATGAGGACCTGGACATGGCCCGGTACGCAGGCCTCAATATCGGCCCTAGGGTGGGAACTGGGCCCGCACGATCTGCGGAATCGGAACTCGCTCGAGATCTTGCTTCGCCGGTCGGTCGATCGAGGAATCAACCTTCTGGCGTGGGGAGAGGCGGGTGGCGCGGTCGCCGAGCGGCCGCTCTGGGAGAGCGGCGTTCTCGCCGATCTCGATGCGTACGTAGTTTTGGCCCGGTCGATCCGAGACCTGCCGGGCGCCTCGCTTGGTTTGTCCGACCCCGACGCTTGGCAAGCGAGCCTAGAGTCGACCCTTCCCCCGCTGCGTAGAAGTGGGCGAACCGTTCCCCAGCTCTGGATTGAGTGGGACCCGGTCGCTGATGGGGGGGAGAACCTCGCGGGCGTCGCCCAAAGGCTCGAGGGGCTAGTCACGAAGGGGACGATCCAAGGATGGGGAGTCCCGCTCTCCGCTTGGGCACGATTCGCGGCCATCGCCGACGTACCGAAGTTCGCCTCTGGAACGCTTTCGCTCCTCGAACAAGGCGCGCGGCCCGGAGCGGTCCTCGGGGGGGCCCCCTTTCTCGCTCGGAACGTTCTGGCCGGCGGGCGACTCGCCGGTCTCGGACCGTCCTCCGGGCCTAGCCCCGAAAGGGTACCCGGGGGACCCCTGCCCATCCGAACGCTGGCGGAAGAGATGGCTCCGGCGCTCCGGTTCGGGTTCCTGGCCATTCGCGGTCGGAGGACACTGGGCCAGGCCGCAATTCGCTGGGCTTTAGACCAGCCGGGAGTCTATGCCGCGTTGGTCGCTATTCCCCCTCCCGAAAGGATCGAGGAGTTCGCCGGTTGGGAAGAGACGCCTCCGCTCACGATCGAAGAGGCCCATCGTGTTTCTGATTCTTCCGCGGTGGGACGGGAGACCCCAAGGGCAAGCCTTGACTAGGGGCAGCCGCTCCGGCCACTATGGTTGGGATCGGCGACGTAGCGCCGGATTTCTCTTTGCCGGACCAGAACGGACACGTGGTTTCGCTTTCAGGTTTTCGAGGTCGCCCAGTGGTTTTGTACTTCTACCCTCGAGCGATGACACCCGGGTGCACGCGCGAGGCTCAAGGGTTCCAATCCCACGAGCCCGACCTTACCGCTCACCGGGTGGCGGTCCTAGGGATTAGTGTCGACTCGACCGATCGCCAGAAGGAGTTCTCGGATCGCTGCCACCTCGCGTTCCCGCTGCTCTCGGATACCCAGAGGTCGGTGGCGAAGGCCTACGGCGTCCTCGGGATCTTTGGAATGGCGAAGCGAGTGACATTCCTCCTAGACCCCGAGGGCAAGGTCGTCGATGTCGTCGTAGGTATGCGTCCGGGACCCCACGTCGAGGCGGCGATGCGGCGCTTCGCTTCTCCTCCGGCGTAACCTTCGTTGAGCCTTCGCCGTTGGAAGAGCTTACGCGGCGTCACCCGTTAAGGGTGCGAGTTCATTCACAACGTGATGGCCCGGGGCGTATGATTCACGCCAAGAAACTATAAGCGCGGCCCGGTACGCGACCTCGGCGAACGATGGTCGGGGCGGACTTCGGCGTGTTTATCCTGCTGACGGCCGCCATGGGATTCTCGATCTTCCTATCCCTCCCCATCGTGTACAGCCGTCGGGCGCAGGGTCGGTGGGCAGTTGGACTCAACGCAGCGGCAATCGGAATCCTGATCTTCCTTCTGGCGGACGTGTTCTCCGACGCCTCCACGATACTGTATCCGAACGGGAGCTACGTGGCGAACCCTTGGTACTCGATCGCGTTCGCGGTCGCGTTCGTCGTTGCCTTCGCGGTTCTGTATT
This sequence comes from Thermoplasmata archaeon, assembly GCA_021844945.1. Classification (GTDB taxonomy): domain Archaea; phylum Thermoplasmatota; class Thermoplasmata; order Lutacidiplasmatales; family UBA184; genus Lutacidiplasma. The sequence goes on along the minus strand of JAKBSJ010000001.1, from coordinate 359,380 downwards.
TTGTGGACAACATCCCCCGTGGTTCTCCTCTCGCCACCGAGGCGACTTCCGACGGCATCAGCGGGCCGCGGACCACCGCCATCATCATTGCCCTCGGGATCGGGCTTCAGAACCTGACCGAGGGGCTCGTCTTCGGGGGAAACTGGGCCGCGGGGTCGCTCGGGGTAGTCGCGGTGGTCTTCCTGGGATTCTTCTTGCAGAACATCACCGAAGGCTTCCCCATCGCCTCTCCGTTCCTCGGTACCAACGCCCGCCGAACCGTCGCGACCATGGTCGGACTCTTTCTCATCGGGGGGGCGCCTACGCTGATCGGCGGCGCGGTGGGATACTTCTGGACGAGCCCCCTATTGTTGGTCATCTTTGATGCTCTGGCGATCGGAGCCATCACCTACGTGATCATGCCGATGCTCCGCGTGGCCTTCCGTCCGCTCGAGACCCGCGCGGCCTCGCTCGCTCGTAACCGGCTCGTGTACGCGGGGATTCTCGTCGGATTCGTCGTAGGCTTCGCCGTGAATGCGATCTAGGAGTCGGACCCGACGCCGCGCGCGCCTACGATGAGTTCCCGGCCCAGTGTTCAACTCGGTCGGGCGCCTCTCCGTCGTCGTCCAGGAGGATTTTGTGCGCGGCGAGTGTCTGCTCTAGGTCACCCTGGGCTTCGAGAAGGAGGCGCTCGACCGCCTCATGGTTCACCGTCCGGCACGAGAGTGTGATGCGGAAAGAAGGGCTGCGGCCAAAGACCTCTGCGCGCGACTTCACATACACCTCCGGGTGCCGCTCGACGATGCCGCGAAGCAGCGGCGCGAGGACCGACTCGTCCGAGATATGGGCGAACCGCTCTATCTCGCGATAGCTCCCGGGCCCGAGCAGGGAGTCGAGCTCCGGCGCGAGCGCTCCCTGCACGATATCCTGCATCTCCTCCGGGACCCCGGGAAGGAGCACGATCTGGGTGGCGCCGCGGGAAAGGAAGACGCCGGGAGCGGCACCGACGCGGTTCGTGAGCGCGCGGCTCCCTCGGGGGAGGAGAGCCATCTTCCTTCGAGGAGGCGTCAGGCCCGTCATCGGGACCAGACCGCGCTCGCCCAACTTCGCGTAGAACGACTCCACCATCGAGCCTGCGACCGGATCGAACGCGAGCTCCAGATCCAGAGCTTGGGCCACGGCGCCGACGCTGCGATCGTCGTCCGTCGGTCCCAGCCCGCCGGTGGTGACGAGCAAGCGAGGCGCGTACGTAAGGGCGTGGTTGAGCTCGATCGCGATCTCGGCGTCAACATCGCCGACGATCGCGACATGTCGAACATCCGCTCCGCGTTTGGTGAACTCGCGGCAGAGCCACTGGGCGTTCGAGTTCGGGATATCGCCCAGAAGGATCTCGTTACCGATCGAGAGAATCGCCACCGTGGATCCCGGCATGGTCGCGGGCACGGGACGGCGGGAGCGCAGATAGGTTCGTCCGTTCGTCGAGCCGCCGGAGAGGATCGAACTCCCGACCTGCTGATTACAAATCAGCCGCTCTACCTACTGAGCTACGGCGGCGCCCTCGCGCCCTCACGGTCGCCGGACCTTGAAGCTGTCGCGGCCACCGGTACGGCCGGCCGGCGCCTACGACGGCGCATCACGGAGACCCGGCCGGTCCGAGAAGCTTCTAAGGTTCCCGGCGATCGATGACGGCGATGGTCGACTCTTCCAGCGTAGCCCGCCCCGTCCGCGCGCCCCGCGGCACGGCGATCTCTTGTCGGGGCTGGCCCCAAGAGGCAGCGCTCCGGCTGCTGATGAACAACCTCGATCCCGAGGTCGCCCGGGACCCCGACCGACTGATCGTCTATGGCGGGCGGGGCAAGGCCGCCCGCAGCTGGACCGCGTACGATCATATTGTCGCGGCACTTCGAACGCTGGGATCGGACGAGACTCTCCTGATTCAATCGGGGAAGGCCGTCGGGGTGTTTCCTACGCATCCCGACGCCCCGCGCGTGCTGATCTCGAACGCTATGATCGTCCCGCATTGGGCGACGGACGACATCTTCTGGGACCTGGAGGCGCGGGGTCTCACGATGTACGGCCAGATGACCGCGGGAAGCTGGATCTATATCGGAACGCAGGGCATCCTCCAGGGTACGTACGAGACCCTTGCCTCGCTCGCGCGTATCGAGTTTGGAGCCACGGACCTCGCGGGTCGCTGGTTCCTCAGTTCGGGTCTGGGCGAAATGGGGGGCGCCCAACCGATGGCCGTGACCATGCTGGGAGGCTCAGCCCTGGTCGTCGACGTGGACCCGCGCGCGCTCGCACGCCGCCTCGAGCGGGGCTTCCTCGAGCGGGAAGCACCGGATCTCGATACGGCCCTCGAATGGGTCCGGGCCGCCGCTCAATCCCGGACAGCATTGAGCGTGGGACTGTGCGCGAACGCGTCGGACGTCTATCCCGAATTGGTTCGCCGGGGGGTCCGGCCCGACATTGTGAGCGATCAGACGGCGGCTCACGACCTTGTCTATGGGTACATCCCGCGCGGCGAGTCGGTCGAGTCCGCGTCGCGGCGGCGCGAGCAAGATCGCGAGGGGTACCTTCGGGACGTTCGTGCCTCCATCGCGGACGAAGCTCGCGCCATCCTAGCGATGCAAACCCAAGGAGCCAAGGCGTTCGACTACGGGAACAATTTCCGGACCCAGGCGCGGGACGCCGGCGTAGAGCACGCGTTCGATATTGCCGGCTACGTCCCGCACTACATCCGACCCTTGTTCGCGCGGGGCAGCGGACCGTTCCGTTGGGTCGCTTTGAGCGGCGACCCGGAGGACATTCGGCGGATCGATCGCATGATCCTAAGCGAGTTCACGGAAGACGACCATCTGCTGCGATGGATCCGCCTGGCCGGCGAGCGGGTGCACTTTCAGGGACTGCCCGCGCGGATCTGCTACCTCGGCTACGGCGACCGCGAGCGCTTTGGTCACCGGGTCAACCAGATGGTTCACGATCACGAGCTGACGGCTCCGATCGCGATCGGTCGGGACCATCACGACTCGGGGAGCGTCGCGAGCCCGTACCGCGAAACGGAACAGATGCGGGATGGCTCGGATGCCATCGCGGATTGGCCGATCCTCAACGCGCTGCTCAACGTTGCGAGCGGCGCGACGTGGGTGAGCGTTCATCACGGCGGAGGCGTCGGGATCGGGAACTCGATCCACGCGGGCCTTGTCATCGTCGCGGACGGCACTCCCGAGGCGGATCGACGGATCGGTCGAGCGCTGCACAACGACCCCGGATTGGGCGTCGCACGCCATGCCGATGCGGGCTACCCGGAGTCGATCGCTCTCGCGAAGGGCGCGCGCTTCCGGATCCCTTAGGCGCTTTCGACCGGGGGTTGGGGCTTGCGGAGCTGGCGCCGCGCGCCATCCATGATCTCTCGATCGCGTTCCCACGCGAGGCGACCCCTCGCCGCTTCGGTCGCGACCCACTCCGCCCGGTCGAAGATCCGTTCGAGGCGGACGGGCGTCTCCGCGGATCGCGCCAGGAAGTAGACCGCAACCTTCAGGATGTTCGTGCCTCGCTCCGACGAGTAGTACCGATAGGAGATCTCTCCGATCTCCCGCTCCAGCCGGACGTCGGTGAGGCCGGTCTCCTCCCGGATCTCGCGCCGAGCGGCGGTCTCGAGTGACTCGCCGGGGTCGACGTGCCCCTTCGGGAAGCACCAGCGATCCTCGGCGATCTCGTGCAGCATCAGGACCTTCTTCCCATCCTCGGTCGCGATGACCGCGCCGCTGGACAGCTCCGGGACGATCGGCGCTCCTTCGCGGAACGGATCGAATCGTCGCATCATACGCGGGCGAACGCCGAGCGGATACATGTGCGTTCGGGGAAACGAGTTCAAGCGAGCATTTGCGGATAGCCTAAAATCGGTTCACGGGGGTGCGCGCAGTCGTGCTCGACCCGACCGAGGACTACCACGACCTCGCCCGTCTCGTAGAAGCGAAAGCTCAGAAGAATGGGGAGCGTACGGCATTCAGGTTCTCCCAGCGATCCCTCTCCTACGTCGAGGTCGCCCAGGAGGCCGCCCGCGTAGCCCACGGGCTCGACCGCGCTGGGATCCGTGAGGACGACCGGGTGGCCACCCTGCTGTTCAACACCCCAGAGTTCGTCGTAACGTGGTTCGGCCTGGCCCACCGCGGAAGCGTGCTCGTGCCGCTGAACACTGCCCTCAAGGGGGAGATCCTCCGCTACGAGCTCGCCGACGCAGCGCCGAAAGGGCTCGTCATCGACGCACGCCTGTGGCCTCAGTTCGAGGAGGTTCGCCCCGCCCTCGGCATCCCTCGCGTGTGGGTGGCGGACCCATCCGGCTCCGGCGCGACCCGGTCCTCGGGGGCCACACCGTTCGCGGAATTGAGCGAGTCCGGCGCCGAGCTGCCTCGAGTCGCCCGCCGCCCCTGGGACCCGGCGGCGATTATGTACACGAGCGGGACCACGGGGCCGCCCAAAGGGGCGATCATCCCGCACGAGCAGTACGTCCGCACGGCGGTGGAACTCGGACGGCGTAGCCGATTGACGTCCGAGAGCGTCCTGTTCTCGGCCCTTCCCCTCTTCCACTGCAACGCCCAGGAGATGACCGCGCTGGCGGCGTTCCTGAACGATCTGACGGCGGCGTTCGACGAGCGGTTCTCCGCGTCCGGGTTCTGGGAGTCTGCAACTCGTTACGGGGCGAGCCACGTGAGCTTGCTGATCTCGATGATCAACGTTCTGTATAAACAACCGACCCGGTCGACGGATCAAACGCACCCGGTGCGAACGGCGCTGACCGCGGGGGCCGCTCGGGAGATCTGGCCAAAGTTCGAGCGACGCTTCGGCGTGTCGATCATCGAGCTCTACGGAATGACCGAGTGCGGCTGCACGACGTTGATGAACCCACCCGAAGCGATACGGATGGGCTCCGTGGGGACACCCCTCGGGTTTGTTGAGGCAGCGGTGGTCGACGACGAGGATCGGCCGGTGGCGGACGGCGAACGCGGGGAACTCGTCGTCCGGCCTTCGGTGCCGTTCTCGATGTTCTCCGGGTACCTGAACAAGGCCGAGCAAACCGTGGATGCGTGGCGGAACCTCTGGTTCCACACGGGCGACTACGTCACGCGAGATGCCGACGGCTACTATTACTTCGTGGATCGCAAGAAGGACGTGATCCGGCGGCGGGGCGAGAACCTCGCGCCGTACGACGTGGAATCCGTCCTGAACCAGCACCCCGCAGTCTTCGAGACCGTCGTCGTCGGCGTGCCGTCTCCCCTTGGGGAAGAAGATGTGAAAGCCTTCGTGCAGCTTCGGCCCGGCGCAGAGGTGCCGCCGAAGGAGCTTTTCGAGTTCTGCGCCGAGCGCCTTCCGTTCTTCATGGTCCCGAAGTACATCGAGTTCATCGGTGAGATACCGAAGACGGCGAACCAGAAAGCGCAACGGTTCCTCCTGCGCGGTCGTCGGGGAGGGAACGAGTACGACCGGGAAGTCCTCGGCGTCGTCCTCCGGCGCGCGTAACCCGCGGTCCGTGCGGTTCGCGCTCCTCGACACGAACATCCTGCTGTGGGTCGCGCGTGGCGGCTCCCGGCTGGGCGAGGAGGTCGCCCATTGGGCCGACGGCACTACGCTCGCGGTTCCTACGGTCGTTCGGCGAGAGCTCGATCATCTCGCCGAAGGCTCCGTACCGTATGCGCGCATCGCGCGCACGTTGGGTCGGCGTTACCCTACCGTGCCGTGCTACGGAGAAGGCGACAGCGCGATCCTCGACTGCGCTCGCCGTTGTGGAGCCGTCCTCGTCACCGCCGATCGCGCTCTCGCGCAGCGCGCTCGCGAGTCGGGGGTTGACGTGTTGACGCCGCGAGACCGCTCCCATCTTACGCGACGGGCCGGGTTGCTCCGGTTGGGTCCCGGGCGAGGGCGCCCGGGAATCATTATCAAGCGTACGCGGCTCGTACGTCGGCCCTCCTAGAGGATCGGATGCGCGACGACGACAAGATGATGGACCTGCCGCCCGAGTTCGGGAGCGGGGTCATCGGGGTCTGCGACATCTGCGGAACGCGCCAGGCGGTGATCGTCCTCTCCAAGGAACGCTACAAGCTCTGCGTGATCGACTTCCTCAACAAGACCTGGATCCGGAGCGAGAAGACCCCCGGCGCTCCGTTGCCGCTCTACCGGAGCGAGCGGATCTGGTTCGAGACGGACGAAACGCCCGATCGCCGCGCGCCCGCGATCCGCCTTGTCCCGACCAAGACCGCCCGTCACCCGATCGTGCTCGTGGTGCCCGATGTCTATGGGATCACGACGACCCTTCTGGACGCGGCGATCCGGTTCGCCCGGGAGGGATTCGAAGTGCTCGTTCCGGACATCGGCAAGACCGCGAAGATCGGGATGCGAGAACATCTGACCATCCGGGCCGGCGCCCACTTGCGAGGAGGGGTCGATATTTCGTCGAAGCCGGTCGCACGCCTGGTCCGCTTGCACCAGAACGCCTTGGACTACCTGCGCGCGCGCGAAATGGTCGACCCGGCCAAGTCCGCGGTGTTCGGAACATCGTACGGGGCCAGCTTGGCCCTCGCGGTCGCGGCCCAGGATGTCCAGCTCGGAGCCACTGTCCTCGCATATCCGGCACCCACTCGGCCGGCCGGTCTCTCGACCCTCGTCACGGCTCCGATCCTCTTCGTCGACGCGCCGGCCGATCCGGTCTCGCAGAAGGCGCTCACGCAGCTCACCTCCGGCCTCGCCGGGTCCAAAGCGTACTTCGAAGTCGCGAAGTTTCCCGGGGCCCGCCACGACTTTCTCTCCCGCGACCTGTCGACGTACGACCTCCCGATCGCGGAAGCGGCGTGGTCCCAGATCGTGGCGTTCCTGAAACGGGTGCTGATGGCGCCTCCCCCCCGGCCGCCCGCCCCCACGCTTCGCAGCGCGCCGCCGCCCGCCCCTGCTACGACCACGGGACCCGCAAAGGCGCCGACGCCCGCAGGCTAATCCGCTACGGATCGACGGGAATCGCTCCGGCGGTTTCTACGAGCACCTTCGCCGCTCGCGTGAAGCGCATCAGCTTCGCGAGGTTGCCCCTCACCCGGATCGTTCCGTTCATGATCGCTCCCACGGGATCGATCTCTCGCCGGATCAGCTTGGCCCAGCTCGCGGCGGAAGCTTCGAACACGAACTCACTCGTGAGGTTCGCGGAATCCGCCTCGAAGGTGGCCGCCCGGCACGAGCCGTGTTCGAGCTCGAGGCGCACCCCCGGTGCCGGACCGCCCGGGGAGGCCGCTGTCACTCGGAGGAGGATGTCCCCCTCCCACTGGCGAGCGGCTTCGGCATACTCCGGGTTCGCGTTCAACGCGGTATGCAACGCGTCGGCCCACTCGACGGATGGGAACTTCATGATCGAGCTAGGCGGGTCTTGCTTAACGCGTTGCGGTCGATCGGCGATTTAGGCGGTGTAGTCGTAGAACCCTTGGCCGGTCTTCCGGCCCAGGTGTCCCGCCTCCACCAGGCGACGGAGCATCGGCGACGGCCGGTACTTGGGATCTCCCGTGGCGTGCTGAAGGGTCTCGGCCACTTCGAGGGCGACGTCGAGCCCGATCATATCCCCGAGCTCGAAAGGACCCATGGGCATTCCCGCTCCGGCCTTCATCGCCTGGTCGATGTCGCGCGAGGTGGCGAGGCCTTCCTCGAGGGCGAAGCACGCCTCGTTGAGCACGGGCATGAGCAGCCGGTTGACGACGAACGCGGGGGACTCCTTCACCCGGATCGGGACCAGCGGGTAGCGATGGTTCCTCAATCCTTGGAGGAAGTCGATCGTCTCTCCCACGACCTCGTCGCGGGTCTCCACTCCCGCCGCGACCTCGACGAGCGGCAGAGCATACGGGGGGTTGAAAAAGTGCGTGACCAACGTTTCGCGGACGTGCGAGAGCCCACGGGCGAGCTTGGTCACGGACAGGGAGGATGTGTTGGATCCGATGACCGCAAACTCGGGCAGTGCGCGATCGAGCTCCTCGAGCACGGGCCGCTTCACCTCGGGCCGCTCGAAGACAGCCTCCACGGCGAAGTCTACGTCGCGGAACGATGCGTATTCCGTCGTACCATGTACCCGGGCCCGGATCTGGTCGGCGCGAGCGCGCGTGACCTTGGGGGCGAGCTTCTGACGCACGGCCGTGACCTGAGCGGGGCTCAGCTCGATACCGAGCTCCGCGATGCGCGCGAGTTCCTTGTCGGCGCGTCCTTCGTGGAACGCCACGAGCTCGTCGAGGATGGAGCGCACCCGGTCCAGTCCTTTCTCCACCAGCTTCGCATCGATATCCTTCAGGATCACTTCGATCCCGTTGTAGGCGAGCACCTCCGCGATCGCCGCTCCCATCGTTCCGGCCCCGACGACCCCCGCTTTCGCGACCCGCATGGACTCTCCCGGTCGCCGAGCGGGACCGGGCTACATAACGGGAACGCCGCGGGATCACCGACCCGGGCGTTCCGATCCGTGCGGAGCCCTCGGGGCTCGCCAATCCTTAAGGAGGGAACGACCTCCCCACGCCGAGCGGGGATGGCCCAGCCCGGTAAGGCGCTGGATTGCTAATCCAGTGGTGATTTCACCTCGGGGGTTCAAAGGGGAGACGGTCTGCGCCGGCTCCCGGAAACTCCCCCTCCCCGCGCTATTCCTTCCGTGGATCGAGTCGGAGGCGCTGAACGTGGTAGGCCTCGCCTTCCCGGCGCACCTCTACGGCGTCGCCGGCCGCGGGCAACGGGCCTTCCACGATCGCGAGGAGCCGTACCGAGTCTTCCACTTCAACGAGGGCCAAACGGTGCGGCGAGGGCCAGCCCTCCGCCGGGCTCTCCACCTCGGTCGCCGCGAGGACGATGCCGGTCGGAGGGACCTCTACCGGGGTCGCACGACGCGAGGCGCAGCGGGGGCACGGGCCCGGCGTAGGGAGGTAGAGCAGCTCGCATCCCTCGCATCGACTGAGGACGAGCGGGGGGGCGCTCATGCCGGCGCGCTCCCTTGCCCGAGGATCGTAACGAAGTTGTGGGAGGCGAGTCCCCCGATCGACTGCGCGAGGCCCAGCCGGACCGGTCGGTCCAGCTGGTGCGATCCCGCCTCGCGACGGATCTGGGACGCCACCTCGGCGATCTCCACGAGTCCCGAGGCTCCCACCGGGTGGCCCCGACCGAGTACTCCTCCCGAAGGGTTGATGGAAGTCGGGCCGTTCCGAGTTCCCTTTCCTTCGTCAAACCACTCCGCCGCGGTCCCCTCGTCCGCCAGACCGAGGTCCTCCACGTCGATCAGCGCGAACGGAGCGAAGGCATCGTGAATCTCGGCGACATCCAGCTCCTTCGGGGTTACGTGCGCCATTTCGTAGGCTCGCCTCGCGGCGATCCGCGTTGCGACGAAGCGAGTGAGGGACGGGCGGTCCACGACTCGAAACGCATCGAGCCCCTGGCCCATCCCGCGAACGACGGCGCCGTCGTCGCCGCGTTCGAGGACGAGCGCTACGGCCCCGTCGCTGATCGCCGCGCAGTGCAGCAGGCGGAGCGGGGAGGCAATGATCCGACTTCGAGCCACTTCTTCCTCCGTGACCGGCTTCGTGAACTGGGCGGCGGCGTTGAGCGCGGCCCGAGCGCGCATGTGAACGCTCACGCGATCGAATGCCGAAAGTGGGACATGGTAGTGCGACACGTATCGCTGGGCGATAATCGCCGAAAGTGCCGGCATCGTCCCGCCGACAGCGACCTCTTCGGGCGCGAGGGCGCGACTGAGGGCTCGTGCGACGATAGGGCTCGGCGCACCGGTCATTTTCTCGTAGGCGACCACCATGGCGCGATCGGATCGCCCCGAGGCGACCGCGGCGGCGCCCGCGTGAAAGGCCGCTGCACCGGTCGCAGAAGCGGCCTCGACTCTCAGGCCGGCGGCCGTCTCCAGACCCAGGCGGGACGCGAGGCGGGGAACGGGGCTCGCCCGTTCCTCGAGAACCTCCCCGAGCATGTTTCCGACGACGAGCAGATCGATCGGTTTGCGCCCCACGTCCTCCATCGCGCGCAACCCGGCGTCCGTCGCGAGCTCCACACCGGACTCGGTCCGACGGCCGAACCGACCGATGCCGATACCCGCGATCCGGACGCTCATGGGACCGTCACCGGGGGTTCCGCAAGGAACCGGAACGTCTGAAGGAATTGCGAAAGCGGCATGCCGTTTTGCCATCGCAGGATCGCGTTCCCTTCGCGGGTGGTCTCGATCGGGGGTAGGCGCCGTCCCAGAACTCCCATCATCCCCCCCGAGCTTGTTCGCGTGGCGCCGAAAAGGCGCCAGGGCTCTTCCGATCGCTGGCCCACGCGTCGGTACGCATAGAGGACCATCAGCCCCACGCGGTGCACGGCGGCTCGGTGGGCCACGAGCTGATCCGCGGCCCGCCCGCTACTGGAGGAGAAACGGATGACCGGCTCCTGCGATGCCTTCACTTCGAGCGGGAACGCGAACTCTCGGCGGAGTGCGACGAGGTCGAATCCGAGGGACCCTGCGGCGCGGATGACGAGGAACGGGCGTTCGATGATCCGCTCGAACTCCACGCGCTCCGCAGGAGGCAGCGACCGCCCGTAGGCGCGTATTCTCTCGGGGTCCCCCTGGAAGAGGTCCTTGAGCTCGCGCTCGTAGGCCGACGCGCCGCGCCGCACGGCTCCGTCAGCGCGCGAACGCGGTATTAACAACTCAGGTCTCGTGGAAGCGCTGTGGCGGACCAATCTGCGGTCGAGCTCTCCGACGCCGACCTCGCGGTCGCCCGCCGGCTTACGGAGGTTATCGCCGACGCCGACCGGCGTCGCCGTATCCGCGGGAGCGCGACCGGGCCCGCGCGCTTCCGCCTCTCCGAGCTGAGAGGTCGCCTTTTGCGCGACCGGATCTTCGAGGACCCGGCACGCCTGCTCGCCCGCCTTCGCCGTCGCGGGCTCCTTACCGAGGTTACCGAGGGTCGCACGGACAAGACCTACCTCGTCGCCTATCCCGAGGAGCTCCGGACGATGCTCATCGGGGAACTCGCGCGCAGCGAAGCCGTCGAACCGGTGGGTCTCCCGTCGATACCGGATGAGTCGTCCGAGATCCATGCGATGGATTCGGAGTTCGTCCAGACCCTCCGAGAAGTGCTCGATCGGCGCCTCGAGGATACCCGGGAGTTCGGACGGACATTCGACGTGCGGGTCTTGGCCGAATACTTGCGCGGACTCTTCGGAGAGGAGCTTTACTTCGACTCCCTGGTCTCCCTGCTGCAGCAGTATGCCCTTGCCGACGTGCCGCTCCTCGCCCCGACCGGTCGCGCGACCGGGTCCACGGGATTTCATCTCGCGCTCTTCGGGCCCCCCGGCACGGGAAAGACCTTCGCGATCGACGATATGGTCCGAGGGAACCCGCGCCAGGCGGTGCCTCCTCACGGGCTCCCGGGCCGGAACCGGTACTGCGGCGGGATTACCCCCGCCCAGTTCCTTCGGGTCGGCTCGTTCTACACGGGCCGGACGTTCAACTTCATTGTACCCGAGTTCAACGACTGGTTCCGTTACCGCGGAATGGTCGAGCCGCTCAAGCTGGTGATGGAGCAGCGCGAGGTGAAGTGGGAGACGACGTTCGGCACGATCGGGCCGTACACGTTTCGCTCGTTCTTCTCCGTGAACTACAACGTCCGCACCTCGGGGACGGATGATTACTGGACGACGATCGCCGATCCCAACTTCGCGGCCCTCGAGGACCGCATGCTGCTCCGGTTCCACCCGATGACGAAAGCGCGGTTCCGTGCCGTCGAGGAAAGCGCCGAACGCCTCGACCTGGGAGAACTCGACTTCTCGCTCGCCGCGCGGATCCGGGACCACCTCACGCTCGTGCACGCGATCCAGCTCGGTCATCCGCTCGTCGCGGGCCGGTTTCGGCCCCGACCGGTGAAACTCGACCGCGCCCTCTACGGGACGCTCCGAGGGGTGTCGCAGCGCGCGCTCGAGCGCTCGGATCACCCAAGGTTCTCGCCGCGCCTCAAGTCGCGCGCGGTCAAGCTCGCGAGCGCCGCCGCGCTGCTTACCTATTTTGCCGAGCCCGACGCCCCCGAGATCCCGATCGGTCGGGCGGAGGGCGATTTCGCCCGGCGTTTCTACGAAGACGAGATCCGGTCTCGCGAAGGCCGTCGCGGATCGATCGAAACGCAGCGGATCTAGGCGACGACGCGCCCCGCGTGGGCGTCGACCAGGAACCGCTCGGTCTCCCCTTTACGTTCGAGCACAAACTCCCAGATCGGGGCGTGGAGGAGCTCGCCTTCGCTCACGTCGACCTCGGTCTTGAAGTTGCTCACCATGTGATGCTTCTTGTGGGCCTCGTTCGATTGGAGTTGCGTGACGTAGGCGCGGGCGGAGTTCCGGGCGGCGTCCTCGGTGAGGTCCCCGTTCAGGACCGGAGTGCCCGCCGGCACCTGCTTCTTGTCGAAGAGCGTCCGTTCGGCGAGGGGGAACTGATAGCTCTTCGGCTGGTAGTTGGCCAAAGCCTTGACCGCGACGACCGGGAACTCGTAGTTTCCCGTGATCGTATCCTGGCGTGTCGGGTTGACGGCCGGTCCCGCAAACATGGGCATCATGATCATGCCGCCGCGGTTGCCACCACTCAGTGCGGAACCGAGGAGCGCCGATGCGCCTACGGCGGCCACCGTCGAGCCGATGCCGACCGCAGCGTCCTGATACTGATAGTTCGTGCTCGCGGTCGCGGGGATGACCCAATAGGGTACCATGGTCAGCTTCTGTCCCGTGACCTTCGACTCCTGGAAGTCCTTTCGGTGGAGGAACCCCGTGTCCATCGCGGCCCGGACCGCTTCGAGCGCCTGGGCGGGGTCGGCCAGCTTGAGCGGGAGCATCGAATGCTTCGAGATCTCTTTCCAGCCGGCACCACCCAACGTCACGGAGCTGCCGCAGTAGTCGCACGTGACGACCGCTTCCCCGAAGGCCGGGTGTACCGGGGCTCCGCACGCGGGGCACTTCAGCTCTTGAGCGCCGGCGGGCGCCAGCGTCGGGGCCGATGGGGCGGACGGCGCGGGCCCGGTTCCGCCGGAACCCGAAGCGCCCGCCGGTATCGCGGCCCCGCACTTGTAACAGAACTTCGCGCCATCCGGAAGCTGGTTCCCACACTGGATGCAGTAGACCATGGACGACCTCGACCGAGACCTACGGGGGGAGCGCCGCGCCGCAGTTGGGGCAGAACTTGCCCGAGCCCGTCACGGTGGCATTGCACTTCGGACACGTTCGCGCAGGAGGAGGAGAGGGCGGAGCCATGGAGGCGCCGCAGTTCGGACAGAACTTCGACGTGGCGGGAACGGGCTGGCCGCACTTGGGACAAGCGACCGTCTCCGCCCGGCCCGGCGCCCCGGGAGGAGAACCGCCGACGGGAGCGCCGCAGCTCGGGCAGAACCGCGTGCCCGGGGGGATCAGGGCGCCGCACTTGGGGCACGGCGTCGACGGCCCCTGCCCGTACATGCCGCCCATCATGCCGGTCATCCCGTAGCCCACGCCGAGACCGGCCCCGAGGCCGACGCCGGCACCGGCGAGCGTACCCGCGGCGCCTCCGGTGTTGGAAGCGGCCTCGGTCATCGCCTGACCTGCCTGGTACTGGAGATAATTCACCCCCAGCACCCCCATCGTCGAGCGCGTGTTGACCGCCTTCTGGACTTCGTCCGGCAGGTTGATCGAGAGGCCCTGGATCTGCTGGACCTCGACTCCCAGAGGACCGAAGTGCTGGGGGGCCATGCCGAGGATGGCCTGCTCGATCGTCTGGAGCTGGCCGGCGAGATCCGTCACCCGCAGGCCCTGGTCCTTCATCTTACCGAGGGTGTTGTAGATCAGGATCACCATCTGATCCCGAAGGCGTCCCTCGACGTCGGCGCTCGTGGCAGCCCCGAACGTGCCGACGAACTGCGTGATGAAGATGTCCGGGGATCCGAGCCGCCAGCGATAACTTCCGTAGACCCGCAGGCTCACGAGGCCGAAGTCGGGGTCGCGGAAAACGTATGGGTCGGTGCTACCGAACTTGCCATCGAAGATTCGTTTCTGGAGGTAGTAGACTTCGGCCTCCTGCCGAACACCGGAGAGCGCCTGGACCAGCCCGCCGACGATCGGGGCGTTGAGGCTCGTCAGCGCGTACCGGTCCGGCCGGTCGAAGTACGCGAGGACCTTACCGTCCCGGAAGAATACCGCGATCTCGTCCTCTCGGACGACGATGTTGTCGTTGAGACGGATGTTGCGGGGCACCCGCCACATGATGTTGGGGCCCTTGTAGGCATCCTCCCAGTTGATCGTAGTCGAGCCGAACAGGCTCCCGCCCTTCTGCGGTATCGGTTGGTTGGTGACCATGCTCTTTCTTCCTCTGCTAGACCTGGATTCCCTCGACGACCCGCATTCGCGCCCCGAACGCGGAATCAAGTTGGGTGAGTTCGGCACGGGCGGCGGCGACGGTACGCGAAACCTGCGCGTAGTCACCGCCGGTGACCTGCGCGGGAAGACCCTCGATCGTCGCGGCGAACTGATCGGCCGCGACCGCGAAGCCGTAGTCGTACTCGTAGAGCTTATCGAGCTGCTGCGGGCCGACCTTGATCGCCGCAGCAATTCCGGAATATCCTTGCTCCGCGCTGCGGATTTTTGGCTCGATGCGCATGAGGTCGGCGATGAGCGGAGCGAGGTCCATGAGCGCGTTGAACTGGTTCGCCTGCGTGAGAGCCGTACGCGCATTCTCAGCGGTGAAGCGCGCGTTGCGCAGCCGGTCGGCGACCTGGCGCCGAAGCAGGCTGTCCGCGGCGCGGACATCTTCGCCTTGGCGGTAGCCGTGGTATCCGGGAATGAGAAGCTCCAGACGCTTGAGCGTCCCCCGGTCCTGGTCGACCCGCTGGCGAAGGTCCACCGGAGGGTTCGTCGAGGTGCCTACCGCCGCCGTTCCTAGTGACGCCCCGCAGTTAGGGCAGAAGCGCGAGTTCGCGGGAACCTTGGCCCCGCACGTCGGACACACCGTCGGGACGGACGGCATGGGTGGGGGTGTTCCGGCGGGTGGAGTGGTAGCCATCTAGGCACCTCCCCCGGACGGAGGAGTCTTCCCCGAAGTTGCCGGCGGCGTCACCGGTGCGGTCGGCGAGTGGGCCGTGGGGTAATCGAACGCCGACTGCGGCGTCGACGCGCGCCAGGCGGCTCGCCCGGCCTCGCGAGGAGGGACGCTTGCCGCGCTGCGGTAGCGCCATGCAATCCCCGCGATCGATCCCGCGAGGAAGAGGAGCGTGACGACGACCCCCACGAGCTGTTGCGCGAGGCTGAGGTACCCCGTCGGGTTCAGGCCGAGGGTTAGGAGCAGCACCGCAAAGCCGAACGCGTAAAACCCCCAGGCGGTGGTGCGCTGGTAGGTGGGCCGCCGAGAGAACGACTCGAAGAGATAGGCGATCGCCGCGAACACTACGGCGACCATTCCGATGAGGAGTAGCGCGAAGGCATGGGCATGCGCCGGGAAAAGGAGGTAGAATCCGACGAAGAGGATCCCCGCCGCGATTACCAGAATCCCGGTGATCAGACCCGCGGCGATCCGATTGACTGCCGCTGCCGTAGATGCCCCGGACATGAAGGAACCGTCCGTCGTTTATGACTCCGACCCGTATATAAGCCGATTCGGCCGGGTGGCGGGTTACAAGCGCGGTTCGTCGTCGACCTTCTCCCGTCGTACCGGTTTCGGGGCCGGAGATGCGGGGGTCGGCGCGGCGGTTGCCTTCGCTGCGGGCGCGGAGGTGGATCGGGCACCCGCGGGGCCGCTCCCGGCTTTGATCGGACCGGCGCTCGCCGTTGGCACGTCGGGTTTCGGGGAGCGAGCGGTCGGCGCGGGAGGCTTCGCGGGACGCGCCGGGGCCGACCTAGGAACCGGGCTGGTCGACGGGGCTCGATCTATCGTGGCCGTGACGCGGGCGGCGAGCCGCGTCGCCGTCGAGGACCGGGCCGGAGATCGGGAAGTCGCCGTGCGCTTGGAAGCAACGTCGAGCGGCCCGATTGGCGCCCGACACCTCGGGCAGTTCTGGAACTGGCTCGCACACAGGCGGCAGAGGCTCCCCCCGCAGTCGTGTTGCAACGATGCGAGCCCTCCGCAGCCGAGACAGCGATCCCGTACCCGGGACCGGGAGGTCGGCAGCGGGGCGATGCCGGCGGGCCAACCTCGCGGCCGGGCGCGCGGGGCCTCACCTTCGGCGCGCCGAGAAGGATCCGAGTAGGGGACGTTCGGAATGTTTTCGGAGGAGAAGAAGCGGGAGCCATCCCCATCGGCGTCCGGCCCCTCCCCGACGTGGGCGGCGAGGTCGACCGTGGGCAGTGGGGTGCGCGGCGTGGCGCTCGAGCGCTCGACCGCCTTCACGATCCGCGCACGGTACACACCTATGTGGAGGGCACGAACGATGCCGAAGAGGCTTCGCTCCTCCGGAGGTAGCGCAAGGGCCTGGCGAGCGGTATCTTCCATCTCCGGGGTCAGGTGGAGGTTCTCCGGGCGTAAGTCCATCTTGAGAACCGCGTCCACGTACGCGAACAGACGCTGGACGTCGCTCAGCGCATCGGCCGGATCCGCGAGCGCGGCGACATCGACCAGCGTGAGGGAACGGACATCCCCACTCGAGGAGGGTTGCTCGGCCGCCCGTTCCACTAGCGTGCGCGAGCGTCGCTCGAGGACCTCCAGATCGCCCGGAGCGAGAGCGCTGATGTCGACCTTCGTTTCGCGGGCCATCGCGGCGAGCACGCCGTCCAAGAGATCGAAGGGCACGTGGAGCCCGACGAAGAGATCGCTCTTCGTCACCGGTCGACCGAGCTCGTGCTCGGATCGGAGCGCTGCGAGAGCGAAGTCGTCCACGGTCCGATTCCGCGCTTCCCGATCGGCGATTCGCTTGCCGTCGCGCGCGACGTCGGACTCCGGGTCGATCCTCAGTGCGTGTTCGAAGCTGGTCACGGCCTGCGAAGGTCGTCGGAGCGAGAGCAAGAGAGCGCCCTGCCGGTTCCAGACCCGTACGTCGTTCGGCGCTACTTCGGCCGCACGGGCGTACTCGGCGAGTGCCTTCTCCGGATCGTTCCGCTTCTCGGCGACGAACGCTCGGCCGAGGGCGATATCGACCGACGTCGGGTTGAGCTCTTCGGCACGGGCGTACGCCCGGTCCGCCCCCTCCCAGTCGTTTCGGGCGGTCGCCAGCTCGGCGAGCCGTACGTGGAGTCGTTCGCTTTCGGTGAACAGTTCGATCCCATCCCGAACCGCGCGCTCGGCGGCTGAGAGGTCTCCCGACCCGCTCTCGGCCTCCGCGAGGCAGAGAACGAGCGACTCGTTCCGGGAGGCATGGGCAAGGCCTTCGTGGAGGAGGTCCCGTGCTTCGGGATGTTTCCCCTGTTCGATCCGGCACCGAGCGGCCCCAACGAGGGCGGTGGCGGAAGTCGGGTCGTGCGCGTGCCATGCATCGTAGAGCGACTGTGCCTCGCTCGTCCGTTCGGTGCTGAGCAGTACCTCGCCCTCGAGCGCAAGCGCCTCGGGAGGGCGTTGGGCGACGTCCACCGAGCCGAACGCGGTGCGAAGTTGTTCGAGTGCGAGATCCGGTCGACCGTCCGCGAACTCCTTCTTCGCCCTCCAAAGCGCCACGCGCCGGATGAGCGCCGGCTCGGCCTCCACGGCCCTGGCGAATCCCGCTTCGGCCTCCTCGGTATGGCCCAGGTCATGGGCAAGCTCGGCCCGGGCGAGAAGCAAATTTCCGTACGGTTCGTCGGGCGAAGGGCTCGCCCCGTCCGCGATGGCCTCACCGAGCGCTCGGTAGGCGGCCTCCCGGTCACCTTGGATATCGTAAAGGTGGTAGAGATCGAGGGCGACGCGCCGGTCGTTCGGGTCGAGCGTACGGATCTCGGTAAGGCAACGGAGAAGCCCTGCGGCATCGCCGGTCTCTCGATCGATCCTCGCGGCGAGACGCCACATCTCGATGTCCTTGGGGCTCTCGGCCAGGATTGCATCGACCGTTCGACGCGCGTCGTCGAACGCGCCGACCTCCAGGGACGCCTCGGCGAATCCTCGCCGAGCTTCGGGGTCCCGGGAGTGGGTCCTGAGGACGTTACGGAAGTGCTCGAGCGCCTGAGCAGCCGACCCTCGCCGCAGAAGGTCCCGTCCGAACGCGAGCTCGACCCGCCGGTCGGGAGGTACGCGGAGTGCGTCGGAACCGTCGGAGCCGGGCATGAGGTGGACCGAACTCGGGTAGCCCGCGATAAATAGCTTCGGCCGGGTCGGAAAGCCCTTCGGTAGGCATCCTCTCTTATCTGCGGCCCTGCTCAGTCTGCGGTGGTCCGCGTGAGGATCCGTGCCCACAAATCCATCTACGACCCGGTCCACGGACCGATTTCGCTCCAGGGGCTCGCGCTCGAGCTCATCGGAACCCCGGAATTCCAGCGCTTGTGGGGCATCCGGCAGACCGGCTTCGCTCATCTCGTGTTCCCCGGAGCGAACCACACTCGTCTCGAGCACTCGCTGGGAACCTATTGGGTCGCACGTCGAATGGTGGAAACCCTTCGGTTGTCCGAGAGAGAACAGACCCTCGTGACCGCCGGTGCCCTCCTCCACGACGTCGGCCACCCCCCATTCTCCCATACTCTCGAGCCGACGATGGAGGAGGTGTTCGGCTACGGCCACGAGCACCGCTCTCGAGTCCTGATCGAGGGAACCGCCGACGGCTTGGCGGACCCGACGCTACCGGGGCTGCTGGAGTCGGCCGGTATCTCGCCGGCGACTCTCGCCGATCTGATCGACCCGATCCCTTCCCGACGCCCATCACCGCGCTCGTCGCTCCTTCACGGCGCGATTGACGCGGATCGGATCGATTACCTGCAGCGGGACGCGTACTACACCGGCGTCGCCCACGGCGCAATCGACGCGGTTCGCTTGATCGACACGAGCCGTCTCGCGCGGGGCCGACTCGCGTTCGCCGCGAAAGCGCGCAGCGCGGTCGAAGGGTTCCTCGTGGGACGCGCCCTGATGTATGCGGCGGTCTACTACCACAAGACGGTCCGCGCCGCCGAACTGATGGCTCAGGCGGCGGTCGAGCGCGCCGACGGCTACCCCGACGTCGCGCACGAGTGGCTGGCGGCCGCCGACGGGGACCTGCTGGCCGAGCTCGGCCATGACCGTTCGGAGACCAGTCGGCGGCTGACCCACGGATTGCGCGTCCGGCAGCTGCACAAGCGAGTGACCGGCCTGGTCGAACTCACGGGACCGGGCAAGAAGGCGTGGAAGCGGCTCGCGCGGGATCCGGCTCTTCGCCGATCGACGGAAGACGCGGTCGCGGACCGGCTCGGCGCTCCTCCCGCGAGCATCCTCTTCGATCTGGCCGGTCTCGAGCCCCGGGACCGTCCGGAAGAGGACGGGAGGACGATTGCGCTTGTTGACGGGAGATCGATGGAGTTCCCGTTCCGCGGCGACGGGCCATGGAGACAGCTCGCGCGACTCGGCCCGTCCCGGGACCGGATTGTAATGTATGCCGCGCCCCGGTGGCGCGAGGCCGCCGCGCGCTGGGCACGACGCCGGGGAGAGTTCCCCATCTAAGTCGAGTCGGACAACGCGAGGATACGCTGCCACCGAGGCTCGGTGACCGGCATGACGGAGAGTCGGCCGATGCGGACCAGATCAAAACCCTCGAAAGACGCGTCGGCCTTGATCTCGGCGAGGGTCACCGCGCGCGCGAGAGCTCGCACCGGTCGACGTCGACCAGGAACGAACCCCGACGATCGCTCGGATCGGGCCGGGGGTCCGTCGCCACCCGGACGATGCCTACGCACGCCCGCTCATCTCCCGTGTGGTAGTAGATCGCGGTATCTCCCTTCCGCATCGCTCGGAGGTGGCGAAGCGCCAGTGGGTTGTGAACACCGTCCCAACGGGTTCGACCGTCCGAGACGAGGTCGGCGAACGAGTAGTGCGTCGGCTCCTCCTTGATCAGCCAGTGGGCCACGAGTCCTGCCAGACTCCCGGCCGCATACGGGTTACGCCCGCGAGGGGACCGTATATCCTCGGGTTCGCATCGCGTTTCGTGCGCGTCGTGCTCGTCGGCAGCGGTCAGCGCCCCATTCCACCGACGGGCTATGGAGGGGTAGAGCGAACGATTGCCGAGTTCGCCGCCGCGCTCCGCCGGGCCGGCGACGAGGTGATCGTGATCAACGAAGTCCATCCGAGCCGCACGGGGGAGTACCGGTTTGCGGCGCACTTGGGGCATTATCGCTCGACGCTCGAAGGCGCGATCGTCCACGCCCATACCCCGGTGATCGCGAACCGTCTCGCCCGGGCCCGCATCCCCTTCGCCTACACTACCCACTCCCGTCACTGGTTCGTTCGCGACCGCTGGAGCGAACGCTGGGGCTTCCGACTCGAGTGCCGCGCCGTCCGACGTGCGGCGGCGACGGTCGCGCCGACCGACGCGCTCCGCGCTACCATTCTGGATGCCCTGCGCAAGCTCCCACCGCCCGGCCCGGTGGTTACGATTCCGTTGGGCGTGGACACCGCGCGGTTCTCTCCCGGACCTTCTCCTGGTGATCCCCATGTTGTGCTCGGAGTCGGGGCCGTCATCCCGGTGAAGCGATGGCACCTCGCGGCCCAGGCTCTGGTCGGAACCCCGCTTAAACTGCGTTTGGTCGGACCTACCCCCGACGCGGAGTACGCCGCGGGCGTTCGGAGCTCGGGGCCGGTAGAGCTAGTGGGCGAGGTTCCGGATACCGATCTCCTCCGGCTCTACCGGGCGGCATCGTTCGTCGTTCACCCGAGCCGAGTCGAGCTCTTTCCCGGGGTCGTCGTCCAAGCAATGGCTACCGGAAAGCCGGTGGTGGGAGCGCCCGCGATCCGCCCGGTTATCGATGATGGGCGGACCGGACTCATCATTGAGGAGGGCTCGACACCCGCGATGGTCGAGTCGCTCAGAGCGGCGATGCTTCGCCTTTCGGAGGACGACGGGCTACGCGCTTCGCTGGGAGCTGCCGCTCGTCGGACCGCGGAGGAACGATTCGACTGGGCCCCCATCGTCGAAGCACACCGAACCCTCTATCGGTCCGTCGGCGCGTTCCCCGCCACAGCTCTGTAGGCGCGCCGAGCGCTCAAGCCATATTGGCCACCGCTCCTCGCGCGCCGCATGGCCGCCTTCGCCCCGGGGCTGGAACGGATGCGGGCACTCACCGCGCAGCTTGCCGATCAATTCACAAACGGATACCGGGATGGGGCGGAGGCCGCGCGCGGCCTCATCGGGCCCCGTCCGCGACCCACGTACGCGGTCGGGATCGGAGGCTCGGCGATCTCGGGGGACCTCGCGAGGGCCGTCTTCGAACTGGAGACGAAGGTCCCGTTTGCGGTGGTGCGGGGGCCGGCCCTGCCGGCCGCGGCCGATCACGACTCTCTCGCGATCCTGATGAGCCACTCCGGCGAGACCTGGGAGGTGCTCTCCGCCTACGATGCGGCGCGTCGGCAGAGCATGCGAATGGTCGCCCTCACCTCCGGCGGCGATCTCGCGGAACGCGCCGAGCGCGATGGCGTTCCGCTAATCGTCATCAATCCCGACATGCCGCCCCGCTGTTCGGTGGGCCTCCTACTGGGGTCGATTCTCGGACTGCTCGACGCGTGGTTCCCGGAGTCGAACGAAGACCGGATCGGTCGTGTCGCCGAACGGCTCCGGGCCCATCACGCGACCCACGCGAGGCGCGGCGGCCTTCCGGAACGGCTTGCCGCTCGCCTCGGCCGTCGGTTCCCCTTCATCTACGGAGATGCGCCGCTCCTGCCGCTCGCCCGGCGCTGGGCGACGCAGATGGAGGAGAACGCAAAGCGGCTGGCGATGTTCGACGAGATCCCGGAGGCCTACCATAATGCGATAGTCGCGTGGGATCACATCCGCGCCTCGGATGCGCGCCGTTTCGCAGTGTTCTTCCTGGAATGGGGTGGCACGGCGCCCAGGGTTCGGGCATCCAACCGATACCTCGAACGCATGCTCGCCCGCAAGGGAACTCTCGGCGTCCGGGTCCCCCTCGAAAGCTCCGATCTGCTCGAAGCTTTACTCGAAGGTCTCATCCTCGGCGACCTCACGAGCCTCGAAGTTGCTGCTCGCGGTCGCGTCGATCCTCTACCCATCGACGCGGTCGCGCGATACCGGTCGTACCTTGACGGTACGTCGCGATGAGCGAGGTCGCCCGAGTCGCTCGCCGGGCCGTGCTGCAGCGCGACGCGATAGCGCGGTGGGCCAAGGTTCGGGGGCGACAACGACGGAGCCCGAGACCGAAGACCCGCGGGGTCGAAGGCTTGACAACGGACAAATACGTGCAGGTCTCCCCGGTAGTTGGTGCTGAGGTAGCCTAGCTCGGCCAAGGCGCCAGATTCGAGATCTGGTGATGCGTATGCATCGCGGGAGTTCAAAGGAGGCAGGGGAGGATCTCCCCCCTCGGAAGCTCTCCCCCTCAGCGCCTCCCACCGAGGCTCCAGTAGTGCTCGACGTCGAGATCGTCCGTGCCCGCCGATCGGAGTGGCGTCGGATTGAGCTTCCCGCGGATCGGACGGTGCGGGACGTCGTTCGTGCGGTCGGGCTCTATGCGGAGGGATCCGCGGTGCTGATCGACGGACGACCCGTGCCTCACGACCGGCCCATCGCAGGACTCCACCGGCTTCAGATCGTTCCGACATTCAGCGGCGGCTGATGGCCACCCCGGGAAGGCTCGACCGAAATGCTTATGTATATTCCGAAAGTGCTTTATACGAGTTGTCGACCGTACGGGGCCGCACGACGACCGCCCGAGAGATCGGCACGGTCCTCGCCGTAACTCCCACCGGAGCGCTTACCGTTCGATCCGCTGATTCTTCGGTGGCCCCGGAAGGGACGATCGTCTCCGACCCTCGTGGCCGATTCCGCGGGCGCGTCGTTCGGGTGTTCGGTCCCGTCGAGCGCCCGTACTTGAGCGTTCGACCTCGTCGGCCGGTGTCGGCCGAGGAAGGGTTGGCGTTGCTCGGCCGTCGGCTCATCCGCGAGGGTGTGGATCGCGAGGCTCCATGAGCACGGCGGACCCCCGCGAAACCCCCGCCGCACGCAAGGAGCGGACCAACGGGAAGCCCGAAGACCTCGTCGCCGCTACGCGCTGTACCAACTGCGGTTCCACGCACTTGACCCGGGACTACGAGCGGGCCGAGGTCGTCTGCGACGAATGCGGCCTCGTGCTCGAGGAGTCGATGATCGACCAGGGGCCGGAGTGGCGCTCCTTCGACCACGAGCAAGGAGACAAGCGCGCGCGGACGGGGGCCCCTACCACCCTTACGATGCACGACAAGGGGCTGACGACCGAGATCGGGTGGCGCAACCGCGACCCGTTCGGGAAGTCGATCCCGACGCGCAACCGGGCGCAGCTCTACCGACTGAGGAAGTGGCAGCGGCGCATCCGGGTGTCCAGTGCGACCGAACGCAACCTATCGTTCGCCCTCGCCGAGCTCGACCGTATCGCATCCGGTCTCGGGTTGCCCCGCAACGTGCGCGAGACCGCGGCGATCATCTACCGCAAGGCGGTCAATCGGAACCTGATCCGTGGTCGGTCGATCGAGGGCGTGGTCGCGGCGTCTCTTTACGGAAGCTGCCGACAGTGCAACGTGCCCCGGACGCTGGACGAAATCGCCTCGAAGTCGCACATCGCCCGCAAGGAGATCGGGCGGACCTACCGGTTCATGACTCGGGAGCTCCAGCTCAAACTGCTTCCCACCAAGCCGCAGGACTACATCCAGCGTTTCTGTTCCGAGCTCAAGTTGAAGGGCGAGATTCAGACCCGCGCCAACGAGATCCTCAAGCTCGCGACGGAGCACGAGCTGACGAGCGGCCGCGGCCCCACCGGGGTCGCCGCCGCCGCGATCTATATCGCGAGCGTCCAAGCCGGTGAGCGTCGTACCCAGCGCGACGTTGCCGAGGTTGCAGGCGTCACCGAGGTCACGATCCGCAATCGCTACAAGGAGCTCACGGACAAGCTCCAGCTCCGCGTGATGCTCTAACCGTCAGCCTCTTGGCTCCGCGTGCCCCGGCGCGGGCGTGCCCGGCCGATTGCGCGTAGCGATTCTCGTTTCGGGCGAAGGAACCACCCTGGAGGGGCTGGTAACCCGATGGAAAGCCACCGACGCCCCGATCGAAGTCGTCCTCGTGCTGGCCGATCGTCCGGGGATCGGCGCGCTCGATCGCGCCCGCCGGCTCGCCCTTCCGGTCGAGCTCGTTGCTCGTCGGTCGCTCGCCCCAGCCGAGTTCGCGCGTGTCCTGACCGATCGACTTCGTGCGCACGGAGCCGAGCTCGTGATCCTGGCCGGGTTCCTTTCGATTTTACCGCCGTCCTGGGTGGAAACGTGGAAAGGCCGGGCGCTGAACGTCCACCCCTCGCTCCTGCCCCGATACGGCGGCAAGGGGATGCACGGGGCCAAAGTCCACGCCGCGGTCCTCGCTGCCGGCGAGAGGGAGACGGGTGTGACCGTACACCTAGTGACGGGGGACGTCGACGCAGGACCCACGCTCGAGCAACGCCGCATGCCCGTCGAAGCGCAGGATACGCCCGAGACCCTGCGCGCACGGCTCGCGCCGCTCGAGCTGGAGGCGTTGGACTCCGTAGTCCGTCGCTTTGCGCAAGGAGATCTCCCGCTCCCTTACCGCTGAGGGCGCGGTCGTCGCCGAGTCGCCGTTACCCGCGGGCGGGTTTCCTCCTCCTCGGGAGCCATCAGCTCCGCGATCGGAACGGAACGGGGCGGGGGGGGTTCCCGCACGCGGTGCCGGGTGGTCTTGATCGGGAAGAGCGCCCCCTCCTTCGCCGCATGCAGGACCTCTTCCTTCGAGATCGGAGGCCCGGTGCTCCACCGGTCGAGGGTCACCGATGGGTCGTCTCGATACTCGAAGAGGTACGCCGGGATCCGGCGCGCCCCGAGGCGCTTCGCGGCATGGTAGCGGTGATGGCCGTTCAGGATCGTGCGCGTCGCGCGATCGACCCAGATCGGGTCGACGAACACTTTGCGATCCGACATCTCCCGTACCAGCTTCTCGATCATTCGCTCGTCGGCGCGCTCGTGGGCCCGCAGTTCGCGAATCGGAACGAGGGCGAACTTTGGCTTCCGTCTCATCCGGCCCGGCCCCCGGCGCATAGCGCCCCGTCCGCCCGCCGAGCGTCCATCCGGGTCATCCTTCGGCGGTGACGCCGGATCCAGAGTGAACGGCCCGGGGATGTCCGGAGAGCGGGTCCTCGCGCGGCCCCGGACCGAGAGAGATCCTCGCGCGTACCGCCGAATACGGTCTCCTCCGGTCGATCGACCCGCGGCCCGCCGACCGTCAGATTAAGGGGGTTGGAGGACGGCATCCCTCGAAACCTTTGCCTCGCGGGCATGGGCTCGGCGAGTATGTGAGCGCGTCGGATGTTGGTCTCGAATGATTTCGGCGACGATGCTGATCGCAATCTCGCTCGGGGACTCCGCGCCGATATCGATCCCTATCGGGGAGCGGATCCGGCCGATCGCGGCCCGGTCAACACCGCCCTCCCGCAATCGCGCGAACAGATGCTCGCGCTTCGCCGCGCTCGCAATCAGTCCGATCGTTCCGGGGAACTGGTCGATCGACGCTCGTAGTACCTCGAGATCCTTCAACGCGTCGTAGCCGAGCACGTAGAGGTGGGAGAACGACGCCGGTCGCAGGGCGTTCCAGATCCGACTCGGCTCGACTACGACCCGCTGCTCGGCACCGGGGAAGCGGTCGTTGCCGACCCACTCCGGCCGATCGTCCGCGACGCTGAACGTGTACTCGAGCTCGGGGAGCACGGCTGCGACCGCATGCGCGACGTGCCCGCCTCCCCAGAGGAGAATATGGGGGCGAGCGGGAACGAACTCGATCGCGATGTCGACGCTACCACCGCACAAGCTGGGCAGCCCGCCGGGCTCCCAGGCTCGAAGATCGAAGTGATGGAGGTCGCCGGCGCGGCGCTCGATCGCCACGCGCCCGAGTGACTTGACCTCCTCTTCGAGGGCCGCTCCTCCTACGGTGCCAACGGTGGATCCGTCGGTGCGTATGATCATCGAGGCACCGAGCCTTCCCGGGGTCGAACCCGAGGTCCGGACGACCGTGGCCCGAGCGAATGGCTCGTGCGCTTCCAGGAGGCGGAGAGCCTCCTGGGTCAGTCGTCGGTCCATCGCTCCTCTCGAGCGCTCGCCCGGGCGTACGCCTCGGGGGTATCGATCGCCTCAACCACACCGGGATCGTCCACCGGAACCCGGATCGTGCGCGCGCGGAATTTGTCGCGAACGATTCGCAAGGGATCCGCGGGCCCGAGAGCATGGATCGAGGGCCGGACTTTCCGAGAAAACAGGATGGGGTGCCCGTCGCGCCCGTCGAACGTCGGAATGATCCAATCGGACATGGGCTCGATCGCTCTCGTTTCGACCAGGGCTCGAAGGGTCTTAGCGTGTGCAAAGGGATGGTCCACGGGCCACAGAAGCACGTCGCGGCCCCGGGGAATCGCGCCCAGACCTTCGTCGATCGATGCGCTCCGTCCGAGCGCGCAGCGGTCCGAAGGGCGGACCACGACCGGAAGCCCGGCCACCGCCTCCACGATGTCGATGAATTGAGGTCGGACGACCAGAACGATCGGCGAGAGCGATTGGGCGATAGCGAGCTCTGCCATCCGGCGTACCGCCGGCCTCCCGCGCACGCTCAGTAGAGCTTTGGCGGCTCCTCCGAACCGCTGCGAGCGGCCCCCGCTCAGCAGGAGCGCCGCCGGACACTCGGCTGCGCGAGCAACAGTTTCGGGGCTCATTTTCTATCGGAGCGAGCGGGGACCCTTATATAGACCGACCGAGTGGGCGACCGCCTCATGACCCACCCTCGGGACGTTCCGCCGGCGGCTCTCCTTCCCCGGCTCGCGAACGAACTCAAGACCCGCCAAGCGGTGAGCCCTCCCCCGTGGGCCTCCTTCGTCAAAACCGGGGTCCACAAGGAGCGGGCGCCGACCTCGCCGGATTGGTGGTACATGCGAAGCGCGTCCGTGCTCCGGAAGATCTACTTGCACGGTCACGTCGGTGTCGCGCGTCTGAGCGCGGATTACGGCGGCAAGCGGGATCGCGGCAGCGCGCCCTATCACGCCCGAACCGGCTCACGTGCGGTGTTGCGGGAGATCGTCCAGCAACTCGAACGATCCGGCCTCGTTCGCCCGTACAAGACCCAGGGGCGCGCGGTGACCCCCGAGGGCCTCCAGCTCCTCGACACGCTCTCTCGGGACACGCTGAAGTCCCTCGTCGACCAGCGGCCCGAACTCGCCAAGTACCTCTAGCGGGTTGGACGGGTGGCGGCTATGGCGTACGAAGATGATCCGGAGCTGACCGAGATCCGGCGTCGCAAGATCCAGGAGCTCCAGTCCGGCCCAGCGCAGGCATCGGCGCAGAACGCGTACGCGGCGGCCCAACAGGCCGAGATGGATCGTCGGGAAGCCGAGCGGCAGGAGATTCTCCGCCGGGTCCTGACTCCCGAGGCGCGCGAGCGGCTGGGGAGGATTCGGCTCGCCAAGCCCGATGTCGCGAACGCGGTCGAACAGCAAGTCATCGGGCTCGCGGCCAGCGGCCGACTGACGCGGCCGATCGATGACCCTACGTTGCGAGCGCTACTGGAGCGCTTGATGCCCGAACGCCGCGAGATTAAGATTACACGTCGCTGACTTCGGAAGGAAGGGAGGAGATCGTTCGTGGCGAACCGTCGAAAGAGCCTCGCGCGCAAGACCCGATTGTTCCGCGCCGTGGCGCAGAACCAGAGAGTTCCGGCATGGGTCATGCAGCGGACCAGCCGAAGGGTCGTGCGCCATCCGAAGCGCCGGACGTGGAAGCGGGGCCATCTTCACCGCTAAGGAGCAACTGTATCGATGGCGCGGACACCGGGTGAGCATGCGGTCGAAGAACTCGAGCGCGAGTACGTCGTGCCGCTGCGGGCGAGCATGCACGCTCCAAGCCGACGACGCCGGGCCGGCCACGCCCTCGAGACCGTCCGAAGGTTCGTCAGCCGTCACATGAAGGGGCGGATCGAGGACGTCTGGATCGATCCGCGCCTCAACGAGTACATTTGGGAGCGCGGAATCCAGCATGTTCCGCGCCAGGTCCGGGTCCGTGCGATCCGCTTCGAGGACGGCCTGATCGAGGTTGACCTCCTCGACGAAGCGTAGGACCGCGACGGGGGCAGCGAGGCGTGCCCGTCGGTCGTGCCCTCATTGCGGGTAGCCCCTACCTTGGTGTCTACGTTCGGACCTCCGAAGCGCTCTCGATCCTTCCCCCGAACGCTCCTGCGGGACTCGAGCGGCAGGTGCGCGAACTCCTCGGTACCGCCACCGCCCGGGCAACCGTCCAAGGAACGGAAGTCGTGGGCGCGATGATGGCGATGAACTCTCACGGAGCCGTCGTCGCCGAAGGGATCGACCCCGACGAGGAGGACGAGATCAGATCCGTGGTTCCCGTCTCGCGCATCGCGAGCCGACTGAACGCGATGGGAAACAACATTCTTACGAACGACCGTGGCGCTCTCGTCCACCCGGACTTCTCAGAGGCGGCGACCGAAGCGATCGGGCGGGCCCTTGGAGTGTCCGCGTTCCGCGGGACCATCGCCGGATTGGGGACGGTCGGAATGGCGGGCGTCGCGACGAACCGGGGCGTCGTGGTGCATCCCCGGGCGACCGAGAGCGAGACGCAGGAACTCGAGCGCGTCCTGCGGGTACCCGTCCACCGATCGACGGCCAACTTCGGAGTCCCGATCGTCGGCGCGTGCCTGATCGCAAACTCCCGCGGTCTCATCGTCGGGCTTCCCACCACCCCGGTGGAGATCGTACACTTACAGGAAGGGTTCGGGATCTTCGAATAGAGAGCCTGCGACGAGGAGGACTGTCTAAGTGCCGCGCTTGCGCTTCACGTATCGTGTAGCGTAGCCGGCGATACGGTTGGCCACTTTCTTGTAAACCACTTGCATGTGGCCATCGACCTGGACGCCGAGGTCGGTGAGTTCGAGGACCTTCTTCTTGTTCTGGGCGAAATCTCCGGTGAAGTCGTTGGGGTAGTTGCGAACGAGCTCGACAGCCACGCGCTTGATGTACGTCTGGCGGATGTTGCCCATCTGGGCGGTGCGGACCCTCGGGCCCTTTATAACCGTTGTCCGCCGCCGGTGACGGAGGAGCGCGAGCCGAGAAAGGAAAACGGTTAACGGACGCGTCTCGCTCGCACTCATCCCATGGCCCTACCGGAACATACGCACTGCAAGGTCTGCGGCAAGGTCGCCCCTCCCAACGCGGAAACATGCAGCCCCGCCTGTCGGGAGATCCGAGAAGCGCGAATGCGTTCTCGCCGAAACTGGAGCGCTCTCCTCTACATCTTGATCGTCGTTTTCGCCTTCATTCTCCTTATCGAACTTCTGCACTAACGGACGAGGCTCCGTGGGCGCGCGACCTCGACGGACGGTACTCGGCGGGACGTTCGATCACTTGCACGCCGGCCACTGGGCGCTCCTTCGCGCCGCGATGCGGGGGGGCGGCGAGGTCGCGATCGGCCTCACGACGGACCGGTACGTAGCGACACATCGCAAACCCGCGCGGGGAAGAATCGAGCCGTACGAGCGACGACGACGCGCCCTCGCTCGCTGGCTAAGAAAGGAGTTCCCTCACCGACGGTGGAGGATCGTACCCCTCGACAACGGCTACGGCCGCTCCGTCGAACCCGGATTCGACCGTCTGGTCGTCTCGGTCGAGACCGTCGAGGGAGGAGCGCGGGTCAATGCCGAACGTCGAAGGCGCAAGTTGCCGGCTCTTGAGATCGAGACCGTTCCGCTGGTACTCGCGGACGATCTCCTACCCATCAGTTCGCGGCGTATTCGTCTCGGCATCATCGATCGGCGTGGCCGCCGGCGCGCGCCGATCCGGATCGCCCTCGCCGTGGATCCCCCCACGGGCGCCTCTGCGTGGCGCGATGCACTGCGCCGAATCTTCGTGAAGGCCCGGTTCGAGCCTCGACTCCCTAAGAAGATCCTTCACGAGCGACCGGCGGAGCTCGGGATCATCGTCCGCGCTCCCACCCCACGGGCGGCCGGGTCCCTACGGGTCGTCACCCCGACGCGGACATTCGTTTCCCGCCGACTTCCGTCGGGTGCTCGGCCCTCCGAGGTCGTGGCCGGGATGTGGCCACGGTCCCAGAACGCCCGACGCGTCCGTAATGCTTAGGCGGAGGTCGAGCCTCGAGGGGCTGAATGGAGACCTACCTTCGAGTCACGTTCGACAGTGAGGGAGCGACCCCCTCCGAGATCGCCGATAGGCTGCGCTCGCTGGGCTTCCAGCCCACCCAGGGCAACTACGACTTCGTGTACGATTGGAACGGTGGGGCCACCCCCGACCAGGTACTGGACCTCTCGGACGAGCTCACCCGGCGGCTCCGTGGCTACGGAGTGCGGTTCGAGATCGAGACCGTCTGACGGTGCTGGCCCCAACACGCCCCAAAGGAACCACGGTTAGGCTAATGGTCAGAACCGGCGTCGGAGCCCTAGCGTGACGAACTATCCTGTCAAGCCGTCGCACCGCTCTCGCTTAGGCGCCTCCTCGCTCGAGGCTGCTGCCCGAGAGGCGTTTGGGGAAGCCGAGCGGACGGAGACCGGAGTCCGAGCGCACTACGGCGCGCTTCGGAACCTAACGGCCGCCCCGGTCGGCAAGCTCCTTGGCGTCGAAGTCGAAATGGACCCCAAGGTCGACGTCGAGGTCGCTGCGGAGACGGTCCGACGCTACAACCGGTTCCTCGAGAGTGCGACCGGATACTCTGCGAAAGAGCGAGCGAAACGACTGAGGAAGCCTGCTTCGGGTCCGGGGGACTGAGCGATGGGGATGCCGCTGTCGGGCGGAGGCATCCCATCTTCCAGCTCGGAGCTCGACCGGCTACGAACGATTGTCGCCCACTATTTTCCGGTCTACGAGACCACCGTCGGCCCGCAGTCCGTTACCTTCGCGGTCCACGTCGACCGGGCGACGCTGGAAGCGACGTTCCGAAGCTTGGCCGACGAGCTATGGGCGAAGGCGTACGTCGGACTGCTCCGCGAGCGGACGGGAGAGACCTTCATCGAGGTGGTGCATCGGCCGCCGGTATCACGGGGAACGATCTGGATCAATCTCGGCCTGCTCGCGGCAACGCTCGTCACCACGATCCTCACCGGAGCGCTGATCTGGAACGCGTTCGTCGGTGGCGCCTCTCTGTCCGAGTCCGACTTTGTCTTCGGCGCTCTCTTCTTCGCGCTACCCCTCGTCGCGATCCTCGGCGGCCACGAGCTCGCGCACTACTTCGTCTCGCGCCATTATCGGCTCGACGCGTCGCTGCCGTATTTCATGCCCATCCCGCCGCCGTTCCTCTTTGGAACGCTCGGCGCGTTCATCAGCATTCGCCAACCGTTCACGGACCGCAAAGTGCTTTTCGACATCGGAGCCGCCGGGCCGATCGCCGGGTTCCTGATCGCCATACCAATCACGTTCGCCGGCCTCTACCTGTCTTGGACGCTCCCGACCCCGTCCTTGGCTACGTGCGGGATCACTTTCCTCGGCACGAGCTACTCGAACATCCTCATCGGGCAGTCGCTGCTCTGGGTCGCGTTCCTCCACGTCTTTCCGACACAGATTCTTTACCTGCACCCGCTCGCGCTCGCGGGCTGGGTCGGCATCTTCGTAACGGCGATCAACCTGCTGCCGGCGGGCCAGCTCGATGGGGGCCACGTCTGGCGCGGGCTCTTTGGCGACCGGAGCCGGTACCTCAGCTATGCGATCGTCATCCTACTCCTCCTCCTCGGACTCTTCGTATACTTGGGTTGGCTCATCTTCGCCTTCCTGATCCTCCTGTTAGGGGCTCGGCATCCACCGCCCCTCAACGACGCTTCTCCTCTCGGCTGGAAGCGAACCCTCGTCGGGGTCGCCGTGGCGGCGATTCTCGTCAGCGGCTTCGTCCTCGTCCCGGTCGCCGCGGAGACCGGGCAGATCGGCGGGACCGCGACGGCCTCGAGCCACTTTGTCGCTCCCGCGCCCGGTTACGCCCTAGCCGTGGCGGCACGAGTGAATCTGTCGAACCAGGACGCCGCAGCGCACGGCATCGTGCTCGGGGCCCGCGTGCTCGAGGTCTACCTCAACGATTCTTCAACTCCCTTGAATGCTTCGGCGCGAGAAGCGTGGGCCTCCACCTCCGATTGGACGTTCAATGTCTCGGGAGAGTACGCCTACGCGAACAGCACGGCGAACGCGAGCGCGCCGGTGGGCGCCGGCTACTTTGCCGTCAACGCCGGAGCGACAGTCGAGATACAGATCATCTATGAGAATACCCAATCGGCAACGGGGATCGAGCTTCAGCTCGTCGCGTCCGAGGTCTGCCCCGCGCCCGGGTCGAGCCCGGCCACGGTCGACTTCTCACCGTCCGGCGCTACGTGAGGGAAACCGAACGCCGGTATACCCGGAACTCCCGTGTCAGACTGCGGTGTTGCCGAACCGGGACCGAAACGGTGCGTCGCCAGGGTTCGGAAAGCGGATCGGGCCCCCCCGCGGTGACCAGGACCACGCGACCGTCGTCCCGGACCCGCCGCGCCCATAGCGGAAGCACCCGGGCAATGAGGTCGGATACGGGCTCGCCGCCGGTGCCCGAGGCACGGCCATACGGCGCGTCCGTCAGCAGCGCATCGAACCACCCGTCGGTGAATTGCTCCGCGAGCATGCCCGAATCCCCGCCCAGGAGACGCGCGCCCGGCCGACCCACGGCCTCCAGGTTACGGGCCGCGCCGCGTATCATTTCGAGGTCCACGTCAACCCCGGTGACGTCGGCCCCAAGCAAGGCGGCCTCCGCGAGGAGTGCCCCGGTACCCACGAAGGGATCGACGATCCGGCGGCCCGGACCCGCGAGCGCGAGATTCGCCGCGGCGCGCGCGAACTTCGGGTCGAGCCCGACGGGTCGGGAGAACGGCAGACGAGAGATGCGACGGGCTTGGATCGCACCTCGGTCCACCGCGCCCACCTCCTCAAGGAGTCGGCTCGAAGCGATGTCGGACCCGTCGACCCAGAACCGCCGAGCGGGGTGATCGAGGTCGATGGTGCCTCCTCCGCTCTTCCAAATCTGCGCGAATCGATGGATCCTTGGATCCGAGCCGGGGGCGGTGGGGTGACCGCGGAGGCGAAACGAAGCCGATACTCCGCGCTTGCTTTCGGCGAGGAGTCGCTCTTCCGCCGTAGCTTCGGAACCGATGACTCGGACTACGCGGTGGGCGAGCGACACACGTGCGACCAACTCGCGGGCGACCTCCATGTCTGCGACGTCCAGAGCGACGATTCGGGCCGCGGGACGGGTCGACTCTGACGAGATGGATGCGACTAACCCCTCCGCGAGCGAGGCGAGCTCGGCCCGCGCGAGCTCTACGACCTCCCCCGAGAGTTCTACCTCGAGTTCCAGCCTCGCGTTCATGACGGTCCTAGATGAAGCAGGAACCCGCGGATCTGGCGGGTGTGCGACCCTTCCCAGTAGCGGTGCCCGCACCGCCGGCACTCGTAGACGGGTCCTGCCCGGGCCGCACCGGGAGGGCGCGCCGCACTCGCCGGCAGTTCCGCGAGCTCACCGTTGCATAGCGTGCAGCGGTCGAAGCGGGGGGCAAGGACGAGCCCCGGGATCTGCGTGCGCAACTCGGCCAGCTGTTCCTGGAGGTGGGGTGAGCGGAGGAGGGCCGAGCCCGCGGTGCGTCTCGCGAGCGCGCGGTCCCGGGTCAGAAGGGTTCGGTGTTCCCTTTCTGCGCGTGCGCGTACCGCGTCGTCGTCCTCCTCGCGGACGTACTCGGTGTCGTATCCGAGGATGCGCAGATAGCGCGCGAGGCGCCCCAGCATTTCGTCAGCAAGGAATCGCTCGTCCATGCGCGTCGCCGGGCGAACGCCCGCCGCTCATATACGCGGCGACGCTCGGGGAGGTCCAAGAGCCCATGCGCCTGTTCGGGACCAACGGCATCCGCGAGGTCGTCGGCGAACGCCTGACGTCCTCGTTCGCCCAACGTACGGCCAGCGCGATCGGTTCGGTCGTGCCCCCCGCAAGCACCATTGTCCTCGGGTGGGACGGTCGGACCTCGAGCTTCGCGTTGTCCCGCGTGGTAGGAGGTACGCTCGCGCTGGCGGGGCACCACGTCATCGAGGTGGGACTCCTGCCGACCCCCGCTATCCAGTATCTCGTCCCTCGCTTGCACGGGCGTCTGGGAGTGATCGTTACCGCGTCGCACAACCCGCCCGAGTTCAACGGTGTCAAGTGCATCGCCGACGACGGGCTCGAGGTTCCGCGCTCGGTCGAAGAGTCGATTGAGCAGGCCGTAGACGCGGGCCGGGAACCGGGGGTACCGTTCGATCGCATCGGCACGATCTCGACACATCCCGGAGGCGCCGACGAGTACGTCGACGGGATCCTAGCGTGCGTCGACCGTTCGAAGATTGCGGAGCGACGCTTCTCGGTCGTGCTCGATACCGCGAACGGAGCGTCCGCGGTCACCAGCCCGAACCTATTGCGCCGGTTGGGTTGTCGCGTGCGCACGCTCAACGGCCACATCGACGGCACGTTCCCGGGACGACCCTCCGAGCCGACAGAAGCGAACCTAGGGGACCTGATGCGAGCGGTGCCGGCGTTCGGGGCCGACCTCGGAATTGCGCACGACGGGGATGCAGATCGCGCCGTCTTTGTGGATCGCAACGGACGCTTCGTCCCCGGCGAATCGCTGCTGACGCTGCTCAGCCAGGACGCGGTCGAGCGCAACCACGGAGGGTTTGTCGTCACCCCGGTCACGATGTCGCAGGCGCTCGCGGACGCGATCACGCCGCTCGGTGGCGAGGTGATCTACACGCGCGTCGGGAGCCCGAATGTCACGCGCGAGATGCAGACGCGACGCGCAGTCCTCGGTGGAGAGGAGAACGGCGGGATCGTCTTCCCTCAGTTCCAGCTCGCTCGTGATGGCGCGATGGCCGCCGCAAGCGTCCTCGATCTGCTCACGCGGCGGAGCGAAACTCTGGACGCGCTCATCGCCGGTGTGCCGCACTACGCCTTCGTGCGGGAGAAGGTCCCGTGTCCGGTCGAACGAAGAGAGGAGGTGCTCCGCCGCGCCGCAGAGGCGCTGGGCAAGGGCGCCGATCGGGTCGAGCGGACCGACGGTCTCAAGGTGTATCGCGGGAAGAGCTGGATTCTCGTGCGCCCGAGCGGTACCGAACCGCTCGTGCGGGTATTCGCCGAGGCGAAGGAGCCCCAACGTGCGCGCAGCTTGGCCGATGAAGGGGTTCGCGCGGTCCGCGAAGCGCTCGCGCCTCACTAGGGAGCGCTCGCGGCGACCGTGCCGACGAAGATCCTATGGAGCGACACTCGGGCCGAATCGAGCGGCGCACGACCACTTTAGCCCCAGAGCACCTAGGGCAAGGGTACCGATCAGCGCAAGAACGGGCCGATCACCAGAATTCCCACGAAGAGTAGGATGCCCACGGTCGTCGCGACGAGCGCCATTTCACGCTCCCGGTTACGTGCGAAGAAGTACAATCCCGTCACCACCCGAGCGATAGGAGTAGCCACTAGGACGAGGACGCCGAGGGTGAGATAGGCCTCGGGCTGGCCGGTTGCAAGCCCCTGCGCGAGAGCGTCGAGCCCAAGGTAGTGGACGATAGGATTCTGCGCCACCATCTGGCGGAAACCGATCGAGGAGTTCTCCGCAAGGTAGGCCACGATTCCGCCCAAGAGGATCACCAATGCGGTGATGAGCCCGATGCGCAAGATCCGAGTCATGTCGCGGTAGGCATCCGCCGGGAGTTCTCGGTGCGGAGCGGCGGGAGGGGTCTGCGGCATCAGGGTCCTCCAAGTCCGCGGATGATGAGCTCAATGGAGAGTCCGACGAGCACCAAGGTGAAGGCGATGCGGACCGTCCGGCTGCGAACCCCGGGGAGGATGTACGACCCCATTAGCGCGCCCGCCGTCGCGCCGACCGCGACCGGTACCGCGAGGACCGCATTGACGTAGCCGGCCGCTAGGAGCACGCCGGTCGTAGCGCACGCCGTCACGCCGATCATGAAATTGCTCGTGGCGGTCGAGACCTTGATCGGTAGCTTTAGGGCGTCGTCGAGTGCGGTAACCTTGAGCACGCCGCTCCCGATGCCGAACATCCCCGCGACGAGCCCGGCCGCGAACATGATTCCCAAGGCGCGGTTCGTATCCGCGGCTTGGTAGGCAATCGTCTCGTTGAGCTGAGCGTCATGATACGAGCCGAAGAATCCCAACCGGCGTGAGCGCCGGTCCGGAACCGCGACGGCGTAGGCGTCATCGCGGATTCGCCGGAGTCCGGCCACCGCCAGCAGGATCAAGATGATGCCGAGGGCTACGAGGAGCGCATCTTGCAGGTCCGCGTGAACGAGGTAGACCGTCAGGACCGCGCCGATGATCGCACCCGGAACTGTAGCAATTTCCAAGAACATCCCGATGCGAAGGTCGGTCAGACGGTCATGGAGGTACGCCGATCCTGTCGTCGCCGAGTTGGCGAGGATCGTGATGACGCTCGCGCCGATCGCGACCACGAGCGGAACGTTGAAGAAGATGACCAAGACCGGGATGATGATGATTCCGCCACCGATCCCGGTCAGCGATCCTACGAAGCCGGCGGCGATCGCGACCACGGCAAGGATCACGAGGTACCAGATGAGTTCCACGCCTACGCGAGCCGGTGCCACAAAAAAAGAATACGGGTCGCGCCGAGCGGAAGCGGATGGTGCGACGGTTAAACGCCATCGTGCTTCATCGCGCCGAGGGTAGCATGGATCTCCGCGGTACCCGCGTCGCGCCCGGTGCTCCCGGAGTCCCCGTGGGTTGGGCCCCGAGCTCGAAGGAGGGCTTCGGCACCGCATATTCCGCCGACGCACGGCTCTGGTACACGATCTGGAAGGGGACGGTCACGGAGCTCTACCACCCATCGATCGACCGTCCGCAGTTCCGCGGCATGCTCTACGGGGTGACCGACGGGGAGTCGTTCTACATGGACGAGGCGCGGCACATGTCCTCGAAGATCGAGCAGCCGCACCCGGACTCGTTGGACTACCGGGTGACGACGTCCGATCCCGCGGGACGGTTCTCGATCGAGAAGGAGATCCTCATGGCGCCCCACCAATCCGCCCTTCTCGTCCACACTCGCCTCGTGGTGAACCGCCCGGAGCTTCGGGATCGTCTTCGGCTGTACCTCCACGCCATCCCGCACCTCGATCTCCTCCCCCGGGGCACCGACGCCGGGGTGTACTTGCTGCTCGGCCGCCCGGTGCTCGCTGCCTCGAGAGAGGACGTCGGGGTCGTCATCGCCGCGGACGTTCCGTTCCGCAAGGCGACCGTCGGCTTCATCGGCGCGGGCGATGAAATGGCCTCGCTCGAGAACCGGTACGACATCGAGAACGAGTACGACCTCGCTCCGAACGGCAGCGTCTTCCTCACCGGCGAGATCGCCCTCCCTGCCTCCGGTGAGTTCACAGTGGCGGTCGCCTTCGGATCGAACCTCGAGAACGCGACGACGACTGTCCTCCAATCCCTCGGATCTCCCTTCGAGCGACATCGGGACCGGTTCGTCCTCCAGTGGCGCCGCGCGGCGCAACACTCCCATCCGTACGGAGTAGGCCCGGGTGATCACGGCCACCTCGCACGCGTGAGCCGAATGGTCCTGCTCGCTTCCGAGGACAAGCTCTATCCGGGGGCGTTCATCGCCTCTCCTTCGACGCCCTGGGGCCGCCGGCGGACCGACGATCGCGGGGGCTACCACCTCGTCTGGACACGCGACATGGTCCAGATCGCGACGGCTCTCTTGGCGGCGGGGATCCGCGAAGCTCCCTTGCGGGCCTTGATTTACCTCGCGAGCCGACAGCAGTCCGACGGCGGATTCCCACAGAATTTCTGGCTGGATGGACGAGCGTACTGGACCGGTGTTCAGCTGGACGAAGTCGCCCTCCCCATCCTCTTGGCCTGGCGCTTGGAGCGTGCGCGGGCGCTCGAGAGCTTCGACCCATACCCGATGATCCTGCGGGCGGCCCGGTTCTTGATCGACCGGGGGCCGGTGACTCAACAGGACCGCTGGGAGGAGGTGAGCGGATATTCTCCCTCAACGATCGGACTGCAGATCGCTGCGCTCCTCGGGGCGAGCGACTTCGCGCGGAACCATCAGGACACGGCTACTGCGACCCTTTTCGAGGAGACCGCGGATTTCCTGGAGAGCCATCTCGAAGGGTGGACCGTCACGACCCAGGGGACTCTGGACCCCGAGATCCCGCGCCACTACGTACGCGTGCGTCCCGCGATGCCGAGCGACCCTTCGCCGCGCGAGTCGGGGGACTTCGGACGCCTGTACATCCCGAACCAAGCGCCCGGTGCTCCCAGCGAGTGGCCGGCCCAGGAGATCGTTTCTACCGAATTCCTCGGCCTTGTTCGCTTGGGCATCCGATCCGCCGGCGACCCGATCGTCACAGATACGGTTCGCTTGGTCGACCGGTTCCTCAAGGTCGATACGCCGTACGGGCCGGCGTGGAAACGCTACAATCACGACGGGTACGGACAGGGCCCGGCCGGTGCTCCGTTCCTAGGATGGGGTATCGGCCGGCCTTGGCCGCTCTTGACGGGCGAGCGCGGCCACTACGAGCTCTCGGCGGGCCACGACCCACTTCCCTACGCCCGGGCGATGGAGCGGTTCGCGACACCTACCGGTCTGCTCACCGAGCAGGTCTGGGACGAGGCCGACATCGAGAGTCTAGGACTGTTCCGCGGTCGCCCGAGCGGAGCGGCGATGCCGCTGGCGTGGGCCCATGCCGAATATCTGACTCTCCTGCGATCGATTTCCGATGGGAAGGTCTACGACCGCATCCCGGCCGTCGAGTCCCGCTATCTCGGGCGCCGGAGGGCCCGCTCCCATCTCGAGCTCTGGAAGTTCAACCGGCAGATCTCCGAGCTCCCGCCAGGGGCGCCGCTCCGTGTCCAGGCGTCCGCGCCGTTCCAACTGCACTGGTCGGACGATGGGTGGCGGAGCGCGCGGGATGTTGTCGCGACCGCGACGCCCGTCGGAGTCCACTTCGTAGATCTCGCCGCGCTCGATGAGGGTCAGGGCTACGACTTCACGTTCTACTGGCCCGAGACCGCCCGCTGGGAAGGTCGGAACTTCTCGGTCCAGGCCGCGGGGACGCGAAGCGTCGAATAAGGTCGGCTCGTCCCCCGTTCACGCCGGGGCCGACGCTGCGGCCGCCGCGACCCGCTGCCGCCGGCGACCGATGTGGCCGAACGCGTTCGAGACGATCCGGTCCCGTACCATTCCCATGTTGGACCACGAGAAGAGGGACGGCTCGAGGTAGCAGGCAAGCCCGCACTTGTTGCAGCTCTCATACTTCGACCAGTCGAACGAATTCCACATGCCGGCGACGTCGATCTCCCAGACCGGATGTTCGCCCGCGTACTCGTGGAGGACGTAGCAGGGCATGACCACACGGCCGCGGGGGTCGATGTTGATCGTCAGCCATGGTTTGCAGTGCCAGCTCTTGTGCCCGAACCACGAGTCGATGATCGCGTCGAAGTACTCGGGTGACTCGAGGATCGGTGCGCCCGCCACCCGCCGAGCGCGGATTGCTTGAAGGGTCTCGAGGAAGTCGGGGCCCATCGGGCTGAGCGCGTCGGCGGTCGAATAGTCGTAGGCTACTTGGAACGTGATCTCTACGCCCAGCGAGATGGCGAGGTCCACCATCGACTCGGACTGGTGGAGGTTGTCCTTAGTGATCGTGCTGCTGATCGCCACGGGCAGGCGCTCGCGGGCGGCCCGGATCCCCTCGACCGCACGCTCGTAGGAGTGCGGGATGCCCCGCAGGAAGTCATGCATCGGACCGATCCCATCGAGCGAGACGAAGAGCATCTCGAGCGACGGTGCGAGCTCGTCAATCCGTTGTTTGAGAAGCCAGCCGTTCGTCACGAGCGAGGTGTGGAAGCGTTTGTGCGACTCCCGGAGGATTTCGGGAAGGTCCGGTCGTAGCAACGGTTCGCCCCCCTCGAAGCCGAGGAACGAGACGCCGGCGCTGGCGAGCGCGTCCATCATGTGGATCTCCTCACTCAGCGTAAGCAGTTCCTCATCCTCGCGTCGCCAGAACGGACACATCTGGCACTCGAGGTTGCACCGATACAGCAACTTGTGCCCGGCGATAACCGGAAGCTTCTGGCCCCGCGCCTCGCGCACGCTCCGCAAAAGACTGCGCAAGACGACGGGCTCGAAAACGGCCATATCTTTCGAGCCTAAGACCCTCCGCCTAGATAGAGCTTGGCGGGGCCTGTTTTCGCAGGGGAGGGTTGGGAGGCTCAATCTAATACCCGAGCGAGCTAAACGGGGGAGCGGTCGTCGCCGCGGAAGGATCGCCCGGCTGAGACGCTCACGTCGGGCCTGCGCTCTCGAAGACCACTGGTGGTTCCGTGCCGAAGTTACGTATTCTCGTGAACACGCAGACTCCGCTCGTCCAGTTCCTACGCGTTCCCAGAGATACGCGAACCACCGCCGAACCGTCGAGCGTCGATCTCACGCAGCTCACGGAAGGGGTCGACTATCGATTCTCCCCGGGGGGCGTGACACGGATGGTCTACCCCCTGCTCCGGAAGCTGCTCGCCGACGGCGTCCTTGAGGACGCCCACTGGGTGTCACTCAACCCGAACGCTCCGGCTACCGCCCATCTACCGGGAATCTCCCTTCACCACGTCGCGATCGATCCCGCGCGGATGGCCGGGTATGGAACCACAAAGGAAGCGATCTGGGCCACCGCTCACGGTCTCGTTAGTAAGGCGAAGAGCGAGGGGCTCTTCTGGACCGACGACGCCACGGAGTACACCTTCTACAACCGTACGACCGCGATGCGGATTCGCGAGCTCGATCACGACCTCGACTTCGATTTGTTCTACATCCATGATTTCCAGCAGCTCCCGGTCGGACAGATGCTCGGAACGCTGAAGCCGAAGATTTTTCGTTGGCACATTCCCTTCGACGTGCGGTCGATCCCGGTCGACTGGCGGCCGGTCATGCAGCGGTACCTCTCCGCGTACGACCGGATCGTGGTCAGCAGCGACCGGTACCGGCGGGAACTCGAGCGATTGGGTCATCGGGGGGACGTGCTACGGATCTACCCCTACATCGATCCCGCGGAGTACCGCACCCGACCGGCCGCCGCCGAGGTCGACGCCGTGTGCGAGAAGTTCGGGATCTTGCGTGCGCACTCCGTGGGACTGATCGTAGCGCGTATGGACCCTACCAAGGGACAAGATCGCGCTCTCGCCGCTCTCGCTCTCGTCAAGAACTCTTTGCCCAATCTGCGGCTGGTCTTTGTCGGCAACGGTAGCTTCTCGAGCTCGAAGGGAGGACTCGGACTCTCGAAATCCGATCGCTGGCGTGCCCGGCTGGACGAAGAGGCCCATCGGGCCGGCATATCCGACAGGGTCGTGTTCACGGGGCACGTCACTCAGGCGGAACTTGATGCGCTCTACGAGCGCAGCGACTTCTCGATCCTGCCGTCGGTCAACGAAGGGTTCGGACTGGTCGTCGTAGAGAGTTGGATACATAGGCGACCGGCTCTCGTGACGGACCGAGCCGGGGTGGCCGAATTGATCACGGACGGTGAGAATGGCCTGCTCTTCGACCCGGACAGCGCGACGGGCCTCGCTCGCCAGATACGCCGGATCGCCGCGGACGACGGCGCCCTACGTCGACGTCTCGTAGACGGAGGCCGGCGCGCGGCCCGCACGTGCTCGCTCGAGACGGCGGCCCGCCAAGAGCGTGAGCTCTTCGAGAGCCTCGTTGGAGGGTGAACATGTCCGGGCTCGGTATGGTCACGGGGTTCAATCTGGTCCTTCTCGACGTCGGGATCATTGTCGCGCTTACGGCGCTCTTCGCCTGGATCGTGAACCTCATCCTTCGGGGCGTGATGCGGGCGAGCAACCCGCAGGTCGCCGTCGCGATGCGACGTCTCGGGGTCGCGGTCGTCGTGGCCGTGGGGGCAGTCCTCGCGGTCCAGGAGCTCGGGGTGAGCCCGTCGATCCTCCTGCTCGTCATCGGGCTCGTCGCCGTCGCGGCGATCGTCGCGATCCGGGTCCCGCTCGAGAACGCCGGCGCGAGATTCTTTTCGGGGATCTACAGCCCGTTCAAGGTCGGGGATACGATCCGGGTCGCGGGGCAGGCGGGCCGAGTCATCGAGATCAATGCAATGACGACGATCCTCCTCAGCGAGGACGACCGGATGATCGCCTTGCCGAACTCGACGTTCCTCGGCCAGCCGGTCGAGAACCTTAGTCCTCAGGCGTGGAAGGAGTTGGTGGTTCCCGTCACGCTCACGGGCTCAACAGACCTGGCGGCTTTTGAGAGCCGGATGCTCAAGAGCCTCTCCAAGCTCCGCCTCCGCCTCGATCCTCGCTTTCCTCCCGTTTTCACCGTAAAGTCGCGCTCGGTGCAGGGCGCCGACCTCGTCCTCACGGTCATGGTCCGCCGTCCCGAAGACCGCGAACCGGTGCTCGCCGAAGTGAACTTTCGGGTCTCCGAGGAGCTGGTCCATGTGCGGCAGAGCGCCCCGAAGCCTCCGGACCCCTCCGAGCCCCCGTCGGGGAGCTAACGACGACGCCGGAACTGAGGGGATCGCGGCGTCCGACCGCCCCCGACTCCCGATCCGTACCGGCGGGGCGGGTAGCGGTTCGGCCGGCCCCCGCCGCGCGGACCCGGACCCATAGACCTCGGGGCGGGCGCATCGCGAGCACGATAGTCGAACCCGGGGATCGTGGATCTCGGGATCGGCATGCCGATCAGTCGCTCGATCCGGCGTAGGTCTTCCTCCTCCTCGGGAGAAACCAGCGTATACGCATCGCCACGCTGTTGGGCGCGTGCGGTGCGGCCGACGCGGTGGACGTAGGTCTCGGGCTCGTGCGGCACGTCGAAGTTCACCACATGGCTCACGTCCTTGACGTCGATTCCGCGGGCTGCGATGTCGGTGGCTACCAGGACGCGGTGCCGAGCGGAGCGGAAGCCTTCGAGCGCGGCCGTGCGCTGGTTCTGGCTCCGGTTCCCATGAATCACCGCCGTGGGGATGCCGGCGTGCTCGAGCTGCCGCCCGAGGTGATCGGCCCGGTGCTTCGTCCGGGTAAAGACGAGCACGCTCGTCATCATCGCGTCACGCAGCAGTTCGACGAGGAGTCCGGCCTTGCGTTGCGCGGGCACGGGAAGCGCAAGGTGGGAGACGCCGACCGCGGCCACGGTGGTCTCGCCGACCTGTACGAGCTTGGGATCGCGCAGGAAGTCGCGAGAGAGACGGACCACCTCAGGGGGCATGGTTGCGGAGAACAATAGGGTCTGCCGCTCCCGCGGAAGTTGGCTGAGGATTCGGCGAACGTCCGGCAAGAATCCCATGTCGAGCATCCGGTCCGCTTCGTCCAGGACCAGGATCTTGAGCGCGCGGAAGTCCACGTGGCCCCGGTGCATGTGGTCGAGGAGGCGCCCCGGCGTCGCGATGACGATTTCGGCGCGTCCCGCGAGCCCTCGCTCCTGAT
This sequence comes from Thermoplasmata archaeon, assembly GCA_021844945.1. Classification (GTDB taxonomy): domain Archaea; phylum Thermoplasmatota; class Thermoplasmata; order Lutacidiplasmatales; family UBA184; genus Lutacidiplasma. Next base: position 315,801 of record JAKBSJ010000001.1, on the reverse strand, counting down.
CGGCCATTCCCACGCCGCCGTAGACCGCTACACCGCGCAGTGGAGTATGCCCGGCGAGCTGTCGCAGGAACCGCTCCGCCTGGACTGCGAGCTCACGGGTGGGGGTCAGCACCAAGGCATAGATGCGTCCGGGTGGCTGGTCCAGAAGACGTTCCAGGATCGGAAGCAGGAACGCGGCCGTCTTCCCGGTTCCGGTCTGAGAGGTACCGATGATGTCGCGGCCCAGGACCGCCGGCGGGATTGCTCCTCGCTGGATGGGGGTCGGGATCCGGTATCCGATTTGCTCGATACCTCGTTGCAACCGAGCGTGGAGAGGGAGATCCTGGAACGTCGACTCCTCTTCGGCCACGGATGCCTTCGGCCACCACGAGTTAGGCTGACGGATAGCTTTGGCTACCGTTCCAAGGACCCCGAGGGCGCTGCGGAATCGTGCGTGATCCCGTGGACCAGCCTCCCGCGACTCGGAGTCTCTTGATCCGAACGCCCCCGGTCGGGACCGTTAGCGCTCCGGGGAGCGCAGGCCCTATCTCGGATTGTTTGCGGAGTTGCCGTAGAGTGCGGCCTCGGAGCTCGAACATCTCGGCTCGGGAGCGGACGGGAGCCCCCAGGTTCGGACTTGGGTCCCAGCGCGCCGCTAAGGTGTCCAGGTCGGGCCACCGTAACCGCTTGGGAGTTCCGGCGGGTCGGGACCTCCGAACGGATCGGGTCGTGGTTCGGGAGCCCGGCCGTGCTTCTTCGCGAGGTAGGCGTCGATCGCGGCGGCGGCCCGCTCCCCGGCGCCCATGGCATGCACGACGGAACGGCCACCGGTCGCAAAGACCCCCTCGACATCGGTCATCCAGCCCTCGCGGGTCCCTTCGGGCCAGCCCATTGACGCGAACTTGAAACCATAGTCCGGGTCGAACCCGGAAACGTCCGCGACCTCGCCGACCGCGACGATCACCATGTCACACTCGATCGTCTCCTCGGAGTTCGGAACGGTCACGAGGGCGCGTCGGCCCTTCGCATCCAACGGGCCGTGCTCCGTTCGCTCGACGACGAGTCCCTCGACGTGGTCCGTTCCAAGGATCTCCTTCGGCGAACGGAAGAAGACGTACTGAACCCCCTCGACCTGGCCCCCTATCTTCTCCTCCTCGGTCGCTTTCATGTCCTCGGGACCCCGCCGATAGACCAGCTGAACGTCGCCTCCGCCCGAGAGGCGGCGTGCCGAGCGGGCGGCATCGAGGGCAACATCGCCTGCGCCGATGACGACGATGCGGCGATTCGTGCGGCCGAACAGTCCTTCCGGCCCTTTGTTCATCGCGAGCAGGAACGGCAAGGCGTGATAGACCCCGGGGAGGTTCTCGCCGGGGATGCCCAGTTCTCGGGCCTTCGAGGCGCCGATGCTCACGAGGACCGCTTCGTATCCCTCCTCGAGCAGGCTCTTGGGAGTGTAGTCGGTCCCTGCCCTCTTTCCCACGACATAGGTGATGTCGAGATTTCTCCACCGAGCGAGATCCGTGTCGAGATCGTCCGGGTCGAGATGATAACGGGGAATGGTGTTGATCTGTCCGCCGAGGAACGGTTCGTTCTCGAACACGGTCACGGGGTGGCCGCGCACGGCGAGGTCCCAGGCGGCCATCAGGCCGGCCGGGCCCGCTCCGATGACGGCGACCCGCTCGTCCTTGCGCTTGGAGGGAACGTACAACAGGTCGGACTTGCCGAACTCGAGCGCCGCTCTCTTCAGGTGGCGGATCGCAATCGGCACCCCTCGCCCCGTCATGATGCAGTCATCCTCGCAGAAGTGGTAGCACGTCTTGCACAGGACGGTCGCGAGAGGGTTGTCACGGAGAGTTAGTCGTGCCGCTTCGTCAAATTTTCCTTGTCCCACGAGGACATTGTAACCCCGACAGTCCTGGGTGATCGGGCAGCCCTGGATGCAGTATGGCATCGCGCATTCCAGGCAGCGCTGGCCCTCGATTACCGCCTCCTCGAGGGTGTACGGCTGGTCGATGAGAGCGAACTTCTTGACGCGCTCCTCGCGGCTTTCTTCCTCGATCGGAACCCGTTCGTATCGATCCATCGTTCTTTGGCTCCTAGCGCTGCTGGAATATCAGTCCAACTACGAACGAGCGAGGCGTGTATCCTTTGGGGGCGCTGCGACGAGGCGTCGCACGCCGTGTCGCGAAGTCGCGCTTTGGAGGCGATCGCGCAGTTTATCAAGCCGCCGACGGCGGTAATCCGCTAGTCCTCCGACCGGACGCAGGTGGCGGTATCCATGAATCTCAAACCCTTCCCTAAATAGCCGGCGGTGAAGCCCTCGCGGGGTCGCTGCGGGACGAGACCCAGCGAGTCCTGGCTCGGTCTCGCGTTCGAACTCTAGCGGGCAGGTTGGAGAACTTTCCGGCCAGGAAAGTCGCGAAATTCGCATCGCTCATTCGGAGAGGGCCGGCGACTCCCCGAGCCAAGGATCATGGCCGTACCCGTTGAAGGGGGCTGGGCACATCCCGCGGCGAGCCGCCCCTTCGCGTTCTCTGATCACGAGAGCGGAGCGCGCTCTAAAGTCGGGGACTCGGCCCCCCGAGCAATACGGGATCGATCGGGAGGTTACTCGCAGTTCCGGAATCGATACCCGTCGTCGGAGTCCGTCTCGTCCCGAGACCATTTGCTTTGCGTGCACGAGCGCGGTCCCCTGCACGAGCGCGGTCCCCGTCGGTTCCGTAAGAAAGAAGCTGCACGAGCATCCCGTCCGTTCCAGGAGGAGCGGCGTTGGGGGGGGCTTTCCGAAACTTCATACGTGGGGGGAGTGTCCACTCGTTCGATGGGACTATCGCCGAGCGAGTACGCCGCACTGACCCTGCTGATTATCGCGATCGTCGTGGTGGCGATTGTTCTCATTCTCAAGGTCATAAAGTTCGTCTTCATCGCCGCAGTCATCGCGCTCATCGGATACGCATTCTACGCGGGCTGGATCCACATTTGACGTAGCGTCATAGGAACTGCCGCAATGTACGAGGCGGGCAGCTTGATCTCGACGGCAGTTTTCGATAATCGGACTAGGTTTAGAGCGCGTCCGCCCGCCTCTTCGCATCCGCTCTCCGTGAACGGATCGGGCGGTCTCACGGCCCCGCTACTTTTTCTGTTTCAGGAAAGGGCGGCCGGGCAACTTCATTGGTCGTCGGAATTCGCGAGTCCGCAGAGCTATCGAAGTCGCGAAGACGAGCCGGGCGCGAAGCCCTATCTCATCTTGCTTCTAGGGCGCCCGCCGCGCCGTCCTTTGCTTCCGGGCCGAGTCCGGCCGGTTCGTATCGGGCGTAGCGGCCTCGCAGTTGCTCGAATTTGTGCGAAGCGAACACGAGCCGACGCAGTCCGGTCACGGTCCGAAACCCATGGTCCGAGGGCGACCGGCGCCGCGATCGGGCATTTCGAGCGATCCCTCGTAGATGGAGATAGGCGGCGAGGAACGGGAAGACACCTATGTTCAATAAGCGGATCGATCGCGGAGCGGGCCTGGCGGCGATGCTCCCCGGGGCCCGGGTGCGAGCGGCGTACAGGCGCGGAATCTCCTCTTGCATCCACGGGCCCGCGGCCAGCAACCCGCGGTAGTACTCATCGCCACGGAGGACCTGTACGCTGAGGGCTTCGCGCGCGAAAATGAGGTCACTGCGTCGAGCGAACTCGACCGCGGCCTCGCGGTCGTCTAGCACGTAGTTGAGGCACGGGGTAGGGCCCCAAGTCCCGGCGCTGCGCCAGCGTGCAACGAGCAGGGCGAAGTACGCCCGAGCCAGAAACCACCAGAGCGACCCGGAACGAACGACGACGAACAAGTCGAGGTCGTCGCCCGGGCGCGGCTCACCGAACGCGACGGACCCGCTGACCGCGATGCATCGCACCAGGTCCTTGCCGAAGGAGAGTGGACCGTTCCACAGGACCTCGGCAAATTCTCGGTACTGCCGAGCTCGAGCGACACGATCTCCCGTGGGGGAGATGGTCGCGGTAGGAGCGAAGGCGCGGCCCCCGTTCAGCCGTGCGAGGTCGGGCCGCTCCTCAAGCCACCGGCCGAGCGCTTCGGCCGTACTGGGTCTCCCGGTAGGGAGGAGCTGGTGGAGCTGCTCGACCGGGACCCCGGTTCCGAACTCGCTGGCCACACGGAGAAGCGAAGAGACTCGGCGCTCGGTCACTCCTCGTCTCACCGGCTCCGCCCACTGCGTGGGTGCCGAGTTTGTCGCGGGCCGGGGCGAGAACGTTCGAATCCGCTTCCAACGAACGTGGTCTTTCTTCGGTGGGAGACAGTCCCACGCGGCGAGGCCGTACGATGCGAGCTCCCACGCTACGAGCTTTCCAAAATGCTCGAAACCGTCCTCGCGGGCGATCATCCTACCGAGAAGCCGTACGGTGTCCGCCGGACTCTGAAGGAATTGTCGCGGCAGGGTTGCCGGCGGCGCTCCGAGCGCCGACGTGACCTGCAGGTTGCCTACGTGGATCCGTCGGCGTTGGTTTAGGTGGTCTCTCACGGTGGAAGGGACTTGGATCGACACGCGCGCGTCGTGCGCGTACCACCGGCCCCCGCCGTGCTGCGACAGCCAGACCGCGAGGTAAGAACCGTCGTTGATGATCCCATCGGGTACGGGAGGGACACCGGGGGCGCTGACGAGAAGGAGTTCGTCGGAAAGATGACCCCCGATCCCGTGGGCGAGCAGCTCGGCATGGAACTCATGATGGAGGTCCCACATCCATCGCAGCGTAGGCGTCCAGCGCCCCACGGTCGAGCGAGGGACCACGGGCCGGGCCATTACCGCGTACGGCGCTGACTTGCCTTGGGCCGTTCGCACCAACTGACCGACGGCTCCCGGCTCGGCCCGGGCGTCGGAGTTCAGGAGGACGAGCGCATCGCCTTTCGCGTGACGGAAGACGTGGCCCAGCGCGTGGGCCTTACCCCCCCGCCTGGGCTCGATGATCACGCGTACTCGCGAGTCCTCGGCCGCGAGGGTATCGGCAACCTCCACGGTCCCGTCGGTGCATCCGCTGGCTACGATCCAAATGTTTCCCCAGGTGACCCCATCGGGCAGTTCCTGTTCGATCAAAGAGCGAACTGCGAACCGAAGGTTGGGCTCCTCGTTGTAGGCGACCACACCCGCTGCCAGCGTCCTGGGATAGGGCGACGGAACGGCGTCCGTTTGCAGGCTCGTCACCATCGTCACCTACCGGCGCGGTCGGGATCCGAACGCGTGCCGTAGCGATGGATCCTTAGGTGGTCCAGAAGCGAGCAGCTCCGAACATTCGAGGCGTCCCAGATCGGAACGTGGGCCTGATCCTGTTCCGGGGACTCGGTCGACTTCATCGCGGGTCCTCGATCATGTCCGTCGCTGACGGTCGCCGACGGACCCGGTACGTGGAGATGGCGAGCAGAACGGAGACGAACCCGGAGGCTCCGCCCACGAGCGCGTACTCGTAGAGCGGCGTATCGCCGATCGACGAGGGGGCCGCGAGCCGGATCTGCGCGGAGTAGGTGAGCATAGTGATGTTTCTCGTTCCCGGGCTTACCGTTAGGTTGACCGATGCGCGGGTCCGGTCCAGGTTCACTTGGGGCGAGACGCTGACCGCACGGGGCACTCCGCTCGCTCCCGCCACCGTCGCGTAGGGTGCTAGTCGAAAATACTCCCGCGGAGCCCCGGTCGCCTCCGACGAGCTCGTAATCTCGAAACCGGAGGCGCCCGAGTTTGTGAGATAGTCGGATCGCGGAGAAGTGGGCCAGACCGAAAGGCCGAGGACCAGAGCGTCTTCGGAATGTTGCCAGGTCCAATTGGAAATCTGAACTACCACCGAAACCGAGCTCATGTTGTCGAAGGGGGAGCGCGATGCGAGGACGTAATCGACGCGAACCTCCGCTGACCCAATGATTCTCGCCGGGCCGCTCGCAGAGAGAAGCTCTAGGTGGGTCCGGTAGGCAAGGTCGAACATCTCGGGCGTGCTGACATTCGCTACGGTCCAGTTGGTATGGGCCATCGACGCGACAGCGGTGGCCTGCCCGGTCGAGTTCATCTCCATCAACCCCAAGAGGCCCGATGAAAGCCCAGAATCCGCGGAGCCCACCGCCGAAGCGGTAACCGAGGGTGCCGCAGATCCGAACGAGCACTGGACCACACCGTTGGTCCAGGACAGCGGCGAGGGTGGCGGCCACCCGGTCGCTGGGGACCCTGCGCCGGCCGACGGGAGGGTGGCGATGCCCAGCGCTAGGACGAGCCCGGCGACCAACGCGAAGCCGAGTCCGGCTCGAGCTCGCTTCCCTGCAGCCCGACCTTTCATCGTGAGAGAGCAGAGGATTGGGAAGTAACCTCTTTTTGGTCCAAGCCCGGAAACCACGGGTTTCGGATCCGACAGTTAGCGTCGGAACAGCTCAGACCAGGTCTCGGAGAGTCGCTCCACCCACGCGTCGGTGATCCCGGGACGATAGGTCGTCAGGACTCGAATGACGTACGATGGATCGACCACCTCGAACGTTCTTCCGTGCCGTTCCCGACTCGCTCGAATGACACCGATCGTGACCAGCCTACCCAAATGGATCGAGAGGCGGCCCCCGCTGAGGCCGGTCTGGGCCTTCAGGTCGCTCACGGACTGGTGAGACTGCTGCACGAGCGCGATCAGCACACGCCGCACTGAGGCTGAGCTGATCAATCCCAGAAGCCGCCGATCACCGACGGGGATCGTTGCCGCAAAATAGTGGTCCTCGCGCCCGAAGCGCTCGCGCTGGATGAGGCCGGCACCGATCAAGCGATTGAGATGGTAGATGGTCTCCCCTCGGCCGGTGGCAGCCGCGCGCTGCGTTCCCCGCCCGTTCAGTCCGGGAGAGTTACAGACGACCTCGTAGATGCGACGGCGTGTGTTCAAGGAGAGTACGTCGCGCTCCATAGTTTACGTGCGTCTCGGCCAGAGGGTCGCCGCGAGAAAGAAGAAAGCAACGACCAACGCGAGGGCAAGCACCGGGAGCTGAGCGACCGCGTACGACGGTGGGCCGACCGGTAGCGCTCCCCAAGTCCATATCGCGCCGAGGGCCGCGAGGGTGATGTTGGCTGTTGCCAGGAAGAGGAACCTCGCATCGTGAACCCTCCTCCATGCCGAGACGGGGAGGGCTGCGTTGATTCCCGAGACGCCTACCACCATAACTGCGAGGAAGAGCTCCGCCAGGCCCATGGGCGCACCAACGGCGGTCCAGAGGTTTAGCTCGTTGGTCGGATCGTTGCTCGCGGGACGGAAGTTTCTGCGTTTGGACCAAAAAGGTGGTGACTCGGCGGTTCTGTGCCGACTCAGCGCTAATGTCACTGTCTCGCGGATCACAACGCCCCCTCTATCCCGTGTTCTACAGCATCGCGTTCTTCGTCGCGTTCGCGCTGGGTGTTGTCATGCTGGTGACCGACAAAAACCTGCGCACTAATTTCGGCTACATGTCCAGCGGGTACTTCCTTCACTGGTACGTCATTCTCCTGGTGACGATTGCGACCGTGGTAGGCGGTGCACTCCTCGTGCTGGTCCGGTCGAGGATGTCGGTCAAGGCGGGAGCCGTGGGGTCCGGTCTCATCGTGGCGATCTTCCTAGGGGACATTCTGACCTACGGCGAAGTCGGGAACGGGTTCTTCAAGTCTCCATCGTCCTTCGCCAACTATCTGTTCGGAGTATCCTATTACGGGGGAGACATCCGATTTCTGTACGATGCTATGCTCGGGGTCTACATTGCGGCGTTCATCGCAGGAATCGTGCTCCTCTCTACTACCCGTAAGAACCCTGCCTCGCCGGTCCCGACGCCTCAGTAAGTGTTCACCGGTCTCGCGGGTGGCCGTGGAGTTCGCGCGCGAGAGTCGCCGCGGTCCCCTGCGCGAGATGCACCTGGAGCTGAAGCGACGGTGGGGCCCCCAGGCTCACGGGGCCCCCGACGACCGTTGGAAGTCACCTTGGATCTCGTTCCGCGGGTACTGGTGCAAGCGACCCGCCCGGAGGTGAGCCCGTGGGGGGGAGCGCTCCGTCCGGCAGCGAGCCCCCGCGCGAGCCTCTCCTCTCGATTGCATGGAAGATCCTTCTCGGCGGGCTCCTCCTGCGCGAGGCTTTCTCGTTCTGGACCGGTAGCACGTACGACTTCGAGGTGTGGCTGCGGACCGCCCACGCGGTCGCCCAAGGGTTCAACCCGTACACGTCGTTCCTCGGACCGGTACCCGGCGTGAGCTATGCCTACCTGACCACCCGCCTACCGTCGGCGGCGTATCTTCCGTTTTGGTCGGGGATCCTGGGCGAGCTCTATCGCGCGTGGGAGGCGATCGGCGGGAACGATCGGTTCGTCCTGTACTTCCTGATCAAGCAGCTCCCGATCCTCGGGGATGTTCTGACCGCAGGGTTGCTGTATCGCTTGGTCTTGCGGTGGACCGGCGACCGAACCCGGGCGCTGGCGGTGCTTGCCTTCTGGTCGTTCTTCCCGTATGCCATCATCATTTTCGCGATCTGGGGCCAGTTCGACTCGATCGTGGTGGCCACGATCCTCGCCACGTTGCTCTATCGCGAGCCGATCGAGCGGAATCTTCTCTACGGATGGGGCATCTTTGTGAAGTGGATCACGGCCATCTATCTTCCCTTCGAGATCTTTCGCTCTCGAGGACTGCGTCGCTTGACGTTTCTCCTCGCGCTGGCCCTCCCCCTTGGACTAACGGTCGCGGTCTTCTTCCTAGAGGGCTGGAGCTTCGCCGGCATCTTCGCCACAGCCCAATCCCAGACCGCGGGCGGCGGCGGCGGGATGACCTACGTGGGGATCCTAACCGGGCCGGTCGTTTCCACGATCTTCAAACCTATCCCGTATCTCTTCACGGCCCTCTCTTACCTCTACGTGCCGGGCGCCATCCTCGCGGGCTGGGTCGCGTCCCGCTGGGTCGGCTCCGGTAGCCCGAAGTCGGAGGTGCGAGCTCTTCTGCTCATCACGACCGTCTTCCTGCTTCTGCGGTGGGGTCTCTACGAGCAGTACATGCCGTATCTTTTCGCCCTGTTGGCCCTCGACGTCGCCGCATTCCATCCCGGTCGCGAGCCGTTCTTACGCTACTTGTGGCTCCTCTCCCTCGTCTACCTCCTCTTCAACAATGACTTCGGCGCGCGGTTCGTCACCCCGCTCGATCCCAGCCTCTTTACGACGCTAACCTATCTGGATCAGACATTGACCTACGGTGCCGTGCGCATCTGGGCCCTCGACATTCTGGATGTCGGGATCACGCTGAGCTTGGTGCAATGGATCTTCGAGGTCCTCCGAGATCGCGACCGCCCGATTCCGTGGCTGTGGCCATGGGGCATGCCCGCTGCCGAGCCGGGCGCGTCGGCGTCATGATCGGCCGATCCGACCGTGCCTCCGAGCGGACGCTGAAGGTCGTGGAGCTGACCCAGCGCTACTTTCCCGCTCTCGGCGGCGTCGAGCGGCACGTACGCGAGCTGTCGACCGGCATGTCCGAAGCCGGTGTCGCTGTGGAGGTAGTCACTTCGGATCTCCGCCGGGACCGTCCGTTCTCGCGACTTCCCCGCGGACCGGACCACTCCGCGTTCCCCGTTCACCGGCACCGGGCCCTCCGCGCGTTCCCCGCTCCCCATGGCCTCAGCATCGTGTCGCCGGGGATGCTCGTGGACGCGCTGACCCGTCGGCCGGGGGTCCTCCATGCGCACGCGTTCGGGTACTTCCCAACCTGGGTCGGGAGGCTCGCCCGAGCCGCACGCAAGGGACCCCTGATCGTGACTCCGCACTACGACGGCGAGAAGGGCCCCCGTCTGTATGCTCGAGCGGTCGCGCGGGCCACGCTCGTCCCCGCGGACCGTGTCATCGCGTTGACCGGACGCGAGGCAGATGCCTTGACCGTCCTCGGAGTCGACCGGGATCGTATCCGGATCATCCCGAATGGGGTATCCTTGGTTGACTTCCTGCCCCCTCGTACTCGGGACCCTGAGGTGCGGCCCGTTACCGCACTCTATGTGGGTCGGATCGAGCCGGAGCAGAAAGGCCTGGAGGACCTTCTCCGCGCACTGGCGCTCATCTCGTCGCCCGATGCGCTCGCGCTCCGTGTGGTGGGAGAGGACTGGGGAGGAGAGAGTCGCCTCCGAGACCTCGCTCGCGACCTGGGCATCGCTCGGCGGATCACGTGGGTCGGCCGCGTCTCAGAGGCGGACAAACGTGCCGAGTACGCGGGGGCTGACCTCTTGGTCCTTCCCTCGCGTTTCGAGCCGTTTGGCATCGTGCTCCTGGAGGCGATGGCGGCCGGACTACCCACCGTAGCGACGCGGGTAGGGGGAATCCCTGAGGTGGTCGCGGATGGGGTCACGGGACGACTCGTGCCCCCGCGGGATCCGACGGCTCTGGCCGAAGCGCTGCAGGCCCTGGCTTCGGACCCTTCGTTACGATTGCGACTCGGGCGGAGCGGACAAGAGCGGGCTCGAGCCTTCGCCTGGCCCGGGCTCTTGCCCAGGTTCCTTGCACTGTTTCGCGAGGTCGCGGAGGAGTACCACCTTCCCAGCGAGCTGCGGCTCCCGCCTCGCGAGCACGGAACTATGACGAGCTAGGGATGGCGGGGTCGCTCGCCAGTCCCCCGCGACCCGTCCGCCGGTCCGAGAGGAACGGTGGCACGATCCCGCCGGTCCAACACCATCAAGAAGTGATCGCCGAGAGCGGTCATGGGCCATCGCTGCCCCATCCAGCGGTCCCAACCGGCAAGCCGGTCAAACCGGCGCGAGAACCTCTCCGCGTAGGTCGTGAGGTCGGAGGGAGGAAGTAGGACGGGAACTCCTTCGACCGTTCGAGCCTCGAAGTACGGGGAGAACGTCTCTCGGAAGTCGTGCACCGAGTGCGCGTACACATCGACGCAGAATCGCGAGTCCCCCACTTGGACGGGCCGCTCTCGCCTCGCGAACGCCCGCCCGGGTCGGCCCACGAGCGAGTAGCCGACGATTTCGAACAGGCACCAGCGATTGTAGACCCCGGCGACGAAGGCCGCCTTCGGAGGCAGGAGCTCGGCGAGCCCGGTGACCACGGGACCCAGATCCGGTTCGCAGTTCAGAGCCCCGTACGTCGAGTACGCTCCGTCGAATCGCCCCCTGTCGCCGTCTCGTGCGAGCATCGCGACGTCCACCGCGCGGAGACGTCGCGTCTCGAGCCGCTCGGAGAGGCCCTCGGTCCGCGCCTTCGCCCGAACGACCTCGAGCATCTCCTCGGAGATGTCGATCGCGAGGATTTCGTGGCCCTCCCGAAGCAGGCTCAAGGTCTCCGTGCCCGAGCCACATCCTATCTCGAGAAGGCGGTGGGCCGAGGCGAACGTCGGGCGGAGGATCGCGAGCGATCGGTCGCGAAGCAATCGATTCATGCGGTTCCCCAGAATGTGCCGGTCGTACTCGCGGGCGATCAGGTCGAACTCGTCGGTTAGCCAGCGATAGTACCTCGAGTCCGCGTCGGCGACCGAGGGCGGGCTCGCTCCGAGAGCGACTTCCACGATTCGACTCGCGGATCGGTACCATCGATCAAAGAGGATCGTCCCATACTTTTCCCGGAAGAGGCGCAGGACCCGATCCCGCTCGTCGCTTCCCACGAGAAGGCGCGTCGCTCCGCGGCGATCGGTGCCCTCGATCTCGAGCTGCGCACTTCCGGAGCGAAGGATCTCGATGGGCCAGAGGGACGATCGGCCGGTGGCGGCCAGATAGACGAATTCCCCCCGGCGAGCGAAGCCGAGCGGGACCTTTCCCTTGCTCGTCCGAAGGGTCAGCGAATCGGCTTCCTTGGGAGGAGTCCCGTCGCTTGGGGAAGATGTGATCTCCATCGTCTTTCGCGGTCGATCCATCTTCCGTCGAATCGAACGTGCGGCTAGCGGCCCGGTCCGCTCGTCCGCGAAGAGCTGCCCGCAGCAACCTTCTCGTCTTCGTCGCGCAGCGCGACCACGATCGCCGGGATCTCGTAGTTCAGATTCTCGACCACTTTATCCCCGACCGGCCGACGGTTCAGCCGGACGCCTTGGGACGAGACGAGGAAGAGGTAGGAACAGCGTTTCGTATCGATGCCGAGGCACAGACCATGGTCCGAAAGGAGGTACTTCAGCGGAAGCCGCTCCGAGTAGATCTTCATCGCTCCCCGGTTTCCGCCCCATCGCTCACGAGGATATCTACTCTAGTCGCCTCCCCGTGCCGTCGGGAGCGTCGAGTGCTCCCGGAGGCCCGTGGGGGATGTCCGATGACGAAGGGTCCGGTCCCGTCGATGCTCCCGCTAACGGACCCCTCCCACCCGTCGACGTACTAGTCCGAACCGCCAATTCTGCTCGCACTCTGGAGAGCGCGCTCGCGCCCGCCCGGCGCTGGCTCCCCGTTCATCGGTTCATCGTGGTGGACCGCGCGAGCACGGACGATACGCAAGCCATCGCGAAACGCTACGGCGCCGAGATCTACGTCGACGAGGTGGGCATCGGGCGTGCGACGCACTGGGCCCTCGAACTGGCCGACACTGAGCTGGTCCTCTTCCTGGATAGCGACGTCACGCTCCGACGGCCCGACTTCTACCGCGAAGCCCTGCGCGCGATCGCGCGGCCGGGGGTGGGTGCCGTGGTCGGGACCCCGGTCGGCCACTCCTTCCTCTATGGACTCCCGCTCGGGCTCACGCTCCTCCCGCGAACCTGGGCCCTCGGCGTCACGATACCTCCCGAGGCTCAGGGGGCCGAGACGTACTTCTTCCGTCAGCAGTTACGGAGGGACCGCCGAAGGATCGCCTACGTCCCCAACGCGATGGACCATCGGAGCCCGTACCGCGGGCGGCATTGGCCCGAATGGCAGGGTGCTCAGATCCGCCGTTCGGCGGGGTGGAGCCCTCGGGAGCTGACCTACTCCCTTCTCGTGGTCCTTCTCATCCATGCGAACAGCCACAGCGCGCGCAACGTGGCGTACACGCCCGTGTTCTACTTCAAGCTGTTGCGAGGGTTCATGGACCCCCAGCGCTGGTGGATGCGCGATCGACGTTTCCTTCCCCCGGACGAATCGTGAACGCGGTTATCTGTCAGCGTGGGTTGGATGCGGGTACGCGACGCGGCCCCGGTCCGTGCCGAGGATGATCGAGGAGAGACTACCCTACAAAACACCTAGACCCGCCCTTCCCTCCTCTACTCCTTCGGACGGCGAAGCGGCGTCGTACGCTCGATGGGTCATCCCCGCGACGTTACGGCCTCCGTACGTTTCGGGCTTGTTGCGTGTTCGACGCGACCGGCCCGCCTCCCGTGGTGAGGGCCACCCACCCGCAAGGTCCTTCCCGGGAATCGAACCGCCTGCGGATCGTCCCTGAGCTGAGTCGAGACCCGAGCGACTCAGTGATATCCCTCGTCGTTCATGCCCCGTCGAGGCAGCAAATGGTCGACGATACCGAGGAGATCACCAAGGGGCTGGTGGAAGGAGTCATTCAGGGACTGACGGACAAGCACAGTCAGCTCGACCTACGACTGCGGGGCCTCACACTCAGTATGGGCGACAGTCGGCTATCCGTGAGGGTCTCGGGCGACGTCATCGTGGCGGTCCACATGCGGGACCTGACCGAGGACGAAAAGGCCGCCCATGTGGCCAGCAACGTCGCGAGCATACGCTCCTAGACGAGCTTTCGAAGCTTCCACAGGGCCGCCGGCTTCACCCGGACGTGTCCGGAGAGCGCGCTCGTTCCTCGACCGAGAGCCAGGAGTTCCTGGCTCCCATCGTACAGGGTGAGTCTCCAACCTCTGCGGGCCAGTTCGCGGGGGATCTTTCGCGCGTTCCAGAGGCCAGCCGGACCTTCTTCCCGCATGATCGAACGAGCGCGTAGGTCTCCACCGAGAAATGGAGCGATCTGGACGTCGAGGTTCCGAGATCGTGCGTCCAAGGAAGCGAACGGAGCTGAATCGAGATCGACTTCAACGGAGCCGTCCGAGAACTCGCTAAGGAAACGCGCGAGAAGGTTCGACATCCCGGTGATCGTCATTGTCGCCGCTCGCAGGGTCGTTCCCGATCCTCTCACGGCCTCAAGAGCCATGAAGCTACCGCGCAAGCTCCAAAGCTACGATCGATGCCAACGGGCGATCGTGACCGGGCTGGCGAGCTCCGCTTCCCGTAGCGGTCGGCGGGCACTCGAGGCGCATGAGCTTTGGTCGGCGCGGTGAGATCGGTGGACGCATCGACCGAATTCGAGGTTGCATTCGGCGTTCGGTCGACCGGGCGGTAGCTAAGGTCGCGAACGCGATCCGGGGAGCGACGCCGCGCGAGCCATCTGTTCGAGGCTGGCCCGCTCCGCGACGGGTACCCCGATAGGCGTGGAAGGATGCAACCTTGGAACTCCGCATCCCTCCGACTCGTCGCGGGTCGGTGACCGCGGGGGGAGAGGGGCAAGGCCCCCGCTTCCCCTTCGGCAGCCCGGTCGAAACTCCCAATAGGTCCCTCGTCTCAAAGCTAGCGTGGAGAAGGTCGACGTTGTCGTCGTCGGCGGCGGGCTCGCCGGCGCCTCGGCCGCCTACGCTGCGGCGAAGTCCGGTGCGCAGGTCGTTCTTGCCGAGCGCGGCGCTCGGGCCGGCTCGAAGAGCGTTTCGGGTGGGCTGTTGTATACGCACGCCCTCACGAAGCTATTCCCGGGCTTCTGGGAGGAGCGACCCAGTCCCGTCGAGCGGGCGATCACCCGCAACGTGCTCACTTTCCTAACACCCACCCAAGCGACCTCGGTCGATTTCTTCGATAGCGCCTTTGCTCGACCTCCGTTCAACTCGTTCAGCGTCCTGAGGGCCACCCTCGATCCGTGGCTCGTGGCTCACGCCGAGCGGGCGGGGGCGACGGCGGTCTACGGGGCCCGGGTCGACGGACTCGTCCGGGAGGGGAACCGAGTCGTCGGGGTCCGGCTCGGCTCTGAGGAGCTGCGCGCGACCGTGGTCGTCCTCGCGGAAGGGTTCAACTCGCTCGCGGCCCGCGGCGCCGCGCTCGAGCCGGACGTGTCGCCGGATACGGTGGGGATCGGCGTGAAGCAGGTCATCGGACTCCCGAGCGGCGAGATCGAGCGACGCTTCCAGCTGCGCGGAACCGAAGGGTTCCAGATGACCGCGACGGGCCTGCCTTCGGGAGTCGAAGGAGGCGGATTCCTCTACACTAACCGGGAGTCGCTCTCGATTGGCATGATCCTCAACCTGCGGACGGCGGTCGACCGCGGGGTCGCGATGTACGAGGTCCTGGAGGAGTTCAAGCAGCACCCCCTCCTCGCCCGATACCTCGAGGGCGGGACGCTGCTCGAGTACAGCGGCTGCATCGTGAACGAAGGGGGATTTGACGCCGTTCCGCCGCTTCTCGGCGACGGCTTCCTGCTCGCGGGCTCGGCGGCCCAGATGTTCCTCAATGCGGGACTGACGCTGCGCGGCATGGACTTCGCGATCGAGTCGGGTCGAATCGCGGGCGAAGTGGCGGGCTCCGCGGCCAAGGCGCAGGACGGGTCCGCGCCATTCCTTCAGCGTTACCACACCGCTCTTCAGTCGTCGTTCGTTCTCAAGGACCTGAAACGACACCGGGGCTACCCGAAACTCTTCGCGACCCCTCGACTCTACGGAGTCTACCCTGAGATGATCGGGGCCTTGCTCCATCGCGCGTACTTCGTCGATGGGTCCGACCGGGAGCACCTGAGCGCCTCGCTGCGGTCCGTTCGGAAAGGTCGCGTCTCCAACCTTACCCTCGCCCGCGACCTGTGGAAGGCCATGCGGACGTTGTAGGGAGGCCCGTACCGGTGACCCGACGGCTCGCCGGGCGGTCCTCCTCGGAGAACGCGTCGGTTTCTCCTCTCAGCCGCCGAGCGCCTTGGTGAGGGCTGGGACCACCTGGTACAGGTCACCGGTCACACGGTAGTCCGCTTGGGCGAAGATGGGCGCGTTCGGATCCTTGTTGATGGCGACCACCACCCGAGAGGAACGCATACCGACGAGGTGCTGGACCGCGCCCGAAACACCGACCGCAACGTAGAGCTTCGGATGCACTCGGTGACCGGTGAGGCCGATCCAGTGGTCGTCGGTCAACCAGCCAGCTTCGGCTGCGAGCGGCCGAGTGCATCCGACCTCCGCCCGGAGCGCCTTCGCGAGGGCTTCGACGATCGAGAGGTCCTCCTTCTTCTGAAGGCCCCGCCCGATCGTGACGATCCGCTCGGCCTTCTCGATCTCCAGTTGGCCCCCGGCTTTCGGGCGCGCCTCCGTCCGCTCCGTCAATGGGACCGTCGCCGGCATCGGATGCGAGGATCGTTCGGTCGAGGCCGGGGGAGACGCCGGTGGTGCGTCGACCCCCGACATCACGGCAACGATCGCCGGGCGACGGACGATACGTTCGACGGCGACCGCGTTGCCGCTCAGCGCCTCCCGGTCGATTCGGATCCCATCGGCTTCAAGCCGGAGGCCCGTCACGCCGGTCGTTGCGGGAAGGTCGAGCGTTCCTGCCAGTCGTCCCGCGAGCTCCCGGCCCCGCTTGGTCGACCCCATGAGGATGAGGGTCGGAGCGAGATCGGACACTAGCGCGCTCAACGCTTCGGCCACGACGTGCGGGTCGGAGCTCGCAGCACCCTCGAGCACGTGGATCCCGTCGGCTCCCCCCGCCGCGATCCGCTCAATCACATCCGGCGCGCTCCCCGGCAGGACCACGGCAAAGACTCTCCCCGCCTCCACGCCGACGATCGAGCGCGCGAGGCGCACGAGGGCGATGCCGAGATCGGGCTCTTCCGAGACGCATAGGACCCGCTCGTCGTTCATGGCAGCACCCCCTCTTCTTTCAGGGCGTCCCGCAAATGCGCCGCGAGCTCGTCCGGATTCGCCCCCGTAATCGTCTGCTGCTTCCGCGAGATCTCAGGAACTGCGACCCGCTCGATCACGACGACCGGCGCGAGGCTGTCGTCAGGGACGTCCAGGTCGGAAGGGCGGACGACCCGTACTTCCTTCTTGGAGGCTTTCAGGTTCGCCATGAACGTCGGAAGCCGTGGCGTATTGATCTCCTGCCCCACCGAGACCACGACCGGATATCGAGCGTGTACGACCTCGACCTCCTTCTCAAGATCCTTCTCGACGACGACCCCATCGGCGACGATCGTGAGGCGGCGCGCGTAGGCGACATCGCCGCACTTCAGCTCGCCCGCAATGCGGGGGCCCACGAGACCGGCGAAATGGTCCGTGCTGCCTTCCCCCAAGAGGAAGAGATCGAACCCCCCAAGCTTCCGGGTCGCGGCAGCGAGGAGGCGGGCCACGGCGCGGGTGTCCCACTCGGCCCAGTGTTCGCCCGTGACCAGGATCACCTCGTCCGCGCCGATCGCTACTGCCTCCCGGAGCGCCTCGCGCGCCGCCGGACCGCCGACCGAAACCGCGGTCACGACGCCTCCGTGGTGCTCCCGGACCCTCACGGCTTCTTCGATGGCGTTCTTGTCGAAGTCGCTCGTTTTGCGAGGCGCCGAGTCGACACGGACCAGGCCCGTTGCCCGATCGGCGCGCGCAAGGCCGACGTCAATTCCATGCTTCACCGCGACCCAAATCCTCAGCTTCTCTACCATGATCCGAACCTCCGGTTTCCTATCCCGAGAATCTCTTCCCTCGAACGGGCCGCTCGCTCGTGACCTGCACCGGTCAGGGGCCTCCTGCGACGGTCGGCGACGAAGGGAAGCCAACCGACGACGGTGGGCCCATGGGCCCCTCGCCAGAAGGAAGGAGCGTGATCGTCCTCGGCCGCCAAGTGGACCCATCCCAGGCCCGAAGCGTAATCTCGCGGGCGCTCTCGACCCGAGAGCGGTTCGGGACCTCTGCGAGTAGGATCCCTCCGTCTCCGAGGCGGAGGAACAGGTCGCTCGTATGGATGGTGAGGACCGACCCGTTCCAGAGGGCGCGGCCCGAGTGGATGGGCCCGTGCCCCCGGATGATCACCCGGCACCCGATCGAGTTTAGGAATTCGCGGACCTCGCGAGGTCCGTAGGCGAAGCCGATCGCGCGGTCCTCGTACTCGACGTCGGGATCGCTCCAAAGGAGGCCCTCGAGCAACGCTAGATCGGTCGCTTTCCACTGCGCGGGATCGTAGCGGTCGGGTGGGGGCAGGCCCCCGTGGACAAGGAAGACGCCGTTCGCGGTGCGTCCCGCCAGCGGAAGCCGTTCGAACAGATCCATGAACCGATCCCAGAGCCGGAGGGCCTCTTCCCGAGGGTAGATCCGCCGGAGCTCTCGCAACAGCGTCGGTCCCGGCACGGGCAGCTGCCGGCTCGCTTCGTGATTGCCGCGAAGGAGGATGACATGGTCGGGGTCGTACGCGGCCCACGCCAGCAAGTAGGCTGCGTTCCACACCGAACCGCCCGGGAGTGCGGCCGGATCCGGCTCGGCGCGTGTCGCCCGATGGATGTAGTCGCCGAGTCCGACGAATCGCTGAGGGGGCGTGGCGCGTCGCGCAAACGCCATTGCCGCCGAGACCGACGGCCAGTCGCCGTGGCTGTCCCCGATGACCTGGAGCGGGACGTCGGAGGGGATCTCCGCGAGAACGGGCCAGGGTCGTCGGCCGAACGCTTCGGCGACTTCTTCGAGGACGTCGCGGACCGCCGAGGCCGGTGCGCCGATGAGCGCTTTCGGGTCGGACCGGACTTGGTCGGCCCAATCGCTCATCGGACCTTCGCGCGTGCCGCCCGAGGCTTGCGCCCTAAAAGAGCGGCTGGTAGGGCCGGGTGAAGAGGCGCCAGTTGCCCGTCGCCGGGTCGTAGACCGAGTTGACGAAGCACTTCCAGCGCTCGTCGTCGACGTGCGGGAAGTCGGCGCGATAGTAGTAGCCGGGCCAGCGGGTCTCCTCGCGGAACAGCGTATGCCGGAGCACGGCCTCGGCGGTCCACACGCGGTGCTGGAGCTCCCAAGCTCGCTGCAACTGGTGCAGGTCTCGCGCGATCAGGTGCGGGAGGTCCTCCTTGAGGGCGGCGAGGTGGTGGAGACCCCGCTCGAGGAGCGCTCGGTTGGTCGTGTAGTTCGCGCTGACCCCTCCCCCGTACTCGTCCATGATCTTCTCGAGCCGGTTCAGAGCATGGTCGGGCTGGAGGACCTGAGGGTTCACCGTGCCGGCCGTTACCACCGAACGTTGCGAACCCAGCTCGAGGGGAGCGTAAACGGTCGTACGAATCGACTGGACCTGAGCGTCCGTCACGGTCGGGCGGTCGGGATGATCTCGGACAAACGCGACCGCGGCTTTGCCCGCGAGGCGGCCCTCGGAGTACGAGCCGCTCGAGAACTTATGCGCCGATCCTCCGATCGTGTCGCCGGCGCCGAACAAGCCCGTGATGGTCGTCATGCGATTGTAGCCCCACTGGTATTCCGACGGGGCGACGTCCCCCGGTCCGCTCGCCCACGCTCCCGCGCAGACCGCATGGGACCCCATCACGTACGGTTCGGACAGGATGAGCTCGGAAGGTTCGTTCTTGGGTTCGATCCCCTGCGATGCCCATGTGACCGCCTGACCGATCGTCATGTTGAGGAAGTCCTCCCAGCCGATCGCTTCCTTTTCGGGGGTGTTGAGAACGCGTTCCGTGTGGAGTAGGATCGGACCGCGTCCCGCTAGAATCTCCTGGAGCATGAGGTGATTGCGCAGGCACGTGGGCATGGGCTTTGCGTCGGCGTACGCCCCGACGCGTTCCCTCAGCTCCGGGAGGCGAGAGGTCTCGTAGCTCTCCCCGGCAGAGTTGGATGCGACCGCCTTCAAGAGTAGGAACCACGCGCCCACGGGGCCGTATCCGTCTTTGAACCGGGTCACGACCAGACGATTCTCCATCTGGGTCATCTCGGCGCCCATCTGGATCAGCAGCGCGTAGGCCGATCCGGTCGCCCACGGGGGATACCACGTACGCCCCGAGCCTTCCCCGGCCGAGCGGGGTCGGTAGATATGCGACGCCCCGGCGGCGCAGACGATCACTGCCTTCGCGCGAAACACGTAGAACGATCCATCTCGAACGTTTACTCCGACCGCGCCGGCGACACGTTTCGGGTCGCTCGCGTCCGGTAGGAGGTGCGTTACCATGATCCGCTCGTACACCTCGGAGGCGGCCTTGCGGGTCGCTTCCGCGATGATCGGCTTGTAGGACTCGCCGTGGATCATCACTTGCCAGCGGCCCTCGCGGACGTAGCGCCCGGTCTGCGGGTCGGTAAAGATGGGCAGCCCCCATTCCTCGAACATGTGGACGGTCGAGTCGACGTGCCGGGCGATATCGTAGACCAAGTCCTCCCTCGAGAGGCCCATGAGGTCGTTGCGTACGTACCGCACGAAGTCCTCGGGCTGGTTCTCGTTCCAGCGCATTCCCATGTAGCAGTTGATCGCGCTGAGGCCCTGCGCCACCGCGCCGCTGCGCTCGATCGCGGCCTTCTCCGCGACGACGATTTTCAGGTCGCGTCCCCAGTAGCGCGCCTCGAACGCCGCGCCGCAACCGGCGAAGCCGCCTCCGACGATCAGGATGTCGGAGTCGACCGTATGGACCGGGACGGAGGCTGGACTTTCTCCCATTTTCCCTCCCGGTCGTCAGCTCCCGGCGGCTTTCTTGGGCAGGGTCGGAAGGGCCTCCACCGCCAGGTAGTCCGGCTCATACGCGAGCAGCTCGCTCGAAACCGTTTCCGCCGCGGGCTCGGGGGAATCCTGCGGAGCTCGGATCGAGCCCCACGGGGTCGTTCGGATCGGGAACGTGAACTCCTTGATCTCCCCGCTACGCATGCGGATCTTCCAGTCGATGCGATCGGTGGTTCGGGTCGGCATCACCAAGTGACCGAGCGGAGCGAAATCTGCGTATCCCCGGACTTCGATGGCGGCCTCGGGGCACGCCTTGACGCACGCGTAGCACTCCCAGCACATCGACGGCTCGATGTTGTACGCGCGACCCTGCCCGGCATCGATGTGCATGATGTCGCTCGGGCAGATCTTCACGCACTCCATGCATCCCTTGCACTTGTCCGTCAGAACGTAGGTCGGCATCGAACTCCTCGTCGCGGGCGGAGCATCCGACGGCCCGCGGATGAACGGCCGAACGCCCGTGACATGCCTCGGACGGTAGGTGTGGCCTATGAAAACGCTTTCGACAATTGTCCAAATTAGGATCGCGAGAGGCGCGCGCCCGATCGACGGGTTCGGCCCTCGGATCACCCCAGACGGTATTGGACGCCCTTGCCACCGGCCGGGTACGCCCAGATGAGCGCGTGATTTCCCATCGACTGGCAGGCGACGCGGCATGCCCCGGTCTCGATACAGCTCTCGTAGCTGATCCTCAGCCGCTCGCTCTCCCAGTGGTAGACCTCGGCCGGGCAAACCTGGATACAGGGCTTCTTCTCGCACGTCCGACAGAGCGCGGGGTCCGAGAGGGTCAAGTGCGACGCCGAGTCGGTGTCGAACGCATCCGACCCGAGACGTTCGGCAGTACTCGCTCGTCCGGCCACTTCCGCCCTCCCGCGTCTATACCGGGTGGATCGCAGACTCGACCTTGCGGAGGATCTCCGCCGATAGCTCGGGGGTGTTGTGGGCGCAGCGGAGATGGTCTCTCACGCGGTCGACGACCTCGCGCGGCGTGTCCGCCCGTAGTGCCCATTCGCACGAGAACCCCAGAGACTTGCACTCGAATGCCACGGCCGACATCGTCCTCTTCGAGGGGCGCTCCCGGGAGCGTCGACCCGACGGGGGTGTGAAATCGCTCTCCGAGATAACCTCTGCTCCGACGCCGGCACGCCAGGCTTACCTAGCGTGTCGCCCTAGGCCAACGGTATGGCACGTCCGCCCGACGAGGACACACCGGTGGCTCTTCCGATGGTCGGCGGCACGAGACCCCGACCCTTGCGAGACGACGGAGGGTTCTCGATCGGTAAGCTCGACCGTTCGCGGATCCGTTCGGTTCTCGCCGTCCTTTCCGGAAAGGGTGGTGTGGGCAAGACGTTCGTAGCGGCCCTGCTCGCCTCGGAGTTCCACAGGGGAGGGGCATCGGTGGGCGTGCTCGACGCGGACATCACGGGGCCATCGATGGCCCGGGTCTTCGGGGTGGCCAGCGTCCCCCATCTGACTCCCGACGAAAAGAAGATCGAGCCGATGCGCTCGGCAGGTGGAGTCTACGTCATGTCGATGGCTTCGGTCACGGCGTCGACTCAAATCCCCTTGATCTGGCGCGGGCCGATGATCAACGGCGCGATTCGTGGGCTCTTCAAGGACACCGCGTGGCCGGACCTCGACTACCTCGTGGTCGATCTCCCGCCGGGAACGAGCGATGCTCCGATGACCGTCTTCCAGTCCTTCGAACCGGACGGGGTCGTCATCGTAACCGCGCCGACCGAACTTTCTGCGGAGGTCGTCGGTAAGGCGTCGGCGATGGCCAAAACGTTCTCCGCGCCGATACTGGGACTCGTCGAGAACATGGCGTATCTCACCTGTCCACATGGGGACCGGATCGATTTGTTCGGACCTTCGCGCGGCCCGGAGTTCGCCACGCGCATGGGAATCCCCTTCCTTGGGAGCATCCCGATCCTACCGGGGCTTCCGGCGCTCGCCGACTCCGGTCGAGTCGAAGAGATGCGCTCCCCCGAGGCCTCTCTGATCGCGAATCGCATCCGAATGCTGCTTGATCGCGTACGGGCCGCGCGAGACCGAGCCGGCGACTCTGGGCGCGCGACTCCTTTGTCGGAGGCGTGAGCGGGTGGGCGCTCCCGGTGCGCGGGCCCCGAGCGTCACCGTCCTCCGGCGCGACGGGGACCCCTTCGAGGCCGATCGGTTCGAGGACGGTGGGATCGTGGATGACCCGCGGCACGTCGCGATCCTCCACAAGCTGTTCTACGATAGTACCGTCGACCTGGGAAGTCTGGTTCGCATCGACGGGCGGGTCTACATTTGCACCCGTGCCGGGTGGCGGGCCGTTCCGGACGCCTCGGAGCGCTGATGGGTCACCTGGGGATCCTTCTCTTCGCATCGCCCGTCCAGCATCGGATGTCCGAGATCGCGCTGAACCTCGCGGAAGCTGCCGGACGCCAAGGCCATCGGGTGACCGTGTTCTTTCTCGGGGATGCGGTCTACTGCACGGGCCAGGCACTAGCGCTCGCGGATCCCGAGGGGGTCGCGCACCGGTTCTCGCAACTCTCCTCTTCGACCTCGCTGGTCAACTGCAGTACGTGCGCTCGATTCCGCGGGTTGCGAGACGAGGCGCTGATTGGAAACGCGCGAAACGGGACCCTCGAAGACTTGGTTGAGCTGTTCGTCGGGGCGGACCGCTTCCTCGCGCTCACGGAGGAAACGTGACCCTGGCCCCGATACTTCTCTGGATCCGGCGGCCGCCGTACACGACGACTCATTTCGCCGAGGCGGTGCGGGTCGCGGGTATGGCCGCCGCGCTCGACCAGCCCGTACGATTTCTCTTCATCGCAGAGGGGGTGCGCGTGCTTGCTCGCGGTCAGGCGGGCTACCGACTCGGCCCCCCCGTGCAGCGGATGCTGCAGGACATCGTGTCCGAGGACCGGCCCGCCCTGGTGCACGCACCTTCGCTCGACCACCGGGGCATTGCCCGGGACGACCTCGCGGAGGGCGTTGCGCTACGTCTGGTCGAAGACGACGAGGCCGCACGGTCGCTCGTGGAGGCGGGAAGGACGGTGACGATGTGACCGCGCCCCGGGGACGACCGCATTCTTGGGTCCTCGTGCGCCAGGGTCCGCTCGCGCCGGAAGAGAGAGCGGTTCTCGCCTCCCTACGACTCACCGCCGAGGCAGACCACCACGATCTCGTCACGGTCCTGCTCGGTACGGCGAGCTACGATGCGGAATCCTCCGACCCCGCGATCGCTCGGAGCGGTGAGGAATGGGTCCTCGAAGACGACGCGAACGGGCGAGGGATCCGCCGCTCGACCGGCCGCCCCGGCCGGACGGTCTCGTATGATGAGCTCGTAGAAGCGATCATGACCGCGGAGAGGGTGATTCAGCTACCATGAACGAGGACCGTCCGGAACCCTTTGTGCCGCTTCCCATGCACTCGGGCGATCCTACTGCCCCGGCGGACCGGGCCCCGGCCCGCTCCCCCGTGAAGATCCGCGTGGTCTACGTACGATACCGAGATCCGAACCCGCTCGAGTTCCCCGACCGACCCGAGAAGCTTGCCGGACCGCTCTTCCACGCGGCCGGGGTCCTCCTGCGCGAGGATGATGAGTT
Source organism: Thermoplasmata archaeon (assembly GCA_021844945.1). Lineage (GTDB taxonomy): Archaea > Thermoplasmatota > Thermoplasmata > Lutacidiplasmatales > UBA184 > Lutacidiplasma. The sequence continues at coordinate 291,652 of JAKBSJ010000001.1, read as the reverse complement.
CCTCGCCCTCGGCGAGATCGCGTTCGCGGAGGAGAACCGTCCCCTCGCCCAGCGCTACGGAGCCGACCTCTTCCCCGCGTATCGCAACGTCCTGACGATACCGAAAGCGGCCATCATCGCACGATGGAATTTCTCGGAGCCGTCCGAGGACCGGGGGCCCCCTTCACCCGACCAGGACCTGATATTGGACAAACGTAAAGCCGAAATAGCCCAGCCGCCTCCCCCCATGCGGGAGAGTCGCACGGTGAGCGAACAGAACGAACACACCCTCCTCGATGCGCGGGGCCTTTTCTGTCCGATGCCGATCCTCAAGGCGAGCGCGATGATCGAGACGCTGCAACCCGGGGAGCGACTCGAGATCCTTGCCGACGACCCGGCGGCTCCTTCGGACTTCGAGGCGTTCTCGAAGCGCACGGGCCATCCGCTGCGGGAGCACAGCGAGGACTCCGGAACGTATCGATTCGTGCTGGAACATAAGTAGAGTAGGAGGAACAAAACAGAACCATGACGGCGGGAGCAGTGGCTGGACGAGCGACCGAGACGGTAGAACGGGCGAAGCAGGAGGGGAAGAAGTCCCTGATCCTCGTGGTGTCGAAGGGAGGGGCGGACATGGCGTACCCGTCCCTGATCCTCGCGACCACCGCGCGGGCCCTCGGGATGGATGCCCACATGTACTTCACGTTCTGGGGCATGCAACTCCTGACCCCGGAGGGACGAAAGAAGTCGATGGACGTCTTCCCTCCCGAGATGCAGAAGGCGATCGCGGCAAAGTTCCCGACCGTCGAGCAATTCATGCAGCAAGCGAAGCAGGCGGGTGTCCACATCCATGCTTGCTCCCCGACCATGGACATGTTCGGAATGACGAAACAGAGCCTCGTGAACGAGGTCGACGACGTCATCGGTGCCAGCACGTACCTCGAACTCGCGTCGAGGCCCGACGCGGTCACGCTCTTCATCTAGAGCGCGAGCCGGGGAAGGGGTCGATGTCTACCCCCTCGACCCCTTCCCCCGATCAGATGGCGATTGTCCTCACGGAAAGCGCCACCGACAAGCTCCTTCCCTTCGCGACGCTCGTGAGCGGGGCGATTGCGATGGGGTTCCGCGTGGACGTCTTCGCGAGCTACTGGGGGCTGAGCGCCTTTCGTAAGGGGCCGTCGGTCCCGGAAGTAAGCCCAGGGCATGGCGAGCTCGGCGCGCGCCTGGAGCAGGCGTTGACCGCGCCGAAGGCCCCCTCTTGGAGGGCGATCCTCGAGATGGCGAAGTCGCTCGGCGACCTTCACATTTACGCGTGCTCTCAGTCGATGGAGATTCTCGGATTCCAGAAGGAGGAGCTCGACCCTCTGGTCGAAAGCGTCACCGGGGTAGCAACCTTCATCGACACCACCCGGTCCGCACAAATTACCTACTTCATATGACCGGACCCGATGAGCCCCGACCGACACCGACCGGCGCGCCTCCCCGGATGGTGGTCGATGCCCGAGGGAGTTGGTGTCCGGGCCCTCTGATGGAGCTCGTCCGAGTGATCAAAGAGGAACCCGTCGGCACTGAATTCGAGCTCCTGTCGAGCGACGAGGGGTCCCGAAAGGACATTCCGATCTGGCTCAACAAAGCCGGCCACCAGTTGGTCGAACTCCGGCCGGATTCCGGGTTCGACCGGTTCATTGTCCGCAAAACGCATGAGTGAGGAGCAGGAGGAAAACGATGGCAAAGCGAGTGGTGATCTTGGGAGGAGGAATTGGTGGAACTACGGTGGCGAACCGAATTCGCAAGGCGCTCGAGGGCGAGGTCGCAGCGGGCCAGGTCCAGCTCGCGCTGATCGACCGGGAGGGTATTCACGCGTATCAGCCGGGCTACCTCATGGTCGTCTTCGACAAGATGCGGCCGGAAGAGACCCTACGCGAGGAGGCCCGGCTCCTCCACCGATCTATTCAGCTGATCAAGGGCGAGGTCGAGAAGATCGACTCCCCCGCGAACAAGATCCTGCTCAAGGGCGGTACGGAGGTCGGGTACGACATCCTCGTGATCGCGAGCGGCTCGGTCATCCATCCCGAGCTCATCCCGGGTCTCGTCGAGGGAGCGCACAGCTTCTACGATCTCGAGAACGCTCAGAAGCTGCGCACGGCGCTCCACGGCTTCACGGGAGGGAAGATCGTCGTCTCGGTTGCGGGTATGCCCTACAAGTGCCCGGTCGCTCCGCTGGAGGTCACGTTCTTGCTCGACGACTACCTTCGAACGCAGGGGATTCGGGACAAGACCGAGATCCACTACACCTACCCCATTCCGAAGGTCTTTGGGATCGACACGGTCGCGCAGCCGATGCAGCGCCTGATGAGCGAGCGCGGCATCCGCATCCACGTCCCGTTCAACGTCGACAAGATCGACCCTGCCGGGAAGACGATCAAGGGCGTCGAGGGGGACGTGCTACCCTACGATCTGCTCATCGCCATACCCCCGCACCGCGGGGCCGACTTCGTCGGGGCGTCGGGGCTCGGCGATAAGGGCAACTGGATCCCGACCGACCGCTACCTGCTGCGGGCCGAAGGCAAGCAGAACATCTTCGTCCTCGGGGACGCGACCAACATCCCGATCTCGAAGGCAGGCTCGACGGCGGACTACGAGGCCGAGACCGTGACGCAGAACGTGGCGGCGCTCGCCCGGGGCGAAGCCCCGACGTCGCGCTACGAGGGGCGGGTCTATTGCTGGATACTGACCGGGCTCGCTCAGGCGACGTACATCAAGTTCGACTATCTCCACCCGCCGCACCCTCCGACCCCCTCGTTCGCGCACTACTGGAACAAAGTGATCTACAACCGCACGTACTGGGACCTGACGGCCCGGGCGCTGTTCTAGGACGAACATCATGCCGGCGTCCCCCCCCTCCGCGCCGCCTTCGGCGGCCGTGTCCCCGACCCCCTCTACCGCCGACTCGCTCGCCGCACTCCAGACCCTCGGAGAGCGCCTCGCGCGCTGGCAGTCGGACGGAACGCTCGAGCGGCTCTTTTCCCTCGCCGAAGGCGCCGTCGGGATTTCGGACGCGGTCACGGACCGTATGCTGGAGTCCGCGGGCACGACCCTCGTCGGAGCCTTCTCTCTGCTCGACTGGATCTCCCAGGACGAGCGGCGGCGGGACGCGGTGCTGTTCCTCATCGACCGGCTCGCCGAATGGAAGGAGACGGGAGCGCTGGACACGATCGTCACTCTCGCCGAAGGCGCGGTCGGCGTCGCCCAGGCGACCACCGATCAGATGGTCGCCCATGCCGGCGCTTCCGCGGTTGGCTGGATACAGTTCGTCGAGTCGCTGCCTCCCAAGGAGGAGATCGAGCCCTTGGTCCGCGCCGCCGTGCGCGCCGGCCCGGTCCTCGGAGCTCTGGCCGAGTCCACCTCAGGGCTCGGCGACCCGGCCGCGCGGGAGAAGGCGCTCGCGGAGATCCCGAACGTCTCGGGGGTGTTCGCCCTCGGTCGTGCCCTGCGGGACCCGGAGACGCAGCGCGGACTTCAGGCGGTCCTGCTCCTCCTCAAGCAGCTGGGCCGGTCGTGGGGCTCCGCTCCGCCGCGCTAGGGTGATGGCCCCCGCCTCATTTCCGGCATTGGGCGATCCGCGTCCTGCGTGCCGCATCGGCCCGGACCTTTGGTACCGGCGCGAACCGGACGGAACGTACGTCATCGGGCTCACCGATGAGGCCCAACGACGAGCGGGACGTCTCGCTCAGTACCGGGGACCCGAGCCCGGCCGCACGTACCTGCGCGACGAGACCGTCGCCTCGATTGAATCGGAGAAGTGGGTCGGTCACTTGGCGCTCCCGGTCGACGGAACGGTCGTGGAGACCAACCCGGTGGTGGAGGCCGATCCGGGGACCATCAACCGCGACCCCTACGGCACGGGCTGGCTCTACCGAATGCGACCGCGCGCATCGGGACTGCTCGAAGCGTGGACCGAGGGCACCGGGTGAGCGGGCAGGTCACGGACGGACCGTCGCCCTTCCGTCCCGAGCTTCCCGTCTGGCGGAGGATCGACCTCGGTCGTTGCTCCCCGCTGAGAGCCCAGACGTTCGTCGAGAGCGTTGCTCCGTTCGTCGGCGCCGGCGAGGTGCCCAACACCCTGCTGTTCGCCCGGCCGGATTCCCCGTACGTCTCCCTGGGGTTCCATCAGTCCTTCGCCGAGGAGGTCGATCCGCAGTTCGTTGCCCGTCGCCGGATCCCGGTGATCCGACGGGTCGAGGGAGGGGGGACGACCTGGCTCGACTCGGACCAGTGGTTCTACCAGCTCGTGTACCGCGACGAAGGGGCAGGAGGGCCCGGGGACCTTGCTCGCTTCTTGCGTCCCGTCGCCGAGGCGGCCACGGAGCAAGGGCTGACTCTGACGGTGCGTCCGCCGAGCGATCTGGTCGTAGGAGAGCGCAAGATCTCGGGCAACGCGGGCGGCGACTGGGACGGCGCCCACATCCTGGTGGGAGGGATCCTGGGCCGTGCGGACCGGGAGAGCATGGCGGATCTATTACGACTCCCGCACCCCGGAGTCCGTCCGATCGTGCGTGCCGAGCTCGCGCGATGGGTCACCTCCTGGGTCGACGAGACCGGGCATCTCCCCGAATGGACGGCGTTCGCCGACGCGGTCACGAAGGCGTTCGGCGAGGCCGGCCTCTTTCGGACGCGCTCCGCCGATCCGTCCGAGGCCGAAGAGGCGCACTTCCGTCGGGAAACGGTGGTCCGCCACCAAGAGACGACATGGCGCGAGCTCCCCCCGCTACCGCGAACGGCGAGCTCTGTGGAGCGGCGACTGCGGGTGGCCGGCCCGCACGGGATCCTCGTTCTTGCAGGGCCGGGGTCGGGGGAGCGCCGCATCGCGATCGTGAACGGCGCCGAGGTAGGCGCCGGCTACACGCTCGGCCCGTCGCTCGAAGCGGTCGCTCGGCCGCTTCCCCGCGAGTCTTCCGAGTTTGAGGAGCTCGCGGCGGCCGTGCGCTCGATCACGGGGTTCGACTAGCGGTGGTGGGCGCGAGCTCTGCGGCGGCCACGATCGAAGCCGCGAGGTCGGCGGCCGTCGCACCGACCAGCTCGACGTGGTGCTGGCGGAGCCAGTCCGCGATAGATCCCTGGAGCGAACGCTCATCGAGGATCTGGCCCGCGAGGCCCCGTTCGAGGTCCGCGAGCGGCGCGTCAAACGGCATGGTGAAGAAGTCGCCGGAGATCTCGACCTCCTTCACCCGGCCGCCGCCGTGCAAGAGCGTGATCCGAACGAGCTTTCCGGCCTTGCGATCGCACCGGGCGAGGAAGGTGTCGTGCGCGATCTTGAGGGCCCGTCCCTCGTATGGGGCGCCCGACAGGCCCGGGTGGGAGCGATCCTTCCGGTACGTCCAGTCGTCCTGGGTTCGTGAGATCTTGAGCTCGGCCAGGGACGCCGCTTCCTCCGCGCTCAGCGCCCCGGGTACCCACGAGACTCCCAGCGATCGAGCGAACTCCTCCCTCAGGGTTCGAACGACGAGCTCCCGCTCGGGAAGGCGACCGGTCTCGGCGCGGATCGACGTGAGCCACTCGGACATCCCGCTCGCGAGCTTCCCGCGGAACTTCTCGTCCGGGACCCGTAGGACCCGGCTCATCGCAAGGACGTCGAGGTCGAGCAAGAGGTCCCCCACCAGAATCCACGAGCCGTGCAGTTGCATGGCCCCGTTCGCGCTCAGCTTCCGGCCGCGGGAGGAGAGGTCGTTGATGCCGGCTCGCTCCGCGGCGACACCGAGCCTACGCAGCGCCGCCGCGACGGGCGCGAGGTGCCGGTCGTAGAAGGCGGCAACGCCAGCGTCGGTGCCCGGAGCGCCGGGCGGGAGCACGAGCATGTAGTCGAGCTCCCACGGGCCGTCGAGAATCGCGCCCCCGCCGACGGCCCGACGGACGACCGGGATCCCCTGGGCGCGGCAGTAGGCGAGGTCGAGCTCCCGCTCGGCCTCCTGATGGTAGCCGACGTTCGCGAACGGACGTTCCGGGTAGAGGACGAGAGCCGTAGGGGGCGAACGGCCGGCGGCAACGGGCCGGGCGAGTGCGACGAACACGTTGATCATCGTGGCGCCGTCGACCGCTCCGAGGTCGAGCCAGCGCCACGCCGCGCCCACCGTTCCCCCGGTTTCGGATCGCTAAAACGAGATGACCGAGTCGGCGTCGAGCGCGAGGTCGGCGAGCGTCGCCGATCCGACGAGCTTGACGCCCTCGATGAGGTCGGTCGGCGGAATGTCGCAGAGGTCGCGGCAGCTCTCGGCGCACGCCAGGAACTTGACGCCGTTCTCGCGCGCCATATCGATGAACATCTTCAGGTTCCCGCCCTTCTTGAGAGGGACGGACTCGGCCCCTCCCTTGCGAAGGAGCTCGGGAGCGTGCATCAAGAAGTACATCGTTGTATCGATCTCCATGGCAGCCATGAGCGCCGCGGTGTAGAACGGGGCGTACGTCTTGTCGGGATCCTCCGGCCCGGTCGTCATGATCATCAGAATCTTCTTCCCGGCGGGGTCCGCCGGAGTGTTCGCGCTCATCGTTCGCTTCCTCCGAAACGCCTCAGGTTTGGCACCGCATACAACGGATGCTGTCCTTCTCCAGGATCTCTTTGAAGCGCGCGAGCGCCGCTTCTCCCCGCAACAGCGACCCAACTTCGCTCGGATCGGACGCGGTCATCACCACGATCCACCCTCGGCCGTAGGGGTCGGTATTGAGGAGCCCGGGGTCCTGCTCGACCTCCGCGTTCGCTGCGATCACCGTGCCCGTCACCGGCGCCATAACCGGGCCGGCCCACTTGCCGCTCTCGACCGTCGCGATCGGCTTGCCGCGTTCCCGCGAAGTGCCCGCCGCCTTAATGCGAACGTGGAGGATCTTGCCCGCCCGGGTCTGAGCCGGGTCGGTGAGGCCGACCATCAGGCGATCCCCCTCGACCTTGACCCAGGTCATCTGAGTTCGCTCAATGAAGTAGGCACGGTCGTCCGGGAATTCGCAGCCGTTCAGAATCGCCATCGTCCCCCACCTAGGCAAAACCCCGCGAGCGCAAGAAGAGGTCGGGTCGTGAGAAATTGTCCCGGAACCGAGCCTCGGCCACGCTCGCGCCGAACGCGAGGCTCATGAGCTGGGTGAAGTACACCACCGGACGCAGTACCTCCTCGCCGTACGCGGCACGGATCCGATCCAGGTGGTTCTCGATGTTGATTTGGCCCAGCGGGCAGATGGTGGCGACCAGATCGGCACCGGCGCGACGAGCCTCGTTGAGGATCGACGCGCTAAACGCGACCGCAACGTCGAGGTCGCTCAGCGCGTGACCGCCGCCGCAGCAGATCGTCTTCGCCGAGAAGTCGGTGAGGACCTTCGCTCCGCACGCCTCGAGCAGTTCATCCAGAAAGTGCGGATGCTCCGGGTCATCGGCGCCCGGTGTTGTGCCGGCTCCGGTGTAGCGCTTCGGCCGTGTGTAGAGACAGCCGTAGTACGGGGCCACCGTGAGGCCGGTCAAGGGTCGTCGCACGGCCGCCCGTACCCGTTCGGGTCCGGCCCGGGCGTGGATGAATTCGAGCACGTGCTGGACCGACGCTTCGCCGTCGTACGTGGGAGCACCTCCTTCCTCCAGGGTCGCGTTGATGCGGCCCCGGGTCGCCGGCTCGCGGACCGCATCGTTGGCCCGCGCGAGCGAATAGACGCAACCGTTGCAGGCCGCCACGACCTGGTGGCGCCCCATCGACCGGGCGAGCGCGAGGTTGCGTGCGGGGAGAGCGACCGAGACGTCCTGGCTCAGGTTCTTGACCTCCGTCGCGCCGCAACAGTTGTAGTCCACGATCCGATCGAGCGAAAGGCCGAGTCGATGGAGCACCTGCTGCGCGGTGACCTCGTAGGCCTTCCCGAGCCCGTCGAGCGAACAACCGGGGTAGTACGCCGGAACGCTGTCCGTCGGCCCGCGCGAGATGCCGGCGCTCACGGAGAGTGGCCCCCCGTTCCTCCCGCCGCGCTCAGCGATGCGCGCCGGCAGCGTTCGTCCTCCTTCAGCTTCTCACGCAGTACGTTCCCGAACCGGCGCCATCCGCGGGTCCGGTGGGCGAGAGGACCGGTCCGGAGCCGGCCGCTCCGGAACAGCTGGAAGCCCATTTTGAGCATCTCGCCCGCCGGCATCGTCCTCCCTTCCATGCGTTCGTAGGTCCGGAACAGGCTCGCCTCGTCGAGGACCCCCCGGCGAAGCAGGTTCTCCGTGTAGGCCCGGTCGAACCGGTCGGCCGGGCTCTCAGGGGCGCCACCAGTGAATTCGAGATAGCTTCCGATCGTGTGGATGACCTCTTCGACTTTGACGCCCTTCGGACAGCGCTCGACGCACTTGTTGCACGAGACGCAGCGCCAGATCGTAGTAGCGTACTTCCGCAGCTCCTCCTCGTAACCTACCTGGGCGAGGTAGATGAAGTAGCGCGGATTGAACTCGCTTAACCCGTAATCGGTGTGAAGGCAACAGCCGGCCGTGCACGTCCCGCATTGCCAGCAGCGCGAGATCGTATCGCCCTGAGGCTGGCTTCGAATCCAGTCGACGATCCGTACGTCGAGGTCCGTCTGGACGCGCGAGCGCAGGAACGTGTTCCAGTCGCCGGAGACGTCGATCCCCTCGATTTCGAGCCGCTCGGAGCGATCGACGGTGACGAGTGACTTTTCAACGATCGGCAATGGTGGGGCGCCTCCGTACGCCGAGGAGCATCGTCGCGAGAGGGAACGGACCCGGAAGGAGACGCTCGATGCCGCCTCCCTGGAAACTTCGGTCGGTCGCCTCCCCCAGGCGACCGGCGTAACTGAGGGCGAGCAGCACGTCGACCCCGGCGAACGTTGGCGAGGGGAAGCCGAGCGCGCCGAGCTGGAGCCGAATCTCGCCGAGACGGGCTTGGGTCGCCGCGTAGCTTTCGGGGTCGGGTCCCCCGAACGCCGCGAGGATCCCGGTCCGCCGCGCCGGGTTCCATACCCAACGCGCGAGGAGCGCGATCCGGTCGGGGGCGGCTGCGTGGAGGAGCTCGCTCGCGAGGTCGATCCCCACGTCCGCCGGCGCTCCGTCGAACCGCCGGGCTACCGCCGGAAGGTCCGACGGACCCAACCGGCCTCCGTGCGCGTCGCGTAGGATGGTGCGCACGGCCGCAGGGTCGGTCCGCGCGACGAGGTCTGCGCGCCACGGGCGGGTCGAAACGACCCCGCCGAGAACGGATTGGAACGCGGCGGGGAATCGGTCCGCTGGAATGCGCTCGAGCTCGCGCACGGCGGTCAGTTTCGCCTCGACCGATGCCTCGAGGCGGTTGACTTCACCCACCCCACACGGCAGCACGCGTTCCCGGAATTCTTGTGCGACGCGGCTAGGATCCGCGCCAGTAGGGCGACTCGTCCGTGAGGTTTCAGTTGCGAGCATATTGGTATGCGCGGAGGGCCGCGCCCATTCCCTCGGTCACGGAGTCAGGGATCGCCTTCGGCCCGGTCGCCGCGCCCGCGAGGAACACGCCGGGCAGCCCGGAGTCGACAGGGTTCATGTCCGAGAGATTCGGGGTGAGGAATCCTTCGGGGCCGACGGGGACTCCGAAGAGGGCGGCCGCCTCTTGGGTCCCGGTGCCGGGCTCCATGCCGCTCGCGAGGACGATCATATCGAACGGAACCTCGGTCGGGCGGCGGAGGATCGTATCCTCTCCGGTCGCGAGCAGTTGGGAGCCTCCCTCGGCGAGCGTCACCTGACCAATGCGTCCCCGGATGAACTTGACCCCGTACTCTTGCATCGACTTCCAGTAGAGGTCTTCCCACAGGCCGTAGGTCCGAATGTCCATGTAGTAGACGTAGGCGTCGATATCGGGATGCTTCTGCCGGATCTCGACCGCCTGCTTGATGCTCACCGCGCACCCCATTCGGCAGCACCAAGGGTTCCCGACTTGGAGATCCCGGGACCCCACGCAGAGGATCCACGCAATTCGTCGGGGCGGTTTACCGTCGGACGGACGGAGCACCCGGTCGTCATGGATCATCCCCTCGAGCTCCTTGAAATCCAGAACGTCCGGGTAGCGACCGTATCCGTACTCGAACTTGCGTCGCGAATCGAAATGGTCGAAGCCGGTCGCGAGGACCACGGCGCTGACCTCCTGGGTCTCGAGCGCGTCGCCGGTTTTCAGCGTGATGCGGAACCCTTTCGGAAGGCGCTCCGCTTTCGTAACGGTCGTCGATCGATGGAGCTGGACCCTCGGATTTCCCTCGACCTTTGCGATCAACGGCCCGAGAATCTCGTCCGACGGGCGTAGGTCCGGAGCAAGGAGCGAGTAGTGCCAGCGCTTCGGATTGCCTCCGAGGTAGGCCTCCCGCTCGACCAAGATCGTCGGCGCACCGAGCTCGGCGATCTCCGCCGCCGCGCTCAAGCCGGCCGGACCGGCTCCGAGCACGAGGATCGGATTCACCGAGAACGCCCCCCCGCGCCGGCGGGGGCAGCCGGAGCCTCGTCCGGAAGGACTTGGCCCTTGTTGATCGCGAAGAACGTCTCGATCTCCCCGTGGGCAGGGTGGAGCAGTTCGGGCGCCTGGCCGTTCTTGAGCGCCTGAAGATACTCCCGGAACTCGGCCTTCGCCGTCTTCCAATCGATACCCATCTTCGTCATCAACGCCTCCGCCGAGGCCGCATGCCAGTGGACCTGGGCGATCTTGTACGGATGCGCTCCCATCGTGAGCGCGGCGAACTGTACGTCGGAGAGTACGGGGAGCATGTACGGGAGCCCGTGAGCCTTCCCGATCCATTGGCTCTTGTCGAGCGTGGTCACGCAACCCGTGTCGCTCGTGATCGCGACATCCGCGTGCGCCTCTTCGACCATCGGTCGGATCTTCCGTAGGTTCGCGAACGACCGGCTGAACTCGCGCTCGCTCAGGATGTGACGGAAACCAAACCCGCAGCAGTCATACCACGTCGAGTAATCGGCGACCTTGGCCCCGAGCGCCATAAGTATTCCCGAGGGGACGGCCGGCCGCTGCCCGGCATAGATACTCTCATCGTAGACGGCGTCCTCGGGCACCATCTTGTAGTAGTGGCAGGGTTCGTGTACAGTCGCCACGACTCCCTCGACCCTGTGCTTTTGACGGGCCAAGATCTCGGGCGCCATGACGTGAACCCACTCAGAGTAGTGGACGATCTCTTCCGGGAGCACAAGCTCGCGGCCCATTTTCCCTAAGACGTCGCGGACCTTCGCGCGAACCGTCGCGTTCTCGACGAGGAGTTTACGCATCTCCTTGTAGTCCCCGTAGCTGGTCCCGCAGTGGATGAGAGGAAAGTGACCCGTTTCGAAGGCGCGGTGGAAGTTTCGGGCGGCTACGGCGGCCAGAGCGACCGGGTTCGAAGTGGCCGTCCCGTGGTAGTTCCACGCGGTGCAGGAAGTCTGGTGCGGCTCGTTGAGGTACGTGCGGCCGGTCTCGTTCATCAGCCATAGCAGAGAGGATGGGTAGCCAGGGATGTTGCCGCACTGTCCGCAGGACTTGTGATGCCAGAGTCGGTCGGTAGGGATCCGTTTCTTCCATCCGAATAATGTGGATACCTCGACGGGCCGATTCTCCGGACGGATCCGGTGGATGACGATCTCGCCGGCGGCCTCCAGGCGCTCCATCTCCTCGCGGACGTCGACCACCTTCTTCCCGGTGCCCTTCTGGTGCTGGTTCCTCTCTTGGACGACCTTGCGGATTTCGTTCGCGCTCAACATGGACAGTCCCCTATCCCCGGAACGTGGCCACCGGGCCGCTCATGCCTTCGAGCTCTGTCCGGAACCGTTCTCGGGCCTCTTCGAACTCCTCGCGTCGCTCCTCGATGATGTCGATCAGCATCTCCGTAAGGTCGGGATCGAGGCCCCGGAGCATGTCGAGGACGCCGGTCTCCTCGTAGATTCGGAACAGCTCGAGTGACGTCTGTACCGAGACCTCCCAGGACGATCGGGTCGTCTGCAGGACGTCCGAGGGGATCGCACGGCGCATGATGTCGGCACCGACGCCCCAAGCCCGGTCGGAGCCCGTTGCGAACGGCCCCCAGTCCCGGAAGAAATCCGGCTGGATCATATCGGACGAGACCTGGGTCCCGACCGTCATCAACAGCGTGAGCGATCGCCCAAAGGGCGCGAGGGTCTTGCGCGTCGAGGCAACCCCGTGGGAGACCGAGAGCTCGCGCATGACGCTGATGATCCCGGCGATGTCGTTGCCAAAGCGGCAGCGCATGTTGCAGGTGTAACACTGGCAGCATGCCCAGATCTTCTCTTGGAGGGCGTCCCAGAGGGTCGTCGCGTCGCCGGTCTCTGCGATCTGGAGCATCTCGCGGGGGGAGAAGTCGTAGAATCGGGCCGCTGGACATCCGGTCGTACACTCCCCGCAGTTGAGGCAGCCAAGGACGAACTCGTGGTAGCGCGGATCGGCATGGAACTCCGCAAAGATCGTCTCCGAGAGCGCGCGCTCCTCGGGCGAGGCACGACGGCGGCCGGTCAGCTCCATCGCGGGCGGCGCCGCCGACTCCTCCTCAGTGAGGGTGAGCGCACGTTGCGGAAGATGGGCGACGATGGTCATGCGGCCCAAACCTGGACGTTTGTCCAATGGGAAGGCCGTGATAAGGATTTGCACGGCGTCGGTTGGGCGGTCAATGCCGGTAGGGTCGGCCCTGGGTAGGGGACCTAGGAGCGGTCGGCCGCGGATCGGTCGCCATCCCCACCGGGTGGCCGGGCCGTTCCTTGTGCACCCGCGCGATCGACATGGGGACGACCCGATCCACTTCGGGGAGTGCGGTGACCGTGCGAACGAGCCGGTCCGTTGCCGCTGCCGAGACGGTCGAGGCGAGCGCCAGGAGCTCGTGCGAGCCCGCTAACTGGAACAAATAGCACACACTTGGTTCCCGGGCGATAGAGTGGGCCAGTGCTTCGCGCCCGTTCTCCGAGAGGCGACGGGGAACGATGCGGAGGGCCACGCAATCGGGAGAACGGCCCAACGCCGCAAGACCCTGGACGCTGACGAGGGGGACAAACCCCTGGAGGACCCCTGTGCGCTCGAGCGCCCGTACCCGAGTGCTGACCGTCGTCACGCTCGCTCCGACGGACTTCGCGACTCGACGCAAGGACGCCCGGCCATCGGCCTGAAGCGCCGAGAGGATCGCGACATCCAGCCGGTCGATCGGTTCGACCGGTAAGCGATGGCGCCCCCGCCGTACGAGCGGTTGCCGTGTAGCTCGTTCCACTCCGCGCGGATAGAGTCCGGTCCGGAAAGCGTGAGACGCGCGGGCCGTCACGCGGGGTCGACTCCGTCCGATGGCGGCGCCTCGTCCTCGACCGTGGCTCGGAATCCCCGACCCTCACGGTACTCCCGGAACGGCGGCTCGATGTCCGTGCGTTCTTCGTGGAGCTCTTCGCGTTGGAAGCCGCAGCGTCGGCAGGCGTAGAGGGCGACCATCTCGGAGTCTGCGACCCGGCGGTACCCGACCTCGCCACACCTTGGGCACCGCTCGTCGCCGCGCGAGCCGAACTTGAGCACCTTCTCGTTCATCTGGCGATCGAACGTCGCGGGGTCAATGGGGGAAGGGTCCGCAGGGCGGTCCGCCATCTCTCTGGCTCGCGTATGCGCCCTTGCCCATATTACCTACGCTCCGGGAGGGCTTGGAGGTCATCGAGCCGAAGTCCGCCGATCGGCGCGCGCGGTCGGGTTGCTTTGCATCGGTCCGAACCAACGGCCGCCGGCCCAAGAACCGTCGCCGCGTTATTCGGTGATGAGCACGTCGCCTCGTGCGAGGACTCGATAGACTTCCGGCCGCAGGAGTTCCTTGGGGAGCGACTCGCCCTTCGCGATCGCCGTACGGATTCGAGTCTGGCTCGTGTCGAGGCGGGATGACACCGGGTGCGCGCAGGTCCGGGCCGTCGCCATCCAACCGCAATCCCTGCAAAAGAACGTCTCTTCGTATCGTACCGGTACGACGTCGATCGGATACTCATCGAAGATCCGTTGGCAGGCGAACGGGTCGTAGTACTTTCCGATGCCAGCTTGGTCCCGTCCTACGATATAGTGGCTGCAGCCGAAGTTCTTCCGGATGATCGCGAGGAAGAGGGCTGCTTTGGGACCGCCGTAGCGCATCGTGATGCTCAAAGCGGCGAGCAGGACCCGATGGGCGGGGTAATAGTTCTGAATGAGCGCCTGGTAGGCTTCGGCGATGACCGCGGGCCGGTAGTCGCCTCGCTTGAGACGGCCGAGGATCGGATGCACGAACAACCCATCGATCTCTTCCCGCTCGAGCGTGCACCGCTGAAGATACTCATGAGCGGTATGCGGCACGTTGCGGGTCTGGTAGGCCGCGACGTTGGACCAACCTCGTCGCGCGAACTCCTCCCGAACCTCCGCGGGAGTCTTCTCCAACGTGCCCGTGGGGAGCTCCAGTCGTCGCAGGAGCACCAGGGGACCCGCGAGGGCAACTTCGCCCTGGGCTTGGAGGTCCGCGACATTCGGATGCTGAGGATCGGTCGTTCCGTACACCTGCTCGGCGAGCCGGTGCCGGTCGTAGCGGAACTTCTCCTCCACTCGGACGATGGCGAACAAGCGCCCCGACTGGTCCGTGAGGCCCACCTCGTCCCCCGCCCGCACCGAGTCCACGACGCCGAGATTCTCCTTCCCAGTAGGGGCGAGCAGGATCGGGATCGTCCAGGGGAGACCGTCCGGTAGGCGACCCCGCTCCACCACCGCATCGACGGCTTCCTTTCCCTGGAAACCGTCCAGCGGACTGTAGGCGCCGATCCCGATCTTCTCGGCATCGTAGATCGCATCGATGAATGGGGAGAGCTTTAGGAGGTCCCGGGACTCCGACTCGCGCCGTTGCCGCTCGGACGGTGGGCTCTCACGGTTGATGAGTCGCCCGCCGTGAGGTAGAGGAATCACGGTCCGTGGGAGCCAAGTCGGCGACTTAATCCTTCGCCCGTTCCGTGCGCAGGCACCCCATCGAAGACCGGGGAAGACCCGGGCGCCCCCGCCGACGATCGCGGCGAAGAGCGGCGGTAGCGAGAGCCACGTCGGACGGATCCGAACCCGCCACCCTTTTCCCCGGTCGGTGCTACTGGAGCGATTATGGCCACGACGGAGCTCGACCGTACCTGCGTCAACACGCTGCGATTCCTTGCGATCGACTCGGTCGAGAAGGCCAAGTCCGGTCATCCCGGGCTACCGTTGGGCGCTGCGCCGATGGCCTACGTCCTCTGGGACCGGTTCCTCCGTCACAATCCGGCCGATCCGCACTGGCCGAACCGCGACCGCTTCATCCTGTCGGCGGGCCACGGCTCGGCATTGCTCTATGCCCTCCTCCATGCTACGGGATACGACCTCCCGCTCGGAGAGCTCGAGCGGTTCCGTCAATGGGGGAGTCGGACTCCCGGGCATCCTGAGTACGGAGTGGTCCCGGGGGTCGAAGCAACGACGGGGCCGCTCGGACAGGGCTTCGCAATGGGAGTCGGGATGGCGATCGCAGAGCGGCACCTCGCGTCGACGCTCAACCGCGAAGGATGGCCGCTGGTCGACCACTATACCTACGGTATCGTGTCCGATGGAGACCTGATGGAAGGGATCGCCTCGGAGGCGGCTTCGTTAGCGGGCCACCTGGGTCTTGGCAAGCTCATCTATCTCTACGACGACAACCACATCTCCCTCGAGGGTCCCACGAGCTGGGCGTTCACCGAGGATGTTCCGCGCCGTTTCGAAGCGTACGATTGGCAGGTACTCCGGGTGGAGGACGGTAACGACCTCGACGCGATCGACGCCGCGCTGCGGGTGGCTCGGGCCGACTCGCGGCACCCCTCCCTCATCTGCGTGCGGACCCACATCGGCTACGGCAGTCCCGTACAGGACACGCGAGAGGCGCACGGAGAGCCTCTGGGGCCGGCCAATCTCAAAGCGACCAAGGAGAAGTTGGGATGGCCTTTGGAGCCTACGTTCTGGTTCCCTTCCGAAGCCCGCGAGCACTTCCGTCACGCGCTCGAGCGGGGGAGCTTGTGGCAAAACGAGTGGGAATCCCTTCGAGCGAGGTTCCGGACGCAGGACCCGGTGGCCGCTAGGACCTTCGATGCCCAGATTTCCGGCGAGTTTCCCCCCGGTTGGGATTCGGGGTTTCCCACCTTCCGTCCGGCCGGCGGACCGATCGCCACCCGCGATGCTTCCCAACAGGTCCTTGCCGCGCTCTCCCCTCGGCTGACGGCGTTGGTCGGCGGAGCCGCGGATCTGTCCCCGTCCACGAAGACCGTTCTGCCCGGTACTCCCGATTACGCGGCGGGGGACCGGAGCGGCCGCAACTTCCATTTCGGCGTGCGAGAGCACGCGATGGTCGCCGTTCTAAACGGAATGGCCCTCCACGGGGGGCTGCTCCCCTACGGAGGCACGTTCCTCGTCTTCTCCGATTACGCGCGCGGGGCGTTGCGGCTCGCGGCCCTTCAAAGGACGCACGTGATCTTTGTCTTCACACACGACAGCATCGCGATGGGCGAGGACGGTCCCACGCATCAGCCCGTAGAGCACCTCCTGAGTCTACGCGCGATCCCCGGGTTCACGGTCTATCGACCGGCGGATGCCAACGAGACGGCGGCCGCATGGCGTCTCGCAGTGATGCGACGGGAACCGGCGGCGCTCGTGCTGACCCGCCAAAAGGTCCCGGTCCTCGACCCCGCGACCTATCCGATCGCGAATGGCGTACCCCGAGGCGGGTATGTTCTGTCGGATCCTCCCCTCGGTGACCCCCAGGCGATCCTCATCGCCACCGGCTCCGAGGTCTCCATCGCGTTGGAGGCACAGCGCCAGCTTGCGGAGGCGGGAACCCGCTCGCGCGTCGTGTCCCTCCCCAGCTGGCGGGTCTTTGACGAACAGCCCTTGTCCTACCGGGAATCCGTGCTCCGTCCCGGGATCCCAAAGATCTCCGTGGAAGCAGGGGTTACCCTGGGGTGGTCCCGTTACGTCGGGTCGAGCGGCCAGTCGGTCGGGGTGGACCGGTTCGGCGCATCGGCCCCCGGACCTGTCGTCCAGCGCGAGTTGGGAATCACCGCGGAGCACGTGGTCGAATGCGCGCGGAAGGCCCTCGCCGAGGAGGAATCGCGTTACCATGGCGCGTCTCAGTGAACTCCTATCGCACGGCCAGTCGCCTTGGCTGGACTACATCCGACGTAGTCTGCTCACGAGCGGCGACCTGAAGCGGATGATCGAGCAGGACGGGATCACCGGTGTGACGGCCAATCCTACGATATTCGATAAGGCGATCTCCGGGAGCCACGACTACGACCATGCGCTGACACAGCTATTGAACCGTGATCCCCAGCTTTCCCCCGCCGAGCTGTACGAGCGGTTGGCGATAGAGGACGTCACGCTGGCCGCGGAGATCCTCCGCCCGGTCTACGACCGCACGGGGGGAAGGGACGGCTTCGTCAGCCTCGAGGTCGCTCCGGGACTCGCGCACGACACGGCGGGAACGATTGCGGAGGCCCGCCGACTTTGGGCGGAGGTCCATCGGCCCAACCTTCTGATCAAGGTTCCGGCGACGAAAGAGGGGATCCCGGCCATCGAGCAACTCATCTCCGAGGGGATCAACGTGAATGTGACGTTGATGTTCTCGATAGAGCATTACGAGGCCGTAGCCCAGGCGTACCTGCGGGGCGTGGACCGGGCTTCGGACCCGTCGCGCGTAGCCTCGGTGGCGTCGATCTTCGTCAGTCGGATCGACACCGCCGTTGACCGCGAACTGGACGCGCGGAAGACCGCGGACGCCGCCGCGCTCCGAGGGACCGTGGCGCTCGCGAACTGCCGGATCATCTACGCTCGGTTCCAGGAGCTCTTCCACGGCGATGCCTTCGCTCGGCTGAGGTCGAGGGGGGCCGCCCCGCAGCGGGTCCTTTGGGCGAGCACCAGCACGAAGGACCCTCGGTACCGCGACACCCTCTACGTCGAGGCCCTCGTAGGACCCGATACGATCGATACGATTCCGCCCGCGACGCTCACCGCATTCGAGAACCACGGGGTCGTACGGGGAGATAGCTTGACCGCCGAGGTTCCTGCTGCACGCGAGGCGCTGGCTCGGGCCGCGAAGGTCGGCATCGACCTCCGGGCCATCACGGAAGGGCTTCAGGTCGAGGGCGTCACGGCGTTCACAGAGTCCTACGCCCATCTCTTGGGCTCCCTTGCGACGAAGAAGGCCGCGCTCCTCGCGGGCGCGGTAGATCCGACGGCATGGAGCCTCGGCCCTGACACGGACCGGGTCTCGTCGCGGTGCGACGCTTGGCAGAGCGCTCGCGTGGCCGAGCGGTTCTGGCGGCAGGACCCGACTCTATGGCCGGCCGCTCCCCCGAGCGATGTGGCCGAACGGATGGGATGGCTGCACCTCCCCGAAACGATGCAGGACGCGGTCGCTCAGCTACTCGAGTTCTCCGAGGAGATACGGGCGGAGGGCGTCCGGGATGTGGTCGTGCTCGGCATGGGCGGTTCTAGCCTCGCGCCCGACGTGCTCGGACGGATCTTTGGCGAGCGGCCCGGCTACCCCCGGCTCTCCGTGCTGGATAGCACGCATCCGGACGCCATTTCCGCTCTCGCCGGCCGTCTCGATCTGACCCGTACGCTGTTTCTGGTCTCGAGCAAGTCCGGAACGACACAGGAACCGCTCTCCTTCCACCGCTACTTCCGCGAGGCAGTTCGCAACGCCGGGGGAGATGCGGCTCAGTCCTTCGTCGCGGTAACCGACCCGGGGACTCCGCTCGAGAAGCTCGCGGATCAACAGAACTTCCGTCGGGTGTTCCGGGCCCTGCCCACGGTGGGTGGGAGGTACTCCGCGCTCACAATGTTCGGTCTCGTTCCCGCCGCGTTGATCGGGATCGACGTGCGGGCCGTGCTCGATCGAGCCTGGACGATGGCCGAAGCCTGCGCACCGTCGATCCCGGTCCGGGACAATCCTGGTCTTTCGTTGGGGGCCGTGCTCGGCGAGCTTGCCCTCCGCGGGCACGACAAGCTCACCTTCTACGCGTCGCCGGGATTCGCCGCATTCCCCGCATGGCTCGAGCAGCTGGTCGCGGAGAGCACCGGCAAGATCGGCAAGGGAATCGTGCCCGTGGTCGACGAGCCGTTCGCTTCGCCCGATCGATACGGAGCGGACCGCCTCTTCGTCGAGATCCAAGAGGGACCCCATCCTGATGCCACCCTGGCCGCACATACGGCCCGACTCGAGAGTTCCGGGTTCCCGATGGTGCGCGTGCGAGTTCCGAGCCGGGAGGAGATCGCGGAGGAGTTCTTCCGGTGGGAGATGGCGGTCGCCAGCGCCGGAATGGTCCTCGGGATCGACCCGTACGACCAACCGGACGTCGAGCTCGCGAAAGAGCTCGCGCGCCAGGCGATGGCCGGATCCCCCGCCACGGGGATCGCCGACGGGACGATCACGGTCTCCGCCCTCGACGCGACCGCGCTCGGGCCCGCGGTCGACGCCTGGATGCGCTCCGCGCGCCCCGGCGATTACGTTGCGATACAAGCCTACCTCGCCCCCCGTCCGGATACGTCGGCCGCGCTCGCACAGCTTCGCCAGGGCCTTCTGGACCGGGTCCACTTGGCGACGACCGTGGGATACGGACCGCGCTTCCTCCACTCGACCGGTCAGCTCCACAAGGGAGGGCCGAACATCGGGCTGTTCCTGCAGTTGATCGACGCTCCGGTCCACGACCTGCCCGTTCCCGGGACCGACTACTCCTTCGGGCAGCTCATCCGCGCCCAAGCCCTCGGGGACTACCGCGCGCTTCGGCAGAAAGGAAGGCGCGTGCTGCGCGTCGACCTCGGTTCGGATGCTCGCAAGGGCCTAGGACTCGTCAAGGAAGCTCTGCATGTCTAGGATTTCCCTGCTCCTCTGGGACGTCGGAGGAGTGCTGCTCTCCAACGCATGGGATCGGGACGCCCGCGCTGCGGCCGCGAGGCTCTTCGGCCTCGACGGCACGGAGTTCGAGCGGCGACACGCCCTCGTCGAAGAGGATTTCGAGACCGGCCGGATGGATTGGGAGGGCTACCTCGACGCGACGGTCTTCTACGTTCCGCGGCTCTTCTCGCGGGAGGAGTTCCGGCAATTCATGCGCGCGCAATCGACCGCGAACCAGGACGCAATCGCTCTCGTGCGATCCCTGAGGGCGCAACGGTCGTACGTCATGGCGACGCTCAACAACGAGTCTCGCGAGCTCAACGACTACCGGATCCGCGCCTTTGGCCTCCGGGACCTCTTCGATGGCTTCTTCAGTTCCGGCTACACCGGCCGACGTAAGCCGGCGCCGGAGGCCTACCGACTCGCGCTCGACGTCACCCAGAGAACCCCCGAGGAGAGCCTCTTATTGGACGACCGCCGCGAGAACATCGAAGCGGCGGCGCGCCTCGGCCTTCACACCCTGATAGTCCAAGATACGGGACGGTTGCGAGAGGAACTCGCCCGCATGGGCGTCCGGTCTGGATAAGGAGGAAAGCGATGGAAATCGGAATGGTAGGTCTCGGGAAGATGGGCGGAAACATGACCGTACGGCTCGTGCGAGGCGGTCACACGGTCGTGGGATTCGCGCGGAAGAGGGAGGTCGTTGATGCGGTCGTTCGGCAGGGCGCCAAGGGTGCGGATTCCCTCGCGAACCTGGTCGCCCAACTGAAGCCGCCTCGCGTCGTGTGGCTGATGATCCCCTCCGGTGACCCGGTCGATCAAACGATCGCCCAGCTCCACACTCTTCTCGCGCCGGGCGACCTGATCGTGGATGGGGGAAACTCGTACTATCGCGACACGCTCCGCCGGTCGACGTTGGTGACGGGCTGGGGCCTGCGCTACGTCGATGTCGGCACGAGCGGCGGGATCTGGGGCCTTACGGAAGGGTATTCCATGATGGTGGGCGGAGCGGACGCCGACGTCGAACGGATCCGTCCGGTCCTGGAGACACTGGCGCCGGGACCCCAGCGGGGCTGGGGGCACATGGGACCGGTGGGGTCGGGACACTTCGTGAAGATGGTCCACAACGGGATCGAGTACGGCATGATGCAGGCCTACGCCGAGGGATTCGCGGTGTTGCAAGGGAAGACCGAGTTCGCCCTCGACCTCCATCAGATTGCCGAGGTCTGGCGCTACGGGAGCGTCATCCGCTCCTGGCTTCTGGAGCTCACCGAAGAGGCGCTGGCGGAGAACCCGACGCTGAAGGGCATCGAGCCGTGGGTCGCGGACTCCGGGGAGGGACGCTGGACCGTGGTCGAGGCGCTCGACCTCAACATCCCCGCGCCGGTGATCACGCTCGCGCTCCAGCAACGGCTGCGCTCCCGGGAGGGGGACCCGTTCTCCGAGCGACTCCTCGCGATGATGCGCAACAAGTTCGGTGGTCACGAAGTCAAGCGGGAGACGTAGGGATGCCTTCGGGAGTTCCCGATCCCCACCTTTTCGTGGTGTTCGGCGGCACCGGCGACCTGATGCAGCGCAAGCTCCTGCCGGTGCTCTATCGGCTGCGCGCGAGCGGAAGGCTCCCGGCCGGGAGCCTCGTGCTTGGCGTCGCGCGTCGCCCCATGAACGACACCGCCTTCCGGACGCTGGCCGAAAAGGCGCTCGCGGAAACGAAGGCCGGATCACCGGAGGACATCGCGTCGTTCTGCAACTCGACGCTCTTCTACCAATCGACGCCCGACGCTTCGTCCTCGAGCTTCGCGGCGCTCAAACAACGGATCGAGAGCGTGGAGCGCGACCACGGGCTCACGGGAAACCGGATCTTCTATCTCGCGCTCCCGCTGGGGGCGTTCGCCCCGACGATCTCGGGCCTGGGTGAATCCGGTCTCCACCAAGCTCCCGGATGGGTCCGCCTCGTGATCGAGAAACCTTTCGGACGGGACCTCGCCTCCGCCCAGCAGCTCAACCGCCTCCTCCACCGTTATTTCGAGGAGAAGCAGGTCTTCCGCATCGACCACTACTTGGGCAAGGAGACCGTCCAGAACCTGCTGGTCTTCCGCTTCGCGAACATGTTCATCGAGTCCCTGTGGAACCGCGACCACATCGACCACGTCACCATCACGGTGGCCGAATCCCTCGGCGTCGAAGGTCGAGGCCAGTACTACGAGTCCTCCGGTGCGCTGCGGGATATGGTCCAAAACCACGTGACCCAACTATTGACGCTGATCGCGATGGAACCACCGGCCACCCGCGACGAGGACTCGATACGGAACGAGAAGGTGAAGGTGCTCCAGAGCATCGTCCGCCTCTCCGAGGGCGACGTCGTACGCGGCCAGTACGTGGCGGGTACGAGCGACGGCGCTCCCGTCGTGAGCTACCGCGAGGAGCCCGGGATCGATCCGCGATCGGACACGGAGACGTTCGTCGCGCTCCGGCTGAAGATCGCGAACTGGAGGTGGCAGGACGTGCCGTTCTTCCTGCGCACGGGCAAGCGGCTTCCGGCGAAGATGACCCGGGTGATCCTGACGTTCAAGGCCCCGCCGGTCTCGTTCTTCCAGACGGCCTCGGAGTACCACTCCAACCCGGACCGGATCTCGATCCTCATCCAGCCGGACGAAGGATTCGAGCTCGCGTTCGAAGTCAAGGTGCCGGGCCGCGAGATGCGCGTTGAGACCCACCGCATGAGGTTCCAGTACGCGGACGCGTTCGGGGAGCTGCCGGATGGTTACGAAACCCTGCTCGTCGACGTCATGCTCGGAGACCCCACCCTCTTCGTGCGCGCCGACGAGGTCGAGGAATCCTGGCGCCTGTACGACCCGCTGCTCCGATCGCCCCCGCCCCTGGCCTTCTATCCCGCAGGGACCTGGGGACCGGAAGTGGCACAGAAGCTCGCCCTGGACTGGGGGCAACGTTGGTACTACTCGGCGTAGCGCGCGAGCCCCGTATCTCTCCGGACCTATCGCGCGCCAGCCAGGCCCTTGCGCGCGAGCTCGCTTCGTTCGCTGCCAGGGCCGTCCGGGAGCGGGGACGCTTTTCCTGGGTCATTTCGGGCGGTCGCACCCCCCGGGAGCTCTTCGCCCTGCTGCGCGGGCCGTTCCGCCGACGGCTCCCGTGGAAGGAGACCGAGATCTTCTTCGCGGACGAACGATGCGTCCCCCCCGACCGGCCCGAGAGCAATTTCGGGATGGCCTGGACATCGTTCCTGTCGAAGACGCGGATCCCGCGGTACCGCGTCCACCGGATGTTGGGCGAGTTTCGGCCGCCGTCGGAGGCCGCCCGCCGCTACGGCCGACAGATCGGTCCTCTGCCCCGGCGCGGGACCAACGCACCCCCCCGGTTCGATCTCGTGCTCCTCGGGATCGGGCCGGACGGTCACACCGCCTCGCTCTTTCCCGGCCAACCCGCGGTGCGAGAGGGGCAACGCGCGGTCGTGGCCGTCCGACGCAGCGGGCAGCCCCCCTTCGTGCCTCGGCTCACGCTGACGCCCCCCGCCCTCTCCTCGGCGCGGGAGATCTGGTTCCTCGTCGCCGGGGAGGACAAAGCCCGGGCCGTGGCCCGGATCTTCCGAAGCGGACCACACGGGGACCCCCAGTTCCCGGCGAGCTGCGTCGAACCGTACGGCCGCCAGCTCTGGTTTATGGATCGGTTAGCGGCCGCCGAGCTTCCCGTGGCTCGGTCGCGCATGGGTCCGGGGCGCCGGGACCGGGGCCGTCGGAGGGGTGGGGCCGGCCCATAGGCGCGCTCCTCCTGCGATCGCGCTACGATTGTCTCCGCGCTCGGCGTGTGGGGGGAGTTCCTTGAGGTGTCGCTGGTTCCCGCCACCGATCACGATGTAGTCGGGCTCGAGCGCCGCGTAGAAGGTCGCCGCTACTTCGAAGACTTCCTTTCGCCACTTTCGTCGACCCATTCGCTTGAGGGCCGCGTCGCCCACAAAGTCCTCGTACGTCTTCCCCTTCTTGTAGGGAAGGTGCGCCAGCTCCAAGGGAGCAATCGTACCGTCGAGGATCATCGCCGTCCCGAGACCCGTGCCGAGACCGAGGAAGAGCATGCGGCCTCCCCGGTAGCTTCCGAGGGCCTGCATCGCGGCGTCGTTGATGATGCGGGTGGGTCGATGGAGCGCGGATTCGAAGTCAAAGCCCAGCCAGCCGGGCCCGAGGTTGTGAGGTTCCCCCACGATGCGGCCATGACGGACCGGCCCCGGATACCCGATCGCTACAGCGTCGTAGCTCCGGCCGAGGAGACGCCCCGCCAGCTTTCGGATCATCTCGTGCGGTGTCATCGTCGGACCGGAGACGATCTTGATCTCTCTCGCCCGGCCGGAAAAAGCCGCCTTGACATGGGTCCCTCCTACGTCGAGAACGAGCACGCGCCGGGGTCGGGTCGGTCGCTTCGCTGCCACGAGGGAAGGTCATGCCGCTGCTCGGAAGTAGTTTCCGGGCCGTCCCGCCGGCTAGCTGTACCCGAGTTCGAAACGCGCCGCGCTCCGGCCACCGTCAATGAGGATACGGCATCGTGGCCCCACCCCCGTGTCTTCGGGTTGGTGTCCAAAGAGGCCGGGACGCGCGGGTCGCGAACGGGCGCTACGATCGGCGAGGGGTTCCTTGTGAGTACGCCTCGACCCGGTGATGCCGACGCAGGATCTCCATCGTTCGATCGATCGGCAGCGCGTCGATCGTCCGATCCCGGCTTTGCACCGTGGTCGCGCGGAAGAGCGAGTTGTACACCGCCTCTTCCGTGGCCTCGATCGCCGCCCAGAAGAGCGGGTCGAGGTCGGCGTTCGCAAGGAGGGACCGCCGATCCCCGGTAGTCGAGAACCCTATGGCGTAGTCTCCGCTTCCATTGGAGCCGGCGGCGCCCGTGCGGGCGATCCCGAGCATGGTCCGCGCCGCCACCCGGCGCAGATTGCGCGCGTCCAGCGGGGCATCCGTCGCCACGACGACCACCACCGAGCCGCGCGACGTCGGAGTTCGGGGACGGGGAAATTCTTGGCCCAGTTCTCTTCCGACCGGGGCTCCCGCGATCGTGAGCACGCCGCCGTAGTTCGTCTGGACGAGGACACCGATCGTGTGTCCGCCCATCGATGGCGGCAGGCGTCGGGACGACGTGCCGATGCCTCCTTTGAA
Source organism: Thermoplasmata archaeon (assembly GCA_021844945.1). Lineage (GTDB taxonomy): Archaea > Thermoplasmatota > Thermoplasmata > Lutacidiplasmatales > UBA184 > Lutacidiplasma. Next base: position 266,627 of record JAKBSJ010000001.1, on the reverse strand, counting down.
CCCGAACGCGACCGTACCGGTACCTCCGCCTACCGTTCCTTCGTCCGGAGGCGTATCGCGCGCGCTTTGGAGCGCGGAGTAGACCTCGTCACGGCCCACCGCTCGAGCGCGGGCGTCGTTCAGCCACCGATCGTTCGTTTCGGCCACGAGCGGGTTGATCGACTCGACGGATTCATTGCCGGGCTGGTCGAGGATGTAGTCGATCAGAGCGTCGGCGACCCGGGGAACGTTCAGCGTGGACGTCAGCAGGATCGGAGTCTCGATCTCGCCGAGCTCCTCGACCTGAGTGAACCCGAACGGCTTCCCGAACCCGTTAAAACAATGGACGGCACCCGGGACCGGGTCTCGGATCCCATTGCCCGGGCGCGGGACGATAGCGGTCACGCCCGTACGGATCGAATCTCCCCGGATCACCGTTGCGTGGCCGATCAGGACCCCCTCGACGTCCGTGATCGCGTTCCGCGGGCCCGGGTCGAGGGTGCCGAGCGAAACTCCGAGGTCCCGGGGTCGAGTGCGCCGCAGGTCCGCCATCCCTCACGGGAACGGGCCTTGCCGAGATGAACCTGGCGCTCGCTAGTTGAAGATCAGGTAGACGTTCCCCGACCAGCTCGACCCAGGGGTCGCGAGCGCGAAGGAGACCTCTCCGATCCCATCCTCCGGATCGTTCGAGTCGAACGGCGCCGGGCTCGCCGGGACCGATGTCTGGTTCCACGTGACATCGGATATGCTGAACCCGGTCGTGTTGGTCGTAAGGTTCGTTGGCGTGCACGGCCCGGTCGTGTTGGCATTCAGGAATTCGAACTCCCAGTCGATGGTGGCCCCGGGGGTGTTGTTGAAGCCGTCCCAGACCTCGGTGTAATTCTGCAGCCCACAGGTATCGCTCGGGGAGGAACTGAGGAAGACCCCGACATCGACGTTCCGACGGTTCTCGTAGTAGAGATAGGCGCCGGCACCCGCGACCAGAAGGATCACCACGATCACGACCGCCAGGATAGCGCGTCGCGGGTGGTGGGGTGGCGCGGTCCCCGACGGCAACGTAGGTTGCGCCGAGATTGCCGGCGCCGGTGCAGGGCCGGGAGCTTCACCCGAGCCGGCGATCGCGGGAGCCCGCGCGCCACAGTACGCGCAGAACGCACCCCCCGGTTTCAGCGGAGCGCCGCAGCTCGGGCACACACGGACGACCACGGGCCTCTTGGACGCGCGCGGTATTTCACCGTGACCTCCCCGCGCGCGGGTTCCGAGTGCTATCGTTGAAGACTGGAGCCGCTCTGGAACTGCGCAATCCTCTCACGGGTCAGGACCCCATTGAGCGTTCGAGGTTTACCGGAAGTGAAGACCAGCACGGCGTCGGTCTCCTCCTGGTCCATGACCCCGAGAGCCGCCAGCACGCTCATGTCGGGATGCACCGGCGGAGGGTTCTCCCGGAGAATCTCGCGAACCGATACCAGATTCTGTTCCGAGGGGGGGATCTCTAGAACGTCGACCATCCGGACCTCCCCGAGCAGGTCGATCCCTCGCATCACCGCGAGGATGGGAACCGGGGCATCCCGGAGCATCGCGGCGGCGGACGCGACGTTGGTCTCCAGACTGACCGTGCCCACGTCCTTGGCTACGACGTTCGAGACCGGGACGTGCCTCAGGTACTCCGAGAAGTACTCGGTCGTGTGACTGGGCGAGTCGAGGCGGTTGGGAACTTGCTCGTGGTACAGGTGATAGCGGCCGGTGAGGAAGTACGCGACGAAGATGGCGACCATCGCGGGAACGAGAAGCGCCTCGGACCCGGTCATCTCCACCACCATCAGGATCACGGCGATCGGTGCCTTGGAAACGCTCCCGAAGAACGCCATCATTCCAATCACGGCGAAGGCCGCGAAGTCCGCGCCGGTCACGAGGCCGGGTAATGCGACGGTCATGAGGCCGGCCACGGCGAAGCCGATCAGGGCTCCGGTGACCACCCCCGCCCCGAATAAGCCGGCGCTTCCGCCGGAGCCCACCGTGAGCGAGGTGGCGCCGATCTTGAGGATAATTAACGCGACGATCATCGCGAGCAATATCGGTGTGAAACTGTTCTGGAAGACCAGCCACTGAACGAACCCGTAGCCGATGCCGATCGAACCGATCGCGAGGAGGTGGTTCTCCTGCGGGAGAAGGTAGTAGGCGGCCGCGAAGATCACCCCCACGATTGCGACGCCGAACGCGGGTCGCGCGTAGCGTGGGATCCGGGATCGCGCGAACCATCTACGCGATCCGTAGAACCAGACGACATACAGGACTCCGAAGCCGGCGCATATCCCCCCGAGAAGGGCATAGACGGGAAGCTGCTCCGGAGTGAAACCGAGACCGGCGGGCGTCACGAACTCCGAGCCGAAGCCGTCATAGATCCCGAAGATGGAGTAGGAGATGACCGACGCGAGGATCGCCGGCATGATCACGTCGGGCTCGAAGTCCGAGATGTAGAGGATCTCGCTGGCGAGGAGGGCCGCGCCGAAAGGCGCCTTGAATATCGCACCGATCCCCGCGCCGACTCCCACCATGATCGCAATGCGACGCTCTTTCGTGGACAGCCCGAGCGGTCCGCCGACGATGCTGCCGATACCGGAGCCGATCTGAGCGGTGGGGCCCTCTCGACCCCCACTGCCTCCGGTGCCGAGCGTAAGGACCGAGGCAAGGAACTTCACCGGCGGGACTCGCGCGCGCACGGTCCCCCGCCCTCGGTGGAACGACCGGATGGCTTGGTCCGTGCCGTGGCCCTCCGTTTCCGGCGCCACCCAGGTGATGAGACCGCCGACGCCCAGGCCGCCCGCGACCATCATCCCGGGGAGTATCCAGAAGGTCGACGGATTGGTCGTCCAATCGAAGGGGGTCGTGGGAGGTGGGACCCCATTGACGGGTAAATTGATTCCAAGGCTTGTCCCGAGGAAGAGGTCCGACGCTTCTTGCAGCGCGACGAAGAACGCGATCGCGACGACCCCCGCGATGACCCCGACGGTGATCCCGATGAGGGCCCACCGGTAGAGCGTTCGCAGGTTCGTGAGCGACTTCTTAAAGGAGCCGCCGAACGCCTCGAAGCGCTCTAACAGGCCGGGAATCGGGGCATGGGCGGGGGTGGATGGAGTCGAACCGCCGGTAGTCAACTCTCCTCACTCGTGCCGCCGACCATGAAAATGGCGGTGGCGGGACCCGTTACTCTCGATGTCGTATGAGTTTACTGCTTATGCGAGCATCTCCCGGCGCTGTAGGCGCGGATTCACGGAGCCGGCTGCGGCTGGGTGAGACAGTGGACCGTTCCCAGGCCCCAGACTAGATCCCGAGCGTGGATACCGACGACTTCGCGCCCCGGGAACACCCGAGACAGCACCTCGAGCGCCTCGCGATCGTGAGGGTCGTCGAACGTCGGTACGAGCACGGATCGGTTCGCGATGTAGAAGTTCGCATAGCTCGCCGGCAGGTGTTGGTTTCGGAAGACCACGGGGTCGGGCGCCGGCAGCGGGTACACCTTCAGAGCATCCCCGTTCGGAGTCCGGAACGCTTGCAAACGCTCGAAGTTCTCCCGTAGCGCATTCCCGTCCGGATGCGAGGCGTCCCCGGGCTGAACGGCCACGAGCGTTCTCGGAGCTACGAATCGAGCAATGTCGTCCACGTGTCCGTGGGTGTCGTCGCCCTTGATCCCCCGATGGAGCCAGATCACCGTCGTGGCTCCGAGGTAATTCCAAAAGACCCTCTCCAGATCTGCGCGATCGAGCCCGGGGTTGCGGGCCTGGACTTCGCTAAGGAGGCACTCCTCCGTCGTGATCAAGAGGCCCCGGCCGTCGACGTCGAACGCGCCCCCCTCCATCACGACCCAGCGATCCGACGCTCGTGCCTTCCACACCGGAAGGTGCGTGGCGCGCGCGATCCGCAAGGGCAGCGCGCGGTCGAGCCGGAAGTTGTCGTACTTCGCCCATCCGTTGAACTTCCACTGAACCAGTCCCACTGCGCCGTCGGTCGTGCTACTTCGCGTTCGGCGCACGAACGTGGGGCCGGAGTCTCGGACCCAGCTGCGATCGGTCGGCCAACGATGGAACCGGATCCGCCCGGGGTCGACTCCCACACTGCGGAGGACACGGAGGACCGAACGTTCGTACACCGCGTCCGGTACGACGATCTCGACGTGCTCGCTGGCCGTCAGAACCCGAACGATTTCGGCATAGACCCATCGGATCGCCGGAAACTTTCCCGGCCAGTCGCTTGCCTCGTGGGGCCAGGCGATCCACGTCGCCGCATGTGGCTCCCACTCGGCGGGCATGCGGAAGCCGTTGCCGGCCGGCGTTCGCCGATCGGAGGGCCCGCTCATCCGGACGGGCTCGAGGAGTCGATGTAGCGCTGCGTCAAGGGAGAGTAGGCGTCGAGTCGGCGATCGCGCAGGAACGGCCAGTGCTGGCGAGTTCGCTCGATCATCGCGGGATCGATCTCGGCGACGAGCACCTCCTCTCGGTCACGCCGGGCTTCGGCGATGATACGTCCGAACGGGTCGGCCACGAACGATCCCCCCCAGAACTCGATGCCGGGGCCCTCGACGCGGTCGCCCCGTACGTCGCCGTGTTCGAGGCCCACCCGGTTCGGCACCGCCACGTAGACACCGTTCGCGATCGCATGCGCGCGCTGGATAGTTCGCCACGCATCGAACTGCGCTTCGCCGAAGTCTTCCTTCTCCCCGGGATGCCAGCCGATGGCCGTCGGATAGATCAGTACCTCGGCGCCAGAGAGCGCGGTAAGTCGGGCCGCCTCCGGGTACCACTGATCCCAGCAGATCAACACTCCGACGCGTCCGGCGTGAAGCGGGAAGCTGCGGAATCCGAGGTCGCCCGGGGCGAAATAGAACTTCTCAAAGTAGAGCGGATCGTCCGGGATGTGCATCTTCCGATACGTGCCTGCGATGCCGCCGTCTCGGTCGGTGATGGCAACCGTATTGTGATACACCCCCGCCGCCCGTCGTTCGAAGATGGGGACTAGGATCGCTACTTTCAGCTCCTTCGCGAGGGCCGCCATCCGATCCACCGTCGGCCCGGGGATCGGCTCCGCCAGGTCGAACATGGCGTGGTCTTCCCGCTGGGCGAAGTACTGCGACCGGAAGAGTTCTGGTAGGGCTACGACATCGGCTCCGAGCTCTCGGGCAGTGCGGACATGGGCGACCGCGCGCTCCAGGTTCTCGTCCGGGTCGGGGCCCGAAGACATTTGAACGAGCCCGACGCGGAACGTCCGATGGCGGCTCATGTGACCCACGTATCGCCGAACGTTGACGGCGCGAGCAGTGGGAGCATCGCAGATAGATAATGTCGGTAGGCGCTTTAGGGGTCTGGACCCACCGCGCGCCCGGCGACGTGAAGCGGGAATCGGCTCGCGTTCCCGTGGGGAGGCGGGGCAATGTGCGGCCGTAGGTCGCGGACCGGAGCCTCTCCCGATCCTTGCACGAAGGTCCGTAGGCCCTGGACCCGCTTTGCGTAGGTCGGTTCCCTGGGGGTCAGCGCTCCTTTATCTTTGCCGATGTCGGTCTCCGGACATGAGCCACGTCGAGGTACAGTCGAGCGAGAACGGCCCGAACCTGGTCTTTGTGGACGGAAAGGTCGTAGCGGCGCTATGCCGCTGCGGTCACAGCCAACATAAGCCCAACTGCGACGGTTCGCATCGCACGGCAGGTTTCAAGGCTCCGGCGGCGAAGGTAGAGATCATCCCGTAGGCCCTGCGCCCCGTCCGTGCGGGAGGACCCGGACCGGGCGGAGTCTCTTCGTCTAGTCCTCCGGATAGGCGACCGGGTCCCCCCGGTACGGGGTGAGTGAGAGAGTCCGACGGCCGGGGAATCGAACGAAGGGTAGACCATCGAAACGGAGCGCGTGATGGAGTACAAGTGGAAGGCGTTCAGCGTCACCTCCATCGGCTCCATGATGGCAGGGATCGACGGGACCATCGTCCTTCTTGCGCTCCTCCCGATCGCGCGCGACTTGAGCGCGAGCTACATCGCGATCATCTGGGTCATCATCGCCTACCTGCTCGCGATGACCGCCCTTGTCCTCAGCCTGGGCCGGATATCGGACATCTACGGCCGCAAACGGATGTACAACCTCGGGTTCGTCGCTTTCACGGTCGGCTCCGCTCTTTGCGGTTTCTCTCCCGACGCGAACTTTCTGATCGCATTCCGCGTGATTCAGGGCGTCGGTGCGGCAATGCTGACCGCCAACTCCCTCGCAATCCTCGCGGAAGCGTTCCCATCGAACGAACGCGGGATCGCATTCGGCTCCACCGCGATCATCTGGGGCGTCGGTTCCGTCATCGGAATCATTCTGGGCGGTCTGATCGTGGCGTTCACGACGTGGAGGGTGATCTTCTGGATCAACGTCCCGATCGGCATCATCGGCACCGTCTGGGCCTACCGGGTGCTCCGCGAGTCGAAGAGCCCGACCGCCCAAGGGGAGTCGTTTGATCTTCCCGCCGCGGCCCTCTTCACCGGCGCGGTGACCTCGCTGCTCATTGGCGTTACCTGGGGACTTCTCTACGGCTGGACGAACGCTTCGACGCTCGTCGCGTTCGTCCTGGTCCTTCCGCTCTTCGCGGCGTTCGTGTTCTGGGAGACCCGCGTGAGCCAGCAGCCGATCGTCGACTTCGGGTTCTTTCGGATGAGAACGTTTACCTTCGGGATCGTCGGGGCGATGTTGCAGTCGATCGCGATCTTCAGCGTGAACTTCTTGTTGGTGTTCTACCTCGAAGGGATCTACGGCCTCTCGGTCCTCACGGCATCGTACTTGATCATCCCGTACGCCGCGGCCGTGGCGCTCGTCGGTCCGTTCGGCGGGCGGCTGACCGATCGGTTCGGCGCCCGACGCGTCGCCACGATAGGGTTGGCCCTACAGATCGTCGCGCTCGTGGCGTTCAGCCAACTCGCCACGACCACCCCCATCTACGTCCTCGGGGTGATCGAGGCGGTCTTCGGGATCGGGGGTGGGATGTTCTTCCCCGCGAACACGAGCATGGTCATGTCCGATGCACCGCGGGGCCGGTACGGCATCGCTTCGGGGGTCCTGAACACGCTGCGGAACACCGGCGCGGTGCTGAGTTTTGCGGTGAGCCTTATCGCGGTGACGGCCGCGGTCCCGGCAGCGATCGCCTACGAGCTGTTCCTGGGCACGTTCAAGGGCCATCTCCCCGCCTCCGTTGCGAGCGCGTACCTGTCCGGACAGAGCCTCGCGTTCCTGATCTCCGCGGGACTGCTCGTGGCCTCGCTCGTCCTGATACGACTCACCGTATCCCGGGGCCCGAGGGAATCCGTTCCGTTCGAGGCGGCCGCCCCGTCCCCCGAGACCGGGTAGGACCGGCGCCCGGCTACGGTTGTACCTCGGCCTGGGCGGGTGGGCCAGCGGGGTGCGGAGGAGTTCCGTGCGTGGCCACCGGGATCCCGTGCACCATGGGGAGGCGAGATGGGCGCTTTCGCGCGACCTCGACGCCGAAGGCGCGCCCGAGGACGTGGCGAATGTCGTGAATGTAGAGGTTCCCGTAGGGGCAGGTCTCCACGCAGTCGCCGACGCCGCAGCACTTGGTACTTCGGAACTCGCCCTTCGTGCGGAAGTGACCGGGCATGTCGACGAGGCCGACCGGGCATGCTTTCGCGCAATCGAGCGTCGTGCACGACCGGCACACCTGCCGGTCGTAGACCTTCAGCTTGAACGCGCCGATCCTCTGGAATGCCTGGGCGATGACGCCGGTGTAACACCAACCCATCGTGACGCAGTTGTAGGTACCCGCGTATGGGATCGTGACGAACATCACGTACCAGAGCACGCCGAAGGAGAGCGTGAAGAAGAACACGGTTGGATCGAGACCCAACACGCGGACGCTCAGCCGACCGGTAGCGTCCAGATAGGAGAGCACCGACGTCCCGGCGAGCGCGGCCATCGTCGCTCCCATCGTGAACGAATACGCCGTAGAGAACCGGCTCCCCAGGAATCGGTGAGCGAGGCCGCTCGAGCGGTTGAACGACTTCATCGCGTCGATCGTAGTCCCTTGGAACATCAGAGGCGCGCTGCAGAACACCGAGCACAACCAGCGTCGGCCGAACGCCATCGAGAGCACGGCGGTGAGGAGGTACGTCGCGATGACCACTCCGAAGACCGCGGGGGCGAGCGCCTCGGTGCCGATTCCCATGCTCCAGCCGAGCAGGGGCATCGCGTCCCGCGCCGGCGCTCCGGGGAAGACGAGCGAGTAGTAGATGCTGGGGAAGAACACGATGAAGGCGGCGTAGCTCCCGATCATCAGCCCGAGGCGCACTCGCGTCTCGCGGCTGCGAGTTTCCTGGAGCTTGAAGACAACTAGGGCGCCCATCTCGACCCCCATCATCAAGAGGAACCAGGTCGACGCCGTCACGGCGGCGAGGAAGAAGAATCCGTTGTAGAACGCAGCATAGGCGATGGAGGCGGGGGACCCGACCAGACCGAGCATGCCGAGGCTCGCAAACCAGTTCGTGCCGTAGTACTGGAGGCCGATCTGTTGGTCAAGGAGGGCCCCCATGAAGATCTCGGCAACGAAGATCGTGGCGAGGAGCGCGAAAGCCCAGTTCGGGTGCAGCTGCCAGGAGACCCGGTCGTCGCTCGCCAGAGCGTGCGATCGGAGGATCAGGCCGAAGTAGAGAACCATCTCTACAAGGATGCTCAGGACGTAGACCTCGGAGAGACCGTAACCGAGCCATAGGAACAGGCCGACCATCATCAGGCCGTAAACCGCGAAGAGCCGGAGGAGGTATCCGGCGATGGACGCGGGAATCTCCCGGTTCCGGTAAACGTATTCCATACCGAGAACGAAGATCCCGATCATCAGGACCGAAGCGCCGTAGATCGCGAGGGCCCGCCAGGCCGCGTCGCTCAGCGCCGTGGGGGTGAGGACCATGATCGCCGTCTGCACTCCTAGCAGGGCCAACAGCGGCCGCGGCAACTCGTGCCGTAGGAGAGCGCCGGTCAGCGCCATTTCACCGGCCATCGTGAAAATGAACCACGGAGACTGAACGACGTTCGCGATGAGGCTGACCGCCCCGTACGGTCCCGCGTCGAGCATCGCGAGCGATGTGCCGGAAGCGATATCGAACACCATCCCCATCAGAAATTCGGTCGCCAGGATGAGAGCGATGACGAGGAGTGCGAAACCGAGCGTGGGCCGGAAGGGCCGTGCCGCGTACTCCTCGGGCGAGTCGGCCTGCCGTTGAGCGTCCCGAACAAAGGTGATGAAGACGGGAACGACCCCGAGCGACATCACAATGCTTGTGACCCAAAGCGCCTCGATGAGCGCCGACGCCCCGGGATGGACGAAATAGACGAGGGCACCGAGCAGCATCGCACCCATCATCACGACCAGGAACACTGCGCCGGCCGCCCGGGGCGTCGTGCGAGCCTGCGCACACATGCGGACCAGGAAGGCGGTCGCAACGACCATCCCGATGGCAAGCGGGATCAGGACCTCTTCGTAGACCACGATCGAACCCTTCCCAACCCGCGGTTTAGACCCCGCGAAGGCTCACTCTCCGGCCGGGTGACCCGCCGTGGGCGCGATCCCGCTCCGCTCCGCGACCGGCCGACGGTCGGTGGATACCCACGCGAGCGCTTTTGTGGGCGCCAGCGCGAGTAAGAGGGCGAACGAACCCATCAGCCCGAACTGGAACACGAACCGGACCACTAGGGCGACCCCCATCCCGTACGGGGGAGCGATCGCCCCCCAGCTCGCGGGAAGGCCGGCCATGCCGAAAAACTCATTGAACAAGCCCTCGGCACCGGTTCCGAGCCCGACCGGAGGGAGCCATGCAATTACCGAGGCACCCGCGACGAAGAGGGCCGCCCTAAGTCCCCACCCCGAAATCGACCGGCTCGCGCGCCTCAGCCCCTGGGACCCAGCGTCGGGCAGAATGGCAATGAAGACCGCGATCGCCGCGATGAACTCGTGCTGAACGAGCACGGCGAACCAGAACGACGCGGAGGAGAACGGATAGTTGTAGGTCGCGGCCAGGCCGACGCCCGCCAGGGCCCACAGGACCCCGCCGAGCAGGAGGACCACGCGCACGACCGCGCGGACGATCGTGGCGCCCGAGAGAGGGGCGGGGGTCGGCAGGTCGTCGGGGAGGCGGACGATCCGGCCGTTCGGGGACGTCGTGAGCCCGAGGAGCGGCCCATACGTCTCTAGTAGGGCCTCGTGCGCGAGCAGGGCGATCGTAAGGACCACGATCTCGAACACGCCGAGGAACCAATTGTTCGCGAGCAGCGTGTAGGCCGTAGTGCCGCTCGTCTGAGCCACTACCCCTAGCCCCGCCGCGGTGCTGGTCGTGATCGTGCAGCAGGCACCGATCGTGGCGAGGGAGAGGAACGCCGGGGTGAGGCCGGCCATCGAACCGATCGCCACGTTCCCCGACGCCGCGAGGCGTCTCAGGCGGATCAGGCGGGTCCACAGGACGACGGCGACCGACATTCCCGCACCGACCCCGATCGAAACGATGAGCATCGTCAAGGTGCCGAAGAAGGGGAGGAACAGCCCTCCGTTCGGGAACCCCACGATCACCCCGGGATAATTCCACCACGCGGCTCCGCCGCTGGCGGTGGTGAGGACGATCACGGTGAGGTGCGTGTAGCCGGTACGGGCAAACACGAGCATCCCTCCCATGATCATCGCCGCGAACGCGAAGACCGCGGCGATCAGCAGGAAGAGCGGGATCGCCCAGCGCCGCGCCAGCACCTGACGGGTAGCCCGGAAGGTGAACACGGACCGGGCCACGGGTCCGCCCTTGGACGTCATTGCCGAACCATCCGGTCGCCCCTTTATTGGAGCGCCGTGCTAACTTCTACACCTCGTAGTAGGTTCCCGAGGCCGCCTCCCCGGTATGCGGAACGTTCCCGGTCCCAGATGCAAGGGAACCGGCGTCGGGCCGAGGGGCGGCCGGGCTGGGGGCCGCCATCGGGGAACTCGCCGGTTCGCTGGCCGTCGACGTCGATGCGCGGCCGTAGCCAAAGCGCGCCAGGCGGCCAATGAGGTAGACCGTCTCCAGGGACATCGCGATCACCATCACACCGGCGAACGGAGCGAATCCGGCCCCCGGAAGGAAAAGGAAGGAGCCGACCCAGCTGAGCCCCATCGCGAGGAAGGCGGCACCGACCTCCCCGCGAAGGACCAGCGAGGAACGCGATACCCGGGTGAACTGGGTCCCTCGCCAAAGGATGTAGATCCCTCCGCTCATGATCGCCGCCATCGCGATGGCTCCGACGATGGGGACGTCAATGGCCCACGGCGCGACGAAGGTGGTCGCGGTCAGGGCATAGAGCGCCCGGCGGTCCTCGTCGTCGTCGAAACGGCATCCCCGGATCAGGACGGCCATCGTAACGCCCATCGGCCAGTAGTACCAGACCGAGCTCAGCGAGACGAGCAGCGCGTGGCCCACCGCCGCGAACGAATCGATCGCGGTCGGCAGCATGCCGGGCACGAGCGCGGCAAACGCCCAACTCATGAACACCTCGTTCCCCACGACGAGAAGGGCCAACGTCCAGGTCCACGCCTCTCCCGCCGCAATCGGGTGCTCGGATTGCTCGAACACGAGCGAGAGAAGCCACAGCCCGAACGGCACCATCATGAACTGTGCCGCGAGGCCGAAGACCGTGAATCCCGCGACCGTGGGGACTTCGACGTAGTACGCGGTCCCCATCCAGAAGATGAGCTGGCTGAGCAGGATCCCAATCCCGAGCACGGCGGTGGAAATGGACGGGCGCTTGGGCCCGAGCAGGAGTCGCCAAAGGACGTAGAGGTTCAGTGCGACCATCCCGGCGGCGATCAACGCTGCCCAGGATGTGGCGGGAGTGACCGCAAGCAGCCCTGCCCACATCGATCCAGCGCTTCCTCTCTTCCGGGAGCCGGTCGGGCCGGGTTTGCCCGGCCCCGCGGCGACCTTTCGGAGGTGGGAGCCCTATATCGGACGGTGGTTCGTACTAGGCCCCGGGGGCCGAGCCGGGTTGCCCACCGCCGGATCGGTCTCGCGATGGGCGGCCAGAAATCGGCGGAACCGGCTCAGGTACATCGTCCGCTCCTCCCAGAACGGCATGTGAGAGCTTTGGGCGAAGATCTCGAGCTCGGCGCCCGGGATGGCTCGGGCGATCTGCTCCGCCACTCGGGGGCTCACCTCATCGTACCGGCCCCCAGTCACCAGCGTGGGTGCCCGGATGGCTCCGAGACGGTCGACGAATCGGAGGTCCTTGATCGTGCCGACGATCGTGAACTCGTTCGGTCCGTTCATGTAGAGGTACACGGGCCGGCTGAGGTTGTCGAGCGTGTAGGTCACCGGCGGGGGCCACGGCCAAAGGCGGCAGACATGGCGCCGGTAGAACTCCATCATCGCGGCTTCGTATTCCGGCGTATCGAACTGGCCGGTCTCCTGGCCCCGATGCAGGACGGCTTGGACGGGCGGGGGAAGCTCGGAAATCCATCGCCGCATCTCCTCCGTCGCGAACGGGATGTCGGCGACCCCTCCCGCCGTCGTCAGCGTACGGACCGCCTCGGGATGCGCGAGCGTGTAAGCAAGCGCCAGCGTGCCTCCGTAGCTCGAGCCGAAGAGGTGTATCCGGCCCAAATCGAGGGTGCGTCGGAGCTCTTCCACCTCGAGCACGTTGTGCTCGAGGGTGAACAGCGAGGTGTCCGTAATGCGCGCGGAGCGGCCGCATCCGAGCTGATCGTAGAAGACGACGCGGTAGCCATCGCGAGAGAGGTCGGCAATCGGCTGCAGGTAGTCATGCGTCCCGCCCGGCCCTCCGTGCATGCAGAGAACCGTTTCCCGGGCATCGCGAGGGCCGCAGATCCGATAGTACATCGGATAGCCCGTGACCGAAACCGTGCCTTCTTTCATCGGCTCTGGCCAACCGTCCGTCATCGGTCCCGGGACGACGCGGGCGGTTTATAACCGTGGTAGGAAACTAGCTCTTCCTCGCGAAGGTGCCCCACTCCCCCGCCGCCCTCGTCAGGACGTCCGGCGGCGGGCGGACGTACTCGAGCAGGTGCGGCACGGTCGGGTGCGCCTGTTCGGCGCCGAGGTTCGAGGCGAGCGCGAAGGCGCTGCGGAGCACGCCGATGTGCGTGAGCGCCTGGGGGTAGTTTCCCAGCGGTAGACGGCGCACGGGGTCGTACTCTTCGCTGAAGAGCCGCAGCGGGCCGGCCACGCTCAGCAGCTCGTTCCAGTCGGAAATCGCCGACTCCAACCGGCCCATCCGTGCGAGGCACTCGATCCGCCAGAACGAACAGGCGAGGAACGACCCCTCGGGCCCCATCGGATCGCGGTCGGTAAGGAACCGCATCACGAACGGGCCGCGCGTTAGCGTTCGGTCGATGTAACGGACCGTGCCGTCGACCCGGGGGTCGTCGAAGGGGAGGAACCGGACGAGCGGAATTCGCAGGTTGCTCGCGTCGGGCTGGTCCGAGTCGAAGGCCTGCATGAACGACCGGCGTCGCTCATTCCACCCTCGCCGCTCGACCACTGATCGAATCTCGTTCGCGGTCCGCGCGAAACGTTCCGCGACGGCCCGCCCCTCGAAGCGCTGGGCCAGTTCCGTCGCGCGGTCGAGAGCGACCCATGCCATCACCTTCGAGTGGACGTAGTGCTGCGGGGGGCCCCGGGCCTCCCAGATCCCATGGTCGGGTTCGGTCCACCGACGCTCCACGCTCTCGGCGAGGCCCCGGAGCATCGGCCAGTAGGTCGCGACGTGCTCTTCGTGCAGGTGGGCGTACAGGAGTGCGGCCGAAAGAATCTCTCCATAGATGTCGAGCTGGAACTGGGTCTCGGCCCGGTTCCCGACCCGGACCGGGCGTGCGTCCATGTAGCCCGACCACCCGGGGAGCGAGCGCTCAGGAACGATTCTTTCCCCGTGGGCATCGTACAGAGGGCGCAGCGGGCCCTCCGGACCCCCCGGGACCCCGAGCCTTCCGATCACCCAGCGCAGGAACCCTTCGGCCTCCTCGACGTGCCCCAGCAGCAGGAGGGCCTGAGCGGAGAACGCAGCATCCCGAAACCACGCGTAGCGATAGTCCCAGTTCCGACTCCCCGTGGGCCATTCGGGGATCGAGGTCGTCGCGGCGGCCACGAATGCGCCGCTTTGGCGTTGGGAAAGGAGCTTGAGGGTCAACTCCGAGCGGAGCACCCAGCGTCGCCAGGCACGGGGGAGGTGCGCGAGCGGCGCAGCTCCCCGCCGGACCCATGTCTGCCAGAACCGAATGGACTGCTCGAGCAGGACCCGAGAGCTTGGGAGCCCGGCGCGCCGGTCCCCCCGGATCAGTTCGATCGCCCACGGCTCGCCGGGCCGGACGATTCCCCCGCCGACCACCCCTCCGTCGGTGATGGTCAGGGGAGACGGGTGCAGGTAGGTCCAATGAGCGAGGTCCGCTTGCGCGATGGCGCCCGAGGCCGTGGTTTCCCAGGTGAGCCGTTCGCTCCCGTAGCCGGGCCGCGCATCGAGCAGGGTACGCACGCGGATGGGACCGCCCCTCGCTGAGACGAGGCGGATCAGCATCGAGGGAGAGGAGGGCTGGTCCATCGTGATCGGCAGGAAGTCGACGAGGGTGAGGACGCGCCGCCGGGAGAGCTCGAAGCGCGTACGAAGGACGTTGGTACCCGTGATGTACTCGATGCTCGCGCGGCCCGATCTCTCCGGCACGACCTCGAGCATTCCCCCTTTCGAGGGGTCGAGGACTCGCCCGAGTACGCTCGGCGAGGAGAAGCGGGGCAAGCATATCCAATCGACCGAACCAAGGGGGGAGACGAGCGCTACGGTTTCGAGGTTGCCGATAACCCCGTACTCGGTGATCGGAAGGAACCCGGGTCGAGGGGCGTTGGGGTCGAACCGGTAGGAGGTCGGGGTGGGAGACGGGGGGCTTCTCATCCGTCCACCCTCCGGCGCGCGGCTAGCGCATGCGCGACTCCGGTCCAAGTGCGAATCCGCGGGAGGTTGAGCCGCGCCAATCGCCGGGTGCTGCGATCGGCACGAGAGCTCCACCGGTCGGCCCCCCAAAACCACACGGCCTTCATGTGAGCCGCGCGCGCCCCTCGAATATCCACGGGTAGATCGCCCACATGCACGGAGCTCGTCGGCGGCGCGCGAAGGCGGCGAAGACAATCCCAGAAGATCCGGGGATCCGGCTTGGCCCAGCCCACCTCACTCGAAATCGCCAGCGCGTCGAACCAGTCCATCATCCCATCCTCCGCGAGCCGGCTCCGTATCGACAGGGGCGTCTCCTCTAGGATGTTCGAGACGAGTCCGATACGGCGACCCTCTCGACGCATCCGTTCCACGAACTGTTCCGAGCCGGGCGTGCGATGCACCGGGATCTGTGCGACGACCCGGTCGAGTTCGAATTCCAGCGCCCCGACGTCCACTCGTATGCCGGCATGCTTCCCGAGCCACGCCGCGGCCAAGCGCGGGCTCCACGCCGTGCCGTCGACCACATGCCGCAGCCGTTCGAGCCTCAGCGCCTTCGAACTCGTGCGGACCTCGGCCGGGCTTGCGCCCGCGGCCCTCAGGCAATCGCTCCAAACGCGCCGCTTGCGCCGCCGGAAATCCGCGCGCTCGTTTGGGCGCTGGTACCACAATGTGTACCAAAGATCCAACGTCACAGCGTCGACCACGGGACTCCATCCGGACCGGGACCGATCCGTACTAAGCGTGGACCGGGGCGCCGGGCCCACCCCCCATGCCGGGCGATGGCGTAAATGGATGGCGCATCTTCCGCGCATCCTTCGCGGGGTGGCTCGGAGCCGTTTCGCGGTGAAGGTGAACCGTGTTGCGTGACTCCGAATGGGACGACCGTCTCCTGAGAGGGTTCCGGTTCGCATGCCGACCGGGGTGCGGGCTCTGCTGCTACACCCAACCGCGCCTGGACGGGGAGGAGCTTGCCCGTTTGCGAGCCGAACGTGAAATCCCGGTGCGGCGCGACGACGGCCTCGTCCTACATGTCGAATCCTTCCCGGACGGGGGTTCCTGCCGCCTGCTATCCGAGAACCGCTGCTCCGTCCATTCGCTCCGGCCGCTCGTCTGCTCCAGTTTCCCGGTCGAGCCGTACGCCGGGCTGCACGGTTGGCAACCGTCGGTGGTGCTCTCCTGTCCGGGGCTCTCGTTGGACCCTCTGGACGACTGGGCTCGGGGCGTCGTGCCGACCTCGTCGCCGTCGGGTCTCGATCCCGAGCTACGCTCGGCCCGTCGCCGAACCGCCCGAACCCCCGCCGCCGCCGTCCCTTCGTCCGTGGCCCGCGCACGTCGTCGCTGGGAGGCCCGGCTCCGTCGGCGTGGGTTATGGACGGATCGCGAATCCCTTCGGGCCGCGGTGGCCCCCCGCCTCTATCGATCCGATGCGGAGAATCTTCCGGGTGAGGAGCCCCCGGACCCTAGGGAGGGGCGAGAACTCCTGCCGATATTCTTCGACGGACGGCCCGGCCCGGTTGCGATCGGCGCCCACCCGCTGGGCTGGTCGCTCGACGAGCTCGCACCGCGCGGCGGTGTCGCCCGGGCCCTTGGGGTCTTTTCGGTCCCGACCGAGGTCCCAACCCTCGACGACGACGCCGCTCGGCGGCTCGCCGGCTATCTGGTCTACTGGCTCCATCGCGACCAACTCATCGACGGAATCCTCTCGGTCGCCTCAGAAGATGGCGAGCCGACGCCGCTCGAGGAGCGACTCGATTCGGAACTAGCGTTCATCCGAGCCACGGTCCTCTCTCGCGCGCTCGTGCGCGCCCATCTCGGCGGGGAGTACGGACGCATCCTCGGTCGCGAGGCGATCGATCGCGGGATCGGGGCGAGCGACGCCGATCTCCTCGATCGCGATAGCCCCGGATCGATCCCTTAGCGGACCCGCGGGAAACGACGGCCGAGCGAAGACTCGAGACGGTCCACCAGCGACTGCTCCACAGCCGGGCTCCACGTTTCCGAGGTGGCCCGAGTCTCGTCCGACCAGTGCCGAGGAGCTTCGGACTTCGCTCGGACGGCGAACGAGTCGCGCCACTCCGCCGGAAGTGCGGCACCGAGCGGCGGCCCGTCCGGATTTCCGCCTAGGACCTCGCCCACGCGGGCCAAGGTCAAGGCGACGTTCGCCGGATCGTACCCTCCACCCCCCGTAACCACGAGGCGTCCCGCGCAGTTCGAGCGTGCGTACGAGAGCAGTTCTCGGAGAATCTCCGCATACCCGGCCCGAGTGTACTGGAGCTGCGCGAGGGGGTCACCCGCGTGCCCATCCACCCCGTGCTGGAGGATGACGAGCGGGGGCCGGTACTCCCGCAGCATCGGGAGGACCACTCGGTGGAAGAGGCTCACGAGCGCCCGGTCCCCGGCTCCTGCGGGGAGCGGTAGATTGACCTTGAGGCCCGCGCCATCCTCGACGCCGGTCTCGTCCACGTCCCCGGTGCCCGGGAACAGGGAGCTTCCATCCTGGTGAATGTCGATGTCGAGCACGTCCCCGCGCGCGTAGAACCCGTACATGACCCCATCCCCGTGATGGGCATCGATGTCCACGTAGGCTACCTTCCCAACCTTCCGGCAGGCCTCGTCGACCGCGAGCGCCACGTCGTTGTAGATGCAGAACCCGCTGGCTCGGTCGCGATGGGCGTGATGCAGACCGCCTCCGAGCTGGAGCGCGGGGGCGGAGTGCTCGGTCGCCGCGTGGACGGCAGCGATCGATCCTTGGACGATCCGTGCGGCCGCATCATGGCAGCCCGGGAACGCCGGTGTGTCGCCGGAATCCAGCCAGACCCGTCGCTCGAGGTTCGACGCTCCCTCTACGAGCTGGATGTACTCCTCTCGATGGAACCGAATCAGGGTCCCGTGATCGGCTACCGGGACCTCCGTCTGCCAGCGCACGCCACCGGAAATCGGGGCAATCTCCCGGAGAAGGTGCGCGGCGAGCCCCCGGTACTCCATCACGAACGGATGGCCCGGCCCGAAATTGTAGTCGAGGAAGCGCGGGTCCCAGATGACGGTGGTCCGATGGTCCGCGACCGCGGGATGGTCCGGCAAGGTTCTCCTCGTCGGGGCGCGGTCGGCCCGGGGTCGCGACGCTCCGGGGCGTCGCGAGGGCGGCTCGGGACGGAGCGCTCCCCGAGGCCGAGTAAGGTCCGAGGGAGATAAGGCGTGTCACCGCGGGGACCGGTTACGGCCCGGTCGGGGTGGTTGGGTTCGAGAGCGCCCTCTCGAGGATGCGGCGCGTGGAACGCAGGGTGACTTCGGTGACCGCGCTGACCCGCGCGATCTGGGCCCGGGACCGCTTCTCGCCGTGCTGGTCGGAAGCGACGCAGATCATCGCCGCCACCAAGCCATGCGGGCTGAGGCCCGAAAGCTCCGGGCTCTTGTGAGCCTCTTCGAGCATGGCCTCGACCGTGGAGCGTACCATGGGGCTCAGCGCGAGCTCTTCGGCGTAGCGTGCGAGAAACCCCTTCAAGCCGATCGAAGGGATGCGGGTAATCGGCGCTCGCGAGAGGACCTTGAACGCGCGGCCGACATCCGTGCGGGGGGCCCCGACAGCGTCGGCGACCTCGGTCAGGGTCCGGGGCACCGAATAGACTCGGCAGGCGGCATAGACCGCTGCGCCGACGCACGACTCGAGCGACCTCCCCCGCGAAAGTCCGCGGCACCGGGCCTCCCGGAAGATGCGCTCGGCCTCGGTGCCGATGAGGGGGGGAAGCACGAGGCGCTCGCAGGCGGTCGCAATCTCGCCATGCGCGGGGGTCCGGGAACTCACGGTACGGGGTCCCCGGCTCGTTTGGCGCTGCATGACCCTCTTGAGGTGCTGGAATTCGTAACGGCGTTTCGAGTCGAGTCGGCGCCCTTGACCGTCGCGCGATAGGTTCAGGGTCGTGCCCAGCGACCCGCGCGCGTTGGTCGCTTGACTGAACGGTCCAATCCCTCGACCGCTACCGTCGGACTCGGACTCGACCGGGATGATCGGGGCGGTCGCAACGAGCTGCTGGGCCTCAAAGACCAGACCGCAATCCGCGCAGTGGACCTCCGAGCGCATCGGGTCCGTAATCCGATGGACGCTTCCACAGAGCGGACAGGCCGGGAGGGGTTCTTCGGAGCCGGGTGACGCGGTGGAGGCGGACGTCACGAACTCTCCACAGCCGCCAGGGTATTTATGCGGAGTCCAACCCAAAAATCGCGCCGGGGAACGAAGGGGCCTCTTCGCTCGGTGAACGAAGCGTATTTCCGCGCGAGCCGATTCTCGAAGGCGTGCGAACGGGCCTTGCGGTCGTAGGAATCGTCATCGCCGTGGTCGGAGCGGCCGTCTTTCTGACCATCGTCCTGTACCCCCCGACTACATTGCACACGACGATCGTCCCGCAGAAGCTCTACGCGCCGGCCGAACCGAACGGGTCCACCAACAACCAGGCGATCATCTTCCCGTTGAGTCCGAGTGCCTCGCTGTTCGTCATCTGGTCGTCCAATGGCTCGATCGACGCGAGCTTCTACGTGGCGTCGGCTTGCGCCTTCTACAACGGGTCGACCGGTCAGTGCACGGGCAACGCCTCGGCCCAATGGAGCGGAGCGTCGAGCGGAACGTGGAACTCGAGCGCGGGACACCCGGGCGCCTGCCCCTGCTACCTCACCCTACGCAACCCGCACTCCTATGCGATCTCGGTGGAGACGATCCTGCTCGAGACCTACCAGGAGCGAGTACCGGCGCTCGATACCTTCAGCTACGCTTCCGTGTTCTTCGGTTCGATCCTCCTCCTGGGGATCGGGTGCCTCGCGACGTTCTTCGGGCTGTTCCTTCCGAGCGGGATATTCCGCCGAGAAGAGACCGAGGTTACGGAAGAGGAACTGTCCGACCTCGACGAATGGGACGACACGGAACCTCCTCCCGGAATCTCCTAAGCTACCGGCCGATCCACCGGTACTCCGAGCCGCGTTCACTGACCCCAGAAGGGGGACTCCGCCTGATGCAGACGGATGATCTCATCGAGAATGGCCTTCTCGGCGTCGTCGAGTTCGAGTTTGCGCAGCGCACGGGCCACGGACTCCGGTAGCGCGACGAGCAACCGGTCCCCTTCCGAGACGTTACGACCCACCACCGCGCCCTCGATCGACGCGGCCAGCTCGGTTCCGGCCGCCGCCTGAGGGACCGACGTCCCCTCCTGCTGTAGGCTCTTGAGGACCCCGACCTCGGTCCCGTCGTCCCGCATCAAGCGCACCCCGGCCCGCAGGGTGCCGCCCAGGACCTTGATCCCCACGATCGCGGGCTTGGAGCTCCGAAAGACGAAGCCGGGAAGAATCTCGAGCTTGGCGGGGTGAACGAGCTCGAGGCGACGACGGGCGTCCAGCTGCCGTTTTCGCGCCTCCTTCCATTGCGAGTACCCCTCGACGACCCGGTAGATCACGTCGTCCCGGAAGATCTCCACCTCGGGCGACTCTCCCGGCGGAAGCGCATCGGGCAGGATGGGAACATTGAAGGCGAGAATCGCTCGGTGCAACGGGTCGCGGACGCTCTGAATCTTGAGGACAGTGGAGCGTCCGACGGCCCCGACCGACGCTTCGTGGACGGGGATCTGGGCCTGCTTGCACTCGAACGCGAGCGCTTCGAGCCCTCCGAGCGTGTCCGCGTGGATCGCCACCCCGCTCTCCGCGATCTCGGCGACCGGGTGGCTTTCTTGCGTCAGTTCCGTACGAACCGTCTCCGTCTCCTCCGGGGAACGGACCACTTTGAATATCCCGCCGGGTACCGCTTCCTCGATCCCGGGGGCGGCGAGGTAGACCCCGGCCGCGGCCACCACGGACTCGAGCCCGTCCAGGCGGGGGTGCTTGGGGGCCTTGCCGGTGCGCGGCGCAGCGGGCCGGTAGAGCCCCCGGATGCGCGTGGCGAACGGTTCCTCGCGCCCGGTGACTAGGATCTCGTCGCCGACCGCGATCTTTCCCCGGTATACGATCACGCTCGTCACGGGCCCGATCCCGCGCTGCTCGCTGCGCTCCAGGATCGTCCCTTCGCCGGTCCCCGCGACGTCGCGCAGATCCGCCTGGAGAAATCGCTGGGAGAGGCCCACGAGCAGGGCCAGCAACTCCGGTACGCCCACACCGGACTTGGCGGAGACCGGGACGATTCCGACGTTCCGGGTGAAGTCGCTCACGCGGTCGTAGCGCTCGGCCGAGAATCCCATCGCGTTGAGCTCCTCCGCCACGCTGTAGAGTCGAAGATCGAGCGCCTTGGTGAACTCGGCGCTCGCCGCCGCGAGCTGTTCGCCGAGGCGCGCCGGGCCGGCGGGTCTCCGCCAGCCTGCGACGAGGTCGATCTTGGTCAGCGCGACGGCGAACGGGGTCTTCTCGTGCCGCAGGATCTGGAGGGACTCGCGGGTCTGAGGCATCAGCCCTTCGCGGACATCGACCACGAGGACGACGATGTCCGCGAGCGCCCCGCCGCGACGGCGCATCGTCTCGAACGAGCGGTGCCCGGGGGTATCGATGAACAGGAGCCCGGGGACCTGGAGCTGGTCTTGGGTCAGGATCCCCTCGCAGACCGCGCGGATGGTCGCTCCCGGCACCTCGATTGCGCCGATATGCTGGGTGATCCCGCCTGCTTCCTTGGCCGCGCGAACGGTGCCTGCAATCCGATCGAGCAGCGTAGTCTTGCCGTGGTCCACGTGGCCGAGCAGGCTGATGATGGGCTCTCGGAGCTCGGACACGCTCGTCCACCCGATGGTGGGGCTAAGAGCTTGTCGTCGGCGGCCGAGGGCTCACCGGAAATCCGAGAGCGGTCCGGCGACGAGGGGTACCAGGAGTTCGGCCGCGTCCAGACCGCCGTGCGAGCCCGCAAGGTGCCGCTTTGCCGGCGTCGACCCCGGTAACTGGTGCACGAGCCCATACGGAGCCGGCACCAGCGCGAGATAGTCGCCGAGCCGGGTCCGGAGCTCGGGGTGCCACGGAGGCGGACCGAAGAGGCCGGCCGCGATGGCGTCGGACATGGAGAGCAAGGTCGATCCCGGGGGAAGATGGGCGCGAAGCGCCGCCCGGAGCTCGTCGATCCTTCCGGGAAGGGCGGCGAAGTATCCTCCTCGCCGGTCCCCTCCCATGGGGTGCGCGAGCTCCCGCACGATCTCGGGGATCGCCTCGATATGGATCTGGTGCTCCCGTGAGGACGGTACCTGGCCGTGGTCCCCGGTCACCAGAACGGTCGTCCGTGCGGCCCGGGACCCGGCGGTCTTGGCGAGGTACCCGAGCGCATGAGCCAGCCGCTCGAGCTCGAATTGATACAGGTCGTCCAGCGGACCCTGCCGGTGGTGCACGGTGTCGAGCTCGTCCCAGTACGCGTAGATCAGGGAGGGAGGCTGCGAACGGTTCAGCAGGGTCGCGAGAAGATGGACGAATTCGGAAGCGGTCGAATATCCAACGAACTCCGCTCCGTCGTAGAGGGTACGCGTGAACGCCGTCCCTTCGAACGCCTCGCGGGACACGACGGAACCCGTCGTCGCCCGCCGGAACACGGTCGGCGCTGCGCAAACCATCGACGGCTGCCACGCAGGCCCCGTAAGGCTCTCGGGGCGATTGACTCCCAGCGGGGTCATCTTGAGCAGGTCGACGACTACGCCGAACCCTGGTAGAAAGAGCCGGTAGCCGGCCGCTCCGTGCCGTCCGGGAGGGACTCCCGTCGATAGGCTGACGAGCCCGGCAACCGTGGTCGTTGGAAAGACCGTCGTGATCGGGTGGGCGTGTTCCTCCCAAGCGCGGACCCGCAGCTCGGACGACTTTTCGGCCGCACGGCGGAACGAATGCCATCCGAGCCCATCGATCAGAAAAACGATCGTGGTCCCTTCGGGGCGCCGTCCGTTCCAGGGGTCGAGCTCGGGGGCAAGGGCCGGTGCGAGCGGAACTCCGGCGCTCAGCGCATCCCCATTGCGCAGCCATGTCGGCACGATGTTGGCGTTCGACCGGCCCTCGTACGCCGGGAGCGGAACTCCCAACCCGGGGTCCGGCCGGCCGAGCGTTTCGGCGGCGCGATCGGACTCCTTCGCGAACGGCACGTGTCGCGGACAGGTTCGGGGTTCTTTACTCCGGCCCGTCGTGGGGGTCCGGACCGACTTCGACGTAACGGTCGAGTCGAGCCTGTCGTCCGGACTCGCGCGCCAGACGCTCGACGCGCACGGTCACGGTTCGTACGTCGCGTCCGAGGCCCCGATGCTCCTCTCCATAGAGCTCCCGGACCAACCGGATCGCCGCCGTCTCAAGCGCGTCCAAGGAACTGGTGGAACCCGGGAGCGCCCGGACCCTTTGGGTGCGCTGGAAATCGCTCCACCGCAAGCCGATGCCCACCGCTCCGAACCTCAATCCTTCTTTCGTTACGGACCGATGCAGGTCGCGCGCAAGCTCGCGGACCGAGGCTTCGAGCGCCGGTAGCGCCCCTTCGTCCACGGGGAAGGTCCGATCGACGGAGCGCGAGACCGGCCCTGAGACCGGTGCATCGCGAAAGGGGGGGATCGTTCCGCGAGCGAGATCGACCAGGTCCGCGCCCCATGCTCCCAATAGCTCGCGGATCTCCCTCCGCCGACGTCCCCCCAGGTCGGCGATCGTAACGATCCCGAGCCGGGCGAGTCGCTCGGCGCTCTTAGGTCCGATCCCCGGAATCGCCCGCACCGACATCGGCGCGAGGAACTCCGCGATCTGGGACCCGTCGACGATGCGAACCCCGTTCGGCTTCGCCACGTCGCTGGCGATCTTCGCGACGACGCCGGAAGGAGCCCCTCCCCACGACGAAGGAAGACCGAGGTCGTGCGCGAGATCGGACTGAGCGCCGTGCGCGACCTCGGCCAGGACGCGCGTGTCCGGAGCGGCCACCGTCACCATTGCCTCGTCGATGCTCTGGGGAAGGACGGAGCCGAATCGCTTCTCGAGCCACGACATCACCTCTTGGGATCGACGCTCGTACTTTTCAAAGTCCGGCGGGATCCAGACCGCATCCGGACAGCGACGGGCGGCCTCGTGGACCGGCTGCGCGCTGTGCACGCCGAACGGCCGCGCTTCGTAGCTGGCAGAGAGCACGACCGCGCGGGTCGGCCGATCGGTCGGCTCCTGGCCGACGATCACGGGCCGTCCCCTCAGCTCGGGATGGTCCGCGAGTTCGCAACTGACGTAGAAGGCGTCCATGTCCACGTAGAGGATCCACGGGGGCACGGGCGCCATCGCCGGAGGATCGACGCGGGCCGAATCAGGGTTGTGGCCGGCAGGGCGGTCCGTGCAATCCGACCCGGAGTCGGGGGGGGAGCTAGCTAAGCCGGCCGAAGTCGACGGCGTTCGCGTCGACCACGAGGCCTTGGGGTCCAATCGAGTAGGGTTGCGCGGTGCGCACGTGAGCCGTCCGTCGCATCTTCATCACGCGCGCCGATAGCCCCACGCGATGCCCATCGGCCGTTTGGGAGTACCCAAGAAGGATCACGCCGTCCGCCACGTACTCCGAGAGCCCGTCCCGGGTGATCTCGGGGTGTTGAGGATCCGCCTCGGCGATCAGGATCGTCGTCGCCCCGGAGCCGCGGCAGGCGCCCGCCAGCGCGAAGAGAGTCTCCCGCCGTGCGGCTTCACCGTCGCACAGCATCTCGAGCAGCGAGACCGAGTCGACGACGATGCGCGTCGCCTTCAGCTTCGCCAGTTCCGCGCCCAGCTCGCCCTGGATGCGGTGCAAGCTCTGATGGGTCTCGCGCGGATCGAGGCGGAGGATCTCGAGCCGACGTTCGGCCCTAGCTTCATCGAGCGGCCACCCGAACTGACGTGCGGTTTCGAGGAGCATGTCGACTTCTTCCTCGAGCGAGAGGTACACGCCTCGCTCGCCACGGGCGAGGCCGGCCGCGAGGAAGGAGAGGCCGAAGCACGTCTTGCCGGTGCCCGGGAGACCGGTGACGAGAACAACGTGGCCTGCGGGGATGCCTCCATGGAGCATCGCATCGAGGCCGTCGATCCCGGTCGGGACCCGGGGCCGAGCACCGTCAGATGCGCTCATGCTGCGTGGTCACCAGTCCGGTCGGGGCGTGCACCCGGATCACGAACCGGCCCTGGTACTCCTCGGCGACATGGGAAAGGACCGGTAGAAACTTGTCGATCAGGAGCGAGCGTTGGCGGCGCGAGCGGTTCGAGTTCGTCGTCCACGAGAAGGAGAGGACGCCATCGACCGAGTCGATCATCGCTTGCTCGATCGCGGGTCCCGCGACGCCTCTGGGGAGGAGGAGGTAGACAATCCCCCCCCACTCCTTCGCCCGGCGCCGAAGTCCTTTGAGGAACGTCAGCAAGTCTCCCGGATCGAGTCCCGGTCGGACCACGAGATCGCCCAGGGAATCGACGATGACCACGCGACCCGCCGCGTCCCGGTCCAGCGCGTCGGCGAGCGAGCGCAGAGGGTGATCCTCGGTCCGTCCGGGGTCGCGGACGATCCCCGAGAACGGGCTCGGCACCTCGGACCAGGCCGCCGGAACACGGGTCGTCCGGAAGTAGCTCGCGGAAAGGTCGGCGAATGTGAGGTGCCGTTCGACCACCTGGGGGTACAGGGGATCGAAGCCGGCTCGAATCTCATCGATGACCTGGCGTCGGGTGCGGGTGAAACTGACGTAGAGGATAGCCGAAGGATACGAGAACGGTCCGCGGGCGGCGCCTAAGTGGAAGGCGTGGGCCCCGGGAGCCTCGGCGTGGAGCATCAGCTGCACCGCGCTGGTGAGGGCGAACTCGGATTGGCCGGCGCCCGCATCCCCAATGAGCAACACGACGGACCCGGCGGGGATTCCGCCGAGGAAATAATCGAAGTCCGGAACGCCGGTCGGCACGCGGATCGGTTCGGCGGACCCCACCGGGGCCTCCATCGCTTCGGGTGGATGCGCCGCGCTCAGCGCCTCCAGCGACATCGTCCGAGCCCTCCGGGATTTCACCGGGTTGGCGTGTATTAGAAGGCTCGTTTCCACCCGCTCAACGAGCGCCGGTCTTGAGGAATTCTCTCAGGAGCACCGTCGCGTAGGCCCCCTTGGGTAGGGCGAATGAGAAACGGACCGAATCGCTCCGCGCATCGAGGGCATCGATCCCGATCGGTGGAGTCGGGACGACCACCGGCCGGTAGGCGCCTTGGCTGGCGATCTCCGGGAAACCGGGAAGCGCGAACGAACTCGGGGTTACGTCCTCCTCGCGGAGGATCTCTTGCAGTAACTCCCCGACCGGATCATCCGGCACCGGGGTGCCGTACCCTACGAGCGGACCCGCGACCAGCGCTCGTCCTCGCTCGACGAGGTCCGAGCACTCGCTCACATTGTCGGGGGTCACCGACGTCGCGTCCGTCCCGCGAACGGTGCCATCGCGTCCGATGCGCAGGATCCGATCCCCCGCCAATGGGCGGGTCAGCGGGAACCCCCGGCTCCATCGGAGCGTGACCCAGCGGTTGAAGAGAAGGGACTGGTAGGCGTGGACGAACAGCATCCTCAGCTCGCGCGAAAGCCCGCGAAGCGCGCGCTCCGGCGGCTGGCCCCGGACCAGGCGCTCAAGGATCGTACGTTCGAAGCGGTACTCCCGCGGGAACTCCCGGAGCGCACGTGCGGCGTCGTGGTCCGCGGCGTACTGCCGCCGGGCCGCGACGCCCGGACCGCCGTCCCCGAGCGGCACGGCCGCGAGGTAGATCTCCACCGCAGCGCTCGCGTCGCCCTTCACGAGAGCGCGGCCGACCTCGTGCGTGATCGGTCGGACCTCTCCGAAGCGCTGGGGACCGAAGAAGTTGGGGAAACCGCCGAAACGGCGGAGCTCCTCGGCCACCGCGCGGTACATCGCGAGGGACGGGCCCACGGGTCGAGCCAGGTCGCGGACCGCGATCTCGAAAGAGTTCCCGTAGTGGTGCCCGAGGCGCACACCCTCGTTGGATCGGTAAGCATCCCGGACCACCACGCCCGGGAGCCCGAGGTCCCGGCTCGGGGGCACTCCAGGGTAGGAGAGCAGCCGCTCCGAGACCGCGCGTCGGTCCTTCGTCCCGGCCCACTCGATCGATCGTTGCGGAAGGCCGAGGCGACGCCCGATCGCGTCCGCAAGCTCGTGCTGCTCCCAGTTGCGACTCTCGACCCGGAGGACGGTAAACCTTCCGTCGGGCACCGGCATCGGGTAGGCGGAGACCTCCCGTACCCGGAAGTCCTCGGCGTCGGATTTCAACGTCCCGCTCACCCCGGCAGCGCTCGTCGCGTAGAAGCCCATGCCGAGTGCCACCTCGGACGAGGGGGGCCGCAGCCCTGGATCCGTCACCTCACGGGCCATGCGCGTCCGGACACCCCCCGGCCCCTTAGGTATGGCTGGGCTCGGAACGGCGCTCGCCGGGATCGAACGGCTGCACCGGCCCCGAGAGCGAAGGGCGAGCGCTTCGCCGCCGATGGAGGCGGACGAGTCGTTGGCGAATGGTGAAGACCGGGAAGGGGATGGGAACGAGGAGCAAGAGCCCGACGAAGACCACGATCGCCGCGAAGATGTACGTGGGGCGGAATCCGTAGGTCGCGAACAGATAACCCCCGAGCACCGTTCCGAAAAGGCTTCCAATCCCGGCCACGGCGTTGTACAAGCCCAGCGCGCGACCGCGGGCGGAGCGTCCGACGAGGCGGATGAGGAATAGGGTGCTCGCGGTGCTAACGAACGCCCAACTGACGCCCATCAGCCCGTTCAGGAGCGTCATCCATCCCGTGAGACCCGCGCTCCCATAGCCGAGGATGACGAAGATCGGGGACCAGACGAAGAGAAGAATCAGCAGCGTTCGGCCTCCGAGCGACGCGAGGAAAACCGACTTCGGAGAGTTCCGTTCGACCGCCAGGCCGGAGTGGAAGAAGAGCGCCGTCGAGGCCCCCGCGGCGCCGAGGTAGACGATGAAGATGCTCGCGTCGGAGAGCTTCGTAACCTCGAGCAGGTAGACGGGAAACGGCCCGTAGAAGATGTCGAAGCCGACGCTCATCACCGCCAGGGCGCCGAGAAAGAGCCACTCTCGCCGCGGCAGGCGCTCGGCCTTGCCCTTCGCGAGATCCACGATGTTCAGGACCCGCGAGCGAACGTGCCGCAGCCGCTCGATGACGCCCCGGTTGAGGTTGACGAGCTCCGCGACGCTCGACCGGGCGAGCCGACGCGACGGTTCTTCGATCCAAGCGAAGGCGATGACGGCCGCGAGAATCGCGAGCGCTCCCGAGAGGATGAGCAGAGCCGTCATGGTCTGGATAGGGCTCTGGTGGAGTCCCAGCACGAAGAGCCAGACGAATCCGATCCCCAGCCCGATCGTGGTGCCGAGCCCCGAGATCAACCCGAATAGCCCGATGTCCTTCGGCCACCAGCGTTTTTGTCGAGTCTCCAGGAGGAGCATCGTGCCGATGGGAGCGCTCGCCGCGCACGCAAGGCCCTCGACGACGTTGAGCCAGAAGAACGTCGCGAGGTTCTGCGCGAGCGCGATGAGGATGATGCTGACTCCGGTGGCGAGGAACGAACCGACGAGGAAGTACTTCCGGTGGGCGATCCGGTCCGACAGGTTCCCCCAGAGGATCGTGAACGGGACCTGGCTCATGGCGCTCGCGGCGATGATGATCGTCACCGCGAACGCCGATGCGCCGAAGTGTTGGAGCGCGAGCAAAGGGATGAGCGGGGTCGCGATCCCGTCGGAAATCGCGAGCGGAAGGTAGGCGAAGAACCAAAGGTCGTTGGTCGAAGGCCGGATCTCGACCTTCTCTTTGATGTCGATCACCACGGTGGCCCTCGCTCCCGGATCGCGGCGGCCATCGCCGGTGTCGAGGGATAAATCCTCAGTTCGTGCGGCACGCCCGGGCGGCCGGCGTTGGCCGGGCGATTACGCGGGAGGCACTCCGAGCGTTTTCAGGAGCTCCCGGTACTTGGTCGGGTCGATCCACTCGACCTTCAGGTACTCCCGAAGAAAATCGTCCGATGCGCCAAGGCGCCGGGCGTCGTCGACGACGATCCGATACGCTTCGATCTCGGTCCAACGACGGACATAGCTCACCCCGGGGGGCCACAGATCCGCGCCGTCTCGGCGCTGGCAGACATGGCGGAGCTCGTGATAGATATCCATGTAGAGGGTGAGCCCCGGACTCGCCCGGAGGTGGGACGCCCCGATCACGATGCAATCCGTGTCGCGGGAGACGACCGGCTTCCACCGTCGACCGAAGAGCTTCGGCAGTTCGCGCGGCGCGACGTACATCCACATGTCCTGATCGATGAGCTCGATCTCGGTCGCCCGGAACAGCCGCGCGCGTTCGCGCGCGTCGGGTTCGACCTTCTCGGCGATGGGAAGTCGATCCGCACCGGGAAAGACCTCCCGCAACGGGTGACGACCGATCGCCACCGAACGGTCGATCTCGAACCCCGCGGGCGGCGAGACCTCGTTCGGGCGAACGGGCTTCGCGCGAGACATGCCCCTTCGCCCTGTGGCTTCTACATTACTTTGGCGATGTCGTCGGCGCCCTCAATACGGCCGGTGCGTACGGCCCGTCCGTATCGATGGCGTCCCGCGAGATCCCCTTCTCCCGGATTCCCGGCGTGCGAGTCGGCTCCGCTACTTCGCCGAACCGTCGGACCGGGGTCACCGTCGTCCGCTTCGGTCGAGCGGCTCCGGTCGTCGTCGATGTCCGCGGCGGAGCCTGCGCTACCTACGATATCGGCTCGCTGCGACTCGACGCCACCTTCGGTCGACGCTGGGCCCTATTCTTCACCGGTGGGAGCGTCTACGGCCTCGACGGTGCTCGGGGAGTTCGCCAGAGGCTCGTCGAGGAGGAAGAGGGCCGATCCCCGTTCGACTCCGCGCATCTCATCGCACCGCTCTCGGGCGCCGCGATATTCGACCTACCGCGCGCGCGGGAGCCGGTCCCGGACTACGCGCCGATCGCTTACGAGGCGACGCGGCGCGCTTCTCGGGCGCCGCTCGAGCACGGCTGCTTCGGCGCGGGTGCGGGCGCCACGATCGGAAAGTACCTAGGCCGCGATCGCGCGATGCGGGGAGGGATGGGGTCCGCGGCGATCCGCACGCCCGAGGGTTCGATCGGCGTGCTGGTGGTAGCGAACTCCGTCGGAGGTGTCTACGATGCGAGCTCGGGTCGATGGATCGGTGGCGCCCGTGCGCGAAGCGGCCAAGCGGTGATCCCGCCCTACGACAGGTACGGGGTGATGCCCTCGGGAACCCACACCACCCTCGCGCTCGTGGCGACGGACATCGCATGGTCGCGACCCCAGCTGGCTCGCCTCGCGGTGGAGGTGGAGACGGGCCTGGCTCGGACGGTGGTGCCGTACGCGACCTCGTTCGACGGCGACGTCACGTTCGCCGCTTCCACCGAACGTCGGCGGCCCCCTCGGGTCCGGTCGGACCCGGGCGAAGCGGTCGACCGGTTCGGGCTCATCGCTGCCGACCTGGCGCGGTTGGCCGTCCTACGGGCTGTCGACCCGAAAGGCTCACGCCGGCGAGGGCCGGCGGATCGTGCTTCCGCGTAGTCCTCGGATCAGGTCGGTCTTCGTGACGATTCCCTGTAGGTTGCCTCGATGCACGACGAGCACGGCGGGCACGCGCGTCAGCATCGCGGCGAGGAGCTCGACCGGGAAGTCGATATCGACCATGGGGTACGCGCTTTCTTGGACCTCCCGAGCCATGGCCGTCGCCCGGTGGCCCTGATGGGCAAGAGCGCGCAGAACCGCGGTCTCGGAGATCGATCCGGTGACCTTGCTCCCCTCGACGACCGGGATCTGGGAAATCCCATACTGTTCCATCACGGTCCCGGCCTGATGTAGCGGTGTCGTTCCCTCGACCGTGTGAACGGAGCGGGTCATGACGTCCTTGGCCGTGAGACCCGGCATCAGCGCGCCTTCTCGGGCGTCCAGATACGCCTCGATTCGCCGAACCACTTCGTAGGAGGGACGAATCTGGCCGCGCTCGATGCGGGAGAGGGTGGCATCGCTCCGCCCGATAGCCTGGGCGAGAGAGGAGAGAGGGAGGCCCAAGGCCCGGCGACGCTTGCGGATCTCCGAAAGCGAGTCCACGAGCCGGGGACGAAGCCGTGTCGTATGGCCCTATCGGTCCCCGGGACGATTGGGGTGGCGGCAAGAAAACTACATCCACCGGCGCACCCTTCCACGCCGGTAGGATGACCACTCCTCCCCGTACTGCATGGATCGTCGCTCCCCCGGAGATCTGCTGCTTGTGCCAGGAACCGCTCGGAAAACCCGAGGAGACAAGCTCTTGGAACGGTCGGCCGGCGCACCGAGACTGCGTGCGCGTCCACCTGCTGCAGAACGACAGCGCCTTCCGCGGCTCGGCCGACGCTGAAGAACTCCCCGACGAGACCGGGGACGCCCTCGAGAGCGGGAGTCCGCGGGACGACGACGAGCCGGGATTCGAGTGAAAGGCCCGCCCGAATTTCACCACGCCGGGGCGTCGCAACGCATAAAAGGGAGGGCGTTCGTGGCAAAGGTGAGCCGGGGATAGTCCCCGGAGGGAATTGAATGCCGGAAGTTGTCATCACTTGCGATTGGACGATGATGAGCAACCACAACGGGAAGGAGTTCCTGGGGTTCGGAACGACCACTCCGGCGTATGTCCTCCCCGAGCGGGCCTACAAGCGCCTCTTCTATCCGGACATGCCGGTCGACGAGCACGGCTACCCGCAGCAAGCACCCTACGGGATGCGGAAGATTGAGGCGGCCCTGATCGACGGGGGATTTGACGCACGCATCGTACATCCGTCCCACCTCAAGCGCTACATGCCCGGGGAAGCGAAGGTGCTTCTGATCTCGGGCCACGATTACTTCGGCCTCAACCCGCCGGCGTCGACCTTTGGTGGGGTCATGCACAAGGACCCGCTCAACTGCGTGAATTTCAAGCGCATGATGAGCCAGCCGGCGGTCGTCGAAGCCCGCCGGCGCGGCATGAAGATCATCGCCGGTGGCCCGTGCGCGTGGCAGATCGCGCCACCGACGCGCATGAAGCTCCCTTGGATCCAAGAGTTCGTCGATTCGTTCGGCGGTGTGGATACCGTCGTTGAGGGCGAGGGAGACATTTACGTCCGGGAGATCGTCCGCAAGGCCCTGAACGACGAGTACCTTCCTCCCCATGTGATCCTCGGAGCGAAGGATGCACCAAAGGTCGAGCAGATCAGTTCGATCAAGTACCCGAGCGTCAACGGCCTGATCGAGATCGGCCGAGGGTGCTGCCGCGGCTGCTCGTTCTGCTCGGTAACCACGCGCCCGACGCGCTGGTACGGTCTCGACAAGATTGAGGAAGAGCTCCGGGTCAACGCGAAGCTCGGGATCCGTAAGGGGATCCTGCATTCGGACGACGTCTACTTCTACGGAAGCCCGAACGTCATGCCCCGCGAGGAGAAGCTCCTCCCGCTCCTCCGACTCGCGAAGCGGTACTACTCCCAAGTCGGCTGGAGCCACGTGGCGGTGGCCTCGCTGATGACCAAGCCGAAACTGCTGTCCAAGTGCGCCGAGGTTCTGGTCGACGAGAACCAAGGCTGGTGGGGTGTCGAGATCGGGGTCGAAACCGGGTCACCCCGCATGATCACCGCAGCCATGCCCGGGAAGGTCGCCCCGTTCAAGGCCTCCCAATGGCCAGAGCTGGTCGTTCAGGCGGCCGGCTTGATGAACGACAACCACGTCTTTCCGGCTTGCACGTTCATCGTCGGTCTCCCGCAGGAGACCGAAGACGACGTCATCAAGACGATCGAGCTCATCGACGACCTTTGGGACTTCAAAGGGCTGCTCGTGCCGATGTTCTTCGTCCCGCTCGGACACCTCAAGTCGCGCGACTGGTTCCGCCGTGACATGTTGAGCCCGGTGCAGGAGGAGCTGCTCAAGCGCGCGCTCAGCCACGGCATCCGGCAGTCGAAGGGGCTGCTGAACGACTTCTTCGATTGGGAAGGACCCCACACCCGGGCGTACCGCGCGGCGTTCCGCGGGTTCGTCGGTTTCCTCGACTTTACGGCGAAGACGCGAAACCTCTGGAGCCCGCCGAACCGCCCAGGGCGCCCTATGGAAGACCCGAACCTGCACCCGGACCGCCTCCCGATACCCACGATTCCCGTCCGCGAGTGAACCGGGCTCAATCCGGCCGGTGGACCGAACGGACCGGCCGGCCGTCGGTCGGCGGGCCTTCCGGCCTTCCATCTGCGCCCAGCACCGGGATCTCGACGGGTCGTCCGTTGCTATCGTAGGCCCGCCAGGAACTAGGCCCGAACGGCGTACCGATGATGACGTGGCGTCGCCCCCAGTTCCGGAAGAGGCGCGTGTCCGCATCCGACGGGTAGATGGCGCCGGACGGATGGGAGTGAACGGTCCCGACGACCGCGAGGTCCGCCGGCATCATGTAGAACTGGAAGTTCGCATGCCGTCGCCCCGCGGTGGTCCCGGGAAGGAGCAGGAGCTCCGAGATGATCCCCGGAGGGTCCGCGCGCAGCAGGCCGCCGAACTCGTTCGGGTAGGAGCTGCGGCCGCTGGCCATCGCGCTATCGAGCACCTGACGGGTGATCGCGCGAGGCGCGGCCCCCAGTTTCGTCGCGTAGTCGGAGGTACGCTTGCGCTCACGGCGAAACATCGTGACCCCCGTCGTTGGGCTCGGGAGGCGCCTCCAGGTCCGACCACGGAAGGATCCCCTTGCCCCGAAGTCGCCAGAGGTCCGGAGTGATGCCGAAGCGCACGAACCGAGCCCGGCGCGGCGAGCGGTACACCGTCACCGGCGCCTCGGGCTCGATCGCGATCTCTTCCTGACCGTCGACCACGGCGACCGTCGGAACGCCGGAAGCAAGCGCCCGGACCGACACCGTCCGCAACGGATCCAGTACGATCGCTCGGGGGGCGGCCCGGAACGGGGCGATCGCCACGAGGACGATCCCCTCGACCCCCGATTCGACGATCGGCCCGAATGCGCTGAGAGCGTATGCGGTGGACCCGGTCGGCGTGGCCAGGATGATCCCGTCGGCCCAAATGTTCCCGAGCACCCGACCGTCCAGCGCGACCTCAAAGTGGCCCATGCGCGCCGTGCGGTGACCGTGGACCACGACTTCGTTCGTGGCGTCGCGCGGCGAGGTCGTGCCGGCCCGAAGGCCCAGCTTCATGCAATCCTCGATGTAGTACTCGCCCTCGACAAGCCGATCGAGGGCCGCGCGCAGCGCCGAAGGATCTCGCGCGTCGACCTCGGATAGCACCCCGACGGTCCCCGCGTTCAAGGCGAGCAAGGGGGCGGCGTTGAGGCGGAGCACGCGAAGGAACGTTCCATCCCCCCCGATCGCCACGATGGCGTCGACGTGCATCGACTCGATCCGGGCGCGTGGACCGGGGAGGCCCGCGCTTTCCGGCACCGGGTCCGCCACCACGATCTCGCACCGCCCGTCGAGCGCGCGCGCTACGTCGCGCGCGATCCCAAGGGCCATCGACTTGCCGGGGTGGACCGCGAGACCGAGTTTCATGGGGGGTCTCCGAACGCGTCCGCGCTCACGATCGCTCGGTCGCCGTAGGCGAAGACGCTGGTCCGGCGGTCGATGGTCAGAGGAAAATCGTCGATCGACCGGCGGCGAGCGTCGACGACGCCTCCGCCCGCTTCGAGCAGGATACGATACCCGGCCGCGATGTCGGTGGCCCGGAGATTGAGCTCCTCGGGTTCGTTCTCGAAGAGGTAGGCGTCTCCAGCACCACTCGCCACGTGAGCGAGCTCGAGGGAAGCGCAGCCGAGCGACCGGATCCGCCGGGCTTGCCGCGCGCGTTCCACCGCTCGCGTCGCCACATGCCGGCCTAGGCTCGCGAAGAAGAGGTCATGGCGTCGATCCCACGGCCGCACGGCGATCGGGCAGCCATCCCGGAACGCGCCCCCGCCGCGCTGCGCCCAAAAGGTCGTTCCTCGATAGAGGTCGCGGACCATGCCGATCTCCACGCCCGCAAGGGTCCCTCGACCGAGCGCGAGGGAGACCGCAGCGAAAGGAACCCCGCGCAGGACGTTGTAGGTTCCGTCGATAGGGTCGACGACCAGCAGCGGACCGCCGCCGCGGCGAACGTGCCCAATCTCCTCACCTAAGAAGTCCCAGTCCACGCCCTCCGTGTCCAAGCGGGCGAGGATCGAACGCTCGGCGAGCTGGTCGATCTCCTCGGTCGGAGCCCCCGACGCACCCATCGCGACAACGTCGCCGCGGTGGGGAGACCCCCGGGTCTGACGGAGCGTTGCCTGAACGGCGGCTCCGATGCGGAACAGAATCTCGAGGTCCGCCGCGCCCGCGCGAGAGTCGCTCACACCCAGCGAACCGAGCTCGCCCTAAAGAGGGGCACGGTGCGTCCGACAGGTCTCCTCGCCCGCCCGGGTCGGGGTGTCCTTAAATCGGGCCCCCATCTCGCGCGGCGATGGATTTACAGTTCCTCGGCGGAGCATCGGAAATCGGATCTCTCGGAATGGTCGTTCGCGACGAGGGTCGGACGCTGATGTTCGACTACGGGCTCACACCCACCGACCCGCCGATGTACCCTCGTCCGGCGCCGGTGAACCTCGACGCGGTGTTCCTGTCGCATGCGCACCTCGATCACTCCGGCATGATGCCGCTGTTGAGTCGGTTGCCGAAGGCGAAGCTCGTGATGACGCCCGTCACGCTCGCGGTCACCGACCTGCTCACCCGCGATGCCCTCAAAGTTGCTCGACTCGAGGGCTATCTGCCCCCCTACGATCCTCACGACATCCGGGCGCTACATGCCCGGACCACGGTCGTCGACCGGCACGGGACCTTCCGACACCGGGGGATCGAGGTCGAGCTCACCCCCGCCGGGCATATTCCCGGCGCGACCATGTACCTTTACCATGGGGAGAAGGACCTTCTCTTCACGGGAGACGTCCAGACCCTGCCGACTCACCTGGTCGGCGGTGCCGAGCCCGTCACGTGCGACGTGCTGGTCGTCGAGTCGACTTACTCGGGACGCGAGCACCCCGATCGCGCCGAGACGGAACGGCGGTTCCGAGACAAGATTCGCGAAACGATCGAGCGGGGCGGAAAGGCGATCGTCCCCGCGTTCGCGGTAGGGCGGGCGCAGGAAGTGCTCCTCGCCCTCGCGTCCTCGGGGTTCGAGACCTACCTCGACGGGATGGCTCGCACGGTCAACCAGATCTACGAGAGCGCACCGCCCTACCTCGCGAACCATTCCAAGTTCCGCCGCGCGATGGAGGGCGTCCACGTCATCGGTCATCCTAGCGAGCGACGCAAGGCGCTTCGGGACGCCGAAGTCATCGTGACGACCGGCGGAATGCTCGACGGCGGACCGGTCCTATACTACATCGGCGAACTGTACACGGATGCGAACTCGGCGATCTTCCTGACGGGCTACCAGGTCGACGGCTCGAACGGTCGACGGCTGCTCGAAGAGGGAACGTTGGACGTGGACGGAATCGTGATCCGGCCGGTCTGCGAAGTGATGAAATTCGACTTCTCGGCCCACGCTTCGCATTCCGAGCTCGTGAAGCTCGCGCGCGCGACACACGCCCGCACGGTGGTGCTCATGCACGGCGATCGCCGTGAAGCGTTGCGGGACGAACTGGCCGCGTTCTGCGACGTTGTGCTTCCCGAGAACGGGCGGATCTTCTCGGTTTAGGATCCGTACGCGCGCACGCGGGAGTCGTCCTCGCCGCGACGGGGGCGCGAGGGTCGCTTGCGAACATTCGCCTTCGGAGCCTCGTCCAGATCGTCCGTCGACTCGGGAGGCAAGGGCCGCATCGGCGCCGCAGCGCGAATCGCCTGGCGGAGCTCTTCGATTCCGTCATCGGAAACGGCCGAGACCCGCATACGATCGGTCACCCGGTCCGGGACGAGATCTGACTTCGACTCGACCACGATGATCGGTCGCCCGGGAAGTTCGCGCCGCCAGCGATCGAGCAGGGCTTCCTGATCGGCCATCGGATAGCCACAGCTCTCGGTAGGGTCGATGACGAATACGACCACCTGGGCACCCTTCTCCACGGCCGTGACCGCTTCCCGTTCGGCGGGATTGGCACGTCGGCGGCGACCGAGCACCCCCGGCGTGTCGAGAACCTGCCATCGGTCGAACCCCAGGTCGGCGTGGCCGACCTCGATGGAGAGCGTGGTGAACGGGAAGTCCGCGACGCGCGGCCGGGCCGAGGAGAGCTTCCCGACCAGCGCGGACTTTCCGACGTTGGGGAACCCCGCGACAACCACGGTCGGAGCGGAAGGCTCGAGATGCGGTCGGGACCGCAGAAATCTTCGGATCTCTTCGAGTCGTGAGAGGTCGGCGTCGATCTCCCGCACGTGGCTCGAGAGCCGGCCATAGAACCGACGAACCTCCGTCCCAATCTCGTCCGGCCCGGATGCGCCGCGAAGGGACCGCTCGGACTCGCGTTGGAGCCCCCGGATGCGTTCGATCGCGCGGGCGACACGCGCCATCGCGCGTTCAAAGGTGCCATCTCCGAACCGCGTCTGGACGAGGGAGTGTTCGAACTCCGTTAACCCGGGACGGTGAAACGACCCCGTGATCGAACGGAGCTGCCGTTGAACCGTCGCGCCGCTGCGGATGATCTTCAGCTGAGCGCGGCGACGATCCCGTTCTGACTTGCTCGAGCCTTTGGGGGTGGCGAGCGACGCGCGGTGGAAGGCAACGTCCAGGATCTCTACGGAGCGTGGAGCCGGCGACGCGGCCTTGCGAGGCGGATGACGAAGGAGTCGGTTTCGGGCTGGCATGAGTGTCGAGGAGTAGGCCGCCCGACGGCCGTAACGGTTGCGCAGGGCCGAGGCACGTAGTCTTTTTGGGGAACCAGCGCTCCACACCCTGTCGGGGAGCACGGTGGTCCGCTGGATTCCGGATTCTCAGCGCGACGAAGAGGAGATGCTCCGGGCCATCGGCCTTACCACCTCGGACGAGCTGTACAGCGACGTCCCTCGAAAGGCGCGCATCGGCCGCCTCGGAATCGGAACCGCGCAAGAGGAGGGAGAGGCCGTGCGGGCGGTCGACAAGATCCTCGATCGGAACCGTCCTTTCTCCCGTTTCGCCAACTTCCTCGGAGGCAGGTTCGCGACCCGCTACTTCCCGGCCGCCGTGGACAGTATCCTTCAACGCAGCGAGTTCTATACCTCCTACACGCCCTACCAGGCCGAGGCCAGCCAAGGGATGCTCCAGGCGCTCTTCGAGTTCCAGAGCCTCTGGGTCGAGCTCACCGGGCTCGATGTCGCGAACGCATCGCTCTACGACGGTGCAACGGCGAGCGGCGAGGCGCTCCTCTTGGCCCGACGGGTCCACGAAGGGAGGAGGTTTCTCGTCCCGGCGAGCCTGCCTTGGGAGGAGAGAAGCGTGCTATCGAACTACGCAACCGGGCCCGGCCTTACGGTCGTCGAGATCCCTTTCGAAGAGCGGACCGGTCTCATCGACCTCGGTCGGATCGCGGAAGAGGTCCGTACAGGGGACGTTTTCGGAGTGCTTGCCGACGTGCCGAATGGGTTCGGCCACTTGGACGATCACCTCTTCGAACTTCGGTCGACCGTTGGAGACCTTCCTCTCATCGTCCGGGCCGACCCGCTCGCCTTGACGGTGCTCGAACCTCCCGCCCACTACGGCGCGGACATCGTGGTCGGAGAGGGACAGAGCTTCGGGATACCACCGTCGTACGGTGGACCCGGCGTTGGGCTGTTCGCCTGCCGAAAGGATTTCGTCCGCCTTTCACCGGGCCGCATCGTCGGCGCGACCCATGACAAGGACGGACGGCGGGCCTACGCCCTCACGCTGCAGACGCGAGAGCAGCACATTCGAAGGTCCCGAGCCACATCGAACATCTGCACGAATGAGTCCCTCATCGCGCTCGCGTTCGTGGTCTACGCGAGCGTGGTCGGGCCTCGGGGGCTGGCCGAACTTCAGCGCGGCCTGGCGGAAAGGGCGCGAACGATCGCCAGCGCGCTCGCCGGCCTCGATGGTCTGCGAAGTCCCCGATTCGAGGCCCCCTACCTTTCGGACTTCACGATCGAGCTCACCCGGGGAACGGCATCGGAATTCCTCGAGCGGCTTCGCAAGCGAGGGGTTCTGGGAGGCGTTCCCTTGCGGGATCCGCGCCCGGGTGCACCGGATCAGCCCGAACGCATCCTCGTTTCCGCCACCGAGACCGTAGACGACAAGGCCATTGCGAAGCTCGTTTCGGCCGCGAGCTCTGCTCTCGCCTCGACGGGAGGATCGAAGTGACCTTCCGTCAGGCCCGGTGGGACGAGCCTCCCATTTGGGAGCTCTCCGCGAGCGCCCCCACCGGGCGGGCTCCCTCGATTTCGGGCGTTCCCGACCGATGGACCCGGAAGGAAGCCCTTCGGTGGCCCGAACTGAGCGAGCTCGAGGTCCTTCGGCACTACACCCGACTCAGCCAGATGAACTTCGGCATCGAGACCGTGACCTATCCTCTCGGCTCGTGCACGATGAAGTACAACCCGCGGGTCTCGGAAGTGATTGCGCGGCGGAAGACCGCCACGGAGCTCCACCCGGAACAGCCGGTCGAGACCGTTCAAGGGGCCCTCGAGATCATCTGGCGGCTCGAACGGATGCTGAGCCGCATCACCGGCATGCCCGAGATCTCCCTGCAGCCCGCCGCAGGAGCGCACGGGGAGTACTCCGCCCTGCTGATGATCCGCGCGTACTTCCGGGACAAAGGCGAGCTTGGTCAGAGGACGGAGGTCCTTCTTCCGGATACCGCTCACGGGACCAACCCCGCTTCCGCGACGATGGCCGGCTTTACGACCCGCGAGCTCCCGTCCAAGAGCGGATGCGTGGACGTCGACGCCCTGCGAGCGGCGGTCTCGGACACGACGGCCTGCTTCATGCTGACGAACCCGAACACCGCCGGCCTCTTCGAGAGCGATATCCTCGAGATCGCCGAAACGGTGCACCGCGCGGGCGGGATGCTCTACTACGATGGGGCGAACCTGAACGCGATCCTAGGGATCACGCATCCGGGGAAGATGGGGTTCGACGTGGCTCACCTGAATCTTCACAAGACGTTCGCCACCCCGCACGGCGGCGGGGGCCCCGGCGCGGGGGTCCTCGCCGCGAACGCAACCCTCGCACCGTACCTCCCCATTCCCCGCGTGGTGAAGTCGGGCCGCAAGTTCCGCCTCGATTACGACCGGCCGAAGTCGATCGGGAAGGTCCGTAGTGGGCCGGGAAACTTCGGCCTCGACCTGCGCGCGTTCGTCTTCGCCCTGATCCACGGCGAGGAGGGACTGACGCACGTCGCCCGAAGGGCGGTCCTCAACTCGAACTACGTGGCCGCTCGACTGGGGAAGCGGCTGCCTCGCCCGTTCCGTCCGCTGGTGAAGCACGAGTTCCTCCTCTCGGGAGAACCGCTCCTATCGCGCGGAGTCCGCACGCTCGATCTCGCGAAACGGCTCTTGGACGAAGGGGTGCATGCCCCGACGGTCTACTTCCCGACGATCGTGCCCGAAGCCCTGATGGTCGAGCTCCCCGAGACCGAGAGCCGTCGGGCGTTGGACGAGTACGTGGCGGCGTTCGAACGTGCATTGGACGACACGGACGAACACCTTCGGGCGGCCCCGACGGCCACCTCGGTGAGCCGCATCGACGAGGTCGAGTGCGCCCGGCACCCGCTGCTCTCCTGGAAGGACCTGCGGGCGGACGGACTCCCGCCGGGCGGGGCCTCCGACGGCCGAAAACCTTGAAACGCTCCCGACCGTGGCTTCCGCCATGAAGGCACGCGTCGAGAAGCTGTTCGGATTGACCGACCCCGCGCCAGATGCGATCGTCTTCGCGAACTCGGTCGACCCGCACCTGGACGGGGCCTTCTTCTGGATCTTCGACGTCCCCAGTGGTCTGTTCGAGGGTTCGATCGCGGTCGCCCACCCGGACGGCGAGGTGGATGTCTGGTCCTCGGTGCTTGAGGCGGAAACGGCGCGGAGCGCTGCGAAGAACGACCCCCACATCCGGATCCACGAATTCCGCAGCGCGTCGGAGGTCGACGACGAGTTGAAGAAGCACCTCGGCGCTTCCGGCACCATCGGGCTCCACCACACGGAGATCACGCACGCGACGTACGAACGACTCACGAAGGTGCTCCCGGGCGCTTCGTGGATCGACGTGAGCGCGCCCGTCCGCAGAGCGCGCATGACCAAGGACGCCGCCGAGATCGAGCGGCTCGCGAGGGCCGGCGAGATCGGTTCGAAGGTGGCGAACGAGATCCCTACCCTGCTCAAGGAGGGAGTCGTCGAGCTCTCGGTCGCGACCGAG
This sequence comes from Thermoplasmata archaeon, assembly GCA_021844945.1. Taxonomy (GTDB): domain Archaea; phylum Thermoplasmatota; class Thermoplasmata; order Lutacidiplasmatales; family UBA184; genus Lutacidiplasma. Next base: position 225,402 of record JAKBSJ010000001.1, on the reverse strand, counting down.
ATGAACTACCGGATGATGCATCACGGCGCGTCCGGCCCCTCGTTCTCCACGATCGTCGGCTTTGGGCCGAACAGCGCCGAGCCCCACTACTTTGCCGGGAACCGCAAGCTGCGAAGCGGGGACTCGATCGTTTGTGACTTCGGAGCCTACTACGAACGCTACGCGAGCGATATCACACGCTCGTTCCACTTCGGCCGGCGCGACGACGAACTCAAAGCCGTCCACGACAAGGTCGAGGAAGCCCAGCAGGCCGCTCTCGCGCTGATCCGCGCCGGCGTCGCGGCGAAGGAACTGCATCTCGCAGCGCAGCGCGTCATCGACGCTTCTCCGTGGAAGGGACGCTTCACGCACGGGTTGGGTCACTCGATCGGTCTTCGCGTGCACGACGGCTGGGGCATGAACGACCGGACGGAGGACCTCCTCGAGGAGGGGATGGTCATGACGGTCGAGCCGGGGATCTATCTTCCGGGGCACGGCGGGGTCCGCATCGAGGACGACGTCCTCGTCACCAAAACGGGCTATCGATTCCTCACCACCGCCCCACGGGGCTATCACGAGGTCGCCGCGTGAAGTTCGGGGTCCTTACCGGCGGGGGCGATTGTCCTGGCCTCAACGCCGCAATCCGTGCGGTCGTCCTTCGTGCCGCCGCGGGTGGCGACACGGCCGTCGGGTTCCTGGACGGCTGGAAGGGCGTCCGGGACGGGGCCAGCCGTCCGCTCACCCCCGCCGACGTTCAGGGAATCATCGGCACGGGGGGAACGATCCTAGGAAGCTCGCGTACGAACCCGTTCGCGAAACCCGAAGGGGCCCAGCGGGTCACGGTCGAGATCGCGCGCTCCGGCGTCGATTACCTGATCGCGATTGGCGGAGACGATACCCTCGGCGCCGCGCGGGAGTTGTTCCGACGAGGGGGTCGCGTCGTGGGCGTTCCCAAGACCATGGACAACGACGTAAACGGCACCGACTGGACGTTCGGGTTCGATAGCGCGTCGACCGTCGCGGTCGATGCCTTGGAACGGCTGCGCGACACTGCCCGGAGCCATCACCGCGCCATCGTGCTCGAGGTCATGGGGCGGCACGCGGGCTGGGTTGCCGCCGCGACCGGCATCGCCGGCGGCGCGGATGCGACACTGGTCCCCGAGGAAGAGTACGACGAAGCTCGATTGATGGGGAGGATCCGCGCCGCGGTGGCCGCACGCGGCTTCGCTCTGGTGGTCACGAGTGAGGGCATCGATCTCGGCACCGCGCACGGGTCCGCGGGTGCGCGCGACGAGTTCGGTCACGAACTTCTGCGGGAGCGCGGGGTCGGAGCCGAGCTCGCCCGCCGAATCGAATCGACGACGGGCGTGGAGACCCGGTCCGTGCAGATCGGTCACATCCAGCGCGGAGGCGCCCCCACCTTGTTCGATCGCCTGCTCGCGACGCGACTCGGTGTGGCCGCGGTCGATCTCGCCCGCGCGGGGAAAAACGGGCACGTCGCGGTCCTCCGCGGCGAGTCGGTCGTTGGAGTACCGTTGGATGCGGCGCTCGGTTCTCCGAAGATCGTCGGCCCGCCCTGGATCGAGCTAATGCATTCGCTCGAGGCCTAACGGCGTTCCATGCCGGTCCGCGCCCTTTGGTACCGCGGTCACTCGCTCCACCTGATCGACCAGCGCGAGCTACCGGCGCGTAGGGTTCTCCGTCACCTGAAGCGCGTCGACGAAGTCGCCGAGGCGATACGGACGATGGTCGTGCGAGGCGCGCCCGCCATCGGGGTAGCGGCGGCCTACGGAATGGCCCTCGCCTCCCGCACCCCTCGGTGGACCTCCGAGAAGGCAGCCCGGCTCCTTCGCTCGACCCGTCCTACCGCCTTCGACCTCTTCGTCGGGATCGAAGCGGTACGCTCCGCTTGGGCCCGGGGCGAGGATCCGGAGGCAGCCGCGCGCGCCTACGAGACCCGAGTGGTCGACGAGTGCCACCGCATCGGAACGGCCGGGGCGCCGCTCTTGGCTTCCGCACATACGGTGCTCACCCATTGTAACGCCGGAGCTCTCGCGACGGTCAAATGGGGCACCGCGCTCGCACCGATCCGGGTGGCCCACGAGACCAACCCGAAGCTTTTCGTCTTCGTCGACGAGACCCGACCCCTCCTGCAGGGATCCCGCCTCACGGCGTGGGAGCTCGCTCGGGAAGGAATCGCCCATGCGGTGATCGCGGACAACGCGGCGGGCTACTACCTGAGCCACCATGAGGTCGACGCTGTCCTGGTCGGAGCGGATCGCATCGCGCGGAACGGCGACTTCGCCAACAAGATCGGAACCTACGAAAAGGCTGTGGTCGCGCACGAGAACGGCGTGCCGTTCTATGTGGCGGCACCGTGGTCCACGTTCGACTTCCGTCGTCCGACCGGCGCGGACATCCCGGTCGAAGAACGCGACCCCGAAGAGGTGCTCCGACTCACCGACGTGCGGGTCGCGCCCCGGGGAAGTCCCGCGCGCAACCCGGCCTTCGATGTCACTCCCGCGAAGTACGTGACCGGGTTCGTCACCCCGGCGGGCGTCGTGCGCCCTCGCGAGGTCGCGCGGCTGGAAGCGAAGGCGCGGCGCGAGAGCCGGCCGCCCCCGTAGCGGCCGAGCGCGGGGCGAAGGGTTAACGTAGCCGTCCGCCTCGTTCCTCGGTGTTTCGGATCCGGCCGCGAAGCGTGGAAGCCGAAGCCGAGGAGCACCACGCCGGTTCCACCGGTCTGCTCAGCGACTTCATCCTCGGCAGCCAGGACGGCCTCGTCAACGTTCTGGGCATCTTGCTCGGTCTCGCGAGCTCGGGCCAGACCCGGGGCGTCATCCTCATTGCGACGATCGCCGCCCTCGCCGCCGAGACCATCTCGATGGGCGCAGTGGCGTACACCTCGACCCGCGCGCGCCGGCAGCTCTACCTGAGCGAACAGCGCAAGGAGATCTGGGAGATGGAGCACATCCCCGGCTCTGAGCGCAAGGAGGTCAGCGACATCCTCGCGAACTGGGGATTCGAAGGGGAGGAGCGCGAGAAGCTCCTCGACCAGATCGTCGCGAAGCCGAAAGCATGGCTCGATCTGATGATGGCCTTCGAACTTCACCTTGCGCCGGTCGCGGAGTCCCAGCCGGCGCGCAGCGCGATGATCGTGGGTCTCGCCACGGCGGTGGGATCGGTAATCCCGGTCCTTCCGTTCTTCGTGACGACCGACGTCGCTTCGGCCGCGATTGCCGCGGTCGTCCTAGCTGCCGGGATGCTGTTCGCGGTCGGGTGGTATGAGGCACGGACGACGGTCGGATCAGTGTGGAGAGCCGGCCTGCGGATGCTGGTGATCGGGCTGGCGGCAGGACTGGCCGGCTACTTGGTCGGAGTCGGGATCCACAGCACGTTCGGGGTCTAGGCCCCGTCGGGGACCCCGTGCGCGGGTCGCGCTAGGCCCGCCGGCGGCCGCGCGGGCCGCTCGGAGGGACCTCGCGCATGTTGAGGCGGAGCGTGAGGGTCCCCCGGACCCTCAGCGGGTCCCTTAGGAACGGGAACTGGATCTCGACGCCGTCCAGTTTGAGTTCCAGATCGCTCTCGCGGTCGGTCAACGCCTTCAGCACGTCCTCGATCGGGTTCTCGGGGTTGGGCGACATTGCAGCCGCAGCCATGGACCCCCATGGCGGTGGGGGTTTAGGAACCCTTCGACCGGCCCCGTAGCCAGTCTCAGCGGGCTCGGAGTTCCGTGGCGGTAGCATCGAGGAACGGCCCGACTCGGGCGAGGGGCCGGGACAGGCCCTCGTAGGGCGAGAGGCCCAGAAGGTCGGAGACGAGCCACTCAACCTCGTACTCGTAAATCAGCTTCGATCCCAGGTGCTCGAGGAGGGAGGCGACCCTGCGTCCTCCCGTCGCCGACAGCCGCCAGTACCGGGGCGGACGCCCGAGCGCGCTCCACATACGGTCCGTCAGATCTCGATAACGCCACCGCTCCGGCCCTCCCAGGACCAGGCTCCGGCGCGGGGGCCCTTCGAGCTCCTTTCGGACGATTGCCGCGAGGTCGAGGCTGGCAATCGGGCTCACGTGGTAGTCGCCGTCGCCGAACATCGGGAACCGGCCGTAGCGATGCATCGTGCGCATCATCACGGTGAGCAGGCGGTCCCCGGGGCCGAACAGCATCGTCGGGCGCAGGATCAGGTACGGGATACCACTCCCGCCGATCGCTCGATCCACCCGTCGCTTGTAGGACAGGTACGGAAGCTCGGTCTCGAGGTGCGGAGGAGCGTCCGGAACGCTGAGGTGGACGAACCGGCGGACGCTCGGCGTGGCGGCGACCGAGTCGGTGAGTCGGAGGAGCCCGTCGGCGAGGGGCCGGAACCGACGGGCTCCGCCCGCCCGGTGCCACGCGAGGTTGACGACGATCTCGCAGCCGTCGAGGAGTTCGCTCCACGAGGTCACCGCGCCGACGTCCGCCCGGACCCACTCCACCCCGAGGCGAGGCTCCTCCCCCACCGGGTGGCGGTGCACCGAGCGGATCCGGTGGGAGGCCGAGAACTCTTGGAGGATCGCCCGGCCGACGAGGCCACCGCCCCCTCCCACCAGGAGCATCCCGGGCCGATCGGCGGGGCGGATCATGCGAGAGCCGGAGGCGCCTTGACGGGAGGAGCGAAGGCGCGGACCCACTCTCGCTCGACGATCGGACGGACCTCGTCGAGCCCGACCGCCCGGCCCAGCTCCTCGCGAAGGCTCGTCATCACGCTCCCGTCGAAGCCGCATGGATGGAAGGCGGAGAACGCGGCGAGGTCGACGTCGACGTTGAGCGCGAAGCCATGGAACGTCACCCAGTGGTCCACGGCGATCCCGATCGAGGCGATCTTGCGTTTCCCGTCGACCCAGACGCCTCGGCGCCCGGAGACATGTTCGCCCCGGACTCCGAACGCTCGAAGGGAGTCGATGATCACGCCCTCCAGCTCATGCACGAACCGCCGCACATCCCGCTGGCGAGAGTTGAGGTCGACGATCGGGTAGGCGACGAGCTGGCCGGGTCCGTGGAATGTGCTCTTTCCCCCGCGCTCGACCCGGACGACGGGAAGCCCGGATCGTTCGGCCCCCCCATCGTCGCCCTCCACGCCGATCGTGACGACCGGCGGGTGCTCGACGAAGATCAACGTGTCCTCGATCCGACCCTGTCGGCGCTCCGCGACGAGTTCCCGCATGCGGCCGAGCGCGAGAGCGTACTCGACGCGGCCCCAATCAATGACGGACGGCATCCGACGGTCTCCGGGCGACATGCATCGGCTCTCCGAGCCAGAGCAGGGCGGCCTCGGCCATCAGCTCACCGTAGGTGGGATGGGGGTGGATCGTGCCCGCGATATCGCGCACGGTGGCGCCCATCTCGATCGCGAGCGCGGCCTCGCTGATCATCTCCCCGGCCGAGGCCCCGGCGGCGTGCACGCCGAGCAAGAGGCCGCTCGAATCGTCGCCGACGATCTTGACCCAACCCTCGGTCGCGTGGTTCGCGTGCGCGCGCCCTAGCGCGAGGTACGGAAACCGTACCTCCCGCGCCTTGAGACCCTTCGCGAGAGCGTCCCCCACCGAGTCCCCGACCGACGCGAGCTCCGGCTCGGTGAACACCACGGACGGGATGCACTGGAAGTCGAACCGGGTCGGTCGACCCGCGATCGCTTCGGCCGCAACGATCCCCTCTCGGTAGGCCTTGTGCGCGAGCATCGGAGGGCGCGCGACATCGCCGACCGCGTAGATGTGCGGAACGTTCGTTCGCATCTGGGCATCCACGCCAACAAAACCGGTCCGGGCGTTCGCCGCGACGCCCGCCTGCTCGAGGCCAAGGGTGCGCGTGTCCGCGCGCTTGCCGATCGTCACGAAGAGCATCTCGCCCCGGACGGTCTCGCGCGCTCCGTCCTTCTCGATCGTCATCGCGAGCTCGGGGGGCCCGCGCTCGAGGTGGGTCGCCCGGACGGAGGTGAGAACCTTCACGCCCGCAGCCTCGAGACGGTGCCTGAGTTCGCGGGACAAGTCCGCTTCCATCCCGGGAATCAACTGGGGCATCATCTCCACGATCGTCACCGCCACACCGACGCGGGCGAGGAACTCCCCCAGCTCGCAGCCGCTCACACCACCTCCCAGGATCAGCATCGACGCGGGAAGCTTTGGGATCGAGAGCAGGTCCCATGCGTTGACGACGATCTTTCCGTCCGTCTCGAACCCGGGGAGTTGGATCGGGAGGGCCCCCGTGGCGATGATCGCACTCGCGAAGTCGATGCGTTCTTGACCCCCGTCGGGTGCGGTGAGTTGCACGGAGTGGGGGCCGGTGAAGCGAGCTTCGCCCGGAAGGACCGTGACGCCCGCGGTCTTCAACAGCGACTGTACTCCTTGCCGCTCCTTCTCGACGACCGACTGCTTCCAGGCCATCGTCTTCGCAAGGTCGAACTTCGCATCGGGCGCGAGGACGCCGATCTCGGGACCCTCCGAACGGACGTGGGCGTAGAGCTCGGACGCGTAGATCAGCGCCTTGGACGGAATGCATCCCCGGTTGAGGCACTCGCCCCCGAGCGGGCCCTTCTCGACCAAGATCGTCGCCTTTCCGAGTTGGCCCAGCCGGATCGCGGCCATGTATCCACCCGGTCCGCCACCGATGACGAGGACATCCGTCGAACGAGCATACGTTCCGGCCATCGTGCCCCTAGATGCGAGCGATCTCCGCCGGCACCGAGAGTGGCCGAGAGAAAACGTCTTCGAACAGGGAAGCCGGGCTCGGTGGCGGGGTCGCTTCCGCTTCGGCGATCGCGTCCCGGACGCTCTCCGACGCTCGCTGGGCGTAGCCCGCTCGATCGGCGTCGTCGAGCCAGCCGACCGTCGAGAGCCATGTCTCGAGACGGACGACCGGGTCGTGGGCCCTTGCCCGCGCGTTCCAGTCCACCGGTTGGTAGCGAGTAGGGTCGTCCGAGCTAGAATGTGGGGTCATCCGGTAGACTCGGAATTCGATGAGATGCGGGCCCGAACCATCGCGGGACTCGCGGAGCACTCTTTGGAACGCCTCCAGGACCGCAACGATATCGGTCCCGTCGACCGTCACACCGGAGTAGCCGTACGCGGACGCCTTCTGGGCCAGGGTAGCGACCGCGCTCTGCCGCTCGACGGGCATGGAGATCGCCCACTGGTTGTTGGCGCACACGAAGACGACGGGCAGACCCGCAACGCCCGCGAAGTTGAGACCGGCGTGAAAATCGTTCGCGCTGGTCGCCCCATCTCCGAAGAAGGCGAGCGCGACGCCCGATGCTTTGCGAAGGCGCAGGGCCCACGCGGTACCTACCGCGTGGGTGATCTGGGTTCCGATCACGCTCGAGATCGAAACGTGGTGGACCTCGCTCGCACTGGGGTGGCAGGGCATCTGACGTCCCTTAGATGGGTCTTGAGCCGTGGCAAAGAGGTGCTGGACGTATCGAGGGAGGGGGTGGCCGCGGACGAGAGCAACCAGGGGTTCGCGGAGTCCGGGGAAGATCCAGTCCTCCTTCCGGGTCGAAAGCCCGGCCGCTACGTTGACGGCCTCGTGGCCGGTGGCGGCCCCGTAGAATCCCACCCGGCCCTGCCGCTGAAGACCCTGCATGCGCGCATCGAGCGTTCGTCCGAGGATCATCCATCCATACGCGGACCGCAGCGTCTCCCGCGCCTCGGGGCCGATCCGACGGTAGACATCCGTAGGGGTGTAGGGAAGAGGGATGAGGGAGCCCGAGGCGTCCGTCATGCCATATCCGCGAACAGCCGATGCGGATCCTCGAGGTTCGCTTTGACCGCCGCGAGGAACTTGGCGGCGACGATCCCGTCCTGGACCCGGTGGTCGACCGAGACCGAGAGGTTCATGAGATCGGCCGGGCCGATCGATCCGTCCGGCCGGTAGACCGGGCGACGGACGATCTTGTGCACCCCGAGGATCCCCACCTGCGGGTAGTTCAGGATCGGCGTGGCGAGGACGCCGCCGAGGGCACCGAGGCTCGTGATCGTGAACGTGGAACCGGTGAGCTCCTCGCGGGTGAGCTTCCCTTCGCGGCCCCTCTCGGCAAGGGACTGGATCTCGCGCGCGAGCTGCTGGATGCTCTTGGTATCGGCGTCGTTGACGACGGGGACGAGGAGTCCGTCCGGAGCCGCTGTGGCGATTCCGATGCGGAAAGCACTGTGAAGGAGCAGTTCCTGGTGCTCGTCGTCCATCGTCGCGTTGAGACCCGGCTGCTCGCGTAGACCCGCGACGACCGCCTTGACGATGAACGGCAGGTAACTGAGCTTGACCCCCTGTTTCTCGACGTGAGGCGCCATCCGATCGCGTATCCGAACGAGCTCGCTCGCGTCGACCTCCTCCACGTAGGTGAAGTGAGCAGCCTTGTGCTTCGCCTCGGCCATGTGGTCGAAGATCACTCGGCGCACCCCGCGGATAGGAACCTTCGTGACCTGATCCAGTCCCGTGGGGCGGACGGCCGCACCAGAGGGAGCTGGCGCAACGATGGCCGGCCCCGAGGAGGAGGAGGCAACGCTCGCGGTCGGGGGATGGGCGCTGGCGAGGTCGGATTCAAGAATTCGTCCGCCGGGGCCGGAGCCGTGGACCGCGGACAAGTCGATGCCGAGCTCCGCCGCCTTTCGGCGAAGGCTCGGAGAGGCAAGCACACGATCTCCGGGGGAGGCGGAAGTCGCGGGCGCCGGGACCGGAGGTGGGGGGCTGGGAGCCGGCCGAACCGATGGCGCCGAAGGGGCGAGAGCAGCCGTAACAGGTTTCGCGGGGCCCGTGGGGGGCGGGGCAGGGGCGGACGTGGGGGAGGCAGAAGCGGAAGCCTTGCCCCCGGCCCCTGCTGGGTCGATCGTGACCATGAGACCCCCGACCTTGACCTTCTCTCCGACTTGGGCATGTATCCGGACGATCCTACCGGACTTTGGGGACGGAATCTCGACGTTCGCCTTGTCCGTCAGCACGCTCACAAGCGGAGCGTCCTCTTGGATCGTGTCACCCTCCTTAACGAACCATTGGACGATCTCGCCCTCGGCGACGCCCTCTCCGATGTCGGGGAGTCGGAATTCGTACGCCATGGTCGCTCCGGATCACCCTTCCCGCATCACAGCCCGCGCGGCCGCTTCGATCCGCGCCGCATTGGGGAGATAGACGTTCTCGAGCGCGTAGGGGAACGGGGTGTCGTATCCCGTGACGCGGAGGATCGGGGCCTTCAGCGAGTAGAACGCCCTCTCCGCGAGGATCGCGCTCAGCTCGGCCCCGAAGCCGCAGAACCGCGCGGCCTCGTGAACGACCACCGCGCGCCCGGTCTTCTCTACGCTCGCGACGGCGGCCGCCTCGTCCAAGGGGACGAGCGTCCGGAGATCGATGACCTCCGCCGAGATGCCGTCCTTCGCCAGTGCGGAGGCCGCTTCGCTGGCCGGCGGAACCATCGCGCCGTAGGCAAAGATCGAGAGGTGCTCACCTTCGCGGACGGTTCGTGCCTGGCCCAACGGCACCCGGTAATCCCCGTCGGGCACATCTCCGGTAGCAGTCCGGTAGATGCGTTTCGGCTCGAAGAACATCACGGGATCCTCGTCGTGGATCGCGGTCAGTAAGAGGCCCTTCGCGTCCGCCGGGGTCGAAGGGATCGCGACCTTCAGTCCTGCCGTATGGCAGAAGTACGCTTCCGTGCTCTGGGAGTGGTAGACTCCGCCCTTGATCCCGCCGCCGTACGGCGCTCGGATCACGACGTGGCATGGGTACTGACCCCCCGAGCGGAAGCGGAACTTCGCGAGCTCGCTGACGATCTGGTCGAATGCGGGATAGATGAAATCGAGGAACTGGATCTCCGCCACCGGCTTGAGGCCGTAGAGCGCCATCCCTATCGCGGTACCGATGATCCCGGTCTCGGAGAGCGGCGTGTCGATGACACGTTCGGCCCCGTACTCTTTGATCAGTCCATCCGTCGCTCGGAAGACACCGCCGTCCACGCCGACATCTTCGCCCAACACGAGGACATCGGGGTCCTGCTTCATCGCCTCGAATAGACCTCGGTTCACCGCCTGTACTAGCGTCATTTCGCTCATGGCCGGATGACTCCCTCCCGCAAGAGGCGCTGGAACTCCGCCCGCTCCTCTTCGAGCCGGGGGGTCCGTTGCGCGAAGGTGTCGTCGAAGAGCGTCAGAGGATCGAGCGCCGGCGCGCCCTCTGCAGCCTCGATCGCCTCGGAGATCTCGCGCTTAACCGCTTCTTGGAGCTGTGACTCCGCCTCATCCGTAAGAGCGCCGGAAGTTCGAAGCTCCTCGCGAAGACGCAGAATCGGGTCCTTGCGCTTCCACTCCGCGACGTCGGCGTCCGACCGGTACCGGTGGGGATCGTCCGATGTCGAGTGGGGGCCGAACCGATAGACCTGGGCCTCGATGAGCGTCGGGCCTTCGCCGGCCAGCGCTCGCTCCCGCGCGGCAGCCACGGCATCGAACACCGCGTGAACGTCGTTCCCGTCGACCACGACCCCCGAGAACCCGTACGCTTCCGCCTTCTGCGCGAGGGTGGCGCTGTGCGTCTGCCTACTCCGAGGCAGCGAAATCGCCCACTGATTGTTCTGGCAGAAGAAGATCGTGGGCGTCCGGTACACGCCGGCGAAGTTCATCCCGGCGTGGAAGTCGTTCGAGCTGGTCGCTCCGTCCCCGAAGAAGGTCGCGGTCACCTGGGGCACATGGCGGCGTTGCATCGCCATCGCAGCACCGACCGCCTGAGTGATCTGGGTGCCGATCGGGCTCGAAGGCGAGACGAAGTTGTGGTCCCGGAAACTGTAGTGGTTCGGCATCTGCCGTCCCTTCACACGGTCGGTGGAATTTCCGATGAACTGGTCCATCAGCGCGCGGAACGGGACCTTCCTCCACAGGGCGATGCCGATCTCACGATAGGCGGGAAAGATCCAGTCCTCGTCCCCGAGGGCAGCGGCGCATCCGATCTGGGCGGCCTCCTGGCCGGAGGCTGGCGCGTAGAAACCGATGCGGCCCTGTCGTTGTAGGGACAGGCAGCGCTCGTCAATCGCCCGCGCAAGGACCATCACACGGTACATCGAGAGAAGGCGATCGTTAGAGAGCGCATGGCTTACCCCCGGCGCCACCTCGGGCGCCGATTGTGCTGCCTTCGCCATGGAAGATCCTAACCGCGTTTGCGACCGGGACTATTCGATATAACGTTAGGGGACTCGGCCGAGCGCGCTCCGTGGCCGGGGAACGCCCTACTCTTTCCTCGCTATCGCCAGCTTACCAGAATCGACGGTCGGTCAAACCGTCGGATAGCCATGCGCAGCAGGGCATACGACACGACGGCCAGACCGACCGCAAAGAGACCGAGGACCTCCCAGCTCGAGGGAAGAAACAGGAAGACCACGAGGATCAAGCCAATCGCGGGGAGCTCGATCACGGTGCTCATTTGTTGGGCCGCTCGAGCGTCCTTTGCCCAGCTCGATATCGTGAGAACGCCGAATGTGCCCAGCAGACCGAGCAACGGGGCGACGATCCACATCTGGAATAGCGCGACCGCGGTCGGGAACACGATCGCATGAGTGACGGGCCAGGCTAGGACGTCGATCACCGCAAAGAGCACGGTGTAGCAGACCCACACCGCGATGAGGCCGGGGAGCAGGGGCGTCATCGCTTTTCCGACCAGTAGTTCGGTGTCCGTAATCGGCGTGGCCAGGAGGGGCTCGAGGCTATGCGTCGTCTTTTCCTGAACGATCGAGTTCGACCCGATCGTGACCGCAGTGATCACCGGCACGAACAGGAGCAGGTCGAGCGACAGGGAAGCTCCCGAGATGTACGAGGCCACTAAGACCGCGTGAGAGCTCGTCGTCGTCAGGGAACGCGCGATCGCGCTTCCGATCCCCTCGAGCAGGAATAGGACCGGGAAGACAAACAGCGAAATGAACACCGAACGGTTCGAGCGCAATTCGGCGAAGTCCTTGCGAAAGAGCTCGCGGACGCGGTTAACCTTCACGAGCCCGCTCCGGCGCTGTTGCGCGCCTCGTCGACCAACTTTAGATACACATCTTCCAAGGTATGCTCCGTTGGGGTAACGTACTGGAGCCGAAAGCCGGCCCCTACCAATGCGGAAATCACGTCGGGGAGCTCGTTCTCCGGCTCGGCCAGCTCGAGTATCAGAGTGGGCGACTCCCATGAAGCATTGACAACCCCGGGGAGCGAGCGGACCCGGTCGAGGACCGATGGACTGCCGTTCTGCAAACGGATCTCGACCCGCGAGTGAAAGAGGCGTGATTTCAGGTCGGAGGGGGTATCGAGGGCGAGGAGCCGAGAGCGAATCACTGCGACCCGGTCGCTCAGTCGATCGGCGTCGTCCAGATTGTGGGTAGATACGATCACGGTCCGGCCTCGTCGACGCTGTTCGACGAGGAAGTCCCGTGTGGATTTCGCCGCCTCCGGATCGAGGCCGGAGAGCGGCTCGTCGAGGATCAGGCACTCCGGGTCGTGCAGGAGGGCGCGCACGATTGCGACCTTCTGCTTCATTCCCTTCGAGTACGTCGCTACTTTCTCATCGCGTCGGCCCCAGATGTCGAACACGGTGAGCAACTCCCGCGCGCGTTCATGGATTGTCGCGTCGCTCAGGCCGTGCATTCGGCCGTGGAAACGGAGATTCTCCATCGCTGACAGGCTTTCGTAGAGTCCGGGAACCTCGGGCAATAGTCCGATGGCGTTGTGGATTCGCTCCATTTGGGAGGAGTCTGTGCTGACCATGCCGAGGATCCGTACCTCACCGGAGGTGGGGTAGATCAGGCCCGAGAGCAGACGGATCGTCGTTGTCTTCCCGGCTCCGTTCGGTCCGAGCAGACTGAAGATCTCCCCGCGACGCACCGAGAACGTGATGTGATCCACCGCTGGGGAACCGGAGCGGAACGATCGCGTGAGGTTGGTGACCGTGACGAAGTCCGACACTCACGCGCCTCTCATCCTCGACCTAACGCCCTGCGGACGCACGATCCCCATTAATGTAGCGCATTCTTGAAGCCCCGCACACGCGCTATATCGCTGAGAGGACGTGCCCGCGAACATGAGCTTGCGGGCGAGGGACCTAATGGATCCGACGGTCCTCACGGTAGACATCCAGAACGACGTGCTGAGCTGCGTGCGATTGATGGTGGACCACGGCCAGGGATATGCCGTGATCGCCGGCGGCGACCACCCGATTAGCGGGATCGTGACCGAACATGATATTCTCGAGAAAGTGGTGGCGCTCGAGCAGGATCCGTCCAAGATTCAGGTAGGGGCCATCGCGTCGCACCCGGTCCTGACGTGCCGTCCCGAACTCCCGATGGACGAGGTAGCTGCCTTGATGGCGGAGCACCGGATCCGCCGTATCGTAGTGGCCGAGGGAGAGCACGTGATCGGAATCATCACGGCGCGGTCCGTCCTCGCGATGTTCCGTCAGTTCGTTGACGAGATCGCGACCGAGGCGTCGGCGGGCACGCCGTCCCCAACGCGGACGGGCACGAAGTAATCGGTGGCGCTGACCCGTCTCGGCGCAGGGCGACGGATCGATGGGTCGCCATCCGTTCCGGGAGTTTAGATCGTCAGGGCCATGGAGTACAAGTGGCTCGCCCTCTCCAACACGACGATCGCCACCCTGATGGCCTCGATCGACACCAACATCGTTCTCATCGCGCTTCCCACCATCGGCCGGGAACTCCCGGGTTCTTCGGCGACGACGCTGCTGTGGATCTTGCTGGGTTACTCCCTCATCACGGCCGTCGTACTGCTCAGCTTCGGCCGCCTGTCCGACATATTCGGCCGCGTCCGGCTCTACGTCCTAGGGTTCGCGATCTTTACGGTCGGTTCACTGATCTGCGGCTTCTCGACCAGCGGCACCGAACTGGTCGGTTTCCGGATGGTCCAGGCGATAGGCGCAGGGTTTCTTTTCTCGAATTCCGCCGCGATTCTCACCGACGCGTTCCCGCCGGGCGAGCGCGGACGGGCGCTCGGGACCAACCAAGTATCCATCGTGGTCGGCTCCGTCGTGGGGCTGGTGCTCGGAGGGGTAATCACGTCTACGATCGGCTGGCAATGGATCTTCTTCGTGAACGTCCCGATAGGAGCCGTCGCGACCTACCGAGCCTACACGGACCTCCACGAGATTCAGAAGCCCGCGCGCGGCGAACCAATCGATTGGGTAGGGAACCTCGCCTTCGGAGGGGGGCTGGCGCTCGTTCTCGTGGCGTTGACGTTCGGGTCCTTGGGAGAGTGGACCACCACGGAAATGGTCGCGGGCCTGGTCCTCGGGGTCGTCCTGATCCTCGCGTTCGTCTTCATAGAGATGCGGGTGAAGTTCCCGATGCTCGACTTAGATCTGTTCCGGAATGCTCAGTTCACCGACACCTCGATGGCGGCTTTCCTGAATGCCATCGGACGAGGTGCGTTCACGTTCGTGATGGTCTTCTATCTTCAGGGACCTCCGGTCTATCTAAGCCCCTTCACCGCCGGCCTGTTCCTTATCCCGGTTTCGGCATCGCTGGCCGTCGTGGGACCGCTGAGCGGGATATTCTCCGACAAGTACGGTCGGCGTTGGTTCACGATCGGAGGGCTCGTCATTACCGCCGGGGGCTTTCTCTGGTTGACCACTATCCCGTCCGCGGCGCCCCTCGCATTGTTGCTGCCACCCTTCATTTTCCTAGGAGCCGGCATGGGGCTATTCGCATCGCCGAACCGAGCAGCCATGATGAGCGCCGTTCGGGCGGAACGGCGGGGAGTCGCTTCGGGCATGGGAACGACCCTATTGAATACGGGGTCCACGATCAGCCTCGGGATCACGCTCGCGATCATGTCCCGCATCTTGCCCCTTCCCTCGCTCGAAGCGATCCTTCTTGGAAATCGGGCAGCCGTGGGCCCGAACGCCGTCGCGCAGTACCTCGAGGGGGTCCATGCGACGTTCCTCATCTCCGCGATCCTAGTGCTCGTAGCGTTGGGGTTGCTGGTCTTCCGAGCTCGCCATCATAGCCGCAGCTCGGCCAAAGATGTGCCGGTCGAGATCACCGGAAGCGGGTGACACCGTTACGTACCAAAATCGCTAACTCGTCCACAATAAATAGGGATTATCTAAAATATCGCCGGCCCCTTATCCAATCGATGGAACCGTTGATGGAACTCAGCCGACGACAGGTCGATGCGCTCCGCGGCGTTCAGCGAAACGAGACGGCGGAGCGCGGAGCGCCGCTGAAATCGATCGCAACGTACCTACGGGTCCAGCCGCCGACCGCCCTCGACCACCTGACCATCCTCGAGCATCTGGGACTCATCGAACGGTACCGAGGCAAGAGCCGGCTCACACCCCGAGGGAGGGAGTGCCTCGTAGATTACCTTCGCCATCACAGGGTGGCGGAAAGCCTGTTCCAAAAGGCCGGACTCGACCCTCAGGAGACGTGCCGCGCGGCTCGAGAAATTGACCTGGCCCTTTCGCATAAGGTAGTCGAGCGCATCTACGAGGCACAGGGTAGCCCCGCCGAGTGCCCCCATGGCGGAGCGATTCCGGCCCCCTCGAGTCACCGAAGCGCGGGCAGCCGTCGATAGGCGCGCGCGGGGGGGGATCCATAGGGGCGCGGATGCGTATTCGATTATACCTAATTAATAGGCACACTATCAAATAAGTGCCGCTGATACCCGTTACGGAGCGCCGCGATGTCAATCTTCGATACCATCTTCGCCTTGTTCAATGGCTCCTCTCCCGTGGGACTCACCGTTCCCGTAATCCTGATCATCGGGTTCATCCTCGGCATCTTCCACGGGGCGACTCCCGACGAGCACACGTGGCCTATCACCTTCAGCTATTCCGTGGGGAGCTACAGCAGCCGAGGAGGCGCGAAGGCGGGACTTACCTTTTCCACCGGGTTTACCATTCAACGCTCGATCCTCACCGCTCTCGGATTCCTGGGACTCGCGGCCATCTACGCCGCGTACAACCTCGATGGGTACGTCTACCTCGCCGTAGGTTTCGTGATGCTCGTGGCGGGGTGGTACCTCCTCCGAGGCTCAGATTTACATTTCCCCTTGGATCGGGCCTTGGAGCGCATCTTCGGCCCACTCTTCCGCGAGCACTCCCACCACAGCTTCAGCGTTCCGCAGCCCCCGCCCAGCGAGTCCACCGACGAGGGCGACGTGAAGCCGGTGCCGCTTCGGATGGCTCTGGTCCACGGGTTTGTCGCGGGCTGGGGAGTCGGCGGCTTCGCGGTAATTCTCATCTTCGTGCTCGCCCCTCAGATGCCGAACGTTTGGTGGGCGGCCCTGGTCGGCG
Organism: Thermoplasmata archaeon; assembly: GCA_021844945.1. Classification (GTDB taxonomy): domain Archaea; phylum Thermoplasmatota; class Thermoplasmata; order Lutacidiplasmatales; family UBA184; genus Lutacidiplasma. Next base: position 209,135 of record JAKBSJ010000001.1, on the reverse strand, counting down.
CCATGTTTGGATTGGGGACCATGGTGATGCAGATCGTCACGGGGGCCCTGTTCGCTCAACTTGCGCGGATCAAGAAGCTCACTCGGCGACAGATCGAGCAGATTGGCCGTCGGACGGCGGCGCGAACGCTCTACGTCGGAGGCGCCGCGTTCATGGTCGTGGGCGCGATCGTCGCAGCACTTCCCTCGCTCGACCATCTCTATCTTTCCACCGGGAACCCGGTACCCAACTTGAACCAGATCGGCTATGCCACTGTTCTCATCATCCTCGTGGTCGGAGTGGTCGGCGGGACCAGCCTTTGGAGAGCATACAAGGAAGTCAGCCGCCCCCGGCCCGTACGAGCACCGGACTCTCCGGGCTCCCCGCCGGATCTGGGTCCGCCGTAGGGACATTGGTCCGGTCTCCACGGCTGCGGAAGAACAACGCACGGAACGCCGATGCTTTCGAATTCACGAATTGGGGAGTATCCGTCCTTCGTGGAATGGGTCGATCGATTCTTATATCACTCCGATACAGGGGCAACGATCAGGAGGCATTCTCTCGCTTCTGGGATTTCGGGCTTTCCCCGCGAGCAAAATTGAGAGCCACCGAATCTAGCCGACGTCATGAGGCAGGACTAGGGCCCATAGCTTAGTTTGGCTGGAGCACCCGGCTGATAACCGGGAGGTCGCCGGTTCAAATCCGGCTGGGCCCATTCCATTGGAGCGCTATACTGCGGAGGCCAAAACCAAAAACCGACACCCCTCGCCGCACCTCAACGAGTCAGCCTGCCAGCAGGCCCTCTTCCGACGACGGACGGACGCCCCATTGAGCGGCATCGTCCCTGCTCGGAGACGCGCCTTGGTCCGAGCCACCATCGCCGACCGCAGCCCCAGCCATCGTGCCTCGATGCGACCCAAATTCCGTGGGGCTCGCGAGAGCCAGGTCGGGATTACGGTCCCCCGGCGGCGCCTCTCGCAAGGTCCAAGACCTCGTGGCGATCCGCCTGCCGAGTCAGGGCTTTCGCCCGAACGAAGATGCCCCGGCCTCTCAGTGAGTAGGGCCTTTCAGGCCCGCTTCGAAATGTCCCGAATTGTAACAGATCCGGAGCATCTTGAACCCGGGCTCGTTGAACGTCTTGATCAGCGTTCGCACTTAGTCCTCGCTCTTCGGGGCGATGACGGCGATCTTGGGTGGGGTAAATCCCCGGGTCGCGACGAGGATCACCTGCGCCCGCTTCACCTCGATGGCGCTCTGGTGGTGGCGCACGATACGGCGGAACTTGTTTCCTTCCTCGTCATTGTTCTCGTGGACCCGGACGACCATGCCTCCGGGTAGAGCAGAACCTAGCCTAGACTTTTCGGTCCAGTTTCCCGATGGGATTTCCTAGCCGGTCCACTAGCTAAGGGAAGATCGGGCGGAGGGGCCCAGCGCCTGCTCGAGCTTGGTCCGACCGCGACGGAGAATCTCCTCGAATCCCGCCAGGTCGTGACCTCGAACGCTCGATCGCAGCAACCGGAGAGCTGCATCGAGCCGCGCATCGATCCGCCGGGACCACGGATTCTCGCTCTGAATGTCCAGATACAGTTCGGCCCCCTCGCAGGCGACGTCGAGCGCGACTTCGCCTTGACGACGAAAGGTGGTGCTCGAAGCATGCGCGAGTTTTCGAACGGGCAATCGGTCTTGGGAAACGGCGGAAAGGAAGAGAAGGTTGACGAGGTGGCTCAGACCGAGCGACTCCGCGATCCAGCGATCGTGCTGGGCGAGAGGGACAGTCGTGATCGAGACCGCAGAGTTGCGGAACAGATCCCGAGCGACACGGTCGGCCGCGGGAACGCCCGCGGAAACGATCAGAAGGTTCCGCCCGGACAGGGTCTTGACCGAGGGTCCGAAGAGGGGGTGGAGGCTCGACACCGCGACGCCCAGTCGGGCTCCCCGCTCGATCGTCGACTGAATGGGCGCCTTCACACTCAGGATATCCAGCAGGACGGCTCGGCCCCGCGCGACGAGGGCCCGTTGCAGGAGGGGTCGGGTCGACCGGATGGGGGTCGCAAAGATCACGACGTGCGCGGCACGGACGGCGCTCTCCACATCCGGAAGCACCGGTCGTTCTCCCGGGACCGCGCGAGGGTCCACGATAGCGACCCGGCGACCAGAGTCTTCGAGGAATCCGGCCAGCCAGCGCCCCATGGCGCCCGCCCCCCCCACAATGGCTATCTCCGCGGTTCCATCTCGTCTGGATCGTTCCGGGGACCGTCGTAGCCGACGCTCCTGCGCACGCAGCGCCTCCTCGATCATCCAACGCGTGAGACTTTCGGCCCGGGGGGCGGGAACCCCCCATCGACCAAGAGCCACCCGCCAGCGCGATAGGACCCGGGCTTCGACGGCGTAGTTTCGAAGCGCGTGGCCCTGCCGGCGCTTCGCGGATGCAATTCTCTGGGCAAGTTCGAGGCGGCGCCCGATGATCCGTAGGAGTTCTTGATCTGCGACACGGACGGCGCGTCGGAGCTCTTCCACCGACGGCGGGTGCCTTTGAGCCGACACGGGAAGGGCGGGACCAGATGCGGGCAGATAAGCCGTGCTATGCCTTATCACGGTCCAGCGGGAGCCCGCCAACCGAACCTGATGGCGGCCAACGCGGCACCACCTTGTGGTGCTAGACCTGCGAAAACCGGTCGGGCTCCTGAGTTTTGCCCATGCAACGTGCCGGGCAGTCCGAAATCCGGCCGGGCTCTTTGGGCCGGTCAGGCCTCGGTTATTCGGCCCGTCGTCCAAACGCTACTGCCTGTTCATCCGCGATGGGTATGGTCAGCCGTTCGCCTTCAAGAAAGGGGATTGCGACCACGTGCTCGGAATGTGTGAGGTACCCGACGAACGAGAGAAGTTCGCGAAGTGCGTCTGGGAGCGGCTCATTGAAGCGGCCGATAACCCCGACGCCCGCGCATCGGAAGACATCGAGCACCTGCCCGCGACAGCGCAATTCCCACTTACGAGACTCCCGCGCTCTTCCTTAGAGTGTTGGATATTGAGGGAATATGATCGTTCGCCTTCCTGGCGATACGATACCTCGGCCCTGCTGCTCTTCCTTACGGAGCCGAAACGTTCGAGCTACGGCCGTCCCTTACGCCGAAGGAGCCTGCTTGGCTGGCTCTCGCCGACGAAAACGGCTCGAAGACGTGGGCTCACATCGTCGATGGATATGCGAGGCACCGAGATTGGAAGTACGAGGTGGGGCAGAGGGTCGAATCGTTCGTCGCCATGTCCACGGTCGGAAGCCACCCCTCGTTGGCCTTGGTAAGCAAGGGACGGAGCTCGCCGCCCGCCTCAAGCTGGGCAAGACCGCTGCCGCTGATTCATCCGTCTTCTTCGGCTGGGACTCAATTGGTCCTTCGTCATTCGGACGAAGCGATCTCTGCGACGGACCATCCTACCCGCTAACGGAGCGGCGGTTCGAAGCCTGGGGCGGGCGCTGGTCGTAGGGCAGTGGCGGCACCGCCCCGCAGAGCCCTGTCCGCGATCCATGAGTCAGGGGCATTTAAACGACCGAAGGCGGTGTCGGTTTTCGGCCCCCGTAATGGAACGCCCCATTCCGTGGAAGGTTGACCGCCCTGACGCAAGGCCGCTCGTCCGCTTCCCGCTCAAGAAGATCAACCGGGCCCGGTGAGGCAGGCCGGTTGGGGGTGGGGCGCCGTTCGAAAAGGGCCGCTGGACCCCCTTTCGCGAGGTCAGGTGTCGAGGGCAGGACGAGAGTCGTCCCTCGGAGGAACGACCCTTCGGAACCGCCCGAACAGGGCGAGGTCATAGGCGATCTTGACCGATCCGGCGAGGACGAACGGCCCTGCGACCCAGGGCCCTCCGGCTGCGAGGAAAGCTCCCGTGATCGGGGCACCGAAAGCCTGCGTGCTGCGAGCGGCAGTGGTGATGCCCGCGGCAGCGGTTCGGTCCTCCGGTGCGACGATCGCCTGAGTATAGGCCTGCCGAGTGGGGACGTCCATCTGGGACAGCGTCGCGCGGGCGACCCAGAGGATCGAGGCGATAGGGAACGCAGGTGCGAAGGCGAAGGCGACCAGGAGGACGCTCGAGGGAAGGTGGGTGAACACCATCGTCGGAATCAGTCCAAAGCGACGCGCGATGGGGACGGCGAGGAGGAAAGAAGCGGCCGCGGCAAGGCTGGCTGCGAAGAAGAGGATTCCGAGGAGGCTCAAGGGAGGGGCGAACCGTAGGTCGAGATAGTACACGACCATGCTGTTGACGACGAGCCCTCCTCCGAAGGCGTCCACGGAGAACAATCCGGCAAGATGGAGGACCTTCTGTCGGCTCGAGGGCGACAGCGCCGGCCTCGGCTCCGCGCCCGGACGGACGTCGACCCCGCGAGAGAGGGCTCCATACACTGGGATGAGCGAAGCCCCCAGCAGGGCGTAGAACAGGAAGACCGCGCCGCTTCCTCCGTTCGCCGCGCTCAGGCCGGTCGTCGCGGTAAATACGGATCCCACCACAAGGGCCCCGAGAGCGGCGCCGACGTACCCGGCGAGATTGTAATAGGCGAAGGCCGACGTTCGGTTGCGGGACGTGGTCGCGTCGGCCAGCACGGCCTGTTCGAGCGAGCCCAGGGGGCTCACGTCGCTTCCGCCGGCGACGATTCCTCCAAGGAGGAGCACGGCCACGAGGAGGATCGAGTCCGAGAGGGCGAGCCACAGGACGATGCCGCCCACGATCATCATCCCCGCCTCGACCCAGAAGATCGCTCGGCGGGTCCACCAGCGTTCGAGCCGAGGGAGCAGGATAGACCAGAGAGAGCCTCCGGCGAGGGCGAGACCGAGGAGGACTCCTATGATGAGTGGGGAATACCCGGCGCCCGCGAGGTCGACGGCGATGACGATGGAGAGCGCTCCTGCACCGAAACCCCGTAGGCCTCGAGCGAAGGTGAGTATCACCCGGTCCCGCCGATGCGAGACGAGAACGGGAGCGGCAAGAGAGGCGCTCAACTCTGGATCCGGAGAATCCGCCTCACCGCAGCCTCCGCGTCCGCACGATCCCCCGGCGCGTCTCTCGACCGAAGGCGGTCGGCACAGTAACCATCAGCCGGTGGGCCCCCGCCGTCCACCCTGCTCGACCCTCCACCGGCAGTCAGCGTACAGCGCGTCGCAGAGCGGGAATTGGAGCCTTTGATTGTCGAAGTCGTCCTTCGCGATCTCACAATTAGACGTGGCAGCCGCCTCCAGCTCGGCCGCCTCGGGTACGGACCCCAAGTCCCCGTCTGCCACGCGCACGATCTTGGCCAGTTCGAGCAACACCGTATCCGTGCGGTGATAGGTGCGGATGAGAGCGTCAAAGCTCACGAACCGTTGGCCCTCGCGCTCAAAGTGCGTGATCTCGGCGCCGGGCACATCGAACGGCGTTGCCCTTTCGCGCCGAGCCACCACCTCGACGTTTCCCTTGGGAACGTAGAGGAACACGTTGCGTCGGGATCGATAATCTTCGTAATGAGCCACGGACCCGCGAGGCGACCGATCCTCGCCTTCTCGCGAGTCACCCACTTCATGGGAGCCTCGGGCAGCGAGAGATGACGGCGCGATAAAACCACCGCGGCGCCGTGAACGGGCCCCTCACTCTCCGGGAGAGCCGTGGACCTACGTACGAGACCCGCCTCCGCCGATGGGAGGAGCTGCGGGTCGCGCGGCAAGAGATCCTATTCGGTCTCGGAGCGAGCCTCGTTCTGATGGTGATGGCTAGCTTCGGGCTCATCGCACTCACGGAAGGGGCCGTCATTCAGGGACTGCTCGACGTCCTGGTAATATTCTATGCGTTCCGAGTCCGATGATCGCGGTGGGATGCGAGCGACGGCGGTTCGACCCTACGGCCATCGTGGGCCGGAGCACGCCCGGGGTTGTTGCGCCGTGCAACGACCGCAGACCTACGGATGCGGATGAGGTTCCTGCCGGTGGTATCATCACCAACTCCCGTCGCCACGCCCCTGTTAACAACGCCCCGAGCGGAGGGCCCGGTACGGGGCAACAGGGATAATCCGGTACGGTGCTCCACGGACCCGTGCAAGTCCGCGCGCTCCTCTCCGGAATCTGGAAGCCCGTCGCCGTGATCGGCGGAATCTTCGGGGTCTGCGTCATCGGCTTCGTGCTCACGCAGGGGGTCTCACCGTTCCAAGGGGTTTACTGGGGCGTGATCACCGTCTCGACCGTAGGATACGGAGACGTCGTCCCGACGAACCCTCTCTCCAAGATATTCGCGATCGTCTTGGCCGGTTCGACACTGGGAATTCTCGGGTACCTGATATCCCAGATAAACACATTAGCGATCCGGACGCGGGAGGAGGAATTGCTCGGCTTGAACGGGACGAAGTTCCGGGGGCACGTTCTGCTTCTCGGCTGGACGGCGACGGCCCGCGCGGCCCTTCAGGAACTCCTGCTCGCAGGACGCCGGGTCGCCATCATGACGCGCCAGCAGGAGTTCCTCGCGGAGATCCGCACGTTCGTCGCCCACTTCCTCGCGGAGGCGCGTCGGGATCCCCTTTTGGCAGCCCGGGTCTCCCGGGACGAGGATGTCTTCCTCGCGCTGGGAGACTACGCGCAGGGGGCGGCATTGCGTCTACTCAATCTTTCCGACGCCGCGGAGGCGATCGTGGCGAGCGACGACGACGGTCGAAACGTCCTGACCGCCTTACTCCTCAAGCAGCTCGCCCCCGGTCTGCGCGTGGTAGTTGCCGTGCTGCGGGAAGAGCTGCGGGAAACGCTTCACGCGGCCGGCGTCACCTACGTGATCTCCCCCTCCGATCTCGGAGGGCGGATGGTCGCGGCCGCGGCGATCGAGCCGGAGATCGCCCAGACGTTCGACGACCTGACAACCTCGAGCTACCACTATGGGATGGAAGAGTACCCCCTCCGGCCCCCCAACCCCTTGGTGGGCCTCGACTTCGACACGGCTTCCCGCCGCCTCCGCGAATCGACCGGGGCAATCCTAGTCGGAGTCGCCCAGCCAGACCCGAGCCGGACCGGGGACGATCCCGGGTTTCGTGCCATCCTCGCTCCGCCGCCAGATACGGTACTGACTCCTGGGGGGTATGCCCTTCTCCTCGCGGCCGAGATCGACCGACCGCGACGCGACCGCTGGCTCGGCGTGCCGCCTGGGCGTCCCGTGAAGCCGACGTCGGGCCGGTCCGGCACGTCCGAACCGGCCTCCACGCGCTTCGACTCCGCTTCGTCGCCATAGACCTTCTCAGGGAGCGTGCCGGCGTTACCGCATGTATCCGGCGCGGTGCGTCGACCCCGGCGCTCGACGGCTCGGATGGTCGGGTCGCTCGTGCCAGCACCGGGTAAGATCCCGCGCTCTCCGGGACTGGCATAGACGGGTTCGGGCCCCGGCTCACGTTTGCCGTTAGGGGCCGAGGTCCGCGGTCATCGCGGCCGCGTAATGCTTCCAGCCTCGGGCGTCCTCTCTCGCGAGGCGTGCGGCGAGCTTCGCTCGGGCGGCCGCACCAGTGCTCGAAACGTTCCGCTCGACGTGGAATCCCGTGAAGTCGAGGTGCGATGCCCGAGGGCCATCGGAAACGATCCGGTACCAGAACTGCGAGAGCCGATGCGGTCCGGTCAAGTGGGTGCTCGTCCAGGACATCTCGGAGGGTCGGATGCGGACGAGCTTGGTCTTGACGATCGATGACTTCCCGTACCGGAAGATCGTGTCCGTAAGGATCACAAGATCGTCGGCGATCCGGCGGACCCTTCGCTTCCCCCGGACACCCTCAAGGGCGAGGTCACCGGGACGGAAATCGAGGCACCAGCGGAAGGCCCGGGGGGCGGGAACCGGGAATCTCTGCTGGAACCGGTACTGCGCCGTCAGAATCGCCATGGTCCTCCCTCAAAGAGAAAGGCTATTTCAGACGTAGCGCCGGGCGCCCGGCCGTCTCCCTTCATATCCCGGTACGGATACGCCCTCCGTGGGCGCCTCAAGACTCGCACCCTTTGTTCGGATCATCGCCGGGGAGGTCCAATCCGCGACGGCGACCACACGCCTCATCATTCCCTCGGCGGGCCTCCTCGCGTGGGAGCCCTTCGAGCGCGTAGGGGAGACCGTCACCAACCGCACTCGCCAATTCCCCCCTCATGGCCACGAACGGCAGGAGGTACTCACCTACGTGAGCGAGGGATTCGCCGCGTACCGCGTCGGCGATGGGCCGGCCAAGACCGTCGCACCGGGCTCTGCCCTTCTTCTCAGCTCGACCTCGCGCATCACCCATTCGATTAGCGCCGTCCAGGGGCCGTCTGTGCGCTGGTTCGCGCTCGTGCTGTCGTTAACGAGGGTATTGCCCGAGATGCGCCTTCAGTCGAGTCACCGGCCCGAGACTCCCACCTACGAGGACACCGCCCTCGTCCGCCATCTTGTAGGGAGCGGCGCGGAGATGAAGTCCGCCGCCGGTCTGGAGTGCCGCGAAATCGAGTTCGTACAGCACAGCACATCGTTCGTGCGGGTCGGGCACGATCGCAAGGCGATCGTGTACGCCCTCAGCGGCGCCGGGACCGTGGGCGGATTTGGGCTCGAGGCGGGCGAGGGGGCCCTCGTCGAAGGCGCGTCCGGCATTGCCATAGGGGGTGCGCCGGGACTCCGCGTCATCGTGGCCACGGCCCCCCTCGTTCCTCCCGACCGGGGAGTCTCGGATCGCTCCATGGCCGGCGAACCTTCGTCGGCACGGAGGCCGACCTAATCTCGCTCACGATCGCGAGGGCTGGGAATTCACGGGCGAGTTGGGAGAGCGAAGGATCGCCCACGCAGCGAACGCGCCCGCGAGGGCGAACAACCCGCCGATCAGCGTCGCGACGACGCGAGCCTCCGCGGCCGCCCAGCCGCTCTCGGAGCTGATCCCCAGCAACAGCAGGACCCATGGGGTGAGGCTGAGAACATACAGGGATGGACTCGCAGACCGTACACTGATAGTGATGGCCGACAGCGCGGCGATGGCGACCCCCATGGCCCACGCCCCCGTGACGTAGATCACGAGCAAACCGCCCAACGCGGCTCCCGCGACCGTTCCGGTCATCCGCACGACCGCCATGTCCAGCGTCGCCATGAACCCCACCTGAAGCACGACGATGACCGACAGGATCGTCCAATAATCGTGCGCGAGGCCGAGCCAGGCCCCCAGCGCGAACGCGAGCGATGCCGCGACTCCGGCGGCGATGGCCGTCGTGAACACCGTCCGCCGAGCCGGCAGATCGGGCAGCGGCAGGTCGGGAGGTTCCCAACGTATCGAAACCCTCCCCGATCGTTGAGCGCGCCGGCCCTGGGCGAGGATCCACGCGCGCTGAAGGTAGATCCCGGCGAGCGCGAGAACCCCTCCGGCTAGTGCGAGAACCGCGAGCAGGCCAGGGGAAGTGAGACCCGTGTGGCGGATCCCAATCCCGAACGCGAACATCGCACCCGCTGCCAGACCCACGATCCGACAGTATGGGACGAGGTTGACGAGCTCAAACCCGGCGATCGAGATCGCGATCAGGGGAAACTCAAAGTTCCCCGTCGTGGCGACGAGCGAGCCGGCGGCGAGACCGACGGCGTTGAGGCCGAGCGCCAAGAACGCCGCCCGTGATCGGTGGCGAAAGTCAAGGAGGCCCTGGCCGATGAAGACGTTCAGGGCCCCCAGGGCGACCACGATCCACGCAGCCTTGTCGTGGGTCCCGAGCGCGAAGGCGACGGGGATGCTCAGGAAGGCCGCGACGACGATCCCGGAGAACCAGTCGATCCGCGGACGATCGAACTGGGAGAGCGGATCGAGCACCACCGTGCTCACGGTCGGCGGTGCGGCTCTCTCGGTCGCGCTCATTGTGCGTCGGTCGCATCCACCCTTCGTCGCTGCGAAGCGCCCTCCCGCGCCTCGATTGAAGGGTCGGTCAGTCTCGGGGGTCCTTATACTCCGCGCCGGCTCCATTCGTGCGTTCGCTCCCTCCCCCTTGCGCCGATTCGCCTCCGGTCCAGGCAGGCCGGACGCGCGAGCTGAAGTGGCCGGCTCGCGACAGGCTCGTTGGGAAGGGGATCGCGGAACACGGCTACGTCCCGTACCTCGCGCGCACCCCATTGCTCGCCCCGGCGGATCCGTATCGAGAACTCCCGACGAGGTTCCTTGAACTCCAAGCGCCCGCCGCGGGCGAGATAATCTCACGGGCGGGGCGTCGTGCCATCGCTCTGCGGGAGCCGCACGGGGGCCCCGCCTCGACCTTCTGAGATGAGCTTCGCATCCCCGCGGCGATCGCCCCGGCGCCCTCTGCCCACCGGAGTAGACACGGGAATGTAGCGTGGCCCGATCTGCGGCCGGCCCATCGGCCAGGTCACGATTATCTGGTCGTGGGTATGACATACGACGGTGGACCATGCCGGCGGGGCGCGTAGTCGGTCTGTTCGTGAAGGAGCGTGTACCGGGGGAACCGGGCCTGCCCAAACAATCCGTTCCGGAGGTCGAGCTGACCCCGAGTGGAACGCGCGGAGACTACAACAATTTCCGGACCGAGGAGCTCCACGGAGACCCGGATTCGGCCGTTCTACTCCTTCCCCACGAGATCCTCGATGAGCTGCGTCAGGAGGGTTGGCCGGTGCGTCCGGGAGATCTCGGTGAGAACGTGGGTATACGTGGTATCGCCTGGCCGGATTTCCGGCCCGGACGCACCGTTCGCCTGGGGCGCGCGGAACTGCGGACGACGCGGGCGTGCACGCCGTGCGAACGCCTGCGATATCTGCCCTACGTGGGGAACGACAAGTTGCCCGCGTTCCTCCGGGCTACGCTCTCCCGCCGCGGTTGGTACGCGCGCGTCGTCCGGCCCGGGTCGACGCGGATCGGCGACGCGCTCGAGATCGACTGACCCTCGCACGCGACGTCCTCAACCGGTCGAACACGATGCGCATCTCCCGGGTCCGTTCGAACCCGAGCTTCTCGTAAACGGGCAGCCCCATTTCGGATGCGTGCAGCACGATGCGAGGGTACCCGTGTCGTCGGGCTTCCTCGACCAACCGCCGGACCAATCGGGTTGCGAGACCCTTCCGCCGCGCCGACGGCGCGGTGTAGACCGAGAATACGTAGGGAGTACGGTCCTTCGTCGTGCCCGGCCGCGGGTGGTCGGGTCGGAGCCAAAGGAGCGCGCTCGCCAGCGCGCGGCCGTCGCCGCCCTCGGCGATATAGCCGAACACTTCCCGTCGGGCCAGCCGTGCTCGCACCCAACGACGGTACCGGGCGTCGTGCGCCGCGATCTGGTCTTCGGTCCTCCCCCCGATGTCAAGGAACATACGGTGCCGATGGTCCACCAAGGCCGGGATGTCGTCCCGACGGGCCGGCCGTAGGAGTTCCGGAACCACTCCCTCCGTAACGGCGACGGGAATTAATCTGCGCCGGTCGACGGGGCTGCGAAGAAGCCGCGGTCCCTCCTAAGAGATTAGAACCCCTAGAAGCTGTACGGACATGGCCGAGTCCCCACGCAACGTCGTGCTCTTCGCCATCGGCATCCTCGCCGCGGTCGTTGCGGCCGCCGCGGGCGTGTACTACGTGGTGGACTCCGTCTACCCGTCGGTCTTCGCCGGAACCCTTTGGATTAGGGTGCTGCTGACGGCCGTCTTCGGCTTGATCGCGGTCCTGGGAATAGAGCGGCTCCTCACTCGCCTGATCTCCTCCAGGTCGGCCCCTCGCTGGGGCGGGGTGATCATCAGCGCCTATCGCTTCGCTGCGTACGCGGCGCTCGCGTTCGCGATCCTCCTTTCGGCGAACGTCAACAGCATTGGCCTCCTCGCGGGCGGCACCTTCGCGGGGCTCGTCCTCGGGCTCGCGAGCCAGACGGCGCTCTCCAACATCATCTCGGGGGTCGTGCTCCTTTCCGCGCACCCGATGCAGCCCGGGGACCGCGTCACGATCGTGACGTGGCAGTTCGGTGTCGACATCCCGGCGTATCCACCGAAGTTCTACTCGCAGGACTTCCTGTTTCCCGGTTACACGGGGATCGTGCGGTCCCTAGGGATCGTCTACTCGTCGGTGGTCCTCGACGAGGGACCCATCGTTCAGATCCCGAACAGCATCCTCCTCCAGGCTGCCGTCCTGACCCACGAGGTCGGGCAGCGGTGGGTCCGCGCGAAATTCGACGTGCCGACGACGATCGACGTTCGCCCTCTTCTCGAGCAGATCCGCCAACGCATAGCGGGCAACCCGTGGGTCAAGGACCCTCAGTCGGTACGAGTGCTCGTGAACCAGGCCACCGCGACGGTCTTCGTGCTGAGCGTGGACGCCCTGTGCCGCGGCGCCTTCGAGGACGGCCCACGAAGCGCCATCCTGCTCGAGATCTCCGACATCGTCCGGGTCGCGAAAGAGGGGACCGCCGCGACCCGCCTTCCCGGGCCAACGCCCGGGTGAGCCGGGACCTCGCCCACCACCGACACCATTAGATGGGCCGCCCGGGTCCGTACCCGGAGGGAGACCGAAGTGGTCGCGAACGTCGCGCGAGCGGAGTGGGACCCCTTGCGCGAGGTCCTTGTGCACCGACCCGGAGTGGAGATGTTCTTCGGTCTGCTTGAGCCTTACTCGTTCCTCTACGAGGAGGCATTCAGTCTCACCGGGGCGATCGCCGAGCATCGGGCCCTCGAACAGGCCCTCACGGACGCCGGCGTAGTCGTCCACCGCTTGAAGGAGTGGATCGTGGCGGCGGCCCGAGAACGGCCCGAGCTCGTGGAGCGGATCCGAAGAGAGGTTCTCCGAACCGTGCGGTATACCGGTTCAGCGGCGATGGTCCGCGACGCCCGGACCGCGCTGCGCCGGAACCTCTCTCGCTTCGACGCCGAGAGCATTTTCAACATCCTGTTCCTACGTCCGACGATCCGGCTCGAACGACACGCCGGGGCTCGGGTCATCCTGCCTCAGGTGCAGCTCGACGCGCCGCTCGCCAACCTGTATTTCATGCGCGACCAGCAGGCGCTCACCGCCCGCGGTTTCGTGTTCGGAAGGATGTCGAAACCCCAACGGCGGGGCGAGCCTCCGCTCACGCGGGCGGTCCTCCGCGCCATGGGGGTCCGCATCGCAGGGTCCATCCGCGCTCCCGGGACCTTCGAAGGAGGTGATTTCCTGCCCGCCGGTACGTTCGCGCTCCTCGGCCTCGGGGATCGTACGAACCGCAACGGCGTCGAGCAGTTCCTTCGCATGGATACCGGGTTCCCCGAGATCGCGGTCGTTCGTCAGCCGGCCCACCCGCTGATCCCCGGGGACGAACGGGATCCAATGGTGGATATGCATGTCGACACGTACCTCAACTTCGCCGGGGAGGGGATTGCCGTAGGATGCGAGCCGCTGCTACGGGCAGCAAAGGTCGAGGTATACGGCCCTCGGACCCGGCACGGACGGCACCGTGTACCGGGAACGCAACCTCTCTCCCGGTACTTGCGTTCCAAGGGATTCCGGATCCTTCCCATCACGACGCTCGAACAGGTGAGCTACGCTTCCAACTTCCTCTGCCTTCGGGACCGACGCATCCTGACCTTCGAAGTCGAGCGGATCGTCCCTCGGGTGCTGCAGAGTCTCGCGGCGGCTTCCCGCGCGAACCCCCGCCGCTACGGCCCCCTGTTGCGCCAGGCGCTCAAGGACCGCCGTCGGCTCGGGAACCTCGGGCAGTTCTTCCCGTACAAACCGGAGATCGCCGAGCTCGGCATTCACGCCCGGACGATCCGCCTCGAAGAGATCACGGGCGGTTACGGCGCGGCGCATTGCATGACGTGCGCGCTCGCGCGGACGCCGGTCTAACGGCGCGAGCGGACCCGGGTCCCGGCTTCGCCGCGAAGTGCGCGGTCCAGTGACGGGATATCCGTTACGACAAACTCCCGACCGCCCGCGCGCAGGAAGTCGATCCCGGCCTCGACCTTCGGCCCCATGGTCCCCTTCGGGAACTCGCCGGCGGCGCTCCGACGTTCCAGCTCCTCGAGCGTCGTCGCGCCGAGCCAGCGCTCCGACGGGGTCCCGAACCCGGTAGCCACCCCGGGCACGTCGGTGACGATCGCGAGGGTGTCGGCGCCGATCGCGCGCGCGATCACGGCGGAACCGAGGTCCTTGTCAATGACGGCGTCCACGCCCTCGAACCGGCCGCGAGCGCGGCGCACCACCGCGATCCCGCCCCCGCCGCCGGTGACCAAGATCCAGTGGGACCCGAGACCGAATTCGAAGAACCCCTTGACGAGATCCGCTTCGAGCCACCGCAGCGGCTTCGGGGACGCGACCACCCGTCGCCAGCCTCCTCTCGCCGTATCGTGGACCATTGTCCATCCCTCGCTCTTTCGCAGACGGCGCGCCTCGATCTCCGTGTAGAATCGACCGACCGGCTTGGACGGAGAACGGAACTCCGGGTCGCGCGGGGAGACCTCCATCCGGGCGATCAGAGCCGCGACATGGCGACGTGCTCGGGCAACGGCGAGGGCGGAGTCGATCTCCTGTTCGATGAGGTACCCGATCTGGCCCTCGGACTCGGCGTCTACCGCCGGCATCGGGGGTGCCGGGATCTCGCGGGCGGCAAGCTCGCTGCTCCGCAGCAGGGCCCCTACCTGGGGGCCGTTCCCGTGCGTGAGGAGGATCTCGCGTCCGCTTTGGGCGACGCGAACGATCGCCGGCGCGGTCCGTCGCATCTGGCGCACCGCCTCGGACCACGTGCCCGACGTGCCCGCGCGCTGGAGCGCGTTTCCTCCGAGAGCGATGACCGTGCGAAGCGTCATGAGGCGGAAAGCGGCGAAGGCGGCAAAAGCTCGACGCTCCGAGCGGCCCGGACCGGCTCCATTAAGCGGGGCACGCCTTTGATGCGCCGTGATCGACCTACGCGACGCCCAGGCAGAGATCCGCGGCGCCCTTCGACACCTCGAGACCCACACCTCATTCGCCGAGGCGCTGGCTCAGGCAGAGACCGGCTGGCAGGTCCAAATCGACCGGACCGGCCCGTCGGTCCGGATCGACCCGGTCCTATCGGGGGTCGCGTTCCGGGCGTGGGCGGGCGACCACTGGGTCGAGACCGCCGCCGGCGGCGTGGACTCGCGTTCGCTCAAGTCCGCGATTGATGGACTCTCCCGTCGGCTCGCATCGCCCTCGTCGAAGAAGAGCGCTCCCGGGGCCCCGGCCACCGGTCGCGAGAGCGCGATCCATCCTCCCCGCCACCCGATGGACGAGAAAGGGATCGAAGAGTGGATCGCGCGTGCCGAGGAGTATCGCGCATGGGCTCGGGCCGTCCCCGGCGTCTCCGACGGGCGGTCGGTGATTGGGGCGTCCACCGACTCGCGCCTCTACCTGAACACGGCGGGAGCGGAGCGATACCAGGTCGTTCCGCGGGCGTTCGGGGGCACGGTCGCTGTGGCCATGGAGAATGGAACGGTTCGCTTCGACGTGGTGCGGCCCGGGGGGATGGGCGGGCAGGAGATTCTGGAACCGGTCACCGAGGCCGCGGTCCACGAGGCATCGAAGAGCGCCGTCGCCCTCTTGCATGCGAAGACCGCGCCGGCCGGACCGACCGCGATCGTGCTCGATCCCAGCACCGCAGGGACCCTGGCCCATGAATCGTTCGGCCACGGAACGGAGGCGGACCAGTTCGTCCGGCACCGCTCCTACCTCCAACCGATCCTCGGCACCCAAGTAGGCCCGGAGTTCCTCTCGATCGTGGACGATGGCTCGTATCCGGGGGGATGGGGCTCCTTCTACTTCGATGATGAAGGTACGAAGCCGAAGCCGACCTACCTCATCGACCACGGCCGGTTCGTGGGAGTGCTCCACGATCGAACGACCGCGGCCGCGCTGGGCGGCACGCCGACCGGAAATGCGCGTCGGTCGGATTTCCTCAGCCGGCTGTGGGTACGGATGACCAACACCTACATCGCCCCCGGGGACCGCTCGCGCGAAGAGCTCATCGAAGAAGCGCGGAACGGGGTCCTCCTCGAACAGTTCACATCGGGCGTCGAGGATCCGCTCGGGGGGCTGATGCAGATCCGGGTGCTCAAGGGACGTCGGATCGTCCAGGGGAAGGAGACCGATCTCCTCGGTGCGATGGCCCTCTCGGGACGCGTGCTGGACGTGCTGCGCTCGGTGCGAGGCGTCAGCCGCATGGAGAAGATGGAGATGGAGATTGGCTACTGCGGGAAAGGCCACAGCGATTACATTCCCGTCGGCTCCAGCGCCGCCTACCTTCTCACCGACGCTACGGTGGGGCCGGCATGAGCGCGCCCGCGGAGACGGCCTTTCGCGTCGCGGACTCGCTCCGGCTCCCGCCCCCGTGGGAAGTCTTTGGCCAGCGGGTGCGTAGATTCGAGACGTACTTCGACGAATCCCACCTCGAGACCGTCCGCGGGCCGATCGAGCTCGAGGGAATCGGCCTTCGCATCTTTCGGCCGCGGGACGGGAAACTGGGCATCGGTTTCCAGGCGACGAGCGACCTAAGCCCGGCCGGGATCCATGGCATCGTCGGGACCGCGGAGCAGTCGGCGAAACTCTCGTTGTTCCCCGCGACCCACGTCGAGTTGCCCTCGCATGCCCCTCGGATCGCCCAGGGACCCGAGATTTGCTCCGTTTCGCTATGGGATCGGCCGACCGAGGAGGTCGAGCGATACGTGCACGCTCTGCTGACCCCCTATGAGCCGCTGCACGACGTCGCGCCGAGCTTTGGATCGGTGAAAGCGAACCTCATCGAGACCTCGATCGCCAATAGCGATGGGCTCCGCACGAGCTACGTCGCGACTTCGGCGGAGCTCGAGTTCGCGGTGAAGGCGTTTGGGGGGTCCGAAGGAAGGGCTCCCGGTGAGTACTGGCTCACTCGAGAGTTCAGCCAGTTGGACGAGGCGCCCCTCGCGGAAGAGACCCTGCGCTGGGCCCAGCGGGCCCGCGACGTGCGCGTCGCGAAAGCCCCTCCTTCCGGCGTCCGCAAGGTGGGGTTGCCTCCGGCGTTCCTCAACGAGGTGTTACCCGGGGCGATGAGCGTCCGATTCAATGGCTCCGGCCGCCTGCAGAAGATGACGTTCGAGGAGGGCGCACGGATTGCCGCCGACGGAATCTCGATCCGTCGGGATCCGAGGACCGGTTGGGCCTTCGGGTCCTCTCCCGTCGACGACGAAGGATGGATCACCGAACCCGTGCCCCTCGTCGAGCGAGGCGCCGCGGTAGGCTTGGTTTACGATGTCCTGCACGCGGCCGCTTTCGATCGACGCTCGAACGGGTCCGCGGGTCGCACGAGCCTCTTCGAGCGAGTGAACTGGTACCGATTCACCGCACGCCCTCACCCGTACCTGGGCCCGGTATCCGTGGCTGTTGGGACCGATGGCGAGGATGCGGAGCTGATCGAGGGAATCGACGATGGCATCTGGATCGATCAGCTCGGCTGGCCGAACCCCGACCCCATGAGCGGGTCCTTTGGAGGCGAGATCCGCATCGCCTATCGCGTCGAGCACGGGAAGATCACCGGCCCGGTTCGCGGGGGGACCCTCGGGGGGCCGGTCTTCGCATCGCCCGGCGAGACGTCACTGCTCGCGAATGTACGGGCCATCGGGTCGCGGGCGGTCCTCACCGGGCATCTGTCGAGCCCGAGCCTCGTGACCGACGGGCTGACGATCGCCGGGTCGGGTTGACTAGGGGATCTTCACGAGGATCGTTCGGCAGCGCTCGCAGCGTAGCCCGGCGAGATTCGCGCTGAACACTCCTTGAAACCCGGTCGGCACCAGGACTTCGAGGCCCTTCGGTCGCAACCGCCGGTCGACCGCTTCATGGGCCCACTCGAGCCCGGAGCCGTTCGTCGTCGAAATGAACCCGGCCACGAGCGGCCCCCCGCAGGTCGCGCACTTCTGTTCGGCCAATCCTGCCCACCGTCCCCGCGCGCGAGGCTTTCGAGCTTAAGGGATTTTGTGTAGGGGCGACGGACCTCGGCCCGCCCTCGGGCTCGACCCCCGGTTCGCGCGCGTTCGAGCCCCGGTAGAGCCGGAGGTCGGGATCGATGCCATAGCGCGAGAGGTGGTGCCCCTACTTTCCGCCCGGCCGGGTTCGCGCGACCCGAACCTGGTCGCCGGTCCAGTCGAACTTGAGGCGACTGCGGGGCTGCCAGCGCGACCGCCGGTCCCAGAGCGCCGCGGCGAGAAGCGGGAGGCCGATCGACGCATCGAGATGAGCCATCGCCCTTCGAGCCGTTCGAGAGATCTTCCCCCAGGACTGCGCCTCGTCCAGCGTGCTGCCCGAAAGCCCCCCGGTAACGGGAGTGTCCATCGTAATCTGCAGCGCGTAGAAGTGCCCCTCCCCTTCTCGGCCGAACGCATAGTTCGCCATCACAATCCCGTCGTTGATCCAGTTCTTCGGGGTCCCGCCCCCGATGTAGATCACTGCGGTGCGGCGGGAAGCGTTCAGAATCTGGACGAGCTCGTAGTTATCGCGGATCGAGTCGAGGATGAAACGGTCCTTGCGCATTCGATTCGCCTGGTAATACAGCGTGAGCCCGATGCCGATCGAGCTGTCGATGAGCGCCGGAGAGAACACCGGGACGCCGCGGCGCGCGGCGGTGGCCATGATCGAGTCGGGGTCGTTGAATCTCGATCCGAGGTAGGCGAGGTACTCGCGCGAGGAAGCGGGGCGCCGGACGAACCCTTCGGTCAACTTGCCGATCGCTCGATCCGTCCGTTCGAACTCGAGCTCGTCAACGTAGGTGTCGTAGATCCGGTCGAGGTAGAGATCGCGCAACTTCACGTCGTCCGCGTTCGGTGTGCCCATCCAGTGGCGCCCGCCGATGGACTGGTACAGGTCCTGGTAGAGGACCGCGCCGGTCGAAACCACGACGTCCACGAGGCCCCAATCGATCAGATCCCGGAGCACTTTGCGGAGGCCCGCCGCGATGAGGGGGCCGGCGAGGCCGATGAGGATCGTCGGGCGCTTGGGATCCCGGAGCGCGTTCTCCCATACGGTGAGCGCGCGTCCCAGGTTGCGCGCCTGGATCGAGGAGGTCTGGAACTGCTCTACGAGCGCGCCGACGTTCCGGGCCTTGGTCACGTCCACGGAGCGCACCGGGTCGCGCAGGTACGAACGGCGTCGAGACGCGAGAGAGGGGGACACGGGTGGGGGACACCGGGGCCGTTCTTAAACGCGCGGGAGCCCGGGTCAGCCGATCCACGAGAACAGACCCGGGTCGATACCGTAGAGCACCGTCAGAGCTCCGACCACGAGCAGCACGGCGATCACGAGTTTCTGGAGCTGGGCCGGTGGGACGCGGAGTCCCAAATGGCGGCCGATCGTGGTCCCGAGCGCCGCGGTCGTGATGAGACCGGCGGCGCCGGCGGCCAGCACGATCTCCCACCCGTACGTGGTCACGAAGACGATCTGGAAGATCATGGTGGTGTCCCCGAGCTCGAGGAGGAAGGTGAGCAGAAACGCGGTGAGCAGAGCGGAACGTCCGAAGCGAGGAGCCACCGGCTCGTCGACCGGTCGCAAAAGGAGCCAGACCGCGTAGGCAATGAGGAAGGCCCCGCCCGCGATCCGGAGGAGATCGATGCGCGACGGCCCCAGGGCGGCGACGAGCGTCGCGCCGATCGAGACCGCGACCCCCGTCGATGCGATGAAGGCGAGCGCGCCTCCGACGAACGTGGCGAGCGGGGAGTTGCGCGCCGCCAGTGCGATGAGCGAGAAGTTCGTCCGATCGGCCAGCTCGAGCCCCGCGATGACGACGTAGACCACGAGAGCGCCGTAGAGTGCGGTGGCGCTCACGAACTACGCGAGGTGTCGCAGGAAGTCGGTGACTTGCCGATCGCAGTACGTGCAGCGAAGGACCACCGGGCGACGTCGGACGACCCGGAAGTCGCTCTCGATCGGCTCACCCTGGTTGGAGATGCAGTTGATGTTCGGGCACCGGACCACGCCGGTCACATGCTCGGGGAGGTCAACGCTCCTCTTCTCACGGACCTGGTGGTCCCGGATGATCGAGATCGTCGCGCTCGGGGTGATCAGCGCGATTGCGTTGACCTTCCGAGGCGAGAGCTCCATGTTCTCGACCTTGACGATGTCCTTCCAGCCGATCTTTCCGCTGCGCACGTGCAGGGCGATGCTGACCGTCGAGTCTTTGTCGAGCTCTCGGACCCCGATAATGCGAAGCACGTCCAGTGCGAGGCCGTTCGTGATGTGATCGATCACCGTCCCGTTGCGGATCGGAGTAATCCGTAGCTCCCGCACCATCGCTGCGACTAGCCTCCACGCCCGGGGCCGAGGATCGAAGAAAGCAAGGCCATCCGCACGGGTACGGCCAGGAACGCTTGCCGGAAGTAGGCGGCGTGGGGCGTTCGGTCGATCTCGGGATCGACCTCGCCGGCCCTCGGCAGCGGGTGGAGCACGATCAACTGCGGTTTCGCTCCCTCGAGAACCGAGGCATCGACACGATAGGAACCGGCGACGCTGCGGTACTCGCCCTCGTCCGGGAACCGTTCCTTCTGGATACGGGTCACGTAGACGACGTCCGCATCCCGCACCGCGCGCTTGAGCTCCGGTTCCTCGCTGATCTTCGCCCCTAGCGCGTCGAGCTCGCCGCGCAGGTCCTCGGGCAGGGCGAGCGCTTTCGGCGCGGAAAGGATCATCTCCGAACCGAATTGGGCGAGCGCGAGCGAAAGCGAGTGGACGGTCCTCCCGTACTTCAGGTCGCCGAGAAGGACGACCTTAAGGCCGGAGAGCGTGCCGAATGCCTCCTGCATGGCCATCAGGTCGAGGAGCGCCTGAGTGGGGTGCTGGTTCGCCCCGTCGCCGGCGTTGATCACCGGCCGGTCCGAGGCGTCCGCGGCGAGCCGCGCCGCTCCCTCGTTCGGGTGACGGAGCACGATCGCGTCCGAGTACGAGCTCAGCATCCGCACCGTGTCGTAGAGGCTCTCTCCCTTGCGCATCGAGGTGACCCCGATGTCGGCGATGGTGAGGCAACGGCCGCCGAGCCGTTGCACTGCGGCCTCGAAAGATAGACGCGTTCGCGTGGACGGCTCGAAGAAGGCCGTCGCGACGACACGCCCCTCGAGCGCATCGCTCGGCTTCTTGCCTTCCGCTACGGGGATCATCTTTCGCGCGTGGTCGAGGATCTCCGAAATCTCATCGGTCGAGAGATCGCGTATGGAAACGATGTCCCGGCCCTTCAGCGCCATCCGGGCTCGCGATTGAGGCGTCACGCCTTAAGGATTGTCGCCTGAGGGGGCCCGCAGATCCCCGTGAGGCACCCGCCCGACCCCATGGAACGTTCTATCGACGGCTCGGGGACTGCGATGTCGGTCGTGCTCTTTCTCACGATGACCATCGCCTGGGGTATCAATTACATCTTCGTCGTTATCGGGCTCGATTACGTGACCCCGCTATGGCTGGCGGGGCTTCGAGCGGCCGTCGGTGCGATCGTGGTATTCGCCTTCCTGCGCGCGACCCACCACCCGCGCGTGCTCGACGCCGCCGGACGACGCGATGCGCTGATCGTTGGGCTACCGACGACCGCGGCCTTCCTCGGCCTGTGGTTCTACGCGGCGGCTTCGGTCCCTGCCGGTGAGACGGCGATCCTCATCTACACGTTCCCGCTCTGGGTTGCCCTGCTCTCCCCGTGGGTCCTGGGGCACCCGCTCTCGGGGCGCCATTGGCTCGCGATCGGTATCGGCTTCGCCGGCGTGGTGCTCATCTCGCAACCCTGGTCGCTGGGAGCCGGGGCGATCGCGCCGATCTCGCTCGCCGAGCTCCTCGCGGCCGCAATCTTCTGGGCGGTGGGCACGGTGATCGTACAACGCCGCTTTCCGAGTCCGACCGAGATGAGCGAAGCCAACGTCTACCAGATGGCCGGCGGCGCCGCCGCGCTCGTTGCTGCCGCAATCGTGGTCAACCACTCTCAGCTCCCCGTGCCCTCTCCCGTTCTCGGCCTCGTCCTCGTCTGGATCGGGGTGGTGGGCACGGGGTTCGCCTACATCGTCTGGTACCGGCTCCTCTCTCGGATCCGGGCAGCCACACTCTCGGCCTACACGTTCGTGGTCCCCATGATTACGGTCATCGCCTCCTCGATCGTCTTTCAGGAACGCTTCACCGCATCCGAGATCGCCGGGATGTTGCTGGTCATCGCGAGCATCTACCTGATCGGGACCGCACGGACGCTGCCGGCGACCCAAGGCGGGCATCGTCCCCGAGAACGGATCGACCCTGCGGTCAGGGATCCCCCACCCGGCTGAGGGAGGGTGGGCCGAGGGGCTGCCGTCAAGCCCCCCGGTGCCGGCGTGATGCGGGTCCGCCCGCCGGCCTTACGAAACCGGGCCCATCGGTCCCGACGCGGGAGGATCCGGCTGCCTTGCACGATATCGAGTCCATCGCGTCGCGAACCGTAGGCGCGCCTGTAGTAGGATAGCACTGGTCCACGCGCCCAAGAAGAAGAGGGCCATCAAGAAGGCATAGATCGCATTGTCCCCGGATGCGAGGAACGCCGAGCCGAATGCAGCCGCTACGATCGTGAGGAGGAAGATCGACCCTGCGCTCACCGCGAGAAACGGGCGGTGGAGACGGTAGACCGATACGATCAAGCCGATCTCTACCAAAACCAACACAGCGCCGATGATCGCGTGGGCGGAAAGGTAGCCGTAGGAGAACGCGCTCGATCCGAAGAGAAAGGACAGGTTGGCCGGCAGCTTGGTCGTCCACAGCGAAACGGCAAGGCCGAGGAGAAACTCCGCCCCCAACAATACGACCGTAGCGCCGACCAGCGCCCGCGCCATCCGGGTACGGTCGAGCTCTATAGGGAGCGTGCCCGGCCTTTCTTCGGGATCTGGGCTCATGATACGTGACTCCTCCCGGGTCGACTCATGGCCCGATATGAGCTGGAGGGCGCATGGGCGCCCCGCGAGGCGATCGGGCCCGGTGGCAGCCGCAAACCCACTGGCGATTTCTCGCCAGTGGGGCCAGGTGGTGGGAGTAAGCCCCTTTCTGTTCTCGGCAGCATTCGACTGCGCGCTCTCCTCGACGGTCGGGGAACCTCCTCACGCCGTCCTCTAGGGCTTGCTCCCGGGGAGTCGGCCGTTTCATCAAATTCCGGTGGAGCCTCCGATGCCGCATCCTCACCGTCCCACCGGACTGTGTCGTTTCTGCTCCGGAGCTCAGGCTCTCGCCCGCCGGATTCCCATCCGGCCCCGTGGTTCCCGGAGAGGGGACTTTCCTCAGCAGCCGGCCGTTGCCGGCACGGACTACCGTCAGCTGCCCTCCACCTCCTGGCACGACGGCACTCCGGAGCGGGCCCTTCATGGTTGCGGCGCGCCAAGCAAAGGCAAATGGACCTGAGAATGCGTGGCTCGGGGCACCGGTGGCGGACGAACGCTGGCCGAACGGACTCCTCGCAATCCCGTCCCTTTTGATCCGGGGCGGGGTTGTTTGCCGCGCTAGCGAGAGCGGCCCCGAGGTCGTCCGACGCGAAGATGGCAGTTCCGTCGAACTCTTCGACGTGATCGACGGGCTCGCGCGAGACCACGCACGGTTGTACCTAATAGACCTCAGCGCGCTCGAAGGGGGGCAGGCCCAGCTGGACTACATCCAGGAGATCTCACGGGATGTCGGGCTCTGGATTGATGCGGGAACGCGGTCGGCGGATCACGCAATCGACATTCTCGTTGCCGGAGCCCAGAAGGTCGTGCTCTCGAGCGCACGGCTTCAGGGCCCGACCGAGCTGGCGCACGCGTGGGAGCTGTCGAGCGATCTCCTCTTCGAGATCGAGATCGAGGACTACACGATGAGCCGGATCGACCCCGGCTGGCACGCGAAGGACCCTGCCGGTCTTGCCCGCGACGTCCGCCAACTGGCGGAGATCCCGCTCGTCCTTGGGTTCCGCACCACGCCGCCGTCCTGGCCTCTGGTTCGGTCGGTAGCGAGCGTCGGCCCGACTTGGGTCGCGGGGAACGTCACCGCGCGAGATGCGTCCGAAGCCGCGACCGCCGGAGCGGTCGGAGCCATCTATCCTCTGGGCGACGAACTTCTCCGGTGGGATCAGGTCGCTTCTGCCGAGGAGTCTCCCCATTAAGGGTCGTTGCGCGATGATGAAGACAAGAACCAGCTGATCGGTGATGAGTGATGGGCGAGCTGAGCGCACGACAGAGATTTACCCGACGGACACCGCCGCCCGGGCCTTTTAGGGAGCCGGGAACAGCGCGAAGGGCGCGCCGCGCGCCGACCTCGCGGCGGTCCCAATGCTTCCCGTCCGTGTACCGTACTTCGTGTGGCGTCGCGCAAGCGCGTAGTACGTGACGGCGCACCGTCCCGCGCTCTATCGTGCCCGATGGCCCTCCAGGCAAGCCCGCTGGATTCCGACCTTCCGTTCCATGGAAGAAACTCGTCCGTACGTGCCCGGCCCTAGGAGCGCCGTTCGATACCGGTCGAAATCGTAGCTCTTGGGCGGGTCGAACGGCATCTTCCCCTCGACGCGCACTCGAGGTTTGTCCGGTAGCACGATTCGGAAAAATCGCATACTCAAATAGCCGCGCGCGGTCCGCCGTCTCGCGAAGGGAAAGAGAGGGCGCGGAGCGTGACGGCATCTCGATCCTCCGACAGTGCCCGGGCAGGGGAGCCTCCCAAAGCTGGGCGGCCCCCCGGTCGTCTGCGACCGGCCGTGTTCCACATGGCCGACCTAGTCCCGCTCTCGACTTCGTCGGTAGCGCCGGCCTTCAGCATCGCGGCCGCGTACGGAGTGATGGTCTCCTTCGCCGGCCCTCAAGCGATCATGTCGGTGATCGTCGCGTTCCCGCTCTTCCTCTTCTCCGCGCTGATCTTCCGGCAACTCAACATCCACTTCCCCCACGCCGGGGCCTCGTTCTTCTGGGGAACCTCGGTGATCGGACGTCGGTACGGCGGCTTCCAAGCCTGGGTAGTGACGCTCGCCTACTTCCTCTCCCTCCCGCCGATCCTGCTGCCCGCGGGAGAGTACACTCTCCAGCTCGCCAGTTCTCTCGGATGGGTGCCCCCGTCGGTCGTCGGAAACCTCGAGTGGGAGGCGGCCATGGGGATCGGGTGGGCTCTGGTCGCGGCGGTCCCCCTTCTCTTGGGGGCGAAGCCGACGGCGCGCTTCACCGAAGCGTTTTTCGGGATCGAGATCGCGATCCTCGCGATATTCCTAGTCATCGGCCTTTCGGTGCTCCCGGGGCACGTGATCAACCCGATCCGACCGTCGTGGTTCTTCTCGACCACCATCGACCCTCTCTCGTTCTCCCTTGCCTTGGTCGCCGTCGCCACGATCCTCGACGGCTGGGAGATCGACAGCTACGCTTCCGAGGAGTCGCAACATCCTCGCCGTTGGCCGGGGACCTCCGGCGTGTACGGGCTCGTAGTCGTATTCGCTCTCTACATGGTTATGATGCCGCTCATCACGATGGAGACGCCCCTCCCCGCGTTGGCGTCGAGCGCCGATCCGCTCGCCACATGGGTTGGAGGTGTGATGCCGTCGGCCGGATGGGCGATCGACGTCGCGGTGATCGCCTCGACCGCAAGCTCGCTCTGGCTCACCGCATTCATCCTGAGCCGCGCCTGGTACTCGATGGGACGCAGCGGCCTTCTCCCTCGGGGCTTCTCCCGCGTGCACCGCACGCTCCACAGTCCCTGGGTCGCCATCGCCGCGATCACCGGCGCTGAGATTGCCGTCCAGCTGCTCGAACTGACCTCGTCCTCGGTGTTCGCCTTCTTCAGTTTGGTGCTGACCGCCGCCGGCGTGTTTCTATTGCTCGAGTTCGCGCTGAACGGGATCACGGCCACCGTGCACTTCCGACGCGCCCATCGACCCATGGGGCTCGAACCTCCGAGTCCGCACCGACACCTTCTGCTCGTGGTCCTCGGACCGATTACCGCAGCCGGCATGCTCGTGATCGTCGCAGTCGGGCTGGTGACGAACCCGTATCTGGCCGTGATCGCCGGAGTTCTGCTCGTCCCGTCGGTATACTTCCTCTGGCGAGCGCGCCGCCTTGCGAGTTCCCAGCTCCTCTACTCTCCTCTCGCCGAGGGGGAAGAGTCGCTTTCCCAGCACAGCTAGCCTACCCCGCGGCCTTTCCTCGAGCCGGCGCTTCCTCCGGTGGCTCGTCGCCCCCGCGGGACCTCTTTACCGAGCGCCCCTTCGTGAGATGCCGGGCCGGGTTTCTCCCGGTCCATCCATCAAGCTCGGTACCGACCTCCCCCGTTCTCCCGTCTCGTGGTGTAATTCCCGCGGTCGCGCCCAAGAACCGGCTCCTCGGCGTTCTCGCCGCTCCGGGGGGCTCGAAAAGAAGGGTCGAGCGATCCTGTGCGGCCGTGATCGGGCCAAGGCTTTTGAGCCGGGGTCCAGTCGGACGCCTCCGCACCATGGCCGCTGCAGCGGAGGTCGAGCTGACGCTCCCGGACGGCACGCACCTGCGCGTGCCGCCGGGCATCCGGGCCGGCGACGTCCTTCGGAGATGGAAGCCGCAGGAGGCCCAAGCCTTCCTAGCCGCCACCATCGATGGTCAGCCCATCGACCTGGAACGTCCGATCGACCGATCCGCGCGGCTCGCCCCGCTAACCTTCGAGGACCGAGCGGGACGAGACATCGTCCAGCACTCCGCGGCCCATCTCGTCGCCAAGGCCTTGCTCGAGGTAGTCCCGGCGGCGCGCCCGACCCACGGACCACCGACCGATGAGGGATTCTACTACGACTTCGAAGTCCGGCCCCTGACCCCGGAGGACCTCGATCGGATTCGCGCGAACATCCGTATGTCCGTTCAGGCGAGGGAGCCCTTTCACCGCAAGGACCTCAGTCGGTCCGAGGCGGAGGCGTTGTTCGCCTCCAATCCCCACAAGCTCCGCTATCTCGCGGCGGCCAAGCCGGGGGAGACCGTCTCGGTCTACTACACGGGAGACCGGTTCGTTGACCTGTGTCGTGGCCCTCACGTGCCCGACACGAGCTGGCTCGAAGGGACGTACCTCCTTGGCCAGTCGGCGGTCGTCTCCGAAACGACGCCCGGAACGCCTACGCTCCAACGAATCCGGGGCGTCGCGTTCCCCACGCGCCATCTGTTGGACGAGTACCTCAAGATGCGAAAGGAGGCCGAAGCGCGGGACCACCGAGTCCTGGGTCCGCGCTTGGGCCTCTTCACCTTCCTGGACGAGATCCCGGGTTTCCCGGTCTGGCTCCCGAACGGGACGATCGTCATCCGAGAGCTCGAGCGGTTCGCGCGCGAGCGGCTCGGGAAGGACGGGTATGTCGAGGTCCGGACCCCGCTGCTCTTCCCGCAGTCGGTCTACGAGGAGAGCGGTCATTGGGAGCACTACCGGGAGAACATGTTCCTCTCCACGATCGACGAGCGAACGTTCGGCTGGAAACCCATGAACTGTCCCGGAGCGATGTTGATCTTCCGCTCGCGCGCGCGCAGCTATCGTGAGCTCCCGCTGCGCCTAGCGGAGTTCGCGCCCCTGCACCGCTACGAGGCGAGCGGGACCCTCCATGGCCTCACCCGGGTCCGCGAGCTCGTGCAGGACGACGCTCACCTCTTCGTCACCGAGGAGGACGTGGCCGCCGAGATGCGGAAACTCTTGGACTGGATCCGGGACGCCTACGCCGTCTTCCGGCTCGATTACACGTACGAACTATCGACGCGCCCGGCGGGATCCCTCGGCAACGAAGAGGATTGGAACCGAGCGGAGGCGACTCTAGAGTCGCTGCTCCGCGCCACCGGGGTCCCGTTCCGGATCTCGGCCGGGGAAGGTGCGTTCTACGGTCCGAAGATCGACATCCACGTCCGAGACAGTCTCGGGCGTGCCTGGCAGACCGGAACCATCCAGCTCGATTTCCAGATACCGCGGCGCTTCCACCTCGAATATCAGGGCGCCGACGGCCAAATGCACACCCCGATCGTGATCCACCGCACGATTCTCGGCACCTGGGAGCGCTTTTTCGGCGTCTTTCTCGAGCACTGCGCGGGTCGCCTCCCTCCGTGGCTCGCGCCGGTGCAGGTTCGAGTCCTCCCGGTCACCGAGGCCCAGATGTCGGCCGCGAAGGGATACGCCGACGAACTGCTCCGAGAGGGCATCCGGGCTGAGGTCTCGGATACGAGCGAGACGCTGCCGAAACGGATTCGCTCCGCCGAGGTCGAGCGGATCCCGTACATGGTGGTGATCGGCGAAAAGGAGATCGCCGACGGCTCGGTTTCGGTCCGGACCCGCGGGGAGAAGGGCGCGAGATCGGCATCCCGAGCCGAATTCGCCGCGCGCGTCGCCGAGAGCGTGCGCACGCGAGCCTTCGAGCCATAGGGTGGGCGGGAAAGCCACGCACCGGCCCCGGCCGACGCGAACCAAAAATTAATGTGCGCACCCGCTACGCCTCGGCCGAACTGACGGGGAAACCATGAGCATCAGCACGGGGCAATTGGAACTGTTGATCGTACTCGCTGCGCTCCTCGGACTCGCCTACGCGGCCGTTCAGACGGTACTCATCCTTCGCGCCGACGAGGGCGACGAGCGAATGAAGGAGATCTCGCGGGCGATCCGTGAGGGGGCGAACGCGTTCCTGCGTCGGGAGTATACGATCGTATTCGTGGCGGCCATCATTCTGGCCGTGGTCATCGCCTTCGCCTTCGGGATCACGGGGATCGGCCCGCGCCTCGCCGTGGGGTTCCTGTTCGGGGCCGCCGGGAGCGCGCTCGCAGGGGCGGTCGGCATGTACGTGAGCGTTCGCGCGAACGTGCGGACCGCCGCCAAGGCCCGCAGCGGCGACCTTCCTTCCACGATGGCCTTCGCCTTCCGCGGCGGCTCGGTCACGGGACTCAGCGTGGCGGGCCTCGCGCTCCTCGAGTTGATCGTCTTCTACTGGGCGTTCAACGGGAATGTCCTCGACATGGTCGGACTGCTCTTTGGCGCCTCGCTGATGAGCCTGTTCGCGCGCGTCGGCGGTGGGATCTACACGAAGGGGGCGGACGTGGGCGCCGACATCGTCGGCAAGGTCGAGGCCGGGATCCCCGAAGACGACCCGCGCAACCCCGCGGTCATCGCGGACAACGTCGGGGACAACGTCGGGGACTGCGCCGGAATGGCGGCGGACCTCTTCGAGACGTACGTCGTAACGGCGGTGAGCGCAATGCTCCTCGCCTACCTGATCGCGAACTACGCCGTCACGACGTCGGGAATCGACTTCGCCGCCCTCTTCCCGAACGCCGTCCTCTTCCCCCTGGTCATCTGCGGGTGGGCGATCGTCGCCACCCTGATCGGGATCGTCTTCGTGCGCATGCGCCCCGGCGGTTCGATCATGGGAGGTCTCTATCAGGGTCTCGTTGCGACGACCGTCGTCGGAATCGCCGGATTCGCGGTCCTGGACTACTTCCTGATGAACTCGAACTGGGGGATCTTCATCGCAGCAGTCCTTGGTCTGGTCGTCATGATATTGATCGTCGTCGCGACGGATTACTACACCGGTAACTACAGCCCGGTCAAGCGGATCGCCGACGCGTCCCAGTCGGGCGCCGGCCCGACGGTCATCACGGGCCTTTCCGTCGGCCTTCAAGCGACTTGGGTCAGCGGGATCGTTATCGTCGCGGCGTCGCTGATCTCCTTCACCGCGGTCGGTTGGACCAGCTGGACGACCGCGCCCAACATCGAGCTCGGCCTCTACGGTATCGCGATCGCGGCGGCGAGCATGCTCGCGGTGACCGGAATGATCATCTCGATCGACGCCTTCGGCCCGATCACGGACAACGCGGGCGGGATCGCCGAGATGGCAGAGCTGCCCGAGGCGGCGCGCAACGTGACGGACCCGCTCGACGCCGTCGGCAACACCACCAAGGCCGTGACGAAGGGCTATGCGGTCGGCTCGGCCGTGCTCGCGGCGCTCGCTCTGTTCGCGGCGTACACGTTTGCGACCGCCAACGCCGCGGGGATCGCGTGGACGACGTTCGTTAGCTATCTCAGCCTCACCAACCCGCTGCTCCTCGCCGGACTGGTCGTCGGTGCGATCCTCCCGTTCTTCTTCACGTCGTTCCTGATGAATGCGGTCGGAGTGGCCGCGCAGGCGATCGTCTTCGAGGTCCGGCGTCAGTTCAAGGAGATTGCCGGGATCCTCGAAGGGAAGGCGAAGCCGGAGTACGGCAAGTGCGTCGACCTAGTCACGGTCACCGCGCTCCGGCAGCTCGCCCTTCCGGCGATCATCGCGGTCGCGGTACCGCTCATCATGGGCTTCCTTCTGGGCCCCATCGCTCTTGCGGGGGTCCTGCTCGGGGTCATCCTGGCCGGTTTCCCGCTGGCGATCATGATGACCACGGGCGGGGCGGCGTGGGACAACGGGAAGAAGTACATCGAGGCGGGGCACTACGGCGGCAAGCACTCGGACGCCCACAAGGCCGCGGTCGTGGGCGATACCGTGGGCGACGCCACCAAGGACACCGCGGGCCCGGCGATCAACCCGCTCATCAAGGTCGTAAATACGATCTCGATCCTGTTCGTCACGCTCATCGTCGCGCACGCGGTGATCGGGATCGTTCCCTTCGGCATCTAGACGGCCTTCGCTTCCTCGACCCCGGGACCCGAACGCTTGCGGAATCCTATCGGGAGCCCGATCCGGCCACGAACGGTCTCGGCGCCGAGAGCCCTACTTGACCCCCGGCGGAGGCGGTCCGGTGGCGCTCGAGCGGGAGACCCCGGGGCGGTCGGGCGTGGGAGGAGCCACGATGCGGCGTCCCCGCAATACCGAGAGGATCAAGGCCACGGCGTCAAAGGCGATTGCCACGTACAGGACGGCCCGCATCCCTGCGGTGAAGGGTCCGTACAGCGAGGGGTCGAGGTTCAGGACGCCGAGGAAGATCGAGAAGGCCGCGGAGCGCGGGATCGACAAGGAGACGACGAGCAGAGCGATCGCGAAGCTGCAGACGGTCCCCACGTTCGTGAACATGCGCAGCAGGCCGGACGCTACGCCGTACGAACTTCCCGGAGCCGCGGTCATGACCTCGCTGTTGTTCGCGGGATAGAACGCACTGTTCCCGGCGCCGCTCACGATCGAACCGAGCACGACCAGCACGACGGTCGTGTCGATACCTAGTGTCGAGTAGACCAGAATCCCGGCGACGGAAGAGGCCAGGCCGAGGGAAGCAACGACGCGCGCACCCCAATGGTCCGAGGCCCGACCCGCGAACGGCGCGATCACCGCTCCGAGGAGATACCCTGGGACGAGCAGGATCGAGGCGTCGAACGGGCTCAGCGCCCGAACGCCCTGCAGGTACATGATCACCACGAACAGCACCGCGAGGTTCGCGGTAGATTGAAAGAAGGCCGCAAACACGGAGGCGGTCAGGCTCCACCGCCGTAACAGCCCCAGGTCCAGGAGGGGCTCTCTCGCGAGCCATGCCTCCCATGCGACGAAGGCGACGAGCACCACCGATCCGACGACCAGCGTGAGGCCGTACGTCTCCGAGTACCCGAAGCCGGCGGTGTAGGTGAGCCCGGTGAGGAGCAGAGTGAGACCGACCGTGAGCAGGGCCATCCCCTCGATGTCGAGCCGACGCGAGATGCGGGGAGAGCGCTCAGCCAGCACATAGTAGCCGATCACGCCGGCCACGATTCCGACCGGCACGTTCAGGAGGAAGATGCCCCGCCAAGTGGAGAACGTGGTCAGGATGCCGCCGAGAAGGATCCCCAGGATCGCGCCGGTGGAGTAGCCGATGCTCGTGAGGCCGTAGGCCGCGCCCCGCCGCCGAGGTGGGAAGGTGTCGGCGATAATAGCCCCGCTGTTCGCGAAGAGCATCGCGCCCCCGATGCCCTGGACCACGCGGAAGGCGATGATCTCGGGCCCGCTGGTCGCGAGCGCGCAGAACAGCGACGCGATCGTGAACACGAAAAAACCCGCGTTGAAGACGCGGACGCGCCCGAACATATCGCCGAGCCGGCCGACCTGCGTGCCGATGGTCGCAAGGACCAGAAGGTAGGCCATGATGATCCATATCCCGGTCACGAGGGTCGTGCTCAGGTCGTGGATCATCGTCGGTAGGGCCAGGATGACCGCTGTCGTATCGATGGCCGTCATCATGATCGCCGCGAACACGACGCCGAGGACGAGGCGCTCGTACCTTCGGCTCTCGGGCAGCGGCGTCGTGAGGGTTGGCCCGGACGGCAACGTCATCGACGACCCTGCAAGAGCGCCCCGCTCATGAAGGCCCTCCGGTCCGGCGAGCCATCAACGCCTGAGGGCCACCCCCACGCCCGCTCGGACCCCGTTCACAGGTAATTTGCGCACCCTCGGTGCGGAGGACGCGTTTTCGCGCGGACCGTACGTCGGTGGCAAAGACGGGTCGCAGGTCACGCTCGAACCAAAACGGGGGCAGCCGGGTCCCTCGCTAGAATCTACAGCCGACCGGTGCGGCGGGTCACCCTATCCCACGGCGAAGACCAAACGCCGGTCTCCGTCGCGCTCCGCCCAAGCGCGTTCGACCTCGGAAAGCGGACGGAGGTCTATCGAGATTCGGAATCCCGCCCGGGTAAACGCGTTCAAGAAGTCGCGGATCCCGGTCATGATCTCCGCCCGACTCGAGGAGCCGATTCCGCTTCCGAGGATCTCCACGCCCGAGCTTCGGAGGGGTGCCGCGGCGAGAGTGATCGTCGGGCCCGCGAGGTTTCCGACCTGAACATAGCGCACGCGTTCGGGTCCGCGAGGCGCATCCGGCCCACCGAGGCCCGCGAGGATCGCCTCCGCGGAGGGCCCCCAGAGGTAGTCCAAGACGACGCCGACACGACCGTCTCGCGCTTCCCTTCGCACGGCATCACGGAGGGCATCCGCCGGCTGACCGAGCGAAACAACGACGTCGGCGCCCAGGTCGCGGAGGGCGGCGAACTTCGACTCCGTGCGGCCGGTGGCGATCACCTTTCGGGCGCCGAGGTACTTCGCGACCTGCACGGCCATTCGGCCGGAGACGCCGGTCGCACCGTTGATGAGCACCGACTCCCCGGAGCGGATCCGAGCGTGCTGGGTAAGCGGCACCCAGCAGGACAACCCGGCGTTCGCGGCGGCGGCAGCCGTCGTGTCGTCCAGATCGTCCGGCAATCGTACCCAATCGTCGGACGCCACTACGGACCGCTCCGCCAGCGATCCGAACGGGGAGCGGGGGGATAGGAAGTACACGCGCCGGCCTGCCGCGGTCATTCCGACCCCGTCAATCCCGGGAACGAATGGCGGCGGGGTGTCCGAGCTGTAGTGGGCGCCGGAAGCTCGCGAACGAACAATCGTGCTCACGGCGGCCGCGCTCACCGTTACAAGGGTTTCCCCCGGCCCTGCCTCAGGATCCTCGAATATCCCGTACTCCGGAGGTCGCCCGAACTCCCGAACGACGGCAGCTTTCACGGTCGGCCCACCTACGAGGCCGGACTTCCCGGTTCCTCATAACGCGCGACTCCGCCGGCGGTAACCAAGTGGAGGGGGCGAGCGCTCCTCGCTCCCAATATCCGCGAAGGAGGCCGTTCGCGGTCGTAGGAAGAGAAGCGCGAGCCTGGCCCGGATGGAGGCATCGAAGCGCAGGCCCGGGCGCAAGGCATCCACACTGCGGGCGATCTTGTGCTGCCACCCCGGTTACGATGGCCGCGATCCTACACTCGCTACGGAATCCTTACGCGTAGTGGCTGAGGCTCGACCGTTCTTTGGCCGACTCGCCATGCTCGGTCCCGCGCTCTTCCCGGCGCTTCTCGCGATCGCACTCCTCTTCGGTGACCCAAGAGAGCTGGACATCATCGGCGTGGTCGTGCGCGATGAACACACCGGCCTCGAAGGCGCTGGACAGCAGCTCCTCCAGGTTGTCGGCGTCGTTCCCCTCGACACGTCCCGCGAGCCGCCAGTACCAATCCGGCGCTTTTCCGGCGGCTTGCAGATACTCGGTGATCAGATCGTAGATTGCCGTACGCGAGTCCGTCAGTCGCACGTGGAGGTGACGGTCGTGGTTGTCCTCCTTGGGTTCAGGGGTGCCGTTCGCCATTGGCGCATTCGAAGCATGGGCCCCGCTTAAGCTCCCCGCCCTCGGCCGGAGCGACATTTCATGTGGACCGCTTCCTTGCGTACGGGCGGTCATGATGCCTCCTCCTGCGACCCCCCCCACGCCCCCACCGCCGTCGACGCCACCGGTCCAAAACCCGAACACTCGCTACATCTACTTGGTCGCGCGCCTGCGAAACCGGCAGATTACGATGGAGGAGGCGATCGAACTCTTCGCGCTCATGGACGAATCGATCCGGGTGCTCCGGGCCGCCACGGCTCGACCCGTCGCCCCTCCCCCTGCCCCCGCCATGATCGAGGCGAAGCCACCCCCGGCCGTTCCCGGGGCGGGACTTATGGGAGGCATGACCCCGGACGACATGCTCGCGGCAGGGATTCTCCTGATTGGAGCGGGGGCCGGAGTGAGCGCCGCGCTTCGAGAGCGCTCCAAGTCGGGGCCGAAGACCCCACCGACCCCATCCAAAGGCCTCTCCGACGCTTTAAAGTCGTGAACCGGGGAGCGCCGTGAGCAGGGACCGCTTCGTCTTCGCCCACATGGCCGACGCCCACGTCGGCGCCTGGCCCCGCCAGCCCGCGGTCCGGGCCGAGCTTCGGGAATCCGTTCTCCGCGCGATCGCGCACGTCGAGGAGCAGCGGGCCGAGTTCCTGCTGATCTCCGGGGACCTATTCCACACGCCCGTGCCGGATCCGGCCGAGGCGGCCCCGGTGACCGCGGCGCTCCGTCGCCTGGTCGACGGCGGCACCCGCATCTACGCGATCTACGGCTCTCACGATTACGTCGCCCACAAAACCAGCTGGCTGGACGTCCTCGCCGAGGCGGAGGTCTTCGTGCGCGTCGCGCCGGAGAGCGTCCGCTCGGAGGGCACCCGATGGACCCTCCCCTTTCTCGTGGATGAGCCCACGGGGGCGGTCATCGCAGGGATATCCGGCCGCTCCCACGGTCTCGATCGAGAGTACTTTCGCGCCGTCGACTCCGAAGCGTTCCGGGCGACGGCGGGGTTTCACATATTCCAGTTCCACGCGGCGGTCGAGGACTACTTGCCCGACTCGATGCGGGGCAAGATCCATGGGATCCTACGCGCGGATCTTCCCGGGGGATGCCAGTATTACGCCGGGGGCCACAT
Source organism: Thermoplasmata archaeon (assembly GCA_021844945.1). GTDB lineage: Archaea > Thermoplasmatota > Thermoplasmata > Lutacidiplasmatales > UBA184 > Lutacidiplasma. The sequence continues at coordinate 174,091 of JAKBSJ010000001.1, read as the reverse complement.
CCACGTGCCCTACATCGGCGAAGGGCCGGAAGGGGGACTTCTGGTCAATCCCGGCGCGATCTACGGGACCAGTACTCCGGACCTGGACGCGCAGCGGACCTTCCAGGGTCGCCACGGCCTAGCGGTGGTGGAGGTCGACCATCGGAGGCCGCGGTTGACCTTCTTCGACCCCTGCCGGCCCTCCGTCAGCGCGGAAGATGCGGTCACCATCACGTCCCGCTCAAAGGAGGATCTGCAAGCTCAGATCCTCGCACGAGCCCGGGCCGCTCCTTCCCCCTCGCCGGATCACCCGGTGGTGATACGTTTGGACGGGGATCTGGGAGACCGGTCGTACTCCGAACTCGGACTTTCTGAGGTCACCACCGCCGCCCGCCAAGCAGGGGTCCCGGTGGAGATCCTGATTGGGAACGTACGTCAATCGGATCCCACGAACATTCCTGCCCTGAGCGAGAGCGAGATCGAACGCCAGGAGTTCGAGCGCCTCGGTGAGGGCGCGACCGAGGAGACTGCCTGGCTTCTCGGGGACGGGGGCCAACTACGACTGCGAGAATTGCTCCGGGAGCTGGGAACGCCGCGGAGCGAGGGCGAAGCGACGGCCGATTATCTCGAAGCGCGCCGAACAGCGGCCCTACGGATCCTCGACATCCGCCGGTCGGACGCGCGATAGGTTCGTCGCGATGCAGCTACGCCGGCTCCGACTTCGGAACATCCGCAGCTACGAGTCCGCGGAACTCGAGCTCGGCGCCGGCACGACGCTCATCGCCGGCGACGTCGGCACCGGGAAGACCTCTCTGCTCTATGCCATCGAGATGGCGCTCTTCGGGTTCGCCGAGGTCGACGCCACCTACCTCGTGCGCCACGGAGCTACCCACGCCGAGGTCTCGGTGACCCTCGAGGACGACGGGCATTCCTACGAGATCGGCCGACAATTCCGGCGCCTCACCCGACGGGGCAAGGAGACCTTCGAGGTCGAACGGCTGAGCTATTCCGAGGACGGGAGCCGGGCGGCCTACTCCGCGACCGAGCTGCGCCAACGGGTGATCGACTTGTTCCGGTTCCCGGACAACCCGAACCCCCGGGCGCACTCCGACCTATGGCGATGGGCCGTGTACGTACCGCAAGAGCGGATGCGCGAGGTTCTCGCTCAGGATCCCTTGGAGCGCCTCGAGACTGTGCGCAAGGCGCTCGGCCTCGAGCGCTACCACACCGCTGCCGAGAATGCGAAAGAGGTCGCGGCCGAGATCCGGCAGATCCTGAGAATCCGCAAGGGGGAGGCCGAACAGCTGCTCCACTGGGAGACGGAGCTCGCGGACCGAAAGATCGAGCTGGATCGGCTAGAGGTCCGGCGGATCGAGGTCCGCGAACGCGAGGTCCGCGAGAGCTTGCGGCTCGCGGAGGCCGGGGCCGCCCGGGACGCCGCGGACCAAGCTCTCGTCGCGATCCAGGGCGACGTTCGCGAGCTCGAGGGTCTCGAGCGGGAGGATCGGCGCGATGACGGTCAGATCCGGGACCTCGAGCGCCGCCTCGTCGCTCTGGAGTCGGAGATCGGACAACCCGGGCTCGAGCCGGACCAAGGGCGGATCCTCCTGGAGCGCGTTCGCCGGCTGGAGTCGGAGCGCGCGGAGCTCGACCGTAAGCGCACCGAGCTCGAAGCCGAACGAACCCAGGTCGAGACGCGCGCGCGGGAGCTCGCGGTGGCCCGGGGGGAGTGGGCGGCCCTGGAGCAACGCGTGGAACTAGCCCGACTCGCGTCCGTCCGCGCCGACCGCGAGGTGCTCGACGCCCGAGCCTCGGCCGAGCGCTCGCGGGAGGAAGGCCCTGCCAAGGCTCCCCCGGAGCCCACTCCCCGGACCCTCGTCGCGCTCGACGAGGCACTTGAAGCGGCCCGAAGGGCGGAGAAGACGGCGGTCGAGGAACACCTCCGGGCCCAAACCGAGCTCTCCGAGCTCGAGTCCTTGCTCCACGCCGGGATCTGTCCGCGGTGTCACCAGGCGGTCTCTCCTCGCACGTTCGAACCGCATCGGGCCGAGGCGATCGAACGCCTGGCGCGCGCGGCGAGAGCGCTGGATCGGGCCCAGCGCGACCTCGCGGCCCTCGAGCAGGAGCGGCGGTCGCGCGAACGGTACGAGCGGCTCGCCGAACGTTTCCTAGAGGCGGAGAAGCGCCGAGAGCTGGCTCGGGATCATCTTCGGCAGGCCGAAGAGCGGGCCGGTACCGCGGAGAGCGCCCTTCGCGAGGCGGTGGCGGCATGCGAGCGCCAGCGAACCGAGGTCACTCTGTACGAAGCGAGCGCGAGCGCAGACGCCGACTGGCACGATCGTTGGTCGGGGATCGAGCGACGCCGGACCGAGCTCGATGCGCAGCTTGCGAACGTGCGAAGGGAACGAGAGTCCTTCGAATCCGCGGTCGCGGCGCGGCGGGAGCGAGAGAACGATCGGGTGCGCGCCCGCGAGGAGGTTCGGAGCCTTCAGGAGCGGAGGGCCGGCCGCAGTGGACGTATCGCCGGACTCCGCGAACGTGCGGCCACCCTTCCGCGACATCGGGACGAGCTGGACCGGCTCCGTCGCGTCGAGCAGGAAGCGCGAGCCGACCATGAACGGACCACGATGGAGATGGTCGGCGTCCAGCGCGACCTCGACCACGTGCGCGAGCGCCTCGCCGAGGCAGAGCGAGGGGCGGAAGAGCGAGGCCAACTGCTTCGCGAGGTCTCGGATCTCGAACGGAAGGCGGCCTGGCTCTCCGGAGCTTTCCGCGAGACGCTGATCACGATGGAACAGCGGATCCTGGCCGGGGCCCAGAGCGCCTTTCAGCGCGACCTAGCACGGTTCTTCCGGACATTGATCGACGATCCTCTGCTCGAGGCGCGCATCGACGCCACCTTCCTTCCCGTCGTCCTCATCGACGGAGCCTGGACCCCGGCCGATGCGCTGAGCGGGGGGGAACGGACCAGCCTCGCCCTCGCCTTCCGGCTGGCCCTGGGAAAGGTCGTCCGGACCCTCGGCAGCCTACGGCTCGACACGCTCATCCTGGACGAGCCTACGGACGGCTTCTCCCCGGAACAGGTCGTTCGCATGGGCGATCTGCTCGAGGACCTGAACCTCGCTCAGGTGGTGCTCGTGTCGCACGAGTTCGAACTGAGCTCGGTGGCGGACCGCGTGTTCGAGACCCGGAAGGAGGACGGGATCTCATCCATCGGGGGGGTTCGCACCGAGGCCATCGAGGAGCCCGCGGCCGTCACGCCGGTGCGCACACGCTCCCGTCGTTCGCGGTCGAAGGATTAAGGCTCCCACGACCTCGGCCCCGGGATGCCCCGGAGGAAGTATGGGCGCTTACGGAAGGTGATTCCGCCGGTCAAACCCGAAAAGTGCCGCTACTGCCGCCTGCACCGACCGTGCCCGGTTCACGGTCGGCTGGCTAAGGGACGGGGAAGCGAGCCCGCGGGAGGGCGGACCGACCACGTTTGAAGGCCCTCGAGCTCGAACGCGAAGTCGGCCGCATCTCCGCCCGTTTGCTGCACGGCCTTGATCACATCGCTGCGTCGTTCGAAATCGCAAAAGAGCAGCAGGTAGCCCCCACCTCCCGCACCCACCAGCTTGCCGCCGAGAGCGCCGGCTCCGCGGGCCTTCGCGTAGAGGGCGTCGATGTGCGGGTTCGTGATCCCCTCGGTGAACTGCTTTTTCAGCTGCCAGCCCTCGTCCAAGAGCCGGCCCATCTCATCGATGTTCCCTCGGAGGAGCTCGTTCTTCATGTCGATCGCGAGCCGTTTCGTTCCCTCGAGCGCCTCCATCGTTTCGGTCCGACCCTCGGCGACCCCGGCCTGCTGGCGCTCGATGATCCCACCGGAGTAGCGGCGGGATCCGGTGTAGCACAGAAGGAGGCGGTAGGCGAGCTCGTTCAGGACGTCCCGGGGGATCTTGAGGGGAGCGACGACCGTCCGGCCCGCGGAGAACTCGATGAAGTTGAACCCGCCGAACGTCGCCGAGTACTGGTCCTGGCGCCCGCCTTTCATCCCGAGCTCTTCGCGCTCGATGCGGTAGGCGAGTTCCGCGATGTCGTAGGGGGTCCACGGCTCCTTGAGGTAGTGCGCGAAGGCGCCGACGAGGGCGACGCACATCGCCGACGAGCCTCCGAGGCCTGTCCCCGGGGGTGCGTCCGAGTGGAGGTAGAAATCGACCGAGTCGACCCCCTCGGGCCGGCTGCCGCGGGACGGTCGGAGGATTTTGAGGGCGGCCTTGACGATGTCGAGCTTCCCGTCGTACGCCAGCTCGGACGGGTCGGCGTAGCGGGCGGAGACGTCGTAGTCGACGCTGGTGACGCCCATGATCCCTTTCCCGTCGGGGTTCACGCGTAGGGTCGCGTAGGCGTACTTGTCGATCGTGCAGTTCAGGACGGCGCCGCCGACCTGTTCGGGGAAGGGCGACACGTCCGTCCCGCCACCGGCGAAGCTGATCCGCATCGGCGCGCGGCTTCGAAGCGTGTACATGGCGCGACTCGTTCCATAGTTTCGTCCGCTTAAGCCTGCGTCGGCCATCCGAGCCCGCGGTTCGGCCCTCTCTGCGATGCTCCTCGCGTTCAAGCTGCCCCGGGGGAGATCGTGGGGGAGTACACCCGAAAGCGGAGAAGATGCACTCCTACCCCGATGAGCCAGGCCAGCCACGGGGCTATCGCGATCCACTCGGCCCCCCCGGTCGATAGGGGTCCAGCGCCATTCCGAGCAGCGAGGATGGTCCCGCCTAGGCTCACGAACCCGGATATCATCGTGTACAGGCGGAACCCGCCCCACCGGGGGTCCCGGAGCATGGCCAGAGCGAGGACGAGCATCGACAGCGAGATGGCTCCATAGAAGACGACGAGGAACGCATCTTGGGCGATCGGGTTGTTGGCCCCCCCCACCAGGCCGGAGAGCGAGGACGCCATCTGGCCGACGAACCCTACCTCGAGCGCGACGAGTCCGATGGTTCGCGTCGACCGGGCCGGGAACGCGGTCCAGATCCACAGGGCTCCGACGAGCCCTAGGAGGGCCGAGAGGGTTCCCGCCGCGACGAAGGCGTAGGAGAGGCTCGATAGGGAATGGGTTCCCAACTCCGCCAACGTCGTCACGTTCGGCGAATAGCCAGAGAGCACGGACGCCGAAATCCCGATGCCGGCCAGATAGACTACCGCGCTCGCGATGAGGAGCAGTGCGCCGCGATGGGCCGCGCGATGGACCAGGGGGCCGATGCGTTCCATGTCGAGAAGCTTCGCGGAGCTCACTCTTCGCGGGCGTTACGCTCGTAGGAAGCGTCGCTCGTGCGCTTCAAGCGAGCCCCCTCCCGGTCGCATACCGGGTGGGCGCTGGGCGGGACGTCAATGACGTATCCTCCTCCGCACTTGGGGCATTCGTAATACGGCATGAGGAGCCTCGCCCCTTCGTCTCGGGGTGGGGATATAAGAGCTTTCGCCGACCGCCCGAACCGGCCCAGACAACGCTCGGGACCCCATACGCCCACGAAGAGGGATCCTCCCACCGGCTCCGAAGTAGATGGGGGCGGCGCGCGGGCCCGGTACCGCGGTCTCGACCGGTACCGGGTCCAGCGGGAGTGGGACCGCTATGAGGGGAACGCGCTGCGGGACCTCTTCCGCGACCTTCGAACGAGGTTCTTGGAGCGCCACCGAGTGACGGAAGGGCGCTGGAGCCTCGACTTGGGGTCCGGCCCGGGCCGGTTTTCGCCCTGGATCGGATCGCCGCGTAGAACCACGGTCCTCGCGGACCTTTCGAGGGAGATGCTCCGAACAGCGGCCAAGGCGCTCCGTCGTTCCCCGCCGACGCGGTTCGCATTCGCCCGCGCCGACGCTCGTCGGCTCCCGTTCCGCCCCGGCTTCTTTGCCGAGGTCGTGGTGCTCGGAAATCTGCTCGGGGTCGCGGGGGCATCCCTACCGGAGGTCGTCGCCGAGATCGAGCGGACGGTAGCGGCGGGAGGGCGGGTGCTGATCGAGATCGTGCCCGGCGCCGGGGAGCGTTCGATCTACCTCGGCCGTCTCCCTCCCCGAACGGTGCGTCGGCTCGTTCGCGCCCCATGGACATGGCTTACGACTCGCATCGAAACCGAGGGATTCCGTCCGGCCCGTGATCCCTCGAGGTCCTCTCGCGAGTTCCGCCGTATATCGGTGGACGAGATCCTCGGGCTTTTCGGTTCGGCGTGGGAGCCGCGGGAGATCGTCGCCGTGGCCCCGGCGCTCGGATTCGACCCGACGCGACTCGAAGCGATGCGCGAGGATTCCGCTTCGTGGGCACGTCTGCTTGACCTGGAAGAACGGATCGGCCGATCGCCGGCACGTTGGCGTGAGGCGGCCGCCGTTCTCGTAGCGCTCGAGCGTCGGGCGTCGCCGGCGGCCCCGGACACTCCTGCTCAAGCCGGATGGCTTTCCGAGGGCGAAGGATTCTCGACCCGCAGTTCGGCCTCCACGATCCGCGCCGCGTCGTCGGCCAGCCGACGCGCGAGTTCGGTCGTCGGAGCGCGAGCGACGGCCACGCCGAGCCGGCGGTCGCGGTAGCTCTGAGGCTTACCGAAGAGGAAGAGTCGCACCCCGGGAGGGGATATTGCGCGGGACAGTCCGCCGAAGGAGGGGGCCCACCCGGACTCGGTACCGAGGATCACCCGGGCAGCGGCGGGCGTGGTCGGTTCCGGGCCGACGTAGGGTAAGCCGAGGATCGCGCGCGCATGGAGCGCGAACTCGCTGTTCCACTGGCTGCCGAGGGTGACGAGGCCGGTATCGTGAGGTCGCGGGGAGACTTCCGAGAAATAGACCCGTTCGCCCGCGACGAAGCACTCGACCCCGAAGATCCCAACGCCGCCGAGCTCGTCGGTCACCGCAGTGGCGGTCCGCCGCAGCGACTCCTCGACCGGCGCGGCGAACCGCTCGGGCTGCCAGCTCTCGTGATAGAGGGTGCCGGGCCGTACGTGGGCGATGGGGTCCATCACGGTCGTGGCGATCGCGCCGGAGGGGTCATAGTGGCGCAGCGTGAGCATCGTGACCTCCCGGTCGAAACGGATGAACTCCTCGATCATGATCCGCGGGCTCGGAACCCGGCCGTGCTCGCTGGCCTCCCGGTAGGCCGCGGCGATTTCTGCCTCCGAGCGCAGGACGGTCATCCCATGACCGGAACTCGACATCATCGCCTTGAAGACGCAAGGAAATCCGACGTCGCGGGCAGCGCTCCTCGCCTCCCCCTCCGACTCCACGAAGCGGAACGCACTGGTTCGTACGTGGGCCCGCTCGGCGGCGATCCGGCGGATCCGCTCCCGATCCATGGTCGCGCGCGCGGATTCCGCACGCGGGATCACCGTCCACCCCTCCGCCTCGAGCGCCACCAGCTCGGAGGTAGCGATCTGCTCGATCTCGGGAACGATGACGTCCGGTGCCTCGCGCTCCACGAGCGCGCGGAGCGCCGCGGGATCCGTCATCGGGAGGACGTGGGATCGGTGCGCGACGGCCATGGCCGGAGCGCCGGCGTAGCGGTCTGCGGCGATGACTTCCGCGCCCAGGCGGACGGCCTCGATCGCGACCTCTCGGCCCAGTTCACCGCTTCCGAGGAGAAGCACCCGTGCGGCGTCCCGCGTGCCCGGAGTACCGATCCGGTCCCGGAACGGGACGCCGGCGACCCGGGGGAGCGCCGCCCGCTCGCTCACTCTTCGCCCATCCCGCGCGGCTTGGGGATCGCCTTCGGCTGCTCCGCATCGGTCGGCATCCCCGTCTTCCCCGGGACGAGATCGCAGTCCTGCCAGTTGACCCCGACGGTCACGCGGGGGAAGGCGACCTTCAGGGTATAGTTCGCGAGCTTGCCGATCACGAGCCCCTGAGCACCCGGCACCAAGTTGGGGTTCATCACCGATAGGTCGCGGGTGAGTACGACGCGAGTCTGATTGGGGACGATCCGTTCCAGGTCCGCCCGGTCCTGCATCTGTCCCACCGAGGTACCGCGAGACATAATGCTTCGGAGCTCGCCCGCGGGGGATGCGCCGGTCGGGCCCCCGGAGAACGGAATAGACGCCCATCCGCGCCACCAGAGGGTTTTTATCCCAATACCATACTCTCGCGCAACATGGCTGCGAGCAGCAATCCTGCGGGGGTACCGCAGGACTACTACAAGCCCCCAGTGACGACGACCTCGGATTGGGCGAATCCAGCGGTCCTTGGACTGATGGGTTTCGGCACGACGACCATGTTGGCGGGGATCGCCAACACCGCATACACGGGCTATTGGTTTTCCTCCGGGGACAACGTCCTCGCGATGGCCCTTGCGTTCGGGGGCCTAGCCCAGCTCATCGCAGGAATCATCGCCTTGCGAAAGGGAGAGATTTTTGCGGGAACTGCGTTCGTGGGTTACGGGGCCTTCTGGCTTGCGTATTACACCTTCGTCAACGGGTATGCTCCCATAGACTCTACAGTGCTCGTCGACCTGATGTGGTTCTCGATCGTCTGGGCCCTGTTCACCTTCGCGTTCTTGGTCAATGCCCCCAAGCACGGCGCGGGTATCACGGCGGTATTCCTCTGGCTGACCGTGGCGTTCATCTTGCTTGCGGTCAAGTTCGGGACGATGGCGCCGGGCGGGGCCTACGCAACGTCGGGGCTGCCCGGATGGCTCGGGAACTTGGTCGGGCTCGAGATCTTCATCACGGGCCTGATCGCGGTCTACGTGGCGTTCGGGATCCTGACGAATACCAACTACGGTCGAAAGATAATCCCTATCTGAGACCGGGCCGAACCCTTTCCTCCCCGGCCCCGCGAGGGGCCGGGGTCTTTCTCTCCGACGGACGGAGCCCGGTGAGTTAACGGGATTGCGCCTCGCACAAGACGGACGGGCAGGAAGCGCCCTGGCGAACGCTACGCGATCCCCCGGGATGGCTACCCGATCACGAACAGGTCGGGGTGAGACACCCGGACGTCCGCCCTGCTCGCTCGTCTTACTCGGTCTGGCCGAAGGCCCGGATGTCCGCCGGGCCCTCCTTCGTCACGGCCGGTCTAGCGCCCTGGACGCTGACGCGGATCTGTTCGACGACCTCGGGGTTGGCCAGGGTGGTGGTATCGCCCGTGGGCATTGAGTTCGAGATGGACGCCAACACGCGCCGCATGATCTTACCGGAACGGGTCTTCGGCATGTCCGGGACGATCCAGACGGTCTTCGGCCGTGCGATCTTCCCGATCTGAGTCTCGATCGCCTGGACGACCTTCTGCTTGATCTCGTCAGAGGCGGTGATGCCCGGCTTGAGCGCGACGTAGATTTCGGGCACCCGGCCCTTGAGATCGTCGGCGACCGGCACGACCGCCGCCTCCGCGATCTCGGGAACGGTCAGGCACGCCGATTCGAGCTCCTTCGTTCCGAGCCGGTGCCCGGCCACGTTGATCACGTCGTCGATGCGGCCGAGGATGCGGAAGTACCCATCGGGGGCCAGGAGCGCGCCGTCGCCCGCAAGGTACGGCCAGTCCCGCCAGTCGGTGGACTTGGGGTTCTTGTTGTACTTCTGGAAGTAGGTCTTCAGATAGCGGTCCGGGTCGCCCCAGATCGTGGCCATCAGGCCCGGCCATGGGTTACGGATACAGATGTACCCCGCGCGATTGGAGCCCGGAGGGACCTCGTTTCCGTTCTCGTCGAGGATGACCGGGTGGATCCCAAGGACCCCCGGCCCGGCGCTGCCCGGCTTCATGCGGTGGAGGGCCGGGGTCGTGGAGCAGAGGAAGCCGCCCGTCTCGGTCTGCCACCAAGTATCGACAATCACCGCTTCGTCCTTACCAACGGTGTGGTAGTACCACCGCCACGCTTCGGGCTCGATCGGCTCGCCGACCGTCGTCATGTGCTTGAAACGATAGTGGTACTTCTTCGGCTCGTCGGGGCCCAGCTTGCGAAGCTGTCGAATGGCGGTCGGCGACGTGTGAAAGATGTTGACATCAAGATGCTCGGCGATCCGCCACGTCCGGCCCGGATCCGGGAACGTGGGAACCCCCTCGTAGATGACGCTCGTCGCGGCCAGGGCGAGGGGCCCATAGACGATGAAGGAGTGGCCGGTGATCCACCCGATGTCGGCCATGCACCAGTAGACATCGGTCGGGTGGATGTCCTGGTAGTACTTCGACATCGCCGTGACGTAGGCGAGGTAGCCACCGAGGTTGTGCTGAATCCCCTTGGGCTTGCCGGTCGTCCCGCTCGTGTACATCAGGAACAAGGGATGGTCCGCGGGCAGCGATACGGGAGCGACCCTCTCGCCGCGGTACTTCGGCAACAGGTCATCGATCAGGTAGTCGCGTCCCTCGACAAGTTTCGCCTGGGAGGAGTAGCGGTCCTTGTACCGCTTCCAGATGAGCACCTTCTCCGGGGGCTTCCCTTCCCTCTTGGCCGTCTCGTAGGCGATGTCGGCCGCGGGTTTGTGATCGACCATCTTCCCGCTGCGCCAGTAGCCATCCATGCCGATCAGCACGCGGCTCGCGCTGTCGGCGATCCGTTGCCCGCTCGCCTCTCCACTAAAGCCTCCGAAAACGACGGAATGGATCACGCCGAGGCGCGCGCACGCCAGCATCGTGATCGGGAGTTCCGGAGTCATGGGCAAATGGATGGTGACTCGGTCACCGGCCTTGAGGCCGGCGAAGTCCCGCAGGAGCGCCGCGACTTCGTTGACGCGCGCGTAGAGCTCTTGATACGTGATCGCGACGGGCGGCTCCGACTCCGGTTCGCCCTGGAAAATGATCGCCGCTTTGTTCTTGTGCTGGGCCAGATGGCGGTCGATGCAGTTGTACGACGCGTTGAGCATGCCGCCCACGAACCAGCGATAGAACGGCGCCTTGCTCGTATCGAGGGTCGTGGTCCAGTACTTGTCCCAGCTCAACAAGTCTCCGAAAGCCCGGTAGCACTCGGGAAAGTGATCGAGGGAGAACTTCTCGAAAAGGTCTGGGTCGGTCAGGTTCGCTTGGCCGATGAAACGCGGTGAGGGCTCGTAGTATCCTTCTTCCTTCCAGTGAACCGCAATCTCGGCTTCGCTGAGCTCCGTCTGCTCTCGCTTCGTTTCCTTGGTCGCTGCCATTGAGGGAACCCGGATGCGTCACCGTCACACGCTATTTGAGTGATGCGAGTGCGCAAGGAGCCGTAGATTTCGGAAGTACCGGGCCGGTCCCGGGGTCCGGGGGAGGCTTTGGGTGCCTAGCGGCCCCGCTAAGTCCTTTTATCTGCAACCCCCGTTAGGGGCTGTGCCTCGGAGTGTCATGGCAAATCCTCGGCACTTGCCCGAGCGTCCGGAGAAGCTCGTCCACTTGCGGATCGACCCGAACGACGAATCGACCACCCTTGAGGACGTGCTTTCGAAGATATCGGAGCTTCAGCGCAAGAACCCGGACCGCGATGTGTTCTTCGACGGCGACGAGTACGCCATCTGCTCGAGACCGAAGCGAACCCGTGCGGCGGCCGCTCGGTAGGGCCGCCCCGCTCGGGGCGCCGATCCTGATCGTCAACCTGAAAGCATACCCCACTGCTCTGGGGCCGGGCGCGTTGCGCATCGGACGCGCTTTGGAGGAGTTAGGAACGAGCGCCGAGGTGGACGTTGCGATCGCCCCCTCGGCCCCCGACCTCGCTCTGCTCGCGACCTCCCTCCGGATCCCGGTACTGGCGCAACAGGTCGACGCGTCTCCGCCGGGCGCGCGGACCGGGCGAACCGTGGTCGAGTCGCTCCGGGCGTCGGGCGTTCGCGGGAGTTTGGTCAATCACTCCGAGTGCCCCGAGCCCGCCGAGAAAGTCCCGGCGATCGTCTCCCGTCTTTCCAAGGCCGGGCTGGCGGCGGTCGTGTGCGCCGGCGACCTGCGGACGGCCGGACAGCTCGCTCGGTCCCGCCCGCAATATCTCGCGATCGAACCCCCCGAGCTCATTGGCGGCGATCGGGCGGTTTCCAGTGCCCGCCCGGAGATCGTGAGCGGCGCGGTCGAGCGGGTCCGGCGCGTTTCGCGCCGCACGCTCGTTCTGTGCGGCGCGGGCGTTCATGATCGTCGCGATGTGCGTCGAGCGCTAGAGCTCGGGAGCCAGGGCGTCCTCGTCGCGAGCGCTGTCGCGCTCGCACGACGGCCGCGGCAGGCGATCGTCGAGCTCTTGGCCGGCTTCGAGCGGTAGTACGGTCGCCGCCTTCAAGTGGCGCGGAGCCTACTGTCGTCGCAGTCCCCTTCTGCAGGAAGCACGGAATGACGAGCCGAAGCCGCACGCGTCGTCGCCCGGCCGCTCGGCCGCGCCGCCGTTCCGCGGCAGGCACGAAGTCCCGGACTTGGACAGAACTCTCCAAACACCCGCGGGCGCGAGGCTCGAGCCGTCCGATCGAGAGAGCGGCTGCGTCTCGCCCGCGACCGGCCCCCCGCACCGTTCGGCCGCGTCGGTCGCCCCCTACCGTTCCACCGCCGTCCAACGACGGGCATCTCACGGTGGTGATGGTGGGCTGGGAGTTCCCACCGTTTCACACCGGGGGGCTCGGGGTCCACAGCCAAGAGATCTCCCGCGAGATCGCTCGCCTCGGACACACCGTCGTCTTCCTCACGCCTTTCGCTCTCCCCTACGATGGTGCGCCCGGCGTCACGTTTCGAAGCCCCGATGACGACACCCCCATCCCACCGGGGTATCCGAGTACCTACCGGATCGAGGAGGGCGTGCGGACCGGCTTCCTCACCGTGATCGAACGCTACAATCAGTGGGTCGGACAGCTACGGCTCGTCGGCGTCAACGTCGTCCATGTCCACGACTGGTTCGGCACCGAAGGTGCCCGGGACCTGGCCCGGCGGCTCGACGTACCGCTCGTGATGACGATCCACTCGACCGAGCTCGATCGCTCGCTCGGACATCCTTACACGGCGATCTACGATCGTGAGCAGTTGGGATTTGACGCGGCCACGCGGATCATCGCGGTGAGCCGGCACCTTGCCGATCAGATCGCCCAAGTCTACCGAGCGGATCGCCGCAAGATCCGCGTCGTCTACAATGCGGTGAGACCGCCCGACGAAGGTCCGATCATGCGACGGGAGGGAGGCGTGGTCCTCTTCTTAGGTCGACTGACGGCCATGAAAGGGCCGGATACGTTCCTCCGTGCGGCGGCCCGGATCGCTCCTCAGTTCCCCGATGTTCGATTTGCGATCGCCGGAGAGGGACCCGAATACGCGCCTCTCGTGCGCCTCTCCGTCCAGCTCGGGATCGGGGACCGGGTCCTCTTCTTCGGCAAGATCAGCGATGAGGAACGGAGCGCGATCCTCCGGGATGCGGCGGTCTTCGTACTCCCGTCGGTGGTAGAACCGTTCGGGATCGTGGCCCTCGAGGCCATGGCTGCGGGGGTCCCGACCATCGTATCGAAGACGAGCGGCGTTGCCGAGGTGATCCGAAGTACCTTCCAGGTCGACTTCTGGGACGTCGATGAGTTCGCGAGCCGGATGGCCGAGCTGCTCGAATACGCGCCCTTGCGCGAAGAGATGAGCGAGCATGCGCAACGCGAAGCGACACAGGAAGGTTGGCCGGACCGGGCGCGCCAGACCGTCGAGGTGTACCGCGAGGCGATCCGGGAGTACCGGGGGGGTCGGTGAAGCTCGCGCTCTACCTGCACATGCACCAACCGTGGCGCCTCGCTCGGTTCCGCTACCTGGATCTGGGATCCGGAAAGCCCTACTTCGATATCCCGCGCAACCTCGAGATCTTCCGCGGGATCGCGGAACGGTGCTATCGGCCCACCCTCGACCGGCTCCTCGAGCTCCTCGATCGGTACCCGGACTTTCGCTTCAGCCTCTCGCTCACGGGCACGTTCCTCGAGCAGGCGGAGATGGCAGCGCCGGACGTTCTTGATCGGGTTCGCAGTGCCGTGAAGTCGGAGCGGGTCGCGCTCGTCGCGGAGACCTACTACCACTCGCTCGCCTTCCTCCTGCCGCCGCCCGAGCTCGAGGAGGAAGTGCGTCTGCATCTGCGCAAGCTTCGGGAGGTGTTCGGCGTTCTACCGAAGGTGATGCGGATGACCGAGCTGGTCTACTCAGATGCGATCGCCCATTTCGCCGGTCAGCTCGGCTTCCAGGGGGTTCTGGCAGAGGGATGGGAGGGCGCGCTGGGCAACCGATCTCCCAACTATCTCTACGAATCGAGGACGCGGGGCGTCCGGGTGCTCCTACGTAACTATCGCTTGAGCGATGACATTGCCTTCCGCTTCTCGAACCGGGGTTGGAACGAGTATCCGCTGACCGCGGAGAAGTACGCCCACTGGCTCTCGCAGACGCCGGGGGACGTGGTCGGTCTGTTCATGGACTTCGAAACGTTCGGTGAGCACCAGCCCGCTTCCACCGGAATCCTCGACTTCCTTTCGGCCCTCCCGCCCCAGATCGCCAAGGCGCCCCACTTCCACTGGGCGACCGTCGAGGAGGCGGTACAGGGCCCGGTCGCCGGGGGCGTGAGCGTCGAGGAACCGATGAGCTGGGCCGACGAGCGACGCGACCTGGGCGCCTGGCTGGGCAACGACATGCAACGCTCGGCGTTCGAAGCCGCGCGAAAGGCCGGCTCCCTCGTTCGCCTGGGCAAGGATGACGCCGTTTGGACGGACTGGCGTCGTCTGCTCACGAGCGACCACTTCTACTACATGTACGTCGAAGGGCAGGAGTCCGACGCCGACGTTCATCGCTACTTCTCGAGCTACACGAGCCCGTACGATGCCTACGCGAACTACATGAACGCGCTGAACGACCTGCGCCGGCGCGCGGTCCGCGGTCTTTCCCCGCCGACCTAGCCTCCAACGATCGAAAGCTCGGCGCTCCCAGCGCATCTTCCCTTCATGCAGTTGGGTCCGCGATCATCGAAGGAGGAGTTCTCCGAGCCCCGCGGCTCGTCAACCGGGCTGGGTTCCCGACCTTTTAAATAGCTGAAGTTGCCCAGCCTTTCTCATATGAACCCCAGCACGTCGGCGAAAGAGGGGGCGGCCCCTCGCAAGCCATGAGCGCCACGGTCTCTGCCCCGGGAAATTCCTCGCCCGCATCGACGGGCCCCACCCAGCACCTTTCGAGCGGAATGCGGACCGGATACGGTGCGTTGGGCGTCGTAGCGATCGCGTTCGCGGCACTGCTGCTTTTTTCGGCGTTCCGGACGGGCTACTTCGCCTCGTTCGTACTGTATCTGTTTGCGGTCGTCGCCCTATTGGCTCTCGGCACTTCGGATATTGTGGCGGCGATGAGCCCCCACGAGGCCTCTTCGGGGCTGCGGACACTTCGACTGGTCTTGGGCGTCCTCATACTGGTGTTCGCCTTCGTCGCTCTCGTCGACATCCGCTTCGCATTCGTGGTCATCTGGGTGTTCGTCGGGCTGGGCCTTCTCTTCCAAGGACTCTTCCTGATCGCTGGCGTCGGTGCGTCCCAGCAGATTGAGGGCAGCCTACGTGGTCTGGGTATCGCCCTCGGCGTGATCGATATCGCGCTCGCCTTCGCCGTGATCCTGATCCCGGCGCTGGCGCTCTACCTGGTGCTGTTCCTCATCGCGATCGCTCTGGTCGCGGCCTCGGTCTACCTGTTCACCATCGCCTCGACCGGCGTGAAGCGGCCGCTGCCGCGGCTTCGGGTCGACGTACCGGGCTTTCCTCCGTCCATCGGCGGTGGCATGGCCCCGCCCCCGTCGGCGAAGCCGTAGGTTGCTGGAACGGTCCGAGTTCGACCCTCGGACTTATCGGACGCGGGCCTTGGAGGGGACGTGATCACCCAGTTGGTGGGCAACGGACGCGTCCTCCTCTGCGTCAATGAGGACGGGGAGTGGGGATCGCTGTTCTATCCGTATCCGGGTCAGTTCCAACACCTGCGGGAGGCCCGGATCGGCATCTACGATGTCGGCGCCCGACGGTTCCAGTGGCTGCGCCGCGACGCCGGGATGTCCCTCACTCTGGGGGGGCCGAAGGACGCGGCGCGGACTCCCATGTCTCAATGGACCTCTCCCGACCTGTCCATCCGGATCCAGGACGCGGTCCACCCGAATCACGACCTCGTGACTCGGGAGATCCGGATCAAGGCGGATCCTCCTCGCGCGCTGCGCCTATTCAGTTACCACTCGTTGGATATCGCGGAGTCGATGTACCAAGACACGGCCTACGTCGAGGCGGATATGTCCGCTCTCACGCACTACAAGCGCGGGTACTTCTTCGAGATTTTCGGCGATCCGACGTTCACCAAGGCGGTGTGCGGCGAACATACGCTCAAGGGCCTGCGCGGAACCTACGTCGACGCCGAGGACGGCCGGCTCGAAGGGCGTCAGATCGCCCACGGAGCGGCCGATAGCGTCGCGGAGTGGGACATCTCGCAAGATGCCTCCTCGGACGTCACGCTTCGCCTGTTCCTCGCGATGGGCCAGGGTCTCCAAGCGGTCCACGACCTTCGGTCCTATGTTGTTCAGGGGGGCCCCATCCGCTTCCAGAGGGAGAGCGAACAGTTCTGGTCCACCTGGACGCGGCGACGCCTACCCAAGAGCCCGCAAGGCCTCAGCCCGCGCGTCGCCGAGGTGTACGAGACCAGCGTGCTCGTCTTGCGGCACAGCACCGCTCGCAACGGTTCGGTCATCGCCTCGCCGGACACCCGCTCGCTGGTCATCGGCGGAGATGCCTACAACTTCTGTTGGTGGCGCGATGGAGGCTACGTGGCCAAGGCGATGGACGAGGCCGGCCTGTACGAGTACGCCGACCGGTTCCTCAAGTTCGCGAGCGAGTGCCAGAACTCGGACGGATCCTTCTTCCACCGGCACTGCCCCGACGGCGCCATCGGGAGTACCTGGCATCCTCCTCCGTTCCTCCAGATCGACCAGACGGCCACGGTCGTCGCGGCGGCCTGGCACCATTTCAAGCGGGGGGGAGACCCGGATCTCCTGGTCGACCTCTGGCCGATGGTCAAGGGCGCCGCCAATTTCCTCCGCGACTTCCGGGATCCGACGACGGGACTTCCCGCCCCGAGCTTCGACCTCTGGGAGGAGGTGAAGGGCATCCATACCTACTCGACGGCCGCCGTGCAGCATGCGTTGGAGCGAGCGGCGCGCATCGCCGAGGAGATCGGGAAGAGCCCGACCGAGTGGCGGAAGGCGAGCGAAGAGATACGCGAGGTGGCGATCTCCGACCTTTGGAACCCCAGCCTCCGGCGGTTTGTCCGGACCCTGGAACCGCGGGACGATCGCCTGGATGCCTCCGTCCTTCTCGCTCTCAAGCTCGGGCTACTTCCGTGGAGCGACCCTCGGGCCCGGCTCGTGGTCGATGCCATCGAGCAGCGCCTGTCTGTGCCGGGGCTCGGGGGTCTGGCCCGGTACGAGGGAGACCAGTACTACGGGGAAGAGAACCCTTGGATCATCTGCACCCTCTGGCTGGCCGAAGCGCGCCTGAGCCTGGGCGAGAACGATCGTTGCCGCCAGCTGATCGAATGGGTCGCGCAGCACGCGACGCCAACGGGCCTCCTCTCCGAGCAGATCGACCGGACGTCGAACGCGCCGGCCAGCGCGACCCCTCTCACGTGGTCGCACTCGACGTTCGTCGACGTCATCCACAAGTACGAAGAGGTCACCGAGCGGGGCTCCGTTTCCGAGGAGTGAACGACCGACCGCGGTCGGGGGGCTAGGCCCGACCCGGCTCAGTCTTCGGCGAGGTGGTTGGCCCCGGCGACCCCGCCTCCGATCAGTTGGAGGTAGGCGTCCTCCAGGACCAAGGTCGCGCTCGCGTAGGATAGGACCGGCCCGACCGCGACGCAGCGCTTCAGGATCTCCGGGCGCGCGTCGGAGTGGCCGCTGTAGTCGATCCGCAGCTTGGTCGGAGAAAGGGCGACGACCGACCGCACGAGCTCCGCGATCGATCCGAGCTGGTCGGGGTGGATCGGCACCGCGAACTCGACGTCGACCTGAGTGTCGACGGCCCGTTTCGCGATGTTCTCGACGGTCTCGTTGAGAAGGATCTTGCCGTGGTTGATGAAGATCGCCCGGTCGCAGACCTCGGTGACCTCGCTCAGCAGATGCGAACTCATCAGGATCAGATGTTCGCGCTTGAGCTTCACGAGGATGTTGCGGACCGCGATCCGTTCGGCGGGGTCCAATCCGCTCGTCGGTTCGTCGAGGATGATCACGCCCGGGTCGCTGAGAAGGGACGATGCGATCACGACCCGCTGGCGCTGGCCCTTGGAGAGCGCCCCGGTCTTCTTGTCCAGCGGTGGAAGGTCGAGCTCGCTTGCGAGCTCCTCGATCTTGGCGCGCGCCTCGCGCATCGGCACCCCTCGGAACGCGGCGACCATCTCGAGCGTACGCTGTCCCGTTTGCCACGGATACGGTTCCGGTGACTCGATCACGGTACCGACGTCCCACAAGGCTCTCTTGGGGTCCCGACCGATGTCCACCCCGTTCAGGAGTCCGCGGCCCGCGGTCGGCCGGGCGAGTCCCGTCAGGAGCTTGAGGGTCGTCGTCTTCCCCGCGCCGTTCGGGCCGAGGTAGCCGATGGCGCCCGATCCCTCGAACTTGAACGAGGCGTCGTCCAGAGCCGTGAAGCCGCCGTAGCGCTTCGTCAACCCCTGCGCTTCGATGCTCGGCATGGAACCTCCCTACGTCTCCTCCCTCTGGTAAAGGACGTACGCGACGGCGGCGAATCCGACCGTGTACACCGCGGAGATTGCAGCGGCCTGCCAGACCGGCGGCGTGGTTCCGGAGATGCCCTGCGTGACCATCCCGGAGATGGCGTCCGCGGCATAGAGGATCGAGAACCAGAGCGAGCTCGTGCCCGCGAAGGCCGTCACGACGCCATCGATGATCGATAGTCCTACCAAGAGGACGATGATGGTGATGACGAGGCCGATTGCGGGACTTCGTGAGAGCGAGCTGAGGCAGAACGCGAACGATAGCACGCCGGCGGTCAGGAGGAGGGCGAGGAGAAACGAAAGCCCGAGGCTCGCCCACGGGACGGCCCCGAACGAGAAGAATCCTACGCCGCCGACCATCGCGATCAGGTAGTAGACGGCGACGATACCGGAGCTGACCAGGAAAGCCGCCACGTAGCGCCCCGACAAGAGCACGGATCGCTTCACCGGCTGCGCGAGGACGTAGTAGCCGGTCTTCGTGCCGAAATCCGTCGAGATCGCGTCGCCCCCAAAGAACGCACCGACTACGATCGCCAAGAAAGCGACAAAGCCGAGGATCGCACCAATGTAGTCGGTAGCGGTGGCAAAGTGGTGCGCGACGAAGCCCGCACCGCGCGCGGCGAGGTAGAGCGAGATTCCGCCCCCGATCGCGAGGACGAGGCCCAACATCGCCCAGAACCGGTAGGTACTGAGGTAGCTACGCACCTGGGTCGTGAGCGCGACCTCGAACTGCTCCGTATCCGACACCGGCGAGTGGGTCATGACGCGTATCGATTTCTATAGAGCATAAAAGGCTGAGCCCGTGAAGCACGTTCCGCAGCTCTTCGGTAGCCTAAAGCCGCGCGATCTCCGCGAGAGGAGGGCCCGGACCCTACCCGCTTAGGAGGAAGACGAGCGCGTACCGCGCCCGACTACGCTCCGCGCGAGAGAATCCTGAGCTTCGCGGAGGCGAAGCTCCCTGAGGTACGGGAGGAACGGAGGCGCTGGGCGTCGGGAGTCCCCCGATCCTACGAGTCGAACGGAACGAATATATCCACATATGTGGATGTATATGCATGCCTTCCCAGAACATCGCCGTACAACGCGCGATCTACGACGCCCTGAAGAAAGAGAAGCGCCCCGATGAGAGCTTCACCCGACTGCTCGATCGACTCCTCCACGAGCGAGGAACCCTCTCGGACATGACCGGCGCGTGGGGCGAAAAGGGACTTTCCGCGGACCGACGAGCACTGACCTCCCTTCGAGTGGGCCGCCGACCGTGAAGGGTCTAGATACCTCCGCCCTCCTCGGGCTCTTGCACGGGGATCCTACCGTTCGTAAGGTCTTGCGAAGCTGGTCGGGGGAAGAGATCGCGACCTCGGAGCTATGTCTGGCCGAGCTGACCGCGATCGCTCTGCGCCAGCCTTCCAAGGTCCGGACCCACCGTCTCCAGGCCCTCGAACGGCTCCGCCGGAGAATCAGCGTCCTTCCGGTGGACCATCGGGCCACCACGGCCTTAGCCACGCACTCGGGCCCTTCCACGAACGAGGGGGGACTTCTGGCATCCATCGTCGTCCTCGCAGCCCTCGAGACCGCGGGTTGCGACGAGGTCCTTACCGGACCTGGGGCCCCTTCCGCGAGATCGTGGGGAAAGCTCAAAGTACGAAAGTCATGAAATCTATTTACTAAGGAACGTAATACACGGTTCTACCTTATCTGTAACATCAATCAATGAAAACAAACGAGTAAGTGGTCTGACGGGGATCGATTTTCAGGGCCGTAGGGAGGCTTTTCGGCCCAACTTGAGCACTGGGCCCCCTCTTGGGCGGAAATGGTGTTTTTCCAATTAACCGTTATGCCGAACGCATTGTAACGTATATACAACATCTGCAACACGTAATTAGCACAATGGCCGGGGGTCCAACTAGCAGGCTCGCGCCCACCCCTCTGACGGAGAGGCGTATAACTCCAGTTATACAACCCCCGAAGGGCTGCCCGGCCTGCCGTTATACGACGCGACAGAGATCGCAAGGACCCTGGTTCCTAACGACCCCCACCCGGCGCGTCCAGGAACAGGGCCTCCACCCAGCGTCGTTTGAAAGTGCCGCGGGAAATTTCCCAAATTCGTTGATCCGGGGTCTGCTGCTGCGATCGCTCTCGACAAACTCACCGCTCTAACCCAGCGTATCAACTAACTTAGGAGACGTAGATACGTAAGATGCGTTACTATCGCGTTGGCGAAATGGCGTATCGCCTCAGCCCCGTCGTGAGCGCCTGACGCCCCTGCCACCCGCCGATCCGAGCCCTCGGCCCGTTCCCGACGCACACTCGGGCCGCGACCGTCCTTCTCGGAGGGGGCGTGGAGCCAAAGATCCCATCGGATCGGCTCCGCCGAGATACATATACATATGAATATGTGGACTAGCGACTCACGCAGCGACCGCGCGGTTCGGTTCGGACGAGCCCATGCGCGGAGCGAGCGCCACTAGAATCGCGCCGGCGGAGCAGAACACCGCCGATACCTCGAACGCGAGCGCGGGGCTGACATAGGTCCATAGTGCGCCGGCGATCAGCGAACCGCAGAGGATGGCCATCCCCTGGATCAGGCCCAGGCGACCGAACACGCGCCCGGCCAGCCCTTCGTGCACCTGTCGCGATAGCCAAGCAAGCTCTGCCACCCCTTGTACTCCGATCTGAATGCCGGCCACCGTGAAGGCGAGGACCCCGATCACGAATGCGAGCATCCCGCTTCCCACCTCCCCACCGACGATCAGAAGAAGATCTACGACCACGAAGAGGGCAAAGGAGAGAGCAACGAGGCCGGCGCCCGGAATCCGGTCGGCCCAGTGGCCCGCGGGAAACGGAACCAGAGTATAGACGATGTTGTAGAGCAGGTAGATGACGAGGGATGCCGCGACCGCGAGTTCGATCGATCCTCCGGAAGAGGGGAGAAGGGACTCCCCCACCCGAAGGAGTGCCAGCAGGATGCTGAAGTAACCTAGCCCGAACACCAGCTCGGCGGCGAAGAACCACTGGACCCGGCGCGGCATCGGAGGGCCCCGAGCTCCCGGTAGGCTGGCGCTCGGGCTCGGCCGACGGGCTCGGTCGCGAACGAACAGGAGGACCGCGGCCACGGCGGCTGCGCTGGGGATGATCGAGATGGCGAAGATTAGTCGGAACGAATCCGAGAACGCGAGCCCGGACCAGAGAAGGACCGCGATGGCGACCACCGTGCCGACGACCGCGCCCAGGGAGTCGAGAGCTTGCTCAATCCCGAACGACTTCCCCCTATGCTCCGCCAATGAGGCGTTGGACACGATCGCATGTTTGATCGGTTGGCGCGTGCCTCGGCCCAGCCACGCGGAGACCCGCAGGATCAAGACCTCGGGCCACACGGTTGCGATCGCCATCAGAGCATGTCCGATGCCGGTGATCGCGTAGCCGACGGCGGCGGTGCGGCGCCGTTGCGGGCTTTGGGCCCACAGAGCCCCCGAAACCTCGCTCATGGCACTTTGACCGAACTGAGCGAGTCCGTCGACCAACCCCACGATGAACGGATTGGCGGAAAGGGTGTAGATCAGGAAGAAGGGCAAGATGGGAAGGACCATCTCGTAGCCCCAATCGGCGAAGAGGCTCGCGAACGAGATCGCCCAGACGTCGCGCGGGATTCGACGGTCTGCCCGAGGCGTTCCCGACGCTTCCGGGAGGGGTTCCGAGGGTGGATGCGAACTGGACATTCAACCACTTCCCGAGTCCCCGATCTGGGGGATCGATCGTGGATTCCGTGACGAGTCGGCCCGTAAGGAGTGCCGTGGGAATTCCACGCCGGGCTAGGAGTGACGCATATATTCCATAGCGCACATCCTCCTCCGTTCATTCCCCAGTGTAGGGAGGGACGAGGACCATAGGAGATGATCGGACCCAAGGGCCAGAAGGTCTGGATGGACGGAAAGCTCGTCGATTTCGCCCAGGCGAAAGTGCACGTCCTCGCGCACACCTTGCACTACGGGGTCGGAGTCTTCGAGGGGATTCGCGCCTATCCGACGGTGGACGGTTCGGCGGCGATCTTCCGCCTGCGTCCGCACGTGGAGCGCTTGATCGAGTCGGCTCGGTTCTACCACATGCCGGTGAACTATAGCCGCCAGGAGATCGAGCAGGCGATCATCGACACTCAGGCGGCCAACGGGATCCTCCCGTCGTACATCCGTCCGATCCTCTACCGAGGCGAGCCCGGGCTCGGAGTGAAGAATCTCACCGGAAAGGTTTCGCTGTCCATCGGGGTCATCCCGGCCTCGAAGTACCTGGGAGAGGCGTCCGACGAGGGGGTGCGCGCCAAGATCTCCCCGTTCCACAAGCCGCATTCGCTCGCGGTCCCATCGTTCGCGAAAGCGACGGGGAACTACCTCAATGGCTACCTCGCCGGGATCGACGCTCAGCAGGACGGCTACGACGAGGCGATCCTCTTGGACGTGCGCGGCAACGTCGCCGAAGGAACCGGCGAGAATGTCTTCGTCGTTCGAGATGGTGTCCTGTACACCCCGGGCCTCGATTCCGACATCCTCTTGGGTGTGACGCGCGATGCGGTCATTCAGATCGCTCGAGACCACGGTCGGTCGGTGGTGGAGAAGACGATCTCCGTGAATGAGCTGCTGAGCGCCGACGAGGCGTTCTTCTCGGGAACGTTCGCCGAGATCGCGCCCATTCGGGAGGTGAGCCATTACCCGATCGGCGGCGGGAAGATCGGGCCCATCACGCGGGAGATCTCGAAGGTGTACTACCGGGCCGTCCACGGTGAAGAGCCACGCTACGCGAGTTGGCTCACCCGGGTCCCCATGCTGAGCGCGCCCGTCGCTCGCGGCAAGTAGGCCCGCGCCCTCCCATGCCCTTCCCCGAGTCCATACACGCGCTGCCGAAGGCGAGCCTTCTCGGAGTGGACGTCTACGTTCACGACGACGGAAAGTCGCAAGTGCTGTTCATGGAGCTTCCGGCGCACCGCCCGGAGATCCTCATCCCGACCCACACCCACGATGTCGAGTGGGGGATCGTCGTCGAAGGCGAGATCGAGATTACCGTGAACGGCCGGGCCGAGCGGCACGGACCGGGCGAGACCCATCTTATCCCCGCCCAAGCGCCCCACAGCATCCGTTTCACACCGGGGACATCGAGCGTGCACCATATCGTCGGGCAGCGAGTGAAGATTGCCTAATCGGCCGTTCGCCCGGGCAAGCAGGGCGCCTGGTCCAGCGCGTGGGCCGATGGGTCGGGCCGCCAGACGAGCTCGATCTTGATTCCCACCGGTCCCCGAAGGTAGAGCGACCGGGAGTCCTGGCGTTCCTTCTCCCCGGTGATCACGACGCGAGCCCGTTGGACCCGACTCTTGAGACCGGTCCACTCGCTCACGCGTAGCGCGATGTGGTCAACGCCCCCGACCGGCTCCCCGTCCTTGGCCAAATGCAGCCCGAGTACCTGGTCGCCGAAGAGGAGGTACGCATGGTCTTCCGCGTCGCCGAGGACTTCCATGCCAAGTTGCTCCACGAAGAACCGACGCGCCTTCGCAAGGTCCCGGACGCGTAGATCGACGTGGTCGAACCCGACGAGGCCGAACTCGCGGGGAGGAGATTTCATCCGGCCCACCACTCTCCGGCGCGCCGAACACGGCTGCCTATTTGGCGGTGCCCACCGGCGCTCTGCCCAACGGCGTCCGACCGAGTCGGTTCGTGACGCGAACACGCCGCTCTGCCGGTGAGCGATCCATCGGTAGCGTCTACCTTCCCTTGATGATCGCTCCCAGGATCCGGGTCGCGGCTGGAGCGCATGCGGGGGTGGACGGAAGAATGCTCGAACCACGGTCATCCTCCTACCGGGCGCCATCTCGGGACCGCCGCGGCTCGATGCCGATGCGCCGCGGCCGGGTCTCGGGGCCGGGTAGGGGCGCTTTTTGCCGTCGCGGGCGGCTATGCCGACGGCGATCGCCAGATTCGCCGGGCCGCGGTCCTTAGCAAGAGCTCGGTCGAGCCATGCGCGATCGGTCCGCTGCGCACGTCCCGCCATCGTTGCTCGTGGATGAGCTCCTGGGAATAGCCGGCTCCTCCGCTGAACTGGATCGCGTGATCGATGGTCCTCAAGGCGACGCGGGTGGCCATCGTCTTGGCGAGCGCCGCGTCCTGATCGACTCGCTCCCGCCGATCCATCCGCTCGAGGGTGCGCTCGGCGTAGAGACGCGTCGCCTCGAGCTCGGCCCAGTCCTCCACCAGCGCGAACCCGACCGCCTCGTGTTCGGCCAACGGTCGACCGAAGACCCGGCGTTGATCCACCCGCGCGACGACCTCCTCCCACGAGGCCCGGGCCACCCCGAGGTAGATCGTCGCGAGCAGCGCGCGTTCCCGGTCGAGTTCCGGCAGGACGTAGCCGAGGGCGGCCCCCTCCTCCCCGATGCGGAAGGAAGAGTCCACGGCGACCCGGTCGTATCGCACTCGTCCCCGACGCATCCAGTGCTCTCCGAGATCGGGTACGAGTTCTCTCTGAACTCCCCGGAGCTCTTGGGAGACCAAGAACGCGGTCAGCTCTCCCTTCGCTCCCCCGGAGGGGACCCGGGCATACACGATCGCCCACGCTGCATCGAGAGCGAACGCGGCCTCGCTCTTCGTCCCGGTGAGGAGATACCCGGTCGCCGTCGGCTCGGCGGTCGTTGCGAGGGCTCGGAGATCGGATCCCGCCTCCGGCTCGGTGAGATGATTCCCGACGAGGACCTCTCCGCGGACCAAGCGCCGATAGTACGTCTCCACCAGCTCCTTCGAGCCATGCTCTCCCAGCACGCTCGCAAAGCCGGGTTGGAGGCTGAGCTTTGCGAACGTCGTTCCTGCGCGGTAGGCCAGTCGGTACAGGAGGCGGCCCGCGCGGGCCAAGGGTAAGCCCCGCCCGCCGTCCTCCCGGGAGCGATCCAAGCCGAGCCAACCATGCTGACCCATCGCCCGGAACTCGGGCGCGGGAAACTCCGGGGATCGGTCGAGTTCGCGATAGCGCTCGGCTAGGCGACGGGCTCGCACGAACGAGTCAAGCTCCTCGGCGAGAGGATCTTCGGGCAGCTCGGGAAGATTCGCGCTCACGGGGGAGGGGTCCTCCGTTCCGAACCGGCGAGACCCGACGGGCGATCCTCTCCCAGCGCCCCGCTCGCGGCCAGCGCATCGATCTGAGCGTCCGAGTATCCCAAGACCCGCGAAAGGATGGTGCGGTTGTCCTGCCCGAGCCAGGGAGCGCCCCGCCAGATCCGCCCCGGTGTTCCGGTGAACTTCGGCGCGATCCCCGGACCTCGGACCTTGCCCGCTACGGGATCCTCCCAATCGATGATCATTTCGCGCTGTTGGTAGTGGGCATCGTGGGCGATATCGGCGATGTCGTAGACGCGGACCAACGCGACGTCGTTCTCGCGCGCGGCCCGCTCGAGCTCGTCCCGGCTCCGCGACGCGCAAAAATCCGCGATAGCTCGATCTACGGGTCCCCGATGCGCGAGCCGGTAGGAGACGTCGTCGAACCGGGCGTCGTCGAAGCCGATCATGCGTTTCAAGCGCGCGTAGGCGTCCGCGTTCGGGGCCGCGACCACCACCCACCCGTCCTTCGCGCGGTGTACATCGTAGGGATGTAGGCGGGAATGCGCGGAGCCGTGCCGCCCACGGACCACGCCGCGCGCGAAGTAATCCAGGGCAAAGTTTTCGAGCAGGGTGAAAAGGATCTCATACTGCGCGACGTCGATCGTCTGCCCGACGCCCCTCCGTAACGAGGAGACGTAGCCCATCGCCGCAGCCCCGGCGGCAGCGAGTCCGGTAACGGTGTCGTTGAGCGCGGTCCCCGATCGGGTGGGGGGGGACGGATCCGGGTCGCCTTGCAACGAGAGGAAACCACTGAACGCCTGGCCGGTGAGATCGTAGGAAGGGGCGTTGACCCGCTCGGGGACTCCGTCCTGTCCGTACCCGGAAACGTGAACGATCGTCAACCGAGGGTTCGCTTGGCGGACCTCGGCGTCGGAAAGACCCAGGCGGTCATAGGTCCCGGGTCGGGACGATTCGATCCAGATGTCGGCCTGCCGGGCCAGGTCGAGGAAGACCGACCGTCCCTCGGGACGGCGGAGGTCCAGTCCGACCGATAGCTTGTTGCGCGAGTACTGGATCCAGGACTCTGAAACTTGCTCGGAGGGGGGCCGACCCTCGGGAAGCAGGGGAGTAAGGGTCCGGGTCGGATCGGCATACGGACGTTCGAAGGGCGGGACCTCGACGTGGATGACCTCGGCTCCGAACTCTGCCAGGTACCCCGCGGCCCAAGGCCCGGCCACGAACCGTGAGGAATCGATCACGCGCACTCCGGCGAGGGGACCGAAATCCGGGACCACGGCGGGTGCACGCGAGAAAGAGGTCATCGCTCCCGACCTGCGGCATTCTCCATAAAAATCAGGGTTCACCGCGAAACCTTTTGGCCCAAATAGGACCGGCCGCTCTGCCGCGCGATGTCGGAAGCACCGTGGATCCGTTTCGAAGGCGAGAAGTTCCGGAACGAGCTGACCCGTTACAAGCTTGCGAACCACCCGTTCAAGACCCATCCCTTCTTCCAGAGGCTCGAACGCGGGGAGGTCCCACGGCCGGTCGTCGAGGCGTGGGTCACGCAGTTCTACCCTTGGCTCGCGTGCGTTCCCATCGCGATGGCGGAACGGTTCTCGAACTGCTCTTGGGCTCCGAGCAACGATCGCTACCGTCGGATGATCTTGGACCAGCTGGTCGAGGAGGCCGGAGACCCGAAGGGCAAGGAAGTGGGACATCCCGAGCTGTGGCTCCGGTTCTGCGAAGGGCTCGGCATGAAGCGAGCCGATGTGCAGGGAGCACGCCTTCTCCCGAGCACCCTGGTCGCGATCGACGACTTCCTCTACACGAACCGAGAGAACCCGTTCTACGTTTCTGCCGCCGGATCGTCCGAGCCTCCGAACGTAGAGCTCTGCGAACGTCTGCTACCCGCATTCCGCACGCACTACCACGTTCCGGAAGAGAATCTGGAGTACTACCGCTTGCACGTAACGGCCGATGTCGAACACAGCCGTTGGATCGGGGAGATCGTTGCCGGGTTCGCAAACACCCCCGAGGTCCGCGAGAAAATGTGGGACCAGATGCTCCGGGGATTCTCCATCCATGCTCTGATCGTCGATGGAGTGCTGGCCGCAACGAACGGGCACCCCGCCTAGCGCTGCCCTCACCTCGCAGACCGGTCGTCCCGGAACCCCTCTCGCTGCTCTCGCCCCCGGTACTCACGGCGTGAGCGGTGAAATACGGCCCGGCCGTATCGCGTCCATGTCCGGCCCCGGGTTCGCTCCGGCAACGTACGTTCAGCTCACCCAGGCGCTGGTCGCGCACGAGCTGGTCCACTCCTTCGGCATTTCGGAGCGCGAGGCGGCCGACCTCTTGGGTCTCGTACCGTCGGCCGTTTCCCAGTATCTCTCCGGGAAGCGCTTGCGCTCGAAGCTCGCCGCCATCAGCACTCGGGACGACGCCCGCCGGATCGCCCGAGGGATCGCCCAGGAGCTGCTCGCCACCGACCACCCCCGGGAATTTTCGCCCGGGCTCGTTCTCGAGGGAGCGCGTGAGATCGCCGGAGCGTCCGGACGTTCTCCCATGCCGCCTCCGCCCACGCACGCTCCGGAGCCCGTCGATCGGCAGGTCATCGCATTCCTCAGCCGGCGGGTCGCTCTCGAGCATACCGCGGTCGCGGATTGCATGCGTCTCGCGCAGAAATCCCGCGACGAACTGACCCGGGCGATCTTCCGCCAGATCGCATCCGACAGCTTGCGCCACGCCGAGATCGTGGCTTCCCTCGTGAGCTATCTTGACCGGGGCCTGATCGCCACGACCGCGACCGGCGTGACGCGCTCGGACATCGAACGCCTGATCCGCAAGGAGAAGGTCGCTGAGTCCGGCACGCTGCCCGGCCTCGCCCGACAGTTGGGCGGGGTGATGGGCCTTCTGTGGGAGAGCATGGAGTCGGACGAGCGTAAGCACGAGATCCTGCTGAAGCACCTGCTGACGGCGGGACTCGGACCGTCGGAGGCGCCCGCGCGGTCGTCGGCCCGTCGGTCGGGCCGGCGTGGTGGCTAGGGCCGGATCCGTTCGAGCTCGAGGTATCGCACGGACCGGTCGGGGCGAACGCCGGCAAGCAAGAACTCCTTTCGAACTCCCTGAGCGACGCGCACGCCTCCCGAGACCTCGGGCCACGCCGAGACGAAACGATCGGGAGCGGCCCGCACGAGATAGCGCGCGTGCGCGTTGTCCGGATTGTGGAGGTAGGCTCGGAAATGGGCCCCGTACTTGAACCCCGTCTTGACGACCAATCCCCGACGGCGCAGGTCCTCGTACGCCGACAGGCGTTCACGGAACATCGGATCGAGCTCCCGAGCCCGACGTTCGAGGAAAGCGAGCGAGACGGCTCTCCCGGTGGAGCCCTGGACGAGGGAGAGCTGGTGGGTGCGCACGAGGTACGCGGACTCGATCAGGCTGAGTTCGAGGCGGGCTCCGACGCGGCTACCGTACGCCCCGATCCGGCCGAGCTCCTCGACCGCCGCCGGATCGTGCACGACGACCCGGTCGTGCCCAAGCGTGCCGATGGCGGGGGAGGGGAGACCGCGAGGGAGCAGCGAGCCGTTGGGAGCCGGCCGGCGGACCCGGTAGTACGTGAGATCGGACTCCTCGTCGACCACCCCGATCAACAGCGACTTCTTCGCGCTCCGCGCGCGATCGGCGAGCTCGAACAAACGCCCCAGGTCGAACGGAGCGCGTTCGCTGATCGCCTCGACCCAGAACTTCGACGGGGTCTTGTTCAGGATACCGCCCCGAGGCAGGACGGCGAATGCCACGGGCGGAGGACTCGACCGGACCACGTACCCGCGCTGGCGAAGGTCCCGGTAGACGAGGTAGCGAACGCCGAACCCAGGATCCTTTCGCGCTGCGCGCCGGAACAGCTCGGTCCAAAGGACTGGGCGATCTCGAGCTCCCACTACCTCGACCCGGCCCATTTCGGCGAGATAGACCGTGTCGTAGCGGTCAAGCGAGAGCGCGCCGCCGGTCTCGAGAGTTCCGAAGTAGCCCTTGGCGTGGATCGAGCTGGCTTCGGCCGGGTCCCGGACGCGCGCCGACCCGTCCGGACCTGCCGTTGCGCTCACGCGCGGGCTCCGCGCACCTGCGTCAGCGTGGCGAGAGCGGTCAAGCGAACCCCCACGGACGCGAGCTTCTCCCGCGCTCCCTGCTCCCGGTCGACGACGACGAGAGCGCGGTCGACCCGCGCACCCGCCGCTCGGAGTACCTCGATCGACGCAATCGCGCTTCCTCCGGTCGTGGAGACGTCCTCGATCAGAAGTACCCGGGATCCCGGCGGGACCTCTCCTTCGTAGCGTAGACGCGTCCCATGCTCCTTCGCGGCCTTCCGGATCACGATCAGCGGCCGGCGGACCAGGAGCGCGGTCGCCACGACCAGCGGAACCGCGCCCAGTTCCATCCCGGCCAGGCGATCGACGTCCCCCACGTGAGGGGCCAAGCCCCGGGCGATGCGTTCGAGCCGGACCGGATCGGTCCACGCCTTCTTCACATCGACATAGACATCCGATCTCTGGCCGCTCGCGAGCGTGAAATCGCCGAAACGAACGGCTCCGGCGTCGATCAGGAGCCGAACGATCTCCGCGGTGGTGGGCGGTTCGGAGGAGGTCACCATGGCACCCTCTTCAGACCGGCCTTGTACCCCACCCAGTTGAATCCCACGTGGAGCAGCAACGTCAGCAGTACGACCCATATGATGGCTTCCCAGTTCGCGAACGTCGCGACGAACAGCGCGGGGTAGAACGCGAACCCGAGCGCGATCGGGACCAGGACGAATGGGAACTGGTCGAGCAGCCACACTCGCGAGCCGCTGGGTCGGTCGATCCGACGCTTGATGAACGAGCCGACCGCGTCGCCGATCATCGCCCCGAAGGCGATCACGGAGACCACCGGGATCGCGGCGACGACGCTCGGCGCGAGCCGGGGAACCACCGCGAGGTTCGGCGGTGCGAGGAGAATCACCCAGGCCTCGACCAGCCCGATGACGATGCCGAGGGCCGAGCCGACGAAGAACCCGGACCAGGTCTTCGACGGGCCGAGGACCCGACGGCGGTCCCAGGGCCAGCTCCGCCCGAGATCCATCGCGGGCCCGGTGCCCCGGGGAAGGGTCGCGAGAGCATTCGCGCTAAACGCGGGCAACAACACCCAGATGACCGCCGCGAGACTGGCGATCGGCTGCGGAAGCACGAAACGAGCTCCTTAGAGACCCAGGACGAAGCGGCGCATCACCTCGACCACGCCCGCGAAGCGCACCGGGTCGAGGCTCTCCTCGGCCTCGTGGATGTGCGCGGCCCGATCCATGCTCCCAAAGACGAGGGCGGGCAAAGGCTCGCCGGCCGGGGTGGTAAGGCCCCGCACCGAACTCGCGTCAGTCCCGCCGTATTCGCCGAAAATCCCCGGCTCATGGAAGACGTCGCGCATGATCGCGGCAAGCCGCAGCACCATCGGATGGTCGACGGGAAGCGCGTAACCGGGCCGGCACCGACCCGGGGGGGCCACGACGCGCGCGACGGGGAGCGTATCCCGGATCCACGGAGCGAGCGAAGCAAACACCGCCTCGGTCCCGGGCGCGAGCTCCATTTCCGGTGGAAGGCGAAGGTCCACGACGAAGGCCGGGTCGCCCGGGGCGTTGGGTTCGATCCAATCTCGGCGGGCCGCCGACTTCAAGAGGTCGATCGCCGCGGGAACGGGGTTGTGGGCCCGGTGCGGGTAGCCTCCATGCCCGCTGAGCCCTACGAGCGATATCGAGGATGCCCCGGGCGGAATGCGAGCGCCCGTGGCGGTGACCGGCTCGACGCGGAACGGAGCGGAAACGAGGGAGGCAAGCCGCGAGGGTAGATCGGCCACCGCAGCCGGCGGGCCGTCGAAGGCGATCGTCACCGAGCGGGCGATCTGGTTCGCGGCCTCGGTCTCGGTATGAACGAGCGCCACCCTGGGCCGATCGCCCGCCGGTCCCATGGGCGTGAGGTCGAACTTGGTCACGGTGGCTCGGCCGGTGACCACCGGCTCGGGAGCGCCGAAGGCGGGCCAGTCCTCGCTCTTCAGAGCGGAACGCCACGTCCGGGCGAGCCCGTCGAGTTGGACGAGACGCTCGCCGTAGGCCAGCGTTTGCGCGAGGGGGACCGGCCGATCGGCGGTCGCGTCGAGGAACGCCACCCCCGACGAGCCGGCGGTGGTGTGGGGGCTACCGTCCGGGATCAGCACGACATCGGCGCGGAGGATCCGCTCGGGGTCGTCCGGGGGAAGGGAAGCGTCGTGCTCTCGTATGGCATCGATCCCGCCCTCGCCCCCGGTCTCTTCGTCGCAGCAAACGAGGAGGCGGACGTTCACCGGGAGCGACTTCTCCCGAGAAAGCGACGTGAGCGCGGTAAGGCCTCCGACCACGCCGCTCCCCAGGTCGTCGTTCGACCCACGCCCATACAGGCGGCCGTCTTCCCGCGCCGTCAGGGAAAAAGGCGGGCTCTTCCAATACGAGCGCTGCTCCTCGGGGACCGGCACGACGTCGAAGTGCGCCATGATCAGCGCCCAACGGTGGGCCCCGACGTCCAGGTCGATGATCCCGTTCGGGCGCGGGCCTCCCCCCGAGATCTGGCCCTGGAATGACGGGTCGGCCGTAGGGTCGTAGATGCGGGTCGCGAAACCTCGCTCGCGGGCTGTCCGCAGGATGCGATCCATCGCCGCAACGTAGTGGGGCTTCTCCCAACGGCCGTGCGCCGGGTCCTCCAGGTTCGTCGGCGCGATCGAAACGAGCGAGCTCAGCAGATCGAGCGCTTCGGGGCCTCCCATCGCCTTCGCCGCGCGCGCGAGCGCGGTCGATTCCTCTTCCCGCCTCATCATTTCTCCGGCAGCCTCCTCAGTGAGCGAGCGCGAACAGGACGACCAGCGAGCTCGCGAGCAGGAGAAGCAAGGTCATCACAAGAGAGTTCCCTAGCATCGAGACCGTGTCGCTGATGGCGGTCAGCAGACGCGACGTGAACCCGGGGCCAAGGACGAGGACGCCGGTCACCGGCGCGCGGCCGCTCGCGACCTCGACGGCATGGAGGTTGGCGAGGGCGCTCCGCACGGTCGCCTCCGCATCCGCGATCAACGCCTCTTTCGGATACCGACCACCCACCGGGTTCGTGGATCCGTCGGCTTCATGCACGACGTGGTTGTCCGTCGTCATGATCTCAGCCGAGTCGACGATCGTTCGTAGCCGGGCGATGATCGGATCGCGCATCCCCTGTACCAGGTTGTTGCCATCGACCAGCACATACGCCGAGGTGGTTCCCGCGGTTCGGACCACGAGGGCCCGCATGCCTTCGC
The DNA here is from genome assembly GCA_021844945.1 of Thermoplasmata archaeon. Lineage (GTDB taxonomy): Archaea > Thermoplasmatota > Thermoplasmata > Lutacidiplasmatales > UBA184 > Lutacidiplasma. The sequence goes on along the minus strand of JAKBSJ010000001.1, from coordinate 141,089 downwards.
CCGCAATCCCATCCCGCGCGATGTCGTATCCGCGCATCACCGCGGTCCCGACCTCGATTTCGGACTCTTTCGAAGCCGCGATGGCCTGGCTGACGGCTGCCTTCGCGTCGCGTACGAGGCGTTCCGCGAGCGGCGTCGCATAGGCCACATCGCCCTGTCCCTCGACGTAGGAGTTATGTGCGTCGATGAGGGCCACCCGCACGCCACACGCGGTCTCGACCTCGCGAACGAGACGGTCGGCGACCGCGTACGAGATGTCGTCGGTCGGCGCCGGTGCCTGTGTCACGAGCACCAGCGCACAGTCTCCCACGATCTGGGCCCGCGCGAGGCTTCCTTCGTACGGCTCGACCAGCGGACTTCCGCGGCGAGGCCCGGGAGTGGCCGCGATCGACTCGAAGAGCGCACGTGTCGCGGAGGTCATCTTCTCGGTTTCGGCCTGCGATGGTAGATCGAGGTCGTGGTCGCACGGCGTATGCGGAACGAACACGGCCCCCGCCGACGAGCCCAAGGCCTCCACCATCTTCCGTGGGAGGTCGCTCGCCCCGATCGCTCCAAAGGGCCCGGGGTGGACCGTCGGCAGCGCGATGGTCGCCGCAGCGCCGCGGGGAGTGCCGAAGCGGACGGCTGTCACGTTGAGGTCGGCCGGCTGGGCCGATTTCAGGAAGAACGCCTCGATCATCCCCGTCGCCTCGGGATCGCGGCGGTTCACATGGTCCAGGAGCGGCCGCATCATCGATAGGCCCGAGCTCTGAAAACCGTGCTGAAGGGGGCGGTCCACGACCCGTAGGAGCAGCAGCGCGCACAGGAAGCCTAGGACGAGGAAGACGACCGCCGCGATCGCGAGCCCGAGCGACACGGGTACTAGGAAGAACAGCAAGAGGATTGCGAGGACCGGTTGGATCGCGGCGGGTGCGATCGAGCGCGGGTGATGGGCGCTCGACACTCCGTAGAGCGTTAGGTGGCGGAACCACAGGGCCGGGGCCTGCAGAAACAGAAGGATCGCCCAGACGCCCGGACCGTAGGAGGGCACGAGGAGGAGGCCCAAGCGGCCCGCGGCCGCGATCGGCAACTCGATGAGGAGCACCATCACGACGAGGAAGAAGCTCCGCTGCAGCTCGAAGCGGCCCTTGCATACTCGGGCGAGCGAGGGAGTGAGGGCGCCGGCCACGAGCGCGGGAATGAGGAACACGAGGACGAAGGTCGAGGTCATCTCGCTCCAGTTCGGTCCCCAGAGGACGAGCGCCGCGGCGATCGAAAGCACCACCGCGAGCAGGGCGGACACGGCGGGCGACGGAGCGCGCAGGAGCAGGTTGCTCGACTTCGGCGGGCGATGGTTTCCGCCGGAAGGGCGCAGTAAATCGCTAGCGGCCAGGAGTACGCTTCACCTCCGCGAGGATCGCGCGGAACCGCGGGCCGATCCCTTCGGCTTCGGCGATCGTCCCGGTGACGAGGACCTCGGCTCCCGCGTCCAAGAGCCGCCGGGCCTCCGGGCCGGAGCGGATGCCCCCGCCGACGATCAGGGGGACCGAAAGGACCGAGCGCACGGCGCGGACCATCTCGGCCGGCACGGGAGCCGGCGCACCGGACCCGGCCTCGAGGTAGACCCACCGCATCCCGAGCATCTCGGCCGCGAGAGCGTAGCCCTGGGCCCCGGCAACGTCGGCCCGATCGATCGCGTCGACCTGGCCCACCTCCCCGACGCGCATCCCCGGGGCGATGACGATGTATCCCATCGGTACGGTCTCGAGTCCCAATTTCCGGATCGCGAGGGCGGTTCGCGCGTGGGTTCGGATGACGAGGTCGAGGTTTCGCGAGTTGAGGAGACTCATGAAGAAGATCGTGCGGGCCTCGGGCGAGAGCGATCCCGGTCCCTCGGGGAAGATGATCGTCGGGGCCCGGACGGCCCCGCGGACCGCTCTCGCCGTCGCGTCCATCCGCTCGGGGGAAATACCGGTCGATCCGCCGAGCATGATGCCCGACGAACCGAGCGCGACCGCTCCGCGAGCAAGTGCGGCGCTCTCCTCGGGGCTCGACTTCTCCGGATCGATGAGAGTGAGATGGATGGGCCCGCGCTCCAACTGATCGAGAAGGCCCTGTTCCACGGGCCCGATTCGGGTCTCGCGGGTCACCGGAACGCCACCGCCAAGAAAGCCAGGAGGGCGACCGCCATGGCCCCTTTGCTCACGGTCTGCTCCCAGTGGAGGCGCGATGGCAGGTAGGCCACGGACACGACGAAGATCGCATCGGCGGCGAGGACGAGGGCGAGGTACATAATCCCGACGGCGGAGCCGACGGCGACGTACCAGAACAACGGCGCGAAGCTCAGGGCGATCGCGGCTCCGATCGATGCCCGGGCCGATGCGGTCGCGAACGGCACACCCCGAGCCATCGGTAACGTTCGGCGTCCGACGTCCCCGGCCATATCCTCGATGTCCTTGGTGATCTCGCGGGCGAGCGTCGCGAGGAAGGCCATCCCGACGAACGGTAGGACGATCACCGGGGCTCCGGCCGCGGCTCCCCCGTACAGAAATACAAGCCCCGTCAGCAGCGCAACGAGTGCGTTCCCCACCAACCCTTGCGCTTTCCAGCGCAGCTCGTAGCCGACGAGCGATCCCACGGCGACCAGGAAGATCGCCGCGAGGAGCGGATGCGTCGTCGCGACCGGAACGATGAGCAACCCTCCGACCACGAATAGGGCGACCGCGAGGCGACGCGCCCCGTCGATCGTGAACTCGCCGCGTACGAGGGGTCGATCCGGGTGATTGGTCCGATCGGTCGCCACGTCCAGGACGTCGTTGAGCACGTTGCCCGCGGCGGTCACGCACGCGGTGGAGAGCGCCGCGAGGGCGATCGGCCACCAAAGCGAAAAGGAGTACGGAACGCCGGACCCCGCCGCCGCGAGCCCGCCGACGATCGTCCCGGCGAACGAGACCCCGACGTTCCCGATCCGAACGAGGCGCAGGATCGGCGGCACGGCTTCGGAGGGGCGACCGCGCGCCTTTAATGGTTCTGGCCCAGGCCGGGTCGTTCTTCGGAGGTCATCCCATGAGGTCCCAGCCGCCTAGGTTCCGTCGCCCAACCCTCGAAGGCTTCCATCTACCGAACGGGCTCGAGGTCTGGCTGGCGCCCATCCCTTCGAGCCCTACTTCGAGCGTCTGGGTCTGGTACCGAGTGGGTTCGAAGAACGAACGCCCCGGAATCACCGGCGCCTCGCACTGGGTCGAGCACATGCTCTTCACGGGGTCGCCACGATATCGGAAAGGGGAGATGGACCGGGCGATCGTCTCCGTGGGCGGGACTCTGAACGCCTTTACCAGCTACGATGTGACCGCCTACTATTCCACGGTCCCGCGCGAGTTTCTCGCGGTCCCTCTGGACATCGAATCCGACCGGCTCACTCGAGCGGCCATCACCGACCACGAGACCGACCGCGAACGTTCGGTCGTTCTTTCCGAACGCGAGGGGAACGAGAACTGGCCGGAGTTCCGGGTCGAGGAGGAGTTGCAGGCGCTCGCGTTCCGACACCATCCGTACCGCTGGGACCCACTGGGTTACCGGTGGGACATCGAATCGATGACCGGGTCCCAGTTACGAGAGTACTATCGGCGTTTCTACGGTCCGCGCAATGCCGTGCTCATCGTCGCGGGAGGCTTCGAGCCTCGCACGACGCGGCGCGAAATCGTCCGCCGTTTCGGCCCGCTTCCGTCCACCGGGGAGGACCCGCGCGTACGGATCGAGGAGCCGACGGCCCGTGGAGAGAGGCGGGCCGCGTTGACGGGTCCCGGCACCACTCCGCTCCTCGAGATAGGATACCGAGCGCCGTCCGTGTTCGATGCACGAACCCCTTCGGCCCTCCTGCTCGATGCGATCTTGGGTGGGGATGCCTGGCTCTTCGGGACCGGCGACGGCGGGGGGCGGGCGAAGGAGCACCCGAGCTCCCGGCTGTACCGGAGCCTGGTCGATGCCGGGCTCGCGGTGCGGGCGATCTCCGAGTTCCACCCACGGATGCATCCTTCCCTGTTCACCACCACGGTCCTGACCGCGCCCGGAGTCCGGTTGGATCGCGTGGAAGGAGCGGTCGATACGGCGATGGAGGAGCTGAAGCGCACCGTCCCCACCCGGGAGGAGATGCGGGAAGCGCGACTCCGAATCGCGCGCGGAGCGGCCCTTGCCTACGAAGGAGCCAGCCGAACCGCGTTTCGGGTGGGATGGTTTGCCTCGATGCGGTCGCCGACATTCGAGCGGGAGCTTTACGACCGTATCCTCAAGGTCCGCGCGAACGAGGTGCGGGAGGCGGCGCGAGCCCTCTTCGATTCTGCATCCCGGGTCGTCGTCACCTACGAGCCTACCTCCTCGGGGGACCTGTGAGCACGCCACGCGATCCCCTGGCCGTGGAGGTCCCGGAGACCATCGACGGGTTGCGGGTCGCACTCCAGCCTGCGCCGGCGCTCTCCGCCAGCGTCGCGATCACTTTCCTCGCGTCCGCGGGCTCCGGTCGGGATCCCCCGGGCCTGGAAGGAGCAGCACGGTTCACCCTCGAGAGCGCCCGCGCTGCCGCCGGACCATGGCGGCGGGTAGAGCTCGCACGCCGTCTCGACCGGCTGGGAGCGGCAATCACCACCCACTTCGGGCCGGAAAGCTCGGAGGTCACGGTCTGGGGGCCGGCGGATGCCTGGGAAGGGCTGCTCGAGACGCTGGCTCGCGTGGTCCTAGAGCCTCGCTTCGATCCGGAGGATATCGTCAAAGTACGTAGAGAAATGGCCGAGCGCCAGTTGAGGGAGCGCACGCAGCCCGATCAGCGCGCCGAACTCGAGCTCTTCCATGCGATCTTCCCCCGAGGGCACCCGTATCGCGAGACCGGGGCGGGCTCCCCGCGCTCGCTCGAACGTCTGGACCGTGAGCGGATACTACGGTTCCATCGCCGTCACTATGTCGCAAGCGAAGCCTGGGTCGTCATGACGTCCAATGTGCCTTCGGATCGGGCCCGACGGGCCATCGCACGCGCCTTCCGGGACCTCGATCGCCGCGCGCGCCTCAATCCCGTTCCCGTCCCTCCCCCCCGTGCCCACGGCCCCGAGGTCCGGGTTCGAATCTCCGGTCTCACCGATGTCCAAGTGAAGATCGGTGGGCCCTCCCTTCCTCGTTCCGACCCCGAGTATCCGGCGCTCGAGCTCGCCCACGAGATCCTTGGAGGCCGACCGGTCCTGAATCGGCTGTTCCAGAACGTTCGTGAGAAGCACGGCCTCGCCTACCATGCGTCCGGGGATCTCGAGAGCATGGTCGGAGGAGGCTACTGGACGGTCGACGCGGGGAGCGCACCGAAGAACTGGGAGCGGACGCGGGACGCGCTCCGCGCCGAGGTCGCGCGTCTTGCGGAGCACGCTCCGTCGTGCCCGGAGCTCGATCTCATCCGGGAGAGCGCGATCGGAGAGATCCCTCTCTCTCTCGAGACCACGCTCGAGGCGCACGATCTCGCGGTCGACCTGGCCTACCACCGCCTCCCACCGGACTTCTGGAAGACCTGGCCGTCCGTGTTGAGGCGCGTGCGTCCGGACGAAGTCCGTGCGGCGGCGCAGCGAGGACTGGATCTCGAACGGTCGCGGACGATCGTGGTTGGAGCGATCTAGCGGGTCGGTCCGCGCACCGGAGCCAAGCCTTCGCGAAGCTGTGGACCCGCGCCTTTCCAGCCGGGCAGCTCGCGGTCCTGGGCGCGTGCGAAGAGGATTCCTTCCGCACCGGGCGTCAGCGCATAGGCGCTCGCCGGGATCCCGGGGGCGAGCCTCTCCAACGCGTGCCGGCTCAGGATGTGGCCGAACGCCCAATGCCGGCGCCGCACGAGGTCCGAGAAGTGGGGCGCATAATGCCCGCCCCCTACCCCGAGTGCCACGTGATCGCTCGGGTCCTCGGCCAACTCGGGAAGGATCTTTGCCAGAGCGCGGACCGAAGGCTCGGGGGGCTCCGGACGCTCGCCGTAGCCGATCTCGACGAAGAAGGCCGGGTGCCCGAGCTCGGGACCGTGGTGGGTCGCCTCGTAGCTCGCGGGAACGCCCAGAGACAAGCTAACGTCCTGGAGACGGCGCAGCGCGTCCACCATCCGGCGGGGATCGGTCGGGACGAGCACACCCGGCCGACCTCCAACATCGGCAGAAGCGTCGGGATTGCCGAGCGGATGCACGGTGAGCGATTCGATGCCCCGCTCGCTGCGGTGGATCGATGGAAAGACCAGGGGGATCCTTCGCAACCTCATGCTTTCGGGTAGACGCGCGTCCAAGCGATCATCACGAACGTGCACTACGGTTCGACGCAGTAGGCCCGCCCGCGGGGACAGAGTACGGATGGGTACCCCATCCACGTGATCCCCCAGCGAGGGCGGGGTTCCCCACCGTTCGGCCACGCGGACCGCGACCGGGTCGGCCTCGGAGACGACCACCAAGTACTCGATCCCCATGGCATCCGCGGTCGATGCCGGGAGCTACCGGCCGCAGCAGATAGAACCTCCTCGGGCGATCTTCGCGCCCTCGAGAATGTTGTTACGGAGGTCTCCCCCGAGCGGCCGAGCTCTACACGCGCGGTTCGACGAGGTCAGATCAAAGTGAGATCGCCCCTCGCGAACGGCTTCATCACGAGATCCCAAGGTGTTACGATCCCCGCCGAGCAGAAGATCGCCTCGGCGGCATCGGGGTCGAACTGCGCCGCGGCTGCTGGTATGCGCATGTCCGCATCGAGCTCGAGGACCGGTCGGGGTTCGAGCATTCCGATCGTCAGGGGAGGCAGCTGTCCCGGATGCTCGCCCGCCCATTCCAGCATCTCCGGGCTGAAGAGTACTCGGATCAAGGACCGATCGGTAATGACGGACCGGGGCTCGCCGTCGACCTGGAGTCGGCGGACCCGTTTCTCCACCATGATCCTCGCGGCTTGCTCGAGAGGCATCGACCGCGGAACGGCGGAAAGGGGCCGCGTCGCCACGTCCTGCAATCGAAGGCCCGAGTCGAGCTTGCCGTGCCGATACAGCTGCAGCATGTCGATAAGGGATACGACCCTGGGGTTCGGACGAAACGCCACGAGGGCATGCCCGAACGCGGTCGACTCGTATCGGTCGAGCAGGGCCCCTACGAGGGCATCCTCGGGGATCGCGCGGGCGATGCGCTGAATGTTTGCGATCCGGCCGAGGAGGAACCGGTGGAGATCCGAGGTCTCTACGACCTTCGCGAGCACGTCGTACCCACCGGTAAGACCGCGCGCCGTACCGTCCTTGATGGACAACGCATCGACGGTTCGGTCTCGGAGAAGGATCCCCCCAACTACGGGAGACATATCGTCCCGTATCTCCGGCAGCAACTCCGACGAATCTTGCGGCCAAATCTCACGGATTGGGCGGTCGTTGCGTATCATGAACGAAGGAATCGCTTCAACGTGCGCCTTGGTGGTGCCCCCCGTTGACGAAAGGCGGGGACGTCCCGCACCGGTACGGCAATGTGCTTTAAATACCCCCCGATAGACCTGCACCTCCTCGAAGCCCGGGCATCGGGTCGTTGGACACGAGAAGGAAGGTCGGGCATGCGAGCGGGCTCCCGTGCTCTCCAAGCCGACGCTCGTTCCCCGACGGATCGAAGCGCAGGAAGGGAGTGCTCCCGGCGGGAGTTTCCCCGTGAAGCGTCGCATCACGGATTTGAACCCGCGTCAGAGGCTCGAGAGGCCTCTATCCTTGACCACTAGACTACGGGAGCGCTCGAGGGGGCGGTAAGGGCCCTGCCGTTTGAGGGTTTCGTTGCCTGGGTTTCCGTCCCGGGCGGCGACTACCGGCTTACCCGCAGGGGCGAAACCGTCTAAGCTGTCCCCCCGCTCGACGGTGTGCGATGACACCGCCGGTCAAGGCCCGAAGCGGCCACATCCTGCTCGACTCTCGACGACATTACAAGGACCTCGTCCGAGTCTATCCGGATATCTACAAACGGGTCGTGGACGCGAACCGGCCCTTCGTCAAGGAAGGCGAATCGATCCTCCCAGAGGTACTGCTCGAGGAGAACCTCCGCGACCTGAGGGCCAACCGTAAGCCCGCCGGCTATAACCGACCGGACGCGTTCGGCATGCGCCTCGTCTTCCCAATCGCGGATCCCACTCGGGCGGAGTTTTACTTCACGAAGGCGATCCGATGCCAGGAGGTCGTCCAGATGACGGAGCGGGCCTCGCAGATGCTGCGCCGACGCGGGATCAAGCACACGGTCGAGTACGACCGCCTACCTCTCGGACCTCCCCGCGGGCCCCCGGGATTCCTCCCGAACCCGGCGGGGGTCGGTACGGCCGTAAGTTGAACCGCGCCCCGGGCGATACGCTACGCCCGCGTGATCAGCCGGCGGCCCATGGCGTCGAGGTATTGGACCTCCCCGCCCGCGGTAAGGGTCCCCCTCAGCTCGTCCTGCATCGGCATACTGAACGTCTCGTATGTCTCGAGGTCCATCAGCTGGATCTCGGAGTCGGTGAACGAAATGATCTGGGCGGTGCGCTTGCCGATCATCGGGACCTGTACCTTGTGCTTCACCGGGAAAACGACGCTACGCTTCGACCCGTCGAAGATCCCGACCGCGTCGATGCGCGCCTTGGCTTCGCCGTGCTTCCCCGGCTTTGAGGTCTGAATGCTCAGGATACGGCAGGGCTCTTCGTCGATGATCATGTAGCGGCCCTCCTTGAGCTCGCGAACCTCCGCCTGCGTCCACGCCATCGAATGCGGCCTCGCCGCGGGGAACTTCCTCGGAGGATAAACGTTGCTCCGGCTCGTCCCGCGCTCTGATGGGATGGCGCGGACGGGCGCAAAACGCGGAGCGGGTGAATGCGCGGACCGCGGACGTTCCGGCGCGTGGTTGCGCTTAACGAATGTCTAAATAGATGTTTTCTCTACGTTTTACGCGTGCGAGACGCCGAACGGACTGGCAGTACGTCCCGATTCTTGGGTGTGCGCCTCACGCTCGAGGAGAACGGACGGCTCGAAGAGTTTCGGCGGGTGCGCGGCCTCGCGACCACATCGGATGCGGTCCGCGCGCTCGTGAACGAAGGAGCGAAGACCGGCGTAGGTGCCGCCGAGCTTCCTGCGACTCTGTCCGAAGAACTCGCGGAACTGGTCGAGCTCGGGTATGCCCGGAACGCAAAGGAAGCCCTCGCGGTCGCCCTGCAGTTCGGGTTGGCCGAGTTCGCCCGGCTCCACGGGGACTCTTGGAAACAGATGCGGTCCCACGCGCGCGACGTGGCCGATCGTCGCCGCGCCCGAGAGCGGGCGGATCGCGAGGGGCGGGGACTCCTCCGGCGCTAGTCTCCGATCAAAGGGTAGGTTGCAAACATGGAGCCGTTGGGCATTGCGTGGAGCGAACGAAGTGGATTCATCTGCCGGCTGTGCCGTCAGGACGCGAAGCATAATGAGGTGCTGCACATCTCCTACTGTCCCGTCCACGGATTGAGCTCGCCGCTGGATCTGCTCCCGGGGCGGCCGGAGGCGAGAGCACTACGCGGCTCTACACCCGCACGGGCGACGATGGCACCACCGCTCTCGTCGGCGCCTCACGCGTAGCGAAGGACTCGGCCCGCATCGAAGCGTATGGAACGTTCGACGAACTGGCGTCGTTCCTCGGGCTCGTAGAGGCCGAGCTCCCCCCGACGCTCGGTCAACTCCGCCCGCTCCTCACCCGGCTCGGGCACGAGCTCTTCCTCGCCGAGAACGAGCTCGCCACGCCGCCAGGGAGGGACCCGCCGGGCGGCCGGATCACCGCGGCCCATGTCGAGCGCATCGAGCACGATATCGATGAGTATTCGGGACCGGTGCAGTCGCTACGGGAGTTCGTGCTGCCCGGGGGATCCCCCGACGCCGCTCGGTTCCACGTCGCTCGAACGATCGCGCGCCGGGCGGAACGGGAGTTGTGGCGACTTCATCGGGTCGAGGCGCAGCCGGCGCCGCTCCTCCAGTGGATCAACCGCCTCAGCGACCTCCTGTTCGCTTTGGCCCTCTGGTCGAACGAACGTCAGGGAGTACGGGAGACGCCGGTCGATTACACGCAGTAGGCCGAGTTCGCGCGCATGGAGATCGGAGTTGTCGGAAAGCCGAACGTCGGCAAGTCGACGTTCTTCAACGCGCTGACGCTGCTCGATGTGCCGATGGCCCCGTTCCCGTTCACTACGATCGCACCGAATCGAGGGGTCGCGGCGGTACGAACGAGGTGCCCCCACCTAGACCTCGGGGTCCCGTGCACACCGGGAAACGCGGCGTGCGTCGACGGTACGCGTTGGGTACCGGTGAACCTCATTGACGTCCCCGGCTTAGTCCCGGGTGCCCACGAAGGCCGCGGACTCGGTCATAAGTTCCTAGATGACCTCCGACCCGCCGACGGATTTCTGCAGGTCGTCGACCTTTCCGGTGCGACCGACGCCGAGGGAGTGATCGGGGCGCCGGGCTCCCACGATCCTGCGGAAGAGGTCCATTGGCTCGAAGAGGAATTGGTCTCCTGGGCCTCCGAGATCCTCGCACGGGACTTCGAGCGACAGGCGCGGGTCGCCGAGCTCGAGGGAAAGGCGGCCGAAGAGATCCTCGCGTCCCGCCTCACCGGTCTCTCGATCTCCCTGGGAGCGATCACGACCGCGCTGCGCGCCACCGGGTTCGACCGTTCGCATCCGTCGACCTGGACCGCGGACCAACGGCGAACCCTGGCCCGCGAACTGCTCCGGACCGCGAAGCCGCGATTGGTCGTGGCCAACAAGGCCGACCGCTCGACCCCCGAGGCGGCCCGCGCCCTGGCGGAGTCCCTCGCTCCTCTTCCCGTCGTCCCGACATCGGCGGATCAAGAACTCACCCTCCGCCGAGCCGCTCGCGCCGGGCTGGTTCGGTATCGACCGGGCGACGCGACGTTCGACATACCGGACGAGGGCCGCCTGTCTCCGGCGCAGCGCCGCGCCCTCGATGGGATCCGGTTGACGCTGAACCGCTGGGGTTCCACCGGGGTGCAGTCCGCCCTCGAGACGATGGTGTTCGACCGGTTGCATCGAATGGTCGTCTATCCGGTCGAGGACGAGACGCACTGGACCGATGGCAAGGGACGCGTCCTGCCGGACGCACACATCGTTCCGATCGGGACCACCGCGCGGCAGCTGGCCTACCGGGTGCACACGGACCTTGGGGAGAACTTCATTCGCGCGATCGATGCACGGACGCACCGCGCGCTCGGCGCGGAGCATCCGCTCGAACCGAGTGCCGTCGTGCGGATCGTCGCGCGTCGTTAGCGCGCGCGATCCGGGTCTGTCTCTGAGACGAGTCCGGCTCCCCTCCGGGCCGGTCGAACGGCGAACGCAAGGGCGCCGACCCGTGCGAGTCGTCGGATGCACTCGGCCTCGCGGCCGGGAATCGGTAAGGCGACGATCGAACCTCCGGCTCCGGCTCCGGTGAGCTTGGCCGCCGACGCACATTCGGAGACGGAGGTGATCAGCTCCTCGAGTCGGGGGTGGCTCACTCCGACCTCGCGTAGGAGCTCCTGATTGGCGCGCATCGCACGCGCCGTCTCGTTCCGGTCCTCGCGAGCGATGGCTCGGATCCCTTCCCGGGCGACGGAGCGGAACCGCGCCAACAGCTCCGGACCGTCGGGCCGAGCCAAGCGTTCGCCTACCGCTCGCACGGCGTCTTGGGTCGACCGAGGGATTCCCGAGTACGCGACGATCCAGGACCAGCCGGGGTCGGACCCTCGTCGAACCGTCCAGCTCTGGCTTCCGCTCGTTACCGTCCACAGGGTCGGGCCGTCTCCGCCGTTAAGCGTCACGTATCCGCCGGCCACGGAGGTCGAAGTGTCCCCCGGGCTCCCGACGCCCTGGGCGGTCCGTTCGATGTCGAAGGAAATCTGGGCCAGATCCGCCCTCGCGACACCTTCGTGCGCGGCGCCGAGAGCCGCGGCGAGGGCCGCCACGAACGCTGCGGAGGATCCCAGCCCTGCCGCCTTCGGGATGCGCGAGACGGCGCGGACGTCGATGGGAGGGCCGGCCCTCCAGCGAGCCTCGAGCGCGGCTCGGAAGTAGTCGTTGTGCCGGAGCGCTTCCGTGTCGGCGTTCAGTCGGGTGCGATCCGATGCTCGGACGATGACCTGGGTATCAAGGTCGATTGCCAGGGCGAGCTCGGGCGCGCCGTGGACCACGGCGTGCTCTCCGAAGAGGATGCACTTTCCCGGTGCGCGGGTCGATATGGGGAGGGTGTGTTGCTCGATCGGTGGGAGATCCTCGCTCGTCATGGAGCGTCCTTGCGCTCGGCGAGCGACTTTCCGTGGGCGCGGGGGCGGATCCACTGCCGCGCCCCGGAGCGAGGACCGGGGCCGGGAACCCCCATGAGCCGGTCGAGCGTCAGGGCCAGCGCGGCTACCTCACTGTGAGGTTCGTGCCCCACCGCGACGTTGAACGAGGCCATTTGGTAGAGCGCCGAGGGGACCTTTGCGCCGCCGACGACGACAAGGACCGGGCGGTCCCGACGGATGCGGCGGATCACCCGATCGAGCGGCAGACCGTACATCGTGAGGTGGACGATCGTCCCGGGCCAGGTCCGCAGAAGGGTCCGGTAGTCCTGGATACCTTCGACCTCGAACTCTCCGCCCCAGCGTTCGCGCACAGCGGCGAGGCGCTCGGCGATAGCGGGATCGGCGGGATGCAGGTACAGACGACGGGCGCCCAGCGCTCGCGCCGTCAGTGCGACGTGGGTCGTCAAGCGAGGGTCGCGGCCGGGCCGGTGCCCCACGCGTAGGACGCGTACGTCCTCAACGCGGTTCGTCGCCCGCTTCCGGTTCGATCCTTTCGATGCGATGGCCACGGTACTCCAGCCGGTCGGACCGCTTCACGAGCCCCTTAAGGCGGGTAGGCGACATCTTGAGGTCCTCGGCGACATCGGAGAAGAACCGTCCCTCGGGCCCCACGGCCTCGTAGATGCGGGCCTCGAGGCGGGCGAACTCCTTCGGGGGAAGGCTTGCGATAGCGAGGATGTCGGAGATCTCGGGGAGCGGGCTTGTGGTATTGATGTTGATCGTGGAGTAGTAAAAGTGGTAGCTTTTTTCGGGCTGGCGGTGGCCCTCGCGCGCGACCCAGCGCGTGTCGATCAACTTGAGCTTCTCGAAGAGCGGGAGCGCGTGTAGCCCTTCCTTGCCGAACTCCTTCTCGATGTCCTCTTGGGTGAGCCAGGTCTCGGCCAGCCGCTGGACGAGGGAGAGCTTGAGCGGCGAGTCCACGGCCCGCAGAATGGGTACCAGGTCGCTGATGTCGTTGACAACCTTGATGCGGTGCACGGCGGTCGACATGGCCAGTAGAACGGTCTTCTCCTATTCGGACGGTTGCCTCTCCGCGAGGAGGAGCCTCCGGTACTTCCCGTAACGATCCTGAGGACTAAAGCGCACTGGATGAGGCGTTCGGGTCGCGCTGGCGCATTCGGGGCACCGATCCTGGAACGAGTAGCGTCCGCACGACGGGCACCGTCGCATCGGGGGAGGACTCACGTTCGCGTGAACGAGCCTCTACCGCCCGCCTCCTTGATGGCGCGGATGGCGCCCTCGGTGGCGCGCTTGAGCGTCTCCTCCGCCTGTTTGTACTGGCTGGCTTCAACGACGACACGATAGCGGGGCGCCCCGACGTACTGAACCGTCACCGATGCGGGATCGGTAGCCTCCGCGGCCTCGAGCGCGCGGCGCACGTGTTCGACCCCGTCGGGGGCCAAGTCCTGGACCTCGAGGACGCCCCGAATCGAGACGTGGGGCGGCTGGATGTTGTCCCGAGCGACTTTGAGGAAGGCGCTCGCCCAGTTCGACTTCTCGTTCTCCTTCTGGAACCGCTTCGGGTCGGCCGAGGCGACCTCGAACGCGCCGTAGAGCGTCTCGTAGCGGCTCACGAGATCGCTCGCGAAAAGGTCGGTCGCCTCGCTCGAGGAGATCTTCAGCGCCTTCGCGACCTGGTCGAGCAGGCGCATCGCGCGCTGCTCGTTCTTCCACGCCTGGACCTTCTCCCGACGCTGATGATCGTTGATCCGCTTCAGCGAGAGATCGACCTGGCCCTTCGCCGCGTCGACTCGCAGGACCCTCGCCACGACCTTCTGGCCCTCGCGAATGTGGTCCCGGATGTACTTGACCCACCCGGGAGCGACCTCGGAGAGGTGGATGAACGCCTCGCGCTTTCCGTACTCATCGAGTGTGACCACCGCGCCGAAGTTGCGTATCGCGCTGACCGTAGCGACGACGAGGTCCCCTTCCTCGGGGAACGCGGGACGAAGCGGCATCGGCCGCGAGCCTCCCGCCTACGCTCCCGCCGGCTTGACGAACTCGCCGCGCAGCTTTGCCCGGCCGCCGGTAGGCACCGCCAGCGTCGCCCCGCACACGAGGCAGCTCACCGACGTCGCGGGGCGGCTGAAGATCGTTTGCTCCGCGGAGCAGTCCGGACACTTCACGACCCAGAACGGTGCGGGCTCACGCGTCGGCATGATTCTGGCCCCCTACCGGTGCTCCACGAGTTCGAGCTGGCTCGCCCGCCAGCTCGGTGGCTGGACGGTGTACTTGCATTTCTTGCATCGGTACTTGAGATTGACGCGACGGACCGCTTTCGCGCGCCCCTCCGGCTTCGGGCGCGGGAAACCGCCGTAGCCGCGGGTCGCGCGACGGAATCGGCGCTGGCCCCACTTCAGCTCGGAAGCGGGGCGCTTCTTTCCCTTCTCGACCTCGTGCTCCGTGTGCGTGCGACACTTGGGGCAGTAGCTCGAGACGACTTTCGGATAGTGCATGGCGGCCGGCCGAGACGCGAGGCCATATATAGGCGGTGGGGAAAGGCGCGCGATTGGATCGCGGACTCTCGACCTTCTGATCGGCGGGCGGGGCACCTCGGCACGAACGCTCTTCCACGCGACGCTCTCGGCGTCCGGCCCGCCGAAGCTTTATGTATAAAGCCCTGCTCGGCCGCGCCACACCGGTGGTAAATCCATGGCGGACCGCAGTGCGCTCGAGGTGGTGAACGAGGCCCTCGGGAAGTCCCCCGAGCGCAAATTCACCGAGTCGGTCGAGGTCTCGGTCAACCTCAAGGACCTCGACCTAACGATCCCCAAGAACCGGCTCGAAGACGAGATCCCGCTCCCCAACGGCCGGGGCCGCCCCGTCCGAGTCGCGGTGATTGCCTCGCCCGAGATGGCGCAGAAGGTCCGGGGGGTGGCAGACGAGGTTATCGCATCCACCGACCTCGATGAAGCGGTGAAAAACGCGAAGAAGCTCGCGGGACGCGTCGACTTCTTCCTCGCCGAAGCTCCGCTCATGCCGACCATCGGAAAGAGGCTCGGAACGGTCCTGGGTCCTCGAGGGAAGATGCCTCGCCCCATTGCGCCGGGCAGCGATCCCTCCAACCTCATCCGCGCCCTCCAGCGCTCCATTCGGGTCCGCTCGAAGGGCAACCGTACCTTCCACGCCCCAGTAGGAACGCGTACCATGCCTCCGGAGCAGGTGGCTCAGAACGTCGACGCGGTGCTCAACCGTATCGTCGGCAAACTCGAGCGGGGACGGACGAACATCGAGAGCGTCTACGTGAAGACGACGATGGGGCCGGCGGTCCGGCTCTGGTAACGAGGTTTTTCCCATGCCCGGTCGCGAGTCGGTTCGGCCCGAGAAGATCCAACGCGTAGACAGTGTTCGGTCAACGCTCGTCCAGCGACCCATCACGGCGTTGGTCGGAGTCCGTGGAGTCCCCGCTTCGGCTCTCCAGAGGATGCGGCGGGAACTGCGCGATCGGGGCCATCCGATCGCGGTGGCACCGAACAGCACGATCCGCCATGCCATCGAGAGTGCGACCCGGGAACGCCCCGCGCTCGCCCCGCTTCTCGAGGAAGTGACGGACCAGACCGCGGTCCTCTCAGCGGAGGGAAACCCGTTCAGCCTGTATCAGGAACTCGCGCGCACTCGCTCGCCCACCCCGGCGCGTGGGGGCGAGATCGCACCGAAGGACATCGAAGTACCCGCCGGGACGACCAGCTTCAAGCCCGGCCCCATCGTCGGCGAGCTCCAGCATGCCGGCTTCCCTGCCGCGATCGAGAAGGGAAAGGTCGTGCTCAAGAAGGACACGATCATCGTCAAAGCCGGCCAACCGATCTCCCGTGAGGTCGCGGGTCTCCTGACTCGGATGGATATTTTTCCCCTCGAGGTCGGTCTCAATCTTCGCGCGCTCGTAGACGGCACCACGTTCTACGCTCCCGAGGTCCTGAGCGTCGACCTCGACGCCCGACGGAACGACGTGCTCCGCGCCTATCGGGGTGCTATCGGGCTCGCGCTCTCCATCGCCTATCCCACCAAGCTCACGGCGCCTCTTCTGATCGGCAAGGCGCATCGACAGGCGCTCGCCGTCGCGGTGGCCGCCGGCTACCCGACGAAGGAGACGCTGCCGCATCTTCTCGCCCGCGCGGTCCGGGAGGCACGCGCGGTCGAAGGTCTCAAAGGCAAGTAGGGGTCCCCCCGAAAACACAACCGTAAGGAGTGAACAACGATGGAGTACGTGTATGGTGCGCTGCTACTCAACGCAGCGGGCAAGCCGATCGACGAAAAGGGACTGACGAGCGTCCTGAGCGCGGCAGGGGTCACCCCCGACGTGGCCCAGGTCAAGGCGCTGATCGCTTCGCTGGACGGCGTCAACCTCGCGGATGTTCTCGCGAAGTCCGAGATGATCGCGGCCGCACCTGCGGCAGCCCCGGCCCCCGCGGCCGAGAAGGGCGCCAAGGGCGAGAAGAAGGAAGAGGAAAAGAAGGAAGAGAAGGGCGTCTCCGAGGAAGAGGCGGCCGAGGGACTTTCTGCTCTCTTCGGCTGAAGAGAACCGTTTTCCCGGGGATCCCGACCCTCCCACGGATCCGTGGGAGGGTCCCATTTTTGCGCGCGCTAACGCCGGGGATAGCGCTTCGCTTAAGTCCCGCGGCCGAGTGGGCCGGTCGAGGGCGAGCGGGCGTCCTTCGTTCCGAGAATGCCGGCACGAGAGTTCTGCGGCGTCGTCGGGGTGTCGTTGCAGGGTAAGCCGGCCGGTCCGTTCCTGTTCCGGGGCCTTCGCGCACTCCAGCACCGCGGTCAAGAGTCCGCCGGAATGGCGACGACCTCGCATGGCAGCCTCCATCACCGGAAGGGGATGGGCCTCGTCCATGAGATCTTCCATTCGGAGCGCCTGGACGAACTACCCGGGGCCGCCGGGATCGGGCACGTGCGTTACTCGACAACGGGCTCGAGCGATCTCGAGAACGCCCAGCCCCTCGTCTTCAAACTCCGCCAGGAGGACGCCGCGATCGGGCACAACGGCGACATCGTGAACTTCGAGCGGGTGAAGCACCGGCTGCAGGCCCAGGGCGTCGAGCTCCTCGGCAACGCCGACACCGAGACGATGGGACAGTTGATCGCGCTCGAGTACACGCGCACGCGCGATCTCGAATCCGCGATCCGCCGCTCCTGCCAGGAGATCGTCGGAGGCTACTCGGTGGTCCTCCTCACGGGTTCGCGCGTCGTCGGCTTCCGCGATCCTCTCGGAATTCGGCCGCTCGTCTTGGGACAGCTCGACGGCGGCATGGCGGTCGCGAGCGAGTCGGTGGCCCTCGACCTCATGGGAGGGCGCACGGTGCGCGACCTCAAGCCGGGCGAGATCGTCATCCTCAATCACGGGGAGCTCGCCAGCTCGACCCAGATCCCCGGCGCCGAGGGCCGGGCGCATTGCATGTTCGAGTGGGTCTACTTCTCTCGGCCCGATTCCGTCGCCGAGGGGAAGTCGGTCTACGACGTACGGCACCGCATCGGCGAGGCGCTCGCCCGCGAGGCGCCCGTCGAAGCCGACATCGTCGTGCCGGTCCCAGATTCCGCGCGTCCTCAGGCGCTGGGCTTCTCCGAGGCTTCGCGCATCCCCTACGCGGAAGCCCTGATCAAGAACCGATTCGTCGAGCGGACGTTCATTCTGCCCGATCAGCACCGTCGCGAACTCGAGGTGCGAGTGAAGCTGCACCCCGTTCCGGGCCTCCTGCAGGGAAAGCGCGTCGCCCTCCTCGACGACTCCATCGTTCGGGGGACGACCCTGCGCGAGATCGTTCAGATGGTGCGGGGCGCCGGCGCGATACGGGTCGATGTACGTATCGGATGCCCTCCGATCCGCGCGCCGTGCTACTTTGGGATCGACATGAAGGACCGCAAGCAGTTGGCCGCGGCGGGTCGGACGTCCGAAGAGGTCGCGCAGCTCATCGGCGCCGACAGCGTTCACTATCTCTCCATCGACGGTCTCGTCCGCTCGATCGGCCTCCGCTCCGAGGATTTGTGCCTTGGCTGCATCACGGGGAGCTACCCGGTCGAGGTCCCCGAGGAGCGTCACCGCTTCCAGCGCTCTCTCGAGGAGTTCTGAGGCGGTGGCCTCCGCGGTCCTGATCGGCCGGGGCTGCCGAGTGTACCTGGTCCGTGATCCTCCGTACCCGGTGGTCGGTCTTCCGCTCCGTGGCTCGGATGCGGAGGTTGCGCGTCAACTTCGCGGCGCGGACGAGCTCTGGGTCGATCCTCCCGGAGACCCGGACGTCCTCGGGGACCGTTCGCAGACGATCGCCACCGAGACCCCGCCGCTGCTGCGCCTCGCGTCGCGGTGGGGCTGTCCCGGCCGGATCGCCACTATCGCGGAGGTGCGCGACGCGTGGCCTCGTCTTCCCCCGGCTCCTGCCCCGGAGTGCCGAGAGATCGCGCTGGCCTCGGCTCGGCAAGCGCTCGCGGAGGCGATGCGGGACCCGACCGAAGTTCTTCTCGCGCTCGCCCGGGAAGAAGAACGGCTCGAGAGGTTGCTCGGACGGGAGCGCAACGCTGTGGCCGAGGTCACCGGATCGGATGCACCCCATCTCGAAGCGTACGTGCGGGCGGCGGAGCGCTTCGGCGCTCAGTTCGAACGGCACCACGGCGAGCTGGAGGCTCGCCTCGAATCCGCGACGCGAGAGCTCGCACCCATCCTGAGCGAGCTCACCGGCCCGAAAGCGGCCGCGCGCCTGATCGCGCGGGCCGGAGGCCTCGCGGGACTGGCGCGCATGTCCGCGTCTCGACTTCAGCTGCTCGGGACGCGTCGCCGGCCGAGCCATGACCGGGGGCCCCGGTATGGCGTTCTCTATCGGGCCTACCGAATGGAGGACCTGCCCCTCGCCCGCCGCGGAGCGTATGCCCGAAGCCTCGCCGCGCTCGCAGTGATCGCCGCCCGCCTGGATGCCGCGCATGCACCGCTGGACCGGGCGATACCGCTCGTCGCACGACGCGATCGCCGACTGGGGGCCCTGCAACGGAGCCGGCGATGAGACCCCCCCGATACCCTGTGGAGCGAGCGTTACCGGCGCGCCTCGTTCGGGAACGACACGAGGATCGCGAGACATGGTGGACCCGGACCGTGGGGGCGCCCCCATCGGTATACGGCGAGCGATGGATCGAGCGCGGTCCGGGTGTCCTGCGGTCCTGGGACCCGAGCCGGAGCAAGATCGCGGCCGCCCTAGAGGTAGGATGGGCGGGGGGCCTGCCCGACGAAGGAGAACGATGGCTCTACCTGGGGGCGGCGACGGGAACCACGACCTCGCACGTGGCGGACCTCGTGGGCCGCGAGGGGGCCGTCTTCGCCATCGAGCGGAGCCCCCGCGCGTTCCGCCGCCTGCTCGGATGGGTCGATCGATGGCCCAATGTTCTCCCGATCCTCGCCGACGCGCGCGCTCCGCTCTCCTACGCCCAACGCGTCCCCTGGGTCGACGGCGTCTACACGGACGTCGCCCAGCCCGACCAAGTCGAGATCGCTCTCGAAAACGCCCGTAGACGCCTGCGCGATGGGGGCTCGTTCCTGCTCGCGCTGAAGACGGCGAGCATGGGCCGCGACGCGCCGGCCCCCGTGCACCTCGAACGGGCCCTGGCGAGCCTCGAGCCGTACTTCGATCTCGCCGAGCCGGTCCGATTGAACCCTTGGCACCGGGGCCACTATATGATCGGAGGACGCGCCCGCGCCGGCCGGTGGGCCGCAGAACCGGATCTCACGCCGTCGCCCGCGCGCCCCGTGCGATCACGATGGTTACCACATCCTCGTCGCGCAACCGATGGTCCCGGCCGACGGTCTGACCGGGGAAGCGGGCGCTCGGCCCCCAGACCTGAGCGGCGCGGAACGAAGTCCTGAGATCGGCCGGCAATCGATCGAGCAAGCTCGATACGGTCGAGCCCTCGCGAAGGATCACCGGTTCGTCGCGATCCGGGGGCCGCCCGGGCGGCTTCACGTACACGCGGAGGAACTTCAGCGCGGTCCCGATCGCTTCGACGAGGTCCTCGAGCCCTTCTCGGTTGCGCGCGGACACGAAGACCGGCTGATACGGTCGGAGGTCGGCGCGCAGATGCTCGCGCTCGACCGAGGAAAGCAGCTCGCTCTTGTTCACGACGAGGATCGCGGGGATGTAGACGCGATTGCCGGCGAGCGCATCGATGAGTTGGTCGGCGGTCGCATCCTCCCGAAAGACGATCGCGCCGTTGTGGAGCCCGAACTCGCGCGCGATGTCGACCGCGAGCCCGCCGGCAAGGTGGGTGAGCTTGACCGTGCTCGCAATCGTGAGCCCTCCGCGTTCGGCCCGGGTGATCACGATCTTCGGAGGTCGTCCGTTCAAGCGAACGCCGCTCGACTCGAGCTCCTGGACGAGTGCCCGCAGGTTGGTGTGCTCGGGGTCCACGAGGAAGACCACCAGGTCGACCGAGCGGACAACCGACAGGACCTCTCGGCCCCGTCCGCGGCCCTTCGAGGCCCCCGGGACGAGACCGGGCATATCCAGCACCTGGATCGAGGCCCCGTGCCAGCGTAGCATACCCGGAATAATCGATACCGTCGTGAAGTCGTAGGCTCCGCTGGCGCTGTCGGCGGCGGTGATCTGGTTCAGCAACGTCGACTTGCCCACGGAGGGGTATCCGACGAGACCTACGGTCGCATGCCCGCTCTTGCGGACCGCGTAGCCGACGGCGCTGCCTTTCCCCTTGGCCCGCGCTTCCCGCTCCAGCCGCAAGACGGCGATCTTGGCGCGGAGACGCCCGATGTGCCGCTGGGTCGCCTTGTTGTACTGAGTGGTTCGGATCTCCTCTTCCAACGCGGCGATCTCGTCCTCGATCGACGACATGCGCGTGTCCGCGAGGAGCTCCGAGGGATTGGGACACCCCCCGATACTTGACGGTGCCGCCCCGGGACGGGGGGTAGGGGAGGAGGGCCGGCGGGAGCTATCGAGCGGCGGCGAAGTTACCGAACTCTTATCTATCGAGGTCCCGTCTCAACGGTGCTCCCATGGAAGATGTGGTGATCCGAGCCATCGACCCGTTGCCGGCGCTGCGCAACCCGATCCTGGTCGAGGGCCTTCCGGGCGTGGGCAACGTGGGCAAGCTGGCCGCGGACTACCTCAAGGACCAGCTCGGTGCGAAGCCGCTCGCGACGATCTATTCGCGCTTCTTCCCGCCCCAGGTCTACGTCAGCGAGGAAGGAATCATCCGAATGGTCTCGAACGACCTTCACTTCTACCAACCGACCGGCGCTAAGGCGCGCGACGTCCTCATCCTCGGCGGAGATTACCAGGGGATCAGCCCCGAGGGACAGTACGAGATCACCCACCGCGTGCTCGAGTTCTGCCAGTCGCTCGGCGTCCGCGAGATCGTCACGCTCGCGGGCTTTGCCCAAGGTCATGTCGTTGAGGAACCCCGGGTGCTGGGAGCCGCCACCTCGCAGGATCGAGTCGAGTCGATGAAGAAGTTCGGCGTGGTCTTCTCGCGGAACGACCCCGGTGGGGGACTCATCGGCGCGAGCGGGCTCTTCCTCGGAATCGGCCGTTTGTTCGGGATGGAGGGCGTGTGCCTGATGGGAGAGACGTCGGGCTACTTCGTCGATCCCCGGAGCGCCCAAGCGGTCCTCAAGGTCCTGGTTCAGGTGCTGAACGTCAAGGTCGACTTCACCGACCTCGAGAGCAAGGCCCAAGAGATCGACCGGATCGCTCAGCGGATTCACGACGTCGAGCAGCACGCGGCGGGCGAGCCCGCCGGCGCGGGCGGAAGCGGCCGAGCGCGCGACGACCTCGGCTACATCGGCTGAGTCGACCGGTCCGTCGCCGATGCCGGGGCCGACCGAATTCGGCGCATCCCCCGCGGAGGGGTTCGTGCCGTTCGATCTGTACATGGAAGAGGCGTTGTATTCCCGGGAAGAAGGGTTCTACCAGCAGGAGTCCGAGGTCGTCGGACCGCGTGGAGCCTACTACACGGCCCCTCACGCGAGCCCCCTCTACGCAGCGACCTTCGCACGACGAATCTCCGCGGCGCTCCGGAGCCTCGTCGGTCCGCCGGCTCCACGAATCGTGGAAGTCGGCCCCGGGGACGGCCGGCTGGCGGCCGGGATCCTCTCCGCCCTGGCCCAGGAGAATGACGCTCCGCCCGGACTCGGCTACACTCTCGTAGACCGTGCGGCCCCTCGCCTTGAGCAATCGTTCCGAGCGGCCGAGCGCGCGGCCGAATCGACGTCGATCCGCGTCCGCCGAGCCATGCGTTTGGGCGAAGAGGGGCCATTTCGGGGCGTCGTGATCTTCCACGAACTGCTGGACGCCCAGCCGGTTCGCCGTTTCGAGGTCGGCCAAGGAGCGTGGCGCGAGCTCGGGGTCTCGAGCGACCGGGGCCGGCGAACGCCTCAGCGTCGAGTCGCCCGGTGCCTGCCTCCCGCGATGCCAGAGGCGGGAGCTCTTGAGGACGGGACGATCGTAGAGGTCGCACCCGCCGCGGAGACGTTGTTGCGCGACGTGGGCGACCTCCTCGTGGAGGGGGTGGCGATCGTCGTCGACTACGGGATGGAAGAGGATGAACTGGTGCGTGGTCACCCGCGAGGCACCCTCGAGGGCCTCCGGGGCCATCGGGTGGTCTCGGACCCGCTCCAAGCGGACGGACCTAGGGACCTCAGCGTCTTCGTGAACTGGACTCGCTTGCGCCGAGCCGCCGAACGGGCTGGGCTCCGTCTGATCGCGGACGAACCCCTCTCGCGCGCCCTCCTGGCCTGGGGAATCGAACCCCTCGCACGCGCCGCGCAGGCCAAACCCCGGGGAGCCGAGGACGGAGTGCGTCTCCAGCTGGGGCTGAAGAACTTGCTGTTCGGGTTCGAGCGATTCCGCGCCTTGGAGTTTGTGACGGCGACCGGATGCTAGGTCGCGGGGCTCGGTCCCGCGGGGCGGAGGCGCTCGGCGAGCTTGCTCGCGACCAGGAGCTGGGCCGTTTCAGCGGGGACTTGGAGTATGTCCTCTCGCCGGAGGTCCACCGTGTCCGGGCCGATCTGGAGGGGACGCGAGTCTTTGAGGATCCGGACGTACTCGAGGCGCGCGGGCGGGTGCGATTCGGTCGCGGCCCTCGGAGCGCTCTCGGGCCGCGGCGCCGCCGGGGAAGGGGCCGGCACGGCGGCGGCAAGAGGAATGGCGGCGGACGGAGCACCGGGCTCGAGGTAGGGAGCGGAGGTTCGACGGTATTCGGTGAGGTTTTGGACCAGGCGATCGAACAACGCACGTTCCTCAGGAAGAGCGTTCGCGACCTCTCGTGTCCCGCCGACGCTCGCCTGGAATGCCGCGGAAAGAAGCTTCGAGGTCCGCGCCTCTACGATATCGCGCGCGAGCTGGCTCGCCCGCTGGTACGTTTGCCGGGAGATCTCGCCCTTGCGGCTCGACGGGTTCTCCCGGAGGTCGGTCTCGTAGGAGCGGCGGGTCTCCTCGAGGTACGTGGTGGTCGAGGTGTAGAAATCCTTCGGAAGCTTCGCGAGCCCCCGCACAGCCCCTTCGTTCCGCCGTTGGTCGAGGAGCTGCGTGTAGGGGTCCGGCATGGAGCGCCCGGTCGACGGGAGGGGGAGGCTATAGACGTTGCGAGGGTCGCGCGGGAGCCGGGCGATGCCGAGTCGAGAGCCGGTCGGGGAAGTTCTCGAAGAGTTTCTGGGGCTTTGGCGCCACCTCCGGGACGCCGTGCAGGAACCTGGGACCGTGGTCGTGGTCGAGGGGGTACGCGATCGCCGATCGCTCTCGCGTCTCGGGCTGGGAGGGCCGATCGTCCTGGTGCATCGGGGAGCGTCACTATCTCACGTCACGCACGCGCTCTCTTCGCGGTATTCGCGCACGATCCTCCTGACCGACTGGGACCGCACGGGGGGTCAGCTCTCCCGGCGCTTGGCAGAGTTCCTCGAGGCCGACGGGATCGACGTCGACGTCGACTTTCGGCGCCGTCTCGGCCGGACGTTGCGGGGGGAGCTCGTCCACGTGGAGGGCCTTGATACCTGGGCACGGCACCTCGCGGAGCGCGCCGGCACCACCTGGTCCGAGTGCGTCGACCGGGAGAGGTAGCCTTCCCGGGGTCTACGGGATAACCTTGGTCTGCGTGCGCCGCTCTTCGCGGCGGTTCTGGGCGCGGGAGGGGCGCATGCGCTCGGCGCCCTTACCCTTCCAGCGAAGCCCGCGGCCCTCCTTCCCGGTGCTCGTGAGACCGCGATACACGCGGCCCTTGTGCATCGCGCCCGTGATCCACTCCAGGCGGGGATCGTGGGCGATCTGGGGGTGCGCCGGATCGAGAAGAATCACTTCGAAGAACTTCTCCTTCCCGTCCTCTCCGATCCAGTAGGAGTTGAGGACCTCGAGGTTCGGATAGTGCTTCTGCGCCCGCTCCTCCGCGATGCGCTTCAAGCTCTTGGCGAGCGTCATGCGCGCGATTCCCTTGTGCTTGGGGCGACGACCGGCGATGATCGCACGCTTGTTCTGACCGCCTCGTCGCACGCGGACGCGAACTACGATGAACCCTTCCTTCGCTCGGTAGCCGACCGCCCGCGCTCGGTCGAGGCGCAGAGGATGCTCCACGCGCGTAACGGTGCTTTCCCGCCGCCACGAAAGCAGTCGCTCGTGCCGAAGCGCAGCGCCCTCGTCCCCGAGGGTCTGGCGGAACGAGCTCGCCATATAGCGATAGGACGACTCCCCCATGATGGTCGGCGGGGGACTCGCGTGCCTATTATAAGCGTGGCGAGGTCGGAGGGGCGGCCGGCGACAGATGGGCCCGCTTCCAACGAGTTCCGGCCCGAAGGGTGAGGAGGCAAGATCGCAAGGAATCCTCCGCCGTTCTGCGGCGCATGCATCGAGCGAGCGTAGGGCTCTGCGCGGGCTGGTAGATCAGTCCGGAAGATCGCCGGTTTTGCAAACCGGAGGCCTCGGGTTCAAATCCCGACCAGTCCACTCCCAGCGCTCCACCGGTGAGATCGCGCCGTTCGGCGGACCTTCGCCCCCCGGTCAGCGAGACCGGGACCCGGGAAAGTGCGCGCTCCGATCTCTAGCGGCAGTCGCCACCTCTCGGGAGATCGCACTCGACGGCAGCCTCCCCGGTTCGACCGTTCCGGCCCCCGCGAGCCGTTGCGAACCCTCAATTCGCCGAAGGTGCATGGCCCCCCGGGGTCGCGAACGTGCGCCTAGTCCGCCAGGATCGTACGACCGGGGAGATTCGACTGCGCCTGGAGACTCCGAGCGACCTTTGGCGCCTCGCGCGCCTCGTCCACCCGGGGGACCGAGTGGGCAGTTCGACGACCCGACGTGATCCCGAGGCTCCGGTGGACGTCGCGGCCGCCGAGCGGACCCGACGGCGCGTGTGGCTGGTCGTCGCTACCGACTCGGTCGAGTTCCATGGCTTTAGCCAACATGTGCGCGTTTCCGGCCCGATCGTCGACGGGCCGTTCGACCTCGGACGGCACCATACGCTCGACATCGGGCTCGGAGACGAGGTCGCCTGGTTCAAGCCCGAACTCTCCGGGGCCGATCGTTCGCTGCTCGAGGAGGGGCTCCAGCACCGTGGGGACCCCGAGATCCTGATCGCCTCGGTCGATTGGGGAGAGTCTTCCCTCCTGCGGGTCCGCGGTCGCGCGGTCGAGCCCATCGTCGATCTACGACGGACGCTTGCGGGCAAGCAGTTCGGAGCCACGCAGGCCTCGAAGGACCGCGAGACCTATCTGACGGAGCTGGTCGCCCTCGTTCGTCGCTCGGCCCGCGAGGCGAGCGTCGTGGCGATCGCGGGCCCCGGATTCCTCAAGGAGGAGCTTTCGCGCCGGCTGATCGAGGAGGATCCTCCGCTCAAGAGCAAGATTCGCGTCTACGCGACGGCGGAGTCGGGCCGGTCCGGTGCGGACGAGCTCCTCCGATCGGGGCGCGCGGCCGATGCCCTTCGAGGCACGGTCGCGGCCGAGGAAGCGACCCTCGTGGAGGCGCTGATCAAAGGGCTCGCATCCCGGGTCCGAGCTGCGGTGGGCGCGGAAGAGGTCGGGGAGGCAGTCGATGCGGGCGCCGTCGAGACCCTGCTCGTGGGGGAATCCCACCTCGCGGACCCGAACGTGTCCAAAGTGCTCGATCGAGCTCGCAGCGGACGCGCGCGGATCTTCGTCGTGCGGGACACCGAGGGTCCGGGAACCCAGTTGCGATCGTTCGGCGGGATCGCGGCGATCCTGCGCTACGATTGGACGAGCGCGCGGCCTACGGGATAGCCTGGACCGCTTCGCGCAGTTCCTCGAATCGGCGCTTCAGGTCCTTGAGCGCGTAGCGAAGCGCCTCGCGGGCGCTGAGCGAGCCATCGGTTTCGAACTCGAACAGGAACTTGTGCTCGTCCGGAACCACCGTGATTGAACCGTGCTCACACTCCTTCTCACATGCACCGCACAAGATGCACTTCGATTCGTCGGTGACGGAGAGCTTCCCGTCGGCGTACGGGAGGATCTTCACCGGGCACACGCCGCTCACGCGCCGAAGGCACGCGTCCGAGCAGCCCGCCTTCTTGGCAATCTTCACGTGGGGATAGGGACTCATCCCGACCGCGTGGGCGACTTGCCACTTTGCGTGATCGCGGGCCGACCCTACGACGGCGGTTGCGTAGGCGAGGAGGGCTTGATGCGCCCCCAGCCGGACGATCGGCACCTCGGGCTCGAGGACCGCTAGGCTCGGGTCGCCGAGGGGGACGACATCGCGGGCGTAGACCGTGCAGGGACCCTTCTTGTCGATCGAGTACATCACCTGGCAGCTCGGGCAACCCGCGCCTCCGCAGGTGCACTCGGACTTGCGCCGGAACTGGCCGAGGTCCGTAGGAAGCGGCAAGAGTCCGAGGCGAAGCGCGACGGCCTCGTCGAACATGCTCGTGGAGGAGTCGTAGTCCTTGCCCGTGGCCTCGTCCCGGATCGGGCCGAGATGGAATTCGACGTCCTCGATCGCGAGCTTCGGAACGTCCGCGATCAGGGTGCGTCGGATGGCATTTACTCGGTTCGCGCTCGCTTCGTCGATCTCGAGGCTCGCGTGCCGCGTCTTGAGCTCTTGGATCGTGACCTGCATGGATCGGGCTCCGTTACACTCGTCGTCCGCGTCGACCACCCTTAGGCTTTGTGCCATCGTGGGGCACCGGGGTAACGTCCTCGATCCGGTGAATTTTCACGCCCGCCCGGGCGAGGGCCCGGATCGCAGCTTGGGCCCCCGGGCCCGGGGAGCGGGAACGGTTCCCACCGGGAGCGCGGACCCGAACGTGGAGGGTCTCGTACCCCTTCTCCTTGAGGATGGCGGCCACCTGGTCGGCCGCCTTCATCGCGGCGTAGGGACTCGACTCGTCGCGCGCCGCCTTCACGACCATGCCTCCGGTCGCCTTTGCGAGCGTCTCGGAGCCGGTGATGTCGGTGACCGTGATGTGAATGTTGTTGTAGCTCGCGTAGATGTGCGCGATGCCGATCTTCGCCACGGGAATCTACGACGCCTCCTGGGCTTCGGGGGGCGGGACCGGGCTCGCACGCGTCGCCTCTCGAGCCGCCTCGCGTTCGCGCAAGGCGACGCGCAATGGATGCTCGTCGCTGGTGAGCGGGCTCGTCGGATCGTACGCGATCCCGGCCTCCTCGGCCGATTTGACGAGATACCCGGGACGCGTGACCCGGTGGTCGCCGATCGCGATGTGGCCGTGAACGATGATCTGTCGGGCGCCGCGGGGCGTCGGTGCAAGGCCCTTCGTTGCGACGATCCACTCGAGACGGCGGCGCAGGATCTCCTCGGTGGTAAGGGCCAGCACGTCGTCGATCGTGGGCGTGCCGACGGAGAGGACGCCGAGCCGCACCAAGCGGTCGAGCAGTAAGGTGGTCTCGCGCTGCGCCTGAGGCTCGGCTGCCCGCAACCGCGCCTGCAGGTCGCGCGCCTGTCGACGGAACCCGCGGAGCGTCGATTGGGCCTTCCAAAGCTCGCGCTTGTTCTTGAGGCCGTACTTCACGAGGAGCTTACGCTCCTCCTCCATCCGCGTCGCTTCCCACGGGTGTTTCGGCCGGTCGTAGAAGCGGCGGACGAACTTCGGATCTCCCATGCTCTACGCGGCCTCCTTCTTCGGGGCCGCGGGCTTGGCCGCCGGAGCGGCAGCGGGCGCCGCCTCCTCCCTCGCCTTCGTCTGCGCAGCCTCCTTGGCCGCCTTCTTCAGCACGCCAGCCGCCATGCCCGTCCGACCGTTGGAACGAGTGCGCTGACCGCGGACCTTCTGCCCGCGCTCATGACGAACGCCCCGGTAGGATCGGATCATCTTCATCTGATTGATCGCGTCGCGGTCGGCGGTCTCGAGATCCGGCCCGAAGCGGTGGAACGTGTCGCCTCCGATGTAATCGCGTGGCTCGTTCGTCATCCACGCCGGGAGCTTCTTCGGAAGGTCCACCAGCGTCGCCTCGATCTGATCGACCGTCGGCTCCGGGAGATCACCGATCAGACCGTGGGGGTCGACCCCCGCCAGCTGGCAGGTCGCTTCGGCTATGCGGATCCCCACGCCGCTCACTCCGGTGAGGGCCAGAGCGGTACGCCGCCGGCCGTCGAGGTCCGTGTTCGCGACGCGGACGATGTAGCGGAAGTTCGGGTTCGTGGACACCGGTGCACCGGCCTTAGCGGTCGGGGCGAGGGGTCCCTTCTTTCCCTTTCCGTGACCTCCCGCTTCCTTCTCCTCGGCCTTGCTGCGGCCCGGCTTTTCCTTCTTCGCCGGGGTCTTCTCGGTCCCCGCGGGCGGCGCTTCCGCTGGAGGTGCGGCGGGTCCCTGCTCGTCCTTCGGGTTCTTCGGCGCGAGTTCCACCTTCGTGAGAGTATGCCCGCACGAGCGTTTGAGCCTCGCGTCGCCGGCTCGCCGCGGGAGTGTCGGCGCGCAACAGGCCCCCCTTTTTAAGCGCTTCGCCAAAAAGACGGCGGCGGACCACGGGGGCGGACGCCCGGGCGCCCGGGGCCGAGAATCCCTACGGGGCATGCTTGTGCGGAGCGAGGCGCGCCTCGACCACGCGGTAGCCGGAGCCGCGACCGAGGACCTCGACCGGCCCCGGCCAGGTTGTTTCGAGGAGGTCTTGGTAGAACTTGATCCCTTGGCTCTTCTTGCCGACGACGACCAGGCGACCGCTCGGGGCGAGGTGACGGGGCGCCTCGGCGATCAGCTGCTGGATCAGCGGACGGCCCGCCCGGTACGGAGGGTTCGAGATGATCAGATCGAAACGCTCGCCGTCCACGGGCTGGAAGAGTGAACCGATCCGGACCTCCGCGTTCTCGATGTGGTTGCGCTCGAGGTTGCGACGCGCGAGATGAGCGGCTCGCCGGTTGACGTCGACCAAGATGACATGGCCGGAGTCTGCGGACTTCGCGGCCGCGATGCCTACCGCCCCCCATCCGCACCCGATGTCGAGGACCCGGTCCGAGGGTCCGATGACGGTGCTCTCGATGAGGAGCTCGGTACCCCGGTCGAGGCCGGAGCTTGCGAAGACGCCCCGATCGACCTCGACCTCGATCACCTCGCCACGATACAGGAACCGCAGATGGCGTCGCGCCGAGCGGGAACGGGGCTGCGCCGTGAAGTACGTATCGTTCGCCCCAGGGTCGCCGTCGTCCGGCAAAGTCCTCACTCCCCGCGCCCGAAGAGGGAGCTCCGACGCGACGTCGCCTCCTCGGGGAACGCTTCCTCGAGGAGCTGCTTCTGCCGGCCGGACAACGACTTCGGGATCTCCACCATCGCGATGGCGTAGAGATCCCCGCGGCTCCCGCCGCCGAACTTAGGCAACCCTTGGCCCTTGAGCCGGAGCTCGTGCCCGCACTGCGTGCCGGAGGGGATCTTCAGGTGGAGGTCGTGGCCATCGAGGGACCGCACGGTTACCTCGCCGCCTAAGATCGCCGTGCGCAGCGGCACGGACACGTCGGTGAAGAGATCCTGGCCATCCCGACGAAAGGTCGCGTGACTCTCGATCTCGATCTTGGCATAGAGGTCTCCCGGCGGCCCACCGGTCGATGAAGGTAGGCCCTGACCCGCCAGCCGCAGGCGCGTTCCGGTGTCCACGCCCGGCGGTATCTGCACCTCGAGATGCTTTGTAATCCGAGCCTGTCCCGTGCCCTTGCAGTTCTTGCACTTCTCCAGGATCTTGCGACCGGTTCCCCGGCAGGTCGGGCACGGTCCGATCGTGACGAATTGACCCCCCATCTGCCGGAGGACCCGCTGGACCTGTCCCCGCCCCTGGCAGGTCGGGCAGGTCTCGAAGGCGGTACCGTCCCGGGCGCCCGTGCCTTTGCACACGGGGCACGGGCCGACGACCGGGATCGAGATCGACGAGCGAGCCCCGGTGAGCGCTGCGGCCAAGGGTACGCGAATGGTCACCTCGATGTTGCGGCCCGGCATCGGCCCGCCGAACCCCGGTCCCCCGCCGAACATGCTGCCGAAGAGTTGCTGGAAGATGGGGTTGGAGCCGAGAAGGTCCTCGAGATCCGAGGCGTGGGTGAAGTTCTGCCACGTGAACCCTTGCGGTCCGAAGTCGCTCTCCACGGCCGAGAAGCCCATCGTGTCGTAGCGCTTGCGGCGCTCCGGATCCGCGAGCACCTCGTACGCCTCGCTGAGCTCCTTGAACTTCTCTTCCGCCGCCTTTGGATTGTCCCGGTTCATATCGGGGTGGTGCTCGCGAGCCAGCCGACGGTATGCCGCCTTGATGTCGTCCGCGCTCGCGGTCTTGGGTACTCCCAGAACCTCGTAGTAATCCCGACGTGCCATGCCTTCACCGTTTGCGGATCAGGTATCTCTCGACTCGCGCGGTCCCATCTCGCTTTCCTAGGTTAGAGTCGGACCGCTTTAGGTCGCCGGTGGTCGACGAGCGACGCGAGGACGCACCGGATCCCGCGGCCCCGAGCTATCGCTCGTCCGCCGGCGGCCGGACGCCCCGCGGACCCGGAGGTGTGCGCCCGAGACGCGAACCTCGATCCGGTCGGCCGATCGAGCCTCCAAGTGACGGGCGGCGCTCCCCTGGCCAACGGCAATCTCCAACAGGCCGAAGCTCGAAGGAAGGATGCCGAGCCGACCGATGCCAAGCGCTTCGTACGACTTCGCGAACGGGAGTGGGCGGAGGGGACCCGCGCGGAGACGCAACTGAGACGACCGGGCTCCCGCCGGCCAGGCCTTGCTCGGGATGTTGGTGACAAGGTTCCCGAACCGGTCGACGTGGAGGACCTCGCCCGTGAGCGCTCCCTCACGGATCCGAGCCGGAGGTAGGCGGACGCGCCGGGGTCGGACGCGCGGACCGAGTTCCGAAGGCGGGTTTCCCCGAGCGATCCGAGCCGCGGCAGGTGCGAAGAGGTCGCGGCCGTCAAAAGTGCGACCCACGCGGCGACGGGGAGGGAGTCGACGAGCGTCGATGCGATACGCGCAGTGATATCCGAGACGTTCCGCGAGCGGCCACAAGACTCCGTTGTCCGGTCCCACCAGAACGGAACCATCGCGGCATTCGATCACGATGGGAGCTCGAGCTCCCCCCACGCCGGGGTCGATCACGGCGATGTGGATCGAGCCGGCCGGGAATCGTTCGGCCATCGCCCGTAGGAGAAAGCCGGCCTCGCGGATACCGTGGGCCGGCAGGTCGTGGGCCAAGTCGAAAATCTCGGCAGCGTGCAAGCTCTGGGCCAGCACCGCGCGCATCTGGGCCGCGTAGACGCTGCCGGTGTCGCTGGTCAGCGTGACAATCGGTCGACCGCCCCGAACGACCCGTGTTCTACGGGCCATGACCGGACCCGTCTACGACTTCATGATGGCGACCAGGAAGATCCCGATCGCCGCCAAGGCGCCGATGACCGCCGCGATGATCACGAGGAACGATTGCCAGAGCAGCGTTCCGAGCTGGTGCGGCGGCGAGCCGTAGTAGCTGTACACGAAGGCGAAGAGCAGCCCCACGACCAGACCGACGACGAGGAGCGCTACCCCGATTCCCCGGCTCCGTCCGCTCCCGAAGTAGGCGGTGAACGCGCCGGCGAGGACCAGGAACAGCCCGAAGATCAGCAGCAGGATCGTGATGAACTGCCAGCCGCCCACGCTCAGCGAATTCGCGGCGCCCATGATTGCCCATCCTACCATCGAATGATTCACTCCCTCGTGTTCAGAACCGGATACCGGTCAACGTCTTGGTGTCGATCACGCCCGGAACGCTTCGGATCTGGTCGACAACCAACTGACCGAGCGCGTTGAAGTCCTCTGCTTCGACCTTCGCGATCAAGTCATACTCTCCGAAGAGCGGATGCAACTCCACGATCCCCTTGACGCGAAGGAGTTCGTTGTACACGTCGTGCTCCTTGGCCGGGGCCGTACTGATCAACACAAAGCCGATCGCCACAGTTCACCGGTGTAGATATCGCGCGGACAACGGCCTACTTTATAAGGATTGTCGAGAGCGAGCACGTTATTCTCGTCTGATACGAGGTACGAGCAGGCGCCGCGCTTCCGCCCGATCCCCCGCGTTGGTCGTCGCAGTGGCCCGGCCCGCGTCCAGTGCAAGCGCCGGCGCTTAAGTATCGACCTCCTCAGAGACCAGAGCGAGGCTCCGAAGAGATGAGCAGTCCGCCTGCGACGTGGCCCGGGCGACTGCTCGCAAAGCCGTGGCTGCTCGCGTTCGTTCCGGTCAACGCCGCGACCGCCGGGTTCGGCGTCGTCCTTCCTCTGATCATCCTGCTCCCGCTGCACGGGACCTGGGGCGAGGTCGCCCTCGCGGCTACGATCTACAACTCGGCGGTCATCGCCTCGTCCGTCGTCTGGGGTCACCTCGCGGACCGGTACCCACGCCGCCGGTGGTTCCTCGTCATCAACTACGGGGCTTACGCGGCCCTCTACGCGCTCATCGCGCTGCTCCCCTCGATCAATGCGCTGTACCTCCTCTACGCCTTCATCGGGCTCGTGGCGCCGGCGGGAGCGAGCGCGTCGACGCTGCTCATCTTAGAGAAGTTTCCCGAACCCCAGCGAGCCACCGCTTACGCTTCCTTCCAAGAGGTGTCCATTATCGGTAGCATGGTCGGGCTCATGCTCGGCTTCGCGTGGACGGCCGACACGCTCACCCTCTACACCCTCCTCTATGTGCTCGGCGGCCTCGCGGGTGCCTCAGCGATCGCGATCTGGTTCAGCGTTCGCGAAGGCGAGCGCATCGCGCGCACCACCCAGGTGGCTCACCACATCGACAGCCTGACCGCACGCACCCGGCAGATCCCCGGTCTTCGCATTTCGATCCCATTCTTCCCCGTTCGGCCGAAATTCACCCGAGCCGCATGGAACCGCTTTCGTGGCTGGGTCCGCGAAGAGCTCACGCATGAGATCCCGCTCGTTCTCGCTGCCATCTTCCTGTTCAACTTTGCCGCGAACCTCTTCAACATCTCATTGACGCCGTACCTGGCGTCTATCGGACTCGCCGCGTCGGCGATCTTCCTCATCAATTTTAGCAACAGCGCGGGACAGGGGCTTATGTACCCGTTCTCGGGGGGGCTGACCGCTCGCATTGGAGCGGACCGCCTTGTCCGGTATTCGACGTACATCCGCAGCCTCTCCTATCTCGCCACGGCCGGCTTCGCGGTGGCCCTGCTCGTCGCCCCCGGCGCGTTTGGCGCGAATCTCATTGCTTATGGGATCTCCGGGGGAGCGATCGCCTTCTTCACCATCGCCTCGTCGCTCATGCTCTTTCGGAGCCTCCGGGGTCGGGACTCGGGCCGTGTACTCGGGGTGAACAGCGCCTTGGGTGGCCTCGCGGCCGTCGCAGGAGCCGGCGCCTCGGGGCTCCTCGCCCTCGCGAACAGCTACGTTCTCGTGTTCTTAGTGGCGACCGGCTCGCTCCTGGTCTCGCTGCCCGTCTGGGCGGCGGCGACCGTTGCCTACGAGCGGCACCATCGCCACCCCGAGGTGCGCACCCCGCCTCCCCCGGATCCATCGAGGAGCGAACCGTTGCAACCCCCGCGCCGCCGCGAAACGATGCCCGAGGGGGCCTCGCCGGCCAAGGGTGATTAACGTCGCTCGGTTGGCCCGATCACCACGAGGGCACCATGGGTAGCGAGTCGGTCGTTCAAAGAGGGCTTCAGGACGTCGTCGCGCTCGAATCGAGGATCTGCTTCATTGACGGCAAGCAGGGTCGTCTCATCTATCGGGGCTACGACATCCGGGACCTTGCGGCGCAGTCAACGTTCGAGGAGGTTGCCTACCTGCTCTGGTACGGTCGCCTCCCCACGGCCGCCGAGCTCGCCAGTCTCCGCACGACGTTCGCCGGCCTGCGAGCCCTGCCTCCCCAAGTGACCGAGATCCTCGATCGGATGCCGAAGGACGCGAACCCGATGGACGTCCTTCGCACGACGGTCAGCGCCCTCGCGATCTTCGAGCCCGGAGAGACCAAGTCCGGGCCGAGTTCGATCGGCGGGGCTCAGCGCCTCACGGCGGCCCTCCCGACCATCCTCGGGCACTTCCACCGCCGACGCGCGGGACTACCGGCGATTCGGCCGCGCCCAGAGCTGTCGCACGCGGCGTATCTCCTCTACGCGCTCTTGAACGCGGAGCCGAGCCCGCTCGACGTGAACGCGATCGACGTCGCCCTCATCCTGCACGCCGACCACGAGCTCAACGCGTCCACGTTTGCCGCACGGGTCACCGCCTCTACGCTCAGCGACCTCTACAGCGCGGTGACGAGCGCGATCGGTACGCTCAAGGGGCCGCTGCATGGGGGAGCGAACGAGCGCGTCATGGAGCTGCTCGACGAGATCCCGTCCCCCGACCGGGCCGAGGCCGTGGTGCAGGCCCGGCTCGCCAAGCACGAGAGGATCATGGGCTTCGGCCACCGCGTGTATCGCGTGGAGGACCCTCGCGCCACGGTCCTACGGGAGTGGTCGCGCAAGATCGGGGAGGAGAAGAAGGACCTCCACTACTACGACCTGCTGCGTGCGGTCGAACTGGTCGTCATGAAGGAAAAGGGGCTCTACCCGAACGTCGACCTGTACTCGGGGTCGATCTACACTCTGCTCGGTATCCCGCACGACCTTTTCACGCCGATCTTCGCCGCCAGCCGGGTCAGCGGCTGGACCGCGCACGTACTCGAGGAGTACGACGACCTCCGGTTGATCCGCCCGACGGCCGCGTACGTCGGACCGCCCGAGCAGCGCTACGTGCCGATCGCGGAGCGAAAGTGAGCGGGCCCTTCACCGCATCGACGCTCATCAGCGGGTAGCGCAGGTCGGCCCGGTGCGCAAGACGCGCGGTCACCCGCACCGGCCCATCGGCGAGGTGGACCGTCACATGGAGCATCTCAGCCGTCAGGTAGCGGTAGGCGTATCTTCCGCGGCCGACCGGTCCGCCGGCTTCGGGCCGTATCCGCACTCGGGCCCCGACGACGTAGGGCTGGAGGCGGACCGCCGACTCGATCGCCCGCGCGAGTCCGGGCGCGGTGCGCGCCGTGATGGGGGTCCCCAGGTATTGGTGGAAGATCCCGCCGAGCTTGATCCCGGCCTCGAACATCAGCCGTTCTCGGACCGACAGCACGAGGGGGGATCGGGTTCGGATCTTCATGGGACCACGGCGGACGGAGGATCGTGCGAGCGGTGGGGCAGGGTGAACGGCCCGATCACGTAGTACAGGAAGAGGCCGGCGCCCATGACCGCGCTAGCGGCGAGCGCGACCGCGTACGCGGCCGAGTCCGGGGCCGGGCGGAACTGGAATGGGACCAGCATCGCTGCGGCCGCGACTCCCGTGATCGCCATCGGGATGCGGAGGCGCGCCCCACGTCGCATCTTCGGATAGGCCCACGGTGCGACCATGAGGAGCGCGAAGACGGTCGCGAAGCCGTAGAAGACGAGAGGCTGAACGGTCAGGAACGCCGGCACGTAGAACGCCGCGCCGAACCAAATGATCACGAGCGCAGCGATGGGTGTCGGCGTTCCGAAGAAGTCCGGCTGACGGTAGTGATGGGCGGTAAACCGAACGAGTCGCGTGAGGGCCAGCGCGAGATAGAGCGCCCCCACCGCGTATCCCACGACCGCATACGAGCCCCAGAGGCTCCCTTGATTTGCGTGGTCGGCGATCAGGAGCGCGGGCGCGATGCCGAAGGTGACCGAGTCCGCGATCGAGTCCGCGATCCGACCGAACGTCGACCCTCCCATCCCGCTGCGGCGCGAGAGGATGCCGTCGAGCCCATCGAAGCCGATGCCGATCGCGATGAGGAGCATCGCGAAGAGGGGGTT
Source organism: Thermoplasmata archaeon (assembly GCA_021844945.1). Classification (GTDB taxonomy): domain Archaea; phylum Thermoplasmatota; class Thermoplasmata; order Lutacidiplasmatales; family UBA184; genus Lutacidiplasma. Next base: position 104,569 of record JAKBSJ010000001.1, on the reverse strand, counting down.
CCCGAGGAGGAGGTACGCGATGGCGCCGACTCCGACAAGCGCGTTGGCGAGCGTGGCGAGGTTCGCGGAGATCCGCCAGCCGTTCATCCGACGACCTCGGCGATCTGGGACGTGCCCGCCCAGACCCGGTCTCCGACCCGCACGGTGGGCCGGACGCGGTCGGCGGGTAAGAGAACGTCGACCCGAGAGCCGAGCACGATCATCCCGAACCGCCGGCCCTTCGGTAGATGGTCCCCCACCCGGACGAAGCTCACCAGCCGGCGAGCAACGATCCCGGTCATCTGGACCACCTCGACCTCGCCGAGCACGGTGTCGATCACGTAGTCCCGTTGGCAGTTGTGCTGCGCGTCCGGAGTGTAGGCGGGCCGGAATCCGCTCCCCGAGTCGCGCGTCGCGCGTACCGTCCCTTCAATCGGGATACGGTTCACGTGAACGTCGGTGACGTTCATGAAGACGGCGATGCGCCAGCGCGCATCCTCCCGGAGGACGACGCACACCCTTCCATCCGCAGGGCTGACGATCCCCGGACCGGGAGCGCGCTCCGGATCTCGGAAGAAGGCGGCGAGAAAGGCCACGAGACCCAGCACGACGGCGACGGGAATCAGGTCGAGGAACGCTCGGAGCGCAAGGCACGCCGCAAAGGCGATCGCCACGAGCACGAAACCGACCGCCAGATAGCGGCCGGATCCCGGCGCGAACATACGCCGCGCGACTAGCTCGTCAGGACGATCTCGATGTTGACACCGTCCGGCACCTGGATGCGCATGACCTGGCGCAAGGCGCGCTCGTCGGCGTCAATGTCGATCAGGCGCTTATGGATCCGCATCTCCCAGTGGTCGATCGTGCTGGTCCCTCCGCCGTCCGGCCCTTTACGGACCGGCACCTTGAGCCTCTTGGTCGGGAGGGGGATCGGGCCCGAGATCCGAACACCGGTCTTCTGCGAGATCTCTCGGATCTGCTTGCAGATCGAGTCGACCTTCTTTGACTCGGTGCCGCTCAGCGAGATACGCGCTACTTGCGGCATCGGTCGAACCACCCTCTTCCGAGATCCAAGTCGCGGGTGCCCTTAGCGATGCCCTACGCGGCGCGCTTCTTGAGGTCGGTGACGACGCCCGCGGCGACCGTCTGACCCATGTCGCGGACGGCGAAGCGACCGAGCTGGGGGAACTCCTTGTACCGCTCGATGACCAGCGGGCGCTTCGGGGTGATCTCCACCACCGCCGCGTCTCCCGTCTTGAGGGTCTGCGGGTTCTCTTCCGCGGTCTGTCCGGTCTTCGGGTCGAGACGGCGGACGAGCTTCGTGAACTCGCACGCGACTTGGGCGGTGTGCGCATGGAAGACCGGCGTGTAGCCGGCGGTGATCACGCTGGGATGGTTCAGGACCTGGATGTTGGCCGTGAAGCTCTCCACGACCGTCGGGGGATTGGACGCCGGGCCCGCCACTTCGCCGCGGTGGATGTCGTTCTTGTCGATGCCCCGGACATTGAACCCGATGTTGTCGCCCGGCTGAGCTTCGGCTACGGTCTCGTGGTGCATCTCGATCGACTTCACTTCACCGGATTTGCCGCCGGGCATGAAGATGATCTTGTCGCCGACCTTGACCTTGCCGGTCTCGACGCGGCCGACGGGCACCGTCCCGATCCCCGTGATCGTGTAGACGTCCTGGATCGGGAGTCGCAGGGGCTTGTCGGTCGGCTTCTCGGGGACCTTGAGGTTGTCCAGCGCCTGGAGGAGCGTCGGGCCCTTGAACCAAGGCATGTTCGGGCTCGCCCTGTTGATGTTGTCGTCCTTGAAGGCGGAGATCGGGACGAATACCACCTGCTCGGCGACCTTGTACCCGACGTTCTTCAGGAGCTTCGTCAGCTCCTCCTTAAGCTCGTTGAACTTCGCCTCGGAGTAGTTGACCTCCTGGCGGTCCATCTTGTTGATCGCGCAGATCAACTGCGTGACCCCGAGCGTGCGGGACAGGAAGATGTGCTCCTTGGTCTGCTCCTGGACCCCTTCCGCAGCCGAACAGACGAGCACGGCCGCGTCGGCCTGGCTCGTCCCCGTGATCATGTTTTTGACGAAGTCACGGTGCCCCGGCGCGTCGATGATCGTGAAGTAGTACTTCTGGGTGTCAAAGCGCCGGTGCGCGATGTCGATCGTGACCCCGCGCTCGCGCTCCTCCTTGAGGTCGTCCATGACCCAAGCGAATTCGAACGTTGCCTTGCCCTTCGCCTCGGCCTCGGCACGGAACTTGTCGATCTCTTCCTGGCGGATGTACCCCGTGTCCAAGAGCAGGCGACCCACGGTCGTCGACTTTCCGTGGTCCACGTGGCCGATGAAGACAATGTTCAGGTGGGGCTTGGTTGCCATTGGGGTGTTCCTTCCGGGCGCGCTCAAAAGGTCCCCCTATATAGGACTTGTTGAGCAGGTGGCCCGATACTGACGGAGACGGTCGGCCGCTATCGTGCTCCCTACCGGGATCGCGCTCTGCGCATCGGTTCTCGAACGGCGTGCGTAGCCCGCGCTGCGGTTACGGGGGGTCGGACCCGCGCGCCGACGCGCTCAAATCTCCCGTAGCCTCCCGAAGAGCGCGGATCACCTCGTGGCGTTGCAGACCGTGACCACCGGAATCGTCGAAGGATCGTCGCCCGTACTTCGGGTGCGGATGCCGCGATGCCTCCCCTGCGGCGATCGCCACGAGCTGGGCTCGTTCTTCGATGGCTGTACCGCCGGCCGTGCCGAGTGCGGGGCTCCCACCCATGCACCGCGAGACTCCCGGGTCCGGGGCGTGAACGGGAGATGGGATTCCCGCGACCGCACCGTGGGGGGATTCGCTGTCGACTCCATATCTCCCTACGCGGCCGCCTTCTCCTCCGGACGGGGTTCAATGGGACCCGGGATCCGAGCCGGATCCGGGTGCGGGCGGTTCCCGAGCCGGATGGACGATGCGTTCCTCGCAAAGATCGCCGTCGGTTCCGATAAGAAGCCTCGCCTCCTGCCAGGGGTCATCTTGACCCCCGACGACGCAGGGCGACCGTTGGCAGAACGCGAGCGGAACGTTCGCGCGCGCACCCTGGACCGCGCCGCCGAACTCTCACCTCCCCGGAGCCGGTAGCGATGCTCTGCGAGATGTGCGGCAAGGATGTGGAGCGCACCAGTCGGACGCGAATCGAGGGATCCGTCCTCTTGCTCTGTACCGACTGTGCCCGATTCGGTGTCGTGCTCGACCCTCCTCCCGCGGCCGTGATCGTTGCGGGCGGTGGGCTTCGGAGACCCCCCGCGAGCCTTGTCCCGCAGCGGGGGGCGACCCGGCGCAGCGACGAACGAGACGTGTTCTCGGACATGGGCGAGCTGGAGCTCGCCCCGGACTGGGGTCGGCGCATCCGCACCGCCCGGGAGAGCCGCCAGTGGACCCCGGACGATCTCGCGAAGCGCCTCAACGAGAAGCGTTCCCTCGTGCTCAAGCTCGAGTCAGGGAACTTCCACCCTACGGATGCGCTCGTCCGCAAGCTCGAGCACCATCTCGGTATCCGACTGCGGGCCGACCCCGAAAGGAGCTCCTAGCGGCGGGACGTCGCCCGCGCCGGGCGAAAGATCCACTCGATGAGCGCCTTCTGGGCGTGCAAGCGGTTCTCGGCTTGGTCCCATATCGCCTGTCGCGTTCCGTCCATGACGGCGTCGGTGATCTCTTGGCCGCGATGGGCGGGGAGATCGTGCATCGCAAAGACCCCGGGCTTGCCGAGATCCAGCAACGCGTCGTTTACTTGGTAACCCTTGAAGGCCCCTTCACGCTGGGCGGCCTCGGCTTCTTCGCCCATCGACACCCAGACGTCGGTGTAGATGGCGTCGGCACCCTTGGCCGCGGTCTTCGGATCGTCGGTGAGATCGATGGCCGAGCCCGATTCCTTGGCCCGTTCTCTCGCCGCGGCCACGATGTCGGGGCGCGGTCCATAATCTCGGGGTGTCGCGGCGGCGATATCGAGCCCCACGCTCGCGGCTCCGAGCAGGAGCGAATGCAGGACGTTGTTGCCGTCCCCGATGAACGCCAACCTTCGTCCTTTGAACTTCCCGCCCCACCGTTCGTGCAGGGTAAGGAGGTCCGCGGCAATCTGGCACGGGTGCTCGAGGTCATCGAGAGCGTTGATGACCGGGATCGAGGCCCACCGAGCCAGCTCCGTCACGTCGGAGTGGCGGTAGGCCCGGTAACCGATCACGTCCACGAACCGGGAGAGGACGCGCGCGGTGTCGGCAATCGTCTCTCCGCGTCCGAGCTGAAGGTCTTTGGAGGACAGGTAGAGTGACTGGCCCCCGAGATCATGCGCACCTACCTCGAATGAGGTCCGCGTCCGGGTCGAGGACTTCTCGAAGATCAGGGCAAGGGTCTTCCCCTTCAGCACGGGGGGGCTGCGCCCGCGCCGGCGCTCGGCCTTGAGCTCGACTCCGCGTCGAAGGATTTGGGGGAGATCGTCGGCATAATCCAGGACCGATAGGATGTGTCGAGGTTGTGGCGGGAGCGGCACGAACGAGTCACGAGTTTGTGGTTCAATACGGCATCGGTGAGGCGGACTTCACGAGACCGTGCCGTCGAGCCGAACCTCGGTCGCCAGGTCCCCCGCGGGCCCTCACCCCCGCCCACATGCCGCCGAGCGAACCAGCCACCCGGTCGCCGTCCGCCTATCGTATACAGGTTGAATTCGACCTGCCGCTCCCGCACGCCGATCGATAGTGCACGGACTTCCGACCCGACGACGCGAAGAAGGAGGAGGGTCGGTACGAACGCAAGATCATCTCATGGTCGAAGCGCCGGATCGCCTTCGAGGACCTAGAGGAGGACCGGCCCGGATGGACGGGGAGCCGGGTGACCGCCGACCTCCGCCCTCTGAAGCGATGGCCTGCGGAGCGCCGCGGCAATCGACGGGATTACTCGGTGGAATACGTGCGGACCCCGATCGGGGCGGAGCGTACGCCCCTCGACCTGCGCTTTCGACCTCGGTTTCACAGCATCGCGATCCCCCGGCTCTCGAAGGCTCAGGTGGATCGGAACCCGCGTGCCACGTGGGGTCGTTTCCGACGGGCGCTCGAACGGGATTGCCGCCAGATCCGAGGAGGATTCCCTTGGACGTTCTCAGGATCGTCGCTTCCCGGCATCGCTAAGAGCGGGACGTACTTCGCGCGCCGCGAGGAAGGAAGAATGCCCGCTCGCTCGAAACGAACCGCGCACGCGCGACCGCGCCCTCGAAGACGCGTGACTCGCCCTCGGACGGGAGCCTCGGGCCGGAAGGTCTACATGGTCACCGGAGGGGTCACGAAGTTCGCGAAGGCCCACCCGGCGATGGACTTCCGCCTCATGGTCAAGCGCGCCTACGATTACGCGCTCAAAGGAATCCCGAACCTGACCAAAGACCGGATCGATGGGACCCGTATCTCGTACTTCTCCGATCACTTCTCTCGGCAGCTCAAGGCCGCCAGCATGGTGCAGGACTATCTGGGGATGAACCCGAAGGGCTCGGTCCGTATCGAATGGGGAGGCGCGACCGGAGGCGAGTGCTTCCAGGCGGCCTACGAAGCGATCGCCAGCGGACGGATGGACGTCTGCCTGGCGGCCGGCTACGAGACGATGAGCCGGGTCGCCACGTGGAAGGGAAACGAATTCATCGCACTCGCCTCGGACACGAACTTCGATTTCCCCCTCGGAGGCTTTTACACGGGATACTACGCATTGATGGTCATTCGACACATCTACCAGTACCTGCGGCTGACCCGTTTCGCCCACATCACCGACGAACGCGAAGCCCAGCGCAGGGCGATTGCCGAGGGCCAGCGCATCATGAGCCTTGTCTCGGTCAAGAACCACCTCAACGCGATGCACAATCCCTATGCCCAGTATCCGAAGCAGCTCACCGTGGACGATGTGCTGAACTCCGAGATGATCAGCTACCCATTGACGCGCGAGCAGATTTGTACGATGAGCGACGGCGCGGCGGTGGCGATCCTTTGCGACGAGCGGCGCGCACGCGAGTTCACCGACAAGCCCGTGCGCATCATCGGCGTCGGGACCGGCACGGACACGATGCGTCTCGCGGACCGGCCCTTCGGTACCGTCCCGCTGCTGCCTCGCGAGAAGGCCTCGGACTACGAGGGGCTGCCCTATCCGGGCGTCCACTCCTTCCGCGCGGGTCGCGCGGCGGGGATCGAAGCGTACCGCATGGCCGGCATCACGGACCCGAAGAAGGAGCTCGACTTCATCGAGCTGCACGACGCCTACGCCTCGAGCGAGATACAGACGTACGAGGACCTCGGACTTTGCCGGTACGGCGAGGGCTACTCGTTCGTGGAGCAGGGTGACCCGTTCCTCAAGAACATCCGCTACCCGTTCCCGACCCCGAACGCGGGAGCGATCCCGGTCAACCCCTCGGGAGGCCTCATCGCCTGCGGTCATCCGGTCGGGGCCACCGGATTGATGCAAGGCGTGTTTGCCTTCTGGCAGCTCCAAGGAACGATCCGCAAGCACTTCGGGGACGGAACGCTCCAGCTCAAGAACCCTCGGCGAGGGGCGATCCACTCTCACGCCGGTACGGGATCGTCGGTGACCGTTTCTATCCTCGAGAGGGGGTTCCGCTGATGGCGCGCGCTCCACCTCCGGTCTACGAGAAGTTCCGTGACGTACAGGCCGAGATCGAGAGGAGCGGCGCCGCGATATTCCGGGACGCGAACGGCGTGGAAAGCCTCGTCATCCACTACCCGTACTCGATCAACTACATCCACAGCTACGCCGAAGACTCCCCGTTCTTTCTCGGGCTGGCGAACGGGAAGCTGATGGGTTCGAAGTGCACCGCGCGACGCTGTGGCGCTACGTTCGCGACCCCGAGGGGTCACTGCATGCGCTGCGGCGCAGCGACGGAGTGGATCGATCTTCCGCTGCGGGGCAAGGTCCACTCGTGGACGACGTGCCACTTCGGCAGCGAAGCGTTCCTCAAGGAGACCCCGTACAACCTCGCGCTGGTCGAGTTCGAAGGGATCGGTAGCGTGATGCTCGTACGCCTCAAGGACGCGGTCGAATCCGACCTCTACGTCGGCATGCCGGTCGAGGCGAGGTTCGATCCGAACCCGAAGTACTCCATCACGGACGTCTGGTTTGTCCCGGTCCGCTAGGTCGAGGAGAACTCGTTCCCCGGCGGCCCGGTGGGGCCGCCGGATTCAACCGCTCGAACCGGAGCCGATCGCGCCGTCGCGAGGAGATGCCGCGGGCCGGGCTTGAACCGGCGGCTTCAAGATCTTCAGTCTTGCACTCTCCCAAACTGAGTTACCGCGGCATCACGACGTGCGCTCGCCTATCGTTCCGGGTATATGACAGGTTGGCGATGGATGAGCGCCGCGACCCGAATGCCGGTCGAGCGAGCCTCCGGCCCTTGCCCTCCCTAGGGCATGCGCGCGCGCGTGCGGGCGTTCAGAGCGCCCGGTCCGCGAACGTCCGCCCCTACGGTTATCTAGCTGACCCGGCCATGTAACGCGGACATGGCTCCGATCCGAACGCTCGTGGTGGCGGAGAAGTTCAACACCGCTCTCCGCATCGCCATCGTGCTCTCCGACGGCCACATGCAACGCTCGCGCGTCGCGGGGACGAACGTCTTCCGGTTCGAGCGGCCGGAAGGTCCGTACGCGGTGGTGGGCCTCCGTGGCCATATCGTCGAGCTCGATTATCCCGAGGAGCTGGCAGGTTGGGAGCTCGAAATCCTTCCCAAGCTCCTGGACGCACCTCCAATCAAGCGGGTCACCGAGAGCGGGATCGTCGGGACGCTCCAGTCGATCGTGCGCGAGTTCGACCGAGTGGTCCTCGCTACCGACTTCGACCGGGAAGGGGAGCTGATCGGGCTCGAGTGCCTCGAGCTTCTCCAGAAGGTTCACCCGACGATCGAGGTCAAGCGCGCGCGCTATAGCGCCCTCACGCGCGAAGCCATCGAGCAGAGCTTCGAACACCTCGAGTCGCTCGACCGCGCGCTGGCGATGGCCGCCGAAGCTCGCCAGGAGATCGACCTCGTATGGGGCGCGGTCCTCACCCGCTTCCTATCGATCACCGCGGAACAGCGGGGCCGTAGCTTCCTCTCCGTAGGACGCGTCCAAACCCCGACCCTCGCGCTGCTGGTCGAGCGGGACCAGACGATCAAGGAGTTCGTGCCCACCCCCTACTGGCAGCTTGCCGCAACCGGCGTCGTGGGCGAGGAGAGCTTCGAGCTCAAGCACGCGCATGGGGTTTGGGAGGATCACGCCGAGGCCCTGAGGACGTTCGCGAAAGTCGAGGGCGCGAGCGAAGGGATCGTGCAGGAGTTCGCCGAGGAAGAGACACGCCGGCGCCCTCCGGTTCCGTTCTCCACGACGCTCTTCGTCGCGGAAGCGACTCGTCTCGGGCTGGGCGCTGCCAACGCGATGCGCATCGCCGAGGATCTGTACACGCAGGGACTGATCAGCTACCCGCGAACGGACAACACGGTCTATCCCCGCGGCGTCGGCCTGAAGACGCTCGCGGAGAAGTTCCGGGACAGCGTTTTCGCCGAGGCAGCCGCCTACGTGCTCGATCAGCCTACGTTCCGAGCGACGCGCGGTCGCACCGAGACGACGGACCATCCCCCGATCTACCCTACCGGCGTCGTCGACCCTCGGAAGCTCAAGCCCGACCATGCCAAGGTCTACGAGCTCGTGGTTCGACGCTTCCTCGCGACCCTTGCTCCCGATGCCATCGGCCGCAAGCGCACCGCGAAGGTCGCGATCCGGGCGGAACCGTTCGAGGCGGCCGGACAGACCATCACGGACGCGGGATGGTATCATGTCTATCCGTACTCGACGCCGGAGGAGATTCCGATACCGACCCTCACCGTCGGAGCGACGCTCCCGGTCCGAGACGTGCGACTGGTCGAGGAGCAGACGAAGCCTCCGCGACGCTACACGCAAGGCTCGCTGATCCAGGAGATGGAACGGCTGGGCCTCGGCACGAAGTCGACCCGCCACGATGTCCTCCAGAAGCTCTTCGACCGCCGATACGTGGGCCAGCGCGGGCTCGAGCCCACCGGCACCGGGATCGCCGTGACGGAGGCCCTCAAGGCCTACGCCCCGGTGATCACCCGCCCTGAGATGACGCACCGACTCGAGGACGATATGGAGCTCGTCGCCGAGTCGAAGAAGCCGAAGGAGGAGGTTCTGAGCGAGTCCCGCGAGATGCTGCGGGAGGCCTATGCGCTCCTCTCGAAGAACGTCGAGGGGGTTCGCGCTACGATTCGGGGCGCGCTCGACCGCCAGCGCTTCGTCGGGCCGTGCGCGAAGTGCGGAGGAGCTCTGCGCATCGAGCGCAGCCCGCGCGGGATGCGGTGGATCCAGTGCTCCAACAATCCGGCGTCCTGCTCGGTCAGCTTCCCCCTCCCGGCCGCGGGCTTCGTCGAACCCGCACCGGAATTTCTCTGCGCGAAGTGTGGGATGCCGCGGGTCAAGATCGTCTTTCGGGGACAGCGGCCCGAGCTCTTTTGCATGAACCCCGAATGCGAGGAGCACCACCGAGCGTTCCGCGCGGGTACCTGCCCCACCTGCGGTAAGCCGCTCGAGATCCGCTACTCGTTCCTCGGCAAGCGCTTCGTGGGATGCTCGGGCTATCCCGAGTGCCGTACGACGTACCCGCTACCTCAGCGCGGAAAGCTCGAGCGTTCGCCCGAACCATGCCCGGTCTGTCACGCCCCGGTCGTCACCGCCATCGAAGCCGGCCGGCCCCCCTGGACCTTGTGCATCAACCCGAACTGCCCCACCCGTGCCGCGCCGGAGAAGCGCGAGAAGAAGGTGAAGGCTCGAACCATCGCGAGGCCTCGGGGCCGTTCAGGCTCCTCGCCGGTCTCGGCCGCGAGGAAAGGCGTCGAACCCAAACGCCGCTCCCGGGCGGTGACTGCGGGACGTACTCGCCCGCGCCGCACGCCTGCCGTCACCCCGGAGCCGGTCCAGCCGGAGGCGGGGCCGGCGGATCCGGTCCCTTGAACTCGGCGGTACGGGTAGGGTGTTACGTTCCCTCCCGTTGCGCCTTAAATAGCCTCACCGACTTGGATACGTGAGAATGGGGACCGCGACGTACCTTTTGAACCTTGACTCGAGATCGTGGGAGGCTCGCCTCTCGACGAATCCGCTCGTGATCGTGCCGGTGGGCGCCCTGGAGGCCCACGGGCCCCACCTTCCTCTGGGCGCCGACCAGATCCAGGCCGAGGTGACCTCCCGGATGCTCGCCGAGCGCGTCGATGCGGTCATCGCGCCGACCCTGCCCTACGGAGTAGCTCCAGAAGCGAGCCGCTTCGCCGGCACCGTGTCCCTCCCCATGCACGACCTGGACCGGTATGCGGCGGGAGTTCTCGGAGAGCTTGCCCGGATGGGGGTGCGGCGCACGCTCGTGATCTCGGGTCACGCCCAGCGGGGCCACATGGCGGCTCTTCGGGAGGCCGCCGACTATACCATGCGCAGCTACCCGGGGACGCGGATCGTGGTCCTGTCGGACTACGAATTCGTCTACGAGCTCCGGGGGGAGCTGGCGCCCGCGACGGACGGTCACGCGGGTCTCCTTGAGACCTCTCGGGTCCTCGCGCTTGCTCCGCAGACGGTGGGGCCGGTGCGACCGGTGGTCGCGACCCGCGGCAGCGGCTTCGTCCCCGGGCCGGTCGGACCCGAGGCATGGCCGGAGAGCGTCATCGGCGACACGCGGCCCGCCAGCGCTCAGATCGGACTGAAGATCCAAGAGCACGTGCTGCGACGCCTGGAAGCGACCGTTCGGGAGCTGCTCCCGGCGTGAGTTGGGAGCGACGACCCTGTGCCCGAACCCACCGACGCCATCCGCGTTCGCGGTGCTCGACAGCACAACCTGAAGAACATCTCGCTCGACCTGCCCCGCAACCGGTTCATCGTGATCACCGGGGTCAGTGGCTCCGGTAAGTCGTCCTTAGCGTTCGATACGCTCTACGCCGAGGGACAACGCCGGTACATCGAGAGCCTCTCCGCCTACGCTCGCCAGTTCCTCGGGCAGATGGACAAGCCCGACGTCGACTCGATCGACGGGCTATCTCCGGCCATCGCGATCGAGCAGAGAGCGGGGAGCCGCAACCCGCGCTCCACGGTCGGCACGGTCACCGAGATCCACGACTACCTGCGCCTGCTCTTCGCGCGCGTCGGCGTCCCGCACTGTCCGAACGACGGGACCGAGATCGTGCCGCAATCGGTCGACCGCATCGTGCACACGATCGCCGCCCGCTCGACGGGACAACGGATCGAGATCCTCGCGCCGGTGGTGAGCGCAAAGAAAGGCGAACACCGCGAGGCGATCGAGAAGCTCCGCGCCGACGGCTATCGACGCCTCGTCATCGATGGCACCGAAGTGAGGGCGACGGGAACCGCACCGAAGCTCGACAAGAACCGCCAGCACTCGATCGAGGTCATCGTGGACTCGTTCGTCCTCGACGCGGGCGAGACGACACGGCTCGCCGAAGCGGTCGAACTCGGACGCACGCTCGCCGACGGCCTCGTGATCGTGCGCGGCCCGAAGGGAGAACGCAGCGTCTTCTCCAGCCGCCGCGGCTGCCCGGTGTGCGGGTTCTCGATGGACGAGCTCGCGCCGCGGATGTTCAGCTTCAACAATCCGTTCGGCGCCTGTCCCGAGTGTCTCGGCATCGGCGCTACCCTGCACGCCGATCCGGACCTGATCATCCCGGACCGTGACAAGCCACTCACCAAGGCGATCGCCGTCTGGGGGCTCACGCCGGGCCGGGAGGCGCTCGAGCGGTTCGGCGCCCTCTACGGCTACAACCCGCGGCGGCCGGTGCGCGAACTCTCGGAGGCCGGCTGGAAGGCGTTGATGCAGGGCTCCGAGAAAACCCTCGGAGGGAGCCCGCGATGGTCCCGCTGGTGGTGGGGCGGCGCGTGGCTCACCGAGGGACTGGTCGCCGCGGTCGAGCGGCGATGGAAGCAGACGAAGTCCGAGAGCGTGAAGGAGTTCTACATGGGCTTCATGGCGTTCCATCCGTGCCGAAGCTGCGGCGGCCGGCGACTGAAGCCCGAGAGCCTCGCGGTCACGGTCCGGGACCGATCGATCGCCGACGTGGCTTGTATGACCGTCGCGGAGTCGAGCGCGTGGTTCGAAGACCTCCGGCTCGACGACCGGGAAGAGTCCATCGCCGGTCAGGTCGTACGAGAGATCCGCTCGCGGCTGGGTTTCCTTCGGAACGTGGGCCTCACGTACCTCTCCCTCGACCGCGCGAGCTCCACGCTCAGCGGAGGCGAGGCCGAGCGAATCGCCCTCGCCACCCAGATCGGGAGCGGGCTCGTCGGCGTGCTGTACATCTTGGACGAACCCTCGATCGGACTCCACCCCCGGGACAATCGGCGGCTCCTGACGACGTTGAAGGCGCTACGGGACCTGGGCAACACGCTGCTCGTAGTCGAGCACGACGAGGAAACGATGCGCGAGTCGGACTGGCTCGTGGACCTCGGCCCCGGGGCCGGCCTCCACGGCGGACAGGTCCTCTACACCGGGCCCCCGGGAGCTATCGGAGCGGCACCCGGTTCCCTCACCGGAGAATTCCTCAGCGGCCGACGGTCTATCGCCGTACCGAGCGCGCGGCGGCGACCGACCGAGCGCGAGCTCGTGATCCACGGACCTCGCGAGAACAATCTCAAGGGCGATGATATCCGAATCCCGCTGGGCCTGTTCGTGGCGCTGTCCGGGGTATCGGGCAGTGGCAAGTCGACGTTGATGGACGAGATCCTGTACAAGGCCGTGTGCCGACACCTCGGCCTGGGCCGGGATACACCGGGCCGGCACGACTACATCGAGGGGATCGACCAGATCGACCGGGTCCTTCTCATCGACCAGTCCCCGATCGGCCGCACGCCCCGCAGCAACCCGGCAACCTACACCGGGTTGATGACCCCGATCCGGGAGCTGTTCGCGAGCCTTCCCGAGGCGAAGGCGCGCGGCTTCGCTCCCGGACGCTTCAGCTTCAACGTTCCGGGAGGGCGCTGCGAAGCGTGCGACGGCGACGGGGTGATCCGCTACGAGATGCACTTCCTCCCGGACGTCTACGTGGTCTGCGAGGAGTGCCACGGCCAGCGCTTCAACGCCGAGACGCTCGAGGTCCGCTTCAAGGGGAAGTCGATCGCCGATGTCCTCGCGCTGACGGTCGACGACGCGCTCGGCTTCTTTGCGAACCACCGACGCATCGAGTCCCGCCTGCGCCTTTTGAGCGAGGTCGGGCTCGGCTACATCACCCTTGGCCAGAGCGCCACCACCTTGTCCGGGGGCGAAGCGCAGCGTATCAAGATCGCCTTCGAGCTCGGGAAGCCCCCGACCGGGCGGACCCTCTACCTGCTCGACGAACCGACGACGGGCCTCCACTTCGCGGATGTGGACCGGCTCCTGCAGGTCCTCTTCCGGCTCCGCGAGGGCGGCAACACCGTGCTGGTCATCGAACACAATCTGGACGTGCTCAAGTCCGCGGATTGGCTCATCGACCTCGGGCCCGAGGGCGGCGCCGAGGGGGGCCACCTCCTCGCGAGCGGAACGCCCGAGGACGTGGCGCAGGCGAAAGGCTCGTACACCGCGAAGTTCCTTGCCCCGATGCTTCCGGCGGCCCGCGCCGCACCTCGCCGACTGCCGGCGCGATGACCGAGCCGCCCCACGCGCCGATCGAGCCGCCGTCGTTCGTGCCGGCGAGCCAACTTGCCGCGGCGTCGGGAGAGGGGTTCCGGCGAGGACCGGACGTCCCCGGGGTCTACCTCTTTCGCTCGCCGCAGGGAACGGTCGTCTACGTTGGGAAGGCCCGGAGCCTCCGGCGCCGGGTGCTGGACCACCTGCGGGCCCGCATCGAGAAGGACGGGTCGATCCTCGCCCAGAGCTCGAGCGTCGAGTTCGTTCCGACCACGAGCGAGCGGGAAGCGCTGCTTCTCGAAGCCAGCCTGATCAAGCAGTATCAACCCCCTCTCAACACCCTCCTGAAAGACGACCGGAGCTTCCCGTACCTGGCCCTCACGATGGGCGAAGAGCTTCCTCGGCTGCTGTTCGTCCGGCGACCCCGACGGGGATCGGGTACCCTCCTCTTCGGACCGTACGTCAGCGCCCGCGAGGCCCGCGGGGTGCAGAAGCTCCTCACGGACACCTTCCAGCTCCGACGTTGCATTCGTCTCCCGCGGGAGGCGTGTCTGTACTACCACCTCGGCGTGTGCAGCGCGCCGTGCATCGGGGCGATCTCGAACGAGGAGTACCGCCATCGAGCCGAACTATCCGCGCAGATCCTCCGCGGCCATGGGGCCGAGATGAAGCCGATCCTGGAAGAGCAGATGCGCGCGGCCGCCCGGGCCCAGGAGTACGAGCGGGCCGGCCACCTGCGCGACGCCCTTGAGGGGCTCGGAGCCTTGCTCGACCGCCAGCATGTCATCGGCCGTGGGTCCGGCCGGGTCGATGTCCTCAGCCTCGCCTATCCCGACGAACCGTCGACGCTCCGGGTGGCGGTGGGCCTCCTTCGGATCGAGGACGGAGAGGTCCGGGAGACCGAGCCGCACGTGCTCGCCATACCGGCCGACGACGTTCCCGAGCCGGGCGAGGTCCTCCGTCAGTTCCTCGCCCAGTACTACGGGAACCAGGTCGAGCTGCCCGAGAGGATCTACGTCGATGCAGCGCGGCCGGCCGGCATCGATTCCGCGTTGGACGAGCTGTTCGGCGCGCGCGGGATCGACGTGCAATTCCGGCCCACGGGACGCTACGCCTCCCTCGCTCGGCTCGCCGCGAGCCTCGCGCGCTCGAGCCTCACGCATGTGGAACCCCGGGCGGCTCCCCGCGAGGTGCTCGTCGCGCTTCAGAACCTGCTCGAGCTCCCGACCTTGCCTCGGAGGATCGAAGGGATCGACATCTCGATCTTCCAGGGATACGAGGCGGTGGGGTCGGTGGTGGTCTTCGAGAACGGCGCTCCGAAGAAATCGGAGTACCGACGCTACCGGATTCGCTCGGTCGAGGGGACGAACGACTTCGCGATGATCGCCGAGGTGGTACGTCGGCGCTACGCTCGGCGGCTGGCGGACGCGGAGGTCCTACCGGACCTCCTGCTCATCGACGGCGGGCCGGGCCAGCTGGGGAGCGCCCTATCGAGCCTTGCGGCGCTTGGAATCGCGGAGAGGTTCCCGACCATCGGCCTCGCGAAACGCGAGGAGGAGATCTACGTCCCCGACCGGAGGGAGCCGCGCAGGCCGAACCCCAACGCAGCGCCGATGCTGCTCCTACGGGCGGTGCGCGACGAGGCCCACCGCTTCGCCATCACGTACCATCGTACGCGCCGACGGATGCGGCTCCGGGACGAGATGGACGAGGCGGCCTCGCACCGCGCGCGCACGGCGGGTTCCCCCCACCGCGCGTAGCGTCGGGTGCCTAGGCTTTGGCGTTCGACTTCCCGCCCGAGCGGTCCGGAGTGCCGATGAACGGCATTCCCTGGACGCGGCGGGCGATCTCGGCCGGCGCAACTCGGTGGAGCTCGCTCTCCGGCGTCAGGATCGAGACATCGAGCGCGTCCGGCGGGAACGGGGTCTGCGAGCCCTCCGCGACCGCCTGGACCGCGAGCTGGAACGCGGTCTCTTCCGTCCGCTTGTCGGGGATCTTTTCCTCGAGGAAGTCGGCCACGGCCCGTCGGTTTCGGCCGATCGCGTAGGCTTTCCACCCGATCGTCGCGCCGCTCGGATCGAGTTCGATGAGGCCGGGGACTCCGTTCGTGAATCCGCCCAGGAGCAGCGAGACGGCGAACGGTCGCGTTCCGCCATACTGGGTGTACTGCTGCAGGAGGGTCCCGAGGCTGCTGCCGAGAAGCGTGTACGGGGCAACCTCGTTGTAGAGGAGGCGGTGACGCTGCGCTTCGACGCGGAGAAACTCGACGAGCACGCGGGAATCCGCGATCAGCCCGGCGGTGACGCACCCGAGGCCCGTGTCGATGGCGAAGCTCTTCTCGATCGATCCGGCATCCGCGAGCGAGCTGACGGGAAGATTGCGGTAGGCGACGAAGACGATCCCGCCCTCGTAGGTGACGGCGACGGCGGTCCCGCCCATCTGGATCGCTTGGAGGGCGTACTCGACCTGGAATAGGCGCCCGTCCGGGGAAAAGACCGTGCTCGCCCGGTCGTACGCCATCTGTCCCGGTTGCATCTCCATCGCTGTTGCGCTCCTTTCGCTGGCCGTGCCAGCCCGGACGGGGATTTGAAAGTGCCGGGGCCGATGTCGCTCGCACCACCAGCTATCGGGGCTCCTCGAGCTTCGCGCCGACCCGTCCTGCGAAACCCTCATCCTCCCCGTGCCCTCGCCGCGGATCGATGGAGAACGAAGCGATCGTTCCGCTCCCGATGGCCTCGAGCCACCGCGGCGCGCTGAGCACGGCGTGCATCCAGTGCGCGGAGGGGCGCAAGATGGTCCTCTTCGTCACGGGCCTGTGCCGGTTCCGTTGCTTTTACTGCCCCGTTTCGCCGACGCGCAACCAGAAGGACGTCACCTACGCGAACGAACGGCCCGTG
This sequence comes from Thermoplasmata archaeon, assembly GCA_021844945.1. Taxonomy (GTDB): domain Archaea; phylum Thermoplasmatota; class Thermoplasmata; order Lutacidiplasmatales; family UBA184; genus Lutacidiplasma. The sequence continues at coordinate 88,027 of JAKBSJ010000001.1, read as the reverse complement.
CACTGCGACGAGGATGTGCTCGCGGAGGTGCGCGCGATCGGGGCCAGCGGCACCGGCATCACCGGAGGCGATCCGCTCGGGTCAATCGACCGGGTGGAACACTACGTCCGCCTCCTGAAAGGGGCGTTCGGGCCGGAGCACCACATCCACCTCTACACCCACGAACCGAACGCCGAGAAGCTCCGACGGCTCGCTCGGGCGGGGATGGACGAGGTCCGCCTGCACATCCCACACTACCTCTGGGGATCTCTCGAGGGAGACGGTTCCGCCTTCCGTCACGTGCTCGAGGAGGCTTCGACGTGGGGGATCCGACGCGGCGTGGAAATACCGGTACTTCCCGAAAAGGAGGCGGAACTGGTCCACCTCCTTCGGGCGCTTGACCGCATCGGCGTGGACTTCGTCAACCTCAACGAGCTCGAGTTCTCAGAAACCAACGAAGAGAAGCTCCACGCGCGCGGCTATCGCGTGGACGTGCGCAACGGCTGGGGGGTCCAAGGAAGCCGCGCGGTCGCCCAGCGGATCGTGCGGACGCCCGGCCTTCGCATCCCGATCCATTACTGCAGCTCGAGATTCAAGGATTCGGTGCAGCTACGACAGCGCCTGATCCGACGCGCCGAGCGCATGGCTCCATCGTTCGCCGCTCGGACCGAGGACGGTACCGTGATCTACGGGATCATCGAGACCCCTCTTCGTGGAAACGTGGCGCGCCTCGCCGAGCGGGTGGCCGCACTGGCCGGACTGGACCGGGAGACCTATCGCGTCGATTTCGATCGGCGTCGGGTAGAGTTGTCGGAAGCCGACCTTCGGCGGGTGGCGACGCGCCTGCGCGCTCCCGCCTTCGTGGTCGAGGAATACCCGACGGCCGACGCCCTCGAGGTCGAGCGAGAACCGGTCAATCGAGCGGCCTTTCCGGGTTTCGGCGGGACGTAGCCTTCGTCGCACACGTGGCCACCCCAGGTCAGATACCGGCGGTCCCCGCGCCGGTGTTTGATCGAGCAGGGCCCCCATCCCTCGTCTTCCGCGCCGTACCACATCGGGCAGTCCCGGCAAACGAGCGTGGGATCTGGCGACGGAGGGGGGCACGGAGTCAAGCGACACGCTCCTGGCGCGCCCACGCGTCTATCAGATTGCCCATTAGTTCCGCGACGGTCACCGGGCCCACGCCGCCCGGAACGGGCGTGATCGCGCGCGCCCAGCCCTCCAGCGCCGCCGCATCGGCATCCCCGACCGAGAGTGACCGCCCCGGTCGAGCGGGATCGGGCGTCGAGGAGAGCCCGATATCGATGATGGCCGCCCCCCTCGGAACGTTCGACCGATCGAGGAGTTGGGGATGTCCCACGCAGCTGAAGATCGTGCGTACGCCCGAGATTGCGCTGGTGAGATCCGCCGTCTTGGAGTGGGCGATCGTCACGGTGGCGTCGGTACCGCGCTCCAGAAGGAGGTGCGCTAGGGGCAATCCCACGGTCTCGCTTCGTCCGATCACGGCGACGCGCTCTCCCGGCGGGACGAGACCGTAGTGGCGCGCGATCCGCACGGCCGCTCGCGCCACGGCGGGGACATGGATCGGCCGGCTCGAGACCAGGCGCCCCAAGCTGGACGTGGAAAGGCCATCGATGTCCTTCTCGACCGGCAGCTCGTCGACCGCTCGGTGGAAGTCAAAGGGCGCGGGTAGCGGGTGCTCGACGATGACTCCATGCACCGTTGGGTCCGACGCGAGGCTCCGGATCCTCTCGTAGAGCTCGGCGTCGCCCGAGGTGCCGGAAAGCGCCTCGTCCCGAAAGCGAATGCCCAACGCTTCGGCCGATTTCTGTTGACGGCGCCGGTAGAGCTCGAACGGGCCCGAAACGGGTCGATGAACGCTCGCCAGCGTGGCGGGCCGAACCCCGGGACCCGCGCGGGCCAGTAGGGCCGCACACTCGCGCGTCCGCTCTTCGGCGATCGACCTTCCTTCGAGACGGGCCGTCGCGACCGCCATCGGCCAGCGGAGCCGAGCTACGTAGATAACAGAGAGACGCGTCCGGGCCGGCGCGCCCAACGGCAGGTTAGTTAAACCATTTATAGCGAGGCAGGTTTGTTTTCTAACGGACCGGCCAACAACATAGGGTCGCGCCGCTTCAGGGGGAACTACGGGAACACCGTCCGAGCGCAGTGGAGGGGACACGGCCACCTCCGGTTCGACCCCGAGCGATCTGGACGAGTGGGGGCGAACACTTCCCTACGCGAACACCTCGCAGGTCGAGGTTCCTCCGCGGTTGCTCGATCAAGTCATCGGGCAGGACGACGCGGTCGAGGTCGCCAAGAAGGCGGCCACCCAGCGTCGGCACATGATCCTGATCGGTGAGCCCGGCACGGGAAAGAGCATGATCGCCCGGGCCATGGTCGACTGCCTTCCGAAGGAGCAGCTCCAAGACATCCTCGCGTACCCGAACGCGGAGGACCCGAACGAGCCCAAGATCCGAGTCGTACCGGCGGGGAAGGGAAAGGAGATCGTGGCCGCCCAAAAGCTGGAGGCGGCGCAGAAGAAGGAGCAGCGCACGATCTTGTTCGTGGTCGTGGCGATCCTTGTCCTCGGCCTGTCCATCTACTACACGTACATCACGCGGGATCTCACCGCGATCCTTCTGGGATTCATCTTCGTGGTCGTGCTCTATCTGATCATGCGTTTCTCGGGCAGTCGGTCGGATCCGGGAGCTCAGGTCGCGAAGCTGCTCGTCACCCACACGCCCGATGAGAAGCCCCCGTTCATCGACGCCACCGGCGCGCATGCGGGAGCTCTGCTCGGGGACGTCAAGCACGATCCGTTCCAGTCCGGTGGACTTGAGACCCCTCCTCACGAACGCGTCGAGATCGGGGCCATCCACAAGGCGAACGGCGGAGTGCTGTTCATCGACGAGATCAACCTGCTGAAGATCGAGAGCCAGCATTCGCTGCTGACCGCGCTACAGGAGCGCAAATTCCCGATCGTCGGTCAGTCCGAGCGCTCTGCGGGAGCGATGGTCAAGACCGAGCCCGTTCCCGCGGACTTCGTCTTGGTGGCGGCGGGCAACGTCGATAGCATCCAAGCGATGCACCCGGCGCTGCGCTCGCGCATACGCGGCTACGGCTACGAGCTGTACGTGAAGACCACGATGGCGGACACGCCGGAGAACCGGATGAAGCTCGTCCGATTCGTCGCTCAGGAGGTCACGAAGGACAAGAAGATCTCCCATTTTGACATGGCGGCGGTCACCGAGGTCATCCGCGAGGCCCAGCGCCGCGCGGGCCGCTCGGGCCAGCTCACGCTCCGCCTGCGCGAGCTCGGGGGCCTCATCCGAGTGGCGGGGGATATCGCAAACTCCGAGGGATCGGCGACCGTCCGAGCGGAGCACGTGGTCAAGGCGAAGCGTGCGAGCCGCTCGCTGGAGCAGCAGATCGCGGACCGCTACATCGAACGCCGCCGGGAATACCGCATGTTCTCCGTCGAAGGAGCAGCCGTCGGATCGGTCAACGGACTCGCCGCGATCAACGCCCAGAGCGGGATGTCCGAGTTCTCCGGGATCGTCCTTCCGATCGTAGCCGAGGTCACTCCTGCCCAGACGCGGGACGGTGGGGTCGTCGTCGCGACCGGGAAGCTGGGTGAGATTGCCAAGGAAGCGGTGCAGAACGTGAGCGCACTAATCAAGAAGTACACCGGCGCCGACATCTCTCGTTACGACATCCACATCCAGTTCGTCGGGACGTCGGACGGAGTCGAGGGAGATTCGGCCAGCGTTTCGATCGCCACCGCGGTCATCAGCGCCCTCGAGGGCGTTCCGGTCGATCAGTCGGTCGCGATGACCGGTTCGCTGAGCGTGCGCGGCAACGTCCTTCCGGTGGGCGGCGTGACCGCGAAGGTAGAGGCGGCCGCGGACTCGGGGATTCGGCGCGTGCTCATCCCCGAAGACAATGTGAACGACATGGTCCTCGAGCAACGTTACCGGGGACAGATCGAGATCATCCCGGTCAGCACGCTGCGGGACGTCCTCAAGTACGCTCTGGTGGGCCAAGGATCGCAGAAGGAGAGCCTCCTCGAGCGCCTCAGCGCGATGGTTCACGCGACGGCCCGGACCTCGATCGACGATGCCGCTGCGGCCAGCACGTCCGCATCGAGCCGGCCAGCTCCGGGCGGTTCATGAAAGGGTCGTTTCAACCCCCCACTCATCGTCCTCCCTCCAAGATGCGCTCGCCGATCCCCGTACTCGAAGAACTCGGGGAAGGGCCGGGCGCGGATCCTTTCGTCAACCGCCCTTGCTACGAGTTCAACGCCCGTCTCCGCACGACGGCGAACGATCGCCGCTGCGTGCACTGCCGGCATTACCTGACGCCGCGGTGCCCGGAGATCGACGAATTCTTGGACGACGTCGACGATCTCGGTCCGGAATGAGCGACGGGGCTCCTCGCGCGCTCTTCGTAGGTCGCTTCCAGCCCTTCCATCGAGGGCATCTGGAAACGATACGTGCGATCCGTCGCGGACGACCCGCCGAGGTGGTCCTCATCGGCATCGGAAGCGCCCAAGAGTCCTACACCCGCGAAAACCCGTTCACGGCGGGTGAGCGGTTCGAGATGATCGAACTCTCGCTCCAGGAGGCCCATCTCTCCGACGCGATCCCGGTTCCAATCCCCGACATCCACCGCCATGCCCTTTGGGTTCGTTACGTCGAGGGCCTCCTACCGCCGTTCGCCCGGGTCTACACGAACAATCCTCTCACTCGGATCCTGTTCGAGACGGGCGGATACACGGTCGAGTCCCCCACGCTGTTCGAGCGAGAGCGCTGGGAGGGCCTGCAGATCCGTGCGGCACTCGAACGCGGCTCGCCGGTGGACTCGCTCGTTCCGCCCGCGGTCGCCCAATGGCTCGACCGCCACCAGGCGTCCGCCCGCCTACGGAGCATCGGCGAGAACTGGGCCACGCCATCGCGGCGGCCGTAGTTCTCACGCGTGCTCCCGCCACCATTATACCCCGAACCCCATCGACCCGGGATCGCGCCACTGTAGCTCAGTTGGCAGAGCGGCTGATTCGTAATCAGCAGGTCGGGGGTTCAAGTCCCTCCAGTGGCTCCCCCTCGGATCCGGAGCGACGCCCGACGCGGGCATGTACGCATCGCGCCGGAGAACCGAGAGATCGGATGAGGAGCTTCGCTGCGGCGGGCTCCTCCTCCCCCGGAAGAGCCGAGTTCGAACCTCACGTTCTCGAACCGACCTGGGTCGGGTCGATGGCCCCATGCCCTCGCGAGCTCGGTCGAACGTCAATGGCTCGGCGGGACCGTGGAGAGAGGGAGAAGACCGATACGAATGGTTTCGGAGAGCGGCCACCGTCAACTCCCCTCGCCGTTTGCTTTTTAAGCCAATTCTGCCTAATATTTAGTCAGTTAAACATCTCCGCGGGGAGGAAAGTACGTTTGCGGATAGGCCGGGTCATGTGGTGGTGCTGACCTCGGACCGAGGGAGCTTTTCCGACTACTCTCGATCGAGCGCGCTAGGCTACTTCTGCTGCATGCCCGCGCGCCTCGTGCCTCGGGTGCTGATGAATCGTCTCTTCAGCCCTCCGGTCGAGCCGGTGCATGGCGACGAGACCCGCACCGCCCCGTACGCCCTGCGAAAGGTCGAGGCATCGCTCCGGGCGAACGGGATCGCCGATGTCGCCGTCGTTCCGCCCGAGCGCCTCGATCATGCGGTCGGGCCACGCACGCGCGTCGTGGGCGTCACGGCCCACGACCCCTTCGGCTTTAGCCCCGTCAGCACGAAACTGACAATGCTCTTCGGAGGAGGGCCGAGCTGGAACGAAACGTTCTTCCAGGAGCTCGGCGAGCGGATCCAGCGCCTTCGCTACCGAGCGCCGTTCCGGGTCATCGCCGGCGGGCCGGGGATCTGGCAGATGAGCTACCGGCGGCCGGACTGGATCGACACGATCTACCAGGGTGAAGCGGAGATCGACTTCCCCCGTATCGTGAAGACCGCGATCGAGGGGGGTTTCGTGCCGCTCACGGTTCACGGGACTCCCCCGAAGCTCGAAGAGATACCGACGATCGTCAGGGCGGCACGGATCGGGGAGGTTCAGGTCACTCGCGGTTGCCCCCGCGGATGCGAGTTCTGTTCCATCACCCCCGACCGGTACCGCACCATTCCCTGGGAATCCATCGAACGAGAGATCATGGTTAACCGCGCCGCCGGCGAGTTCAACGTCGAGATCGTGACGGACGACATCCTCCTCTATGGGGCCAAGAAGCTGCGTACCAACCACGACGCGGTCGTCGGCCTGATGACCAGGATCAAGGCCACCGGCGCGGATCAGATCGGATTCGCGCACGTTTCGGCACCCGCGGTACGCGAGGCTCCCGAGACCATGCTCGAGATGGGCCGGATCGCGGAGTGGGACCAACGCCGCGGCCTCACGCCGGTCGTCGGCCTGGAGACCGGCAGCCTCCGGATCTTCAAGAAATACATGCCCGCGAAGTCCTTCCCCTTCAAACCCGAGCAGTGGCGGGAGACGGTCCTCGACGCGACCCGGATCATGAACGACTCGGGCATCGACCCTTGTTACACGATGACCATAGGGTTTCCGGACGAGACGGACGCGGACGTCGACGAGTCGATCTCGCTGGTCGACACGATGATCGCGCAGGGCTTCCGCGCGTTCGTCTTCCCCCTGCCGGTCATTCCGATCTCGACGAGCCGCATCCACGGGAACGCCATGCCCCAGTTGGAAACGCTCCCCTCGCGCTACTGGGATCTGCTCCAGATATGCTGGGAGCACGACCTGCGGCTATCGCGCGCCATGCTCCCGAGCCTTGTGGGGCGCATGAAGAACCCCCTGGCTCGGCAGATGACGACCCACTTCGTGGAGCGGGTCGCGCCGCACGTGACCAAGGTCTTCGAGCAGTTCCGCGACACCCACGGACGGTCCGCGTACAAGTATCGAAAGATCGATCTCGGGGGAACGGTGGGGATCCTGAAGTCGGTGATGTGGCTCCTTCAGGCAACGGTAACGCCCGGAGACAGATCGACCGCGCCGCCCACGATGCCGATGCCCAACTAGGCCGGCCGTCGCGATTGGGACGCCGCCTCGAGGATCCGCAGAACCTCCGGGTCCTCGACGGGATCGAACTCCTCGTAGAACTGCCCGACCGCGTAGAAGTCGGCCGGGCGGATCAGGACGACCAGTTCGTCCGCTTCGTGCTCGAGCCGGCGGCACGTATCGGGAGGGGCGACGCCCAGCGCGATCACGAGTCGATGCGCCCCTTGGGCTCGGATGAGCCGGGCGGCCATCATCGCGGTGCCGCCGGTGGCCGCGCCGTCGTCGACGAGGATCACATCCCGATCCTTCCGTTCGATGGCCGGCGCGACGGACCGGTAGACCCGGGTCCGACGCTGCGCCTCCGCCATCTCTCTCTGAAGGGCGTCCGAGAGGTCGGACTCGGCGTAACCGGCCTCCGCGAGGCGCTCGTGGTCGAGTACGTACGTCCCGTCTTCGGCCAACGCACCTAAGCCATACTCCGGGTCGCCCGGAGCGCCGATCTTTCGCACGATCAGGACGTCGAGCGGGGCGGAAAGCTCTCGAGCGATCTCCGCCCCGACAGGGACCCCGCCTCGGGGCAGGGCGACCACCAACGGGCGCTCGAGGTTCATTTGCTTGAGACGTAGGGCGAGCGCGCGGCCGGCTTCGGCCCGGTCGTGCAGCCTGTCCTTGCTTCGCCGCATATCGCTACACCTGCATTTCGCTCCCCTATCGAGCGCGAGAGACTTCAAAGAGACCACCGGCCAGACCCGGACTACCCGGATGGCCTTGGCGACGCTATCCCAGGCGGGTAACGAGCGTGTTCCAACGGTCGAACGTCGTCGAGGTTCCTCGCGTCTCCTCGGTCGCGAGCGACTCCGACGCGCCGTCTCTCTCGAGTCGCCGAAGCGACGGTCCTCGTGTGGGCCGAATGGTATTCAAAGAGGGCGATGCCGTGGGCAAGGGGTGATCGCATTGAAGTCGTACGGCGTCGCGATCGATGTCTCGCCGACCCCCCCACGCGATTCCCGGAGTACCGTCGATCCCCAGGACGGTTGCGTGACCCGGGGCATTCTACGACCGGTCAGGAGGTAACATGGAACCACCGGCGGCGAACGACAACGCTTCCAAAGTTCCCGCATACCGCCCAGCGTACGTCACCGATCCGTTCGCGAGACCGCGGTACCCTTCCGTGATGACCCGGGTCGCCATCGGTGTGCTGATCTTCCTGGGCGTGTTCGTCGTGCTGGTGGTTCTTCCGCCGTACATCGTCGATCTTCTCCGTTCGAACGGGATTCCCATTTCCTTTTCTGCGGGGGACCTCGTCTACGTAGGGATCCTGCTCGCGATCCTGACCGCCGCGTACTACGCCGTTCGGCCCACGATCGCCTACGGCCCGATCGGTATCGCTACCGACATCGGTGAACTGGCCTACCTGTACGCGTTCTACCTGGCGTCTCCCTACCACTTCTCGCTGAGCGGCCTCGGGGGAAGCGCGAACGAAGCCGTCACCATCGGACTGGCTGTCGTCCTCCTGATCCTGGCCGTAGGTTCGGTGATCAACCTTGCGAGAAACGCGGCCATCACGATCCGGGACTTTCGCCGGCCCGGGGAGCGGTTATGGCGGACCTACCCGGTGCGGTGAGGAGAAGGAGTTTCAGAGCGGCGGGCTAGCCGCTGACCGAGGCCTCGACAATCCGAACGGGTGAACGGGGGCGGTCCTGGCCGTCCCGAGGCACCGCGGCGATCTTCTCCACCACCGATTGGCCGGACCGAACGCGTCCAAAGACCGCATGACGGCGGTCCAACCAGGGGGTCGCGCCGAGCGTGATGAAGAACTGACTGCCCCCGGTGTTCGGACCGGCATTCGCCATCGACAGAACTCCGGGACCATCGTGGCGAAGGTCCGCCCCGAACTCGTCGGGGATGGAGTATCCCGGTCCTCCCGTGCCGTCGCCCTTCGGGCATCCGCCCTGGATCATAAACCCCGGAATCACTCGATGGAACGTCAGGCCATTGTAGAATCCCTTCCGCACGAGGGCGAGGAAGTTCTCCGCGGTCTTCGGTGCGCGGTCCATAAAGATCTCGGCTCGGATCTCGCCCTGCGTCGTACGCAGGAGCACGGTGGGGTTGCTCATCAGTCCCCTACGGGACACGAGGCTAGATGAAGTCGTCGCGCGCGAAAACGTAGTGCGCGAGCGCCGCCATGTCCACCGCCCCCTCGATGACCCCCACGCTGGTCACTGTGCCCGAGTTCGATCCCGCAGTGAGGTCCAGCCCAGGAGGTGACGCCCGCCGGGTCCTGCCTCGCTCGGAAGGCGGGCGAAGAAGACCCGCCGATGGGCGGAGAAGCGCCGGTGCGGAGCCTGGATCCGATCGCGAGAGTTCCCAGGCCGAGCACGAACGCTAGCGCCGCTGGTAGAGTGCCCTTGCTCGTCCAAAGTGAAGAGAACCGAGACCGCGAATAGACGCGACCCTGTCGGGAGGGCCGCATAAGCCGGAGGGTCGCGCCCCCGGCGGATGACAAGAGTCCCACGACCTCGAACCCGAGTTCGACGATCATACTCCGGCGGGACGAACTTGGGACACTGTGACCGCCGGAACGTACTCGACGATGCGTAGATGCGAAGCCTCCGAGAACCGGGGACCCGCCGCGGTCTCTTATGCCCGACAGGGATGAACGCGGAGCATGGTCGAGGACCGGTCGATTCCCCGAGGCGTTGCATCGCTCCCCACCGAGCAGGAGGAGGTGGTCGTGCACTTCGACGGCGCCTGCCAGCCTCCGCGCGGCGGAGGAATCGCATCGTATGGCTACACAATCGATGGTGCGGACGGGCACGTAGAGGGCATGGGACTTGCGGTCCGACCCGGCGTACCCCATGCTACGAACAACGTGGCGGAATACTCAGCAGCGATCTGCGCGCTCGAACGATTGCTCGCCGATGGGTATCGAGGCCGGGTCGTCCTTCGCGGCGACAGTCAACTCATCATCCGTCAGATGTCCGGCGAGTACGAGGTAAAATCCGAGCATCTGAGGGCCTATCACGAGCGTCTCGCGCAACTGGTACGCGAGTTCCCGATCGTACGCTTCGAGTGGGTCCCCCGGGAAGAGAACCGGCGGGCTGACGAGCTGAGCAAGCTCGCGATCGAGGCCGAACGAAGTACGCTTCGCCGTGGGGGAGACACCCGACCCTCGGGCCCAAGACACTAAACCCAACGCACGGTATAGACGAAGGTCCGTCCCTCGACCGCGGCGCGAACTCGCGCGGCGTCGACATGGGTCGCGTACGCCGCGGCCGCTTCCAACGTCAAACGATGGTGGGGGCGCGGACCGGTGAAGGGAGGTTCCGGAACGGCCGACGAGGGGAAGCCGCGGGCCGTCGAGGAAACAGGACCCATCAGCGCCCGGCTCACCGTTCCATCGGACATCGCGTTGCCCGGTTTCTCTCGCCTCGGGGATGTATCAATTCTGTTCCTACTTAAAGCTCGGTCTCCACTTCCGGGGTAGAGGTCCGGATCCGGGCGCCCCTTGATATGGGGCGGCCGAATCGCGCCCACCGTGCCGGCGAAGGACTCGCGCTCCGACGCTCGGATCGACGAGGCCGAACAGGAACTGCTCGCGCTCTCGATCGAGGCACAGCAGGCCGACTGGGTCTACAACACCTACCTCACGAGGGACACCGAAGCTCTGAGCTCGCGGGCGAACGCTCGTCTCATCGAACGGACGGTTGCGCTCGCCAAGGAGATCACGGCAACTCCGCCGCCGTCGGATGCGATCCGGGCTCGCAAGGCTAACCTTCTCCGAGTTTCGCTTCCGCTCGTGGCGCCGTCCGCAGCGGGGGGACCCGAGCGCCTCGCCACCCTCGTGGCCCGGATGCAAGGGATCTACGCGAAGGGGACGTATGCGCCCAAGGGAACTTCGACCCCGGTCGACCTCCAAGCTCTGTCCCGGATCCTCTCGGAGAACCGGCGCCCCGACGTCCTGGAGGATGTATGGACGGGCTGGCATGCGGTCGGAAGATCGATGCGCTCGGACTTCACCGAGTACGTCCGACTTGCCAACTCCGGCGCGCGCGAGCTCGGGTTCGCCGACACCGGCGCGTTGTGGAGATCGAGATACGACATGCCTGAGGATACGTTGGCCCGCGAGGTGGAGCGACTCTGGTCGGAGGTGGAGCCTCTTTACCGGTCGCTGCACGCGTATGTCCGGCGGCGCCTGAGGGAGCGCTACGGTGCGTCGATCGTGCCGGACCACGGACCCATCCCGATCCACCTCCTCGGGAACATGTGGGCTCAGTCGTGGGAGGCTCTCGCGGCGGATGTGGCCCCACCCGGGTCCACTCCTGCCTACGATCTCACCGAGATCCTCCGTAGGCGCGGGACCGAGCCGGTCGATATGGTTCGATTCGCCGAGCGATTCTTCGTTTCCATGGGGCTCGATCCCCTGCCCGCTTCCTTCTGGGAGCGGTCCATGTTCGTGCGCCCTCCGGGTCGGGAGGTCGTTTGCCACGCCTCCGCCTGGGACCTCGACTACGTTGCGGACCTGCGGATCAAGATGTGCATCGAGATCACTGCCGAAGACTTCCGGACACTGCACCACGAGCTCGGTCACAACTACTACCAGCGTGCGTACGCCGGTCAGCCGTTCCTCTTCCGAGACAGCGCTCACGATGGATTCCACGAAGCGATCGGCGATACCATCGGACTCTCCGTGACCCCGGAGTACTTGGTCCGGGTCGGACTCCTCGCAGAGGTGCCGCCGGTCGAAAACGACCTCGGGCTCCTCCTGGCCACCGCGCTCGAGAAGATCGCGTTCCTTCCGTTCGGGTTGGTGGTCGACCAGTGGCGCTGGCGAGTGTTCTCGGGCGAGATCTCGCCGGAAGAGTACAACCGAACGTGGTGGGAGATGCGCGAGCGATACCAGGGCGTCCGACCACCGACTCCCCGCGATGAAACGGAGTTCGATCCGGGCGCCAAGTTCCATGTTCCGGCCAGCGTCCCGTACATGCGCTACTTCCTCGCGCACATCCTCCAGTTCCAGTTCCATCGTGCCCTCGCTCGCACGATCGGGGCCGCAGGCCCGCTCCATCGCGTGTCGATCTACGGAGATCGACGCGCCGGGGAGAGGCTCGGCGCGATGCTCGCGATGGGATCATCCCGGGACTGGCGGGACGCCCTGGAGACGCTCACGGGCGAGCGCGCCATGAGCGCCGCGGGCCTCCTCGAATACTTCCGGCCCCTCCAACGCTGGCTCGACGAGCAAAACCGGGGAGAAGAGCTCGGCTGGTAGTTCAGCCCTGCTCTAATTCTTACACGGTACGGATGGGACCGTGCGTTGCACGTCGGCCGTCCGGAACCCCCCGTCCGCTGGTCGGTACCCTCCGTAGAACGGGACCCGCCGCGCGACTACGGTCCGGAACGCGTCTCGCAGACCCGCGTCGTCGAGCCCCCGGGTTGGGATCAGGTCGTCGCTCCGGTTCAGGCATCCCTTGAGCTCTCCCCGATGCGTCACCCGAATCCGATGGCAGTTCGCGCAGAACTCGGCGTTCCCGACCGGGTCCACCAGCTCGACTTCCGCGCCTCGGAAGAGGTAGATACGCCGGTGGTGCATCTCCCGCACCACCACCCGCTCGGAGTGGGTTTCGAGCCACGAACGCACCGAGTCGATGTCGACCATCCACTCCCGGTGTTGGACGAGCTCCGGCATGAACTGGATGAGCTGGAGCTTGAGGCCCGCCGAGGCGGCGACGTAGTCGATCATCTCGCCCAACCGGTCGACCGTCGATCGGAATACGACCATGTTGAGCTTCACGGGCTTGAGACCGACTCGGAGGGCTTCGCGTACACCCTTCAGCACCGGGGCGAGAGAACCCTGTCGTATAGAGCGGAACTCCGCCGGTCGAATCGAATCTACCGATACGTTCACGCGTTTGACCCCCGCGTCGCGGAGGCCCTCGGCGCGCGCGGCGAGCATCGAGCCGTTCGTCGTCAAAGAGACGTCGGGGATCTGGCGTACCGTCCGGTCGACGATTTCTTCGAGATCGCCGCGGATCAGCGGTTCCCCCCCGGTGAACTTCACGGACCGGATCCCGAACTCCCTTGCCACCCGGACGATCCGCTCGACTTCGAGGGGAGACATCTCTTCGTCGTGCGGGTCCCGGGGCCGTCCGGTGGGGCCCAATCCCTCGTCGTGGCAGTACACGCATCCAAAGTTGCACCGCTTCGTGACGCTGAAGCGGACGTCGGTGACCTCACGACCGAAGGCATCGCTCAGCACGCTCGGACGAAGGCCCGCCGGGCTATAACCATAGATTCGCGCCCGGAAAGCTCACACCCCCCGTACCGGCTCACTAGGGAGGTGCCGCAACCGCGCGGCCACGACCACGAGCAGGACGAGGGTGATTCCGAGCCACAGGTACTGGAGCGGCGCCAGGGACGTCGGCAGTGTCCCGGTCGCGAACAGCGAGCCGAAGGTGGCGGTAACGATCAGGGCGATGAAGGCTCCGATCGATGGGAGAGTGATCCGGTACGCTCGTGCCGAGGCCATCAAGCTCAGGACCGTCAAGGCGAGCACCAGTACCACCAGGACTCCCGCGGAGCTGGTGTGAACGAGTCCCACGAGGCTGCCGGGGTTTGCGAGGCAGGACGGAAAGGCAGGGCACTGGATCGTATCCGAAGAGCTCCCCAGGGTGACCAGGGCCGCCGTGGCGATCAAGAGAGCGATGGAGATCCATGCGATCCATCGCGCGGTGCGCACCGAGCGAGACATGGCCTTCCCCGTGGCTCCCACGAGCTCTCGGAGCCTCGAGGGTTCAAGCCTTCGACGTTCGGGGTCCATAGCTACCGTGGTCCGAAGACGCGATGCCGGTGATGGGTCCCCCGGCCGACTCGAACAACGTCTTTATGAGAGGGACTGCGGAGTGGACTCGGCAGCAATGGCGGTCTCGGCCGATCTGCTGCTTCCGAGAGAGGCGGAAGCAGTTCCCCAGCTCCTGCGCGCTGTTTGGGACTCCGACCGAGATCTCGTTGGCGAGGTCCGGGGGCGGTGGCGCTGGCGAACGCCCGCGACGACCGTTCCGGAGATCCGCGGCCTTCTGTCTCGCAAACCGGGCGTCGAGTCCATTTCCGTCGACCCTGACCGGCTCGAGATCATGACCTTGGACGTCAACCGTCCGTCCGACCAGCCCTGCGAGGTACTTTTGTACCCGGTGCTCCGCGAGGAAAGCGCGTTCAGCCCGATCGACCTCCTGCTGTTCTACTCGATGGGCCTACCGAAGAGCGATCCTCGAGCCGCGGCGTCCGAGCGAGCCTACTTCCGGGTGGTCGAAGCGCTCGATCGATGGCAGGACTACCTCGAGCAAAGGCACCCGGGCCGCGTCGTCCGAGCGATCGACCTTCCGATGCCCGGGTGGTTGCGAGAGGCCCTTCGACCGACCGCCGAGAACTATTGCCCGTTGATCTACGTTCCCTCGTAAGGACCATCCGCCGACTTCCAAAGGATATTCCGCGCCGCGCGCATGTCGACGCGATGGCCCGGGAACGGCCGTACTCGGCACTGGCACGGTACTACGACCGCGTGTACGCATCGAAGGACTACGCGAAGTAGACACGGGAGATCCTTCGGTTCGCACGCACGGCGGGCGGCCGCCCGATCCGGTCGGTTCTCGACATGGCATGCGGCACGGGCCACCATCTCGCGATGCTTCCCCCTTCGATCGCGCGGGCCGGAGTGGATCGCAGCCCGGCGATGCTCCGGATCGCGCGGGGACGGCTGGAACGCTCGGCGTCCCTCTTCCGTGGAGACATGCGCACGATTCGACTCCATCGAGCCTTCGACGCGGTGTTCTGCCTGTTTAGTGCCATCGGCTACCTCCTGACCCCACGGGACCGGGAGGCCGCCTTCGCCAACTTCTTCCGTCACCTGGTCCCGGGCGGCGTCGCGGTCGTCGAGGGATGGATAGTTCCCCCAGAATTCCGGCCCAACACGGTACACCTGCTCACCTACAACGGCGACGACGCCAAGATCGCGCGGGTAACGACATCGTCTCGGGTCGGGACCACGTCCGTGATGCGCATGTACTACCTCGCCGCTGAACCCGGGCGACCGGTCCGAAGCTTCGAAGAGGAGCATCGCATGGCGCTCGTAGAACCCACCGATATCCTTCGGAGCCTCGAACGCGTTGGTTTCCACGCCCGAGCCCGAAAGAGCCCGTCGTATCCGGCCCGGCGAATCTTTGTCGCCGTACGGCCGGGCGTCTGAAGCGCGGCCGGGGTAAGGCCCACGTCTGAGAGGTCGCGGTCGGATGGATACCTGCAAGGGTCGATGGTACGGGCCGCATCGCCGGCCCGTGGGGAGAGGACACGGGGGTACGTGATCCCGGCGCGAACGGTGGGCAGGTCGTTTTGAGCCGGGGCCAATCGCGCGCTCGCGACCCACATGCTGGAACCGGGGCGACGCGGGGGAGAGCGCCTCACCCCGAGCGCTACCGAGCTAGGGCCTTCTCGCCTGACGGAGGCGCCAAGCGAGACCAGGATGCTCCGCAAGGGCGGACCTGCGCGCGCGATCGGGTTGTCCCCCGATGTCCGCGAACGCGTTCAGGTCTCCCCTAAGCAGCGCCCGACGGAGGGCTTGCTCCTGGTCAGTTGCGGATGTGTAGGGGGGTTCGCTCGTTCCAAGGCGCGCTCTGCGCCATGTCGAATTCTTTCCAGAGTGGGGGCCAGGTTCTCGCCACGAAGTACGTCTGTGAGCTGGGCCGACTTGTAGCGCACATCAAGCCGGACTGGGTAGGATAACCGATACCACTCCTCGTCCTGGAGGAACGAGTAGGCAAGATACATCGTCCTGGCCCGGGGATTTCGGTGTCAGTCCGCCGTGAGCATGATGTCCATGTCGAAGAGGTCCCGCGGGGCGGCGCGGTACGCCACCGCCGTCAACTTCTGACCGAGAAGTTCGGGCTCGCTCACCACGGGGAAGCTCATGTCGTCGGCGGCGAAGAGGTCCGGCCCCGCTCGTACGACGGGGGGGAGCAGCGTCATCCGGTTCAGAAGATCGAGGTCGATCTTGACCCTGTCCGGCGAGCCCAGGCTATTGCGGTAAGAGCACGAGATTGCAACTCCAGCCTGCTCGTTCTGTTCGGAGAGCGAGTAGTCGAGGCCCTTGACCAAGTTACGTACGTCCTTGAGAAGCTAGCGGCGCTCGTCGGACTCCGGTGAAGCCGCCGGCCATCCCGTGACCATGAGATCGAGATCTACGCTTAGTCGTGGGACTTCGGGAAAGTGAAACACGTTGAGCGCGGTCCCTCCCTTCAGAGTGAATCGGTCCATGGTCGAACCGAGGGACTGAACCTCTCTCAGGATTCCCAGCAGACGGACCACCTTCTCTGCGGTCGCCTGTTCGAAGCCCTGGCTGCGAGCCGCTGCCAGGTCGGCTAGGTCCACGTCGACCACCTCAGTGCCCTCCCGGGTAGACGAGCTTGAACTCGTGGTCGAAGCGATTCGAAGGGTCTCTGGGACGCGTCGCGAAGTACACGGGTCCCGCGTGGACCAACGAGCTCCGGATTGATCGGAGCACGTCGGTCAGCTCGGAGGAGGACCGAGCGCTGACCTGGAGAAGGTGTCCGACCCGCGCAAGGGTGGCGGCGTTCTCGGTCGCACGCGCGACCGCTAGCAGCCTCTTCAGGTCCGACCTCGGAAGGAGTGCGCGGAACGCCTCAAGAGCCGCCTCGTAGTCCTGCACCGGATTCGGGAGCGCAGCGAGGTCCACAAGGGTCCGCTCGGGGGAGGTGACCTCTAGTGTGGCCCCACCGCGGCGTACGCGAGTGGTGACGTACTTCAGGCTCCCCACGGGAACGGAATGGATGTGAGCGACGAAGCTTCCCAGATTGCGTCGGCGAGAACGCACCCCCGATGCACTGACATCCACGGTCCTCGGAACCGTCTGCTCGCCACCGAGGAGGGTCAGGGCGCTCTGGTGGCTGAAGGTGTAGCCTTCTCCGAGCGCTTTTTGGGCGGTGAGGAAGGGATCGGGATGGAACCCTCTCGGGTCTGTGTCGAGCGGGACGCTGGCGTAGACTCCTCGCTTAACCCGAGCAAGGAAACCCTTCTTCTTGAGATCAAAGGCGAGTTTGGCAGCATGGGGTGGGCTGATTCCGAAGATATTGGCCAGTTCTCTTGTCGTAACGACCTGGGCCCGGGCGAGCCGGAGGAGCTGCTGCCGACCGACTTTACTTCGCTCCACACAGATTCCCATACAAGTAATCTACAGGGAGTATAATAAAGTGACAACGAGAGCGCCTGAGCCCCGGCATGGAGTTGCGAGGCTCAGGGCCGCTTGGGCTCATCCCGAGATCCGGAGTGCATCGGGGTATTCCGGGAAGTCTCGAGGCCGGGGGAGGGATTCGGAGGACCGTTGACCGGTTCGGAAGGAGCCCCGTGCTACGAGTGCCTTCGCTCGGGAACCATGCATCGACCGACGGCGACGTGTGTGCCCACGTAAGACACCGAGCGGACCGGACCGAGCTCGAAGGGGATCCCGTGGATTCGGCAACACAGGAGGCGGAGGGCTGCGGCATGTGTCAGCCGCGCGAGAACCGCCGCCCTCAGCCCCTTCGTGACCCTACACTCCCGCGGGGGGGCTTACCGCCGACGTGACCTCGAACCCCAGCTCATCGAACCGTGTATAGTCATGGGACCGCTCCTGGAACCGCTTGGAACCGAACGCCGAATTGGCGGTACCTTCCGCTGAGGCTTGCCCGTGCTTTGCTCTTGAGTCCCGTTGGCGGGGCGTATTCGACGCTGATCGGGAGTGGACACGGGGGGATTTGAACCCCCGACCTCTGCTTTGCGAAAGCAGCGATCTTCCGCTGATCTACGTGCCCAACTCGTGCTCGGCACTGACTGTCCCGTTTAATGGTTTAGGGCAAAACAGCGCCGGACCAGCGCGTCGGCTCCGTGATTACATTTCGCGGGCTCGCCCCTTCCCATGCGGTATCGCTCGCTCTGCGTAGAGCAACTGGAACTTCCCCTCGTCGAACCGTTCGAGACCAGCTTCGGGGTCGAGCTTCGTCGGCAGTTCCTCCTGGTATCGGTAGCGTCGTCCGAGGGGCTCGTCGGATGGGGCGAATGCGTGGCGACGCGCGACCCGCTCTACAATGAAGAGTCGACCGCCAGTGCGTGGGCGTTCGTTCAGGAGAACGTGGTTCCGCGCTGGCGCCGCCACCCGCCAATGAGCGTGGATGGGGTCCGCAGGCTCATGCAGCCTTTTCGCGGGAACCGGATGGCGAAGTCCGCGATCGAGCAGGCGGCACTCGACCTAGAGGCTCGAGCGAGCCGGCGATCGCTCGCCTCCTGGCTGGGGGGCCGACGCCGTCGGATCGAGGTGGGGGTCAGCGTCGGCATCCAGTCGACGCCGACGGCGCTGGCCCGTCGCGTGGGCGCTTACCTCGAGGAAGGATACCATCGGATCAAGGTCAAGGTCATGCCCGGATGGGACGCGCGGCCCCTGGCCGCGATCCGGCGAGCCTACCCGGCCATCGAACTCTGGGTCGACGCAAACCAGGGCTACCCTGCCACCGCAGTGACTTCGATACGGGCATGGGCCGAGCGCTACGAGGTCCGGCAAGTGGAGCAGCCGTTCCCCGAGCGTGCGCTCGCCGCGCACGCGGCCCTCGCCCGGAACGCATCCTTCCGGGTCTGTCTGGATGAATCGGTCGTGGACGCCGACAGCCTCGAAGAGGCGATCCGGCTCCGCGCCGTGCAGAGCCTGAACGTCAAGGCCGGGCGGGTCGGTGGGCCTCTCGAAGGGATCGCGCTCGCGCGGCGGGCGACCCGCAGCGGGGCCGTTGCGTGGGTGGGCGGCATGCTAGAGAGCGGGATCGGAAGGGCGCACAGCGTCGCCCTGGCCTCCCACCCGGTCTTCTCGCTGCCGGGGGACATCTCGGCCAGTCGCCGATACTATCGCGAGGAGATCCTCGAACGCCCGTTCGTACTGAACGCCGATGGAACCCTCGACGTCCCCACCGGCGCGGGTATCGGTGTGGAGTTGGATCGCCGTGCTCACCGGCGAGCGGTCCGCCGGCGAAGGACCTACGCGCTCGCACCGTGAGCCCGATCAGGGAGCGGCGGCGAGCCGGGCGGTCGCCCGGACCTCGCGCGTCAACCGAACCAACTCGATGACGAGGGCTTCGAGGAATTTCTTCGCCTCGGGGTCGGTGAGATCGCCCACGGAGTCGAACTTGTTCGTGTTGAACGTCACGAAGACCTCGGGCTTGGTGACCGGCCGGATCCCGAGGAAGACGAACGACTGTCGTAGGTGGTACTGTGCGCGACTTCCTCCGAGGATCCCGACCGAAGAGCTGACGATCGCGGCGGGCTTGCCGGCCCAGACGTTGTCGGCGGGGGGGCGGGACGCCCAGTCGATGGCGTTCTTGAGCACGCCCGATACGGAGTAGTTGTACTCGGCGACCGCGAAAAGGATACCGTCGGCGTGCCGAACCTTATCCTTGAACTCTCGCACCGGCGCGGGGAGCTCGTTCTCCAGGTCCTGATTGAAGGGAGGGATCTTGCTGATGTCCGCAATCTCGAACGTCACCACGGGAGGGAGCAAGGTCCCGGCGGCGCGCAGCAGTCCCGTGTTCGTAGACGCGCGCCGCAGGCTTCCGGAGACTCCCAGAATGTGGAGGGGGTCGGTCATGACGGGCCCAGTGCGCAGGCCCACTAATCCTTTCGCGGAAGGGGACGTAACTACGGGGTTCAGGCGATCGCGGAGGCTAGGGGAGCGGACTTCTCCTCAGGACCGGTCGGGCGAGCGGCGGCACGCGGTGGGTCGGCTAGCCCTCGAGACGACCGAGCGTCGGGGGGAGCTTTCCCGGAGGCCGGAGGCTGCCGCGGAGGCAGGTGGCGGATCGCGGTGACGGTCCGTTCGTCGGCGTCGTAGCGGAAGAGCTCGGCGTACCGGCCCCAGTTCAGGATGTTCTGAAGTACCTCGTCCGACGGGGCCGACGTGAACTCGATCAGGCGCACGACATCGTCCTCACCGAGGGTGCGTTCCGGCGCGCTCTCGAGCGCGCGCAGGAGGGTACGAAAGAGCGTGGTCCGGCTCAGCTGGTCGCGGATGATGGACTTTCGCCCTCGGATCGTGGATTTCAGGAAGCGCCGCCCGGCTTCGGTCAGCGTCGCCCTCCCGTCCTCGACCGTCAGCAGGTCGAGCACTTCGGCGTAGTCGACGGACGGCAGTATCTCATCAATCTCAAGGTCGAGATCGTCGGCGAGCCGCGCGATGTCCTCGGAGCCCTTGTGAGCGTCCAAGAGGACCACCAAACCGGTCACCTCGGACACGGAGCTTTTGGGAACGATCGTCGGCATTCGGGTTGCTATACCTCAGCAAGGATAGGTCGGGACGGGTTAAAGTACGTTGTCCGCAGCTAGGGACATGCTTATGTGGATGCGCCGCCGGGAGGGCTCGGTTTTACCTGTACCCCCTCCGTGATCAGGGAGTACACGTGGTCCGTCAGCTGGTAGAAGGCATCCGACTTCCGGTCGCGGGGCCGCGGTAGGTCGACCTTCACGTCCTCGAGGATTCGGGCCGGCCGTCGGGAGAGGACGATCACTCGGTCCGAGAGGGAGATCGCCTCCTCGATGTTATGGGTGACCAGAAGAACCCCTTCGGGAGGGAGCGCCGGGTCCTGCCACAGCTGGAGGACCTCCTCGCGAAGCCCCTCGGCCGTCAGCGCGTCGAGCGCGCTGAACGGTTCGTCCATGAGCAGGATCGTGGGGTCGACGGCCAGGGCGCGGGCGAGACCCACGCGCTGTCGCATGCCCCCCGAAAGCTCCCGGGGATACGCCTCCTCGAACCCTACGAGACCGGTGACCGAGATGTATCGATCGACCGTGGCGCGGATCTGCTCCGGCGGCTTGTGCAGGGCCTCCAGCCCGAAGCCCACGTTCTCGCGAACCGTGAGCCACGGGTAGAGGGCGAAGTTCTGGAAGACCATCGCCATCCCGAGGCACACCGTACGGACGGGCTCCCCTCGGAAGCGAATCTCACCTTCGGTGGGCCGATCGAGTCCCTGGATGAGCCGAAGCAGGGTGGACTTCCCACAGCCGGAAGGCCCGACGATGGAGACGAACTCCGCATCGTTGACCTGGAACGAGATGTCCTGCATGATGACCATCTGGCCGTGGCGACCGGCGAAGCTCTTCCCCACGCGGTCCAGCTCGATCAGCACCATCGTTCGCCTCCGTGGATCCCATCAGTCGTACCGATACTTCGTCGTCGCTTTGCGATACAAGGGTTTCCATATCACTTCGTTGATGACGACGACGGTGACGACCAGCGTGAACAGGGCCGCGACCAGCAGAGGTAGCCCGTTCGGCTCGTAGTAGCCGATGTCGATGTACGCCCCCACCCCGAAGAGCTCGAACGTACGCCCGTTGAGACTCAGGTACTCCGCGACGATCAGGGTGTTCCATCCGCCACCGAACGCGGTGATCGCCCCGGTCACGATCGCGGCGAACGCGCCGGGAAGCAGGACCCGTCGGAGCGTCTGACGTTGGTCGAGCCCGAACGAGCGCGCCGCTTCTTGCAGGTCCGGCGGGACGCTCCGCAACCCCGCAAGGAGGTTGAAAAAGAAGTACCAGATCATGCCGGTCAGGAGCATCAGAACCGCCGCTCCCTCGGCCGTGATGTACGGCACGAGATCGAAGATAATGATCGGGAAGAAGGCGGTCGCCGGTATCGACGCGATGACCTCGATGATCGGGAGTCCCGCGTGCGCGCCGCGGGACGGGCGCGTGAGGACGAGCGCGAGCGGAAGAGCGATCGCGATGCAGATCGCGAAAGCGGCGAGGAGCCGCAACGCCGATGCGCCCATCGCGAGCGGAAGTTGGATCATCTGGGCCTGCACGCTCGGCACGATGCCGTTGCGAAAGACGCCGTAGACGCCGACCCCGATCTCATACAGCATGAAGCCGGCGAGGGCGACGATCGCGCCGATGGCGGTCCATCCGAGGGCGTTGCGTAGGCGCGTGCGCGCTCGAAGGGGGACTCGCCCCCGGCCCGTGTATGCCGCGAGCCGGGTGAGAGGGGTGCTGATGCGGCTCACTCCGACGCGAACCCCGCGTGTAACGTACTCCGCCGCACGACGCATGCGGACCAGCCGTTCCCCGACCGTCTCCCCGCCCTCCCCACTGGGGGCCTGGTCGTAGCGGTAGCGCTCGGCGATCCGGCCGAGGGGCCGCCAAAGAGCGAAGTCCATGACAGCGATCAGCGTGATCAGAACGACGATCCCCACGGTGAACGCCGTGGCGTTGCCGTCGCCCGCGGCGTAGGAAAGGTAGCTCCCGATCCCCTTGAGGGCGACCGAACTGGTCCCCGTCGTGAAGATCTCGGCCTCGACGAGGAAAAACCAGCCTCCGGTCCACGACAGGATCGAGTTGTAGACAAGGCGGTTGACCGTCGCGGGGTACAGGAGGCGTCGCACCCGCTGCAGGCCACTCGAGCCGAAGGAATCTGCGGCTTCCCGTAGATCGGTGGGGATCGACTTCAGCGACTCGTAAACGCCGAAGACCATGTTCCAGCTCATCGACGTGAAGATCAGGAAGACGCTCGCGAAATTCGGGCCGAGCCAGCTGATGCCACTTTGATCAAAGATCACGATGAAGACGGCGATGGCCACGGGAAAGAACCCGAGGATCGGGATGGATTGTAGGATGTCTAGTACCGGAATCATCACGCGCTCCGCCGGTCGACGGGTCGCCGCGTAGTAGCCGTAGGCGAGCGCGAAGCCGAGGCTCATCGCGTATGCGGCGACCATCCGAGTGAACGAGTAGCCCAGGTCGAGAGCGGCGACCGGTAGATCGTTCAGAAAGGAGCTGCCACCGACCCCGAACGTGATGGCGCTCGCCGGGATCACCACGGCGGCGATCGCCGCGTACACCAGCACGGCCCGGCGGGCCGAGCGGGACCAATCAGCGGAGGTGGGCGAACCGCGCGAACCCGTCGAGCCCGGCCCCGAAGGGGCCGACGTGCTCGTCGGTTCGGCAGTGACCGCAGTTGAGCGCACGGTCGGACCCTCCTCCATGCAGAACAGGGCTGGGCATGGCGAAGGTGCGACGCTCCATCCTGTATTTGTGTCGAGTGGTCGCGGACCATCGGGTAGCGCTCCCGCCGGCAAAATCGCGGGCTCGCGAGGCGGACGGTCGCGGAACCGTTATGAACCGACCCCCGCTCGGCCGCCGCGTAGCCCCGTAGTGTAGTGGCCAATCATGCGAGACTCTGGATCTCGCGACGCAGGTTCGAACGCCGCGCGCGCTACCGTCACCGCGGACCGAAATTCCTGCCGGGGCTACTCTACGGGACAGCGAGAATTCACGATGCGGGGGTGCTCCAGCTCGGCCAAACCGGACCGCGGCCGGTCCGGGGCCTTCGAGGCAGGGCTTAGGACCCTGTTGCCTAGGGCATACGCCGGTTCAAACGGCCCGACGGACGGCTCCCATCCCTCGAGCCGGAAATTCCGGCCCCCCGCATCCACCCGGAGCTAGCGCATGGCCGCTGCCTCCGCGGCCACGCCCCGGCCCATCGTGCTCGACCCCACGCAGCTCCAACGGCTTCCCGCGGCCGAGGTGGACCGGCTCCTCGACCAACTGGAGTCCACGGTCCCGACGACACGCGCCTGGGTCGATCTCGTGGACACGGGCGCGAGAGAGGCGATCCTCTTCGGGGACACGCACGGGGATTGGCGCAGTACGATGAGTGTGGTCCGAACCTTCCTCACCGGCTCGTCGACGGCGCTGGTCGGGTTGGGGGACTACGTCGATCGGACCCCGGCCGATTGTCCGAACGGCTCGGTTCTTAACGCACTCTACTTGCTCCAGGTCGCCGCGACGTACGCTCCGCGCGTCGTTCTAATCCGCGGCAACCACGAGACGACGAACTCCCTGCCGGTCGCTCCCCGTACCTTCGAGGACGAAGTGGAGGCCGCCTGGGGTCCTTCTCCGCTTCGCGCCGAACGGATTTCCCGTCTCCTGAACCGAGGCCCGATCGCCGCCACGAGCCGGTCCGGCGCGTACCTCGCGCACGCCGGCTTCCCGCGACCTCCCTGGCCGGAGCCTTGGACGAGGGCCATCGACCCGACGGATCGGGCTCGCCTCGCCGAGATCGCATGGGCGGACTGCGCGGCGAGCCGCAACCGCCGCGGAGTGGCCCCCCCTTTCCATGAGTCGGATACCCTCGACTTCCTCGCGAAGGCGGGCCTCACGGTGTTGGTTCGCGGACACGACCCGGACTTGACGCGACGCCCGATCTACGATGGCCGCTGTCTCACGCTTCACACCACGCGCTACTACCAGCGCTATGGAGGGGTGATCCTGGCTCGGCTCCCGCTCGACCGCGCAGTCTCGTCGGTCGTGGATCTCGCCCTGGAGGACGTGCCGGCAGCGCCGGTAGGGAAACCGTCCGCGCGCAACAACGCACCCTGGGATCGCGCCTAAGCCGATCGATCGGGAGGCATCGGCGGCGATCCCCCCTCCCCACGGCCGCCGTCCCCGGGAGGCGGCTCGAGCACGTACGGAAGGTACGGGTGGCGGGGCAGGTACTCGCTGGGCCGTTGTCCGGTGAGGCCATAGATCACCTTCTCGGCGATGCGGCAGGCGTTGTCCGCGATCCGCTCGAAGTGCCGCGCGATCAGGATCTCGTTGCTCGTGCGCTGGCCCGAAAGAGGGTCGAACAGGAGCTGGCGGACCGCAATGCGATTGGTCTCACGGTGCATCCGGTCGATCTCGTCGTCGCGGTCGAACAGCGAGCGGGCGACTTCGATCTTGTCGTGCTCGAGCGCGTCGAGAACGAGAGCCACTTGGGACTCCGCGAGGATGTCCATGTTCTGTAAGTGGTCTCTCAGCTCGGGGAGATCCGATCGGACCTCGGGGGTCGTGATCCGCGCGATGTCGAATCCGAGTCGGCCGATGCGATCCAGGTACGTCGTCGCTTTGAGAAGGCCGACCGCAGTCCGCAGATCGCCTCCCGCCGGTTTACGGAGGAGAAGGAACGAGATGGTCTCGTGCTCGATGTCCTCCTCGTACTTGGATAGGCGCGTATCCCGATCCAGCACGGCTTGCGCCAGCTTCAGATCGGACCGCTGGAACGCGGTCCACCCATCGTGGACCATCGCCAGTGCCCAGTGTCCCATCTCGACGGCATCGGACTTGAGCCGGCCGATCTCTCGGTCGTATCCTCGCGCGGCGTCGCGGCTGGCCGGTGGTGTTCCGCTCATCCAAATCTCCCGGTGATGTACTCCTCGGTGAGCTTCTGAGTGGGTCGCTCGAACAGCACTTCGGTGGGGGCGACTTCCACAAGACGGCCTTGGTAGAAGTATGCGGTCCGGTCGGAAACACGGGCCGCCTGGGCAATGCTATGGGTCACGATGACGATGGCGATTTCACGCCGGAGCTCCTCGACGGTCTCCTCGACCCGTTGCGTCGAGATCGGGTCGAGGCTACCGGTGGGTTCGTCCATCAAAAGGACGCGGGGCTTGACCGCGAGCGCGCGCGCGATACATAGGCGCTGCTGCTGCCCCCCCGAAAGTTCGAACGCTGGGCGATCGAGGTTTCCCTGAAGTTCCTTGAGCAGCCCCGCCCGCTCTAGGGAATGGCCGACGATTCGATCGAACTCGCTCGGGTCAGTACCGTTGAGGCGCAGACCGAACACGACGTTGTTGTAGATGGACATAGGAAACACGGCCGGCCGCTGGAACACCATCCCGATGCGTTGGCGCAGGAGCACGGGGTTCACGCGCGGATCGTGGATGTCCTGCCCCTGATAGCGGATAGATCCTTCCACGCGCAGGCCCGGGGTCGTCTCGACCATTCGGTTGAGCGTGCGTATGAAGGTCGTCTTGCCGGAACCCGAAGGCCCAATGACCGCCGTCACCTGACGGTCGAACACATCGAGCGTAACGTCGTCCAAGATGGTGCGCTCGGACGCCCCGACCTTCAAGTTCCGCACTTCGATGATGGGGGGCCCCACCGGTACCGTATCGGTCACTGGAACAACCCCCTCAAGCGGCGGCGGTAACGGTCCGCGATGACCTGAATGGCGATGTTGACCGTGAGCGAAATCACGATCAGCAGGAAGGCGGCCTGGAACGCGAGGGTCAGGAACGAGCCCTCGGTGCTGGGGAAGTCGTAGAAGTTCCAGATGGCCCCGGTCAGGTAGCTGGTCGGCTGGAGAAGGCCGGTGACCGTGGAGGAGCTCCAGCCGGCCGTATAGATCAGCGGAGCGGTCTCGCCCAGGCCGATCGCCATCGCCAGGAAAACGCCGGACAGCATGGTGGGCAACGCGATCGGAAACGCTACCCGCGCCAAGTACTGGGACCGCCGCGCTCCGAGAGCCAGCGTCGCTTCGCGTTGGGCCCGGGGAACGGCGGCGAAACCGATGTCCGTCGTCCGGAAGACGAACGGAACCATGAACACGCCGAGGGCGATCCCTCCGGCGAGCGAGTTGTACCCCCAGTGGGTGTAAAGCACGAGAGCGTAGTACCCGAAGTATCCGATCACGATCGCCGGAACTCCGGCCAGGACGTTGCCGATGACCCGGGCCGAGTGGGCCACCGCCGGAGGCGCGTACTCCGCCGTGTACATCCCTGAAACGACCCCGATACCCACCGCAAAGGCGGTCGCGATCCCGATGAGGAACAGCGTTCCGATGATCATCGCATGCAGGCCTCCGCCCAAGCCCACCTGATTCTCGGTGAAAGTCCCCCAAGTGAATGCCGGGACCGCCCGCGCGGAGATCCAGTAGACCATGTCGAGGAGAGGGAAGAGAACGGCTGCAAAGGCGAGGAGGAGGAGCCAGCGCACCGCGCGGTCGAGCGCGAGGCGGCGGCGCACGTGCCCCGTTGGGTTCAGCAACGAATGGTCCGCGTCGGGAGCAGCGACCATTGGGTTCAGACCCCTCCCGTGGCCGCAGCGATCGTGTCGGAGTGGGTCGCTCGCTGCCCCACGACGTTCACGATCACCGCGATGGCGAGGAGGATTAGGGCGTACTCGACGAGTGCCTGGAGAAGCGACGGATAGGTGAACGCGCTATCGAGCTGATAAAAAATGAAGGAGGCAATCGTTGTGGATCCCCCATAGATGGTCGATGGGATTTGGATCGAGGCCCCGATGACCATCGCGACCGCGACCGCCTCTCCGATGGCCCGACCGAACCCGAGGAACAGAGCCCCCCAGAGCCCGCCGCGCGCAACCTTCAGACGAACTTGGCGGGTCACTTCCCACTGAGTGGCACCCAGGGCCAGGCCCGCTTCGACCAAGTCCCTAGGAACGTTGCGAAGCGACTCCCGCATGATCGCGGTGGTCAGAGGGATCACCATGATCGTCAGGATGAAGATGGCAAGTAGGAGCCCCGTTCCGCCGGCGGTATCCACTCGGGTTCCGCCGAACCCCGGGATGAATCCGATGACGTTCTGGAGCGTGGGCTCGAGGGTGGATCCGAAGTACGGCGCCAAGATGACGTACCCCCAGATGCCGTAGACCACGCTGGGGATTCCCGCGAGCAGATTGGTGAGAATGGTCAGCGGGCGGCTCGCAATCGGGGGAAGATAGACGGTCAGGGAGATCGCGATGGCGAGGCTGAGCAGGCCCGCAAGGATCAATGCCAGGGTGGCGGTGATCGCGCTTCCGGCTGCGAAAATCCCGACCCCGAACGACCCCGAGTCGGTGAGCGGGTCGAAGAGGTAGTTGAAGCTCCAGAACGACCAACCGAAGTTCTTCAGTTCCGAAGCGTAGAGGAGAACAATCACGATCGCCGCAACGAGAGCGAGCGGAAGCAGAGCAATCGGGCTTCCCAGCCAGGCCCGCCACGTGATGGAGCGGGGAGTGGGAAGAGCGGAGAAGGGCGCGGCGCTCGCGCCCTCTCCGCCGGGAACAGGTTGATCTCCGGTCGGCGGGTCCAAGGGTCGAGGCCTCCCCTACGCGCTGACGTTCACCCCGCCGAGGGCCTGGATGTTGTAGCCCACCACGGTCGGTGTCAACGGAAGGAAGTTCACCTGGGTCGCGTAGGATGCCCCGAACGTCATGGCCCACTCCAAGAAGTTGACCACCCAGGTTTGCTTGCTGGGGTTCGCGGGGTGCGTCGAGATCAGGATGTACTCGAGGTTGGTGTCGGGGTAGGGCGTCGGATACTGGGCGGTCGGTAGTGTTCCGCCGGCGCCGAGCTTGAGGTCGGTCGCACCCGGGACTCCGCCGAGTATGAGGCTGATCGCTACGCTGGGAGGCTGGAGGTTCTTCAGAGCCAGGTTCGCGTCCTCGCTGATGTTCTGGGCCGAGGGTAGGACGTAGTTCGCGGGGTTGGTACCGTTTACGATCGCCGCTTCGTCACCCAACGCTGCGTACTGAAGGCTCGAGTCCGCTTGGATTTCCGAGAGGTAGCTGATACCAATGTAGGCGAGACCGTACGGGGTCGATTCTAGCCCGGAAACCATGCCGGCGTTTCCCTCGTACCCCTTCTGGTTGGCCATCCACGAGTACGTGGTCCCATAGCCGCCGGTCCAACCCGACCAAGACATGTACATCATGCTGGTCCACATGAACGTGTCCCCGCTTCCGTCGGAACGGTGGAGAGGCACGATCGTCTGGTCCGGGAGAGCGACGCCGGGGTTCGCGGCTTGGATCAGAGGGTCATTCCACTTCGTGATCTTCTCCGAGTAGATCATTGAAAGGACCGTCCCGTTGAGGTTCAAGTGGGTCGTGATCCCCGGGATGTTGTAGACCGCCAGCTGGGCCGATATCGCGATAGGTACGTTGATCAAACTGTAGTTGGCCGCGACACTGGGGAGCAGATACGCGTCCGTTCCACCCAAGTCGACCGTGCCCGCTTCGGCCGAACTGATCCCGGTACCGCTACCGGTTGCTTGCGGGGAGATCTGGATGTTCGGGTAGAGGGACGTAAACTTGGGGCCGAGTATGTTCATGTAGGGGAAGATCAGCGTGGACCCCGTTTCCAACAAGGTGTACTTCGTCGCTCCCGAAGAGGCGCCGTGGCTACCGCCGAGAACGTAGCCCCCTCCCAGCCCGGCCGCGAGCAGGATCACCGCGACCGCGATGGTCACGCCCAGGCCGATCCTACGACCGCCTCGATGGCGCATCGGTGCCCCTTGCACAATACTGTCATTCGTCATGGTCGCGCTCCCCGAACTCTCACTCATGGCTTTCGTTGCCTCCTGTATCGTCCTCGCTGGGAGGACCGTGCAATGAAGGGCGCGCAGGTTGCGCGGAGTCGAGAGCGATCTCGGCGAGGTCCATGCCATAGGCCACGATGCGATCGAGAGAGTGCAATACCCAGCCCAGCGAGACTGCCGCCAAGGGGGGCGGAGGGTTGGCGGACCGCGCTGCGATTAAGCGATCTACTAGTGTTCGTCCCGTCTCCCGCAGAGCGACCCCGAGATCCAGCGCGGCGTTTGCGCTACCGACTCGAGGATCGACCAGCAGGACCAACGCGCCGTCTACGTAGTCCGAGGCCTGGTGATGGAATTCGGTCAGGAGGCGGCGCTCCGCTTCGGCGGGTTCGGTCTCTCTCCAGCGGGCGCCGTGGATCGCGATGAGCACCGCATGGTCCCCGATCCGCTCGAGAGCCCGCGACGCTTCGAGCCATCGGATCGGGTTGATCCTTTCGCGATGACCATATTCTCGAGGATTCCGCCAAGCCTGAGTGACCCTCCGCTGCACCTCCCAGGCAAGAGCGTCCACGACGTTGTCGCGCTCGTCCCAGTCTTCTTCCCGGGCGGTCGAAGCGGTCCCGAGCCCGGCATCCCGCAGGAGTTCGAGCACGCATTCGCCCAGGCGGAAGCTGAGTTGGGGCAGGCGTGGCGGGCTCTCCGGGTCGAGACCATAGAGCACGAGGTCGCCGTGCTCATCATCGAGCCGGGTCCGGGCTCCGAACCGCTCCCGGAAGGACGAGACCACGTCTCGGATGCTGCTTCGGATCCCTCCCTCTTGGCGAATGACGATCCTTGGGGCGGCCGAGACGTACGCTGCGACCAACTCCCGGAAAACATGTTCTGCGGGTGTGTCCGAGTCCAGCCGGATCAGCCGGGGAGAAACGGACCGTCTACGAGGCAGATTGCGATCCCGCACTCCCCCCGAGACTCGACCCGGTCCTTGCGCTGCCATCATCGCCCATGGCGACCGATCAAGCAAATTTATAGTAATTGAATAAAGAATATAGTTTACCCCTAACTAATATAGTGTGAGCAATAGGCCTATATCCCAATGTACGCCGGTGCCCCTCTCGCGCCGGGCGTTTCGGGGGTAGGTTAGCCTACGGTTGAGAACTCGGCTCTCTCGGCCGCGAGCATCTCGCGGGACGTCTTCGCGCCGCGATAGCGTCGAAGACGAGACTCATTCACGTGGAAGAACGCCGTGCTCCCGTGGAACGCGTCCAGCAATTTCCGAGCCTCTGCTTCCTGGCCGGACACGGCCAAAGCGGCAGCGAAGGCCTCCGCCGTGTTCAGTTGCCCGACATGTCCGAAGTGCTGAGGGTTCGTGGCCAATAGAAAAGGTAGCCGGCGGTGGAGGCCCGGCGGAATCGTGGTCCCACCAAGCGATCCTCGGTCCGACAGTCGGTTCCACGAACAGTCCACGACTAGGAACCCGTGCCGTTCTGCGTACCGCCGGTCCTGGGCCGAGAGCACGATGGGCGCGTACGGATCGAGAACGAGGGGAGGACCGGGAGGAGGGGGGGGTGATCGCCGGACGATCCCACGAGCCAGAAGTCGGCGACCCGTGCACGCCTTCGGGTGATCGTCCCCGCGGATCTCCACCCACAGTGGGAACGAGTGGTCCCTACGGGGGTTGAGCGTAGTCCCGGAAGATCGCATGGAGCTCACGGGCGAGGACGAGCGCTTCGTTGCGGGGTCGCTGCCACATGTTGCGACCGAAGATGATCCCGGTCGCGCCGGCGTCCAGCGAGGAGCGGACCTTGTGCAAGAGATCGGCATCCGAGATCTTCGCCCCGCCCGAAACGAGCACCATCGCTCGACCCGCGCTCTGGACGACTTTGTGGAAGGCTTGGTCGGGGGTAAGGTCGAGGTGGTTGTAGGGCGGCGGCGAATCGACGTCCTTCTCGGAACGGACCGGGTAGTTCACCTTCACGACGTCCGCGCCGAGCTCGAGGGCGACCCGAGCGGCGTAGTCGACGGCGTAGAGGCTCTCCTTGCCCCCCTTTTTCGCGACGAACTCGCCCCGAGGATAGGCCCAGACGATCATCGGCATCCCGAGGCGGTCGGCCTCGGCGCGCACCTCCTGGAATTGCCGAAAGTCTCGGTCCTGCGCGGGCGATCCGACGTAGACGGTGTAGCCCACCGCGTCCGCGCCAAGGCGGACGGCGTCCTCGACGGTTCCCGTGAGCGGGCTGAACGCTTCCGCATCCGGCGGGATGCTCGTCTTCCCGTTGATCTTCAGAATGAGCGGAACCTCACCGGCGTACTCCCCGAAGTACTTCTCGGCGAGCCCGACGTGCAACGCAATCGCGCTGAATCGGCCGTCGCGCGCAAGCTCGAACTGGTAGTTCGGATCTTGCGCCGCGGGGTTGTCAAAAAAGTCGACCGGACCATGCTCAAGCCCTTGATCGATCGGCAACGCGAGCAGGGTGCCCCCGCCCGGACCGTGCGTATAGAGCATGCGCTTGAGCCGGGCGTACTTCCCCAGCGAGAGCCCCATCTCCGACAAGCGAGGGCGCAGAGGAGCGCGCGGAGGGGTCTTCGCGGGGGGTGCGGCCGGGTGCGGACTAGTGTGGGTCGAAGAGGAACTTTCGGACATGAGAGAACCAGCTTATCGAAGCCGGAGCCGCGATTTAACGGTTAGTCCCTCCTCCGACCGGGGGCCGGGCGAGGGACCCGGGCCGGGCGGAGAAGGGGCTCGGGCAAGCATCTAAGGCACGGCACGTGTTCTCGTTTCACGCTCTCGAGGTGACTTCGTCCCCAGATGCGTCCACAGGTCGTCATCGTCGCGACCATGGCGATCAACGCCGTGCTGTTCGCGATCAACATCCTGGTGGCGGTTCCGAGTGGGAGCCGGGCGGTACTGTCCCAGGCGATCTACTCGATTACCGACCTCATCGGTGCGTGCCTCATTCTTTGGGGGTTCTACGCCTCCCAGCGGGCGCCGACCGCGGACCATCCGTTCGGTTTCGGGAAGGAACGCTTCTTCTGGGCGTTCATGGCGTCGTTCATCGCGTTCACCATTGCGGGCTTGGTCGTGCTCGTGACCGGACTCGAGCGCGTCTACAACCCAACGGCGATATCCGATCCGTTCGGCGGCGTCGTGGTCGTCGGGATCTCTCTCGCGGCCAGCGTCGGCGGCATCGTGGTCGCGCTCTACGAGCTACGGCAGGCCCGGGAAACCGTCCAGAGCCTCATGGAGAGCGCTCACTTGGGCGTCAAGACGATCTTCTTCCAGGACATCGTGTCGATCGGCGCGAGCACGGTCGCGTTTGCCGGGATCGGCCTCGTCGCGATATGGCACGTGAACATCGCCGACGGCATCGCGGCCTGTGTGGTCGGCGGCCTTCTCATTGCCGGTGGCTTCGTGATCAGCGCCGAGAGCCGGGAGCTCCTGATCGGCAAGTCGATCCCACCGCAGATCGCCCGACGGATCCTCGGATTCGTCGAGCGAGATCCGCGTCTCCGTGGGGTACGCTCCCTTCAGTCGATGATGCTCGGGCCCGACGACGCGCTGATCGCGCTGAGGGTCAACTTCATCGACGGACTTACGACCGATCAAGTCGAGAGAGAGATCGACATGATCTCGGCGGCATTGCGCGCCGAGTTCCCGGCGATCCGCCACATCATCATAGAGCCCGAGTCGTAGGGGCCGAAGCCTCGAGCCCGCGCGCCACCACGAGAGCGATGAGCGCGGCCGCGAGCAAAGCGAAGAACACGTCGAGCCCGTGCGCGCCGAAGGCGCTGTAGAGCTGGGTCGAGGCGACCAGCCCGATGGTCATTCCGAGCGAGATGGCAAGCGTGTAGACCGCCATCGTGGTGGCCCGGGATGTCGCCCGGGTCAGCTCGGCGAGCGCTGCCAGAGCCGCCGGGCCGTACCCGAGCGCCAGGATGGCGCCTACCGCGGTCACCGCGATCCCGAGGGCGGACAGGCCATACGTCGTGATCACCCCCGCGCCGGCCAGGACGGCGACGAAGCCGGCGGTGCCGACCACCATCAGGCGGGTTGTCCCAAATCGATCCGCGAGCGTCCCGAACGCTGGTTGGGTCACGGTCAGGGCGAGCCCTCCGGCCGCGATCCCCACCGCCAGATAGAGCGGAGAGATCCCGACGCTCCCGGCCGAACTCGCGAGGAATACGAGTACGGTCCCGATGAGCATATAGATCACCAACCACGGCGCGATCACGAC
Source organism: Thermoplasmata archaeon (assembly GCA_021844945.1). Taxonomy (GTDB): domain Archaea; phylum Thermoplasmatota; class Thermoplasmata; order Lutacidiplasmatales; family UBA184; genus Lutacidiplasma. Next base: position 54,614 of record JAKBSJ010000001.1, on the reverse strand, counting down.
GGCGATCTGCCGCCGGATCCGGGCGGCGCTTACGTCCGAGTTCGCGAAGAACACACCCACATCTTTCCAGGGGCCCGGGCTGGTTCCGGATCGCGCGCGCCACGGGGCGGTATGCAGCCGGAGCGCGGCGAACACGATCGCGACGACGAGGAGCCCCGTTCCGATCGGGAAGACCCAAAAGAGCTGCGGGTTCGGAAGGAGGCCGAGAGCGGCAAACCCCACCGCGAAGCCTACGATCCACCCGGCGAGGTTGACCGCGTCAAAGCGCCCCATCTCGTGGCCGCGCCGGTGCCGGGGAGCGTCGTCGGCGACGACCGCGAGGCTCGCCGCGAGGATCGCACCGCTCGCGACGCCGAAACCGAAGTTGAGCGCACCGAGCGCGATCGGCGAGCGCGTCACCGTGAACCCCAAGGTCGTCGCAGCGGCAACGACCATACCGATCCCAAGGACCGGCCACCGCCCCCAGCGGTCGGCCGCCAACCCCGAGAAGACGACGGTGGAGAACTCCGCGACGCTCGCCAGGGCCGTGACAAGACCGATGACCCCGATCTCGGTCGGTTGGAGTCCCGTATCGTAGCCCGCGAGATAGCTCGCGAAGACCGCCGTCGTGATCCCGAAGGCGAATCGAACGAAGAACGTCGCCCCGAGAACGGCTGACACCTCGGGGGGTGCGGTCCTCGCTGCCTCGGCCACGGTCACGCTACGCCGGGGCGTGGGCGGGCTCGATCAGCTCGATCCACACCTCATCCGGGTCGATCAGGAATGCGATCCGGCTCGTCCGTCCCTGGAGACGGTACGGTTCCTTGCCCACCCGGGCACCCCGTTCTTTCGCGCGAGCGAGAACCGCATCGAGATCCTGGACCTCGAAGGCGATGTGGTCGAGCTGCTCCCCCGGTTCGATGCGGTCCTTCCCGTCCCAGTGCGTGAGCTCGATCCGTGCGCCGGTCGAAGGATCGCGCACGAACGCGATCTCCGCGCGGTTTTCCTCGATCCGGCGGCGTCCCGCGGGCTCGAGCCCCAGAACCTCGGTGTAGAACCGGAGGCTATCGTCGATCGAGCGAACCGTGATCGACGTGTGGGAATAGCGCATCGTGTTGGCGGTAGACGGTCGGTCCTCCATTAGAACTGCGGAGTCCCCTACGGATGGCCGTAGACCACGCGGACCGGCAAATCGGGGGGGGCATACCCCCGGTCGAGCCGGACGAACCCAACGCGCTCGAACTGGAAGCGCTGGCGTGGGGTGGCGGACCGGAGGGCCGCTTCGCCCATTCCCCTCGTATGCTCACCCTCGATTCCGAGGAGGTCGACGGGGACCGCGTTCGTCGCCCCGACCCACTGCAGCCGGGGAATGCGCTTGTTCTCCCGGGACGTGAACTCGGCGGAGAGCCGACCGGACGACTCGGGAATATCCGGCGGGAGCCGGATGTTAGCGAGATCCTTCAATCGAACCTCCTCGCCGGCATGCGCTCCGACGTCCTTACGTGCGAGGTAGAAGCGGGGACCGGCGGGCACGGTCCGTGTACCGAGCTCCGGACGGTCCGGATGGTTGGGTAGTTCGGCGCTCTCGATTCCGGCGGGCCACCCGCTCACGGTGACCTCGACCGGATCCGCGACGAACGAGCGGCGCATCGTCGTCGCGTCGATCAGCTTGCGGTTCTCGGAGTAGAGGGACTCGGCAGGGACCTCGATGTCGGAGAGTGACATCCCGAAGGACAGGATGAAGGCCCGGACGGCCTCGGACGTGATCCCGCGGCGATCGAGCGAGCGCAGGGACCATGTCCTCGGGTCGTCCCATCCGTCGAAGACGCCGCTCTTCACCTCGCGGTAGGCCTTGCTCTTGGCGACCTTGGCCTCGCGGATCCGAAGGATGCCCCAGTGCACGAACTCCGGACCCTTCACCTTCCACAGGTCCCACAGGAACCTCTCCATCCGGTCCTCGATGACGAGATCCTTGCCGCGGAGCACGTGAGTGATGCCGAGCTCGAGGTCGTCTACGGCCCAGGAGAATTCCAGCATCGGCCAGACGCGGTAGCGGTGGCCCACGCGCGGGTGGTCGAGGTTGCTGAGCCGGAAGAGGATCCGGTCGCGGAACGCCGGGTCGGGGTCCTGCATGTCCGTGCGCAGACGCAGGACCGCCGACCCGACCGCATACTCGCCGGCGAGCATCCGGTTCCACTCCCGCATCGTTTCTTGGACGGCCTGGTCACGCTCTGCGCAGGCGCGACCCGCCGCGCGATTCGCTCGAAGGAGGTCGGCCGGACAATGGCAGACATACGCTCCCCCGGCCTCGATCGTCCTCAGGGCCCACGGATAGAACGCACCCACTCGATCGGACTTGTAGTAGACCGCATCCGGGCGGACTTGGGCGAGGTCGAGGTCCCCACGGATGATGTCGTAGAACTCGGACTCCACCTTCTTCTCTTCGGAACCAGGGGTGTCGTCGAAGACCAGGAGAAGCCGGCCCGCGTACTGCTTCCGATAGTGATCGTTCGCGTAGATCATCCGGGCGTGTCCGATGTGAAGCGCACCGCTCGGGAAGGGGGCAAGACGGAGCACCACCTCCCCGGAGCGGGCACCCGGCAGGTCCGGAAACTCCGCGCCGTGATCCGCCGATGCCGCGCGAGGCGCGCGAGCCTCGGGTCCTCCGAGCGCGGCCAGAGCATCGGCACGGGCGCGCGCGTCCAGCGCCCCGATCTCGGCGACGACCCTATCCGCCTCCGCGCGAACCTCGCTCGCGCTCGATCTCAGCGATGCATCCTGGCTGAGCAGGCGCGCCACCACCGGGCCCGAGCGCGGAAGGTCGCCGTGCTCGATGGCGTTCTCGAGCGCGATCCGACGTAGCCGGGTCCGTACCTCCGGGGGAATCGGCACGAGAACCAACCAGCGGCGAGGCGTTAAAGGAGTTCGCGCGGGGAGGACATCTCTCCCCGGGGGGGTGGCGAAGCGGGCCGGTCACTCCGGGTGGAGGCGGCCAGCGCTTCCGAAAGGGTCAGTTCTCCCCGGAGGACGCGGTGGGCCACCGAGCGAGGGATCGTGATCCGGCCGCCACTCCCGATGCGACTCAGTCGCTGGAGGTTGGCGACCTCCCCCTCCGTGACCGTCGTCGGGATCGGGGCGCAGACATCCCGGCCCTCGGTCATCGCGATCCGTCGGGCCGCGAGCATGTCACGCGGCCGGCGGTGGCCCCGCGGGGTAGTCCCCTGCTCGTCGACAAGCTCCACACGACGCCGTCGCTCGAGAAGCCCGTTCACGATACGGTTGCGCGAGGGCGGGTCGCCGGAGCCCACGCGGTACCGGATGGAACGAGAGGGGAAGCGGTGACGCAGGTGATCCGCAAAGCGTACGCTCGCCTCGGGTGACTCCAGCACGCCTTCCCCGACGAAGGCGTTCCCGCTCATCACCGCGTATCCTGGGCGCGGGCCAGGATCGACGCCCACGATCAGCTCCGGTGCGCCCGCCGGTGCTATAAGCGCGTCCCCCACCGCGGCCCAGAGGGCGTGACGATCCCCTCCCTCGGGCACGGGCAGCACTCGCACGTGACCGACGAGCTGGGCCTCGCGCGGGGTCGTGATGACCACCGCCACCCGGTCCGGGATCCGATCGCCCGGAAGCAGGCTCACGCAGGGGATCTTGCGCTCCCGCAGCGCTCCCGCGATCTCGCTGTAGAGCGAGGAGTCGCGGGTGACCAGTGCCACGCAACGAGGAGCCAACGGCCGGTAAACCGGAACAACGGCCATATACTTTGCGCGCAACTTCCTCGTCGTGACGGTCTGCCTTCACTGCGGAACTCTGGGAGAACCGGGGGCTCTGTTCTGCACGAAGTGCGGATACACGCTGCCGCAGACCGGGACCGCTGCGGCGCCCGCGCGGCCGCCCTCGGCCGGGCCGTCTTCTCTTCCTCCGCCGGCCCCTCCGGGTCCCGGCTCCGCTCCCGTGTACTACGCGGCACCCCCGCGAGGTTCAGGGCCGACGCCCACCTATTCGAGCGTCTACGCCGGTCCTCCTCCCACTCCCTGCATCCGCTGCGGAACCCTCATTGCGCCCGGAGCGGTCTACTGCCCCGTATGCCAAAGCCCTCAGACCGTGTGAGATCGGGCCGTCGCGGGCGACGGACCGCCGCGATGGTCCGGATCGCCCGAGAGCGGATCGACGACCTGTTCGGCCTCGCGGAGCAGGAGTCCCAGCGCGGGGAGCTGGAGCTGGCCCACCGATACGTCGTGCTCGCCCGGGAGATCGGCGCTCGCTACAACGTTCGACTGCTCCCGGAGTATCGAGAGATGTACTGCCGGGGCTGTTCAACGTACTGGGTCGAGGGCCGGACCGTCCGCACGCGGCTGCGCCCGGGCCACCGGGTCCGCACCTGCCTGCGGTGCGGCCGCGCGCGGCGGAGCCGAATTCGGCGGGTGCCGGCGATGACCGCAGAGTCCGCCCTTGAGCGGCGAGCCCCCGCAGCCTTCCAAGGCGCAATCCTCGTCGGAGGCGATGAGGACGAGCGGCGCCCAGAACGACCTTAACCCGGGGCCGTTCCCCCTACGGACGAGCCGGGGTGGCCGAGCGGCCAAAGGCGGCAGACTCAAGATCTGCTCTCGCAGGAGTTCCCAGGTTCAAATCCTGGCCCCGGCAGGCCTCCGACCGGTCGAGGCACCGGCGGGGAGAAGCGCATCCTGCGGTAACTCCGCGAAGAGCCGGGACGGTTCGCGCCTCCCTTGGCCCGCTGGGTGCTCCGGATCAGATTCCGTACGCTTCGTCGTGGTGCGCGAGACGCAGCAATCTCACCGTGCTGTGCCCGACGTCGGGCTCGAAGATGAGCACGAACGAGCCACCGACGTGGCCACGACGGACGCCTTGGAGTGGGGCCTGCAGGGGTTGGTGGTGCAGCGGGGCTTCGCGGAGCTGCGCGATCTTGGCGTCGACCGCGCGTCGCAGGCCGACGTTCCGGCCGCACAACTTCTGGTAATCCTGCTCGAACTCGGTCGAAACCTCGAGGGACCAGCTCACTTCGGATCCTCCAGCAGTTCCGCGGGTGACCGAACCTTTCGGAACGGTCCCCGCCGAACTCGTTGGAGACTCTCCACGAACATGGGCCGAAGGGCCGGGTCCAGAATCCTTTCCTCATAGGCCGCCACGATGGCTTCGATGGCCTCGTTCTTCCCGCGAAGGCCGTCTCGGGCCTTGACGACGTTCACGATCCGGTTGGCGTGCTCCGACAGGTCGACGACCGCCTTCGGCATAGCTTCGAATATCTTGAAGTATCTCGAGAATACAAGATGGACCCTCTCGAACGAGGCGTTGGACGGCCCAAACGCCTGCCGTCGAGGGATCGCACGAGCCGGGCGGACGATCTCCTCGGGGGAGACGGGGTTGAAAGACCCCTCCGATGTCTCGGCATCGAACTTTCGTCCGTTGCGTGGTCCCGGCACCCTGCCAAGCCCGTGTCCTAGTAGACGCTCGAACGATGCGCGAACCGAGTGAAGATGATCCTCGACCCCTCGCGCTGGTAGATTCCCCGAAACTCGCCGACACGCAATCTCCACATGCCCTTCAAGCCTCTCAGAGGACGGATGTCCAAGCCGGGACGGGTGCGGCCGGGGGTTTCCTGGAGTAAGGCAATGGCCTCGGCGAATCGTCGCTGGGTTTCCCGGTCGAGCCTGTCGAACTCCCTCACCGCGCTCTTCGAGAGACGAATTTCGAAATCACTCACGGCTCAGAGCTTGCGCCGGCTTCGGACGGCATCCCAGGAGACCGTGTCCTCCTCCCGGAGCCGCCGAAGATGCTCCTGGATGAAGGAATCGGGGGGGATCTCGTCCATCATCTCGTTCAGCACATCATCGTACGTTGCCCCTCCCGTCTTGTAACTCCTCAAGCGACGGAGGGTGTCTCCCTTCACTGGCACCGTGGTGAGGGAGATCGCCATCAATGTATTCCATGGTATCCACGTTCTTAACGTTCGCGATGGGAGTCGGAGTCCACGAGATGCTGGAGCCAAGACCCATTGGCTGCGACGATCCGGGCCGAGGCTCGAACTTTTCGGCCATGCGTGGCCCCGGCACTTCGCGAACGTCGGTAGGTCCGCCCCCCCGACCGCTCAGAAGCGGGGCCGTCGAGACCGATGGGGAGGGGCCAGACCTCGATGCGGCCGGCAGCGTCTCCCATATGACGGCCCTGCAGCGCCGCGGAGGGCGCCGGGACTTCGATCCCGATCGGGCTACCGAACAGTCGGGTCCGTTACGTTCCCGCCCGCAGGCGTACCGGATCCCATGCGATAAACCTCGTCGTGCGAGGCCGGTCCGTCCCGGGGGGGTCCGCCGGGAACTCCGCCCGGAGGCGTCGGAGGATCTCGCCGTGCACTTCGGGTGGTATGTGACCCCCTCCGAGCATCTCCATGGCCCATCGGGAGAGTCGCTCGTCCGTGTTCTCCCCCGGAGCCCTGGACAAGGGGACCACATGTACGGCTGCGGGAGAGGCTACCGCGGAGAGGTCCTCCAACGTATACCGGTAGCGCTGGCCGCGCTCCGGTACTGGATATCCCATTTCCGCCGCCAGCTCTACGTAGCGGGCGCGCCGCAGACGCCACGCCTCCGGGGGGCTGCGCTCGAACCACTCGGGGAGTTGCACCACCACTTGGCGACGGGCCACGCGGCCCAGCTCCCGGAGCGCTCGGGAGGCATCCGGGAGGAGCTGGAGGACGTGGGACATAAACGCTGCGTCCACCGACCGGTCGGCGAGCGGAAGCTGGAACAGGGTCGCCCGAACCAGCTGGGGGACCCCCTTCGCGCGCGCCCGTCGCATCATGCCGAGAGAGAGGTCGACCCCGATGACCTCGAACCCGTGCGAGCGCAGCGGCGCGGCGAACCGGCCCGTGCCCACCCCCGCGTCGAGCACGGTCCGGCACCCCGAGAAGAGTGCGGTCAGGGCCGCGAGCTCTCCTTCAGAAGGTCGGGGGCGGGTCTCGTCGTAGATCGGGGCGATCCGGTCGAATTCCACTTCCTCGGACATCGACGTGGGAGGAGAAACCTCGCGCTTCACGCTTGCGAGTCCGGAGGTTTTGCCAACGACCCATCGACCGGCGTCGCCCGCATCGGAAGGTAGGACTCGGAGAGGCGTCCCACGATCGGTACTCGCGCTCCACAGGCCATGCAGCGATTCTCCGAGTCGAGGTACCATCCTTGGATCGTGAAGCCGTAGCGCCGGACCCCCAACGCCCCGCACTCCGCGCAATACGTATGCTCGAGCGGATGGCCCCAGACGTTCCCGAGGTAGACGTAGCGAAGCCCCTCGGCGCGCGCCGCCGCGTGAAGCCGTTCGAGGGTTTCGATGGGCGTCATGGGCAGGTCCATCATCTTGTAATCGGGATGCCAGCGCAAAAGATGGAACGGCGTGTCCCGGCCGAGTCGGTCCCGGACCTCGCCCGCCAGCACTCGGAGCGCCTCGATCGAGTCGCCGACCCGAGGGACGATGAGGTTCGTCACCTCGACGTGGACCCCCCCTTGCTTCAGCCCCTCCATCGTACGGAGGATCGGAACGTCGTCCTTCGCCGCAATGTATTTCCGCAGGAAGCCGGCCTCGCCGCTTCCCTTGAAATCGACGCTCACGGCGTCCAGGCGTCCGGAAAGCGCGGAGACGGCCTCCGGTGTCATGTAGCCGTTCGTAACGAAGTTCGCGAAGAGTCCCCGCCGGCGGGCCTCCTTCATCACATCCCGGGCGTACTCGATGAAGATCGTCGGTTCGTTGTACGTGAACGTGACGCCGTGACAGCCGTAGCTCACGGCTTCGTCGACGGCCCGTTGCGGGGACAGGGACCTCCCGACGATATCGCGCTCTTGGGAGATCTCCGCGTTCTGACAGTATTGGCACCGCCAGTTGCAACCGACGGTTCCGATCGAGTACACGCGGCTTCCCGGGTGAAAGTGGGAGAGCGGCTTCTTCTCGATGGGGTCGACCTGGACCGCCGCGGCCTTCCCGTAGGTGAGGAGCTCGAGCCGCCCGTGGTGGTTCTTGCGAACAAAACAGAAACCGTGCGAGCCCTCCGGGATAACGCAGTACCGAGCGCATGCGGTGCAGCGGACCTTGCCGCCGGGCAACGGTTCGAACAGGGTGGCCGGGTGTCCCGCGGCGCTCATCCCGGAATCAAGGTCCGGCCCGCGACATAAGCTCGCGCTCGCCCGCGCGGGTGCGTCCAAGGGTTGATGTTGCGGGTTGCCTCCCGGACCGACATGCCCGGACCCCCGTCGCCCGCCGCCGACGCGGAGCGAGTGGAAGCGCGCATCCGCGCACGGCTCGAGCCGGAGCCGGAACTCCTTGCCCGTCTGGCGGAGGTACGGGCCGATCTCGTTCGAGCGGTGGGTCAGGCGGCGCGAGAGCGGAAGAGCCCCCTCTCGCGCGCCCTGATCGCGGGAAGCGCAGCGCGCGGAACATTCCTCAAGGATCGTCTCGATGTCGACCTCTTCATGCTCTTTCCTCCGACCCTCTCCCGGGAGGAGCTCAGCCACCACGGACTCGGGCTTGCGGAGGCGGTCCTGACCGCGCCCGAACGCCGGTACGCGGATCATCCCTACCTGCGAGGGTCCTTCCAGGGATTCACGGTCGACGCCGTGCCCGGCTACGCGGTGACGGATCCCTCGCATCCTCTCTCGCCGGTTGATCGCACCCCATTTCACGATGAGTACCTGAAGGCGCACGAAACCGCCGCGATGGTCGCGGACGTACGTGTTGCGAAGCAGTTCCTCCGTGGGCTCGGAGTCTACGGATCCGAAGCCCGGACGCAAGGCTTTTCCGGCTACCTGGTCGAGCTGCTGGTACTTCAGTTCGGTGGTTTTCACGCGCTTGTCGAGAGCGCGCGGACCTGGCGGATCCCCGCGCGCATCCGCCCGGCCGCCGAGGACCCTCCGCGTCTACCCGAAGAGGTCGCCCTGATCCTCGCAGACCCGGTGGACCCGCATCGCAACGTCGCGAGCGCCCTGTCGCGCCGGAACTTGGCCCTTTTCGTTCTCGCCGCCGACGCCTACCTCGCCGATCCTTCCGAGAACTGGTTCCGAGCTCCCGCGAGCCACGTGCTCACGCGCGCGGATGCCTTGGTTCGGGTGGCCGAGCGCGGCACCGCGGTCGTGGTCGTCGAACTCCCGCGGCCTTCGCTCGTCGACGATACCCTCTATCCCCAGATCCGCAAAGCCCAACGCACTCTGGCGGAGGAGGTCGGTCGCGCGGGATTCACCGTGCTCGGCTCGGCCAGCGGGGCGGGAGTGAAGGGCGTGCTCGTGGCCCTGGAGGTCGCGAGCGGAACGCTCCCGGCGGTCCGCCTCCAAGACGGGCCTCCTGTCGGGCTCGACCGCGTCGGAAGCTTTCTCGAAAAGTGGACCCACTCCGGCGCGCGGGTGCTCCAGGGGCCCTACGTGGACGAGGACGGCCGGCTGGCCGTCGAAACGCGGCGACCCGAGCGCGAGATCGTACCGACCATCCAAGAGCTGCTCCCGCGCCTGTCGCTTGGGAAGAACCTCACGCCCGGCGTGCACACTCTTCCTCCCGTCCGCCCGCTGGCGGACCAACCGGACTCGCCGGAGCTCGATCATGCGCTCACCGAGCTGTTCGGTAAACACCTGCCCTGGCGTCGGCGCTGAGCATCCCGCTCAGAAGTGCGCGACAATGTCGCTGAGCATGAACCAGATCGCGAGCCATCCGAAGAAGACCACCGCCATCAGTCCGGCCCAGTCGCCGCGGGTGTAGACGTGCGACCTCGGGTGGAGCGCGTTCACGAGGGGATAGACCCCGATCAGCCCTGCGAAGCCGATCACCACTCCGACCTCCCAGGGTAGCGAGGCTGCCGTGACCGCCCATGCCGCGATGCCCAGCACGACCGCGAGAAGGCCCGCCACGACCATCCCAAGCGTGACTTCGTATTCCTTCAGGACGAACGCCTTCTCGTCGAACACCGGGAACTGGAACGATGGCTCGGCCGGGGTTTCATCGGCCGACTTGGGCCGTACCTTCTTCGCCATGGGGTTCAGCGATCCCGACCGAGATGGGCACGCTCAAAAAGCTCATCGGCCCGATAGGAACTGCGCACGAGCGGACCGGATGCCACCCCGACGAACCCCCGGTGCCGAGCCTCCTCCGCCCAGCGATCAAACTCCTCGGGGGGCACGAAGCGCGCGACCGGAAGGTGCGCCACGGTGGGGCGCAGGTACTGACCAAAGGTCACCAGGTCCACCCGGGAGCTCCGAAGGTCGTCCAGAGTGGTGCCGACCTCGGCATCGGATTCCCCCAGGCCGAGCATGATCGAGCTCTTGGTCACGAGCTCGCGGGGACCAAGTTCCTTCGCTCGCGCGAGAACCTCGAGGCTGCGGTCGTACGCGGCGCGCCGATCGCGCGCTCGACCGCTCAGCGATCGAACGGTCTCGATGTTGTGCGCGAGGACCTCGGGGGGGTCCCGTAGGACGGTGCGGAGCGCGGATGCGGATCCCCCGAGGTCCCCGATCAATAGCTCGACCCGGATCCCCGGAGCCCGCTCGCGCAGTTCACGAATGGTGCGAGCCATGTGCGTCGCACCCCCGTCGGGGAGATCATCCCGGCAGACCTGCGTGAGGACGACGTAGCGCAGGCCACTGTGCGCGACCGCCTCGGCCACCCGCGCCGGCTCCTCGCGATCGACGACCCCCCGGGGCCAACGAGTCTCCACCGCGCAGAAGCCGCAGCGACGGGTGCACTCGGTGCCCAGTAGCATGATCGTCGCCGTGCCGGCGGACCAGCACTCGGCGAGGTTCGGGCAACGCGCCTCCCGGCAGACGGTGCCGAGATGCAGCCGGTCGAGCGTCGACCGGAGGTCCGTGTAGCGAGGGCCACTTGGCGGCTGCGTGCGAATCCAGCGCGGAAGCGTGGGCCGGTCGGGAACGACCGGAGCCCCCTCCATCGGCGTTGCGGCCACGGCCGCTCGACCGGGGTGGCCCGTTTATGCTTTGCCGACGGCCGGTCCTTCAACGGCGGGTGGCGGGTCCGTGCCCGAGACGCTCTTCGATGAGCGTCGCCAAATAGCTTGCGGGCATCTCGTCCATGCTCACCTCGGCGGCCGTACCGCTCGGCCCGACCTCGAGGCCAATCAGGCCCGCACGATCGAGCTCCTTCAACGTTCGCCAGAACGTCGTGCGGCTCACGGTCTTTTCCTGGAACTCCTCCAGCAGCCCCGCATGGGTCTCGCGGAGCTTCTGGCTCGAGATCGTCGCGCCCTTGCGTCGCAGGGAGCGCGCGAGCGCCAAGAGCACGGTAAGGCCCTGCGTCGACAGCCCTTCGAGCTGGCTTTCGGACACGGTCGGATAGATCGATCCCTTCGCGGCCCGGACGTCTTCGGACGCGATGGTCTCGCGTCCGGCCTCCTCGGCCGAATGGGCGGCGCCGCCGAGCAGCTCGAGGGCGAAGCGTGCGTCCCCGTTCGGCGCGGCGATCCGCGCGATCTGGCCCAGCACCGAGGGATCGTAGCTGCCGGGGCGCAACGCAAGCTCGGCTCGGACGCTCAGGATGTCGGTCAGCTGATCGCGGGTGTAGGGCGCGAGAGCGATTCGGTGGGTCGGGCCGAAGCTCGAACGGCTGGCCGGGTCGAGGTACGGGAAGAGGTCGTCCGGCGCGATGAGGATCAGCGAGATCGAGCCCAGGCCGACCTCGGCGGCGCGGCTGAGGAGATAGACGATCTTGGTCTCTTGACGAACGAGCGCTCCGGCCTCGTCGAGCACGACGAGATAGTGGCGCGGGTGGCGCCGCACGCCCTGCTCGAAGACATCCAGCATCTCCGATAGGCTGTAGCCACGGTCGGGCAGGTGGACGTCGACTGCCCGAAGCAGGTCGAGCGCGACCGTCCGATCGCTGGCCCGCCGCCACGCATTGATGTACACCGTCTTCACGGGCGCCGGCCCGATCCGACCCTGGCGCTCTAGGTCGCTTCCGAGGCGCCGGGCGAGCGCGGTCTTCCCGCTGCCGATCCCGCCGTTGATCTGCAGGTGGAAAGGGACGCCGTGCGACAGGGACTCCCCGTACCGGCGGGTCAGCCGCTGGAGCTCCGCGCTGCGGTGGACGAGCTTCGGTGGGAGGAAGTTCGGATCGAGGGTCTCCTCGTGCAGCAGGATGCGGCTCACGTTCGGATCCTCGTGCGCCCGCAACCGAGGTACGGGATATCAACCTCGCGGCCCGGTAACGCGGAACGAGCCCGCCCGCCGGATGGTCCGAGCGATCTCTTCGGCGAGGGCACGTGCCGGTTGGCGGGCCTCGAAGCGGCGCCAGTTCGACTGCCCCGCTAGGGAACGGTACGCCAATGCGACCCGACGGAGAGTCCGTCTTCGCTCGAGCGGAGCCCGGGTGCGTCGGCGGCCCAGGCGGGCGAGGGCCGCGGAGACGGGAAGATCGAGCCAGACGACGAGGTCCGGTGCGACCGTCGAGTCCCGCTGGAGGGCGAGCAAGCGCCGACGATCCGCCCGGGGGAGCGCGCTCCCCTGGTAGGCCATCGTCGACCAGAACGACCGGTCGCCAAGCACCAGATCGCACTTCTTCAGGTCCTCACGGAGCGTCGGAAGGGCGAGGTATCGATCGATCGTGAAGAAAATGGCGCCCGTCCACGGCGCGGCCGCCCCGGCCGATTGGGCGTAACGTCCGAGCGCCCGGTCCGACGGCTCGCAGCGAGTCCGCACCCGCCAACCTTCCCGTCTGAGGAGCCGGGCGACCCGCCGCTGGACCGTCGACTTCCCCGCTCCGTCGATCCCTTCGAGCGCGACATAGAGCGCGCGACCGCGCGCGGTCAGGCGCCGCTTCGCTCGTCCCGTTCGGGGCTCCATCCATACACCGCACGGATTGCTTCCTCAAAGGGGATACGCAATCGCTCGACCTGATCCGGCCGTGTCTCGGCGACCCACCGTGCGCGGCGAGGTACCGTCGCGAGGTCGAGGACCGCTCCCGGTCGCTTCGGATCGTCTAGGAAATCCGTCTCGAGGAACCACGGACCCGGATCGAGCAGAACCTGCCCCACCAGCTCTCGCTTCGCGAGGTAGGACGCACTGATCCGCTCGGGAGACGGTACCGGAAACCGTGCCCGCGCGTAGTGCTTCACGAGGCGGACCGGAGGGAGACCCGCGGCGCGCGCGCGACGCCCGAGGCGGGCAATCTCTTCGATCGAGAGCTCTTCGCAATGAACGATCGCTGGGCAATCCGCGTCCCGGGCGACCGAGAGCGCGAGGTCGAAGAGGTCCTCGCTCGCGCTACGGACCCGGGGGTCGGCCACGTCGAAATGGGGGCGACCGACCTCTCCGATCGCCACGGCTCGGCGCTCGCGCACCCAGCGGCCGGCGAGCTCGAGGGCGGCGGTGTGCAATGCTATCGCCGCAGGCAGCCCGATCCGTTCGGCGGCTCGGATCAGGTCGACCGGGTACGGAGCCACGACGCAGTAGACCACGACCCCCGTATCGGCGCGGATCCGGTGGGCCAGCGACTCCGTCATTTCGAACTGGTGCCGATAGGCCTCCAGATCGAGCGGAACGTCGGGGACATAGTTCTGGGTCGCGAGGAAGAGGTGAGTGCCCCCCGCCGAGCGGAAGCGGGCCGCCGCCCGGACTCCCTCCCCGTGCGGCGAAAGGTGGCAGTGATGATCGACGATCGGAAGGTCGACGGGTAGCGGCATTCCCGCGCCCGTGCGCGTCCACCTTACCGGAGGAGCCCGGCGCCCTGGAGCTCTTTGGTGATCTTCTTGACCGCGACCTCGACGTCCGAGGGCTTGCGCGCGCCGGTGCAAACGAGCTTACCGCTACCGAACAACAGCACGACGACGCGGGGCTCGTCGATACGGCAGACCAGCCCCGGGAACTGCTCGGGCTCGTACTCGACGCGGTCGAGTCCGAGGGTGACGGCGATCGCGTTGAGGTTGATCTCGCTCTCGAGGTCCGAGCTCGCGACGATGTTCTGCACCTCGATCTTCGGGTGCATGTTGATCTTCTGCCCGCCCTTGCGGATCTGCTGAGAGACCGTGGCGATCGAGTCCTCGACCTCTTTCATGCTCTTCGCCCCGGTGCAAACGACCTTTCCCGAGCGGAACAGTAGGATCGCGGTCTTCGGCTGCTTCAAACGGTAGATCAGACCGGGGAATTGCTCCGGTTCGTACTCGGCTCCGTCCAGCCCGAGCGCGATGGACTGTAGGTCCAGTTCGTCTCCGAGGGAGGTAGAGGCTACGACGTTCTCGATTCGGATCTTCACGATCGAACCTCTCGCGCGAGGTATTTAAGCGCATACTTAAGCCTTTTTAAAGCCGACCGAGGTGCGTGCGACCCCGGCCCTTCCCCCCGCGGCGACCGCCACGAGCGCGGGATCCCCGCGACGTGCGCCGGGCGAAGCCAACATCCCGGTGCGGGAGTGAAATGGACCCGCCCGAGCCGGGCCGCGGCCGAGCTGGACGAGCACGCGAGAGGGGCGGAGGCAGTCTGCGGAAAGGTAGGCGAAACGCACGTCCCTCATCATCCAGCGGTGGCCGTCGAGCGGGACCACCGAGCACCGAGCGCCGCCGGGGGGTCCGTGGGATGGAAACGGCCGAAGGTATTCGAGCCCCAAGGTCCCAGCACGGGCCCGACCCACGGACCGAGAGGGCCGCGGGGTTCGACCCGGTCCATGCTGCTATCCCGTTCCCGGTCGCAACGCGAAGAGGTCTAGTAGCGCGTTCCGAGTGAATCCCCACACGACGTGCCCCTCGTACACCGTAGCATCGACGTCGCGCACGCCGGCTTCCGTCCGCTCGGGCACCCGTTCCACCCGGGCTAGGACCGAGCGGGGCATCCAGAAGATCCCCGCGATCTCCGCCGGGCTGGCAATGCGGGGAGCTCGAGCCGTCGCGGAAAGGGGAGCCGCGAAGATCGCGATGGGAAGGCGGCTCGCGAATGCCCAGCCGATCCGAACGAACCGGGGAGGAGACGCGAAATCTTCAGGCCCCAGCCCGACCTCCTCCTGGCATTCGCGCACGGCGGTCTCCTCGAGTCCGGTGTCGGCCGGATCGTATCCTCCCCCTGGTAACCCGATCTGGCCCGAGGCTCGGTCACCGACGCGTTCCGTTCGCCGGATGAGCAGAACCTCGGGCTCATCGCCGCGATCCCGGAGAACGGCGAGCACCGCCGCGCGTGCGATGTCCGGAGGGATGGGCCCCCCGACCGGATAGCGCGCGAGGACGGCGGCCGTCGGCGACGGTGAGCTCACTGCTGCCAGTCGTAGGCGACCTTCGATCGTGTCAGGCGTTGGTCGACACTATGCTCGGGTTGGTTCTCGACCCAGCGCTCCAGCTTCGCCACATGCTCTCGGAGGGTCGCGACCTGCGCCTCGAGCTCCCGGACCCGGTCCTCGAGAGGTTTCGTCCGGACGTCAGCAGCCATCGGTAGTGCACGGGGGTAGCGGGAGATAATCGTTCCCTACGCGCTCGGTGGGGGCGGGCTCTCCCGTTCGACCTTCCCGACCTGCTCCCGGATGGCGTCCGACGTCTCCTGAGGCTTCTCGATGGGCATCATGTGGCCCGTGTCGCGATACAGGCGCAGTTCGGAACCGGGAATCGACTGCCGGAGGAACCGTCCATGCGACGGATCGATGACGACGTCGCTCATTCCCTGCAGAATCAACGTCGGGACCCGGAGGCGCGCGAGCTGACCGCGCATGTCGAAGCGCGTGAGCTGGTCGGCCCATCGGACCACGACCCCGACCTTCGGCTCGGTGAACTGCCGATGCATCCGATCGACGATTTCGAAGTGGGCCTCGGCCCAGTCCCGGTCGTAGAGGTCCTTGATGAGTCGCAGCATCAGACCCTCATCTCCTCCCTCGCGGAACGCGGTCTGCCAGCTCTGGATGATCTCCTTCGTGTGAGGGTCACAGTAGGCCGCTCCGTTCACGAGCACGAGGCTCTTGACGCGGCCCGGATGGTCATGGGCGAGGCGCAGGGCGAGGAAGGCGCCGGCGCTGAGCCCGACGACGTGCACGGGATGGGGAGCCCGTTCGGTCCGCTCCATGATGAGTCGAACGAGGTCGGACTCCATCTCCTCAGTCGAGAACGTGGAGTTCGGTGGCATCGGCGAGCGTCCATGGCCGCGTAGGTCGGGAGCGATGACGTGGAGATCGGGGCTCAGTCGTTCGATGACTTCCGCCCAAATCGAGTGGTCACCACCCAACCCGTGGAGCAGGAGCACGGTCGGTCCGTTTCCGCTCTCCCGAGCGAACAGTTCGGCCGGGGCGGGGTGGTTCGCGGCCACGTCCGAGGGACCGAGGTGCGATATTTACCGACTTGGTGCGGCACCCTGGACCAGCCGCTCCGCTAAATAGAGGGAACAGAACTCCCCCTACGATGGCGCGCGGGGTGATGCTCATGAGCGGCGGGATCGACTCGCCGGTTTCGCTGTACTACCTCCTGCGCCAAGGTCACGAGATGCTCTGCGTTCACATGGACAATCGCCCGTTCACGGACGATTCTCCGCTGGAGAAGATCGTCGATCACCTCAAGGTCCTGCGCGAACGTTCCGGTCAGTCCCTTCCGCTCTACGTCGTTCCGCACGGCCCGACCCAGATCACGCTCATGCGGCAGACCGACCGACACGTGGGCTGCGTGATGTGCCGACGGTTCATGTGGCGGTCCGCGGAGCGGATCGCGGTCAAGGAGAACGCATCCTTTATCGCCACGGGCGAAGCGCTCGGGCAGGTCGCCTCCCAAACGCTGAGCAACATGCGGACCGCGACCGCGGCCGTCCAGCTTCCGATCGTCCGCCCGCTGATCGGTTTTGACAAGGCCGAAGTGGAGACCGTAGCCCGCGAGATCGGCACCTATGAGATCTCGATCCGGCCCGGGGTCTGCTGTCAGGCCGTCCCCGACCGGCCGGCTACCCGCAGCAACCTCATCCAGATTGGGCGGGAAGAGCGCCGGATCGACGTCGACGCGATCCTCGATGATTGCATCCGCAACGCCGTCGTGATGTGAGACGGGCTCCAGGCGCCCGGCCGCTGGGTTGGAGCCAATTCCAAATAGGGGGCCCGGACTCGGAGGCTCGATGTCGGAGCCCCTAACCCCGTCCTTGAAGACCGCGATATCCCTCGGAATTCTCGGAGGGATCGTCTACCTCTTGGTGGCGCTGGTCGTTTTCATCGTCGGTGCTGTGTCGGTCTTGGTGGGGGTCCCGTCGGCACTGCCCCTCTTCGGCACGGTCGCGGGCCTCGTGATCGTCGGAGTCCTCTCGATTGTCTTTTCCATCCTGCTCCGCCGCCAACCCGAGCTCGCTCTCTTTTGGGGGATCCTGCTCGTGGTGGTCGCCCTGCTGAGCCTTTCGCTCGCGTTCGGTGGATTCGTCGTGGCATTCCTACTGACGTTGGTCTCGGGAATCCTCGCGATCAGCGGCAAACTGAGCCCCATGGTCACCGCGAGCGAGAAGACCGAGTAGGACGTTCGAGGACCTCAACTAGTTCGGACGATAGACGAACTCCGTGAGCGGAACGATCGCGGTGACGGGTCCGGAGTATCCGAAGGTCGCTTCGGCCCTCGCGCTGGCCGGGGGACTCCTGGTCGCGGTGGTCGGCGGGGTGGAGCTCACGGCGTTCTCGTCGGTCGATCCCCTCGCTTCGCAGATCCCCGGGTGGCTGGGAGTGGGTCTCGCCTCCGGTGGCATCGCCACCGGAGCGGCGATCGTCGCTCTTTCAATGGCGCTCCGCTACCGCCCTCACCGCTACGCGATCTGGGGGGGCCTCCTGATCCTTCTGGCCATCGTCAGCCTGATCGTCGCCGCGGGAGGGTTGTTCGTGGGGTTCGTGCTCGCGATGGTCGGTGGCATTGCCGCGCTGGTGTGGACTCCTTCCTGGGAGCGCCCTGCGAACCCCCCGACAGAGCCGGCGGCGCCATGACGCCGGGGCGATCGCTGCTCGAGCGCCCGCCCTACGATGCGGTGCGGCTCTGCGCTACGAAGGGTGCCTTCGAGGCAATCCCGCAGCGACCGACGCGTCTCGACCTCGGTCGGGTCGCTCGTCGGCTCTCCGCCTCCGGCCTGGACGTCACGGACGCGCGGGTGATCCTGATCGTTCGGACCGAACCCGAGGTCACCGTGAGTCAGGATGGACGGATCCTCGTTAAGACGCTCGATGCCGAGCGTGCCCAACGAAGCGTCGATGACCTCTGGAGCCGCATCACCCACGCGTAACCCTCGAGCGTGGGCTTAAGCGGCCGACGGGATTTCGTACGAGCGGAGGCGAGGAGGGTGCGCGAGACCTGGGTGATCGGCGCGGCATCGAACCGCTTCGGCAAGATGAAGGAGTCCGGCCGCGAGGCGGCCACTGAGGTCGGGCTCGCGGCGATCGAGAGCGCGGGGATCGAGCCCCGGCAAATCGGCCACACGTTCGTCGCCAACGCATTCGGTGTCGCCGAGCACCAGGCGCACGTCGGGCCTCTCATCAACACGGGGCTGGGAATCCCGGAGGTCCCGTCGGTCACGATCGAGTCGGCCTGCTCGAGCTCGAGCGCGGCGCTCCACGAAGCCTACGTTCACGTGGCCGGCGGTTTCTGCGACTTCGCTCTGGTCGTCGGGGCGGAGAAGCTCTCGCATCTCGATACGCTCGCGGCCACGAGCTACTTCGCGATCGGCGCAGACTATCCGTTCGAGGCCAAGAACGGGGCGACCTTTCCGGGCCTCTATGCGACGCTCGCCAACGTCTATCAGCATACCTACCGCACGACGCCCGAGATGTTCGGCTCGATCGCGGTGAAGAACCATGCGAATGCGGCGCTCAATCCGCACGCGCATTTTCAGAAGGCGATCACGATGGAGACCTACCTCGGCTCGCCGATGATCGCGAGCCCGCTACGCCTGTACGACTGCTGCCCCTTCTCCGACGGCGCCGCCGCCGTGGTCGTTGCGGCCAAGGAGGCCGTTCCCCACCCGGTACGAGAGCCGCTCGTCGTGCGGGCCAGCGCTCGGGCGGGCTCCATCGCGGACATGCACGACCGGCCGGACCTGCTCGGACTGCCCGCCGCCCGGGCCGCCGGAGCTGCCGCATTCCGGCAGGCGAAGATGGGCCCCGAGGACATCGACTTCGCCGAGGTCCACGACTGCTTCACGATCGCCGAGGCCCTGGCGCTCGAGGACCTGGGCATCTTTCCCAAGGGGGCGGCCGCCCGGGCGTCGCTGGACGGAGCTACCGCGCGCGACGGCAAGTTCCCGGTCAATCCCTCCGGCGGGCTGAAGGCGAAGGGGCATCCGGTCAGCGCGACCGGAGCCTCCCAGGTCGTCGAGATCTTCGAGCAGTTCAACGGCCTCGCGGGCGGGCGAAGCGTGCCTCACGCCGAGGTCGCACTCGCGCACAACGTCGGAGCGACGGGAGGATCATGCTCCGTGCACATCTTCTCCCGTCGCTAGACCGGGCGGACGTTTCGAAGGGGGGGGGCACCAGGACCGAAGAGCTGCCCCACGCGACGCACTCCATCGCCGAGTACGTCCATGGGTACGAGGAGGACCGGACTCTACGGGGATTCCGGTCGAAGAGGTGCGGTTTCGTCACCGCGACATGGTCGTTGCGCTGCCCTCGGTGCGGGGAGAAGGACCTTAGCGAAGTCGCCCTCTCGGGAAAGGGGAAGGTGGTGGCGTACACGGTCCAGACCGTGCCGAGCGACGAGTTCCTGAACGAGGCTCCGTATGCCTACGTCGTGGTCGACCTGGACGAGGGGGGCCGTATCACCGGCTGGATGCCGGAGGTGCGGGCCGAGAAGGATCTCGCGATCGGCGACCGCGTGCACTTCGTCGCGAGCTACAAGCCCGGGGTCCAGTTCGCGAAAGGCGGGACGTAGGAGATCCGATCGTGGCCGACGCAACCGAATGGACGGATGCCCAACGGTTCTGGCTGGCGCATTATCCTCCGAACGTCGCCCATCACGTCTCGATCCCGGAGGTCTCCCTCCACGGGCTCGTGGCGCAGGTCGTCCGCGCGCATCCGGACCACACCGCGCTCGTCTACTACGGGCGGCGCTACTCCTACGAGGAGTTCTGGCGCGAGGCCGGCCGGTTCGCGGAGCAGCTTCGGTCCGACGGGATCCGACCGGGAGATCGCGTCGCGTTGTACTTGCCGAACTCGCCGCTCTACCCGATCGCACTTTTCGGGATCTTGCGCGC
Source organism: Thermoplasmata archaeon (assembly GCA_021844945.1). Classification (GTDB taxonomy): domain Archaea; phylum Thermoplasmatota; class Thermoplasmata; order Lutacidiplasmatales; family UBA184; genus Lutacidiplasma. The sequence continues at coordinate 34,485 of JAKBSJ010000001.1, read as the reverse complement.
CGGCGCGATCGCCGTCCAGATTTCTCCTCTCTACTTGGGCGACGACCTGGTGACGCTCCTGCGGGACAGCGAGCCGTGGGCGATCGTCACGCTCGAGATCCTCTACCCCAACCTCGCCCGGTCGCGCGCGCAGTACCGCGTCCCGAGGGCCTATGTCGCGCGATTCCGCGATTTCTATCCCGGATTCGCTCGTCCGTTCGTCAATCGCGTACTCCGCCGTCACGGCCGCTCCACCGACTTTCCGACCGACCCGGAGGTCGTTCCGTGGACGACCGTTCGGCAGCGGGATGGCCGGTCCTTCGCCGATGCCGTCGTGGATCCAGCTACCGCGGTCGCGGTGCTGCAGTACACGGGCGGGACCACCGGGACCGCGAAGGCGGCGATGCTCTCCCACCGGAACCTCATCGCCAACGTGGTCCAGGCCAACACCTGGAATGTGCGCCGCCGAGCCGGGGACGAGATCATCCTCACCGCGATCCCCCTCTTCCACATCTACGGTCTGACGGTGGGCCTCTTGCTCGGGCTGACCGAGGGGGACACGGTCGTCCTCCAGACCCAGCCCAATGTCCCCGAGCTCCTCACGCTCATCCGACGCTACCGTCCGACGCAGTTCCCCGGGGTGCCGGCCCTCTACAGCGGCCTCTTGCGAGATCCGAGGACCAAGCAGTACAATCTCCGTTCGATCCGTTTCTGTCTGAGTGGATCCGCGCCGCTCCCGGGCGAAGTTCAGAAGCAGTTCGAGGCGCTCACCGGCGCGGCGCTCATCGAGGGGTACGGGCTCAGCGAGACGAGCCCCGCAACGCACGTGAACCCGGTCGAGGGAGATCGACGGGCCGGGTCCATCGGTCTCCCGCTGCCGGACACGGACGAGAAGATCGTCGACCTCGAGACCGGAACGCGCGAACTCCCGATCGGCGAGGAAGGGGAGCTGGCCGTTCGGGGACCGCAGGTCATGCTCGGCTACTACCGCCGTCCGAGCGAGACCGCGCTCGTGCTCCAGAACGGGTGGTTCCGTACGGGGGATGTCGCGCGGCTGGACGCCGATGGTTTCGCCTACATCGTCGACCGCATCAAGGACATGATCAACGTCGGCGGGATGAAGGTGTGGCCGCGCGAAGTGGAGGAGGTCCTCTTCCAGCATCCGGCGGTGCAGGAGGCCGCGGTGGTCGGCGCCCCGGACCCGGACCTCGGCGAGGTGGTGAAGGCCTACGTCGTTCTGAAACCGGGAGCGACGGCGACCGGCGCCGACCTCACCGCGTTCGTGCGCGCCCGTCTGGCCCATTTCAAGGCGCCGAGATCGGTGGAATTCCTCAACGCGCTTCCGCGCACAGGGGTCCAAAAGGTCCTGCGTCGCGTGCTGCGAGCTCCGACCGCGCCGGCTCCGGCGAGCGGCCCGGCGCCGACCCGACCGGATTAAATCCCGCGCGCGAGCAGGTCGCGCGAGACCACGAGGCGCTGGATCTCGTTCGTGCCCTCGAAGATCTCGCTGATCCTCGCATCGCGATACGCGCGCTCGATCGGCGTTCCCCGGATGTAGCCCAGACCGCCGTGGATCTGGAGTGCCTCGTCGATGACCTCGCTCGCCCACTCGGATGCGAGGCACTTGACGATCGCGGCCTCGCGGGTCTTGTCCTGCCGTTCCAGGCGCGACCACCGGGTGGGATCGTGGCCGAGAGCATCCTGACGCGCCGCCGCATGGTAGACCATGAATCGGAGGGCGTGAATCTTCATCGCCATATCGGCGAGCTTGAACTGGATGACCTCGTACTCGCTGATCGGGAGCCCGAACTGGGTCCGGTTCTTGGAGAACTCGATCGCCTCGCGCGTCGCGGCCTGCATCCCGCCGAGGGACGCAGCTCCGAGCGAAACGCGACCCACGTCCAGGGCGGTCATCGCGACGTGGAACCCCTTGCCGACCTCTCCGAGTACCGCGTCCGCTCCGACGCGCACGTGATCGAGGATCAATTCCGCGGTGGAGGTGCCGTGGAGGCCCATCTTCTTCTCGCAGCGCCCGACCCGGAAGCCGGGAAGGTTCGTATCGACGAGGAAGGCGGTGACGCCTCCGTTGGGACCGAGCTTGACGTTGTTCGCCGCCATTACGATGACCGTGTCGGCCTCGCGGCCGTTCGTGCAGTAGAGCTTCGTTCCGTTCAGCACCCAGCCATCGCCGTCCGGCTCGGCGGTCGTGTGGACGGCACCGGAGTCGGATCCCGAGCCGGGCTCGGTCAAGCTGTAGGCCAGAAGTTTCTCTCCCTTCGCGGCCGGAACGAGCCACTTCTTCTTCTGGGCCTCGCTTCCGTAGTAGAGCAACGGCGTCGTTCCCAGCGAGGTGTGAGCCCCGACGATCGTTCCGTGCGACGCGTCGACCTTGCCGAGCTCCTCCAAAAGAATGCAGTAGCCGACCTTGCCAAGACCGAGTCCCCCGTACTCCTCGGGGACCGGGACTCCGAAGTATCCCTCTTCCTGCATCCGACGGACGGTCCCACGGGGGAACTCCTCCTTTTCGTCCATCTCCCCCACGATGGGCGCCACCTCCTTCTGGAGGAAGGTGCGCACGGCGTCCCGGAACGCCTCCTGGTCGGCGGTGAACGAGAACTCGAACGGCATATCGCTAGGCCCCCGGGAACTTGGGCGGGCGGCGCTCCACGAACGCCGCGAGCCCCTCGGGAAGGTCCTTCCCGGGAAGGACCTCGGTGCGGAAGAGCTCGGACTCGAGCGCGAGCCCTTCGGCGAAGGGGCGGTCCTGGCCGCCGCGAATCGCCCGTTTGGCGGCCTGCACCGCTATCGGGGAGTTCTGTGCGATGGTATGAGCGAGGTCGCGCGCGGCTCGGAGCTCGTGACCGGCGGGGACGGTCTTGTTCACGAGACCGATCCGCAGCGCGTCGGCCGCGCCGATCATCGCGCCGGTGAACACCAGTTCTTTCGCCTTCGCGGCCCCGACCAACCGCGGCAATCGTTGGGTCCCTCCGTAGGCCGGTATCAGGCCCAGCTTGGTCTCTGGAGCCCCCAGCTTGGCCGACTCTCCGGCGATGCGCATATCGCACGAGAGCGCGAGCTCGAGCCCCCCACCGATCGCAAGGCCGTTGATCGCCGCGATCACGGGGGTCGCAAGGTTCTCCAATCGAGCGAAGGTCTCGAGCCCCTTCGCAACCACCTGAGGCGCCTGAGTCATGTCCATCGCGGCCATCTCCTTCACGTCAGCGCCGGCGCTGAAGTACTGGCCGTCCCCCGTCACGATGACGACCCGGGAGCGTCGGTCGGACCCGATCGCCGCCACTTGTTCGCCGAGCGCCGCGATGAGCGACGTGCTCAACGCGTTCACGGGAGGGTTCTTCAGCACGAGGATCTCGACCCCGTCTTCTTCGGTCTTGCGCCCGATCAGTTCGGAGGGTGCCATGGGAGCCTCTACGGGCGGACGCGCCCCCGCGGCTTAAGCGAGCCGCTGGACGCTGTCCCTCGCCAAGGGTTTTGAAAGGCCCGGGCTCGCCCTCGGCACGAGAGGGACCGTATGGCGGACGAAGAGCCGGGCGAAGGTAAGACCCCCCTATCCCGCGGAGCGGAGGCTTCGCTCCGACGGGTCGAGTGGATGGGACTCGCCGCCATCGCGAAGGAGCGGGATGCAAAGGGGTATCGCCCGAAAGCGCTGGACCAGCGACTGCGCACCGAGCGGACCCGCGCCGAGGTGCGGCTGTTGGTCGAAGCGCGCCGGCTCGGCGTGCGAACGCCGATCGTCTACGACGTCGATCTCGCCCGCCACCGTCTGATCTTGGAAGAGCTCCCGGGCTCGACCCTGCGCGCCTGTCTCGAGGATCCCGGCTTCGACCCGGACGCGCTTCGCACCATGGTTCGCTCGCTCGGGGTCGCGCTCGGTCGGCTCCACGCGGGCGGGATCGCGCATGGGGACCTCACGAGTTCCAACGTTCTGTTCCCGGAGGGCCCGAACGGCCCCGCCGCGCTGATCGATCTCTCGATGGGGACGCGTAACGCCGGCGTCGAGGAGCTGGGCATTGACCTCCATCTGGTGGACGAGGACCTGAGGGCGCTGTCGCCGAAGGGCGACGCGCTCCTGAAGAAGTTCCTCGCCGGATACGCGGAGGGGAACCCCGCGAGCCACACCGAGGTTCGTGCGCGCGCGCGGGAGATCCGCGCGCGGATGCGCTACGTCTGACCGGGAGCGACGACCGGCCTAGCCGCTCCGTGCGATCCGGTCCAATCCGGCGAGCAGCGAGGACGGGAGCTCTTCCACGATATCGGTCGCCATCACGCCGAAGCTTTTCCGCCCCGCAGCTCGGATGCCCGCGTCGCCCACCCAGAAGGTTCCGAGACGGGCCGCGTGCAATGGGGCAAGACCCTGTGCGAGCAGGCTCGCCAGCGTCCCCGCGAGGACGTCCCCGACGCCCGAAACCGTCTGGGCGATGTGATGATGGTAGTTCTGGATCGCCACGTGCCCGTCGGTGACGATGTCGGGCTCTCCTTTCACGACGAGCAGGATGCCCCGCTCGCGCGCAACGCGCTGCGCTCCATCGATCTGCTCGGACAGGGGGCGCGCAGCGTCCCCACCGAATACCCGCGCGTATTCCCCCGCGTTGGGCGTCGCGACGAGCGAGCGCTCGGTCCACACGCCTCGGCCGACGACCTCCAGCGCGTCGGCGTCGACCACGATGGGGAGCGGCGCCGGGAGTTCACGGAGGAGCTGCTCGACCACGGCAAGTGTCCCGGGGGAGCGGCCCGCGCCCATGCCGATCGCGATGGCCTTCGAAGGAGCGGCGCGCACGAAGGAGAGGATCTCCGCCACGTCGTGCGGCGAGAACGCCTCCGTGCCGATCCCCCGAACCACGAGGTTCGGGCTGAACGCCTGGATCCGCTCCGCAGCGCCCTTGGGGGCGAGGACGGTAGCTCGCTCCGCCCCGGTTCTCAGCGCAGAGAGTGCGGCGAGCGCGGGAGCGCCCGAGTACGGACCCCCACCGATCACGAGGATCCGGCCCGCGCGGCCGCGTCCGCGGCGCAGGGTGACCGGCCGATAGAGGACGAACTCGCCGGGCCCGGTGCGCAGCCATGCCTCCGCCGGAATCCCGATGTCGCGGAGGACGAGTTCGCCGCAGCGGGCCGGGGTCATCCCCTCTTTGAGGGCGGAGAGCGCGACGGTCCACTGGGGCCTCAGCGCATCGGGACCGCCGAGTCCCGTCGGCTCGTCGATGGAGAGGATCGGGACCCCGCTCGCTTGGATCGCGGTGACCGCGGAACCATACGGGGCACGAAGAGCCCCCGACTGCCCAGTCCCCAGCAGGGCGTCGACGACCAAGGGGAACCGGCGGAGCTCCTCCGGGGTCGGGACGCCGAGATGCACCGGCGCGCGACGTTCGATGCGTTCGAAGCACCGGCGGGCCGTGCGGGAACGGATCTCCGAGGCCGGCCGGACGAGCCATATCTCGGGAGCGTACCCCCATTGCGCGAGGTAGTAGGCCGCCGAAGTGCCGTCGCCTCCGTTGTTCCCCGTTCCGGCGACGATCGCCACCGGCGCCGGCGCGGGGGGGAGATGCTTCGCGGCCTCCTCGGCCACCGCCCGTCCGGCGTTCTCCATCAGGCCGTCGATCGTGACCCCGAGCGCGACGGCATTCTCTTCGATGACCGAGCTCTCGATGGCGGAGAGCGGTCGGCGGTCGGTGGGCCCCATACGCTCAGGTCGCGACGGGTGGGTTCGGTTCGCTCTCCGTCGGGGAGAAGATGTCCATCGTCGGCGGGAGGAGCTTCCTTCGTGAAAGGTACTGCGACTGGGTCCGGCTGTACCGGAACAGGATGTCGGCCTTTCCCTCCTGAAAGCCCCAAGGGCGAACGATCAGCAGATCGCCCTCGCGGATCCACATCTTCTTCTTCATCTTCCCGGTGATCCGGCCCATCCGGGAGACGGAATCCTCGCACATCACACGGATGCGCGCCGCCCCGAGGAGCTGGCGGGCGATCGCGAACGTTTCGCCGCGGTTGCGTCGCGGGAGCGGAAGGCGGCCTACCTCCTCCCCCCCTTCGACGACCTCGACGGTAGGGGATGGCGCGGCGGTGGGCTCCTCCGTCGCCGGTGGGCGGGGTTCGGGTTCGCCCTGGTTCTCGGCCACAAAGCACCGAGTCGAGCGGCCTATTTAGCAAAGGGGCGCCGGAAACCGGCTGCGGCATCCGCCCACCGGCCGACGGAACCGACGGGCTACGCGGGTCGAAAGACCTTCTTCGGATTCTCTTCGAGGATCGCTCGCTGGACATCGGTCGGCAGGCCGAGCGCGCGGAACGCCTCGAAGTTCGCTCCCAGGTCCCGGACACCGGGACCCGGCCAATCGGTGCCGAAAATCGCTTTGGAGGCGAACTCGGCGAGGCGGGGCAGGTAGCTCGGTAGCCGGCCGGGAGGGATACCCGAGAGTTCGAGCCAGACGTTCGGGAACCTCCGGGCGAGGAAGAGCGCTTGCTGCATCCAGATCGGTCGGCCCGCGTGGGCGAGCACGATCGTGAGCTGCGGGAAGTCGACGGCCACGTCGTCGAGATGGAGAGGGTCTCCGAACCGGTTGCGCGCCTGCGGGAACACGGAGGTCCCCGTATGGAAGATCACGGGGATGTGAAGTTCCTCGGCCGTCGCGTAGATCTCGCGCAGGCGGGGATGGGGGCGACCCTCGAGGTAGTCGTTCGGATAGAACAGTTGATGCGGCGGATGCAGCTTGATCGCTCGGATGCCCATCTCGCGGACCAGGCGCGTGATCTCGCGTTTCGGATCCGGATGATCCGCCTCGATGCCGCCGGAAGGGATCAGACGGGCCGGATCCGCGCGCGCATAGCGGGCGGAGAACTCGTTGACCCGCTCGGTGTAGCCGATGACCTTCGGGCTGAGATAGTTGATGATGACGGCCCGCTCGACCCCCGCGCGATCCAGCATCTCGAGGAACGCCTTCGGGTGCTCGATCACGCGTCGGAGCTCGGGAGTGCCCGCGCCCAGCATCGCGAGCGGTCCCGGCCGCATCCCGTCCAGGGGGCTGAGGTGCACGTGACAATCTGTCGCTCCCATCGAGGCTCCCAACGATGCAGGATTGATAGCGGCGCCGCTCCGATCGCCCCACCCCACGCTTAATTTGGATGCTTCCGTGCCGAGGAAGGGCGCTGATGCCAGAGGATTTCGATGTGATCGTGGTCGGGGCCGGAATGGCCGGCTCGGCCGCCGCGATCCGGCTCGCTCAGGCCCGGGCGAACGTGCTCTTGGTCGAACGGTCTCCCGAGGCGGGTGCGAAGAACCTCTCGGGAGGGGTACTATGGGGCCACGACCTCGACCGGATCCTCCCGCGCTGGACGGACGAGATGCCGCTCGAGCGGCACGTGGTGCGCAAGCGCTTCGGCCTCCTCTCCGCGGAGGGGGCGGTTTCCATCGACCTCGAGGACGAGCGGTGGAGACGGGCGCCCTACGGGGCCCACACCGTCCTTCGAGCGCGCACCGATGCCTGGCTCGCGCACGAGGCCGAGACGGCGGGGGCGACGGTCGTCTCGGGGGTCCCGGTCGAAAAGCTCCTCTGGGAGGGGACCACGGTCCGCGGAATCGTGCAGGACGGTGCGGAGATGCGCGCCCCGGTGACGATCGTCGCGGACGGTGCGAACTCCCGGCTCTCCCTCGGCACGCCGATCCGCCCGGACGCGCGGCTCGACGGGGCCGCGACGGAGCTCGGGATCAAGGAGGTCTACGCTCTTTCGAGCCGAACGATCGAGGAGCGGTTCCACCTCGGGCCCAACGAGGGCCACGCCGAGGAATGGGTCGCCGGCATCTTCCCCGAAGGGATCATGGCCGGAGGCTTCCTCTACACCAATCGCGACACTCTCAGCTTGGGGCTCATCGTCAACATCGGTTCGCTCTTCGGGAACCGCACCGCCTCGCACGACCTGATCGAACGGTTCAAGCTCCATCCGGCGATCCAGAGCCGTCTCGCCGGCGCAGAGCTCGTCGAGTACGGAGCGAAGCTGATCAGCTCCGGTTGGGCGAGCCGCCCGAGGGCGTTCTCGGGCGCGGGTTGGATGATCGCGGGGGACGCCGCCGGCTTCGTGTTCTCGAACGGAATCGTGATCCAGGGCATGAACTACGCGATCCGCTCCGGGCTCGAGGCCGCGGAAACAGCCCTCGCCGCTGACGCGGCCCACGATGCTTCGGCGGCCCGCCTTCGGGAGTACGACCGGCGCCTCGAGGCGAGCGGCATCCTCGGAGACTTCCGCGACTTCGCTCGGATCGACCGCGTGAAGTGGAATCCCCGGATCTACACCGCCTACCCCGCGTTGGCGGTCGAGCTGTTCCACGCGATGATGAGCGAGGACTCCCAGCCGAAGAGGACCGTGCGCAAGATCTTCCAGGAGGTCCGCAAGCGCTCGGGCGTATCGACGACCACGCTGTTGCACGACGGAGCGGATGTCGCCCGCTACCTCTAGTTCGCCGGGAGTCCCCGCACTTTGCGGACCTCGCGCGTCAGCGCGGGCAGGATCGTCAGCGCGTCGCCGACGAGTCCGTAGTCCGCGACCTTGAAGATCGGCGCGCTGGCATCGGTGTTGATCGCGACGATCGTGCGAGAGCTGACCATCCCCACGACATGCTGGATCGCCCCGGAGATCCCGACCGCGATGTAGAGCTGGGGAGAGACGGCGCGCCCGGTCTGTCCGATTTGGAAGGAGGTCGGGCGCCAACCGGCATCGGTGACCGCGCGCGACGCTCCGACGGCTGCTCCGAGCGATTGGGCAAGCTCCTCGATGAGGTGGAAGTTCTCCGCGGCGCGCATCCCGCGACCTCCCGATACGACGATCGTCGCGTCGGAGAGCGAAGGACCCGATCCCGGCTCCGCCGGATCTAGCGACCGTCGCCGCGCAGCCCCCTCCGTCGCGGGTATCACGGAGCGATCGAGCACGTGCACCGTCGGGGTCCCCGCCGAGGCCGCAGCCTCGGCGAACGCGTGCGGACGCAGCGCAATGACCGTGCGCGGGCCGACGAGCCGACGCATCTCGGTCGCTCGTCCTCCGAAGACCGGTCGGCGGACGTGGACCTCTTCGGGGCCCGCGATCGCGACCTCCGTCGCGCCGGTCGCCGCGGCCGCTCCCCAGCGCACGGCCAGCCGGCCGGTGACGTCCCGACCGAACGTCGTTCCTCCGAGCAGGACGATTGCGGCCCGGCTCTCGTCCGCGGCGTGGGCGGCCAGGGCGGCTACGGCGCCGCTCGTCGCCGCCTCCGGCGGCACGTCGGCCACCCAGACCTCCTTCGGCCCGAACGGGGCGAGCGCTTCGAGCGCGGACGGTCCGCCCATGGTCACTGCCGCGAGCGATCCGTCGGGCCCCGCGAGGGTCCGGGCGACTCCGATCGCTTCCTTCGTGGGGCCGGTCAGGAGGCCGCCGCTCGCCTCCGCGAGGACCAGGACCGTCGGCGTCATGGGAAGACCTTCGCCTCCTCGCGCAGAAGCCGCACGAGCTTTTCCGCCGCTTCCTCCGGCGTCTTGAACTCGATCATCTTCGCTCCCGTCCTCGGCGCGGGGAGCTCGAACTTCTCACCGATCGAACGGGGCTTCGCCTCGAGAGCCAGTGCCTTCGAGGTCGTCGGCCAGTCGACCTTGAGGATCGGGGCTTTCCGGGACTTGAGGATGTTCGGCAGCTTCGCCGAACGAGGGTCGTTCCATGCCTGCTGGAGCCCGACCACGCAGGGGAGCGGGGCCTCCCACCGTTCGACGCCCGCTTCGGTCGGACGTAGGAACGTAAGGCCCGACGGGCCCGATGATCGGAGGTCCGTCACATATCCGAAGCTCGGGATACCGAGCAGCTCCGCGACCGCTCCCGGGACGATCCCCTCCTCGTCGTCGCCGGCCTGTTTTCCGCCGAGCACAAGGTCGTGGGGTACCGTTTGGAGCGCGGCGGCGAGCGCCCGGGCCGCGAGGACCGGATCGTCGGAACCTTCGGGCGGCCCCTCGACCCAGGTCGCCCGGTCCGCCCCGAGGGCGATCGCCGCGCGCAGGGTCTCCTCGCACCGAGCCGGGCCGAACGAGACCGCGTGCACCCTCGAGCCCGGGAGGCTCTCCTTCAGCAGGAGGGCCTGCTCGACCGCGGACTCGTCGTACCCCGCCAGCACGAACTTGACCCCTTCCGGCTCCAGCCCGCGGCCATCGGGGGTCGCTCGCAATCGGCTCTCGGCCTCGGGGATGGGCTTGATCAGGACGACGATCTCCACGGCCCGCGTCCTCCGCTAACCGTACTGCCGAAGGAGCTCGCGCGCGGTCACGATGCGTTGGATCTCGTTCGAGCCCTCGTAGATCTGGGTGAGCTTGGCGTCGCGCATGAGCTTCTCCACAGGGTAATCGCGCATGTACCCGTATCCGCCGAAGATCTGGATCGCCTCGTCCGCGACGCGCAGAGCGGCGTCCGAGGCGAAGCACTTCGCGATCGAGCTCTCGAGCGTGCCGGGGTGCCCGTGATCGATGCTCCACGCGGCGTGCCAGGTCAGCAGGCGCGCAGCGTGCACCGCCTGGGCCATGTTCGCGAGCTTGATCTGGATCGCCTGATGCTCGGCGATCACCTTGCCGAAGGACTTGCGCTCGAGGCTGTAGCGCGCCGAGTGGTCGAGAGCCGCTTGGGCGATGCCGGTCGCGAGAGCGCCGATCGGTGTCCGGGTCTGGTCGAGCGTGCGCATCGCGATCGAGAAGCCGTCCTGCTCACCCCCCAATCGCTGCGCACCGGGGATCCGCACCCCCTCGAACCGGATCGTGCTGGTCGAGCTCGCCCGATGGCCCATCTTGTCCTCGTCCTTCCCTCGGACGATCCCCGGGGCGTCGCCCGGAACGATGAAGGCAGCGATCCCCTTGGAACGCAGGCTGGGATCGAGCGTGGCGAAGACCGTGAACAACGACGCGTGCGGACCGTTGGTGATGAAGCACTTCTCCCCCGACAGCACATACCCGTCGCCGTCCTTGCGCGCGCGGGTCTGAAGTCCGGCCGCGTCGGAGCCGCCCCCCGGTTCGGTCAGACAAAACGACGCCAGATGATACTCGGCGCAGAACGGATTCAACCAACGGGACTTCTGCTCGGCGGTCCCCCCGAGCAAGATCGGCTCCAGCGCGAGACAGTTCGCGATGATCGACGTGGTCATCCCGCCACAGGCGTAGGCGAGCTCCTCGACGATCAGGCACTGCTCCAGCGCACCGAGACCGCTGCCGCCGTACTCGGTCGGGACGTTCAGATTCATCAGGCCGAGCTCCCACGCCTTGCGATAGATCTCCTCAGGAAACCGGGCGCTCTTGTCGCACTCGGCGGCTTTGGGGGCCATCTCGGTGCGCGCGAACTTGCGGGCGGCGTCTCGGAGGCTCTCCTGCTCCGCCGTCAAAGAAAAGTCGGGCATGGTGGAGGACCGCATCATCCACCGACCCAGCCTATTTCACGCACGCGGGTCCGTCCCGTTCTGAGCCGAAACGTGTTAAGCCCTCGTTTCGCTCGCGAGCTCGTGCCGGAACTTCGTCGAAGTTCTCCGTCCCGCGCGGCCCTGTCGCGCCCTCCGGCCGAGATCCGGGTGGACCGTTACGCTCGGATCGACCATGCCCGGGCACGGCGCATCGGCGTCCCGGAGATCGTCTTAGCGGAGGGAAAGAGCGACGAACACCTCGCCGGCATCCTCTGGGAGCTGCAGCGTCGCGGACTCGGTGCTCTCGTCTCTCGTCCCACGCCGCGCCAGCTTCGTCGCCTGGAGCGTGAGGCGCGTAAGGGGCTGCGCGTGAGGTCCAGCGCGGGGAAGCGGGTCGTACGCCTCTCGGGCCCGTTGGGGGTCGAGCCGATCGACGCGACCGTCGCGCTCGTCGCGGCCGGCACCAGCGACGTGCCTCTGGCCGAGGAGTCGCACGCGATCCTAGTCGAGCTCGGCGTTCGATGCGTCACCGCGTACGACGTCGGCGTAGCCGGCCTGCACCGTCTCGTGCGGGCCCTTCGGGTTCTCGAACGCCGGTCGCCCGCGGCCTACGTCGTCTTCGCGGGAAGGGAAGGGGCCCTGCCCACGGTCGTATCGGGGCTCGTGGCGGCCCCGGTGCTCGGGGTCCCGGTCTCGGTCGGCTACGGGCGGGGAGGGCAGGGAGAGGCGGCGCTGAACGCGATGCTTCAGTCGTGCGCGCCGATCGCGGTCGTGAACATCGACGCGGCCGTTCCGGCCGCCCTGTGGGCGGCCCGAGTCGCCCGACAGCGCTCCCGGGCCCCCTTCCGGGCGCGGGGCTCCTTCGGCAGGTAGGTCCGCGGACGGCCTCTTCGGTCCGTGCAAGGGCTTTTGAGAGGTGGGGAGCCTTCCGCGGGCCGTGCCGAGCCGCGCGTATCTCTCCGAAGAGGCGATCCAGGAGGAGCGGGAGACCCGGGACCGCCTCCGCGAGATCGACGGAAAGATTCGCCTGCTCCGCGATCGCCGCCTCGCACTCGTCGATCGAGTGCGAGAGCTGAGCGCGGAGCAAAAGGCCCTGTTCGACGCCCGCCAGGTCCCCCAAGAGAAGGTCGAACGCCTGCACGAGGAGCACCGGGCGCTCGGCCGAGCCCTCGCCCAGCTCAAGTCCGAACGCGACCGGGCCCGCTCGCGTCTGGACGAAACCGTCGCCCGGGCGCGGGAGATCCGCGCGGAGATCAATCCGGCGGAGCGCGTGCGCCCGGAGAGGATCCGCAAGGAGATCGCGGACCTCGAGACCCACCAGCAGACGAACGCGCTCAGCATCGACGAGGAGAACGCCCTGATCGTGCGCCTGCGCGAGCGTACCAAATTCCTCAAGGAGGTGGAGGCCCGAGAGGCCGTCATCGCCGAGCACGAGAACAAGCGTCGGGACGCCGAGGCCGCCGTGAAAGCGGCGCGGGAGGAGGTCGAGAAGCGGACGCAAGACCTCGAGAGGGCACGGGCCGAGCGGGACCGGAGGATGGACGAGATCCGCTCCGAGCTGGTCCGCGCGGGCTCGGTGGTCGCCCAGATCCGCGAAAAGGCCGCGGCTCGGAGGGAGGTCATGCAGAAGCTCGACGCCCTCGGACGGGAGATGGCGGCACTGGAATCCGAGGGACGACGGCTATGGCTCGCTTCAAGAGATCGCCAGCAGGAAGCGCGTGCGGCGGCGCGCGCCTACGGTCCCGGGCGATCCCGGCCGGGAGGATCCCACCCGCCGGATCGCACCGACCAGAAGCTCGAAGAACTGCTCAAGCGCGGTAAGATAACGCTGAGCTGAGGTCGGCGCGCCGGTCGCGTTCCGCCTAGGCGCCGGCGGGGAAGATGTCCACGACCGTGATGTAGAATCGGAGAGGCTCGCCGTAGATCTCGTTGTTGAAGTTCCACGTCATGACCCCGGTCGTCCAGTCGATTGAGCTAACGATGAACTCGCCCGAACCGCAGACCGTCGGAGCGTTGCCCGGTAGCCGGCCGAGCACGGTCCCGGCCAGGCCGGTGGTGAGCGTGCTGGTCAGCGTGATGTTGCCGTTGGAAATGGCGGTCACGACGTACGGAAGCTCGAGCGCGGTGACGCGCTGGCCCACGCTCACGAGGCTCTGGAGGCTGACCGTGGTCGAGTTGGCGCTGAGGATGTACTCCGTCCAACCGTACACCTGGTTCGGGAACGTCGTCCCCGCCGTGGCGGTCACATTCGGGTAGTCGGCCCGGAACGTTCCGAGTGGAAGGGTGGAGTCGATCGGGACCGTGAGCACGAGCGGCTCCGTGGTGAAACAGGACGGATTCGCCGGCCCGTAGGCGAGGTTGACCGGGATCGTGAGGATCCGAGTCTGGTTCCCCGTCATCCCGAGGATCCCCTGCCAGAAACCGGTGATCACCGTGCTGAACGTGTAGTTCCCGAACACGTAACCGCCGCTCGGTGCGGTGGGTCCAACGTGGACGGGGAGCACCGTGTAGTTGCTCTCGCTGCCACGGGGAACGTACTCGAGAGACTTCGGATACGTCGCGTTGTTCCGATATACCGAGTAGAGCGACGTGTCGAAGACCTTTCCTTGCTGGGGTCCCGAGGCGAACATCCCGATGTAGTTCACCGTCACGTTGTCGCCCTCGGTCACGGTCTTCACGCTGTGCGGGGTGTGGGTCGGGAGGACGTAGACCGAAACCACCGCGGCCGCGCCGCCTGCGGCGATGACGAGGACGGCAACGAGGACCACGAGGGGCCATACGGATCGTTTTGCTGCCATGGGTGCCGGGGGATGGACTCCGGGGGTCAGTTCGTCGCTGGTCTCGTCATGGATTCGGAGAGACAGGTGCTCATCATTCCCCCGCCGCCGAGCCGCGCACTGATATAAATGCGTACATGGTCAACCCCCGGGTTCTTATCCCACCCCCGGACGAACCATGCCCGAAAGTCTTGCGGTTGGCATCGAACGGCTGCGGACGGAGGAGCTTCAACCCTACCTGAACCGGCTCATCCCGGAATACGCCCAGGACCACGTGCAAGACGGGTCGTGGACCCCCGAGGAGGCCGAGGGCCGCGCTCGAAGCGAGGTCGAAAGCCTTCTTCCCCACGGAGTCGACACCCCGGACCACTACCTCTTCGCGATCCGTGCGCAGGGCGAGGACGTGGGGCGGATCTGGTTCGCTCGACGGCAGGACGCCGGGGGACGTCCGTATGCGTTCGTCTACGACCTGCTCGTATACCCCCAGCATCGACGCCACGGCTATGCCGAAGCGGCGATGCGCGCGATCGAAGCGAAGGTCCGGGAGCTGGGGCTGGAGCGGCTCGCGCTCCACGTCTTCGGCACGAACGCGGGCGCGATCCGACTGTACCAGCGCCTCGGCTATACGACCACGAACCTGCTGATGGCCAAAACCGTGGGTGCCGGACCTAGGCGCGCCTGAGTCGGCCGACGATCGGTTCTTCCACGACCCCGTCCTCCTGGAGTCGATCGAGCAATTCCTCCGCCATCTCTGCGGAGAGTCCGTGCTCCGCGAGTCGTTGGACCAGCTCCTTGAGATCGGCGTAGCCGTCGCTCGAGTTGTCCACCAGCTCATCCAGAACATCCAAGAACGCGGATTCATGGGCCCGTTCTTCGGCGGACGGGGCGGCGCGCGGGGCTGCGGCGGGAGGCTCGGAGGACGTGATCCTCACGTGGGTCGGCGTCGGAGCGGGCGGGGGGAGCACGGCGTGCGTCCCTTCCACGACCTCGAGCACGCCCTTGAGCGCGGCCCGATAGCCCGCCCGGTCCACCGTAGGGTACCTTCGCACGGAGTCTCGAGCCGCCCGAACCCACGCCGTCGGCGCGCCGTCGAACCGATCGTCGGGGAGGTTCGGGTCGGTCGCGAGCCGCCCCACCAGCTCGAGCCGGTCGAACGATTGAGAAAGCGCATCGGCGTAGAGGGCGCGCAACGTGAGTTCGTCGATCGTGCGGAGGCTCTCCGCGCGCACCGAGATGTAGGCGGTTCCGTCGTTCCCGCGGTACAGGTGGACCTTCCCTACGACCATCGCGGTCCGGGGGCCCTGCACCGATTGCAGCTGGGCCATGGCTCGGGGCTGGAACGCCCCGGCCGTGACCGAGATCGTTCCGGTGGGGTCGACCAGGCGGGCACGCCAGAACGGCTGCGCGGGATCCTTGCCGATCGTCTCGGGTGAGCTCAGAGTGCCGGCGAGGAGGACCCGGTTCATCCGGGCGCCATACGGGGAAAGGAGGTACGTCGCGGCCCGCTCGCCGGTGCCGCGTTCCTCTTGCATCGCGGCGTTCAGCTCGGCCGCGAACGTGCGCCACGCCGGCTCACGCAGCGCCACGAGCAGCCTCCCATCGGTTCCGGAGCTCCTTCGCTCGCTCGTCGAGCTCGACGCCCACCGGCTCAACGGACTCCGGATATAGGTTCAGACCGAAGTCGTCGGGGAACACGCGGCCGCGGGCGCGCAGCCGCCGCCCCACTACCTCGTCCGCGAGGCTCGACTCGAGCAACGACGGATCGGGCGAGCGGCGCAGGCGCTCGAGCGCTTCGTCCAGCGTGACCCCCCACAGGGATTCCGTCATCGGGCGGTCTATGTTGAGCGTGACCGTGCTAGTGCCATCGTCGAGGACCAATCGGGCCCGAAGGTCCGCGACCCCCTTCACGGCGCCGTGCTGCGAACACAGACCCCCCGAGACCGGGCGACGGCACGTGGGGCACCGATAGACGAGACCGCTCGGTGGAAGGAGAGCCACCACCAATCCCTCGACGACGGCCGACTCGCTTCCTCCGGCCGCCTCGAGCCTCGCGAGCGATCGCGGAGCCGAAGGCAGAAGAGCCTCGATCGGGGGGAGCCGGCCCGGGTCGATCCGCGCGACGATCGATGTCTCGTCCAGAACGAGTTGAGGCCGGCCCCGGAACGTGCGCACGTAGGCTCCGGCGATCCGGATCGCCTCGTTCGGGGCGAGATGGAAATCGCTCCAGGAGCTGAACGCGACCAACCCCGTTCCGTCTCCTAGGATCCCCTCGTACACCTGTCGTTGTTCGGCGCCGACAGTGACGACCTTCGGGCCCACGCGCAGCACCCGTGCCTCGAGCCGGAAGCCTTCCGAGCGGCTCTGAAGTTCGGAGATCGTGCGGAACGGCACTTCCTCCGAGTCCACCTTCGGGAGGTCGGCCGGCCCCGCGGGCGCGACCCGCGTGCGGAACGAAAAGCTGACCTCCGGTCGTCCTTGGTACTCTCGTACCTGGACGTTCTGGGCTCGGATGATCGTCCCCCGGTCGACCTCGTCGTTCGGCGGTTCCCACCAGGTGAACCGGACCGAGGCCGTCCCGTCGCTCAGAAGTCCGGTCAGAAACGACCGTCGCCGGCCGTCGGCCGGCCGCGAGTACTCCCGGCGTTCGACCGAAACGATGCGAGCGACGATCTGGACCGGGACGTCGCTGACGCGCAGGTCCTTGAGGCGAACTTCGGCCGGCTCGCTCGACGGGGGTCCTTCGATCACGGTGGGCTCCCCGGTCGAAATGGGGTCCCCGATAAAAGCCGGCACCCCCGCGAGGAGGCTGCCGGCCGGAGGGGAGGACCCGAATCCTCGCTCGGGGAACCCACGGGAGCTTTAGCCGCCCTTGGAAGGTATATCCGCTCGAGCGTCTCGCGAACCGATGTCCGTGCCGTTTTCCGACCGCGCTCGCCGAATTCCGGCGGAGGTCGGGTCGCTGTTGTGCGTGGGCCTCGACCCGGATCCGGAGCGGATCCCGCGTTCGGTGGGTCCCGGCGCTTCTGCGAGAACGCTCCGTCGGTTTCTCGACGGCGTCGTCGGCGCGACCCGGCCCTTCGCGTCCGCCTACAAGTTCCAGCTCGCTTCGTACTTCTCCTACGGGGCCGACGGTTTCGATGTGCTCGAGGAGACGGTACGAGCGATCGGACCGGACCGGATCCGGATCCTTGACCTCAAAGCGAACGATATCCCGAACACGATGCGTCTGTACCACGACGGAATCTTCGATCGTTTCGGCTTCGACGCGATCACCGTAACGCCATGGATCGGTTGGGACAGCCTCGGGCCGTTCACCGACGACCCCACCCATGGGGTCTACGTCGTGGCCCATTCCTCGAACCCGGGATGGCGAGCCCTCCAGGGCCGGCGAAGCTCCGGCCCCCCGGCGTGGATCGAAGTCCTGAACCGAGTTCGGGCGCTCGCGCGTCGGTCCCACAACGTCGGCGCGGTCGTCGGTGCGACGTACCCCGCGGCCGTAGCCGAGGCGCGCCGGCACCTGGGCGACGGGGTTCCCTTGTTGGTCCCGGGCGTCGGGGCCCAGCGCGGAGCGCTCGAACGATGCGTGCGCGCGGGAATCGATCGGGGCCGACGGTCTCTCCTCATCAACGCCTCCCGCAGCATCCTCTACGCGAGCGGGGGCGAAGGGTGGGCGCGCGCCTGCGCGATCGAGGCAGAACGTCTCAACTCGAAGATCGAGGCGGCGCGGTCCGTAGCGACTCGTACAGCGCGACGATCTGCCGCGTGATGGTCGCGACCCCGTAGCGCTCCTGAGCGCGAAGACGACCGGCCGCGCCCATCCTCTGGGCGACCTCGCGATCGTCCAGCAGCCGCTGGACCTGCCGCGCGAAGTCCTCCGGGATCATCGGATGGGCGAGCAGCCCCTCTCGCCCCTCCTCGATGACCTCGCGCACGCCGGGCATGTCCGCGATCACCACCGGGAGCCCGGCCGCCATCGCCTCCGCGATGGCGAGTCCGAATCCTTCGAGCCGGTTCTGCGAGGGATATACGAACACGTCCCCGAGGGCGAGGTAGCGCGGAAGCTCGCCATCGCCGACGTGGGTGAGGAAGCGTACGCGACCGGCCACCCGCAACCGGCGAGCGAGCGAGACGAGCGCCGGAAGGTTCGGGCCGGAGCCGATGACGAGCATGGTGACGTCCTTGGGAAGGAGGGACAGCGCTCGGATCCCGGTGTCGAATCCCTTGTGCGGGACGAGACGACCGGTGAAGACGAGGACGCGCCGGTCGGAGAGACCGAGCTCCTGGCGGAGCTCCTCCACGTGGGCCGGAGTGCGGTACAGTTCGACGTCCACGAGCGAGGGGACGACGTCGATCGCGCGGTTCCGCAAGGTCGCGGACGTCTGCCCGTAGCTCTTCGTGTGGACGATGACGCGATCGGCCACGCGTAGGACTTGCGGGAGCATGACCCGCTCGAACGTGGACGTGAGGAGCCGGCCCCAGGGGCCGGGAAGGTAGAGATCGCAGTGATACGTCAGGACGACCGGCGGATGCCCCGGCCGTAATCCTCGCGCGGCAAAGTACGACGTGAGCGGCGGGGGGTAGTGCAGGTGGACGATGTCGGCCGAAAGGGTGCGCAGTACTTTTCCGACCCGCGGGTCGATCGGGGTGTTCAACAGGACGCCGCGGACCGGCACCCGCACGACGTGGACGCCGTCGAGCACCTCGGCGGCGGGAAGTTCCGGATCGTAACGGCTGGTCAGCACGGTGACCTCATGTCCTTCCCGGACGAGCTCGGTGGAGAGCCGGCGAACGTGGGATTCCACCCCCCCCGGGTGGGGAACGTAGAAGGGGCAGACCTGGACGATCTTCATCGAGAGCGAGGTCCGACGACACCCCGTGCGGGGCGGGCGATCCCCATGATCCTCGCCCTAGGCTTCGGCGGTACCGGGGCGGCGCGCAACGGGAGGATGGGCCTCGCGCGCCTGGAGTAGCTCGCTCGGCGGCAGCTGGCTCACGTCGACGCCGTGCATCGGCGCTCCGAGTCCCTCGGAGACCCGTGCGAGAGCCTCGGGTTGATCGTAATGCAGCGATGCCTCCACCACGGCCCGAGCGATCTTGGCGGGCTGCTCGGACTTGAAGATGCCGCTGCCGACGAAGATCCCATCGACTCCGAGCAAGCGGCAGAGCGCCGCGTCCGCAGGCGTCGCGATTCCGCCGGCGGCGAAGTTGACCACGGGAAGGCGTCCGAGCCGGCGAACCTCCTCGACGGTCGCGACGGCCACGCGCTCGCGCTTCGCCCACCGTGCGAGGGTGGCTCGGGTCATTTTCCGGACCTGGGCAACCTCCAGGTTGACCTGGCGTATGTGGCGGACGGCTTCGATGACGTTTCCGGTGCCCGCCTCGCCTTTCGTCCGGATCATCGCAGCTCCCTCGTCGATGCGACGGAGCGCTTCGCCTAGGTTACGGCAGCCGCACACGAACGGGATGGTGAACGCGTGCTTGTCCACGTGGTAGAACGGGTCGGCCGGGGTGAGGACCTCGGATTCGTCGATCATGTCCACGGCGAGCGCTTCGAGGATGCGAGCCTCGGCCGTGTGACCGATCCGGCACTTCGCCATCACGGGGATCGAAACCTGGTTCTGAATCTCGCGGATCTTCGCGGGGTCGGCCATGCGCGCCACTCCGCCCTCCGCGCGGATGTCGGACGGAACCCTCTCGAGCGCCATGACCGCGACCGCGCCCGCCTCCTCGGCAATGCGGGCCTGCTGGGCGTTCGTGACGTCCATGATTACCCCACCCTGCTGCATCCGCGCGAACCCGCGCTTGAGTCGCTCGCTCCCCACGCGGAGCTCCGCAATCGACGGCTGGCCCATTTTCAGCGCCCGAGAGCTAGCGAGCGATGGGGCGTATAAGAGCACATCCGAGAGGGAGGATGGCCCCGCTCGGCGCGATGCGTGAGGGCCGAGAACTCCCCCGGGAGGAGGGAGGGCTAACCCGCAAGCTCAAATGGCCGCTCTCGGTAGCTGAATCGGTAGGGGGAGCTGTGAACCGGCTGAGAGGACGGGCATCGCCTGTCGACCCCTGGAACCTGCACGGGGTAATGCCCGCGAAGGGAACGCTATGCACGGGCTAAGACGACTCTCCGCCGGTTCCCGGCGGGGCGAGTGACGTCGGGCGCGACCCTGCCGCTTCGTCGGGCGCGATTGCGCCGTCCCGGTCGATTGGGAACCGCTCTGATCGCGGTCGCCATCGCGCTGGTCGTTATCGTCGCCAGCCTCGCGCTCTATTATTCCTACGCGGGGGGCTGCGCGGGCACGGGGGAGAGCGGGAACCCTGGCGAACCTACGATCACGATCTACACGTACTCGAGCCTCCTCGGCGGGCCGTGCTGCACCAGCGGGACTCCGGCGGCCGGAGTGTTCTCGAACTTCTCGAGCGAATACCACGCCCGAGTCCAGGTCGACTGCCTGAGCGGGAACCTCGTCAGCACCCTGTACGAACAGCGGAACAATCCTGCCGCGGACCTCGTGATCGGCCTCGATGAAATCACCGCGCCGCAGGCCGAGGCGCTCGGCCTCCTCCAACCGTACAGCGACCCGGCCGACCTCGCGCACATCAACTCCTCTCTGGTCGCGGCCATCTCCACGGATGGGGAAGTCATCCCGTATGAGTATGGGTACCTCGCGATCGACTATACGAACGCGTTCTACAACGCCACGCGAGGCGCGATCGCGAACTCCACGTTCGCCGACTTCGCCGCGAACTCATCGTGGGCGCGCCAGCTCGTGTACGAGGATCCGACGACCTCGATCACCGGAGAGGAGTTCCTCGCCTGGGAGGTACTCTATTACGAGTCCGTCCTCCACGAGAACTGGACCACGTTCTGGTCGAAGGTCCTCCCCTACGCCACCGCCGCCCCGGACTGGAATACGGCGTTCGATGAGTTCGGGGCTCCCTACTCCATGGTCGTGAGCTATACCACCGATCCGGCCTACGCGACATACTACGGCCAGGGAGGCACGTTCAACTCGACCGTCACGAACGATAACGGGACGCTCTACGGTTGGAAGACGATCTACGGGATCGGGATCGTCAAGGGGTCGGGCCACGTCGCGCTGGACAACGAGTTCATCCACTACTTCCTCAGCGGGAGCGTGCAGGGCCAGCTGCCGCTGACCGAGTGGGAGTACCCGGCCAACGAGACCGTGGTGCTCCCGCCCGTCTACGCGCAGGCCGATCTGATCCCTCCGTCCTCGATCCACGCGCTGAACTCCGCGCTGACGCCGAACGAACTCGCGACCAACATGACCGGGTGGCTGTCCACATGGGAATCGCTCGCGAGCGCGTAGCGCGCCCGCGCTTCGGGGAAGCGGGCCTCCTGATCCCGATCCTCCTGTTCGTCCTCCTCTTCGCATTGGTCCCGGTCGCCCTCCTGTTCGGAAACGGATGGGTCAGCGGAGGCGGGGCGGCCGGTCTCTACGACACCGTCTGGCGTGAGGCGACCAACCGGGCGTCGCTGTACAACTCGCTGGAACAGGGCGCGCTGAGTGCGCTGGTCGCGTTCGGGGTCGGCTATCCCGCCGGGATATTCCTCTCGCGCTATGCCTTCCCCGGCCGGACCGCAGCCCGCAGCTTCCTGCTCCTTCCTTTCCTTCTCCCCACCGTGGTCGTGGTCGTCGGGATCCTCGACCTCTTCGGACCCGGTGGGACCATCTCGAGCGCGGTCCCGACCCTTGCTTGGTTGGGGGAAGGAGTGCCCGGGATTGTGCTGGCCAATCTGGTCTTCAACGTGCCCCTCGTCGTGCTGTACACCGCGCTCGGCTGCGAGAGCGCCTCTGGCGACCTAGAAGAGACCTCCCGGACGCTCGGCGCATCTCCCTCCCGGGTCTACCGGGACGTCTGGGCCGGACCTTCGTTGATCGGCGCGGCCGTGGGCGTCGTGCTCACGTTCGTCTTCGCGGCCCTCGCGTTCGCCTCTCCCCTCATGATCTGCGGGCCCCGATGCTACACCCTCGAGGCCCAAGTGTACGCGCTCAGTTCGACGTTTCTCGAGCCTACGGCCGCGAGCCTCCTCGCGCTCGCGGCCGTGCTGATCCTGCTCGTACCGATCGTCGTCTACGTACTGCTCGCGAACCGTCTAAGGGAACGGGGCTCTCGGGGCCCTATCCGCCCGCAGAAGCTCTCCCGCTCCGGTTGGATCGGCCCGGCGTTCGCGATCGAAGCCTCGCTGGTCTTCGCCGGGATCGCGATCGTTCTCTTCACGGTCCTGGCGCGGTCGATTTGGCCGGCGTCCGGGGGTGCGTTCGGAGCGGGCTGGTCCGATCTCGTCTCGTCCCGGACCACGGCCACCTTGGGCATCCCGATCGGGAACGTGATCGTCAACACGTTCGGGTTCGCCGTCTTCGCCGCGGCGGCAACGTTCGTCCTCGTGCTGCTCGCGGCCTTCGCCCTGCGCAACCGGCCGCGATGGGAGGGGAGCGTCAGCACCTACCTCTTCCTCCCACTGCTCGTATCCCCCGTCCTGCTCGCGTTCAGCCTCGCCGAGTTCTGGCGCCCTATCCTCGGAGGGGAATCGACGGTCTGGGTCCTGATTGGAGTGTCGCAAGCGATCCTCGCCCTGCCGTTCGCGCTGCAGAGCGTGCAGGTCCCTCTCTCGAGCCTCTCCGCGGCGCCTTCCGAGGCGGCCCGGAGCCTCGGCGCGAGCCGATGGACCGCGTTCTGGGACGCAGATATTCCCCGGATCCGCAACGGGATCGTGACCGCGGGCCTCTTCGCGTTCGCCATCGGCCTCGGCGAGTTCACCGCGACCTACTTCCTCTACACGCCTCCGTTCACGACGCTGAGCGTCGCCGTCTACACCCTCCAACGGGAGCGGTTCAGCGACGCGACCGCCGGGGCCGCCGCGCTCCTCCTGGTCGTGAGCTTGGCGGTGTTCGCGATCGTCGTAGGGATGGCGAGACCCCGGGAGCGAGCGTATGCCTGAGGTCCTGCTGCGCATCGACCGGCTCGAGGCGGTCGTCGACCGGCTGCCGGTCCTCCATGGGATCGATCTCGAGTTGGGCGAGGGGGAGTTCCTCGCCCTGATGGGTCCCAACGGCAGCGGTAAGACGACGCTGTTGCGATGCATCGCGGGACTCGAGTGGCCGTCGGCCGGGCGCATCGTGCTCGAGGGCCGCGACGTCACCGATCTTCCCGCGAACCGCCGCGGCATCAGCCTGCTCCTTTCCGAGCCCGCGCTGTTCCCGAACCGCACGGTGCTCGAGAACGTGGCCTACGCCCCGCTCGTCCAACGTCGTTCGGAGGCCGAAGCGCGTCAGATCGCAGCGGAGGCGTTGGCGGCGGTTCGGCTGGAAGGGTTCGAGGGTCGACCGGGGTACGCGCTGAGCATGGGGGAGCGACAACGAGTCGCCCTCGCTCGAGCGATCGCCGCGCGCCCGCGCGTGATCCTCCTGGACGAGCCCTTCGCTGCGATCGATCCCGAGGTTCGTGGGGAGCTCCGCGGCGACTTCCGCCGCGCGCTCGCGTCCCGCGGGATCAGTTCGATCCACGTCACGCACGATCGGGAAGAGGGGCTGTTCCTGGGGGATCGCGTAGCGGTGATGCTCGAGGGTCGGATCCGCTCGCTGGGGACGCCGGCGGAGCTGCTCGCCGACCCGCGTTCCGCTGCGGTGGCGCGGTTCCTCGGCTTCAACGTCCTTCCCGAGGGAGGTGGGGTCGTGGCGGTCGACCCGGCGGACACCGAATTCGTCGCTGCGGCACCGGATCGGTTCTCCGCGCAGATGCTGGCGGCGGGGACCGTGGGACGGGAATCGGTAGGGATCGCCCGAGGAGAATCGGGCGAACGGATCGAGGCCCGCGCAGCGCTCGATCATCTCTGGCCCGTCGCGGGGTCGACCATTGGGGTCCGCTGGACGAAGACCCGGCGAGTGGCCTCGGAGTGAGCGGGTCGCCCCCACCCTCCCTCGGGTTCCACGCGGGCCGCTTTGCCGCCGTGTGCACCGGATCGCCCTACGATGGGTGCAGTACCGAGCGCCCGGTGCTCGGTGGCCCGTAAGCCGGTGGCCTCCGACCCTCTCCGGAATCTCGGAGCCCACCCCATCGGGCGGAGATGTCCGATGGAAGGGATGGGGAAACCCCCGGACTCCGCCTCTCCCACACTCGGTGGGGTCGATCGGTGCGCACGACCCGATCGGTCGACGGACATCTCGTTACGGATCGGTCCGAATCCGTACGGAGATCGACGGACCGGACCGAGG
Source organism: Thermoplasmata archaeon (assembly GCA_021844945.1). Taxonomy (GTDB): domain Archaea; phylum Thermoplasmatota; class Thermoplasmata; order Lutacidiplasmatales; family UBA184; genus Lutacidiplasma. The sequence goes on along the minus strand of JAKBSJ010000001.1, from coordinate 10,096 downwards.
CTCCGGGGTCCCTCGGGCGCGTGGGTGCGCCGTGCGCCTACGTCCTGACGGCCCTCTCGGGCCGACCCCGACCCGGAAAGCGGGCCCGCAGACCCCAAGAAGGTGCGGTGTCTCTCGCGTTCATGAACTCCCTACCCGACCCCCTTCACGTCACCGAAAAGGTCGAGCTCGGTCGCGAGGACGCCACCGTCTACCGTCTCGACCGCCTCCCGGGCATCGACCCTCTCAAGCTGCACGCCCGTCCGCTCACGGTCCGCATCCTCCTAGAGAATCTGCTCCGCCACTTCGATCCCCAGCGCACCGACCCGGCGCTGGTGCGCGCGCTCGCGCAAGGGGAGCCGCTGCCCGAGAACGCCGAGATGCCGTTCTATCCCGGCCGCATCCTGCTCCAAGACTTCACCGGTATCCCGGTTCTGGTCGATCTCACGACCCTTCGCAGTGCCGCCCACCGGGCCGGTGTCGCGGCCACGAAGATCAATCCCGTCGTGCCGGTCGACCTGATCGTCGATCATTCGGTCCAGGTCGACAGCTACGGCTCGCTGCGCTCGCTCGCCACCAATCTCGACAAGGAGTACGAGCGGAACGGAGAGCGCTACCGATTCCTCCAGTGGGCGAAGGGCGCCTACCAGAACCTGCGGATCGTGCCGCCCGGGAACGGTATCTGCCACCAGGTCAACCTCGAGTTCCTCGCTTCGGTCGTCACCTCGGTCGCGTCAGACGGGGACCGGATCGCGTACCCGGACACGCTCATCGGGACGGACTCGCATACCACGATGGTCAACGGCCTCTCGGTGCTGGGTTGGGGGGTCGGAGGGATCGAGGCCGAGGCGGTCATGCTCGGCGAGCCGTACTTCCTCGGCGAGCCCCGGGTGATCGGGGTCGAGCTCACCGGACGCCTGGCCCAAGGGATCACGGCCACCGATCTCGTCCTGACGATCACGCACCGGCTCCGCGAGCGGGGGGTCGTCGACATGTTCGTGGAGTTCTTCGGGCCCGGGGTCCGCGAGCTTTCGGTACCGGACCGAGCCACGATTGCGAACATGTGTCCGGAGTTCGGGGCCACGGCGGCGATCTTCCCGATCGACGAGTCCACGACCAATTATCTGCGCGGCACCGGCCGGGACGAATCGCACATCCATACGGTCGAGACCTACGCGCGGCTGCAGGGGCTCTGGGGTACGCACACGAAGGGCCAGCTCGACTTCGATGACACGCTCACGATCGATCTCTCGAAGATCGTTCCGACGGTCGCCGGACCGAAGAACCCGGCCGAGTCGGTACCCCTCGCCGAGGCGCCGCAGTCCTTCGGGAAGGCGCTGGCCTCCTACCGGCAGGGCCATCCGACGCCTCCCAACGGTCACGCGGAGCCCCCGGTCCGCGACGGCGACGTCGTCATCGCGGCGATCACCAGCTGCACGAACACCTCGAACCCATCGGTGATGATGGGCGCGGGCCTGATCGCGAAGAGGGCGGTCGAGCTCGGCCTGAAGGTGCCGCCCTACGTCAAGACGAGCCTCGCGCCGGGTTCGAAGGTCGTGACCGCCTACTTGGAGCGGGCCGGACTGCTCGACCCTCTGGAGAAGCTCGGCTTCGACGTGGTCGGCTACGGCTGCACCACGTGCATCGGCAACTCCGGGCCGCTGCCGGACCCGATCGCGAAGGAGATCGTGACCCACGATAGGTTCGTCGCGGCCGTTCTGAGCGGGAACCGCAACTTCGAAGCCCGCATCCACAACCTGGTCCGGGCGAACTACCTCGCGAGCCCGATGCTCGTCGTGGCCTACGCGCTCGCGGGACGGATGGACGTCGACCTCACCCGTGAGCCGATCGCGCGGCGCGCCGACGGCTCGTCGGTGTACCTGAAGGACCTCTGGCCGACCGGGGAGGAGATCGCGCGGCTCGTCGAGGCCGACCTCGATGCGTCGATGTTCCGCGCCAAGTATCGGGAGATCGAGGTCGGAGATGTCCATTGGGAATCCCTCCATGCGCCAAAGAGCGAGATCTACCCGTGGGACCCTTCGTCCACGTACCTCGAGGAAGCGCCGTACCTGACGCTCGGGCCCCCGCTCTGGCCCCGGGATGGGGTCCTGACCGAGGGGGCCCGCGTCCTCGCGTTGTTCGGCGATCAGATCACGACCGACCACATCTCCCCCGCCGGCGAGATCCCCGAGAGCTCTCCCGCCGGCGCGTTCCTCCGGAGCCGCGGGATCGCGGTCGCCGAGTTCAACACGTACGGAACGCGTCGGGGCGACCACGACGTGATGCTCCGCGGGACGTTCGCGAACGTTCGATTGAAGAACCAGCTCGTCGCGCCGAAGGAGGGTGGATACACGCGTCTTTTCCCGAGCGGCGAGACGATGACGATCTTCGAAGCGTCCGAACGCTATCGCGCGACGAAGACCCCCCTCCTCGTCCTCGCGGGGAAGAGCTACGGCCAGGGGAGCTCGCGGGACTGGGCGGCGAAGGGCCCGCGCCTTCTGGGGGTCGGCGCCATCATCGCGGAGTCCTACGAACGGATCCACCGCGCGAACCTAGTGGACATGGGAGTCCTGCCGCTCTCGTTCGTCGAAGGAGAGAGCTGGGCCTCGCTCGGCCTGACCGGCGCGGAAACGTTCGCCCTTCGGCTCGGGCCCGGGACCGAGCTCGGTCCGGGAGCGCGCGTCCGGGTGACCGCGATGTCGCCGGACGGCCGGGAGCGAACGTTCGAGACCCGCTGCGAGCTCCGCTCCGCGATCGAGCTCGACTACTATCGGGCCGGTGGAATCCTTCCGTACGTGATGCGCGAACGCTTCCACGTCGGCTAAGGGGCGTGCGGATGATGCAACGCGATTGCGTTCTCGGCCCCAAACCAAGATAGCCCCGTACCCAGTGCCTGGGTTCGGCCCCATGAAGGAGATCGAATCGGTCATCCGCGAGCGCCATCTGTTGCGGCATCCGTTCTACGTCGCCTGGTCCTGCGGCGAGGTGGAGCGCTCGACCCTCCAGGAATACGCGGGCCAGTACTACCAATTCGAGAGGAACTTCCCGCGCTACGTCGCGGGCGCCTACGCGCGTCTGACGGACCCCGGAGCGCGCCGGAGGCTCCTAGAGAACCTTCAGGACGAGGAGGGTCGGGATCCCACGCACCCCGAACTGTGGCTGCGCTTCGCCGAGGCGATCGACGTCCCACGCTCGCGCGTCCGCGCGGCGCGCCCGACGGCCGGCACGCAGCAGCTGCTCGCGAACTACGAGTCGCTCGCGCTCGACGCGACCGCGCCCGAGGCGCTGGCCGCGCTCTATGCCTACGAATCGATCTTTCCCGAGGTCGCGGCGGAGAAGGCGCGCGGCCTCGCGACGCACTACGGCGTCCGCTCCCGTCGCGCGCTCGAGTTCTTCCGCGTCCACGCGGAGGCCGATGTGGCGCACTCCACGGCGGAACGGACCGTATTGCGCACCGAGATCGCCCGCTCGAACGCCGCGCGTCGGGCCGCGCTCCGGGCGACCGAGCGCACGGTCGGGGCCTGGTGGCACTTCCTGGACGCGTTCGCCCGCTGAGCCGGAGAACAGGGCCCTCCCCGGTCACAAGGGCGAGCGGTACCGCGGCTCGGGCGTCGCGGGGGGTCCGCGGCGGCGCCGGCGCAGGTTGTACACGATCACCAGCCCCGCCGCTGCGAGGACGAACGCGATCGTCCCGAAGATGAGCAGGCTCGTGCCGGCGGTACCGGCTGGGGGCGGCGTTGTGAGGCGCACGGCGAACGTCGTGCCGAGGAGGAGGAAGAGCGGGACCGACACGCACACGGTCCCCGGGCCCGAGAGGGCTGTCGGCACCGACCTCCACGCCGAGCCACTCCAGTACTCGGGGGGGGACGCGCTGTCGACTCCGGAGACCGTGAAGCAGGCCCGCGCGGTGCCCGCCCCCGGAGGGCTCACGGCGACGTTGAAGTACGAGGCGTTCGCGAACGGCGTCGGGAAGGCGTCGGTCGGGGGGGCCGATAGCACCTGGGTCACGACGAGCAGGGGCGGGGCATCGGAGACGCCGGAGAGCGTCACGTTCAGGCGCGTGAGCGGATTGAGCGCGGCGGCGTCGCCGCTGGCGGGCACCACGGTCACGCTGGAGACGAGGCGCGCGTTGCCGGGGAGTTCCAGCATCCGGGCGTCGAGCGTGTCCGCCATCCACACGCCGAGCGTCGTCGGATCGTAGGCGACCCCGGCGGTCCCGTTCAGCGAGCCGGATCCGGCCGGACCCGAGATGTTCGTAGTGAGGGTGGGCTGGCCGGCGACGTACGTCGCCGCCTCGCCGTCGACGATCGGCAGCCCGAACCGAACGACGCGATTGTTGGCCGTGTCGGCGACCCAGATCGTCGAGGCCGCGCCGAGGGCGATCCCGCCGGGATCGTCGAACCCCGAGGGACCCGAGCCCGGTCCTCCCGAGTATAAGTTCGTCTGCCCGAGGACCCCGATGGCCGCCTCTCCGGAAACCCTCGGCGCCGGATAGGCAAGCACGCGGTCATTGCCCGTGTCCGCGACGTAGACCGTTCCATTCGCGGCGACCGCAATGGAGGCCGGGCTCCGCAGGCCGGACGGTGAAGTCGCCGGTATCGAGGCGGCGAAGGTTTTCTGCCCGAGCACGAGGCTCGCTGCCTCGTCGGCCGAGAACGGGGGCGCGAACTCCACGAGGCGATTGTTCCCGGTGTCGGCGACCCAGAGGTCGCCGTTCGGGGCGATCGCGACACCCGAGGGATCGCGCAGCTGTGTCGCCGAAGTGCCCGAGCCGTTGGCCGACAGATTGGGCTGGCCGATCGCCAGGGTCGCGGCCATCCCGGTTTGGAACGGAGGCACGAACTCGAGGATCCGGTTGTTGCCGGAGTCCGCCACCCAAAGGTCGCCACGGGCATCGAAGGCAAGGGCGACCGGGTCGGTGAGTCCGGTCGCCCCACCCGAGGGCGCGTCGGAGGTGAAGCTCGTCTGGCCGAGGACGAGGCTCGCGGAGAGCCCAGGATAGAACGGGGGAACGAACTCCAGCACGCGGTTGTTGCATGAATCGGAGACCCAAAGGTCGCCGTTCGCGTCGACCGCCGCGTCGCGAGGTCCGCACAAGGTAGCGGCCGTGGTACCGGGGCCGGTCCGGTTGAAGTTCGTCTGCCCGAGGACCACGGAAGCGTTCGGGCCGGCGGTGGTCGAGCTGGCGGGGAAGTTCGGAGTGGTCGCCGGCAAGGCAGGCGGGGGGAAGGCCGAGGAGTTCCCGGTCGCGCCGAACGAAATCCCCCCGAGGAGGATCGAGAGCCCGAGCGCGACCGCGACCCAAGCGTGGCGGCGGCGTGCTCGGAGGGATGATTCGCTCATTCGAACTCTCCGCTGCCCCAACGGTGCCCGGGTCTTTTCCCTTGTTGTCGGTGGACTGGGCCCGGCCCGCTCGCGCTCACGACCGCCCGGAGGCGAACGCCTCCAGCCGTGGTGCGCGACCGTGCGTTCGCCCACGCGGCTCCGAACGTGGGTGATCGTGCGCTTGAGCGCCCCTTGAGGATGGGCAGCTTCCGGCGGTACGCGCTACCGAGCAGCCGCCGGGAAAGCCCTTCGGTCCTCGCCCGGGCAAGCAAGCCGCGGGATGCGTCGATGCCCGCAATCTCCCTGCCCCGTTTCGCGAACAGCTCCGAGATTCTTCCGGTTCCGGCGCCGACCTCAAGAATCCGATGAGTCCCCTCGCGTACGCCCCTCGCGCGTGCAAACCGCTCGACGAGGAGTTCATCTGCCCGCTCGGCATACGAAGTTTGGTGGTCGCGCATGAGCCTCTCATGGGTTCCTCCCATTCCGCTCGCGCCCGGCACCGAAGGACCGGACCGATTGCGGGATCAGACCCCGGTCTACGTTCGAAGGGTACGGCCGGAAGATAAGGCGCAGATCGACGACCTCGTGCATCGACTGAGCGCCGAGTCGATCGAGGAGCGTTATTTCTCCCCCATTGCACGGGAATCCGCGGTCGCCGAACTACTCCAACCCGACGACGTGACCCACCGTCTATCGCTCCTGCTCTATCGCGAGCTACCGGAACGGACCGAGGTGATCGGACAGGGGGAGTACACCCGGGATGGGCCCCGCTCCCCTTCCGCCGAGGTCGCCTTTCTGGTGGCCGACGCCTACCAGGGCAAGGGAGCCGCATCGATCCTCCTGACCCGGCTCGCACGATCCGCGCGCGACCAGGGGATCCAACGGTTCCGGGCGATCATCCTTCCGGAGAATCTGAAGATGCTGGACGTGTTCCGAGGGAGCGGGTTCCCGTGCGCGGTCGAACGGAGGACCGACCACGTGGTCGTCACCCTGGCCATCGCGGAGGAGCCGCACCCCTCCTACGCGGCCCTCGCGACTCCTCCCGCTCGCGTCGGAGCCCAGATACCCCGTTGAGCCAACGATATCCCTCCCGGAGCCACGGCCGGTTCGTGCACGTGCCTGCCCGCGTCCGTCGGTTCCTCACGGGCCCAAGATCCGATCCGAGCGTCCGTCTGCGCTTTTTTCGCGAGGTCGAAGGACGCTCGGCCGGGAGCCCCGAGGTCCGCGATGCGGGCGATCGGGCGGAGAGGTTGGGCGGCCGACCTGCTCTCGTTCCAGGGTCGCGACGGCCATTGGACCACCGCCGGTTCGACTCCGTGGGAGCTGTACGTTCCGAAGTACGTCGCGACGAACTGGATCGCGATCGTTCTCGCGGATCTCGGCGTCCCCGCGTCGGATCCGAGGATCCGAAAAACGGCCCGTCTGATCATCTCCCGCTGGAGCGGCCCCAAGGGGGATCTGAGCGGCCGATCGGGAGAGATTTGCGTGACGGGCAACGCCGTGCGCACGTTGATCCGCTTCGGTTATCTCGACCATCCGGCGGTCCGTCGTTCGATCGACTGGATCGTACGAACGCAGAAGAAGGACGGCGGTTGGCACTGCTTCCCGTCCCGGGTCGGGACGCTGGACGGATGGGAAGGACTGGCCGCGCTCGCGGAGATCTCCGAGGCCCAACGGACCGAGGCGGTGACCCGCTCGATCGAACGCGGGGCGGAGTTCTATCTCGAACGTAACCTCTGGCGCGAGGGCCCGGTGCCCTACGAGCCTTGGAAGAGGATCCACTACCCGAACCACTACTACTACGATATGCTCGTGGGCCTTCGGATACTGACGCGCCTCGGCTACGGACGCGACCCTCGCTTACGACCGGCGCTCGATTGGTTGCGAAAGAAGCGTTCGCGCGACGGAACATGGGCGCTGGATGCCGCGCATCCCGACCTCGACCCGAAAGGGGCCGGTTACTCCTTTCGCCGAACCGTGTTTCCGATGATGCTCGAGCCGCTACACGCGCCCAGTCAATGGGCGACCGTGGAAGCGCTCAGCGTGCTCGCCCGCGCCGAAAGGGGATCGCGCCAATCGTAAGATATGCCCGACCCGGGACTCGTTGTCCCCGGGAGAGCGGCCGCGCGAGCGGGGTGTCCGGAGCGAGTCGGAAGCGGGACCCAACGGGGTAGCGCTAGCCGAACAGGGGCATCCGGGAACGCTGCGTGCCGGACCGCGGGATCACCAGGACCGCCACGGCGGCCGCGACGCCGAGCACGATCATCGCGGCAAAGCCGAGCGGGAGGTGGGCGTACTCGTTCGCGATGATGAGCCCGACGATCAATGGGCCGATCGCCATCCCGCCTCCGCTGCCGAGGCCGAAGACCAACGAGTTCGCGAGGCTCGTGGAGCGGGGATCCACGTACTCGGCCGAGAGGGACATCAGCAGCGGGAACGCGCTGAACGTGAAGAAGCCGGTGAGGAACAGGAAGGCGACGGCGGGCGCGCCTCCCACGACGAGGAAGCCCAGCGTGCTCAACGCCGACCCGAGCGAGGTCACGCTGAGCAGCAGGCGGATGTCGATCCGGCTCGCCAGCGCGCCGAAGAACGGTTGGCCCAGGATTCCTCCGAGGTAGAGGATCGTCACTTCGACCCCGAGCGGCGCACCGGGCCACAGGGGTCGAACGAGCTGCAGGTACGTCGGGAGGAACGCCACCACGCCGAAGGTGGCGGCGGAACGCACGAACGCGACGGCGGCCAAGGTGACGATGCCGAGGGTGAAGGCCTGACGAGCGGCCGGTGCGCCCCGCGTTCCCGCCGACGGTGGGTTCGCCGGTCGTCGGCCGGGCCCCGAAGACGCGACGACCGCCGAGGCCGCGACACCAAGGGCGGCGAACGCCAGCACCGCCGAGTTATCCGTGATGAGAAGCCCGATGAGGAAGAACAGCGTGGGGTAGAGCGCACGGCCGACGCTTCCGATCGCGCCGTTGATTCCGAGCGCCGTCCCGAGTTGTCGACGGTCGAAGCCGGCCTGCAGCAGCGACGCGCCGAGGGGGTGGTAGAACGAGCTCCCGAACCCCACCACCAAGGCGGCGATGATCGCGGCCGCGAACCCGGCCGCACCCGACACCAGGACCAGGGCGACGTAGAAGCCTCCCATGCCGAGCCCGAGGATGGCCAGGCCGAGCGCCATGAGCTCCAAGGGCCGGCCCGAGCGATCCGCCCAGTGCCCGACGTAGAGGCCGAGAAGCGACGAGGCGGCGTAGTACACCACCAGCATCGCGGTGATCTCAAGCGGGGAGGCGGCTCGCCCGCTCGCGAGGAGCGTGGCGACCACCGGCACGAAGAAGACCGTGCCATCGTTCACGAAATGTCCGATGCTCGTCAGCACGAGGAGGCGCCGACGGATCCTCGAGGGATCCGGGGCGGGTCCAGATCCGGGCGGCGCTCGGTTCGCACCGGCCGGGACCGTGGTGCCGACCGCGCCCGCGACGTTCGGGTCGGAGAGCTCCGGCGCTCCGACGGCCGACGGACGCGCGTGCTCGGGCGTTCGCTCGCGTTCCGCTGGTACCGAGGTCGTCGGTGCGGGGATCGGCGCATGCGCGTCGGCCCTCGATACTTCACCCCGGAAGCACGGACGGCCGCTCCGCGTTCCCCGATCCATTCGTGAACGCGGACCAAACTCCGAGGTTCTGTCGTCCCCGGCACGCGCTTCCTCCCGGGAGAACCGCTCTCCGCCACCTGCCCTACCGGTGAGCGGCTCGGCGGCAACCTCCGAATCCCGGGTCATCCGGACTAGGTCCTCTCGGGGCCAGAGACATCCCCCGTTAAGACTCGATAGGTCGTCATCTCGCTCTGCGGTCACGTTCGGGGCAGGGTGGGTGAGCGAGACGCGTCCACGGGCTCGGGCCAATGGTCTTTCCCGCGAAGCAGCGTGCGCTCGAGTCGATCCGTGGACCGCCCGAGTCCCGTTCAAGGGAAGGGGGACCTCTCTCGGCTCAGAGATTGCCAGAGGTACCGCGAGTCTCGATCCCGGCTCCCCCGGTGGGCGCGTCGTAGCCTCCGGTCGAGGCAGGGCGTAACGCGACCTTTCCGCGCTTCGCCCGCTACCCCGACATCGGGTACGACCGGGACAAACCTACGAGGCAGACCGGTCGAGGGCGGGAACCGGCCCACGGGCGAACGTATCTTAAGCCACCGTCCGTTCGACCCGGGCCGGCCTTCGGTTTCCCAGCGAAGAGAACCGGCCGGGTCCGGGATGGCGACGAAGACCGGAAGGCGCGAGATCGACCGACCCGGGTCCGGAAACTCTGGACCCGACAGGGTCGCATCGGGCCCGGAGGAGAGCGCGGGACCGCTACGGGTCGCCCCCCGGAATCGAAGAGGCCGTCGCGCACTCCTTCGCTGGACCGGGACGGGACCCGTTGCGGTCGGGGTTATCGCGATGGTCGTCCTGGCTTCCCTTCCGTGGGGTCATCTCGCTCCCACCGCTTCCGATCTACGAACGTCGGCCGGGGTTCCTACGCCGCTCCAAGCGGCCACGAGCGGCCCCGGCAATGTGATTGCGGGGTACGTCTGCCTAAACGTCGCCCCCACGGCTAGTGCCGGTGGGTGTGGGGCCGAGCCCCCGCTGGTCAACGACACGGTCTGCCTTTCGCCGTGGTCGGATTTCTCCTCGAGTCGGCCTCTCGTCTGGCCGAACGGCTCCACTCCGTGTCCCGTACAGACCCGGACCAATTCGGCGGGCGCGTTCTCCCTCGGATACGGAAACGAGACCGGTTCCGCGGTCCTCTGGTCGGCCAATGGGTCA
>JAKBSJ010000005.1 GCA_021844945.1 Thermoplasmata archaeon | reverse complement strand
TTTTGCTTACTGGATGAGCTATTCGCGTACGTTTCTCGTCTCTTCCTTGTCGGTCCCGAGAGGTCACTCCCCCTTGCGAGGGAGGGGATCTCGGGGCTCCACGCCCCATCGGGCCATCGTGTGGCGTTGCCTTGGAAGAGGCCGGATCATGGATCCCCGGCTCGCCGTGGCAGCGCCGAGCACGCACGCCCCCGTGAGGGAGCGCCTCGCGCTTGAGCTACGGAGAGGGGCGAGGTATTTAACGGCGGCGAGCAGGATATTTCTCGGGGCTCCCTTCGAGGCGGCGGACCCAGTTCGGCACCTCCAGCAGAGAGGTGACCTCGGGGGGATCCTCGTTGAACGCAATCCCGTCGCGGTGGAGCCACACCGAGGGGATGCCCGCCGCGCGTGCGGCGAGCGCATCGGTCTTGAGAAGGTTCCCGACGTAGAATGCCTCGTGAACCGAGACCTTCGCGCGGGCGAGCGCGCGACGGAAGATCTCGGGATCGGGCTTGCGCACTCCCTCGGTCCCCGAACTCGTCACGGTCTCGAACAGCCCGAGGATGCCGGTCTGGTCGAGCACCCGCCGGGCGCTCGCCTCGGAGCTGGAGTTCGAGATGACTCCGAGCTTACGGCCATCTTCGCGCAGTTCCTCTAGGCAACGGCGCGAATCGGAGAACAGCCGGTACGGCGCGCGCTGCCGGTGGATGTCCTCGGTGAACCGGGTCGCGGTCGCAAGGCTGACCTCGTGCTGCGCCGCCTGGGTGAGCACCTTCTGCCAGAACTCGACGAAGTGGTCCGAGATCACGCCATCCATCTCGGACTCGACATCGCGGAAGGCGTGCGCGAGGTCGTCCGGTTCGAACTCGAGGTAGTGGCGTCGCGCCGTGTCGGTCCAGCCCAGATAGTCCCGCTCGTCGACGAGCGTTCCACCCAGGTCAAAGAAGACCGCACGGATCTTGGGGGGAGGCTGGGCCATCGCTCCGTGACCTCGCGAGGCATAGATAGCCGTCGCGACCCGCACCTTGGCGTTCACTCGGGTCCGGGATCCGGTCTCCCTTGCCCGCCGTCCTTGACCTCCGAGGGCGCTTGAGAGGCCGGGGAGACCGGAACGCGGCCGACCGGCACCGGACCGGGGGGGAGTGGGTAAAAGCTCTCGGGCGTGTGCAACGGCTGATGACCAGCGCTCCCTCGATGCCCTCGGTGCCCTCCGGCCCACCGGCGGCCCCACCGCACAAGGTCTGTTACCTAAGCCGAAGGAAGGGATGGACCGATCCGGCTCGGCCCCATCGACCGGTCTCCGAGGTGAACCTTCTCGCCGTCTATCTGGGATCTCGGGTATGGACGCTCGAGACCGCGTGGGCGGCGGTGTTCGGTAACCTGATCCCGCCGACCGTCGCGCGGGCCTACCGAACCGCGACCGCGCGGGTTCCCGTTTCGGAGAGTGAGATCCGGATCCTCCGCGAGCTCGCAGACCGGCTCGACGTCGAGCTCCGCGTGGTCGACTGACTTCGGACCGACGAGCGGAGCCGGGGATCCGCGCCCTCCGGCCTCCTTGCCTTCTCGCGCCCGCGAGCAGGGGCGCACTTTCGCGCGATGTTCTACGCGACGCTCACGCTCTCGAGGTCGGTGTGGCGCACGAGGATCGCGCGTGCGATCTTCAGGTTGCGCGCCTGCTTCCCGATCGCGCGCGCCTTCCACGCCGGGTCCACGGTCACCGTCACGTGGCGGGACCGACCCTTCATGCGGATGTCGACGTCCTTGGGGTGGTAGGCGTAGAAGATGTTGAGGGCGAGCGTCCCCGGATCGTCCGAGTAGACGACGACCATGATCTCCTTCTTCAGGAGCGCCTTGAGCCGCTCGACCCGCACTCCGCTGGGCCCGATCGCCTTCGCCAGCCCCTCCGGATCGATCAGGAAGACGAGCTTGTCCTCCGCGAGGAAACAGTCGCGCACGTGCGCGCCGGTGGCTTCCTCGAAGAGGCGCAGGTAGCCGAGGGTCTCGGTATCGAGGCTGATCTCGGGCACGGTCGATGGACGCTCCCGGCCCCGGGGTGATCCGGCCCTACGACGTCTCGAGGGAAAGGATCGCGCTGGAGCCGGGGTCGATGACCGCCATCGCGCTGATCGGATGCGGCCGACCGCAGGCCTGGCCGAGCTCGACGGCCGTGCCGTCGTAGTGGTAGATCGGGATTCGGCCGATCGCCCGCTCCTTCGCAAGGCGCGGGTCCGGGCAGCTCGACGCCACGATCACGAGGCGCGCCTTCTTCGCGTCCGCGGCCTCGAGGGTCTGCGTGAGACCGATGCGCACCGTCCCCGTGTCAAGGGCGACCTTGAGCGCGTGCGCGAGATCCATCTACGCGGCCTCCTCGCTGCTGCGCTCGACGGTCTCGGGGTGGCCCGGGCGATAGACGAGGTTCACCGCGCCGGTGCCGAGGGTGATCGGCTGGCCGACAATGATGTTCTCGGCGACCCCTTTGAGCTCGTCCGTCTCGCCGGTGATCGCCGCGTGGAGAAGGTGCGCCGCGGTGATCTCGAAGGCCGCCCGCGCGAGCACACTCGTCTTCTTGCCCGAGATACCGTGCCGGCCGATCGCGCGGATGTCCCCTTCGTTCGTCATGACGTCCGAGACGAGCATCAGGTGCCGGATATCGACTCCGAGGCCCTGCTCGGCGAGCGTTCGATTCGCCTCGCGGACCAGCGCGACGCGCGCCGCCTCGACACCGTAGACCCGGTAGATCTCGAAGACGGAGTTGGTGGTGGTGCGGGCGCCGTCGACGCCGGGGATCTCGAGGACCTTCTCGAGGTTCGATCCCTCGGTGTAGATGACATACTCCTCCTTCTCGCGCCGGATCAGCGCGCGCTTGATGCCCGGGACGCCTTGGATCTGGATTCCCTTCGCCTCCTCGCTGGCGAGCAGGAGCTTGCGGAACGGCATCTCCTCGACCGGCTCGTCCTTCTTCGATCGGGTCGTCGGCTCGGCGCGTTCCTTCAGGTGGATCGCGAACGATCGACTCTCGCCCGACCCCGATCCCGGGCGAAGTTCGAAGAGGCGCGTATCGACGCCCTCGGTGAGCGCGCGTTCCAGATCGGCCCGCGTGATTCCCCGCGCCTTCAGCAGCGCGGCCTGCGGCGTGATCACGACCTTGAGCTCTTCAACGACCGTGCCGATCGTCGCGATGTCCGGGACCGTCGTGACCTCGATCTGGAGCGCGATCTTCTGGACCGCGTCGCGATCCTTGCGGAGCTTCGGATCGATGTAGACCGTCATCATCGGGGTGGAGGGCACGCGCCGCGCGTCGACGAGCTCGATGAGCCGGGGCAGGCCCAGGGTCACGTTCATCTCGGCCACACCGGCGTAGTGGAACGTTCGCAGCGTCATCTGCGTTCCCGGCTCGCCGATCGACTGCGCCGCGATGATCCCGACGGACTCGTGGGCGTCGACCTCGGCCTTCGCGAACCGCTGAGCGACCGCGCGAACGGCACGGGTCGTTTCGGCCGGGGTGAGGCGCAGGCGGGAGATCTTTTCCCGGAGCTCGGAAGTGAGCGAGGGAGGAAATCGGACCCCTTCGTCCTTCGCAATCTCTTCGATGCGCGTGGCGAGGGTCTCGCGGGCTCCTTTCTCTTCGGGCATGGGTCGCCTACTCCCCTCCGAACTCGCCGCCCTCTTCGGGGGTGCCCACATCCTCGGTCTCCTCTTCCTCGGTCTCCTCTTCGGCCTGGGCCTCGGCCTGAAGGTCCATCTCTTCCTCCGCGACGGGAGGTTGACCGGCGCCGCCGGCGCCGCCGCCTTCGGCGGGACCGGGCCGGATGAGGCGCCCGAGCGCTCGGGCCAGGATCTCGTCGACCGCGACCGCATGCCCTTGGTAGGAACGCGTCGGGTCGATCCCGTCCTCGCCGTACAGATACTCGATGATCGTACCGGCCGTGTTGCGCACCGTACCGTCGTCGACGACTTTGAGGTCCTCGAGCGCGTTGATCAGTCGGCGCTGCATGTATCCGGATCGGCTGGTGCGGACGGCCGTATCGACGAGGGATTCCCGACCTCCCATTGAGTGGAAGAAGTACTCTGTCGGGGAGAGTCCGTGCTTGTAGTTCGAGCTCACGAATCCCCGCGAGTCGGCGCCGAGGTCGCCCCGGGCGAAGTGCGGGAGGGTCCGGTCGTAGTATCCGCGCAGCAGGCGCTCGCCTCGGACCGACTGCTGGCCGACGGCGCCGGCCATCTGCGTGAGGTTCAGCATCGAACCGCGAGCGCCGGACTTCGCCAGAATCACGGCCGGGTTCTCGAGACCGAGGTAGCGACCCGCGATCTCGCCCGCCTGATCGCGCGCCATGCCGAGCTCGCGCCGGACCATGACCTCGAGCGTCTCTTCGAGGGATCGCCCCGGCATCTGTTCGAGCTCCCCGTTCTTGTACTGCGCCACCAACTCGTTGACCTTCACGCGCGCGGACTCGAGGGCCTTCGCGATCTCCTTCTGCGCCCCTTCGGGCACGTCCTCGTCGTCGATACCGGTCGACAGTCCCTTCAGGCCGATGGCGGTGATCGCGAGCCGGCTCATCTCGTCCAAGAACTGGCGCGCCCGCGCCATGCCGTAGTTGCGCGCGATGTCGTCGAGGATCGCGCCTTTCTCGAAGGCGATCGCCTTCTTATCGATCGTACCGGCCTTGAGGATCCCGTTCTCAATGATGACCGTAGAATCGGCCTTGCTGCCCGGGGACGCGTCGTCGCCCTTCGACCAGATGTTCGAGCGGAATTCGAGAGTGAGGTCGCTGGGCAGCGTGAGGCTGAACAGCTGCTTGCCCGTCCAATAGGGGTGGCCGTTCTTGTCGGTCCCGGCGGGCGGCGGCGTCGGGTAGTTCAACTTCGAGAGCAGGTAGGCGACCTCGCTCATCGTGAACGTCGGGTTCTGGTAGGTGAGCAGGAACGCTGCCGTGATGTGGTCGTGCAGCATGCCGATGATCGGTCCGCCGTAGCGGGGCGAGAGGATGTGTTCCTCCACTTTCATGAGGACCTTCGCCTCCGCCCGCGCCTCTTGGCTCTGGAGGACATGCAGGTTCATCTCGTCGCCATCGAAGTCGGCGTTGTACGGGGGGCAGTCGCACAAGTTGAAGCGGAAGGTCTTGTTCGGCAGGATGCGGACGAAGTGCGCCATCATGCTCATCCGGTGCAGGCTCGGTTGCCGGTTGAACAGGACGATGTCGCCGTCGACGAGCTGACGCTCGACGATGCCGCCGGGCGTCACGAGCTCGGCGCACGCGTCGGCGTTCTTCTCCATGACCTTGATCCGCTGGCCGTCCTCGCGCACGAGGTAGTTGACCCCGCATCGGTAGCGCCCCTCCTCGGTCGATGCCGGGCTCGGACCGCGCCGCACGAGCTCCTTCGCGGCCTCCAGATTGTGGGCGGTGATCTCGAGCGGGACGGTGAGGCCGCGGGCGACCTCCATGGGAATGCCGACCTCGTTGATCGAGAGGAGCGGGTCCGGACTGATGACCGTGCGCGCCGAGAAGTTCACCCGCTTGCCCGATAGGTTCGAACGGAACCGGCCGTCCTTCCCCTTGAGGCGCTGCGCGAGGGTCTTGAGGGGCCGACCGGAGCGGTGCCGCGCCGGCGGGATGCCGCTCGTCTGGTTGTCGAAGTACGTCGTGATGTGATATTGAAGGAGCTCCCACAGATCCTCGACGACGAGCTGCGGAGCGCCCATGTCGCGGTTCTCGCGCAGGCGCTGGTTGATCCGGAGCACGTCGACGAGCTTGTGGGTGAGGTCGTCCTCGCTGCGTTCGCCGCTCTCCAAGGTGATCGACGGGCGGACCTGGACCGGGGGGACCGGCAGCACCGTCAGCACCATCCACTCCGGGCGTCCGAACTTCGGGTTCAAGCCCAGGTCGCGCACGTCCGCGTCGGGGATCCGCTCGAGACGGGCCCGCACCTCCTTCGGCGTGATCTTGTGGCCGTTCTCCCGGAACGTCGTGGGCTTGTCGAGCAGGATCCGCTGCTGGATCTCGTGGCAGAACGGGCAGGAACGCTCCTCCTTAGGCCCGCGCGTGCGCGGTGCGCCGTCCTCGGGCTCGGCCGAGCTATCGCCGCGGCTCGACGGCGCGTCGGGAAGGCGTCGGCCGCAGGCGCGGCACGTCGACTGGAGGAGGCGCTTGATCTCCTTCGCGTAGCCGACATGGATCACCGGCATCGCGAGCTCGATGATCCCGAAGTGCCCGGGGCACTCGTTGACGCGGCCCCCGCACGTGCGGCAGCGCAGGTTCGGCTCGATGACCCCGAGGTGGAGGTCCATGAGCCCCATCTCGATGGGGAAGCCGTCGTCGTCGTACGTGTCCGCCGTGATGATCTTGATCGCGCTCATCCGCCGGATCTCGTCCGGGGACAGGAAGGCGAACTGGAGGCTCTTGATCCGTTTGGAAAGTCCCTGCGCCATGATGATCCCCCCTACCGCATCTCCTCGAGCTCGAGCCGCATGATCACGCCGAGGCTGATCAGCTCCTCCAAGAGGAGCTTGAACGAATAGCTCATTTCGACCGGATAGATCGACGAGGTGTTCCCGCAGCTGGGACAGCGCAGCGATCCCGCCCGCGCGTCGGGGATGGCGATGTGCCCGCACTCGGGGTTCCCGCAGACGTACTGCACCGTGCCGTCGGACTCGTCGAGCAAGCGGTCCTTGATGACCATCGCGACGCCGTGGCCGATCAGGCAGTCGCGCTCCATCTCACCGAACCGTAGGCCGCCCTGGCGCGAGCGGCCCTCGGTCGGCTGTCGGGTCAGGATCTGCACCGGCCCTCGCGAGCGCATGTGCATCTTGCCCGCGACCATGTGGTGAAGCTTCTGGTAGTAGATCACGCCGACGAAGATCTCCGCCTCGAACCGTCGGCCCGTCAGGCCGTCGTACAACGTCTCTCGGCCGGACGGGTGAAAGCCGAGGCCCTGAAGGGCCTCGCGCAGGGCGCCTTCGCGCTCGCCGCCGAACGCCGTTCCGTCGATCGTGCGTCCCTCGAGCGCGCCGACCTTGCCGCCCAGCATCTCGAGGACGTGGGCGACCGTCATGCGCGACGGGATCGCGTGCGGATTGATCAGAAGGTCCGGGGTCATGCCGTTCCGCGCGAACGGCAGGTTCTCGGTCGGGGTGATCAGACCGATGACTCCCTTCTGCCCATGCCGGCTCGCGAACTTGTCGCCGAGTTCGGGTACGCGCTGGTTCCGGACCTTGACCTTGACGAGCTTGGAGATGTTCTCTCCTTCGGTGAGGACGACGTTGTCGACCCAACCCGACTCACCGAAGCGAACCGTGACGCTGGTCTCGCGCCGCTTTTGTGGGGTAAGCAGGTCGGTCTTTTCCTCGAGGAACCGGGGCGGGCTCGTCTTACCGATGAGCACGTCGCCCTCTCCGACTTCGAGTTCCGGGAAGATGAGACCGTCCTCGGCGAGGTTCCGGTACGAAGTATCGACCCGAGCGCCCGCGACGTCGGGCCGGGGGATCTCGAAGCGATCCTCCTGGCCCCCGGGATACTTGCGCTCTTCCCCGCGGTACGTCCGGAAGAACGACGAGCGGCCGAGGCCGCGCTCGATCGCCCCGCGGCTGAAGACGAGGGCGTCCTGCATGTTGTAGCCCTCGTAGCTCAGCACCGCCACGACGAAGTTCTGGCCCGCCGGCCGCTCGGTGAAATGCACGTAGCGCATCGTCTGCGTGCGCAAGAGCGGTGCCTGGGGGTAGTGCAGAAGATGGCCGCGGGTATCGGGGCGGCGGCGGTAGTTCACCGACTCGACTCCGAGCGCTTGCTTCGCCATGGCCGAGCCCATCGTGTTGCGGGGAGCGCTGTTGTGCTCGGGGTACGGGATGAGCCCCGTGCAGACGCCGAGCATCAGGTTCGGGTCGATCTCGAGGTGCGTGTAGCGGGAATCCAGAGGGCTCGCTACCGAGAAGCCGGCGTGGCAATGCAGACACTCCACCGTGGCTTTGCCGCCGCCGGGCGATACGCCCATCCACCGGACGTCGCTGCGCGACAGGGCGTGGCTGCACTTCGGGCAGCGCTCCGGTGCGACGAAGGAATCGATCGAAACCAGCGCGTCCTCTTCCTCTTCGGCATCGATCCACTCGACCAGCCCGCCGCGAACAAGGTCCGAATAGGTGCGCACACCGTTGCGGAGGTCGTCGAGGTCGGGCTGGGTTACGCGCGGAACTCCGTCTTGGACGACGATGAGGGGGCGGCGGAGGCGGCCCGAGTCGCAATTGACGATGACCTCGTTCATCACCGAGTCGTAGCGCACGTTGACCTCCGCGGTGCGGTCGGCGAGCGCGGGGCTGAGCGTGCCCGCTCGGCGCCGCTCGCGGATCTCGCGGACGAGCTCCAGGGGGCTCGAGTGCAGGCCGACGAGGTTCCCGTTGACGTAGATACGGGCCGCACGCTTGCCCTTCGGGGCGTTTCCCTCTTGGAATACCTCGGGTCCGATCTCGCGCGTGTTGAGGTCGCGTAGGATGAGGGCGACCTCGTCCTCGTCGGCGCCTTCGCTGACGTCGACGCAGAGCGCGTAGTTCTTGACGAGCCCGCAATTCTGCCCTTCGGGCGTCTCGTTCGGGCACAAGCGTCCGAACTGGGTCGGATGCAAATCGCGCGCCTCGAAGTGGGGCTGCGTGCGAGTGAGCGGGCTCGTGACCCGGCGCAGGTGGCTGATCGTCGACATGTGGCTCGTCCGGTCGAGCACCTGGCTGACGCCGGCGCGACCGCCGACCCAGTTCCCGGTGGCGAGCGCGTGGACGAGCCGTTGCGTGAGAAGGTCCGGTCGGATCGCGCTCGCGATCCTCAGGTCCTTCTTGCGGGCGAACGAACGCTCGAGCTGGTACTTGAGATCCTTGAGTAGCAGGCTGAAGGCGACCCGGAACAGGTCCTCCATAAGATCCCCCGCGAGCTTGAGGCGCTTGTTCGCGTAGTGATCCTTGTCGTCCTCGCCGCGCTCCTTGAGGTGGAGCTCGAGCACCGTACGCGCCATGCGCGCGAGGTAGAGGGCCTTCTTCAGGCGGTCGGCCCTCGTGTCCCCGAGGTGGGGGAGGAGCGACCGGTCGAGGATGCCGTCGACCTTGCGTTGACGGTACTCCTTCGCTTGGCCCGTGGCAAACTTCTTCTCTAGGAAGAGGAGAGCGTCCTCGGTCGTCAGGATCCCCTCGGGGGGGTAGGTCTTCTTGGAGAGGGACTCCTCGAGGTTCACGTTGAGGAGATGCTTCATCGTCTGGACGAACGGCTCGTCCAGCGGGAGCAGCTCTCCCAGAACCGCCTGGAAGATCTCCTCGTCGTTCTTCATCCCGAGGGCCTTCATCAGGACAACCAGCGGGATCTGGCCGCTCGCGGTCGGGACGCTGACCTGGAGAATCCCCTCCTTCTTCTTCTCGACGACGGTGAGGGACCGGTAGCCGCCGCGCTGGCTGAAGACCTTCGCACTCTCGACCGGCGTCCCGTACCGCTCGCTGTACTCCGCGAAGATCCGGTTCGGCGCAAGGTCCTCGAGGCTGATGATCACCCGCTCGGTACCGCCGATGATGAAGTAGCCTCCGGGATCGAGCGGGTCCTCGCCGTACTCGACGAGCTTCGCGCGGTACTCCTCGTCGGAGATGGGGAAACCGGAGTCGCGCTCGATGTTCACTCGGTTCAGGTTGCAGGGCCGGCTCTTGACCATGATCGGGAGGTCCCCGATGTGCACGTTCTCGGGCGCACGCTCAACGCCGTTCTCGACGACCGTCACGTTGAGGAAGATCGGCGCTTGGTACGTGAGGTTCCGCAGTCGCGCTTCCATGGGGGTGAGCGTCGGCTTCGAGCCCACCGGCTCTTTGACGAACGGCTGCCCAACGAAGATCGTCGGTTCCGCCGAGGGGCTCACTTGGCCGGTGCGCGGGTCACGGCGCCGGCCGACGCGTACGTAGATTGAGCTCTTCGTCTTCTGCACGTCCAGGCGGACGATCCCGCGCTCCGTGGAGTCCTCGCTCACGCGCGACTCATCGACGATACGCTGCATGCGCGAATTGGGGTTGTCGTTCGTCGGCAGGAAATCGTTGAAGCTCGCGAGGTGGTGGTTGACGATCGATCGCTCCCGGAAGAAGGCGTCGACGATCTCGCGCATAGCTAGGCGCCCCCGGTGCCCGCGACGATCACCCGATAGGCGATCGAGAGGCCGGCCGTGTCGCTGGGGCGACGGATCCGCACGAGGCGCCCTCCGAGCGGTACTCCCGCCTCCTTCGCCTTCACGAACTCGGGATCGGTGTTCAGGCCGGGGTCCTGCAGCAGGATCTTCGGCAGCCGTTCGGGCACCATGCGGAGCTCCGCGAGCACGCGCTTCGATTCCTCTTCGCTGAGCAACTCGTGCGGCGGGACGAGACGATGGGCCACGAACGGGCGCGGCGGGGTTGCGGGCTTGGCGGCGGACTTCCTGGAGCGCGAGGACGCGCGGGCTCGAGTAGGACTCATGGAACCTCAGAGGGGATGCGGAGGGGGGAGCGGGCCCGGGGGGAATTTCGGCGGGTCCGAGACACGTCGAGCGGCCCCCGCGTTCGAACCCCCGGCCAACTGGTTAAAAGCCAGCTGCTCTGTCCCGGGCCGAAGGAGCGTGCCTGCGGCCTACCGGGCTGAGCTACGGGCCCGATCCTGCCCTCGGGGCGAGAGACCGGGTCAACGTATTTCAGGGTATTCCCAACGCGATTCACCGGATGCTCTCCAATTGGGACATGAGGGACCAGATCGCCGTCCGGCCGTGGGTCGGAAGGTTGGGATCGTTCGCGAGGTCGTCGAGGACGCTCACCGCGGATGCGATCCGTATGTCCAGCGCCGCGCGAGGACGGGCAAGCTCTTCGCGAGCGGTTTGGGCTCCGCGCCGGACGTTGCGGGGGACCGAGAGATCCTCGGCGAGCTGACCGAGCGACGAGCCGATCCGGGCCAGTTCCTCCGATCGACCGTCGGCGGGCAGCGTCTCGACCGAGGGCGGCGGGCTCGCCGGTCCGCTCATGGGCGGCTGACCTCCCCGCTCTCCTTGTAGGCCGTAACGACCAGCAGCGTGCGCGTCTCCCGGATCCCGCGGACGGCGGGGAGCCGGTGCAGGACGAACTCCTTGAGCTCGTCGTAGCGGGGGAATCGCACCTTGAGGAAGATGTCGGTGTCCCCGGTCACGAGGAAGACATCGTCGACCTCCGCGAACTTCGCGACCTCGCTGGCCACGGTGTCGGCCTCGCTCGTCTCGACCTTCAGCGCGATCAGGGCCACCACATGCTCGTCGCCCCAGACTTTCGTGAAGGCACTCTCGACCGTTCGGCTGACCGGCCCTTTGGGCGTTGGGTTATTCATCCTGTTCCTCCGTGCGCTCGGACGCGACGCTCCGCTCCTCTCCCCGCGAATGCCAGCCTCGATCCCGCGACCTACGTCTCGGGACTCGACTCGAACTCCTCTTGGAGGTCGTTGATCACTTGGTCGATGACGGCGTTGCTCGACGGGGCGTGGTACTCGCGAACGCCGCCGGCTTCGCTCGAAACCCGAGCGACGGTCTCCGAGCCGCTTCGGAGGAATTCTACGTTGCAAATGAGCTCCTCCATCAGTGGCCGGACCCCCGAGCCGGCGACTCGAAAAAGGTCCCCTATATATGCTAAGCGGCGAGCGAGTTCGCGGACCCCCAGCCCCGCCGCAAACTCAGGGGCGGCCGGAAGGGCGCGGACGATTGCGATCCGTCAGCGGTGCGGACGAGTCGAGGGCGGAGCGGCCGCCCCACAGGAGGGGCAGTAGCGGGCCGTGGTCGGGATTGAGGACCCGCACGTCGGGCAAACGATGGAGAGGGGAGGGCTCGCGGGAGGCGACGATCCCGGAGCCGGAGGTTCCGCGTCCCGGCCCGGCGAGGAGGGCTCAGCCGGGTGACGAATCCCGGGGGGCGACCAAGTGGTTGACATGACCGCCCCGTCGGAGGGACCGACCGGAGTGGAGGCCATCGCCCGGGCCGCGCGCGCGGTTCGCTCCCGGCGCTCGGCCCGGCGGCTCAAGCGCGAGCCTACCGCGGCGATGGCTCCGGCCACGATCGCGATACCCACCAACAGGTAGATGAGCGGAAATCCGCAGGTCTCGGCGACGCACAGCGAGCCCAGGTCGGCGAACGTCGACCCGGGCGACCCCATCGGCGCGAAAGAGATCGACAGTACCTGCGTCGAGTTCACCACGCGGAACGATCCGGAGGCGGGAGTCGCCGCATAGCCGGCGGTCGGTGCCACCGAATACCGGTAGGCGCCTGGGGCAAGGGAGAACTGAACGACCGGGCCGGGGGAGGATCCGTTGTCTGGGCCGGCGGGTCCGATCGAGGTGACTGCCCAGATCGTACCCCGGGGAAGTCCGGACTCCTCGAACGTGATCACGTACTCGCCGGTGGGTGGCATGGCAAATTCGACGGATTCGTTGAGAGCGGTCCCGTGAACGCTCAGGGCGCCGGAACCGGTCCGAGGGAGGTAGTTGCTTGAAGTCCAGGTTTCGAAATTGAAGGTCCCGTTCGCGAGCTCGAACGAGATCGTCGTTCCGCTGCAACCGGCTCCGACGCTCCCCACGACGCATGTGACGGCCGGCGGAGCGCCCGAGCCCTCGAGAGCGAGGGTCCAGGCCGAGCCCGTCGGCAGGCCGGTCTCGGTGAAATTGACCGAGTACCTCGCCGAACCGACGAGCGCGGGGTTTCCGGCATCGAACACGTTGTACAGGACCACTCCCTGGTCGCTCGCGCCCGCCTCGTAGGAGACGTTCCAGTTCGACCCGCTACCGACCCACGTGAGGTTCGTGGCCGTCTCCCCGGTCTGGCTCACGGGTCCCTGGATCGCTGCGGCGCCGGGCGCATCGACGAAGGCCGAACGACCGGTCTCCTGGACCGTGAGCGTCAGCTGGCCCGTCGTCGAAGGGCCGAAGATGCCCTGTCCGAGCGTTGGTCCTCCTACCAGGGCCAGCTGCGGGTCGAGCCCTCCCGAGTCGCCGGCAAACGCGCTGTTCGCAAACGGTCCATTCGTGAACTCTTGCCCTTGCCAGAAGTAATCGTAGTTGTAGCCCGCGATGATGAATGCGGCGCCCGGAGCGGAGAGCGAAAGGACCTTACCGTTGACATCGAAGTTGAGGGTCCGACCGGCTCCGCTGCCGTACAACGAGATCGTCATCGACCAGACCACGGGGGTGACGATCGTCGTTCCCGAGACCGGGAAATCGTAGGTGTAGATCGTCGCTCCCGGATAGAGGCCGAAATAGGGGTAGGAGATCCAGCCGGTGTAGTTGGCGGCCCACGCTCCACCCGATGTCGCGTTGAGATAGATCACGTTCTGGACCCAGTAGAGTGGCGCTCCAAGGCTGTTCGCGATGACGGCGTTCAACTGGACCGACGCGTTGTAGCTCCCTCCGCGGCTGTACACGGAGAGCCCCGATAGGGAGAGTTGGGCGCCGACCCCATTGAGAGCGAACCCCGACCCCGAGTAGTTATCGTCGAGGACGTACGCGGTGAAGTTGTACGCGTCGAGAGATCCCCATCCCGTGACAAGGCTGTATCCGGCCTGCGCGCGGTAGGCAAAGTTCCCTCCGCTCGTGATGAACGATACGGGAGAACTCGGCAGCATGGAGGTCCAGGAGCCCACAGAATCCGTTCCCGTCGCGCCGCCATTGGCGAGCGCAGGCGGTGTCTGATCGTACTCGTTCGCCCACTGATAGATCGCGGGATCGGCGAACCCGAGCGGAGGTTGACCGTACCGGCCGAGGACCGCGTCGATCTCCGCGACGAGCCCTGCGGTGACCGGCGCGGCGACGGAGGTCCCGGCGACCGCCCCGAGCGTGGGAAGTCCGCCCGTGCCCGGGTAGAACACGTAGGTATTGTTCGCGATCGCCGCGACGTCCGGCACGCCGCGCTGGCCGCTCATAGCCTCGTGCTGGCTCGCGTAGGAGACGATGTAGGAGTTGGCCTCGGAGTCCGCCTGCCACGAAGGTTCGGAGTATAGGGAACTCGTGCCTCCCGTGCTCCCAAGAACGTTCGTGTCGCCATTGGCATTGGCGTCGTACCATGCCGTCTGGTTGAGGATGTGAAGATAATTTGCCCCGTGCTGGAGATCCAACCGGAGGGTAGTGCCACCGACCGCGATGACGCCGTAGGTGTTGTAGGCGACCGTCGAGGGAAACTCGACCATGGTGCCGAGGTAGCTCGAGGAATCGGTGTTGTCTCCCGAATCTCCCGTCGCCGCAAGGACCGTGATCCCCCGAGCCGCGGCCTCCTCCATGTCTTGGCTCCAGGCAGCGTTCACTTCATCGGGGCCCCCCCACGAGTTCGAGACCACCTGAACGTTCTCGAGCGGGGATCCGGCAGGTGGGTTCAGGATGTACGCCATCGCGTTGTTCGTCTCGGACACGCCGGAGTTGGTACCGTAGACGTTGTAGATTTGTGCGCCGGGCGCGGTGCTGCCGACCATCTCGAGGTCGAGGGAGTTCTCCACGACCGCACCCGACTGGTCCGAAGCGGCCGAAGACCCGGGCGGAGGGGCGCCATCCAAGGGAACTCCGTACACCGTTGCATGCGACTCGCCGGCGGGGATGGTGTCGTTGAAGTAGGCGTAGACGTCGGACGGATCGAACGGCGCGGTAAGATCGTTCGTGGGGCAGCTGGTCGTGGTATTGACGCTGCAGCCGGCCCACAGGATCGTCGCGACCACTTCGTCGCTCGCATCCGAGATATTCAGGAGCGCCTGCTCGTCGTAGGCGACCTGGAGGTCCGACCCGTAGAGCAGCTGCGCGCCCGCCGTCTCGTTCGGCACCGGATAACCATCGAACCGGGCCGGCACGTGCGCAGCTCCGAGGTTGGCCGTGGACGCGAGGTCGCTACGGTACGCCACGTAATCCGAAAGTCCGGTCACCTGGATCACGGACGAGGCGATCGGCGCGGGAAGGGTCGGGGCCGCCGTCGCGGCGTAGTACGAACCCCGGCTCGGCTGGTAGTACTCCGCGATACGGACACCGAAGGCACTCGCGATCGTAGGAGCCGGCCCGCTCAGGAAAACGCCGGAACGATCGGCGTACGTGGTCACGTTCACTCCTCGCAGAGCGTCGAAGTACGTCCGCGCCGCTGCGTACGCGCTCGCGTTCGCGGCGAACGCGCGATCGAACTCGGCCGCGGTCAGATACGTGCGGTCGGGTCCCGCGGAAGTGTTCGAGAGGTGCTCAAGAAGATGGGCAAGTCGGGATTGGTTCGAAAATGCAAACGCCACAAAGACACTGATGCTACCGTTGTACGGAGCGACGGGCCTGAGGTCCGATGGTGCCCCAGCGAGTTGGGATACCTCCAGCCGAGGCGCCGCCAGCAACGACGATAGGGAGAGGCCCGTCGCGCCGCCCGAAGCGCCGACGGTCGTCGAAGGGGCGCCGGCGACGAGCGAAGCTCCGCTGCCCACGAGGAGGGCGCCGATCAGGCCCGCGGCTAGCGCGGCCCACGGACGAACCCCTTCGCGTCGTGACCCATGTCGCATGCGAAGTTCCCGCCTGATCCTTCCCTAGGGTGGGCTTTCAGGGGGCCCACTCCGCATAATCTTTCGTCCAACCTCGAAACGAGGTCGTCTCCGCCGCTCCTCTGTGCTGGGGTGTAACGCGCAGGGTCCGGGTCCTTAAGAGAGGACATCCCATCGCGTCGCGGAGGATGGCGGTAGCGCCGACTCGACCATCGGTCACGGTGGAAGTTCGTGTCGCCTTGAAGCCCGGAGTGCTGGACGCCGAAGCCGAGAATATCGAGAAGTCGTTGAGCCTTCTCGGCGTCCGTCCCGCTCCGAAGGTCCGTACCGCACGGGTCTACGACCTCGTCTTCGAAGGGTTGTCGGAGGAGGACGCGAGAGCGCGTGCCCAAGAGGCGGCCGATCGACTGCTCGCGAACCCGGTGATCCATACGGTCCGCGTCGTGGCCCAGCGCGATTAGCGAACATGACGGCGTCGCAGCTCGGCTGGAGCCCCGGGGTCTCGTCGGTCCCCGTTCGGAAGGTCTCGCGAGCGAGCCTCGCGCGGACGAACCGGGAACGGAACTGGGGATTCGACGCCGTCGAGCTCGACCGAATCCAGCGCTACTTTCGCAGCGCCCGCCGTGATCCCACGGACGTCGAGCTCGCCGGTTTGGCACAGAGCTGGAGCGAGCACTGCAGCTACAAGACGAGCCGACCGTTTCTGCGCCGTCACTTCGGGCCGCTTCGCGCGAACGCGCGAGTGCTCGGGACCGGCGATGCGGGCGTGATGCGCTTCGACGCGGGGTTCGCCTATGCTCTGCGCATTGAGTCGCACAATCACCCGTCCGCGGTGGAGCCGTACGGCGGGGCCGCCACCGGGATCGGGGGCATCCTACGAGATGTTCTCGCCGTGGGAGGAAAACCGATCGGCCTGGCGGACCCGCTCTTCTTTGGCCCGCTGGACACGGCAGCCGACCGGGTGCCGACGGGGGTTCGCACCCCCGAGTACCTGTTCTCCGGAGTCGTAGCCGGCATCCGGGACTATGGAAACCGGGTCGGCGTCCCCACGGTGAGCGGAGGGGTCTATTTCGATCCTTGCTACACGGTCAACCCTCTCGTGAACGTAGGATGTGTCGGCTTCCTTCCTCGTCGCCGGCTGATACCCAACCGCGCTCGGAGGGCGGGGGATCGCTTGATCCTCGCGGGGGGACGGACCGGCCGCGACGGCATCGGCGGCGTCGCGTTCGCGTCGCGCGAGCTCACCCCGCGCAGCGAGTCCGAGTCGCGCGGCGCGGTCCAGCTCGGGAACCCGATCATGAAGGAGCCGCTGATCCACGCATGCCTCGAAGCCGCGGATGAGAGGTTGATCGCGGGGATGAAAGACCTCGGTGGTGGCGGTCTCGCGACGGCCTCGGGCGAGCTGGTCTACGCCGGCGGATTCGGCCAATCGATCGATCTCGCGAAGGTTCCGCAGCGGGAGGCAGGACTGCTCCCGTGGGAGATCTGGATCAGCGAATCCCAGGAGCGCATGATCTTGGACGTTCCACCCCGACACGTCGACCGTGTGCTGGACATCTTCGACCAATACGACGTCCCCGCCACCGACATCGGGAGCGTGATCCGGAGCCCGTACGAGGACGTCCGGTACGAGGACGGCCCTGCCGCGCGCTTGCGGCTCTCCTTCCGGGTGGACCCCCCAATGCGACGCCGACCGATCCGCCCCCGGAGTAGCGTCCGTCGGCGGGACGCGGGTCCGTCGGAGGCGGACCTGCGGAGCCTCTTCGAACGACTCGTCCTCGACCCCGCATCGAGATCCCGCGAGGGGGTCATCCGCATGTATGACCACGAGGTCCAAGGACGCACCTCGATTCGGCCGCTCCACGGTCGCCCGCAGTCTCCCTCCCACGGCGATGCCGCTGTTCTTCGCCCTCGAGCCGAGAGCTACCGCGGACTTGCGGTGACGGTGGCCACGGCGCCGTGGTTCTGTCGGGAGGATCCGTACGAGGGCGGCATCGCGGTGGTCGAGGAGGCCGCTCGAAACCTGTACGCCGTAGGAGCTCGGCCCGACGCGTTCACGAACTGCCTCAACTTCGGGAACCCCGAGGACCCTCGCGTGCTGGGTGACTTCGATCGGGTCGTCCGGGGCCTCGCGGCCGGCGCCCGCGCGCTCGGCCTCGCGGTGCCCTCCGGGAACGTGAGCCTGTACAATGGGGGCATCGGCCGCGAGATCCTGCCGACTCCGGTCGTGATGGCGACCGGGGTCGTTGATGACCTCCGTCGCGCGGTCACGAGCGATCTCAAGTCCGCCTCGGACCCGCTCTTCGTGCTCGGCCCGAACCGCCCCGAGCTCGGCGGTTCGCTCTGGGCGCGTAGCAACGCGGCCACGAAC
The DNA here is from genome assembly GCA_021844945.1 of Thermoplasmata archaeon. GTDB lineage: Archaea > Thermoplasmatota > Thermoplasmata > Lutacidiplasmatales > UBA184 > Lutacidiplasma. The sequence continues at coordinate 101,728 of JAKBSJ010000005.1, read as the reverse complement.
GTACCCCTCCCCCCGACGGACCCGCTCGGGTTAAGAGAGGACGGGAAACGCCTGCTCCGGGCGATCCGCTCGGGAGCCATCCGTGCCGTCCACGATGTGTCGGACGGGGGCCTCGCAGTCTGCCTTGCGGAAATGGCGTTCGGAGGCGGCCTCGGGTTCGACGTTGACCTCGAGAACCTGGGCCTCGCGACGGCCGCGCGGGCCCTCGCCGCCGAGGGCGGCTCTCGATGGATCGTCGAGGTCCGCCCGGACGAGATCGCGAGGCTGGCGGCTCTGTTTCGGAGCCGATCCTGGATCCGGCTGGGAAGCGTCACCTCGGGATCCGCGCGCCTTGCGTGGGGATCGGAGACCCGGGCGAGCCTCGACCTCTCGTCCCTTTACGCGCGTTGGCGCGAAGGGCCGGGTTCGCCCGCGGCGAAGTGAGGCATCGGTCGAGGATGGAACGCACCACGGCCCTCGTTTCGGGCGGGAAGGACTCGATCTACGCGGCCTATCTCGCGGAGTGCCAAGGGTGGCCGGTCCACGAGCTCCTCGTGATGAGGCCCGAAGATCCGGATTCGTGGATGTTCCATACTCCGAACCTCGATCTCGTGCGTTGGCAAGCCGAGGCCTGGGGCAAGGCGCTACGCGTCCATCCGGTCGCCCCCGGGGACGCGGAGGCGGAGACCCGGGCGCTCGAGGATGCGATGCGCGGTGGTGGCCGCGGCCCAGTCTCGGTGGGGGCGATCGCCTCCTCCTTCCAATGGTCCCGCGTGCTGAGAGCGGCCCAGGCCGTCGGGCGACGGCTCTACGCCCCCTTGTGGAGGGTCGACCCCCGGCGCGTGGTCGCGGAGGAGATCGCGGCCGGGATGGAGATTTGCGTCGTGCAGGTGGCGGCGGAACCGCTCGGGGAGGATTGGCTGGGCGAGCGGCTCGACGCCGATCGGGCGCGACGCCTCACCGCCCTGTCCCGTTCCCATGCGGCGGTGCATCCGGCCGGGGAAGGAGGAGAATACGAAACGCTCGTGGTAGATGCGCCGTTCTGGCGCTCGCGCCTGTCGATCGATCGCGCGAGGATCGAGCGCCGCGGGGCATGGGCCCGATGGACCGTCGAGGCTGCCCATCTCATTCCGCATGGGATCCCGGTGCGTTGAGTCCAAATGCGCCGGCGACATCGCCTGTCGATGACCCGGGTGGGAACGACGGTACGGCGTGAGGTCCCGGGAGCGGCAGCCGCTCGCCGGCTCGGAGATCCCCGCGCGAGACCGAACGTGCGATGGCTTTCGCAGTTGCTCGGAAGGCCGCCCCAAGACGCCCGCGACATTCTCGCGGAATCCTCCACGTTCGCCGGGGTGGATCGGGCCATCCGTCGGCGCCACGTCGAAGGAGGGCGGACGAACTATGCTCAGTTTCGAGCTCCGCTCGAACTCTATGCCCTCGTTCGATTGACCCGTCCGGACCATGTGGTCGAGACCGGCGTCAGCAGCGGTGTCTCCAGCGCGCACATCCTGCTGGCCCTGAAGCGGAACCGCAGGGGGGTGCTCCACTCGATCGACCTCCCGACCCCGCAGCGGGGCCCCACGCTCCGAGCGAGAGAGACGCCGGTCGCGTTGCCGGCCGGGCGCAGGAGCGGTTGGGCCGTCCCCGAGGCGCTACGGACCGGCTGGGACCTCCGAATCGGGCCGAGCGAGGATATCCTCCCGCGACTCGTCCGGTCGCTGCCGTCCATCGGCCTCTTCCTGCACGATAGCCGTCACACACCGGGCCATCTCGCCTTCGAACTCGCCACCGTCGCCCCGCGCCTCTCTCCGGGCGCGATCGTGCTCGCCGACAACACGGTCTGGACCGGGCAAGCGTTCCCCCGGTTCGCTCGGCGGGTCGGGGCGAGAGTCTGGCGGCGGGGTCATAGCGACTTGGTGGGCGTGAGGATACCCGAGTCGGGCGCCATCGCAAACTGACCCAAGGCGCGGGCTGAGGGCGCTCCCGGGAAGTTTAAGTCCCGCGGAGGGCCTCGGATACCGATGGCCGCGAGCCGCCCGAGACCGGAACCGTCCGGCGCGTACGGTCGCGCCCCCGAGCGCGGCCGCATCGCGAGCGCCCGCGCCCGGTGGGAGGCGGAGGTCCTGGGCCCCGCGCTGGCTAAGTCCCCAGAGCGTCGGGACGCGTTCGCCACCATGGGGGGCATCCCGGTCGATCGCCTGTATCTTCCCGGTTCGAGCGATCCGTCGCGTCTCGGGATGCCGGGCGAGTATCCGTTCACCCGCGGCATCCACCCGACGATGTATCGCAGCCGCCTCTGGTCGATGCGGATGTTCTCCGGATTCGGGACCCCCGAAGACACGAACCGGCGGTTCCGCTACCTCCTGTCCCACGGCGAGTCGGGCCTCTCGATCGCCTTCGACGACCCCACGCTGTACGGGATCGATGCGGATGACCCGGAGGCGCTCGGAGAGGTCGGAAAGTGCGGAGTGAGCGTGAGCTCGCTCGAGGACATGCGGCGCCTCCTGCGGGGAGTGCCCCTCGACCGCGTCACGACCAGCATGACGATCAACGGACCGGCGAACATCATCTGGGGCATGTACGTGCTCAGCGCGGAAGCTTCGCACGTGCCTCGCGCTCGGCTCGGGGGCACGACGCAGAACGACATCCTGAAGGAGTACACCGCCCAAAAGGAATTCCTGTATCCCCCCGCGCCCGCGCTTCGACTCGTCGTCGACACCATCGAGTTCGCGACCCGAGAGATGCCCAAGTGGAACCCGGTGTCGATCTCGGGCTACCACATCCGTGAGGCGGGTTCCACCGCGGTACAGGAACTCGCGTTCACGCTCGCGGACGGGATCGCGTACGTCGAGGCGACGCGCGAACGCGGGATCCCGGTCGATGATTTCGCTCCCCGCCTGAGCTTCTTTTTCAATTCCCACAACGACTTCTTCGAGGAGATCGCGAAGTTCCGTGCCGCGCGCCGAGTCTGGGCGACCGTGATGCGCGATCGCTTCGGCGCGAAGAACGAGCGCTCGTGGTGGATGCGCTTCCATACCCAGACGGCCGGGTGCTCGTGCACGGCCCAACAGCCCGAGCTCAACATCGTGCGGACCACCATCCAAGCGCTCGCAGGCGTGATCGGGGGGACCCAGTCGCTGCACACGAACTCCTACGACGAAGCGCTGCAGCTGCCCAGCGAGGACGCGGTGCGCATCGCGCTGCGGACGCAGCAGATTCTGGCGCACGAAAGCGGCATCACGAAGACGATCGATCCATTGGGGGGAAGCTATTACGTCGAGTGGCTGACCGACCGGATGGAGGAAGAGACCTTCCGTTACTTCGACCGGATCGACGAGATGGGCGGTGTCGTCGCGGCGATCGACCGTGGGTTCTTCCAACGCGAGATCCAAGAGTCCTCGTTCCGCTATCAGCGCGCGGTGGAGCGGGGCGAAGCGAAGGTCGTCGGCGTGAACGCGTACACCGTCGACGAGCCAGTGCGGGTTCCACGCCTCAAGATCTCGGAGGCCGCACGGCGCGATCAGGCCCGCCGTCTGACCGCGCTGAGGAGCCGTCGCAACCCGTCGCGCCACGCCGCGGCGCTCGACCGGCTCCGGCGCGTCGCCGAGACCGAGCGAGAGAACACGATGCCGGCCGTGCTCGACGCGCTGAAAGCGCGCGCGACGCTCGGAGAGATCGTCCGGGCCTTCCAGGATGTCTACGGTCGCTACCGCGAGCGCTCGACGTACTGAGGGTCGGCGAGGGATGGGTCGCCCCCACTCAGCCCCGAGCGATGGCGCGCCGAACGCAGAGTATCGCCGGGTGCTGGAGGACCTGTTCCGCCGGCGCCGCTTCGGGATGAAGCCGACCCTCGAGGTGGCCCGTCGCCTTCTCTCCGAGCTCGGCGATCCGCAGCGCCGCGCCCCGTCCATCCACATCACCGGCAGTAAGGGAAAGGGATCGGTCGCCGCGATGTCCGAGGCGATCCTTCGCGCGCACGGTCGGAGGACCGGGCTGTTCACGTCGCCCCACCTCGTCAGCTACCGGGAGCGCATCCGGGTGAACGGCGCGCCGATCCCACCGGAAGCGGTGGTGGACGGGATCCATCGCATCGAAGAGGTCGCCGGCCGGCTCGAGCGGACCGGCGCGATCGACCGGCCTCCTACGTTCTTCGAGGTCACGACCGCCCTCGCCTTCGATTGGTTCCGGCGCGAGAACGCGGACGCGCTCGTCGTCGAGGTGGGGATCGGGGGTCGCTGGGACGCGACGAACTTGCTCGCGTCGCGCGTCGGGGTCGTCACCACGCTCGAGCTCGAGCACGTGCAGATCCTCGGTCCCACCGTCGCGGCAATCGCGGGCGAGAAGTCCGGGATCTTCCACCCGGGGATGCACGGGATCGTCGGCCAGATTCCCGATGAAGGTCGTGCCGTCCTCGACGCCGTCGCCGGATCGCTGGGAGTACCGCTCTGGCACCTGGGTGAGGAGATCGCGGTCCGCGACCGGCACTGGACTCGGGCCTACCAGGAATTCGCGGCCTCCTGGCCCGGCCGAGAACGGTTCCCGGTGCGGCTTCGCATCGAGGGAGACTTCCAGTCGAGGAATGCCGCCCTCGCTCTTGCCGCAACGCATCGGTTCCTCGAGATGGGTTCGGAGGGGCCGCATTGGAGCGTCACGCGCTCCCGCTCGGCCCTCGCTCGCCTCGAGATCCCCGGTCGCATGGAGCGCGTCGCGCGCGACCCCCCGACGTACTTCGACGTCGCTCATACCCCCGATAGCGCCCGCGCGGTCGTGCGGAGCCTCGCCGAGGTGCTTCCGTTCGTGGAACCGGCGGAGAGCGCGATCGTCTTCGGCTGCCTACGGGACAAGCCGGCCGCCGAGATCCTCGAGGCGCTGCGGCCGCTCGCACGCACGATCGTTCTCGTCCCCGTGCGTTCCGAACGGGCCGCCGCTCCGTCGGAGCTTAGGGTGATTGCGACGGGGCGGTTCCCGAGAGTGGTCGTCGCGCCGTCCGCGCTCGAGGGGTACCGCCTGGCGCGGGCCGCGACCGGCGACGGCGGGCTCCTGCTCGCTCTCGGGAGCGATTACCTCATCGGGGAACTGAAGCGAGGGACTGCGGGCATATCGATCGAGGAACCCGACCTCTCCGACCCCGGTCGGATGAGCCTTCCGGGAGCCGCCGGATGAGGGGCCGACTGGCGTTCCCTTGGCCCCGGGTGCTCGACAAACTCAGCGAGTTCTACGGGACCGGGAACTGGCGAGTCCCGTACCTGCGGAACCATGCCGAGGACCCGTTCCAGGTGCTCGTCGGCACGATCCTATCGCAGCGGACGCGGGACGCGGCGACCGACGTCGCCAGCGCGCGGCTGTTCGCGCGCTACCCGAACCCGGAGCTCCTCGCGCGCGCGAGTCCTTCCGACATCGAGCCCTTGATCCGGTCGACCGGGTTCTACCGCTCGAAGGCCCGCGTCCTGCCCCGGAGCGCTCGAGCGGTCCTCGAGCGCTTTCACGGAGACGTCCCCCGTACCTTTGCCGAGCTCACGAGCCTCCCGGGGGTGGGGCCGAAGACGGCGAACTGTGTCCTGGTCTTCGGCTACGGGATCCCGGCGATCCCGGTCGACACTCACGTCCACCGCATTGCGAACCGACTCGGGCTCGTGCGTACCCGCACCCCGGAACAGACGGAAGAGGCGCTCCGTCGTTCCGTCCCCCCACGCTACTGGATCCCGCTCAACCCGCTCCTGGTCCAGCATGGCCAGAACCTATGTCGGCCGATCGGGCCCCAGTGCGAAATATGCCCGATCGCGATCTGGTGCGCTACGGGACGGGCTCGGACCGCGGGACGTCGCCCGCCCCGTCCGGCCGACGCGCGCCCGCGGGCCGGCCGCCTCCCGTCCGCGGGACGTAGACTAGGAGGGCGAGCGGTACCACTACCGCGACCGCGAGCAGGGGCCACGCGAGCGCGTAGCCCACCGACGCGACCCAAAGGCCGAACGCCCACGCGACGATCGCTCCCCCGGCGAGTTGGACGGAATTGAACAGGCCGATCCCAATCGGGATCTCCCCGGTCGGTAGACCGGGTAGGTAGTTCGGCAGCACGTACATGATGGCGTAGGTCGCACCGTAGGCGAACGAGAATGCGATCCCCAGGAAAACCATCGGGACGAGCCCGACCCACGGGATCAGCGCCACCGTGATCGTCGCGATGCCGCCCGCCACTAAGAATTGTGTCCGACGGTCGGACCTTCGCTCCGTAACGTACCCACCGATTGGGCCCCCGATGATGCTCGGGAGGACGAAGGCCATGCCGACCCCTCCCGCGACCGCGGCGCTCCACCCGAGTTCGACGGTCCCGTACGGGACGAGGAACTGCCCGGTGGCGAAGGTCGCACCCTCGATACCGATGAACGCGAAGCCAATCGCCCAGAGGGCGGGAAGTCGCAAGGCCACCGGCAGCCTCGGCCGGGCGACCGGTGCGGGGGGAGCCGCCCCGACGCCGTGGGGGATCAGGAGTACCGCGCCCAGTGTGAGGACGAGGAGGCCGACCCCGCCGAGCGCGAGGGTCCAGTGCCAGCCGAGCGGGCCGACCGCGATCGCGCTCAAGAGCACGCCCGCCGCCGCGCCTCCGCTGAACGCCGAGCTGAACATCCCGACGGGCAGCCCGCGCTTCCCTTCCGGGTACAGACTGCCCACGAGCCCGATGGCCGGGGAGAAGAACAGGGCCGCACCCGCGCCGGCCAGCCCTCGTAGCGCGACGAGAGATGCGAACGTCGGCGCGAAGCCCGACGCAATGCTCGCCACTCCCAGCAACGCGGCGCCGGCCAGAGCGACCGGCCGTGAGCCGAATCGCTGTGAGAGCATTCCGGCGGGCACCTGCAGCAGCCCGGCGGCCACGAGAAAGATGGCGAGGAGAAGACCCCACGCGGCCGGCCCCACCGAGAACTGGGCGCCGATGGCGGGGAGGGCCGGACCTATGGTGTACCAGTTGTACGCATATCCCGCCCGGACCGCGATCATGATCGTGGTCGCGCGGCGGGTGGAGGCGGCCGAGAGGCCGGTCGCGGGGAGCGTGGCGGGACCCTCCGCGAGGGAGACGACCTCGCCGCTCATTCGCCCGCGGGAGGGACCTTGCCCCTCATCAGCCCAGCGGCACGGGCCGGCTCCCTCCGAACGCCTTAAGGGCCCGGCGCCGTCCGCCGAACGTCATGATGGACGCGAGCGAGTACGACCTCGCCTTCTTCCATCGTGAGGGAATGCACCGTCGCACCTGCGCGAAGTGCGGCCGCGCCTTCTGGACCCTCGGCGAGCACACCGTCTGCCAGGAGGCTCCCTGCGCCCCGTACGGCTTCGTCGGCCATTCGCCGTTTCGCCGAACGTACCGGCTGGACGAGATGCGAGAGGCGTTCCTCTCCTTCTTCGAGCGACGGGGCCACACGCGACTTCCGCGCTATCCGACGGTCGCCCGTTGGCGCAACGACGTGTTCTTCACGCAAGCGAGCATCTACGACTTCCAGCCATGGGTGACGAGCGGAGCGATCCCTCCGCCGGCGAACCCGCTCACGATCTCCCAACCGTGCCTGCGATTCATCGATCTCGAAGAGGTGGGGCGCAGCGGTCGCCACTTCACGATGTTCGAGATGATGGCGCACCACGCGTTCAACCGACCCGACCACGAAGTCTACTTCAAGGATCGCTGCACCGAGCTCTGCCATGAGCTCCTGACCGGTGAGTTCGGGGTCGATCCCACCCTCATTACCTACAAGGAGGAGGAGTGGGAGGGCGGGGGAAACCTGGGCCCCTCGCTGAGCGTCGGGCTCCAGGGCCTCGAAGTGGCGACCCTCGTATTCATGGAGTACACCCGGGACGGCGAGCGCCTCAAGCCGATGCCGTTGACCGTCGTCGATACCGGGTACGGCCTCGAGCGGTACACGTGGATCAGCCAGGGAACGAAGAACGCCTACGAGGCGGTCTTCGGGTCGACCTACGACGAGCTGCGCCGAAGCCTGCCGCCCTACGAGTCAGCGGTGGTGATCGACCACGCCCGAGCACTCAGCCTCATGCTCACCGACGGCGTCGTTCCGTCGAACGCGAAGGAGGGCTATTTCGCGCGCCTTTTGATCCGACGCGCGATCCGCCTCCTCGCCCGCTCGAGCGAGCCCCTCGATCTGATCGGGGTGATCGAGCGGGTCAGCCGGGATCTGGTCGGCCACTTTCCCGAGGTCGGACAGAACCGCGAGGACCGCGACCGCGTGCTCCAGGCCGAGATCGAGCGGTTCGACGAAGCGATCGACCGTGCACGCCCCGTCCTGCGCCGGCAGGAGGAGCGACTGCGCTCCGAGGGGCGAACGCCGGGCACGGAGGAGCTGATCGAGTGGTACGACTCCCTCGGCGTCCCGCCCGATGTGGCCGCGGGAATATTGGCGCATCCTCCTCCCATACCGGAGGATTTCTACTCCCGGGTCGCGGACCGACACGTCAACGAGACCCCGACGAACGACTATGCAGAGCGGCGCGACGCGCTGCCGGAGCTTCCGCTCCAGGCCCCGGCCACGGACGTGGGTTACTACATGGACCCCTACACGGTCTCGTTCGAGGGGCATGTCGTCTGGTCCGAGGGACCGTGGGTCGTCCTCGACCGGACCTACTTCTATCCGACCAGCGGCGGGCAAGTTCACGACACCGGTCACCTCGGAGACGTACCGGTGGTCGACGTCCAGCGCCAAGGTCCCTGGATCTACCACCGTCTCGACGGGCCGAGCCCGTTCCGCGCCGGCGATCGCGTCCACGGCCGGATCGACGCGGCCCGACGGACGCAACTGATGCAGCACCACACCGCGACCCACATCATCAACGGCACCCTCCGCCGGCTCCTCGGCCCGCATGTCTGGCAAGCCGGGGCCTACAAGGGACCCGAGTTCGCGCGGATCGACGTCACCCACTATCGGCCCCTGTCCGACGAAGAACTCCGGTCGGTCGCTCGGCGCATCAACCAGGTCGTGCGGGAGAACCACCCGGTCCGAAGCTACTTCGAGCCCCGAAGCGAAGCCGAGCGAAGGTTCGGATTCTCCCTCTACCAGGGCGGCGCGGTCCCGGGGAAGGACCTGCGGATCGTCGAGATCGACGACGTCGACGTAGAGGCGTGCGGAGGAACGCACTGCACGCATACGAGCGAGGTCGGCGCAATCGACATCCTCGATGTCGAGCGCATCCAGGATGGGGTCATCCGTCTCACCTACGCGAGCGGCGAACGCGCGCTCGAGATCCGGGAGCAGCGCGACCGGGCCTTGCGCGAGGTAGCGCGGCGGTTGGGCGTTCCGCCCGAGAAGGCCCCGGAGGGGGTGGATCGCCTCTACGAAGAGATGGAGAGCGCTCGGCGCGCGCAACGCGATCGTCGCAAGGAGGACCTCGGGGCCGTCGCGAGCCGCCTCGCTTCCGATGCCCAGAACCTCGACTCCGTCGGAGGCGTCACGATCGTGCGCGCGCGCGTCGATCTCGATCGCACGGAGCTGACCGAGCTCTCCCGCCTGCTGTCCCGCGAGCCGAACCGGGTGGTCCTGCTCGCCGCCGAGCGGGAGGGGCGCGGAACCCTGTTCGTCGGTTCTACCGCTTCCCGCGTCCCGGCGAACGCGTTGGTCGAGCACGCGAAGGCTCGCTTCCAGGGAAAGGGAGGAGGCAGCGCGTCGGCCGCCACCGCGGTGGGCGAGCCGGGCGCTCCGCTGGCCACCGCGCTCGAGGACGCGCGGGCCGAGGCGCACCGCCTCGCCGGATCCCCGACCTCCGAGGCGGGACCGACCGGGCCCGAGAGCCAAGGGTCCCGCTAGATCGATCCGGGGAACGCCAGCGCGAGCCCGAGCAGCACGAGGCCCGGTATCACCGTCATCATGAGGTCGTCGTCCAGGTAGGTCCATTGGGGGCGCTCGGACGCGATCGCCACGGCCCCTGCGACCGCCGCCAACAGGGACGCGGTGAGCAGGGACGCATGGCCCACCCCGACCAAGGAAACGGTAGCGAGCGCGAAGTAGACGACGAACGGAAGCACGGGATAGAAGGCGGCTCCCGCGGGAGTTCCGCGGGACTCCCCGATGATCGGATCGACGATCGCGGTCCCGAGGATCACGGCAAAGGCGATCGGCTCCGGGAAGAGGACCAGAGAGACCACGATCGCAATCCCGAAGTAGGAGTAGCTCGCGAGGCGCACCCGCTCGTGGGGCCGTATCTCGGGCACCTCGAGCCGCCCGGCGAGTCGAAGCCCATCCACGGCGAGGAGGGCGACCAGGGCGGCGATCGGAATCGTCCAGTTCGGGATGACGATCAGGAGATGGGGCGGGAACGCGTAATAGATCAGGGTCAGGGCGCCCCCCGCGTGCAGGAACCTCCGGCCGAGTCGGCCCCCCAGCGCGGCATCGCCGCCGAACCGGCTCCCGAGCCAGCTACGGAAGCGACCCTGGCGGTGCAACTGCATCGGACCTTCCCTCGAAGACCCGGGGGCCATTACTCCGCCCTCCGGCCGCGACGGCTATGTGCGCGACGGCTTGTGAACCTCGCCATGAAGGTCGCCGTCCTAGTGGGGAGCAAGTCCGACCTCGAGATCGCCGAAAAAGTCCGGACCCGGCTTACCGACCTGGGCGTCCCGTGCGAGGTCGCGGTGGCGAGCGCCCACCGCACGCCCGAGAAGGTCGATCGGATGGCCCAAGATCCGAGCACGGACGTGTTCATCGCGATGGCCGGCCTCTCCGCGGCGCTGCCGGGCGCAATCGCCGCGCGCACGGTCCGGCCCGTGATCGGCGTTCCGTTGCACCGCGGGTTGGGCCTCGACAGCCTCCTGAGCGTCGTCCAGATGCCGCCGGGCGTTCCTGTGGCCGCGGTCGGACTGGATGCCGCGGAGAACGCCGCGCTCCTCGCGACCGAGATCCTCGCACTGAAGTACCCCGAACTCCGCGCCTCCCTCGACCGATACCGCGCGAAGTGGCGTGAGGAAGCCCCCCCACCGGCCCGGAGCGGCGCGTGAACGACCCCGCCGAGTTCGTTCGGAACGCGATCGAACGGCTGCGCGCGGACGTCCCGGAACGCGCCATCGTGGCGGCGTCGGGGGGGATCGATTCGACCGTGGCCGCGCGCCTCGCCGAGCTCGCGCTCGGGGACCGTGCTCACTGTCTCTTCGTCGACACGGGACTGCTGCGCGACGGGGAGGTCGACCGGGTGCGCGCCTACTTCCGCGAGAGCGGAACCCATGTCCAGGTCGTCCCTGCGGAAGACCGGTTCCTCAGCGCCCTCGAAGGGGTAACGGACCCTGAAGAGAAGCGCGTGCGGATCGGCCACACGTTCATTCGCCTGTTCGAGCACGAAGCGGCGCGGATTCACACCGACCGGCTCATCCAGGGAACGATCGCTCCGGACTGGATCGAGAGCGGCGGGTCGGGCGCCGGCGGATCCGCGAAGCGGGACACGATCAAGACCCACCACAACGTCGGCGGGATCCCGAAGGACTCGACGCTGCGCTTGGTCGAGCCGCTACGCGACCTCTACAAGGACGAGGTGCGAGCGGTGGCCCAAGAGCTGAAGATCCCCGATCCGCTTCGCCAGCCGTTCCCGGGACCGGGCCTCGCGGTCCGCGTCGTGGGCGAAGTGACCGCGGAGCGGCTGCGCCGGGCCCGGGTCGCGAACCGGATCGTCGAGGAGGAGATCGAGCGCGCGATCCGCTCGGACGAACTGGCGCGGCCCTGGCAGTACTTCGCCGTGCTCTTGCCCGTGCGGACCGTCGGCGTCCTCGGCGACAATCGCTTCCACGGCGAGGCTGTGAGCGTGCGAATCGTCGAGTCGATCGATGCGATGACCGCGCGCTCCGTCGCGCTCCCGCACGCCGTGGGCGCCCGGATCGCCGAGCGGATCACCCGCGAGCTGGCCGGCGAGGTCGTCCGGGTGCTCTACGACCTGAGCGACAAGCCCCCCGCGACGATCGAGTGGGAATGAACCGGCCGGGGCCTACAGGAGCCGCACGGCCTCGAGGTTGTACGGGACCCGGGTCTCCATGTTGAACCGCTTGTGCAGGCTCGAAGCCAGATCGAGGGCCTTCGACTCGTCGCCGTGGTTCACCAGGACGCGCTGGGGCCGGGGATCGACCGACGCGATGTAGTTCATCAGCTGGGCGCGGTCGGAGTGCCCGCTGAAGCCCTCGATCGTCGTCATCTCGAAGCGGACCGGGATCGGCACCTGGCGAGGACCGTCCATGAACGTCGTCTCGCTGACCCCCCGCTGGAGCCGGCGCCCAAACGTGCCGTCGGCCTGGTAGCCCACGAACACGAGCGCGTTCTTCTCGTCGGCGGACCAGTTGCGGAAATACTCCATCACCGGCCCGCCGCTCATCATGCCCGACGTGGCGAGCACGATGCACGGCTCCTTCGAGTCGAGGATGTTCATGCGCATCTGCTGGGAGTCGACGCGGTGGAATATGTCGGAGAGGAACGGGTTGTCCCCCTGCTGGAAGATCTGCGTGCGCAGTTGGCTGTTGAGGTACTCCGGGTAGGCGGTGTGGATGGCGGTCGCCTCGAAGATCATGCCGTCGAGGTACACGGGGACGCGCGGGATCTTGCCCGCGCGCATCTTGTCCTCGAGCACCAGCATGACCTCTTGCGAGCGCCCCACGGCGAAGACCGGCACGATCAGCTTACCGCCGCGCTCGAGGACCTTCGTCGCGAGCGCGCAGAGGGCTTCCGTCGCCTGTTGCCGGCTCGGTTGGAAATCGCGGAACCCTCCGTACGTCGACTCGATGATGAGCGTCTCCAGACGGGGGAATCGGTTCGCGGTCGGGTTGAAGAGCCACGTCCTCTCGAACTTCATGTCCCCCGTGTAGGCAAGGTTGTAGTCCCCATCGCCGAGGTGGAAGTGGCAGACCGAGGAACCCAGGATGTGGCCCGCGTTGTGGAGCGTGAGGCGTACATCCGGCGCGATGTCGGTCGTCTCCCCCCAGCGCAATGGGATCGTTCGGGCGACCAGCTCGCGGACGTGCGACGAGTCGTAGAGGCCCTTGCGGGCTTCGGCGTTGACGACCTTGATCGCATCGAGCAGCATCAGCGTCATCAGGTCGCGCGTCGGAGCGGTGCAATAGATCGGACCCTTGTAGCCGTACTTCAACAGGACCGGTACGAGCCCGCAATGGTCGAGGTGGGCATGGGTAACGACGACCGCGTCCAGAGAGTCGAGCGGCAGGAGTTCGGGCGCGCTGAAGAACGGGGTCCGGTCCGAGCCCGGATCGAGGCCGCAATCGATCAGAATCTTGGAATTCTGGGTGGAGAGGAGGCTCGCGCTCCGACCGACCTCCCGGTATCCCCCCAGCGCGGTCGACCGCGCCCAGATCTTCTCGGGCAGGCGTTCGCGGGCGATCCGAACCCCGACTTTCCGCAGGAACGTCCGGCGCTCGTCGAAGACGTTGCGCAGGTGGGTACGGACCTCCTCGACGGTCTTCGATGGGATCGGGGGGGTGCGCACGACCGTCGGGACCCAGCCGATCCGGCGCTTGAGGTCGTTTAGCACCGAGCCGCTGCGGCCGATCGCAACGCCGGGATTCGCGGCCTCGATCGTGACCTCGCCGGTCTCGGGCTCGAAGAAGATCTGGTTGATCTCGGCCTCGGTAGGGATGACCTCCCGGATGAGCTTCTCCGCCTCCTTCGGGTCGATAAGGGACTCCGGATCGCTGCGGACGAGGACGCGCCGGTGGAGTCGTTGCGCGACCTGACGAAGGAGGTCTCCCCCGTCCAAGAACGCGTCGAGCTGCTTCGTGTACAGGACCACGTGAGGTCCCTCCAGCTCGACGTCCGTGACCTCTACGGTCTCCGGAAGGACCTCCGTCAGGGCCTCCCGGGTCTGTGCAATCAGAGAATCGTAGCTCATCGTTCGAGGAAGAGGTTGGGCAGAACGGGTTGGGGCGTTGCGCCCCGCCTGCCTAGGGCAGGGCTGGAGGCAACGGAATCTTGAGAGACTTCAGGCGCTTATTAATTTCGTCCTCGGTCAGTTCGTGGTATTCCTTGGGGGTGATCGTGTGCACGAGATAGCCGTCCCCGCTGTAGTTGTCGCGCTTCATCGCGACCGTCAGGCCGCGCAGGGCCACGTCGATCGCGTCGTTGACGGCGATCTCCCGGGCGTACGCTTCCTCGAGGACGCCGTAGGCGAACGTGGAGCCGCTGCCGACCGAACAGTACCGGTCCTCGATCGCGCCACCGGCCGGATCGATGGAGAAGATGTGACCGCCCTTCGCGTCGACCCCGCCGAGGATCAACCAGGCGTAGTACGGGAACATCCGGTTTCCCGAAAGGATGTTGGAGAGAAGCGTCGAGGCGCCCTCGGCCGAGATCGGCGCGTTGCGACGAAGGCGATAGAGCGAGACCTCGGCCTTGAGGTAGCGGACGAGCGTCTGCGCATCGCCGACGCCGCCGGCGATCGTGACGCCGATGTTCTCGTCGATCTTGAAGACCTTGAACGTCTGCTTGTTGGCGATCAGGTTGCCCGCGGTCGCGCGGCGCTCGGTCGCGAGGACGACCCCGTCCTTCGCCACCATGCCGATCGTCGTGGTTCCCTTGAGCAGGCGATCCCTTTCCTCCGTGCTGATGAGGTTCGACATGCAAGGCTCCGTTCTTCCGATGGGAAACAGGTGGGGGACGCTGGGGTGCGTATATAACGGCTCACGACGGCGTTACACGCTCTTCACCGACGAAAGGAAGGGAACCGATCCGAGGGTCCGCGGTCACGTTCGCTCGGAGGATCCGGGCGGTGATGCTTAATGCTCGACGGAGTTCGGCCGCGCGGTCCGGATGCGTCGACATGAGGTCGTAGTCGTCGGGGCGGGCCTGGCCGGTCAACGAGCCGCTCTCGCAGCGGTCGAGGCCGGACGGGACGTCGCCGTCGTCTCCAAGCTTCATCCACTGCGTTCCCACTCCGGCGCCGCTCAGGGCGGAATCAACGCCGCGGTGGGAGCGGAGGACTCCATCGATACCCACATCTACGACACGGTGAAGGGGTCCGACTACCTCGGCGACCAGGACGCGATCGAGTTCTTCTGCCGCGAGGCGGGCCCGACCGTCGTCGAGATGGAGCACTTCGGCACGATCTTCAGCCGGGCGCCGGACGGCTCGCTGGCGCGACGCCCGTTCGGCGGAGCCGGCTTTCCCCGTACGATCTATGCCGCGGACCGTACCGGGCTCGCGCTCCTCCAGGCGATCTGGGAGCGACTCGCGACCGAAGCGACCCGGTTTACGCTCTACCAGGAGTGGGACCTCACGCGGATCGTCGTGCGGGACGGAAAGGTCCAGGGGATCGTCGCGTTCGACCGCAAGAACGGGCGATTCGAGGGAATCGCCGCCCCCGCCGTCGTGATCGCGACCGGGCCCAGTGGCCGCATCTACGCGCGCACGACGAACGCGCACAGCTGCACGGGCGACGGCGTGGCGGCCGCCTACGAGGCCGGAGCTCTGCTCAAGGACTTGGAGTTTGTCCAATTCCACCCGACGGCCTTACTGGATTCCGGGATCCTCATCACCGAGGGCGCACGGGGCGAAGGCGGGATCCTGAAGAACTCCAAGGGCGAACGGTTCATGTCCAAGTACGCCCCCCACGTCCTCGATCTGGCCTCCCGCGACGTGGTCTCGCGCGCGATCGTTACCGAGGTCTCCGAGGGGAATGGCTTCGAGGGAGGCTTCGTGCACCTCGAGCTGATGCACCTCGGGAAGGAGCGCATCGAGAGCCGCCTGCAGGAGATCTGCGACTTCTGCCGGAACTTCGCCGGCATCGACCCCGTTACCCAGCCGATCCCGGTCTACCCCGCCCAGCACTACATGATGGGCGGCATCGGCACCAATGCGAAGGGCGAGACGAGCGTGCCCGGGCTCTTTGCCGCGGGTGAGGCGGCGTGCGTATCGATCCACGGAGCGAACCGCCTCGGCGGGAACTCCCTGCTTGAGACGCTCGTTTTCGGCAAGCAGGCGGGCATTGCGGCCGCCGCCTTTGCGGCCCAGGCCGCCGGGCGACCCACGGTCACCGACTCGGACGTCGATGCCTCCCAGGCCCCGATCCGTGCCATGATGGCGCGGGACCACGGGGAGGACCCGGCTCAGCTCCGCGCGGAGATGCAGGCGACGATGGAACGCTACGTCGGCATCTACCGGAACGACGCCGACATGCTCGAGGGGATCAAGCGGATCCGGGCGCTCAAGCAACGCTACGCGAACGTGCGCATCGTCGACCGCTCTCAGGTCTACAACCTGAACCTGACCGACGCACTGGAGGTGGGACACATGCTCGAGCTCGCCGAGGCGATCGTCGTTGGGGCCTACGCCCGCACCGAGAGCCGGGGCGCCCATTCTCGCATCGACTATCCGAAACGCGACGATGCCCGCTGGATGCGCCACACCCTGGCGCGCAAGGGCCCGGAAGGTCCCGAGCTCTCGTATAGTCCGGTCGCGTACACGCGCTGGGAGCCCAAGGAGCGGGTCTACTGATGGCGGTCGCAAAGACGCTGGAAGCGCCGATCGAGGTCTATCGATTCGAGCCCGGCAAGGACGCGAAGCCGCACTACGATCGCTACACGCTGACCGTCGAGCCACACACGCCGGTTCTGACCGCGCTCCTCAGAATCCGTACTGAGCTGGACCCGAGCCTCACCCTGCGCTACTCCTGCCGGAGCTCAATCTGCGGCTCGTGCGCGATGCAAATCAACTCGAAGAGCCGGCTCGCCTGCCAGACCCCGATCGGGCCGGAGATCGAGAAGCACGGCCGGCTCGTCGTCGAGCCCATGCGCAATCAACCGGTCCTTCGCGATCTCGTCGTCGACCAGGCTTCGTTCTGGAAGCACTACGACCGGATCGAACCCCACCTGAAGCTCGACCCTCGTCATCCGATGCCGGAGGGAAAGCCGAACCCGATGACCCCCGCAGAGGTCGCGCGGTTTTACGAAACGCCCCGATGCATCGCGTGCGCCGCGTGTTATTCCGCGTGCCCGGCGGTCGAGGCCGATGCCGACTTCCCCGGCCCGATGGCGCTCGCGAAGCTCTACCGATTCGTCGTCGATCCCCGAGACCAGGCGCACCAGGACCGCCTCGTCCGCATCCAGACCGATGGGCTCTGGTTGTGCCTACGCTGCCACTTGTGCACCGAAGCCTGTCCCAAGGACGTACGGCCTTCCGAGCGGATCCGGGACCTGAAGGAGCTCGCGATCGCGGCGCAGGGAGGGACCGAACCCGGCTCGCGCCACGCGATCGGGTTCAAGGAGAACATTCGAGAGCGCGGACAGCTCCAAGAGATGAAGCTCGTCCGCCAGAGCGACGGCGTGGGCGGAATGCTGGCCCAGGCCCCCCAGGGCCTGCGCCTGTGGCGCAAGAAGCCCGAGATCGCGAAGAAACCGAGGGCCATCGATGACCTCGATCAGCTCGAGGCGCTCTACCGCGAGCTGGACGCACCGCCGAGGGACGACTCATGAGGATCGCCTACTACCCGGGGTGCGTTGCCCAGGAGTCCGGCCGCGAGCTCGATCTCGCGACGCGCTGGGTCGCGAAGGCGCTGGGGATCGAGCTCGTCGAGTTCCCGAACTTCTCGTGCTGCGGTTCCGGGTTCGTCGACGAGGCGAACCTCACGCTCAACGTCGCGATCAATGCCCGCAATCTCGGAATCGCCGAGCGCGCCGGCCTCGATGTGCTGACGGTCTGCTCGACCTGCCAGGGGATGCTGACGCTCGCGAACCACCGTCTGGAGGATCCGGCGATGCGCGCGCGCGTCGACCCGGCGCTCGCGAAGATCGGAGTCCCGTACCGCGGCACGGTCAAGGTGAAGCACCTGCTCGAGGTCCTGACGAGCGATATCGGTCTCGACGCGGTCAAGGCACGGGTGCGCCGTCCCCTCGCGGGACTCAAGGTCGGGGCGTTCTACGGCTGTCACCTGCTGCGACCGGGCGCGGAAGCCGGCTTCGACAGCCCCGAGGAGCCTCACACCTTCGAGGACCTGCTCTCCGCGATCGGCGCCGAGCCCGTGATGTACCGCGGGCGCGTGATGTGCTGCGGGTTCCCGATCCTCTTCGTCAAGCCCGAGACGGCGAACCGGATCGCGGGCCGCCAGATCGCCGACGCGAAGGACCACGGCGCGCACGCGATGGCGACGCCGTGCCCGCTGTGCCACATCTCGCTCGACTCCTTCCAGAACAAGGCGCAGGCGGTGGTCGGCCGCGATCTCGACATGCCGGTCTTCCACCTCCCGCAGCTCGTCGCGCTCGCTTTCGGCGCGACCCCGGACGAGATCGGCCTATCCCGCCACCTCGTACCGACCGGCCCGGCGTTGGCGCGGGTCGCTCCCAGCGCGGGAGCCTCCCCTTCCGCGTAATACGAACCTATAGGGGAAGGCACCCCACTGGGGTTGGGGGTCGCCGTGGCGCTCGACGAGAGGAGGCCCCCCGCCGAACTGCCCAACCCGAACGCTTGGAGTCCTCCGGACCTCGACGACCTGAGCCGCATCCTCGCGCTCAGCGACGGCGTCTTCGCCTTCGCGATGACGCTGCTCGTCCTGAACCTCACCGGCCTCTCGTTCCTCAACTGCGGGAGCGCTGCGTTGCCGTGCTCGGAGTCGGTCCTCGCGAGCGGCCTCGCCGACAGCGTCCCGGTCTTCGTTGGCTACGGGATCGTGTTCTTCGTCGTCGCCCTGTGGTGGACGACCCACCACCGCATCTTCCGCTTCATCGAGCGGTACGACACGATGCTCGTCTGGTTCAACATCTTCCTCCTGATCTGCATCGGCGCGACCCCGTTCGCGCTCGAGGTCTTCAACAAGTTCTCCGGAACGACCATCGGGGTCGTCGTCTTTGCCTCGGTGACCGGGGTCACCGGGCTCCTGCTCGCCGCAATCTGGTGGCACGCTCTCGGACCGGCGCAACTCGTCAACCCCGCCTTCCCCGAGAACGAGCGACGGGCCGCCCGCTCGCGGTCGATCGTCACCCCGTTCGTCTTCCTCGCGACGGTCCCGATCGCCTTCGTCGCGCCGTCGATCGCGCCGTACCTATGGCTGGTCGCGTTCCCCGCGGGCGCGATGATGCGCCACTACGGCCCGGCTTAGCTCTCGGAGGGCCCCGGCCCCGCAGCACCGGGCTCGGCCCCGGCCGGCCGGGCCACGACCAGGTGGAGGCGATCGCACATCCGACGGAAATACGCCGAGCCTTGGGTCCCGTATTCCGCGCGCATCCGGGCGGCAATCTCCTCGTCCGGGCGGTGAAGGTCGATCGGCGGGGTGAACATGCAGCCGAACACGAGGAACCCTTCGCCTTCAATCTCGAAGCGATCGGTCTCCGGTGCTCCGCAGAACGGGCACGTCAGCACGGCGCCGAGGAGGAAGGCCGTGCGCTTATCGTTGGCGCGCCGGACCGTCGGCCGCCTCCTCGACGGTCCACTCCCGGTACCCCCGGCCCAGGGAAAGTCGGCGGAGGGTCCCTCCAAGCCCTTCCATCCGGGTCCCAGGCGGTATCCATCCCCGGTCGATCGCGTCGAGCCACGCGTGCAGCTGGACGCGCTCGGGGCGGGGAACGTCGGCGGTGGGAACCACGGTGGGAGCCCGCAGGAGTTCGGCGGTCTCTCCGTGGACCCACCAGATCCCGACGACCGAGCTCAGCCGGCCGTTGCGCTCGGTCGCGAGGCGGCGCGCCCCCGGCCCCGATCCCAGTGCGACCCCGACCCAGTCGCCCCAGGCTCGACGGCGCAGGGCCTGCCCGAATGCCGGCCCGGCGAGCGAGCGCTTGAGCTCGACGAGGCCGAGCTCGCGTCCCCTCCGGGCCACGAGATCGAAGTAGTCGTTCCCGTCCACGTTCGGATACACCCGGAAGCCCTCGTGCTCCAGGTACGCCTGCATCGGGGGGATCATGTCGGTCTCCCGCCGGAACGGCGGATCGGGCCGCGGACGGGTCACGGCCCGACCCCGGTCCGTAGAAACCACTGGTCGAGACGCGAGCGCGGCAGCTCGAGGAGGATCGGCCGGCCGTGCGGGCACGAGTAAACCGCCGGCGCTTTCTCGTACAGCGCGTCGAGCACGCGCACGAGCTCTTCCGGCGCGATAGGGTCCCCCGCCCGTATGGCGGTGTGGCACGCGATCGACGCCGCGACCCGCTCCACGATCCCATCCGGGTTCGTCGGTCGGGTTCCGGCCGCGAGCTCGTCCAGCAGCTCCCGGACCGCCTCCGGCCGCGCCCGGTGCCCCCGGTACGCCGGGACCGAGGTGACGCGGAACCGGTCCCCCCCGAAGGGTTCGATCTCGAAGCCGGCGTTGCGCACGGCTCCGCGATGTGCCTCCCACGCGGCGCGTTCAGAGGCCGTGAGCGGGATCGTCAGGGGATCGACCAGGATCTGGCGCGCCAGACGGCCGTCAGCCAGCAGGGCCTCGAAGAGAAGGCGCTCGCTCGCCGCGTGCTGGTCGATCAGGACGAGGCCCGTGGGCGTGGTCCCCACCCAGTACAGCGCGTCAAGCACGCCGAGCAGTGCGATCGCCGGGCGCCCCCGCCGTGCCTCCAATCCGGGAACGGGCGGCATATCGGAGAGTCGGCGCTGGACGACGGCGGCCGGAGCCCATCGACGTGGTCGGGCGGCGGGAGATCCTTCGGGACCCGAGTCCTTCGGGGGAGGCCCCGACGCGAACGAGCGGCTCTCGGCGGCACGCCCCCGCGGAACCCCTTCGGGGGGTCGCGCCGGGTCCGGGGCGGAGATCAACGCGCGACGGACGGCCACGCGGATCGCGTCCGCCACCTCGGACTCCCGGGCGAAGCGGACCTCCCGCTTGGTAGGATGGACGTTCACGTCGACGTGATCGAGAGGGATTTCCAGGTGTACGACCCCGATGGGGAAACGCGTGCGGGGGATGTACTGAACGAACGCCGCTCGGACCGCCTGGGCAATCGAACGGGACTCGATCGTCCGGCCGTTGACGCTCAGGTAGAGCCGGCGCGCGTTCCCCGCGGCCAAGTGAGGGCGGCCCAGAACGCCCTCGATGCGGCCCAGGCCGGGGAGCTCCGTGTCCACGGTGAACGACTGCTCGAGCATCTCGCGACCCAGGACATGGACCGACGCCTCGCGTAGGTCGCGCGTCGCGGGGAACTCCGCGATCTCGCGGCCGTCGGATTCTAGGCGCAGCGCGACCGAGGGGTGAGCGAGGTAGAGGTGCTCGACGGCGCGGGCGACCTCGAGCTGCTCGACCGCGGGCGCGTGAAGGAACTTCCGACGCGCGGGCGTGTTGAAGAAAAGGTCGACGACCTCCACCGTGGTACCGACGCTCCGACCTTCCTCGAACCGCTGCACGTCCCTCGAGGCCGCGGTGGCAATCCCGGCGGCCTCCGACCGGTCCGGTGTGCGCGACACGAGCCGAAGGCGGGACACGTGGGCGATCGAGGCGAGCGCTTCCCCGCGGAACCCGAGGGTGTCGATCCGTTCGAGTCCGTCGCCCGGCCCGAGCTTGCTCGTCGCATGCCGTTCCAGCGCGACGTCGAGCTCCTCGGGGGGGATGCCGCTCCCGTCGTCCGCGACCTCGATGCGACGGATTCCTCCGCCCTGGATACGCACGGAGACCGCGGTCGCTCCGGCGTCGATCGCGTTCTCCACGAGCTCCTTGACCACGGAGGCCGGGCGCTCGACAACCTCGCCGGCCGCGATCCGTTGGATCGTCGTCGGATCGAGCCGGTGAATCGGCCGGCGCTCCGGGAGGCTCACCTCTCCCCCGGTGGGCGCGGCAGTTTCGCGCGCAGCTCCGCGAGGAAGCGGAGGGCCTCCAACGGCGTGATCCGGTCGACGTCGATGGCGCGGATCTCCGCCTCGGTCCGGGAGAGCGCGGGAGCGCCGGGCTCCTCGACCGACACCAGGACCGCCTGGGCGTACCGAGGGCCGCCGCCCGGTGGGTCCTTCCCTCCTGGGGCAAGCGAGAGCCCCTCGGTCTCGAGGCGTCGGACCAGGCGGTCGGCCTCCCGCAGGACGTCCATCGGCAGGCCGGCAAGCTTCGCGACGTGGACCCCGTAGCTGCGATCCGTAGCTCCGGGAACGAGGCGGTGCAGGAAGACGATGCCGTCGGCATGCTCTCGGACGGCCAGGTGCGCGAGGCGGGCGGCCTCGAGTCCCTCCACGAGCTGCGTCAGCTGGTGGTAATGCGTCGCGAGCACGGTCCGACACCGCGTCACGTCATGGAGGTGGCGCAGCGTCGCCCACGCGATCGCGAGGCCGTCGAACGTGCTCGTCCCGCGCCCGACCTCATCCAGAAGGACGAGGCTGCGGTCGTTCGCCGAACGCAGGATCTCGGCGACTTCCGTCATCTCGACCATGAAGCTCGACTTGCCGCGGCCGATCTCGTCCGTGAACCCCATCCGGGTGAACAGACCCTCCACGACGCCGATGCGGGCGTACTTCGCCGGAACGAACGAACCGGCCTGGGCGAGAACGACGATCAGGCCGATCTGACGCATGTACGTCGACTTCCCCGACATGTTCGGCCCCGTGAGCACGAGGAGCCGGGAGGCGTCACGGTCGAGTTCGGTGTCGTTGGGAACGAACCGTTCGCCGAGGAGATGGTCGAGCACCGGGTGTCGCCCCTCGCGGATCGTGAGCGCGCCGGATCCGTCGACCTCGGGACGGACGCATCGCCGGCGCTGCGCGACGTAGGCGAACGATTGGAGCGCGTCGAGCGCCCCTACGGCACGGCCGATCCGATGGAGGGCCGGTACGTGTCGGTCGATCTCCCCCAGGAGGTGCTCCCACTGCCGCGTCTCCTCGTCGCGAAGGCGGGCTCGTGCGTCGAGGATCCGTGCGGCGATTTCTTCCAGGCGGTCGGTCGTATACCGCTCGGCCTGGGCGACGGTCTGACGACGCCGATAATGAGCGGGGATCCGATTCACATGGGCGCGACCGACCTCGATGTAGTACCCGAAGACCTGATTGAAGCGTACCCGCAACGTGCGCACTCCGGTCGCCTCCTGTTCCGCCCGCTCGAGCGATTCCAACTCGGCGATGGCCGTCGACTCATCGTCCCGGGCGCGGTCGAGCACCGGCAGGTGGCCCGGCCGGAAGAGGGGCCCGCTCTCGGCCGACGTGGGCATCGTTTCGGCCAGCGACTCGATGAGCAGGCGCGCGAGCTCGGGAGGGGGACGCGCTTCGGCAGCGAGGCCGAAGAGCAACTCGGAGCCCGAGACGTTACCCAGCGAGGTCACTAGGGGGTCGAGGGCAGAGAGCCCGTCGCGCAGCGCCCCAATCTCCGCCGGTCGCACGCGACGGCCGGCGACCCGCGAGGCGATCCGGGCCAGGTCCGGGACCCGAGAGAGGTAAGCCCGGACCTCGGCGAGCGCTGCGCCTCGGCTCTCGAACCGTGCCACTGCTTCCTGGCGCCGGCGGATCGCGTCAAGGTCCGCGAGAGGGTGGGTGAGCCAGAAGGCGAGGGTACGGCGGCCGGCCGCGCTCGCGGTCTCGTCCCACGATGAGAGAAGCGTAGGCCCATCCGGATCGTCCGGGTTCATCGATCGGCTGATCTCGAGGTGACGCAGCGTCTTCGCATCGAGCGTGAGCGTCCGGGCCGCGCCGACCCGCTCGACGAGGGCGAGGACCGGCAGAAGGCGCGGCTGGGTCGATCGAATGTAGGCCGCCAAGGATCGATCGGCGCGGTCGACGGCGGGAGCGGTCGGCCCGTCCCCTCGAAGCGCCGGGGGAAGCTCGGTCGCGTCGAGCGGAGTCGGGGCGACCTCGATCCGGGCCCGGGGGAACTCGCGCTCCGCCAGGTTCGCGAGGGCCCCCCGAGCCTGCCCGGAGGAGGACACGAGGATCTCCCGGGGAAAGAACGGGGCCAACTGCACCATCAGCGACTCGACCGCAGGCGCATCGGAGGCTCCGTGGTACCATTCCCCGGTGGACACGTCGACCGCCGCCCATGCGTTTCCGTCCGAGCCGGCGTGGGCGATCGCGAGGAAGTTGTGATCCGGCCCCCCCAGGATTCCGTCCTCGACCACCGTGCCGGGCGTGACGACCCGTGTCACCTCGCGTCGGACGAGCCCTTTCGCGTCGCGCGGATCCTCGATCTGGTCGCAGAGCGCGACGCGGTGGCCCTTACGCACGAGCCGTGCGAGGTAGGTCTCGACGGCATGGTAGGGCACGCCGGCCATCGGCATGCGCCGGCCGTTCGCGTCGGGCGCCCTCGCTGTGAGCTGCACGTCGACCTCGTGCGCGAGCAGCTTGGCATCGTCGCCGAACGTCTCGTAGAAGTCCCCGACCCGGAACAGCACGAGGTGGCCCGGGTAGCGTTGGCGCACCCGCTCGTACTGCTCGATCAACGGGGTCGTCGCAGGCGACGCGCTCATCCGTACGGTGACGAGAGCCCGCCCATATATCCTACAGGAAGGAGCGAGAGGCGCTGAGGGGGAGATTTGAACTCCCGAGGCGTCACCGCCACCAGCTTTCAAGGCTGGCGCCTTGCCGGGCTAGGCTACCTCAGCGCGGAGGCGCCCTATGCGCCCGGTCCCGGATAAACCTCGCGCCCCCCCCGGCGGGGACCGGTGGAATGCAGGTGCCGGGACTTTCCCGCGCAGAGGAGGGGATCCTCTGGCGATTTGAACCCGGGTGGTCAGCTTGGAGGGCTGACATCCTACCACTAGATTACACCTGCACGGACCGCCGGTCCCGGCGGGCACCGACCGGCCCTATCTTAATTTGGTGGCTGCCGAGGGTGCGGTCGCGCCGGCGGGCGAGAGGTCGACCAGCGCCACCCGCTCGAGCACCAGCCCTTCCCAGGACGGTCTCGGAACTGTCGCGCGCTCGACGGCGCTGATCCCCAGTCGTGCCATCGTCTCCTCGCTCGGTTCCCGGGGCAGGGCCGTCGGGTCCGCGACGAGCTCGAGAGCGCGTAGGGTCTCCTCGAGCGAGCGCGGTCGCTCCACCACGAGGACGAACTCCTCGGTCGACGGGCCCACACCTACTTTTGCGAGCGCACGGCCAAGCTGGTCGTCCCCGGAAACGTAGAGGGCGAACTCGGCCCCCCGGTCGCGCAGCCGCTGCGCGCCCGAACGACGGCTGCGGCCGAGGTGCGCCCAGGCCGACACGAGGTGCCGCTCCCCCGCGATCGACCGTGCGTCGAAGAGGGCCACCAGTGCCTCGGAACTCCCGGACTGGCTGCGTAACGTGGCAATCAGCTCGGACGAGGAGGGCGTCCCGGGCGTCCGGCGACGCGCCCCGGTGATGAGCAGCGACCGTTCGGTCGAGGGGCGCGGCGCGCTCACGAGCTTACTCCCGGGCCATGAACTCGAGAAACTCTTCGAGCGTTCGCACTTGGAGAGTGTAGTTGGTACGCTTCTCCTCGCCGATCGTGGAGGTGGGCGTCGGCCCGTAATCGTGGCCGGGCAGGACGATCAGATCGTCGTCCATCGCCCGCACCTTCCGGATCAGGGTGTCGAACATCTGGACGGGGTCGCCGCCCGGAAGGTCGGTGCGTCCGCACTCTCCGACGAACAGCGTGTCACCGGTGGCGACGTATGGGCCAAAGCGGTAGAACACGGAGTCTGGGGTGTGGCCCGGCGCGCCGATCACTTCCACGTGCATCGGGCCGGCGTCGAGGGTGCTGCCGTCCTCGACGGAGATGTCCTGTCCGATCGGCGCGACGCGATGAGCCACGATCTTCGCCCCCGTGTGTTCCTTCACCGCACGGTTTCCTGCGGTATGGTCCGGGTGCCGGTGGGTGTTCAAGATGAACCGGACCTGTACCCGGTGCCGGTCGATCGCGTCGAGGAGGTCGACGGGTTCGAACGAGGGATCGATCACGATCCCCTCGCCCCCTTCCCGGTCCGCGGCAAGATAGCTGAAGTTCTGGTAGGGACCGATGTGCAGCTGTTCCAACAACACGGCCGGCGCGAGGAAGGCAGGCTATTTCACTCGTGCCGGAGCCCGACTCTGGACGGAACGCGAAGGAAGCGCTAGGAATGAGCCTTCCGCGTGCGCCTCTCCCTTTTATGGCCGGCCGGCTCGGCCGGGGCAGCACGTCGAGCCGGTCGCAGTCCGGTTACGCCTGCGGGACCCCGAGGATCGATCATGAGTGATCTCGCGATCGAAACGAGGGACCTCGTCAAGGTCTACGGTGGCGCCGTGAAGGCGCTCGATGGAATCTCCTTCAACGTCCGGCCCGGCGAGGCGTTCGGCCTCCTCGGCCCCAACGGCGCCGGCAAGACCACCACGATCTCGATCCTCACCACCCTCGTCAGCGTGACGAGCGGCCGCGCTCTGGTCGATGGGCTCGACGTCACCCAGCAGCCCGAAGAGGTCCGCCGGCGCATCGGGCTCGCATTCCAGATCTCGACCGCGGACGGCGAGCTCACCGGTCGCGAGAACCTCGAGGTCGAGGCGGGTCTTCAGGGAATGAGCCGTTCCGAGTCCAAGAATCGTATTCGCGAACTCCTCCATCAGATGGACCTCGCCCCCTATGCGGACCGTGCGGTCAAGGGATACTCCGGCGGGATGCGCCGTCGCCTCGAGCTCGCGGTTGGGATCGTGCACCAGCCGCGCATCCTCTTCCTGGACGAGCCGACCCTGGGTCTCGATCCCCAGGGGCGCGCCGGGTTCTGGAAGTACCTCCGGGACCTGCGGCGCGACACCGGACTGACGCTCCTGTTGAGCACCCACTACTTGGAGGAAGCCGATCAGTTGTGCGATCGGATCGCGATCGTCGACCACGGCAAGATAGTGGGAGCGGGCACGCCCGCGGAATTGAAGGAGAAGACCGGCGGGGACTCCGTCGTCGTCAAGCCTACGAAGGGGGAGGATCTCACCACCCTCCTTCAGCAGATCCCCGGAGTGCAGGGCGTAACGCGCGCGGAGGGATTCTTCCGGGTCAAGTGTCCCCGGGGGGAGCCGCTGGTCCCGTCGATCGTCACGACGTGCGACCGCGCCGGCATCGAGCTCGCCAGTGTAGAGATCCGCAAGCCGAGCCTGGACGAGGTCTTCCTCGAGCTCACCGGTCGTGCGTACCGTGGTGAGGAGGATTCCGACACGGCCGGATTCATCTCGGAACGGATGAACACGATGCATCGTTCGGGGAGGCCCTAATGCTGCGCGAGCTGGGAGCACTGCTGCGGCGCGAGCTCCTCCGATACGTCCGGACGCCCGTATGGATCATGTCGAGCCTGCTGGTGCCGATCCTGTATCTCGTACTCTTCGGGCAGGGGTTCGGCTCGATCAACGAGCTCTGTCTGCAGCCGGGCGCTTGTCTCGGGGCCCCGAACTACTTCTCATTCTTCTCGGTCGGGATGGTCGGGTTCGTCGCGCTGACGATGTCGCTGTTCTCGGGAGCGAACGTCATCTTCGATAAGGGTCTCGGGATCATCAAGCGCCAGGTCGCGACGCCGGCGCCGCGCTCGTCGATCTTCCTGTCGCCCCTCCTCTTCCGCTCGTTGATGGGGCTCATCCCGACGTTCCTCGTCCTGGGGCTAGCGGTCTTGCTCGCCCACGTGTCGGGGTTCGTGGGTCTCACGATTTCGGGGTCCGTCGGAGTCGTCGGCGCCCTGGAGGTCTTCACCGCGGTACTCGTGCTCTCTCTGATGTTCAACGCGCTGTTCCTCGCGTTTGGCTTTGCGTTCGAGAGCCCGCAGTCCTACTTCGGGATCGTGAACCTTCTCAACCTGCCGATCCTCTTCCTCTCGAACGCCCTGTACCCTCCCACGACCGAGCCCGGATGGTTGCGGAACATCGCGGCGTACAACCCGGTGTCGATGTGCGTGAACGTCCTGAGGGAGAACCTGTTCAGCTCCGCGCGATTCTACAGCTACCCTGCGGAGATCTACCTCGCGGGACTCCTCGGCTGGGCGGCCCTGTTCATCGTCATCGCCCTCGTCCTGGCCCGTCGGGCCCTCCGCACGCCGTAGCACGTCGCTACCGCGGGGGTTCGCGCTCCTCGTCGTCGGGATACCGTTGGCCGGTGACCGCGTTGAGAACGACGCGCCCGGCGGGGCCCTCGAAGTACCAGAACGGCACGTAGACGCACCCGAGCGGGCCGACCCGTACATCTTCGGGCTGCGGGGGCACCCGCCGGGTCTCGACCACGACGGTGCCTCCATGCTGCTCCGTGTGATCGACGCGTACGGTGTGATGCCGGCAAATCCACTCGGTCGCGATGGCCCGTGCTTCGTCCGATCCAATCTCGGGCTCCGGAACCGACCCCTCGGACCGGCGGACAAGCTCGTAGTCGCTCGCTGCCCAGCTCTCGGCACGGCGGCGCAGCGCGTTCACCGCGACGAGATGCTCGCTCGTCCGTCGCTCGCCCCCGTGCGGAGACGGCGCGCGGACCCGGTACGAAGCGACGAAGTAGGGGACCCAGCGCAGGACCGGCCGCAGCCCCGGTTCCGCCACGATCCGTTCCGCTTCCTCGCGAGCGAGGCGGGGCCGGACCGCCTGGCCCTCGGGGGGAACCGCCGCCGGCGGCAGCTCAAGGGAATCGTCGCCCGAAGGTCCACTGGACCCTTCCTCGGGTCCTCCAAGAAGGATCTCACCCAGCGCAAACGCGATCGTGGCCGGCGTGAACACTTCGATCCCACGATCGGCGGCGAGCGACCGGGCCACATCCCCCGGCTCGTCCGGATACACGATCGCGCGGTGGAGGGCATCCGAAGGGAACGCCGGCTCGACGTCCCTCGGAGATCGGAGCTCTCGGAGCAGCACGATCGCACGGTGTTTCGAAGGGCGGGTCGCCACCCATCCCTCCGGGAGCTCGGAGACCTGGTAGTCCGCGGCCTCGAGCAGGCGGCAGAGCCGTCGGAGAGCGTCGGAGGGGTCCACGGTGGGCGTAACGACCGGCGCGATATCTCCCTAACCTCCACGCCCCTAGCTTCCTTGCGCGGAGATACTCTATATATTGCAACCCTCCCGTTGACCGAGGGCGATGGCCGAAGCCCTGCATCTTAAGGTTGCCGAGGTCGCGCAGCAGGACGTAGGTCTCGGCACCGCGCGGATCGACGAACGGACCCGACAGCGCCTCAAGGTCGGTTCGGGAGACATCGTCGAGGTCCGGGGACGCAAGGTCACCCCGGCGATCGTCGCGAAGGCGATTCCCGAGGACGAGGGCAAGGGGCTCATTCGGCTCGAGGCCATCCTCCGCCGGAACGCCGGGGTCAGCATCGGCGACCGGGTACAAGTGCAGCGAATCGACTGTCCGAGCGCCGAATCGATCACGATCGCCCCGATCTACGCGGGCTCGGCTCGTATGGACTTGGGCCCGGGCCTGGAGAGCTTCGTGCAGAAGGCGCTCGCTCGCCGACCGTTCGTGCGCGGGGACGTCTTCGTGATACCGGGCGTGTTCCTGATGGGGGGCTCGCTGCCCTTCATGGTCGTCACCACCCAGCCGAAGGGGATTGTCCAGGTCTCCCCGACGACCCTCATCACGATCAAGGAGGAGACCGTCAGCGAGGCCGAGATCGCTGCGCCACGTGTGTCCTACGAGGACATCGGGGGCCTCCGGGAGAAATTGGGGCGGGTTCGGGAGATGATCGAGCTGCCGCTCAAGCACCCGGAGCTGTTCGACCGGCTTGCGATCTCGCCGCCGAAGGGCGTGTTGCTCTACGGTCCGCCCGGGACAGGGAAGACCCTCATCGCTAAGGCCGTGGCCAACGAAGCCGGTGCGCACTTCATCGGGATCCAGGGACCCGAGATCATCTCGAAGTACTACGGGGAGAGCGAAAAGGAGCTCCGCGAGAAGTTCGAGGAGGCCGAGAAGGACGCGCCGAGCGTCATCTTCATCGACGAGTTGGACTCGATCGCTCCCCGTCGCGACGAGGTGGTCGGCGAGGTCGAGCGCCGGGTGGTCGCCCAGCTCTTGACCCTGATGGACGGCCTGTCGGGCCGCGGGAATGTCATCGTCATCGCCGCGACGAACCGTGAGGAGGCGATCGACCCCGCGCTGCGCCGACCCGGCCGCTTCGACCGGGAGATCGAGATCGGGGTCCCGACGGTCGCCGGTCGCCTCGAGATCCTTCAGATCCACACGCGTGGGATGCCGATCGAAGGGAGCGAGCGCGAGCGGGAGAGGGTCCTCCACGAGCTCGCCGCCCTCTCGCATGGGTTCGTCGGCGCGGACCTTGCGGCGCTCGCGCGCGAGGCCGCGATGCGTGCGCTGCGACGCTACCTGCCCGAGATCGATTTCGACAAACCGATCCCCTTGACCTTGCTCGAGCGGATGAAGGTCACCGAGCGCGACTTCAAGGAAGCGCTCAAGCAGATCGAACCCTCGAGCTTGCGCGACGTCGCCGTCGAAGTCCCCACGACCCGCTGGGAGGAGGTGGGGGGCTTGGAGAGCGTGCGCGCGACATTGGTGGAGTCGGTCGAGCTTCCGTTCCGCAACCCCGAGGTCTATCGCCAGATGGGGATCGATCCTCCGCGCGGGATTCTGCTCTACGGCCCACCGGGGGTGGGGAAGACCTTGCTGGCGAAGGCCGTAGCGACCGAGAGCCAGGCGAACTTCATCAGCGTCAAAGGCCCCGAGGTCATGAGCAAGTGGGTCGGGGAGAGCGAGAAGGCCATCCGGATGATCTTCAAGAAGGCTCGTCAGGCCTCCCCGTCCATCGTCTTCATCGATGAGATCGACGCGATCGCGCCGCGTCGAGGGCTTCAGAACTCGAGCGGCGTCACCGAACGGATCGTCAATCAGTTGCTCACGAGCATCGACGGGCTCGAATCCCTCGACCGCGTGCTCGTGATCGCGGCCACGAACCGACCGGATATCTTGGACGAGGCGCTGTTGCGCACGGGCCGCTTCGACCACTGGCTCTTCGTAGAGCCTCCCAACGCCGCGGGCCGGCTCGAGGTCCTGAAGGTGCATACGCGCCTGATGCCGCTGACGGAGGACGTGAATCTCGACCAGATCGCCGCCCGGACCGATGGGCTGGTCGGCAGCGACCTGGCCGCGCTGTGCCGGGAAGCGGGGCTCAACGCCATCCGGGAGAACCCGAAGGCGACGAAGGTTACGATGGCGCACTTCGAGCTGGCGATGCGCACCGTCCACTCGAGTACCGATGCCGAGTCCCTGAAGTTCTACGAGGAGTTCCAGAAACATGGGCTACGCGAACGCCCCGGACGGCGACGCGAGGAGCCGATGACGGCGATCTATCGTTAGCGGGGCCCGTCGACCGGCGCCCGGGTCCGCCGGATCGCGTCATTTCTCGAGCAAGCTATAAGTAGGAGGCCAAGGTTCGCGCGCCGAGTTCCCCTATCGAGGGATTTCGCGAAGGAGACGTGAAGTTGTTGCGTACTGGCGTGCTGAAGGTCGCCCTGTGGTCGGTCGTGCTGCTCGTCGTCGCAGCCAGCGTGCTGCCGATGGTCAGTGCCTCGAGCTCGACGTACACCCTCTACGGGTACGCCTACCAGAGCACCGGAGCCCCGGTACCTGGCGGCGTCACCGTCGACCTCGTGTCCTCGGCCACCGGGCAGGTGTACACCACTACGACCTCGCCGGGTGGCGGTTTCCTCTTCGCGAGCGGAACCAACGCCCCGAACCTCGCGCCCGGTACCTGGGGGGTACGCATCCCGGTCCAGACGAACCTCACCGGCCTTCAGACCTCTACGGGAACGATCCCGTATCCCGTCGCCGTGCTTCCCGCGAGTTCGTCGCCGGCGTACCTGTACCAGTCGAGCACCAACCTGACGAGCGGAGGGCTGACGGGCTTCGTTACCGTCCGCAACGTGAACGTACTCCAGTACGACGCGACCATCAACGGCACGGTCACCTACGCTCCGAGCGGGGGTACCCCCGCCGTGCAACGGGGGGCCACGGTCGAGCTCTTGGATCCGGCCCGGAACGACATGCCGCTCGTCACGAATGTGACCAACTCGGCGGGATTCTACTCGCTCGAAGCTCCCCAGGGAGCGTGGATCCTTGAGACGATCCTTCCCGCCCCGAACACCCGCTATAACCTCACCCAGGTGAGTATCTCGGAGTTCCAGAAGATGACCGTGAACGTCGTCGTCGGGAACTACATCGTCTCCGGAACGCTGAGCGTGGGCTCGAGCGGCGCGGCGCCCAACACGCCGGGCAACGTGACGGTCTACGACCCGACGGACGGCCACATCTACACGGGATCGTTCGCTCCGAGCGGGTACTACTCGTTCGGAACTACCTCCAACCTGACCGGCCAGACGATCGAGGTCTTCCTCGAGGCGACGAATACGACGACCGCCTACTACACCACCACCGTGACGAGCTCTGCGACGGTCAAGAACGTCCGGACCAGCTCCGCGGCCCCGTCCGACCGGGCCAGCTACGTCACGACGCTCAACTTCACTTCGTTCAATCGAGGGATTGGGAACGGTACCCTCTCGGTCTACACCAACGCGACCCTCGGCAACAACACCATCCTGTCCTATCTGCCGAACGAGACGGTCGGACAGCTGTGGGCCCAGCTGGGCCTTGACTTCTCCCACAGCTCGACGTTCTCCTCCGCGGATTGGCCGGCGGTCGTCCAGTACTTGAACTCGAGCGGCGCCTTCTTCCCGGCCATCCAGGCCGGCACGACGATCAACGGCACCGGGTTCACCACGAACTACCTCAGCAACGGAGCCCCGGCCTACTCCTTCGCGGCCAGTTCGGCGTGCTCGTCCACGGACTGCGGACCGACCTCGACGAACTCGATCTCTCTGAGCTACGCTCAGACGTTCTCGCTGAGCTCGACCGTGACCGCGAACAGCCCGGCGTACACGCTCCAGTTCAACGTCCTGAACCCGAACTCGCACGGGAGCTACATCTACAACGTGGTCCTACCGACCGGCTACGTGCTGAAGGCCGGGACCACCGCCCCGAAGGGAGTCACCTTCCAGGGAGCCGGACCGGATGGGACGTGGACGACCGTCGGCATCACCACCTACCCGAGCTCGTCGACCTACGCTACGATCACGTTGCCCATCGTGAAGGAGGGCGGGTCCACCCCGATCGTCAACGTGACCGGCTCGAACTTCGGGTTCTCGAGTGCCAACGTCCTCAACTCGACCCGCGGGAACTACACGGTCGTGGTCGCGCAGGGAGTGAACGACACGTTCAGCGCGCTGAACACGATCTACGCCTCCGGCGTGAACGGAACCTACTACTCCTGGGACTTCGGAGACGGCAACTACTACAACTCGACCTCGAGCACGACGACCTACGCCTACCTCACGAACTCGAGCGTCACCAACGCTCCGTACGACGCCTCGCTCACGATCCGCAGCTCGTCCGGCGCCCTCAACACGACGGCGTTCCACGTCTGGGTCGGCCCGAATAACGGCGTGGCGGCGGTCCTGAGCTACAACGTAACGGGATCGAGGTTCGTCAAGCAGGCGGGCGGCGTGACGTACCTCCAGGTCAACTACGGCTACCCGATCACGTTCAACGCGACGGCGAGCCGCGCGAACAGCACGGACCGCTCGATCCCCGGCGTCCTGAGCGTGGCCCTATTCAGCTTGGCGGCGAACAAGTACTCCCGGACGCAGAACAACTCCGTCAGCACGGGAGCGACGTTCGACACCCCCTTCTCGGTCAGCTTCCTCGGGAACGGCTTCTACTTCAACGGGACGACGATCGGCGGTCAGCACGTCTCCTTCCTGGGCTGGCGCTACTACGTCAACCTGACGGTGTGGAGCGGGACCGGCGGCTACGGGACCACGTCTCTCATCGTCCTGGTCAACGACACGCAGAAGCCGATCAGCGCGTTCAGCTTGCTGAACAGTGCCGGCGCCTACATCCCGCCCGGGGGCTCGGTGATCGAGGCGAGCAACTTCACGGCCAAGGTCGTCCTCAACGGTGCGAACGCGAGCGACCCGAATAACGGATCGATCGTGAAGTACGTCTGGAACATCACCAACTCGGGCAACTCGAGCTACCACCACGCAAACATCACGCAGATCGCGACCGGGCCGAGCTACAAGTACCCGGGTCGCGTAGCCGTTTGGCTGCCGCCACAGACGGTCGCCTACACGATCAACCTGACCGTGATGGACCGGGCCGGGAACACAAACTACTCCAAGCAATCGATCACCGTGGCCGTGAACTCGACCGTGCGGCCGATCATGTCCGCCGCGAATTTCACCGGCCCGACCAGCCTCGTCCAAGGCACGAGTTACACCTACTGGATCAACGTGACGACGGGCGGCGGCTCGAAGGCCGTCGGCTACAACATCACGGTCTCCTGGTATCTGTTGAGCCCGAGCGGCACCGGCGCGAGGAAGGTCGTCGTTCCCTCGAGCGATGTCCTGTTCTACAACTACTCGAGCCCGGGCATGGTCAACACCACCGTCGCCTACAAGGGGCTGTATCCCGCCCTCGCGCTCAACAAGACCGTCCGCGCGGAGATCACGTGGACCCCGGGCCTCACCGGCAACTACAACCTCTACGCGAACGTATCGGCTTCGAACGAATACGCGGCGAACTACAACAGCGGGCCGCAAACGGTGGTCCGGGCGATCGCGATCAGCCCGAGTCCCTTGAGCCAGGCGCTGATCTACATCGTCATCGCCGCGGTCGTGATCGTACTCATCGTGTTCGCGGTGTATTGGTACCGCCGACGCGGACGCCAGCGCACGCGCCCCGCGAGCCGCTCGGGCCTGGAGCGGGGCTCGCGCCGCAAGGACGACAACGGCGACTCGAGTTGAGCTCCGGGAGAGCTTCGCTCCCCCGGGGCCCCCGCCTCGGCCGTTTCGCGAGTGAGCGGACCCCGCTACGTATCACGCGCGGTGAGAGCGACGCCGCCCGGTAGAGAGGGTCGGTCCGTGGAGGGCCCTTACCCGTAGGGTCCGACCTCATCCAAGAGGTCCACGTGGGTCAGGAGCATGCGCCGGCAGCAGTAGCGCGTGAGGCCCAACTGGTCGAGCACCACGCCCGGGTCCTCTCCGCGTGCCGTGCGCTCTCGGTACTCGTCCCAGTGCTGGCCGATCACGGCCCCGCAGGTGAAGCATCGGACCGGTACCATCATCGTCATGCTGCGTTCTGCCCTCTTCCTAACGGTAGGACTTCTGCCGCCGAGCGCGAGCGCCACGGCCACCGGGCCGCTTCGGGAGCTTGCGGCGTGGGTCGTTGACGATGAGCGATCGATCGTAGTGCTTGAACATCTCGTCGAGCGCCGGGTCCTTGAGCCACCGCAGAAGGCCCCGCGCGATGGCGGTGCGAGCGGCCGACGCCTGGCCCATGACCCCTCCGCCCTGGATATCGACCGCGATGTCGATCGTCTTCCAGCGGTCGCCCACCATGAGGAGCGGCTCCTGAATCTTGAACCGAACGAGTTCGGGCTCGACCAGTTCGAGCGGACGGTCGTTGATGCGCACGAGGCCGCGTCCCTTGCGGATGGTCGCGCGGGCGATTGCCTCTTTGCGCTTGCCCGTGGCGAGGACGACCTGCGGAGCCTTCACACGCGCGCTCCTAGAAGGACCGAGACCTCGGCGAGAGTGATCGGGGCGCGAAGCGCGGGCCGCGCCTTGGCCGCGGAGAGCGTCTCCGGGGTGGAGCCTTGGTACTCGGGAGGTACCCCCATATGGACTTCCAGTCGGTCCAGCGCCTCTTTTCCGCGCGTCTTCAAGTGCGGCAGCATCCCCCGGACCGTGCGACGGAAAATCCGGTCCGGATATCGAGGGAAGTGCGGCCCGCTGCGCACGGAGCCGCGTGCTCGATGGGCGGTGTAGGTCGCGACGACCATCGATCGGTTGCCCGTCACGACGCTCTTCTCGGCGTTCACGACGACAATGCGTTCGCCATCGAGCAAGCGCCGCGCGATCACGCTGGCCGCGCGTCCGAGCACGAGGCCGGACGCATCCACCACCTTCACCCCGGGGGCCGGCAGGGCCTTCGGCGCGGCCTCAGGAGACAATGCGTACTCCTGCCCCATCCGGGCGCCACTTCAGCATCTCGTGGATCGTAAGGACCTTGCCGCCGGCCGCGTGCACCTTCGCCCGAGCGGTCTCGGAGCAGTCGAAGACCCCGACGGTGAGCGGGCGGGAGAGCGAGCCGCTGGACAGTAGCTTGCCCGGCACCACGATGGTCTCGTTCCCGCCGGCGGCGCGGGCCAGATGGCCCACGTTGACCGGAGCGACCTGGTGCCGGCTGCGCTCGAGCCGATCCGCGACCGCGCTCCAGATCGGAGCATCGTTCGCCCGAGCGGCGCGGCGGAGCTCGAGCAGGGCGTGCGTCAACTCCGGGTTCTGTTTTCCAAGACTTCGGGCCATGCAGGGAGCGCCTCGACCCGGGTGCGTGATATAAGGATTACCGGCCGAATTTCGCCGATGGATGGCGCGTGCGACCGGCGAGGACCGGCGGATGCCGCGCGACCGACTCGAACGTACGATTAAATAGCGTCCCCTGCCATGGACGCGGAAGAGGCTCCCGATGAGAAAGTTCCTCACCGAACTCCAAGGCAAGACCGTGATGACCGCCGATGGGCAGATTCTGGGCGTCATCGACAACTTCGTCGTCGACACCGTCACGGGATCGATTGCGCATGTGCTCGTCACCCCGGGCGAAGATGTCGAGTCACGCCTGTTCCAGTCCGACACGGCCGGCCGTCTCGTGCTCCCCTTCAAGAGCATGCGCGCGGTGAAGGACGTCGTCGTGGTGGACATTGGAAAGTGAATCTTCGGCACGGCCGTTCGTCAGCATCGTCACCACCGTCCGCAACGAAGAAGCGCACCTTCGCCCGCTGCTGGAGAGCCTGATCCCCCAGGAGCCTCCGTTCGAGATCGTCCTGGTCGATGGCGGGAGCCACGACTCGACCTTTGCCCTCGCGGAAGAGTACGGGCGCCGATACCCGGGCCAGATTCGCCCGTTCCGCCGAGCGACCTCCCGAGGCGAAGGTCGGAACGTAGGGGTCGCAGCGGCGAAGGGGGAACTGATCGCGTTCATCGATGGCGACTGCGTTGCGGATCCCGGCTGGCTGAGGGCGCTACGGGACGGATTCTCCGAATCTCCGGTGGTCGCGGGGAAGACGGTCCCGATCGTCGTGTCGAAGTTCGGTGAGCTCGAGCGGGTCGAGTTGTACGTCGCCGGGAGCGACGTGACGTACCCGTCGAGCAACCTCGGGTACCGTCGATCGCTCTTTCAGAAACTGGGGGGATTCGATCCGCGCTTCGTCACGGCCGAGGACATCGATCTCAATCTGCGGGCCGTGCGGGCCGGAGTCACGATCCGATACGTCCCCGAGGCGGTCGTCTTCCATCGCCCCCGGGCCACCTGGCCGACCTTCGTCCGGCAAGCGTTCTGGAACGGCTACGGCCGCAAGCAACTGACGGAGAAGCACGGGAGCCTGTGGGAGCGCTACCGGATCGAGCGGCTGGCGACCGACCAACACGGGTACGTGGCGCTGGTCCGCCTCGGCGCCGCGATGACGGGTTACCTGGCCCGCGTTCTTACGGGAGGACACGAGCGATTGGGAACCCCTTCGTCGCGCAGCGCCGCGGGCCTCGGCTCCGATCGCATCTAGGCGCGCCCCGACTTCTGTAGCTCGAGAAGATCTTCGGTACTGACCTTCTCGCCCTTCTTGAGGCGCGCGAGGAAGTCCTCTTCCTTCGGAGGCTCTCCCTCCTCGGTCCACGAGCTCGGCGCGCGGCCCCCGCGGGCCGCGTAAAGCAGCTTCTCGATGTCGCGGACCTCTTCGATCGCCGCGATGTGCGCGCGGTGTTCCTCGTCGGCCCGGCTCTTGGTCTCGATCAGCTTCACCTGGACCTCGTCGGCCTGGCGGCGGAGCTCGTCCACGGCTTCGTAGAGCGCGACCATCTGGTCGTGGGCGTTCTGCGCCTCCTCGGCGAGCCGGCCGACGGCGGCATGATGCGCCTCGGCCTGGGTTCGGGCTTCGTTCATCTCGGTAAGGGCCTGGTCGATCTCGGGGTCCCGACGGAGCTGCTCGTCCTGGTCACGGATGGCCGCCTCGAGGCGCTTCATCTCCTCGATGAGGCGCTTCTCCTGGTCGCCGGTCAGCGCCGTGGTCATGTGCCGGAACTCGAGTTCCTTGAGCTCCTTGCGGAGGCGCCATACCGGTACCGCGCCCGGTCGTGGCGTGCGATTCCGCTTCAGCTCTTGGAAGCGGTCCCCGGCGATCTGGAGCCGATGATTCCACTCCTCGCGGAGCTTCTTCTCCGCCCGGACCTGTTCGTTGAGCTGGTCGCGGACCCGGCGGTGTTCCTGGGCCTCGGAGCTCTGCCGGTGGAGATCGTCCAAGATCCGACCCCGTTCGTCCGCCAGCGCTCGGGACTCGGCATTCAGGCGGTCCCGCTCGCCACGATGCTGGTCGGCTTTCTGGTTGGTCTCGAAGCGCTTGCGCTCGAGTTCGAGGGTCGCATCGGCCACGGGCCACTGTCTCCGCGCCTAAAGCGACGGAAGTCGGCGTTCGAGAGTGGGACGCCATAAAAGGCTAACTCGGCCCCGGCACGACTCGCGCTACCGGCGGGAAAGGCACTGCGAGTTCCGCGCTACCCTAATATCGGCGGTCCCGCTCGGAATCGAGTGTGGAAGAGGTCGGACGCATCTTCGGCGACGTCGGACTCGGCCGCTTCCAACTGAGTCTGAGCCGCCCGGTTGAGCGGGGGGACTACCTGTCGGTCCCCGATGAGGACCACGGGTACGTCCTCTGCCAGCTGGACGACCTCCAGCGCAAGAGCGATCTCGATCTCGAACAGGCCGGCGCGCTCACCCCGGCCGACGAGACCCACGTCCATGAGAGCCTCCTGGGCCACGCGATCATCATCGGCTACCGGGACTCGCAAGGCGTCGTCAAGATCCCCACCATCCCGTTCCGCCCCGGCGCTCACGTCTTCCGAGCGGAGGAGACCCTCATCGCCCGCGTCCTCGGGCTCACCCATCGATCGAACAGCGGGGCGTACGTCGGGCTCCTGCGGAACCACAACCTGCGGGTCGAGCTCGATATCAACCAACTCGTCCAGCGTCACGTAAGCGTGCTCGCCAAGACCGGGGGCGGGAAGAGCTACCTCCTGGGGGTCCTGATCGAAGAACTCCTCCGGCACAAGGTCACGTGCGTCATCATCGATCCCCACGGAGAGTACGGCTCGCTGCGCACGCCGGCGGAGCGGAGCGCCGCCCAGGCCAAGTTCGGGGTCGAGTCCCAAGGATTCTCCCACCAGATCGTCGAGTACTCCCCCGACGTTTCGCTCAACCCGAGCGCGAAGCCTCTGACGTTCTCCTTGCGGCACCTCGACCCGCGCGAGCTCCTCGTGTTCATGGGGCTCACGAACGTGAAGACGTTCCTCGCGCCGCTCAAACAGATCATCGAGCGCGTCGGCGCCGCGAATCCGGACTACACCGTGGCGGACCTGGCGCGGGCCGCGGAGATGACCGAAGGTGCCATCGCCGACACCCTCCACGAGCGGCTCCTCTACGTCGACCAGACGAAGCTCCTCGGTCCCCAGGGGACCTCGCTCAACGACCTCGTCCAGAAGGGGAGGGCGACGCTCGTCAACCTGCGCGGCGTCGCGCCGGACATCCAGGAGCTCGTCGTCGCCCGCATTTCCTCCACGCTCTTCGACAACCGCAAGAAGGGGAAGATCCCGCCGCTCTTCCTGGTCATCGAGGAGGCGCACAATTTCGCCCCCCAGCAGGGACAGGCGACGTGCTCGCGGATCCTCAAGAACATCGCGAGCGAAGGACGCAAGTTCGGCCTCGGCCTGTGTGTCGTCACCCAACGCGCGGCCCGCATCGACAAGAGCGTCCTTTCGCAGTGCAACACGCAGCTGATCCTCCAGGTGACGAACCCGCTCGACCTGCGCGCGATCGCCCAGTCGATCGAAGGACTGACGCCGGGGATGACCGAGATGATCCAGTCCCTCCCGGTCGGAACGGCGCTCGTGACCGGGGGCGGATACCACACGCCGTTGTTCTGCGAGGTCCGACCCCGCGCCACCCGGCACGGAGGCGAGAGCGTTCAGATCGTGGGCGCGTGAGGGGCCGGCGTGCGAGGGGCCGCGTCTATCGCCGGCGTCCCTTTCCCGGAACGTAGTCGAGCAGGAATCGCGAGAGAAGGCGCACGCCGAACCCGACCGCTCCGACGTTCAGATACGCCGGCTGGTACTTGCGCGTCGTCGGCGTGGTGTAGGCCGGACCCGCGATGTCGAGGTGCGCCCAGGGGCGATCGTCCACGAAGGTCTCGAGGAAGGCGGCGGCCGTCAGCATACCCGCGAGCGGAATCTCGACCGAGTTGCGCACGTCGCCGAAATCCGCCGCGCGCACTAGTTCGCGGTGGTAATCCGTGAGCGGCATCCTCCAGATCGCCTCGCCGGTGGCCGCGCTGGCGCGCCGCAGCCGCTCGGCGAGGCCGTCATCCTTCGTCACGAGGCCGGCGATGGTGTCGCCGAGGGCCACGGTCTGGGCCCCCGTAAGGGTGGCGAGATCGATCATCGCCGCCGGGTCGTAGTTCTTCACGGCGTAGGCGAGCGCGTCCGAGAGCACGACCCTCCCCTCGGCGTCGGTGTTCAGCACTTCGATGGTCTTACCGCTGTAGGTCCGCACAACGTCCCCCGGGCGGTACGACGAGCCGCTCGGCAGGTTCTCCGCGCACGCCATGATACCGACGACCCGGGGGCGAACCCGAAGGGCCCGGGCCGCGCGGAGGATGCCCAGGACGGCGACCGCGCCGCTCTTGTCGAACTTCATGTAGGACATGCTCGGTGCCGGCTTGATCGAGATGCCGCCGGAGTCGAAGGTGATCCCCTTCCCCACGACCGCGATCGTAGGCGCGTTCGCGCCTTGGCCGGGGTACTCGAGCGCGATCAGGCGAGGTGGGTGCGACGAACCGCTACCGACCGCGAGAAGGCCCCCGCATCCGAGCTTCTCGAGCTGCTTCTCGTCGAGCACGGTGACCTTGAGCTCATGGCTCTTCCCGAGCTCCAGCGCGATCTCGGCGAGGCGCGCGGGAGTCGCCTCGTTCGGCGGCAGGTTCGCGACGTCTCGGGTCCACGTGACGACCCCCGTGAGCGTCTCCTCCTCGGCGAACGCGGCGGTGACCGCCTTCGGCGGTTTGGGTCCGACGACGATCACGCTCGCGGCGACCGGGGTGTCCGGGAACTTCGACTTGAACTTCGTGAACCGGTAGCTGCCGAGCACCGCTCCGTCGACGATCGATCGCACCGCGGAAGCCAGGTCGACCCGGCCGGCCACGAACGATCGCGCATCGTATGCGGCAGTCGTCACACCTCGCCCCGCGAGGGAACGGATCGCTTCCGCCGCGGCCCGCCGAACTCCTTCGGCATCGTGAGTGTTCCGGGGGCCGAGCCCTACCAGAACGATCCGAGGGCCGCCGGAGGTGCGATGGAAGACGGCGATCTCCTTCCGCTTACCCTTCAGCTCGCCGCTCTTCCAAGCTCCGGAGATCGCACCGCCGCTCGCACGATCGAGCTCCGCCAGCGCGCGAGGAAATGGAGTGTCTGCGGCCACCGCCTCCCAGACCCCGGAGACCCCGGCATCGGCCGCGACGGTGGCCGGGCTCTCGGAGGACAGGGAGAGCCGCACGGCGGGCCCCGGTCCCCTACAGCGTCGGGCGCAGCTTCTGGCGATCGATGCGGATCCCGGCGGGAGTGATGCACAGGAGGTCCTTCGCGATCCCGGCGACGTCGCCGCCGGTGTCCCGCGTGATGTTCCGTAGGTCCGTGCTCATCCGCTTCACTGCGGTCGCATCGTTGGAGATCGAGGTGTAGTCCAGTATGACGATGTCACCCTGGTACGTCAGCTTGGAGTAGGTATGGACATCGTCCAAACGAAGAACCTCCGCCATGCGGATATTGCCCTTCGCTCCGAGCGCGGAATCCGCGTCCTCGAAGGACAACGCTCCGAGGTCGAGGAACGTTCCTTCTTCGAGTGTGTCCGCGCCATGGTGACGTCGCAAGATCCCGCCCTTCGCCATCGCCCCGTACCGGAGGGTTCGAGCGATACTCGACTCTTAAGGATATTGTTCCACTGCCGGAGTTGAACCGGCATCGACCGTTCCGCGCCGTCCGTTTCGCAGCTCTGTCCGTGCGGACTCGTGGGCCTCGTTTGGGGCCCGCTGCTCCGAGCTCACCGCGCGGGCCCGGGGACCCGATGGACTCGAGGAGGTTCTCCGCAAAGACGCGGACCATGGGAATCGAAGCGATCCGACGCCGTGCGATCGCGACGCGGGAGTTGTCTCCGCGCGCCCCCGTCCGCCGGTCCCGGGCGGCATCGTAGCTTCGCGTTCCGCCGGCGAGGCTCTTGCGAGGTCCCGCAGAGCTCGCGGAAACCACGGGCGTTCCCCGTACGTCCTACGTCCTGCCGCGCGGGGAAGGAGCGCGGAAAAATCCCTCGAGACTGGCCGCCAACGATGCGACCGCTCTCCATGCGGAGGCTCGCCGCCCCGGTCGGTCGTATGAACTTCGGGACATCGGGCAGCGACGCGGGCTGTGGCGGTTGCGCTGGATGCTCCGGGGGACGGTCCGTCGGGCGGGCCTCGGCGCGCCCCGCAGCGCCCGGAGGGAGACCGCGACTCTAGGGCACTAGGGACCACGCGCCGGAAGGTTGGCCAGGGTCTTGCGGGGGTCGAGAACGGACCACCGAACGTTCATCGCCTCGGGGGCCTCTCCCCGGAGCAGCACGATCTGCTGCTTCTTGCCGAGAGACTCCTCCAAGGAGGAGCGCAGCTCGGCGAGGTCCGCCGGGCTTCCGTCGTACACGCTGACCTCGAGCCCCTCGCCGGTCACGGCC
The DNA here is from genome assembly GCA_021844945.1 of Thermoplasmata archaeon. GTDB lineage: Archaea > Thermoplasmatota > Thermoplasmata > Lutacidiplasmatales > UBA184 > Lutacidiplasma. Next base: position 59,098 of record JAKBSJ010000005.1, on the reverse strand, counting down.
GAGAGCACGAAATAGATGCCCAAGCCGCCCAGCTTCGCCGTCTGTGCGTCCGCTTCGTCGATGTCGACCGGCATCGTAGGGCCGATTTTCGCGAGCTTCGCGGGTACATATCCCCCGCGCTCGCGGCACGAGCTCCCTCAGGTGGTCGCAGGGAGGCGGACGCAGAACGTGACGCGGTAGACATCCGTGCCGTCCTTGCGACCGACGAGCGTCGCGGATTCCTTCACGCTCGCCCCGAGCCGCTGCTTCGCGAGCCGGGCGATCGAGCGGGCGGCGAGCGTGTCGACGGCGTAGTAGTCCCAGCCCTCCGGGAGCGCCTCCCGCCAGCTGATCGCCTCCCGCCAGTCCGCACGGGATTCGGTCATCAGTTCCTCCCACTGCCGCTCGAGACGCGCGCGCAGGGCCGTCGCCTTGCTGCGGCGGCCCCCTTCGGGACCGCGCAGTTGGAGGATTGCGGTGTAGTAGTGGCCGCTCTTGCGCGAGCACGCCGGACAGGTCCGATGCTCGACCTTCACCGTCAGGGCAACCTCTTGGTCCCGCTCGAAACCGCGGAACCGCAGCCGCGCGGTGCCGCGGAACTGGTGGAGGAGGCCGCTGCGCTGAGTCTCCTCCCAGCGGACCGACCGTACCGCGACCTCGGGGTGGGGGACGAGCAACGGAGTCAGGTCCTCCGCGGTTAGGAGCCGGCTCGCGCCCGCGCGATCCCAGTGGGACCCGATCCGGCGGGCGCCGCAGGTGGGGCAGACGGTAACGATCCCCCGGCCGGGGGGAGTGAGTAGCGTCGTATGCTCGGCGGCGCACTCGGCGCAAACCCCGTCGGTCAGGACGCGGCCGGTGCGACCGCAGAGAACGCAGAACTCCCCGTTCGTTGGCATCGGCCCCCGTTACGCGCTCATCGAGAAGATCTCGGCATGCGGGATGCCCCCGAGCGTGCCGGTGCAACCGTCGTCGACGTAGCCGGCCTCGCGCGCGAGGCGCGTCACGCGGCTCCCGAGAAGGTTCGCGGTCGTCGCGCGAGCGAGGGCCCACAGGAACTCCTCGGGCGAGACCTTCCGCTCTCCGTAGAACTGCTCGCTGATACGCACCGTTCGACCCTTCGAGCCGACCGGAACTTCCTGGCCGATCAGCTCGGCGTCGCACGCGGCGACGACGAACTCCGCGCGGATCCGGTGGATCCGCATCACGATCGCGCCCTGCGTCTCGGCCATGACCCGAAGGAGACCTCAGGGCCCGCATATATCGCCGAGCCCCCCAACCGGGGACCGCGCACTCAGAACCGGACGAGCTGCCAGACGTCGGGCTGCGGCTCCATGATCTCGCCCTGGTTCCGCAGTACGAAGAAGAGCGCTTCCGTACGCTGCGCGTCGATGCCCGACTTCTTCGCCTCCTCCTGGACTTCGGCGAGCGTGAACGATCCTTGGGGCCGCTCCATGAGCGTGCGCATGATCGTCAGGAGCGTCTCGAGCCGCTCGCGCTGGCTCGCGCTGTGCCCGGTCATCACGAGGTCAACGTCGAGCCGGCCCGACTCGTCCTTCGAGACCCGGGACATGAAGTTCTCCACGACGCGGATCGCGCGCTGGGCGTCTTCGATGCCCACGGTCTGGGAGAGTCGGGCGCGGGCGGCGGCCTCCGAGAGGCGGATGAGCGCTTCCAGCTGGCGGGCGGTGATCGGGACGGGAGCCCCGGGACCTTCCCCCTGCCGGCGGACCCGAACGTAGAAGTCCTCGAGCACCTTCAGCGCTTCGTCCGAGAGCTGGGGGGTGACGCGCTGGCGCGCGTAGGCGATGTACTTCTTCAGGAACTCGGGAGCGAACGGCGCCGATCGGGCGGCCCGACCGGTGACTCCCGGATCCGAACCCCCGGGCACGCCTTCCTGGTGCGATGTTAGGATCTGGTTCGCGAGCAGTCGATCGCGCTCGGGTTCCGGCCGGTCCTGGATCGAGAAGATGACGTCAAAGCGCGACAACAGTGTCGGTGGCAGGTCGAGCTGCTCGGCGAACGACTTGTCGGGGTTGAAGCGCCCGAGCTTTGGGTTCGCCGCGGCCAGGACCGCGCATCGGGCGTTGAGCGTCGCGGTGATCCCCGCCTTGGCGATCGAAACCGTCTGCTGCTCGAGCGCCTCGTGCATCGCCGAGCGGTCCTCGGCGGTCATCTTGTCGAGTTCGTCGACGATCGCCATGCCCCCGTCGGCCAGGACCAGCATTCCGGCCTCGAGGACCCAGCGCCCGCCGGCGAAATCGTCCTTCACCGCCGCGGCCGTGAGACCGGCGGCCGTCGCCCCCTTGCCGCTCGTGTAGATGCCGTGCAGCGCGACCTCGGCGACGTAGCGCAGGAGCTGGCTCTTCGCCGTGCCGGGGTCCCCGATCAAAAGGACATGGATGTCCCCGCGCGTCCGCACCCCGTCCGGATGCCGCTTCTCGACACCGCCGAAGAGCTGGAGCGCGATGGCCTCCTTCTCCTGGTCCATCTGCTTGATCGTGGGCGCGAGGGAGAGAACGATCTTGTCGACGGCGGTCGGATCCCCTTCGAACTGGCGGACGAGACGTTCCTCCTCATCGGTGAGCTCGACCTCCTCGAGCGAGACCGCCTTCGATTCCAGGGAGTTCCCGAGGAGCATCAGATCGAAGGTCGTGCTGCGGACCGGCCCGGCGCGGCCCGCGGAGGCCCGCTGGAAACTGCGCAGGACGCCGTTCGCAACGACCCGGTTCCCCGGAATCACCTTGCCCGCGAGGTCCTCCGTGAGCAGGACGGTTAGCCCTTGAGGATGAGCGCCGCGATGGAGCGATTCGGGGCTTTCCTGCACCTCGATCCTTTGGGAATCGACGTAGCTGGACTTCTCGGGGAGCAGGCGGAACCGGGTGCGGCCGGCGGGCTTTCCGCATCCTCCCTGGCTCTCCGGACACTCGAGCGGTTCGCGAAAGACGAGCGATGCGTCATCCTGGGGCTCGTGGAACTCGGTCCGGCACAGAACGCACTGGAAGACCGCATCGCGGATCTGGGGGCGCACCTCGCTGACCTTGCGGACGAGGCCCTCGACCGCGAGGAACCTCCCGAGGTCGGATTCCCGGATCTCGCGGATCGGCCGACGGGCGACCGTGGGCAGGCCCGTGATGCGCAGTCGCAGCCCTTCGGCCTCGAGCCCTGCGACCGGGAGGGTGTCGCGCATCGCCCGCATCCCCGCGCTGAGCACCTCCTCGGCCCGCTCGAGCAGAAGGTCCGCCAGCGTCGTGTCGATCGCCTCGAGGGTCGCGAACGGCAACTCGAGGCTCCGTTCCTCGGGCATCCGGTCCGCCAGGAGCAGGATTGCCGGGCGTGCCCCCGCCTCCTCGAAGACCGCGGCCCATCGGCCCGAGATTTCGGGCGGAGCGGGCAGAGTCCTTTTGGCCGCGACCATCGTCCAACCTCCTACGGGTCCAGTCGGTAGCGGTCGCGCGGGAATAAGCGCGCCTCCCGGACGTTCCCGAGACCGAGGAGGACCATGACCAAGCGATCGACGCCGAGACCCCAGCCGCCGTGCGGGGGCATCCCGTAGCGGAAGGCTTCCAGGTACCCTTCGAACGACGCCGGATCGAGCCCGGCGGACCTCATGTTCGCGATGACCCGCTCCAGTCGGTGCTCGCGGGCGCCTCCGCTGACGATCTCCACCCCTCGATAGTCGAGGTCGAAATACCAGGTCCTCGATGGGTCGGCGTCTTGGCGCTGGGCATAGAACGTCCGCTCCTTGACCGACGTCGGGAAGTCCGTGAGATAGTAGAACGGGTTCCCGTGCTCCTGAAGCGCACGCTCCCCGATCACCTTCTCGTCCTCGGTGCCGAAGTCGAGCCCGGCCCCGGCGCGCCCCAGCCACTCCTCCGCGGTCGAGAACGGGATGCGGGGGAACGGAGTACGGACCTCGGGAAGTCGATCGACGTGCGGGTTCCCCGTGTCGGCGAGGCGGCGACGGGCAGCTCGGATCGCTGCCGCCAGGACTTCCTCGAGCATCCGGCGGACATCCTCCACGTCATCGATGTACCCCATCTCGGCGTCGAGGCTGCCGAACTCGGTCAAGTGACGGACCGTGTCGGAGGGCTCGGCGCGGAAGGCCGGAGCGATCTCGAAGACGCGTTCGAAACCGGCGCCGATCAGCATCTGTTTGTAGAGCTGGGGGCTCTGAGCAAGGTACGCCGGGCCCCCGAAGTAGTCGACCGCGAAGAGGGTCGCGCCGCCCTCCGCGCCTGCGCGCAAGAGCTTCGGCGTTTCGATCTCAAGGAACCCTCGCTCCAGGAACGCTTCCCGGAACCCGGCGAGCACGGCGGACCGGACCTCGAAGATCGCGCGCACCTCGGGTTTGCGCAGGTCGAGCACGCGGTGGTTGAGCCGCGTATCGAGATCGGCCGAGACCCGGTCGACCACCCCGAGCGGTAGCGGGACTCCGGCGCGGGCCAACACCTCGATCCGCGCGGGGAGCAGCTCGACGCCTCGGTTCGATTTCTCCGACCGACGTACCGTGCCCGTGACGTCGATCACGGACTCTCGCGGGAGCTCGGCGAGCAACGCGAACAACGTGGGGTCGGTGACCCCCTTCTTCAGGGTGACCTGCGTCCCGCCACTGCGGTCGCGGACGACCGCGAACGCGACGCCGCCGAGCGCGCGGTATTCCTCGAGGAAACCGGCGATGCGGACGGTGTCGCCGTCCCGCTCCTTTAGCTCACGAGAGAGCCGGCGGGCGAGCGGCAGGAGCCGGCACCTCCTTCCGGGCCAGCGCGGCGCGAACGAGGCCGAGATAGAGGGGGTGCGGGGCCTCGGGGCGAGAAAGGAACTCGGGGTGGAACTGTACTCCGACGAAGAACGGGTGATCGGCGATCTCGAAGGACTCGACGCGACCGTCGACCGAGGTTCCCGTAATCGCGAGCCCCGCGGCGCGGAACCGGTCGAAGTATGCGGGATTGATCTCGTAGCGATGGCGGTGCCGCTCCCAGACCTCGGTCTTCCCGTACGTGCGTGCGATCAGCGACCCCGGCGTCAGGACGACGCGCTGCGCGCCGAGGCGCATCGTGCCGCCCATGCCCTGGAGGCCCTTCTGCTGCTCGAGGAGGCAGACGACGGGATCGGGGGTCTCGGGCTCGATCTCGGTGCTGCTCGCCGAGGCGAGGCCCAGCACATTGCGTGCGAACTCGACCGCGGCGATCTGGAACCCGTAGCAGACCCCGAGGAACGGGATGCGCCGGGTACGCGAGACTTCGATCGCCTGGACCTTTCCTTCGACGCCGCGCACTCCGAACCCACCCGGTACGAGGAGAGCGTCGGCGTGCTCGATCCGGGCGAGAAGCGTGGGGTTCTTCGGAATGTCCTCGGCGTCGTACCAGGATAGGCGGACCTCCACCCCGAGGTGACCCTGCACGTGATGGAACGCTTCGATGTGCGAAAGGTATGCGTCCCGAAGCTCGGTGTACTTTCCGACGATCGCTACCTCGATCGATCCCCCGCTCCGTCGGTAGGTCGTCAGGAACTCCTTCCAGGCGGCATAGTCTGGAGGACGGTCGGGCAAGTGCAACAGCTCGGTCAGCCGAGTCCCGACACCCTGCGCTTCGAGGACCAGCGGCACTTCGTAGATGGTCGGCTGGTCGGGCACGCTGATGACGGCTTCCGGAGGCACGTCACAGAAAAGGGAGATCTTCGCCTTGATGTCCGCCGCCAGGGGCGCCGAACCCCTTGCGATGATCAGGTTCGGCCGGATGCCAATGGCGCGCAGCTCGCGAACGGAATGCTGGGTCGGTTTCGTCTTGGCCTCTCCGACGGGCCCAACGATCGGGACGAGCGTCGTGTGCACGAACGCGGTGTGGCCCTCGCCCAGCTCGTAGGATAGCTCGCGCAGCGCCTCCAGGAACGGCATCGACTCGATGTCGCCCACGGTCCCTCCGACCTCGACAAGGATCACTTCCGCGCCGGCAGTCTGGGCGACCTCTCGGATGGTCCGCTTGATCTCTCCGGTGACGTGCGGAATGATCTGAACGGTCGTTCCGAGGTAGTCGCCCCGCCGTTCCTTCTCGATCACCGCGCGATAGATTTTGCCGGTCGTTAGGTTATGGGTTCCCGAGAGGCTCTGGCCGAGGAACCGCTCGTAATTCCCAAGGTCGAGATCGGCCTCGGTGCCATCGTCCAGCACGAAGACCTCTCCGTGCTGGTACGGGTTCATCGTTCCCGCGTCGACGTTCAGGTACGGGTCGATCTTGAGGATTGTGACGGGGATCCCACGGGCCTTGAGGAGGCGGCCCAGGGAGGAGGTGGTGATGCCCTTACCGAGGCCGGAAATGACACCCCCGCTGACCACGATTACCTTCACAAAATGTACCTGGCGATTTGGTAGTGAGCGGCCACTATAAACCATTCGGCGAGACCGGGGCCCATTCCGCAATCCGCAGCTCTGGGCCTACTACAACGGTACCCGTCTTCCCGACGGGTCGCGCTTCGTACGGCCGAACTCCTCCAGGGAGAGGAGCGTCTCGGTACGGAAGACGGGCCCATCCACGCAGACGTGGTAGGGCCCCAGCGAGCAGGCATCGCACATCCCGAGGGCGCACTTCATATGACGCTCGACCGAGCCGTATCCGACGATGCCACGCGAGCGCGCCAACTCCGCGACCTTGCGCATCATCACTTCGGGTCCGCACGTCCACACCGCGTCGAACGACCCTTCGGCGAGCAGTCGTTCGACTACGGCCGTGACGAACCCGGGCGTACCGGCCGTCCCGTCGTCGGTCGACACCTCGACCCGAGCACCAGCCGCGGTCAACCGCTTCGCGAATAGGAGCTCCAGCTCGGTCGTCGCTCCGAGCGCGCAAGTGACCTGCGCACCGGATCGCAGGGCCCTTTCTGCGCCGGGGGCGAGGACTGCGGTGCCGGATCCTCCGCCGACGACGAGGATCCGCCGTGGAGTGAGGTCGAACCGGTTACCGTAGGGGCCGCGAATCCCGATTCTGGTGCCGGCGGGGATCGACTGAACGTGGCGGGTGGTAGAGCCCATGGCCTTGATCGTCACCCCCTTGGACGGTCCGTCGGTGTAGGAGAGCGACATCGGCAGCTCGTCGTCCCCCGGGATCCAGACCATCACGAACTGGCCGGGGGCGCAGGGCTCCGCGTAGGGGAAGCGCCACGTCACAGTGGACGGGGTCTCGAGGACGCGATCCTCAATCTCCACGATCCGATGCACGGCACCGCTAGAGAGCCGCCGTTAAACCGTTACAGCCTGTCACGGCAGGAAGTCGGCCGTCGGCATCTCGAATCCCCGGTGAGCCGCTCCCACCAGGCTCACGAGCCGATCCGTTCCGCGTTCGGAGAGCGCGCGATCGAGCTCCTGAGCGATCCGACCGAAAACCCGTACCCCTTCGCGCGCCACGGCGGTACCGATCTCGACCGCGCGGGCGCCGGCCATCACATACTCGAGCACGTCCTTGCCGCTCGATATCCCGCCGATTCCGACGATCGGGATCCGGACCCTACGGTAGATCTGCCAGACGGCGGCGAGCCCGACCGACTTGATCGCCGGGCCGCTGAGGCCCCCGATGCCGTGGGCCAGCACAGGACGCGCGAGCGTGGTGTCGATCGCCAGTCCCCGAACGGTGTTGATCGCACTGATCCCCTTCGCCCCCGCTCTCTCGGCCGCGACGGCGAGCTCCGCCGGGTCCGCCGCGTTCGGGGTGATCTTGGCGATCACCGGGACCTTCACCTCGCGCACCGCCGCGCGGATCACCTCCTCCACGTCCTTCGGGTCGCTCCCGATCTCGGTGCCGAATCCTTCGGCATGAGGGCAGCTCAGATTGAGCTCGATGGCGATGACCCCGGTCGTCGCCATCTCCCGGGCCAAGCGAGCGAACTCCTCGGCGCTCCCACCGAAGATCGACCCGATAACGAGCACGCCGTGTTCGCGCGCCGCCCGGATCTCGCGCGGATACTCCGCGATCCCCGGGTTGGGCAGCCCCATCGCGTTCAGCATCCCCCACGAATCGAACTCCTCGACCGTCGGGTTCGGGTACCCGGGCCTCGGCCGCGACCCAATCGATTTGGTGACAACCCCACCGGCCCCGGCGTCCCAGGCTCCGATCAAGGATTGCCCGCTCTCGCCCCAAATCCCCGACGCGAGGAGTAAGGGGTTTCTGAGCGGAATTCCGGCAAGCTCTACCGAGAGATCGGGCACGGTGTAGGGACGGGAGACGCGCTTAAATCGGCTCGCGACGCTGCAAATGGGCCCATGCGCATCGAACGATTGACGGACGCCGCCCGCGCAGCGTTGGAGGGCGCATTCCGACGGGCCCAGGAGCTGCGGAACCCTTCGGTCGAACCCGAGCATCTCCTTGCGGCGCTCCTCTCTGAGGAGAATGGGACGACGGCCGCCGTTCTCCGGACCCTCAACGCCTCGGTCGAGAGCCTGAACGCGGCGACGGACCGGAGGCTCGCAAGCCTGGCTACCGCGGACCATGTGTCGCCCGCGGACCAGTACATCTCGCGATCGCTCACCCAGGTCCTGGACGAAGCGGAGAAATTTTCCGCGCGCCGCAAGGATCGGTACACCAGCGTCGACGCGCTCCTGGTCGCGCTCGCCACGGTCGCTTCCCCGGCCCGAGACCTCCTTCGGGCCGCGCAGGTGACGGCACCGGGAGTCGAATCCGCGCTCGACGCGGTGCGCGGTAGCAACGAGCCCGTCACGAACCGCGGAGAGGAGGCCCAGTATCAGGCGCTGGAAAAGTACGGCCGGGACCTGACGGCGCTCGCGAAGCAGCGGAAGCTCGACCCGGTGATCGGACGCGATGAGGAGATCCGTCGCGTGATGCAGATCCTCTCTCGACGGACGAAAAACAATCCGGTCCTCATCGGAGATCCGGGGGTGGGCAAGACGGCCGTTGTCGAGGGTCTCGCGGTCCGCATCGCCCAGGGGGACGTCCCCGAGTCGCTGCGCGACAAGCGGATTGTCGCCCTCGACCTCGGATCTCTCCTCGCCGGGGCGAAGTTCCGGGGCGAGTTCGAGGAACGCATGAAGGCGGTCCTCAAGGAGGTCGAGCGCTCCCAGGGGGGGGTCCTGCTGTTCATCGATGAACTCCACACGCTGGTTCACGCGGGGGCCACCGAGGGCGGGGCGCTCGATGCCTCCAACCTCTTGAAGCCGTCCCTCGCCCGAGGGACCCTGCACTGCATCGGGGCCACGACGACAGCCGAGTACCGGAAGTACATCGAGAAGGACGCAGCCCTCGAGCGCCGGTTTCAGCCGGTGCCGATCTTCGAGCCGACCGTCGAAGACACGATCTCGATCCTGCGCGGCCTCAAGGAGCGTTACGAGCTGCACCACGGGGTGCAGATCCACGACGCAGCGCTCGTCGCGGCCGCGACTCTCACCGCGCGCTACCTTCCGGACCGGCATCTACCGGACAAAGCGATCGACGCGATCGACGAAGCCGCGTCGATGGTCCGCCTCTCGCTGGACTCCCGACCGAGCGAGCTCGACCAGCTCTCGCGGCGGATCCGCCAGCTCGAAATCGAGCGGATGGCCCTCAAAAAGGAGAGCGATCCGGCCTCGAAGGAACGCCTATTGAAGCTGGATCGAGAGCTTTCGAACCTCAAGGAACAAGAGACGGCCCTCGCCGCCCGATGGAACCAGGAGAAGGTGGGATTGCAGGAGGTCCGCCGGTTGCGCGCCGAGCTCGACGAAGCGAAAGCCGAAGAGGACGAGGCCGTCCGTACCGGCGATCTCGAAGCCGCGGCCCGCCTGCGGTACGGGAAGATACCGGAGCTCCAGAAGCGCCTCGCGTCGGCGTCCGAGCACGCGAGCCCCCCGAGCGGGACCTCCCTCTTGCACGAGGAGGTCACCGAAGAGGACGTCGCGCAGGTCGTGGCGAAGTGGAGCGGCGTACCCGTCAGCCGGATGCTCGCCGGCGAGGTGGAGCGCCTGCAGCATATGGAGGAGGAGCTACGCAAGCGGGTCATCGGTCAGGACGAGGCCGTCGAGGCCGTCAGTCGTGCGGTGCGGCGCTCCCGCAGTGGACTCGCGGATCCGAACCGCCCGATTGGGACGTTCCTTTTCATCGGCCCGACGGGCGTGGGCAAGACCGAGCTCGCAAAGGCGCTCGCGGAGTTCCTATTCCATTCGGAACGCGCGCTCGTGCGGATCGACATGAGCGAGTACATGGAGAAGCACACGGTCGCGCGCTTGATCGGCGCTCCCCCGGGGTACGTCGGTTACGAGGAAGGGGGTCAGCTTACCGAAGCGGTCCGCACGCGACCGTACACGGTCGTGCTCTTCGATGAGATCGAGAAGGCCCATCCCGACGTGGTCCACGTCCTGCTCCAGCTCCTAGACGACGGGAGGTTGACCGACGGGCAGGGTCGCACCGTCGACTTCCGCAACACGGTCGTGATCATGACCAGCAACCTCGGTACGGAGGCGGTGGTCGAGGGGGAAAGCGAGCGGGCCTCCCGTATCGAGCGGGCGCTGCGCGAGCACTTCCGGCCCGAGTTCCTGAACCGGATCGACGAGACCGTCATCTTCCGCTCGCTGACTCCGAAGGATATCGAGCGCATCGTGGATCTCCAGCTCGCCCAGGTCGACCGCCGACTCGCCGAGCGACGCATCCACCTCACGTTGACCGATGCGGCGCGCCGGGTCCTCGCCGAAGTGGGGATAGATCCCCAGTTCGGGGCTCGCCCTCTTCGACGAGCGGTTCAGCGGCTGGTCGTCGACCCGCTCACGGCCAAGATCCTCGCGGGGGAGATCCGGGACGGGAGCGAGGTCCGGGTCGATGCGCGGAATGGGACGATCTCGCTCTCCTCCGGCAAGGCCAAGGAGGCGGGAGCGCTCCGCGCGCCATGAGCGGCATCACGGTCGCGGTGGTCGGAACGCACGGCGTTGCATCGCAGCTCGGAAAGAAGAGTACGCAATCCGACCTCACGCTGTTCGACGCGAACCACGACGATCACCATACGACCCTCGTCGAGCCAACGCAGTTCCCCGAAAAGTTCGCGCCGCTCCTCTCGGCGCTTGCGATGGCCGACCGATGCCTGCTCATCGTCGAGGAGCTGACGCGCTCGGTCGCCGAGACGATGGCGACCGTGGAGCTCTTCGATCTACCAACCACGATCGTCACCGGCGCGGCCGTCGGGACGGACGAGCTGGGGCGAGCGCTGAGAGGCAGCCGTCTCGAGTCCGCACCGCGGGTTCCGCTGGATGTTCCCCAACTGCGAGAGACCGTCGAATCATGGAGGGCTCCCGCCGACTCGGGTCCGGTCGCGGTGCCGCTCGACCACGTCTTCCCGGTCAAGGGGGTCGGAACGGTCGCTCTGGGGGTGGTCCGTCGGGGAACGCTCCGGGCGCACGAGCAACTTCGACTGTGGCCGACCGACAAGGTCGTGGAGATCCGGTCGATCCAAGTTCATGATGTCGACGTCAAGGAGGCCGAGGCCGGCGAGCGCGTGGGGGTGGCGCTGAAGGGCGTCGAGGTCGACCAGGTCGAGCGCGGACAGATCTTGGCACCGGCCGGGTCGCTCAACGCCGGTGCGGACCTGGTGGGCGAACGCCTCCTCCCGTGCCGCTACTACAAGGGAGATTGGGGGGTCGGATCTCGGATGTCGGTCGCGGTCGGGATGCAGATCGTGCCGATGGTGGTCGAAGAGCATTCGGGGCCGCACGCGCGCATCAAGACCGATCGCCCGGTGGTCTACGCGGCGGGACAGCCCGCCTACCTATTCGACCTCAACGTGGGTAGCGGGCCTCGGATCGTCGCGCGCACAGAGCTGACTTCGGCACGGTAGCCCACCTCGTCCGGACCCCGCCTCGATACCTCTCCCAGCGCCTGCGCCCGGGTCGGGGGCGGGCCGCCGATAGCGGATACGAGGTCCGCGTTGGACCCCCAGTTCCCTCGCAGGTAGCCGTCGCGTCGCGCTTCGAAACGACGGCGATGATGCCGAGCTCGTCCCTCGATCGCGGGATCAAGCGAACATCGTGACGGACTCCTTGCGGAGTTCCTCGTCCCCAACGACCTTCTCGACGGCGCGGTCGAAATCCGTCGCGAGCACGTGGTCGCGCTCCTCTCGGATCGCCCACATCCCGGCCTCGGTACAGATCGCCTTAATGTCGGCCCCCGTCACACCTTCGCATCGGGTGGCGAGCGCCTCGAAGTCGATCGTGTCGCGAATCGCCATGCCCCGGGAGTGGATCCGGAAGATCTCGGCGCGCCCCGCGGGAGTCGGTACCGGGATCTCGATGATCCGGTCGAAGCGCCCCGGGCGCAGCAGTGCATCGTCGAGGATGTCCGGACGGTTCGTCGCCGCAATGATCTTGACGTTGGACAGCGGCTCGAAGCCGTCCATCTCGGCGAGCAGCTGCATCAACGTCCGCTGGACCTCGCGGTCCCCGCTGGTGGCCACCTCGAGGCGTTTCGCTCCGATGGAGTCGACCTCGTCGATGAAGATGATCGTGGGCGCCTTCTCCTTCGCGAGCTGGAAGAGCTCGCGAACGAGCCGCGCTCCCTCGCCGATGTACTTCTGGACGAGCTCGCTCCCGACGAGCCGGATGAACGTCGCGTTGGTATGATGCGCCACGGCCTTCGCGATCAGCGTCTTACCGGTTCCGGGCGAGCCAACGAGGAGTACGCCCTTCGGCGGATCGACGCCGACCTTCCGATAGAGCTCGGCCCGCAGGAGAGGATATTCGACCGCCTCGCGGATGTCGCGGATCTGGTCCATGAGCCCACCGATGTCCTCGTAGGTGATCGCGGGTTTGTCGACGATCTCGCTCGCCGTGACGAGGGGGTCGACCGACGCGGGCAGCACGCCCATGACCGCGAGCGTCTGCTTGTTGAGCGCGACCCGGCTACCGATCGTCATCTTCGCGTGCTCGACGTTCTCTGCCGAGTTGACGACGAAGTCGGGGCCGGTCGACGACTTCACGATCACGCGACCGTCCGTGAGTACGTCCCGCACGCTACCCACAATGAGCGGCGGGTACCGGAGCCGGTCGAGTTCGGTCTTGAGCCGCTTGACCTCACGCTGCAGTCGGAGGATCTCCGACTCCATGTAGTGCCGTTCGCTCTCGACCCGCTTGATCGCTTCCGCCAACTGCGTGTTCCTCAGTTCGAGGAAGTTCATGCGGTCGAACGAGTCCTGCCCGGCAACGGGAGCTTCAGAATCGCTCATCGGTGTGGTTGGAGGACGGAAGGTCGCCCCGTCGACTTAACGAATACGTCCTCGTTTATAAGGAGTGACCGGTCGAGCGGCGCGAGGGGGGCGAGGGGAACGGAGCGGAGTCGAATCGCGCGGGCCTTCGCCCCCGGCCACATCACGGGCATCTTCCGACCCGCGTCACAGGGCTCCGACCCACGCGCGGCCGGCTCGCAAGGCGCGGGCTTGGTCCTCGAGCTCGGAGCCTACGCGACCGCGACGCTGCGGCCGGGGCCCCGGAACTCCGTCGCGGCGATGGACGAGGCCGGCACGCCGCTTCCCGTCACGGAGGACGCCATCCGTCGGGTCGGGGTTCGGGCGAGGGGACATCTCGTCGTGCGAGTACGCCACGAGCTGCCGGTGGGCCAAGGGTTTGGAATGAGCGCGGCGGGGACCCTCGCAGCCACGCTCGCGGTGAGTTCGCTCGTCGGGCAGAGTCGTCCGTGGGCGATCCGGGCCGCGCACCTCGCTGAACTCGACGGCGGCACCGGGTTGGGTGGGGTCGCCGCGATCCTCGGTGGAGGGATCGAGTTCCGCTCGAAGCCGGGGATCCCACCCTGGGGAAAAATCCGCCACCTATCCTCCCGGACCACGGTATGGGTCGGCGTCGCCGGCCCGCGGATCGCCACCCCCCGCGTGCTCTCCAATCCCCGAATGCGCGCCCGGATCCATCGGGCGGCGCGAGACTTGGACGGGCTCCTCGCGCACCCCTCGCTCGAGAGGTTTGCCGAGGCAAGCGAGCGATTCACCGATCGCGTACGTCTGGCACCTCCTCCGCTCCGCCGCCTCATCCACGCCCTGCGAGGGTCGGATGCCTGGGCGGCCCAGACGATGTTCGGTTCGAGCTTCTTCGTGCTGGCCCGCCGGTCGAGCGCGCGCAATCGGATAGCGCGAGTACTAGAGACCCACGAATCCCGCGCGGCCGAGGTGTCGCTGGCGCGAACCGGGGCGCGAGTCCTGCCATCGACGGCCCGGGCGGGCCCTCCGGGGCTCCGCAAGGATTTTAGAGGGGGCGAGGCTCGCCGCGCCCCATGACGCGCAAGCCGGCCCGCATGTATCGTAAGATCGAGGGCCAGATTTACACGCGCCACGAGTACATGGGAGGGATACCGGTCTGCCGGGTCACCCAGTTTGACACGGGGAACCTGAAGGAGGCCTTCCCTGTATCCCTCACCCTAGGGACCGAGGAGGCGGGTCAGGTCCGGGACATCGCGCTCGAAGCGGCTCGGGTCAGCGCGGTCCGCGTGCTCGAGAAGGCCGCGCCGAACCAGTATCATCTCAAGGTGCGCCGGTACCCTCATGCGATCCTGCGCGAGCACAAGATGGCCATGGGCGCGGGAGCAGACCGTATCTCGGACGGGATGCGGCGCGCCTTCGGCAAGCCGGTCGGTCACGCTGTACGCGCGCAGATTGGGAGCGGCCTTCTGACGATCTACACGACCCCGGCTCACATCGAGGATGCGAAGGAGGCCATGCGCAAGGCCTCCCACAAGCTCCCGGTCCCGACACGCCTTTCGATCGTTACGGCGATGGCTCCGTAGCTCGGGGATGCACGACGAGCACCGCGCCCTTGAACCCCTGAACGACCGCCGTGGAGACGCTGCCGAGCAGTAGTCGCTTGCCGCGGCTCAGACCGCGCGAACCGACCACGACGAGCGAGGGGGCCTGCCTCTCGAGATACACAAGAATCTCGTCGATCGGGACCCCTTCCATGACGACCCCCTTTACCGTGGCGATCCCGGCGGCCCGGGCTTTCGCAAGGGCTGCATCCACCTGATGCCGGTAGTACGGTAGGTCGATGACCGGGGGCGTGGGAGGGACGTACGCCTCGCTCGCCGCGAGAAAGGTTGGCTGAAGCGGAGCGACCGCGAGTACGGTGAGAGACGAGCCGTAGCGCTTCGCGAGATCGATCGCCACGTCTAGGGCTTCGTTCGCGGGGACCGAACCATCCGTCGCGACCGAGATCGTGGGAAACCGTGTTTCGGCCATCGAGCTCTCGATGCGCGCGGGCGTATGGGGATTTCGGGGATGACCGTCGGAGGTTCCCCGTCCTGCGCCGGGTGGCCCCGGGGGCGTGCTTTCGCCCGTTTCATACCGCCGCGGAGTGATAGCGGGGCATGGATTTGAACCATGGATCTACGGGTTATGAGCCCGTCGGGATCTCAGGGCGGACGGAGAATCCCCGGTCCGTTTTCCTGACTACCCTACCCCGCTGCGCGCGGCGGTAGTGGAGGTCGGTATATGAAACGTCGGGCCGCGGCCACGGTGGGAGAACGAACCTCAGGGCCGGGTGCCACCACCGGCGCACCCGGATGCCTCCGAATAGATAGAAGAGCGGCGGCCCCCTGTTCGGGGAAGAGGCGGGCGGCAGGAAGGGAGGGCCATGTCCGATGGGGGCCGCGTGCGCGTGGTGTTCGCCCTCCTGGCGGTCCCGGTCGTCCTGGCGGCCGGATGGGCCGTACCGGCGAGCCACGCGGGCGCGTCCGCGGCTTCGAGCCCTCTGGAAGGGGAACGAGGCGCGCCCCTGACCACGCCGGTGTACTTCGAGACGTTCAACGAGACCGGCCTTCCGTGGAACGTGCCCTGGTCGGTGAACGTGAACGGCAGTGAATGGAGCGTCGGAACCCGAAGCGATATCCGCGTGCCTCTTCCGAACGGCACGTACAGCTACACTCTTACGAATCAGTGGGGGCGCCAGGTGAGGTTCCCGAGTGTTTCCGGAACGTTCG
The DNA here is from genome assembly GCA_021844945.1 of Thermoplasmata archaeon. GTDB lineage: Archaea > Thermoplasmatota > Thermoplasmata > Lutacidiplasmatales > UBA184 > Lutacidiplasma. Next base: position 43,187 of record JAKBSJ010000005.1, on the reverse strand, counting down.
TGATCGCGGGGCCGATCGACCAGGTCGTGGACCCTCAGATTCCCGTCGGGCCGAACCCGTATAGCGTGGTGTATGACCCGGCGAACGGTTACCTGTACGTCGCAAACAAGGGCTCCAGCAACCTCACGGTCATCGACGGTGCGACCGATCGGGTCGTCATCGCGAGCATCTCGGTGACCAACGAGCCGTACGCCCTCGCCTACGACCCCCAGAACAACGAGATCTTCGTGGCCAGCGCGGGCAGCAACGAGGTCGATGTGATCGACGCGACCACCAACGCCGTGGTCGGGTACATCGGGGTCGGCGCCCAGCCCGAAGGGATCGCCTACGATCCCACCACCGGCGACATCTACGTCGCCAACTCGCAGAGCGATAATCTGACGGTCATCGACGGGCTCACGAACGCCGTCCTCGATCCCAGCATCCCGACGGGCCTACACCCGTTCGCGATCGCATTCGATCCTCAGGATGGAGTCGCGTACATCGCGAACCAGGGAGGGAGCAACCTCACGGTGTTCGGACCCCCGGGATACACCGGACCGAGAAGCGTCCCGGTGGGAAACGGCCCCTCCGCGCTCGCCTACGACCCCGATAACGGAGACCTCTACGTCGCCAATTACTACAGCAACAACCTGACGGTGATCAACGCGACATCGGCCGTGGTCACCACGCCCAGCGTCGGGGTAGGTTCCTACCCATTCTCCTTGGTGGTCGACCCGGTGAGCGACTACCTCTACGTCGCGGACGAGCAAAACGACAACGTCAGCGTGATCAACGGGGCGACGAACGCGAAGGTTGGTCCCGACTTCCGGGTCGGCGCGAGTCCGACGAGCCTCGCCTACGACTCGGCCAATGGATTCGTCTACGTCGTAGACTCGACGAACGACAGCGTCGCTGCCATCAACGCCAACGGCTACGTAGCCACGGTGTGGACCCTCTCCCCCGCGTACCCGATCTCCTTCTCCGAGTCCGGCTTGCCGGCGGGAAACACTTGGAGTGTGACCGTCAATGGGACCACGGCATCGGGCCCGGCCGGGACGAACCTCCAAGTTCGAGAGCCGAACGGAACGTTTCCCTATTCGGTCAACGGGGGATTCGGTTTCCAGTCGCTCTACCCGGGCGCATCCGGAACGGTCACGGTCCGAGGACTTCCGAACTCCGTCGTGGTCCCGAGCATCGGGCCGGTGGTCGGTCCATCCGCCTTGGCGTACGACCCCGCGTTGGACGCCGTGATCGTCGCCGATTCGAGCGCCGGGGCCGTCACGGTCATCAACGCCACGACGAGCGCGCCGATCGAGACCCTGGGGGTCGGGATCGGGCCGGCCGCCGTCGCCTACGACCCGACGAACGGTGAGGTGTACGTGGCGAACTCGGGAAGCGACAACGTCACCGTGCTCGGCGGCGATCCCCTCCGGGTGCTCGTGCCCAGCATCGGGGTCGGCCGCACGCCGAGCGCGATCGCATTTGACCCGTCAAGCACCGAGGTGTTCGTCGCCGCTCGTAACAGCAGCGACGTCGTCGTGATCAACGCCTCCACCAACGAAGGGACCGGGACGCGGATTCCCGTCGGAACCGGCCCTGTCGCGATCACCTACGACCCCGCCAACAACGACCTCTTCGTGGCCGACTCGGTCGGCGGCAACGTCACCGTGATCGACGGCGCCACTGACCGGGTATCGGAAACGCTCGCGGTGGGGGCGGAACCCTCGGCACTGGCCTACGATCCCCTCGATGGATCGATCTACGTCGCCGATCGCGGCACCGGCGGTGTCTCGGTGATCGGTCCGACGGGGAAAGTGACGACGATTCTCATGGAGGGAGCCTCGGCAGCCCCCTCGGCCGTCGCCTTCGACCCGACGAACGGATTCCTCTACATCGCGAACGCCGGCAACGACAGTGTCCTCGTCCTCAACGGGTCGACCGGCGTCAAGGTCGGAGCGCCCATCGCCGTTGGGCTCGGTCCGAGCGCGCTGGCCTACGTCCCCGTCAACGCCTATGTCTACGTCGCCAACGAGCGCAGCGACAACATGACAGCGATCTACGGCGCGCTCCCGGTCATCGCGACCGACTGGGAAGTCGCACCGTTCTACGGGGTGACGTTCTCAGAGCGGGGGCTCGCCCCGAACACGAATTGGACCGTCTCGGTCGCCGGCTTCTCGAAGTCCTCCGTCGCCGGGACCAATGTGACCGTCACGCTGCCCAACGGCACCTACACGTTCCGCGCCACCACCCGGAACCCGATCTACATCGATGTGACCGCAACGGTGACCGTACGGGGGACGCCGACGCGGGCGCCCACTGCCGTCTTCGTGCTCTACACCGTTCCGGTGACGTTCGTAGAGAACGGGCTACCCACCGGACAGCGATGGTGGGTCCATGTATCGGGCGAGCCGGCCGCGAACGGCACGACCTCCGAGATCACCATCTTCGTGGCCAACGGCAGCTACTCCTTCTCGACGTCCGCCCCGGGCTACGTCGGCTCGAGCGGTACGTTCATCGTCGGCGGCGAGCCCGTGACGAGGACCGTCGCGTTCAGCCCGGCCGGGATTCCCTGGTGGGGCTACGCCCTGATCGCGATCGCGGTGATCGCCGTTGTGACCATCGTGCTAGGGACCTGGCAGCGCCGGCGCCGAAGAGCCGCGGATCTCGTGTTCGCTCCGCCCCCGTCCCCCCCGGCTGGGCGGTAACGGACGCCTCACCGGCACGACGGTTCGACGGGTCGGACGCCCGATTCTCCGATCCTTTGGCACCGGTCCAAATCCGGTCCCTTTCCCGGGTTCCCGAAAGGGGTTATGAGGGGACGTTGACGGAGGCGGGGGATCCGCCGCCGGCCAACAGAGGACCGCGATCCGCGCGCGGGAGAACGATCCACGAAATCATCGGGTTTTTCCAAGTCTCCGAAAGCGAGGCGGGCCGGGTCTGACTTAAGCCGAGGAGGCTCTACGGTCTGGGGGTGTTGATGACGTACTACGAATGCCCGGTGTGCGGTGGAGGATACATTTTTGACCCTGCGCCAGCACACCCGAAGTGCGACCGCGATGGCGCATTGCTCAAGCGCGCCAGCGAGGCATCGTACGTGCTGAACGCCCGTGAGGACGATTACGCCTCCCCATCCGTCAAGCGGAAGTCCCACGGAAAGACCAAGGGTCGCTGATTGACCACGAGGAGCGCAGGGGGCCGACCGACCCCAACGCTGTGCGTGTCCCCTCCGGAAGGGCCCACCTTGACCACCTCCAGCCCGAAAGGGCCGGGCCGAAAGACGAGCTTCGATCGGTCTCCAGCCTTGGGGAGTCGAGTTGCAGTTAGATTTCCCGGGGCGACGGGCCGTCCGAGGCCCGTCGGTTGATTGCCGGCACAGTGCGATTAGGACAAGATCGACCGGCGCACTTCGAACCTAGCTAAGGAAAGGATTCCCCGTGCGTAATGGGCGCGCTGGCAAGCCCCGGCCCGCACATGGAGGGGAGTTCGCCTTCGCTCCTCTGCGGCACGGAACCAGCATTCTCCTGAGAGATGCGGGCCGGTGACCGGGTCGACGCACCGTCGGCCGCCCCTTGGGAACGCGGTCCTTAGTACCGACTGTCCTCCCGGGCACGGCCGTCCTCTTGGGAGTCCTGCTCGCGATTTCGTTCGTTGTCTCCCAGCCGCCCGCGACCATCGTGAGCGTTGCGGACTTCATCCTGGTCGCCGCGCTTATCGGCAGGGCGAGTACCGGCGTATTCGTGAGCGGAGTTCCGCCGAGTGGGTTCCCCGCTCCCGAAACGGGGCGGTGGACCGGTCCGCCCACTGTAGGAGTATCGACCAAGGGGCTTGAGCACGTGAACGTGCTCGTCCGAGAAGCCGGTGAACCGGAGTTCCTGCCGGTGCTTTCGGTGGGAGGGGGGAGGCGTTGCAGCGGGAGCCCGCGAAGGCACGCTCCTCCTCGAACGCGAGGGCCGAGGCGTGAGCGGGGGTCGGGCCGCTATCCGCGGCCATCCCAGTTCGCGCCCTCTCCGCGCATACCCGGGTCACTCCAAGGGTAGTCCGCGGAGCGACGCGAGCCGACCCACCGGGTAGTCACCGACTCGGTTCGCCTTCCCCCAGGGGGACCGTTCGTAGAAGAACGCGAGTCGAGCCGTGGGACTCGCGGCAAACGAAGCGTCGTGCGCGACCCAGTGCTCGAACCGGTCCCGAAGCCCGGGATCCCGGGCCATCTCCTCGTGCGCGAGCTGCTCGAGCACGTAGGCCTCCGCGGACTCCTTCTGTTCGAAGATCGGGTCAAAGAAGCCCCATCGGAGCGCGGAATCCGGCGCCTCCGGTTCGAGCCAGTGGATCGCGACCTTCGCGCAACGCTGGGTGAGCGGGACGACGACCGACCCTCGAGGGAAGGACATCGTCTCCGTGCTTCGGACGCACTCGCCAAAGTGGCCCATTCCCCTCTCGACGTTCCCCGTACGCAGGATCGGGTAGCGGCCCTCGAACGGTCGGTTCGGTCGAATCATCCCCGAACAACGGTAGCGTTCGACCGTTCCCGTCCACTCCGCCCGGGTCCGATGGAGGGCCACCTCATGCGCTTCCAGGACCGCAATCACCCCCGTCCATTGCGGGGGAACGATGTATCCCGCCGGAGGGATCGTTGAAACTACCACCGCCCCGCCCGTCTCTACGGGGATCGTCCAGGTGCGGGGCTCCGAACCGTATCGGATCGCCATCCCCCCGGAGACCTCGCTCTGGTAGCGCTCGTAGGAGTATCCGAGGAACTCCATCGTCCTCGTTTCACCGGAGCCGGCTACGACCAGAGGGAACTCGGGCTTCTCCGCGGCCTCGGCGCTCGGCGCCGAGGCCGTTCGGTCCGCATCCCGGTTCAGAGCGATCAGACGGTCCGCATGCTCGTTCAGGATCTCGAGGAGGCCTCGAAGGATCGCGTAGTTCCCCGTGACCCGGGTCCGGTAGTCCTTGAGCATGTGCAGCTCCACCAAGAGGCCCGGCCGGTTCTCGAGGATCATCTGGCCGGTGGAGAACCGAGGCGGGTTCTCGTTGAAGGCGAGTCCCTGCGACGGGTCGGTGTCGTCCTTCAAGAAGACCGTGGCGGGGAACGCGGTGTGGCCGGCCGCGTTCACCCGCCGCGTGAGCTCGGGCGTGACGGACGTCCGGATCCACTCCGCGGTCGGCGGGAATACGTCCGGCGTCTCGTCGATCGCGAAGGTCACGTCGTACTGGAAATCGGCTCCGTCGGTCACGTGGTCGTCCACGAAAAAATCCGGCATCCATCGGTGGAACATGCGAAGGAATGCCCGCGTCTCGGGAGCGTCGGCCTTCAGGTAGTCCCGGTTCAGGTTCAGGTTCGTCCCGTTGGCCCGCCAACCCGCGAGGTCCGGCCCCCGCTGGTTGATCCGGTTATAGGGAGAGCGGCGTTCGTGGCCATCGATGTTGTACACCGGAATGAAGACGAGGACGACACGGTCGAGGAGCGTGGCCGCCTCCGGAGTTCGGACGAGGTCGCGCAGCAGCGCGAGACAGGCATCCTTGCCGTCCATCTCTCCGGCGTGGATCGCGTTCTGGACGAGGACGATGACGCGACCGGAGGCGTGAATCGACTCCGGGTCGAAGTTCCCGTCGCGCGACACGATGACGATCTTCAGGTCTCGTCCCTCTCCGGTTCGTCCGAAGTCCTCGATCCGAACGAGACGAGGGAACGATGTCGCCGTTCGCTCCAGGAACGAGATCGTTTCCGCGTAGGTCGGGGTGGACCGATAGCCACTGATCTCGGCGGGGGTTCTCCAGTCCGGATCGAGTGCGGCCGAAGGCGGAGACGTGCCCATCGGGGTTATGGGGCCCTCATCCCCGCAGCGGAGCGGGCGGCTGCATGTCGGGGGCATCCCTGCCCCGTCTATTAGCCCCCGGGGACCGCAGGGACAGGAGGGGGACTGAGGCCTCTCTGCCGGATAGGCCCTTCCAGAGGCCCCCCGTGGGTATCCCCCGTGTCCCCTCCCGAGCCGCCGCGTCGAAGCTCGCTCGGACCGCGCTCGTCCGTTCTGCGATGCTATGTGGAGTGAATGGTCGTGACCTCACGGTCCCACCCGTTCGCCCTACCCTCGACACGGACATCCGCCGGGGTTCGGGGAGCGGGCCTCCTACCGTCAGCAGCGCCGGCAGATCGGCCCGTTTCGGCACCGTCGACAGGGCGAAGCACAAGAGGATCAGCCGCGGGAGGGGTTTGAACCCTCGACCTGCTCCTTACCAAGGAGCCGCTCTACCAGCTGAGCCACCGCGGCATTCGGACGGGGCCGAGCGGTGTCAGTTCTTCCGTTTTCCGCTCCTCCGGCGGGACCGCGGCTCGTTATAGGGGTCCTTCGATCCCGCCATCCACGGAAACCCCTTCGACGCCCGGTCCCACTCGGCCCGAGGACCCACGAGGTAGGAGCGCTTCCCGAGGAATGCCTCCATTCCCTGCTTCTGATCCGTCGTCCCGAACAGGCGCGCCCAGAGATCGAGCTCGTAGGCGAGCCCGGGGTCGATCCCCGGATCGAGCGAAGCGAGGACCGAATACTTCGCCGCCGCGAGTGCGACCGGAGGCTTGGTGGCGAGCTCTTCGGCGAGAGCGCGCGCGGCCGGCAGGAGCTCGGATCGAGGAACGACCCGAAACACCAACCCATGGGCTTCGGCCTCGCGCGCCGGGACGGACCGGCCGGTGTAGATCCAGTGCCGGGCACGCGCCGGGCCGATGCGCCGCGGGAGACGGCGGGTACCTCCCCACCCGGGCATGACGCCGAGGAGGATCTCGGGCTGGCCGAACGTCGCCTCGTCACTGGCCACGATGAAGTCGCACGCGAGAGCGATCTCGCATCCGCCGCCGAGGCAGACCCCGTTCACGGCCGCGATGACCGGGAGGGGGAGGAGTTCGATCTGGCGAGTGAGAGCCTGACCCTTCCCGCCGTGCTCGCGGGCCTCGGACGGGCCCATCGACGCCATCTCGCGGATGTTCGCCCCCGCGGCGAAGGCGCGATCCAGTCCGCTCGCGAGGATCACGACCCGCGCCTCCAGGTCCGCGGCCGCCTCGCGGAGCCGGGCCGACAGCGCGTCGAGCACGACCCGGCTCAGAACGTTGACCGGCGGAGCGTTCAGCGTGAGGGTAGCGATCGGGCCGGAGCGGTCGTAGCGAACGAGGTCAAGCTCGGGAGTGCCGGACATGACCCGGGACATGTCGTCCGATATTAATCGCGCCCGGCAGGAACGGCAAGGCTAACCTGCCGCACCTCCTACCCGGGTCGTGCCGGACCTCGCCACCCGAACTTCGCCCGGGATCGCGGCCGCGAGCGCCCACCGGCCCAGCGCGCCCGGTTCCCAGCGGAGTCTCCGTCAAGAGGCGCTTGATGGCGATTTCGAGCGCCCGGGTCCTACGGATGTGCTGGCTCCAGCCGAGCTAACCCAACGGCCGCTCCCGCCGCACCGCGCCGCTCGACCCGTCCGGAGAGCCTTCGAGTTCCACCGTGTCCGCTGCAATCGCGCGGGTCGCAGAGCGCCGTACGTCGTCGTCCCCGGATTCATCGGCATCCCGGTCGTTGCGAGCGACGGGCCCCAGAGGCGCACGCAACGAGAGAAGCCGGTCTCGCTGGGTCCGGCCGCAGGGCCGGAGGAGGCCGCGGAGCCCATCGCGTTCTGTGGTCGGGGGAGCGCTTCCTACCGGGAGGACGCGAGGGGCTCCGTCGATGGAGGTCGGAACAGCGGATGACGCTCGAGATCGTAAGCCGTTGGTACGGGACGTTCGCGATCGACAAGAGCGGCCATCTTGTGGACCGGGCCGACGCTCCCGTCACGGCGGCGGAGCTCCGCGCCCGGTCCGAGCTGCGACGCGAAGGCCGGTTAACGATAGAGGACGAACGGGTGCTCTCGATGCACTCGCGGGAGCAGTTCGTGACCGCGGACCGCAGGATCGCCGCGCACGGCGTACGATTCACGCCCGAATCGATGGGCGCGTTCGCGCTCCCTCCCCCCGACCCGGCGGCGGGAGCCGCGCTGCGTGGGGCGATGCTCGAGCGGGCGGACGCGGCGCTCGACGCGAGCTGGGACCCCTCGATCCATGTCGAGGAAGCGGTGCGAGCGATGCGCGACCTCGACCGCGCGATCAACCTGCTGGGAGAGCGGGTCGGGAGCTGGGCCTCCCGCGATCGCCCCGAGCTCGATCCGGGAGATGCGGCCGGTGCCGCACGCGCTCTGCTCGAGCTGGGAGCGGGAGAGGCGAGGACCACCCCGCCCCCGGCGCTCGCCGAAGCCCGTCGCGGTCTCGCTCGCGGCTACCGAACGCTCCAGGAGAGCCGCGCGTCGATCGACCGGGCCATCCAGGAGAGCTCTCCTCAGCGTACCCCGAACCTGAGCGCCTTGCTCGGCCCCGAGCTCGCGGCCCAGATGGTGGCCGCCGCCGGGGGACTCGATCGATTGAGCCGCCTGCCCGCGAGCACGGTCCAGGTCCTGGGGGCGGAGAAGGCGTTCTTCGAGCACCTTCGGGGACGGGCACCGCCGCCGCGACACGGTCTGCTGTTCCTCCACCCGAGGATCCAGTCGAACTCCCGCGCCGCGCGAGGGCGGCTCGCGCGTGCCCTGGCGGGCAAGGTCTCGATCGCCGCGCGGCTCGACCGGGCCGGTCGACCCGTCAATCCCACGCTCGCCGCCCAGTTCGAGGCGCGCGCGAAGGCGGTCCTGGCCCATCCTCCCCGAAGCGGGAACCGACGGCGCCGGACTACGCCTTCCACTTGATCGAGCATCCCCGGACCGGGACGGTCGGTTCGGGGATCGGCTGGTGGGCGAGGGCTCGATCGAGTGCCTCCGCGAGATAGCGGCGCCTCACGCGCTCGGGATGCTCGTGATCGTCGTCGATCCGGCCCTGGAAGAGGAGGCGACGATCCGGTCCAAAGAGCATCGGGTGCGGGGTGACCTCCGCACCGTAGGCGCGCGCGACCTCTTGGCTCTCGTCGAAGAGGTAGGGGAACGGGTAACCCTTCTCCTTCGCTCGTCGCGCCATCTCCTCCGGGCGGTCTTGCGGATACTCGGAGATGTCGTTCGAATTGATCAGCACGATCCCCACGCCCCGGGATCCGTAACGGCGGCCGATGTCGATCATGCGTTCCTCCCAGGCGCGCACGTAGGGGCAGTGGTTGCACCAGAAGGTGACCAGCAGGAACGGGCGGTCCGCGAACTCCTCGAGACGGTGGACCTTCCCATCGGTGCCCGGGAGGGCGAAGGACGGCGCGACATCCCCCGGGTTCCGGCGGAATGCTGCGATCTCGGCCATGGCCCTCCGATCCCGCGGGGCGTCATATGGCGTGACCGGATGCCGGCGGCCGATGGCGCGGGCCGCGTCCCACCTCCAGTTGAGCGCGCTCGAGAACGCGACGGCCGACCTCGAGCGGCTGAGCGCGGGCGTGATGGCGATCCGGACCGCCGTGCTCACCGACCGTGCGTTGAGCGTCGGGGTCGGGGTTCGACCCAACGACCCCATGCTCCGGAAGGCTCAGGCGTTCGGGGTACCCGTGGTGCGGCGCTCGAGCGGGGGAACGGGCGTTCTCCACGCTCCCGGGGATGTCGCGTGGGCGGTGGTCCTACCTCGAGACGGTCGCCTCCGGGGCCCGGAGCTCTCGGCCGAGTACGCGCGACTCGGCCGCGGGGCGGCGGAGCTCTACCGTTCCCGGGGGATCCCTGCCGCGTGGGTCCCTTCGCCCGGTCGCTCGGAGTCCTGCTGCTTCCTGGGCTACCGGGGCCGATCCTTGACCGTCCATGGGCGCGTGGTGGGAGGAGCGGCCCAACACCTCACCGGCCGGGCCCTCCTCCACCATGGGGTACTGCCGCGCACCGTGGACCGGGCCGCCCATGCCGCCCTCTTTGGTCTCGGAGACGAGGAGCTGGAGGGACTCGCGGGGACCGACGATCTGGGCATCGATGCTCCGGCCGAGGAACTGGCGGCCGAGCTACGAGAGCGGATCCTCGATTCGCTCGCGCTCGAGCGTCAGGAAGGCGAGCTCGGCCGGTGAGACCACAGGTGGATGGCAGCCTGGGTCGCAGCCTCGCGCACCTCTCTCCATCCGCCCTTCGGGAGCTGGCGATGGGTGATCACGAGGTCGCCGTCCACGTACACGGAGTCGATCGCCTCCTCCCACGCTGAGTAGGCGAGATGGGAGACGATCGTCTCCGGGCCCGCCGGCTGCACGGACGGGTGGTCGAGGGCCACGAGCGAGAAGTCAGCGCGCTTGCCCGGCTCGATCGAGCCGAGGTCCCCGTCGCGGCCGAGCGCTCGCGCTCCCTCGCGTGTCGCCATGTCCAAGAGGCGCTGGGCCGGGAGCTGAGCCGCGTCCCAGCGCTGGTTCTTCTGGACGAGGCCGGCGACGTGCATCTCGCGGAGCATGCTGAGCGAATTGTTGGAGGCGGCCGAATCGGTCCCGAGTCCGATGACGGCGCCCGCTTCGGCGAGCTCCACGACCGGGGCCACGCCGCCCGACGCGAGCTTGAGGTTCGAGCACGCGCAATGGGAGATGCCGAGGCCGTGACGACCGAGGAGCCCGATCTCGTGGCCGGTGAGCCACACTGCGTGCGCCGCGATCTGGCGGGGGCCCAGGAACCCGATCTCCTCGAGCCATGCGGCGGGACGACGGCCCGTCTTCGCTTCGTGATCGTGGACCTCCTTTCGGGTCTCGGCCAAGTGGTAGTGGCAGAGCGTCCCCGCCTCCTCGGCGAGGGCGCGCGACGCGAGCCACGTCTCCTTTCCGCAGACATAGACCCCTTGGGGGGCGACGAGCGGGGTGACGAGAGGGTCGTTCTTCCACCGGGAGATGAACCGGCGTGCGTTATCGAGCGGGACGCCGGTCTGCGTCGTGAGCTCGGGATCGAGCACGGCCCAGCCAAGGAATCCGCGGATCCCCCAACGCTTGACGGCCCGGGCGACCGCGTCTTCGGCGTAGTAGAGGTCGAGGAACGAGGTGGTGCCGCTCAGGAGCATCTCGATCACTCCCAGCGCGGCTCCGGCCTCGACATCCTGCTCGGTCCGGTGCGCGTCGACGGCGAAGAGCGTCTCCAAGAAGCCGGCGAGGTCGCGGTCGTCCGCGATGCCGCGCAGCGGCGCCATCGCCACGTGGCCGTGCGTGTTGATAAACCCCGGGACGAGCGCGTATCGCGTGGCGTCGATCTTGACCGCGCCCTCGCGCGGAGCCTCGGGGCCGACGTGGGTGAACCGACCGGCCTCGATGCGGACGTTGCCGCGGAACACGCGGCGCTCGTCGTCCTGCGTGACGATCAGAGCGTTCTCGAACCAGTAGGACTCCGAGCGATCGCTCACGCGGCGCCTCCTCCGAGAGCGTGCGTCGGCGGGCCCACGGGACCCCACGGTTCCCTTGGCCCGCTCCCCCGATGGGCGGGGACGACCGTGGCCCCGCCGAACGCGGCGCTCGACACCGAACTTTCCCCTCGTCAGATGTCGAGGTTCGTGACCTCGACGGCGTGCTGCTGGATGTATTCGCGTCGGGGCTCGACCTCCTCGCCCATGAGGATGCTGCAGAGGTTGCTCGCCTGGGCCGCGTCGTCGATCGTGACGCGCAGGAGCGTGCGCGAGCCGACCTTCATCGTGGTGTCGCGCAGCTGGTCCGCGTTCATCTCGCCGAGACCCTTGTAGCGTTGGACGACAACACCTTTCATCCCCCCCATCTCGGCCAGGGTGCGGTCCCGCTCCTCGTCGGAGTATGCCCAGACGACCTTCGGGCCCTTTTGCAAGCGGTAGAGCGGAGCCTGGGCGATGTAGACGTGGCCGCCCACGAGGAGCGCGGGCATCTTCCGGAAGAAGAGCGTGAGGAGGAGGGTGCGGATGTGCGCGCCGTCGACGTCCGCGTCGGTCATCAGGATGATCTTGTGGTAGCGTAGGCGGGAGAGGTCGTCGTCGGCCTCCACTCCGTAACCGATCGCGGTCAGCAGGTTGCGGATCCCTTCGTTCTGAAGCATCTTGTCGAGGTGCGCCTTCTCGACGTTCAGGATCTTGCCCCGCAACGGCAGGATGGCCTGGAACTCCCGGTCCCGGCCCTGCTTGGCCGTGCCCCCGGCGCTGTCCCCCTCCACGATGAACAACTCGCACTCCGCCGGGTCCCTCGAGTGGCAATCCGCGAGCTTTCCCGGGAGTCCGCCGCCCTCCAGGAGGCCCTTGCGCCGCGTCAGCTCGCGCGCCTTGCGCGCGGCCTCCCGGGCCTGAGACGCCTGGATCGCCTTCTGCAGCAGCGACTGGGCGACCGAGGGATGCTCCTCGAGGTAGTCGGAGAGCTTCTCGTTGACCGCGCTCTCGACCTGGCCCTTCACTTCGGAGTTCCCGAGCTTCGCCTTGGTCTGCCCTTCGAACTGCGGCTCGAGAACCTTCACGCTGAGCACGCAGCTCAATCCCTCGCGCACGTCGTCGCCGGTGAGGCTGTCTTTGTCGTTCTTGATGAGGCCGTGCCGGTGCGCGTAGTCGTTCAGCGTGCGCGTCAGCGCGGCGCGCAGCCCGACGACGTGCGTGCCTCCGTCGACCGTGTGGATGTTGTTGACGAAGGCGAGGGTCGTGTCGTTGTAACCGTCGTTGTACTGCAACGCGACCTCGATGTCCGTCGTGTCCCGCTTCGCGTGGAGCGAGATCGGGGGGCTGAACAGGACGTTCGTCGCCCCGTTGAGGTCCGCGACGAACTCGCTCAGACCTCCCGCGTGGTGGAACGTCGTCTCGCTCCTATCGCGCTCGTCCTTGAAGAGGATCGTGACCTGGGGATTGAGGAAACTGAGCTCCTTGAGGCGACGCTCGACCGTTCCCTTGTCGAAGACGACCGTCTCGAAAATCTCCTTGTCGGGGACGAACCGCGTCTCGGTCCCGGTACCCTCGGCGGGACCCAGATCCTTCACCGGAGCGACCGGCTGGCCGCGCTCGTAGCGCTGGAAGTACTGGTGCCGGTTCCGCCACACGCGGACCTCGAGGGATTCCGACAGGGCGTTGACGACGTGGACGCCGACCCCGTGCAGCCCTCCCGATACCTTGTAGGCGCCCTTGTCGAACTTGGAACCCGCGTGCAGGACCGTCATCACGATCTCGAGCGCCGGGCGGTGGTACCGCGGGTGCTCCTCGACCGGGATGCCTCGGCCGTTGTCCCGCACCGTGCACGCGCCGTCGGCGCCGAGCGTGACCGTGATCTCCGTGCAGGCGCCGGCGAGCACCTCGTCGATCGAATTGTCGACGACCTCGTAGATCAGGTGGTGAAGTCCGCGCGAATCGGTCGACCCGATGTACATCCCGGGCCGCTTCCGGACGGCGGTCAGGCCCTCGAGGATCTGGATCGAACTCGCGTCGTATTCGGCGACCGTTGCACCCTGCGGAACCATCGAGTCTACCGCCGAGAAACCCTCGGCAAATCAACGAGCCGGACATGCGTTATAACAGTATGTGCGCGGCGGAAACAAGGGCCATTTTCGACGCGGAAAACGAGACCCTCCGGACCCATTAAATCCTGGGCCTTCCGGGCCCTTTTTCGGGCCGGAGCACGGGCCTACCCGGGGGGGCGGACCTGCGTCCGAACGTAGTCGAAGTACCGTTCGACCGTTCCATCGGGAGAGGTCCATTCCGCGCGCAGCCGGGTGCGCTTCTCGGCCCGTCGTAGCTCCGAAAGCAGGGCTCGATTCAGGTCCTTCGCGCTCGCCCCTTCCCACGAGGAGTCGATCACGAACTCCGCGCCCTCACGGCGCACGGTCCCGCTCGGGATCCGTTGGCGCAGTACCGGCTCTAGGGCCTCCGGTCGGTCGCTGCTCACCCGGGCGGAGAGGTGGAACTTCATGCGTCCCCCGGCGGGCCAACGGCGAGCGCCTTTCTTAGAGCTTCGACCGGTGGGGTTCGGGCGCCGTACGCGTATCTCGCCGGCGCGGGAGCGCGCGGGGCCATTTCGACAATTGACGATGCCCCAAGAGCGCCCGACAAATCGCTATTAGCGCACGACGGTGGGCGGGAAACGATGCCCGGAGAAGAGGAGGCTCCCGCACCCCTTCCGGCGCCGGCGGAAGCGTCGACCGGCGGTGCCGCTGCGCCGGAGTCGGAGAACGCTTCGGTGGGCGAAGATTGGGCGACCCGCTACAAGTACCTCCTCGCCGACTTCGAGAACTTCCGGCGTCGCATCGAGCGGGAACGGGAAATGATCTCCCGTCAGGCCCTCGCTGCGGTGCTGCGAGAGCTGATCCCGATCTACGAAGCGTTCGGGCACGCCCGCAAGGCGGGAGAACGCGCGGACGCGGCGATCGGCAAGGGGTTCGACCTGATCGAACAGGAGTGGCGCAGGTTCTTTCAGCGGGAAGGCGTCACCCCGGTCGCTGTGATCGGCGCCCCGTTCGCCCCGGAAGATGAGGAGGCGGTCGCGGAGACCTCCGCGGATCCCGAGCACCCCGACGGGACCGTAGTCGAGATCGTCCAGCAAGGCTACCGTTTCCCGGGCGGGCTCATACGGCCCGCGAAAATCGTCGTAGCCCGATCGGCGGCGAGCGGTCCGGAGCCCTCGACGCCGAAGGCGCCTCGGGAGGCATCCCCATGAGCGATCGGTCGAGCGAGATCTCGGGGTTCTACCGTCGTTCTATTGCCGAACGGAGGGAAGCGATCCGGGGATGGGGAGGCCTTTCGGACGTGGAGATGGCGGCCTACGAGTTCCCCCCAGGGATCGATCCGGCCACGATCGACCGGATGATCGAGAACGTGATCGGCATCTTCCCCCTTCCGCTGGGCGTCGCGACGCACTTCCGCGTCAACGGGGTCGATCGCTTGGTCCCGATGGCGCTCGAGGAACCGAGCGTGGTCGCCGCCGCATCGAACTCGGCCAAGGTAGCGAGATCGGCCGGAGGGTTCTTCGCCAGCTCTTCGCCCCCGGTCATGATTGGGCAGGTCCAGCTCCTCGAGGTGCCCGACCCGGCGGCGGCCCGTCACCGGATCCTCGCGGAACGCGAGCGGCTGCTCGACGCCGCCAACGCGCTCGACCCCGTGCTCGTGAAGTTCGGGGGCGGCGCGAAGGACCTCGAGGTCCGCCTCCTCGAGAGCCCGCGCGGGCCCATGGTCGTCGTCCACCTCCTGGTCGATGCGCGCGATGCCGGTGGGATGAACGCCGTCAACACGATGTGCGAGGCCCTCGGTCCCGAACTGGCGCGCATCGCCGGCGGTCGGTTCCGGCTGAGGATCATCTCGAACCTCGCGATCCACCGGGTCGTACGCGCCCGGGCGACGTTCCCCGCCGCCGCGCTCGCGACGGAGAACGCAACGGGACCCCAAGTGGTCGACGCGATCTTGGAAGCGTACGCATTCGCCGTTGCCGATCCGTTCCGTTGCGCGACGCACAACAAAGGGATCATGAACGGGATCTCGGCGGTCGTCATCGCGACCGGCAACGATTTCCGAGCCATCGAGGCGGGTGCGCACAGCTTCGCCGCGTGGACCGCGGCTCCCGGGCATGTGATCCGTCCGCTGACCGCCTACGAAACGGACGCGAACGGCGACCTCGTAGGGTCGATCGAGGTACCGATGCCGGTGGGGCTCGTGGGGGGGGCTACGGCGGTCCATCCGACCGCGAAGGCGAACGTGAAGCTGCTCGGGGTGAAGTCCGCCCGAGAGCTGGGCGAGATCATCGCCTCGGTCGGGCTGGCCCAGAACTTCGGCGCTCTGCGTGCCCTGGCTACCGAGGGAATCCAGCGAGGTCACATGGAGTTGCACGCGCGCAATCTCGCGGTGAGTGCGGGCGCTCGGCCCGACGAGATCGACCGCGTCG
This sequence comes from Thermoplasmata archaeon, assembly GCA_021844945.1. Taxonomy (GTDB): domain Archaea; phylum Thermoplasmatota; class Thermoplasmata; order Lutacidiplasmatales; family UBA184; genus Lutacidiplasma. Next base: position 27,429 of record JAKBSJ010000005.1, on the reverse strand, counting down.
CGGAACGGCTCGTGCGGGAGCGGGCCGTGCGCTTCGACCGCGCCAAGGCGATACTGGACGAGCTACGCCACCCGTAGGCATGGGATGATCGTCGGCGTGCTCGCCTTGCAAGGGGACGTACCGGAGCAGACCCGGGCCATCGCCCGCCTGGGCGTGCAGGTTCGACCGGTCCGCAGTCCGTCGGACCTCGAGGGCCTCGCCGCGCTGCTCCTGCCGGGCGGCGAATCCACCACGATATCGGACCTGATCGATCGCGCGGGCCTGCGGGAGCCCCTCACGACCGCGATCCGCTCGGGGGTCCCCACCCTGGCGACCTGTGCGGGCCTGATTCTTCTCTCCCGATATCTCGAGGTGAGCGCGGAGGGTCGGGACCCGCACCCGCTCGGGATCCTCGATGTCCGGGTACGTCGCAACGACTTCGGCCGGCAGCGCGAATCGTTCGAGGCACCGGTGCGCGTGGAGGGGCTCCGCGGGGGCCCGTTTCCCGGTGTATTCATCCGGTCCCCCCGCATTCTCCTCGTGGGGCCCGGGGCCGAGCCGTTCGCCTGGCGTGGAAGCGAGGTGGTGGGGGCGCGCGCGGGAAACACCTGGGGCTTGACGTTCCACCCCGAGCTCACGGACGATCCCCGGGTGCACCGCGCGTTCCTGCAGCGGGCGCGCGTCGCGAGACGGTCCGTTTAGAGCAACAGGATCGCGACGGACGCGGCGAAGAGGGCCACGCTCACCGCGATCCAGCCGGCGCGACGACGACGCGACTGGCCGGCTCGCCATGCATCGAGGAAGATCGGCGCCGGACCGATGACCAGGACCCTGGGCTCGGCTCCGATCTCGGGCTCTTCGGTCTCCTCGAGTGCGATCGAGGCGGGTACGCCCTCGATCAGCCCCCGCGATGCGCGCTCGATCGCGACAAACCCTACCGCGATCACGGCGACGCCGATCGCGAGCTCGGCCGTCGGCGCGACATGGGGGGATTGGAGCGCGCCCAGGATGACCGCATCCGTGACGACCGCGAGGCCGGCGAGGAACAGGGCGGCCGGGAACCAGATGCGACCCCCCACCGCCATACCGCCCTCCGTAGGGCGTAGGGCGTCGTTCCCTTTGTGCCTAGCGATGGGCCCGGACGAGTCGGCGGGTTAGTGATAGGTGTCGAAGGGATACGGCTCGAGGGGAAGCTCGCCCAGCGCCATCAGGAACTCCGGCGGCGTGAGCATGGGCCTCGGATAGAGGTCGGAGTCGTCGATCGCAATCCGCGGGCACGCCGTGTTGACGTAGGCGTCGAACGCTCGGCCCTCGAGATCGCGCGGGTCGATCCGGGAGAACGTGAGGATCTCTGCCTCGCGGCCGTGCCGGCGCGCCCGAAGCTGCATCGCGAGAGCGGTCGCGGTCCGGTTCTGGCCGGCGAAGGTGGAGACGAGGATCCCCCAGCGCTTCGCGTCGCGGGCCCCGGCGACCAAGAGTTGGCGCCGACGAACGATCGCCGCTCGGTCGATGGGCGGCTCGAGGCTCTCTTGAAGGGGGTCGAGGGAATAGACCGGTCGGTCGGTGGCCAGTGCGAGGCCGATCGGGTGGAACCGGCCGGTGCCGACGAAGAGGAAGGCGTCGACCTCCGCCGCGACCTGCTCCGCGCCCGTGTAGTTGCATCCGAGGGCCTGGGCGGGGTAGGCCAGCCGACGGTCGCCCGCACCGACCTTGGGCGAGAACCCGGCCCGAACGAGCTCGCGCTCGAGGGGCGCGACGAGATCGAGGTGCTGGACCGAAGCCACGATGCCCAGCCGCGCCGGAAGGCGAGCCGTCTTGACCATCTCCGCGAGCCGGGAAGGGTCGCCCCCGGAATAGCGCATCTCGACGAAGTAGGTGGGCGGCGGCAGGACCATGTTCGGGATCGGGGCGTGGCCCAGAACCACCGCTACCTCCGCGCCCGGAACCTCGTCCGGCATCGGCACATCGCACGCGCCGAAGCAAGGTCGACCGGCGAGGAAGACCGGCGCGCCGGTGGCCGCGCGGATCTGCTCCGCGAGCTCGTGGGCGTTCCGCACGAGGCCGGCGGGAACCTGGAGCGCGATCCGTTTCGGGCGTCGTTGCCGGAGCGCTTCGAAGAGCTCGGGGCCGACCCGGGCATAGACATGAGGCGCTTCGCGAGCGTCCAATCCCAGGCGTGGCTGGAGACGCTCGACGAGCCGCTGTACCGCTTCGCGGTTGTCCGTGTAGTGGAGACGGACCGACGCGACCGACGGCGAGACGCGTTCCGCGAGGTCGTGCTCGGCGCTCAGGCCGGGCGTCCACGTCGGATCGACCTCGACGGCAAAGGCGGTGAGCCGCCAGGTCCCTTCTCCGTTCGGCGCGTCGAAGGGCACCTGCCAGTCGAGAGGGGTGATCGCGCCGGGTCGTTCCAGTCCGGTTTCCTCGCGCAGCTCTCGTAGGAGGGCGGATTCGAGATCCGCATCGGTCGTCTCGACCTTGCCGCTGATCGGCACCCAGATGCCGCCGCGGGCGGGGGGGCGACGGAAGATCCAGAGCTCGAACGGCCGGGCCGTGTAGAGGTAGCCCTCGACGCACTCCCGCGCGATCGTGCCCGAATCCGGCGCGCTCACCCCTTCCCTCGGCGCGCGAGGAGGGAGAGGATCGCCTCCGCCGGGGCGCCGTGGGCGACGAAGAGCGCTTCCAGCGCCTCCTCCCGCGGGACGCCGGCCTGCTCCATCACGAGCGCGATGTCCTCTTCGGGGGGCCCGGCGCGCGCGGGGGGAGCGGCGCCGGCCGGTGTCGCGGCACCGGAAGCTCCGGCCGAACGCGCGCGGACCTGGGGGGTGCCGACGATCTGGTAGGTCTTCACGCCCTGGACGGAAAGGATCGTCACCTCGGGGCGCTGGAAGACGTGCTCCTTGTCGGAGGTGCGGACGATGACCTCCTCCACGCCCGGGACCTCTTCGGTCGTCATCCCGAGCTGGCGCATCATGCGCTCCATCTGCCGCGGATCGCGGGGGTTGCCGATCATCGACGGGCGGGGCCCCCTTCCCGTTACTCGTCCTCGGTCGCGGTGCGGATCCGCGACTCCAGTTCGGGGTCGACGAGGATCGACTCGTCCTCACCAGACGGACGGCGGCCGCCGCCGATATGGCGCGGTCGACGGGTCTCCTCCTGATGCCGGCGGACCTGGGCCACGAGTTCGTCCATCAGCCCGCCGGTCCCCGCGAGGAGGTTCCAACCCGTGGTCGAGGCGTAGAAGATCCCCTTGTTCGTGTGCAGGCGCGCCTCCACCGTGACGTCGCCGGTGCGGTGCGTCGCGTGGGGGGCGAAGTGCAGGTTGAGCAGGAGCGGACGGGCGTACCGGGAGGTCCGGCGGAGCCCTCCCGCCACGGCGCGATCGATCTCGGTGAGGATGGAAGGATCGCTCGCGCCGCGCAGGCCCGTGACCTCCACGTAGACGTCCCCGAGCGCTTTCCCTTCCCGGCTCGCTTCCGCGATCGCGAGACCGAGCAGGTCGGCCTGGGAGACGAGCGACTCGGGCTTCCCGGACGGGCTCAGGACGAATACGCTCGAGACGTGCTCGCGAATCATCCGGCGCGCGGCTTCCGTGATCGACGTTCCGGCGTTCGCCGTCACCGGGGGAGAATGCATGATCGTGCTGACCGCGACATCCATGGCGTTCCCCTTGTTCTCGGCATCCCGCTTCCCGCCGATGGTCGGTCGCCACAGGATCCGACCCAGGTCCCGTATGCCCACGGCGCCGACCAGCTTGCCCTTGCGATCGACGACCGGCAGCGGATGCTCTTCCAACAGACGGATGCGGGCGATCAGCGAGCGAACGGGGTCGCTCTCCTTCACCGTGGTGCCGATGGAGCGTGCGATGCCGTCCACGGGCTTGCTCGCCGAGCGAACGAGCGAGGGGAGCGCTTTCACGAGATCGGTGCGGCTCACGAGCCCGAGCAGCTCGCCCCGCCGCCCCACGACCGGGGCCGCCCGTAACCCGGTGGAGAGCAGTTGTTCGGCGATCTCGGGATACGGCGTCGTGCCGAGGACGACCGGGGGGAGGATCAGCAGGTGCTCGGCCTTGGTGGAGAGGGGGAGGGTCGCGCGCCGCGCGATCGACTCGAAGGTGAGCATCCCGGCGATGCGGTTCCCCCGGAGCACAGGGATCTCGTGGATCTCACGGGAACGCATCAACCCGAGAGCTTCGCTCAACGGAGCGTCGTGCGTGACGGTGACGAGGTCGGCGGTCATCAAATCGATCGCGGTGGGCCAACGGTCGGGCATCGGGCTGGAACGTACGGCACCCGTCTTAGCGCTGGCGGAGCGGGCGCTCGACACCTTCGCCGATGTCGCGCGCCATCTGGTAGCCGTTCTCGCCGTCCGAGTAGTACCCCCGGAGTAGGTCGACGACGCTAAACCGGAACCGGGCATAGAGCCGTATCGCGGTGGCGTTCGACACCCGGACCTCGAGCGTGGCCCGCCGCAGGCCGCGGCGGCGGCACCGCTCGAGGAACGTCTCCATCAGCATCGTCCCGACGCCCCGCCGCCGAGCGGTCCGGCCGACGGCGAACATCAGGACCCGCCCCTCCCCCGGCGTCTGGTTGACCCCGAGCAGGAACCCGATCGGCCGGTCGACCTCGTCCGCCGCGACGAGGAAACCTTCGGGCCAGGCAGCGCTCAGCGTTCCGTAAAGGGTGGGGTCGTAGTGCTCGTGCAGGCCTTCCGCCACGATCTCCATGATCGTGTCGAGGTCGGAAGGATGAAAGCCACGCAACGTAGCGGAAGGCTCGCCGTCGTCCTCCGTGCCCGGGGCTTGGGCCGGCCCCGGCTCAGCGATACATCTCACCCCCTCCGTCCGTGTCGATGGGGCGCAGGCTCGCGATCGACTTCTGCTGTTGGGCCAGGCTCGCTCGGACCTCCGCCTCGATCTGCCGGGCCTTCTCCCTCAGGGGACGCGTGTTCAGCACGAGCAACGGGACCAAGGGGTTGACGGTCTCGATGACTTTGGCGGCCGCCCGCGCGTCCGGGTAGTCCTTGTGGGCCTGGGCGATCAGGCACAGCACCGGGATCGACCGGGAGATCGCGGGGAGGAGGAGCCCGCCGGCAAACCCGGTCACGACCCCGCTCGCGGCGGTGAAGGAATAGCGATCGAGCAACGGAGCGGCGGCGCGGTTCGCCATCGCGACGACGCGCGCGTCGGTCTTCGCCTCGTTCTCGATCGGCTGTCCCTCGATCGCGACGACGAGCTGAAGTCCCTTGCTCTCGGCCCAGTCGAGCAGCGTCCGGCCGAGCTCGTTCAGGAGGTTCGCCGGTGGCTGGATGTCCGAGATCGCAACGACCAGCTGGTCGCAGGTGCGGTCCGGTCCGCAGACGATCTTGCTCGCGTAGAAGCGGACCGGCGCGCTGACGACCCCCTCCTCCATGACGACGGTCGGGGGGAAGTCCTCGCCCACCATGTAGGCGACCGGCCGCATATCGAGCGTGTGCACGAGGTAGGAGGCCGCCACCGAGCCGACGAGGCCGTGGGTCGGGAATCCAACGACCATCATCGCCCCGCTCAGCGGGTCGCCCTGCGTGTCCACGACCTGAAGGCGCCCGCTCAACGTTGGCTCTCCCGGGGAGCGATCCTCATCCCGACCGAAGGGCGGCCCGTTTATGGGCTTTCGTCCGTTCCCGCGGGGATTGCCGCCGGGAGCCTCAGCGTTAAAGCGGCAGTGTCGCTCGCCGCGGCGGTCGCCGGATGAAGGTACTCATCACGGGCATCGACGGCTACTCGGGCTGGCCGCTCGCCCTGCATCTGCTCGCGCGCGGCCACGAAGTCGTCGGGATCGACAATTTCGTGACGCGGCGCAGGGTCCGGGAGGTCGGGAGCTGGTCCGCGACCCCGATCCCGTCGTTCGCGCGCCGGCAGGCCGCTGTACGGGAGGTCCTCGGCCAGGAGATCCCTTTCTACCGCGGCGACCTCGGCCGGTACGAGGTCGTCGAAAAGGTCCTCACGACCGAGCGACCGGACGCGATCGTCCATCTCGCCGAGCAACGGAGCGCGCCGTACTCGATGATCGATGTACGCCACGCGGTCGCGACGCAGGTCGAGAACGTCACCAGCACGCTCCACCTCCTCTACGCCATGCGCGCCCACGCACCGGACGCGCACCTCGTCAAGATGGGCACGATGGGCGAGTACGGGACCCCGAAGGTCCCGATCCCCGAGGGGTTCTTCGAGGTCGAGTACCGCGGCGGCAAGGACACGCTCCCCTTCCCCCGGCAGGCGGGAAGCTGGTACCACTGGAGCAAGGTCTTCGATTCGGGCGACGTGATGTTCGCGAGCCGGATCTGGAACTTCCGCGCCACCGACGTCATGCAGGGCGTGATCTACGGGATCCGGACCCCGGAGATGACCGACCGACGCCTCCTCACCCGCTTCGATTTTGACGAGACGTGGGGAACGGTCGTCAACCGCTTCATCGCCCAAGCGATGCTCGGGGTTCCCCTCACGGTCTACGGGCGCGGGGGCCAGACCCGGGGCTTCATCGCGCTCGAGGACTCCGTCCAGTCGTTGCGGATCGCGATCGAGCACCCCGCGCGACCCGGCGAGTACCGGGTCTTCAACCAGTTCGACGCGGCCTACTCGGTGAACCACCTCGCGGAGACCACCTCCCGCATCGCGACCGAGCTCGGCTACTCCGCGACGATCGCCCACCCGCCGAATCCCCGGGTCGAAGCGGAGGAGCACGGCTACGAGCCGGTCCACGAGCACCTCTACGAGCTCGGCTACCGCCGCACGCGGACCCTGGAAGAGGTGGTCCGCGAGATCTTCACCACCCTCCGACGCTACCGCGGGCGCCTCGTGGCCAAGCAGCACGTCGTCCAGCCCGCGATCGACTGGCGCCAAGGAGACAACCGCGGCTCGCTCGGGTCCCGGGTGCCGACCCCTCCCGGGCCTCCCCCATCGAGCGGAGCGACGTAGTCCGATGCGCGGGGTCGTCACCCTCGCCGGCGACGGAAGCCGGATGCTGCCGTGGGCGCGCCTCGTCCGCAAGGAGTTCCTCCCGCTCTTCGACGCCCCGAGCGACGGTCGTGGAGACCCGGTCCTCAAGCCGGTCGCCCACTTCGTCCTCGAGACCCTCGTGGGCGCGGGGATCACGGACCTCGTCCTCGTCGTCCGACCGGAGAACCTGAGCTACGTGCGAACGTACTTCAGCATCGATCCTGCGTTCCTGCGCCGGCACGCCCACCACCCGGAGCGGGTGCGGGAGACCGAGCGGTTCTACCGATCGCTCGCGCACCTTCGCATCAAGTTCCGCCTCCAGCGCCAGCCGAAGGACCGGCGCTCCCGGGGGTTCGGCGACGCGGTCCTGCGCGCCGCTCCCGCCGTGGGGAACGAACCGTTCGTCGTTCACGCCGGGGACGCGGTCCTTCTGGAGAGGGAGCGCGGTCGGATCGTCCGCGCCATGGTCGACCTGCGTGCGCGCGAGCGGTTGGACGCGGCGCTGCTCGTGCGCCCGGTGACGGACCCGCGACGCTACGGGGTCGTCGAAGGGCGACGCCTCTCGGCGTTCCGGGGGATCGGCCGGCTGGCCGTGTCGCGCATGGTCGAAAAGCCGGCCGCGCCTCGCTCCCGGTGGGCCGCGACCGCGGTCTACGTCTTCGGGCCGAAGATCTGGGACGCCCTCCGACAGGAGGCGCGTCGCCACCCGGAGGAGCTCGAACTCACCGACGGGATCGCGCGACTGATCCGGGACGGCGGCCGCGTCCAGGCGCTTATCCTGACCCCTCGGGAGGGGGTGTGGCGCTCGGTCGGTTCGCCGGAGCGATATGCCCGTGCGCTCGTCGAGACCCGAACGCGTGCGCAGCGGGCTGCCAAAGGGCGCGCGGGGCGGCGTCGTCCGCTCCCTCGCTCGCGAACAGCTCGGCGGCGTCCACGCCGCGGGCGTCCCGGCGGTATTGGAGGCGGCGGTAGGCCCACCAGCGGTCGAACGCCACTCCCGGTAGGAACCGGCGCGCGGCGGTGAAGGCGAGAGCGGGCACGCGGAAGCGCTGGCGCTCGCGGATCGTCCCCTTGAGGAACTCGAAGTATTCGGAGGCGGTCGGCGCCGGAGCGTCCGGCAGGCTCAGGTAGGCATCCACCCGCGTGATCGCGTACAGCCAGCGCGCCCACGCCGCCGCGGGGGTCCCGCGCACGATCGCTTCCTGGCGCCGGAGCGCCTCGAGCGATCGCTCGAAGTACGACGGGTCCTCCGGGGGCCGGATGCCGCTCTCGCCGAAGGTCTCCATGCTCGTACTACGGTGGATGCGGTGGCGGCTGAGGATCTGAGGGTCGACCCGGATCCCGCCGCGGCTCGCGAGCGCGCTCAGGAAGACGAGCGAGTCCGATCCGGCCGCGACGTCCTCGAACGCGGGGAGGAACGGCTGGAGGAATGAGCGGCGGACGGAGATCGTGCTGAGATTGTACATCGGGAGCACGCGGCTACCGCGCTTTTCGGCGACCGTGCGAAGGACGACCGGCGCGCGAAGGGCTGTGCCGGGCCACTCGCAGGCCGGCCAACCCGGCACCGGTCGCCCGTACGAGTCGATCGGGCGATATCCGTTCCTCGCGAGGGCGAGCTCGGGATCCTCGCGGAACCAGGCCGCGACCGTCGCCGGCTTCTCCGGCTCGAACTCGTCGTCGTCATCCAAGAAGGCGACGACCTCTCCGCGGGCCGCCTCGAGCCCGCGGGCGACGCTGGCCCCCACGGGGCTTCGGGGGTCCGTCACCATGCGGATCCCTTCGCCGGCGAGCTCTCGCTCGAGGGCGGGATCGTCGAAGTTGTGCACCACCAGGATCTCCCGGCCGCCGGGCGGGGGCGGTCCCGCGACGGCCGAGCGGACCGCGTCCCGGACGAACCTTCGCCGTTTCCAGGCGAGGATCACGACGGAGAGCTCCGGTCGCTCCGGCGCGTCGGCGGATTCGAAGAGGGCTTCGGACATATCGCGGGGGTCGACGGACCACGTCCGTCCCTCGCTATGAGGCTTCGCTTCCCCCCGCACATCCGCCGGCTCGAACCGCTAGGGAAGATCGAGGTGCCGGTCCAGGCCGAGGAGGACGCGGCGGGAGACCCCCGGGGCAACGCAGTACGCTCCGGCTACGGCTCCGGCCCCCCACCGAACCGCCGCCGGCGGATCGAGTGGCCGCTCGCGGAGGCGGCGACCGAGGTACGCTCGTAGCGAGCGCCGTACGCTGACCGGCGCGGCACCCGCACGGATGGGATCGAGCAGATTGGCCGCATCGGCGACGCGTTCCAGCGTCCGGGTCCGCGCGTCGAGCCAGCGTCCCAGGGCGGAAGGCCCCCGGGACCGTACGAACCGGGCGAACCGTTCGTGGTCCTCCCAGTGCCGCTGCTTCCAGCCGGCCCGGCGGCTGGCGCTCGTCCCGTAGTGCCGGTACCGAGTGGTCCGAACTTCGTCGAAGTACATCGATCCCGGAGCGACGGCCGCGGCCACGAAGACGGAGAGATCCGGGCAGATGGACTGCGCGATCAGCGGTCGGATTTCGGGAGTCAGGACCGACCGTCGGAACACCATCGTCCCCACGTTGAGCCATTCTACGCCCGAACGGCGCAACCGTTCGATTCCGGCGTCCTTCGAGTCCGCGGGCACTTCGATCGGGCCCGCATCGAGGGCGCGCTCCCGCTCGATCGGCGCCCAGCGCGAGATCGGGACCGGGGTCCCCTGCTCGTCCACGACGCTCACTCGGTTCCGGTAGAGCGCCGTGTCCGGGCGGGCGCGGAAACGCGCGAGCGCCCGCGCCACGTGCTCGGGAGCAAAGAGGTCATCGTCTTCGAGGATCGCGACGATCGGCGCCCGGGTCGCGTCGATCGCGCCGAGGAGCCACCGGCCGATCACCGGCTCGGGGTCCCGGCGGTAGGCGATGTCTTCGCGCGCGCACCGGGCGTGAATCTCGGAGTCGTCGAAGTCCGCGAGCGCGAGGATCTCCAGGGACTCCCGAGGGACCGTCTGCGCGAGGACCGAGCCGAGCGCCCCGTCCAGGAACCGCCTACGCCGGTACGCGGCGACGACCACCGCGACCTCGGGGGCCGCGCTCGTATCCTCCACCGACGGCGGTCCCCCCGGGCCCCGGGTCAGTGCGGCGAGTGCGGAGATGTCCGTGACTGCGAGCCCGGAAGGAAGATGCCGCCGTAGTTGATCCCGGGCGCGACGCGCCGGTAGGACTCGCGGTTGAACCGCCACCACGTGCGGATCGCGCGTTCGGGCGCGATGCGGCGTAGGAGGGAGAACCCCACGATCCAAGCCCGGAAGAGCTGGCGTTCGCGCACCATGCCGCGGAGCATGTCGAGGTAGTCGCGCCGGTCGGGGGAAGGGAACTCGGACGCGCTCATCGCGGCCTCGAACCGGTGGATGACCTCGAGCCAGCGCGCCGTGGTTTCCGCGGGAGTGCCGCGCACCATCGCGAGCTGCTGTCGGTGGGAGACGTCGAGCCGACGCAGGCGTTCGAGGCTCCGGGGCGGGCCGATGCCCTCCGCCGAGAAGTTCTCGAGGCTCGTGCTCGCATGGACCCGTCGCCGGGTCAGCACCCGCTCGTCGAAGCGGGCCACCCCCGGGCTCCCCAGGGCGGACAGGTAGACGAGGGAGTCTGCGGCGGAAGGGCTCGCGCTCCAGTAGGATACGTAGGGCGCCACGGCGTCGCGGCGGACGCTGATCGAGCTCAGGTTGTGGATAGGGAGGCTCGGAGCCTCGGACTTCGCCCCCGGGGTGCGCCGCTCCTCGGTCGCGGTGAGCGGGAGCGCGGGCCAGTAGTTGTTCGGCCAGTCGAGCAGGGGACGGCCGGCGGCGTCGATGCACCGGTTCGCGTTGCGCACCAGCGCGAGATCGGGGTCCTCGTCAAATTCGGCCCGCAAGGTCGCGAGCTTCGTCGGCTCGAGCTCGTCGTCGTCCTCGAGGAAGACGAGGACCTGGCCCTGGGCCGCGGCGACCCCGAGGGCGAGCGCGGCTCCTTGGGAGGAGGTGGGGGAGGAGAGGATGTGGGCGCCCATGCCGGTGAGCAGAGCGTCGAGCGGCGCGTTCGAATAGCCTCGGACCACGATGATCTCGTAGTCGGTGCGGGATACGCTCTGCGCGAGAACGCTGCGCACGGCCTGCTCGATGAACTCCGTGCGCTGCCACGTGTAGACGATGATGGAGAAGTAGGGAGCCCCCGCTCGGTCGCGGATGAGGGGCAGCGACGCGAGGAGGGCGATCGCGGGAGCCCATATGAGATGGGCATGCACCATGGGTCCCGCGACGGTCCGGGGGCCTGATAATGGTTGGTCCAGCCCTCCGGGCGACGAGCGCCTTCGCATTCGGAGCGCGGAGGCGGGAGTGGCCGGCTCCACGGGCCCGGAACGCCCCCGAACCGGGCTTCGAGGAAGGGATACATTCCCCGGGCACCGGGCCACGGCTTCGATCGCGCCGCGGACGAGGGAATCGTGGAGAATCGCGCCCCGACGGTATTAAAGGCCCTCGGCCCTTGCGGGTGCCGCTGTGTTTGGCTTACCGTGCGACGTTTCGTGCCGGTGGGCCCGCTGCCTCTAGGTCCGCATGAAGCGACAGATGATCGATATGTTGGCGGAGCTCGTCAAGATCCCGAGCGACCCGCTTTCCGACAAGCAAGAGATCCTCGACTACGTCCAGTCGTTCACGGACCAGATCCACATGCGCAACACGCTCTTCGGCGACGCGCAGGCGCCGGCGCTCCTCGCGGAGTACGGCCAGAGCGGGGTCGTGCTCTCCGGGCACTTGGACACGCCGCCGATCGGGGACTACTGGAGCTTCTCCCAGAGCCAGATCGCGAGCGGCCGCCTCTACGGACGCGGCGCCGCGGACATGAAAGGGACGGTCGTCGCGATGCTGCAGGCGGCCGCCGACCTCACGGCCCGCAAGATCCCGGTCGTCCTCGCCCTCACCACCGACGAAGAGACGACGATGCTGGGCGCGATGGCCCTATCGAAGACGCTGCCGGTCCGGCGTGCCAAGGCGGTCGTCGTCGGAGAGCCGACCGGCCTGCGGGTCGCGCACGCGGAGAAAGGGGTCCTCGACATCGCGATCGAGACCCGAGGGAAGGCCGCGCACGGAGCGATGCCGCACCTCGGCGACAACGCGATCACCAAGATGATGCGGATCGTCCGGGGCCTCGAGTCCTTCAAGGGGCGGATCGCGCATCCCGAGCTCGGTTCCGTGACGATGAACCTCGGGACGTTCCACGGCGGCACGCGGCTGAACGTCGTGCCGAACAAGGCGACCGTGGAGGTGGACATCCGCTTCCCTCCCCCGTACTCCCCCGACCAGCTCTACCACGAGATCGAAGAGCACCTGCGACGGATCAAGACCCCGTTCACGCTCCGCCGGCTGGTGGCGATGCCGTCGGTCCAGATCGACGTGGCTTCGCCGCACATCAAGCTCCTCCAGGAGATCTCCGGCGCCGAGGGAACGGTCCTCGTCCACGCGTCGGAAGCGGTCCACTACTCCCTCGTGAACCCGCGGGTCGCGATCTACGGCGCGGGGGAGGAGGAGCTCTCCCACCAAGCGAACGAGTACGTGAAGATCGAGTCGGTCGCGCGGGCGACCGAGGTCTTCAAGAAGTACGCCCAACGGCTCATGACGCTGCGCCTTTCGGCGTAGCGCCGGACTCGTGCGGATCGCCCAGCTCTCGACGCGCTACCCTCCCGGACCCGGGGGGGTCGAGCGGCACGTCCAGGAGATCTCGACCCGTCTCGGCGCGCGGGGCCACGGTGTCCATGTCCTGACGAGCTACCTGCGTCGGGAGTTCCCGTGGGAGCGCTTGCCGAACGACGTGCCGCGGCACGAGACGACCGCGTTCGGCTCGATCGAGCGACTTCCCGTGTGGAGCCTGCCCGGCGAGCTCCACTACCCGTTCTTCCGGGGGATGGGACGCGCGCTGCGACGCGCGGACCCCGAGATCGTGCACGTGCACACGTACGGGACGCACCAGGTCCGCATCGCCGACCGGTTCCGCCGCCGACGGGGCGTGCCGTTCGTCCTCGCGACGCACTTCCACCCGGTGACCTCGATCCACGGCGGCTTCCTGCGTCACGAGCTGCGGACCTTCTACGACCGGAACGTCGGCGGCCCCGCCCTCGCGAACGCCGCGTGCCTCCTCGTCGAGAGCCGGGAGGAAGAGCGCCTGCTCGCCGGCCTCGGCTTCCCCGTACCGGCCGTCCGTGTGGTGCCGCCGGGGTTCACTCCGTTCCCCGCTCCCGCCGCTCCCGGAGCCTTCGCGAAGACCTACGGAATCCCGGGCCCGTACCTCCTCTACGTGGGACGCCTTGCGTCGAACAAGGGGCTCGGGACCCTGGTGGACGCTTTCGCCCGGTTGGCCCGCGAGGCGCCGGACCTCTCCCTCGTGCTGATCGGCGACGACGGCGGCGTCGAGGCCGAGGTCGCTCGCCGCGTTCGCTACCACGATCTCGAGGGGCGCGTGCGGCGCGTGGGCTACCTCGCCGACGAAGCGATGCTCGCCGGGGCCCTTCGCGATGCGTCGATCTTCGTGCTGCCGAGCTACTACGAGGCGTTCGGGCTGGTACTGCTGGACGCGATGGCGCAGGGCACTCCCGTGGTCGCGACCCGGGTCGGGGGGATCCCGGAGTTCGTGGAGGAGGGGAAGGCGGGACTCCTCGTGCCGCCGCACGACGACGTCGCGCTCGCCGAGGCGCTGCGGACCCTGTGGACCGACGCCCCCGGACGGGCCGCGATGGGACGGTACGCGCGGGAGGTCGTGGCGCCCCGGTACACGTGGGATGCGCTCGTGGATCGCCTCGAGGCGATCTATTCGGAGGTCCTCACGGGTCGTATCGCGTCCTCGGCGACGAACGCGCCGTGAGCTGTTCGGCGTAGCGCCGGAGGATGCCGAGGCCCCTCGTGAGGTCGTCGCGGGACGCCGCGAAGGAGATCCGCAGATGGTTCGCTCCGCGCGCGCCGAACGAGTCGCCCGGAGTGGTGATCAGCCCCGCCTCGAGGAGACCCATCGCGACCTCGGAGGCGCTCTCGGGCCAGTCGAAGCCGGGGAATACGTAGAACGCGCCGTTCGGGCGGACGCAATGCATCCCGGGGACGCGCGCGAGCTCGCGCATCACGAGGTCGCGGCGCCCGCGGAACTCCTGGACCATCGCCCGCGTGGTGCCCAGCGACGTCGTGAGGCCCACCAGCACGGCCTGCTGCGCCGGCGTCGAGGGGCAGGCCATGATGTGGTAGTGCATCTTCCCGATCGGGCCGACGAGCGGGCGCGGCGCGACGACGAACCCGAGCCGCCAGCCCGTGGTGGCGAACGTCTTCGAGAAGGAGTTGACCACGATCGCCCGGTCGGTGCGGCCCCAGAACGACGTCGCCGGCGTCTCGTAGGTGATGCGATCGTAGACTTCGTCGGAGACGATCGTGAGGCGGTGGCGCTCCGCGAGGGCGACGAGCGCATCGACCGTCGCGCGCGGAAACACCGCGCCGGTCGGATTCGAGGGGCTGTTGACCACGATCGCGGTGGTGCGGGGGGTGATGCGGTGCTCGATCTCCTCGATCCGAGGGAGGTAGCCGTCCCGTTCGTTGAGGGGGTACGGGACCGGACGGGCGCCCACGAGGCGGGCATGCGGGGCGTAGAGGACGAACCCCGGATCCGGCACGAGGACCTCGTCGCCCGGATCGTAGAGGGCGAGGGCGCAGGCCATCAGCGCCTCGGAGCCCCCGGACGTGATGATCACGTTCTCCCCGGTCGTGGCCGGGAGCCGGTCGGTGTAGAACTCCGCCACGAGGCGGCGCAGCTGGGGAAGGCCCGCGGTGGGCCCGTAGTGATTGGCCCCGTGGCGCGTCGCTGCGACGAGCGCGGCCACGATCTCTTTCGGAGGGTCGAAATCCGGCTCCCCCAGCCCGAGGTTGATGCAGTCGGGACGCGCTGCCTCGAACATCCGCCGGATGCCGGAGATCTCTACCTCGCCCACCCGGCGAGCGACCATTTCGAGCGCCACCGTCGCCCGGGATTTACACTTATGGAGGCCGAGCGCCGGTGTGGCACGCGCCGGCGCACCGCCGCAATCCGTTTCAAGCCGGAGGCCTCCCTCGGGGCACAGGTACCTCGATGACGGTCCGCATCGTGATCGGCGCCCAGTACGGAGACGAGGCGAAGGGAAAGATCACGGACTACCTCGCGGCCGACGCCCGGTACGTCGTCCGCACGGGAGGAGGGCCGAACGCGGGCCACAGCATCCACCTCCCCGAAGGCTCGGTGATCCTCCACCAGCTCTCGGTCGGAGTGCTCCGGCACGGCGTGACCGGGATCAGCGGACCCGGCATGGTCGTGCAACCGATGCGCTTCGTGGACGAGATGCGGGAGCTCGAGGAGAAGAAGCTCCTGCTCGGCGAGCCCGTGATCAGCGACCGCGCGCACGTCCTGCTGCCGATCCACGAGGTCGAGGATGCCTGGGAGGATGCGCTGCGCGCGCGCCAGGATCCCTCCCGCGGGATCGGGACGACGGGACGCGGCATCGGCCCGGCCTATGCCGACCGCTACGGCCGCTGGGGGATCCGCTACGGCGAGCTCAGCCACCTCGACACCCTGCGCGCGCGCCTCGACCTGCTCTACGAGCGCAAGCGGCTGATCCCGAACCTGCCCCCCCGCGCCGAGCTCGAGCGTTCGCTGCTCGAAGCCGGAGAGCGCCTATCCCCGTACATCCGGGACGTCGACCCCCTCCTCTTCGGCGCGCTCGAGCGCGAAGAGCCGATCCTCCTCGAAGGCGCGCAGAGCGCGCTCCTCGACATCGACTTCGGGACGTACCCGTTCGTGACGAGCTCGCATCCGACCAGCGCCGGGGCGCTCGTGGGCGCGGGGCTGCCTCCGCAGTGCGTGAGCGAGGTGATCGGGGTCGCGAAGGCCTACGCGACCCGCGTCGGCGGCGGGCCGTTCCTGACCCGGGCCGAGCCCCGGGAGGAGGAGTACCTCCAGCGGATCGGCGGCGAGCGCGGAGCGACGACCGGGCGCCCGCGGGGCTGCGGCTGGCTCGACCTCGTGCTATTGCGCTACGTCGCCCGCCTCAACGGCCTCACTTCGCTCGCGATCACGAAGGTCGATGTGCTCGGCGGACTCGAGTCTGTCCCGGTCTGCACGGCCTACGTCCGGCCGGACGGGACCCGATGGACCGACCGACCGCCGACCGCGATCGACGACTACGCGGGCCTCGAGCCCGTCTACGTGCGCCGGCCGGGCTGGCCCGAGTTCCATCCCCGCCTCACCGAGCGCCTCCGGCGCGAAGGCGCCCGGGCCCTGCCGCGGGCGCTCCAGGAGTTCCTGGCCTTCGTGGAGCAGGAGACCGGCGTGCCCGTCGAGTACGTCAGCTACGGCGCGCAGCGGGACGAGACGGTCCGACGGACCTCTTCCCGCACGGGTCGCCCCCGCCCCGAACCGATCTCCCGCTGGGCGAAGTGAACTCCCCGTGGACATCGATCCGTTCCTCTACGTCGCTCTCGGCGCGGGGGTCCTGCTCGGCTGGGCGCTGCGTCCGCGGACCCCGTGGATCGCCCGCGCGACGCAGGCGACGATCCTCGTCCTCCTGTTCTTCCTCGGCGCCTCGCTCATCCGCGTGCCGGCCGCCGACCTTCCGAGCGCGATCGCGCTCGGTCTCGGGTTCGCTGTCCTCATCCTCGCGTGCACGGTCGCCATCGCGCTCCTGATCCCCCGCGCGCGGGCCCCTCCGCCCGTGGCTCCCCCGACGGAAGGCCCGCCGACCTCGTCGTCGTCGTGGTTCTCCGTCGCGCTGATCGCGGCGCTCGTCGTCGGGTACGCGACGGCATCGGCCGTGCCCGTGCCGGCCGAGAACGGCATCACCTACGCCCTCTACCTCCTCCTCTTCCTCGTGGGCCTCGGCCTGCAGTGGCTGTGGAGATCGCTGTCCCGGGTCTGGGTCCCGGTGACCGCGGCGCTGCTCGGCGCGCTCGTCGCCGCCGGAATCTACACCGCCGCCACGGGACTCGCCCTGCGCTCGTCGCTCGCGATCACGTTCGCCTTCGGTTGGTACTCGCTCGACGGTCCGCTCGTCGCGGCCAGCCTGGGCGCGGCGCTCGGTCTCCTCGCGTTCCTCGCGAACTTCCTGCGCGAGAACCTCACGATGCTCCTCGCGCCGGTGATCGGACGGCGTATCCGCGGCGAAGGGCTGACCGCGATGGGAGGGGCGACTTCGATGGACACGACCCTCTATTTCGTCCTGCGCTTCGGGGACGCCGAGGCGGCCTCGCTTGCGCTCACTTCGGGGCTCATCCTGACGGTGCTGGCGAGCCTGCTCGTGCCCTTGCTGCTCGCGCTGCCCGCCGGAATGCGTTATGTCCCGTGACGAATCCGCTCCGGGCGCGGGCTCGTGGTCCAGCGGTTACGACGTCGCTCTCACACAGCGAAGATCGCCGGTTCGAATCCGGCCGAGCCCATCCAACCCGAGGGGTAGTACCGATTCGATCGAAGTTGCACTACCCTCCTCCCTGGCCCTCCTAACGCGGCCCGCGACTCGAACCGCGTCCGCTAGTAGTCACCGAAGCGGGGGAGTAGATACGTCCAGGGGGCGGGCCTCCGAAAGTGAGGTGGCTGCGCGCTCGCGTCGGACCCGTGAATCGCGGGCAGGTCGGGGAAAGGGTTCGCCATCTCGTGGCCATCGCTCTCCGTCGCGCTGGCGGCGCTGATTGCGGTCATCGGCGCGAAGCGAGGGGACGGCGGCCGCAGGCCGGCGCGACGTTGATGTGGGACGCGGGCGTCCGATGACGGGACCGCGATGGGCGTGGGTGCTGACCCATGTTGAAAGCAACGGGGCCAGTGCCGTGGGCCATCACATGCGTCGTCCGCGTCCACGCCCGTCGGCAGGAACCTACAAGTCCACGGAAGCACCATCAAACACGGGTCCATGGCTGCTCAAAACGCGGCCGCCTCAGATCCGATCCTACTCGCTTCCTGGAACCGTAACTACCGCGCCGACCTCACGATTGTCGTGGTGGGCGTCATCGTGTTAACAGCTATCACCGCCTTGGCTTCTGGGCCACCTCGACCGGGAACTACGCCACGTCCTTTGGGGCCGGTCTTGCGATCTATCTCATCTGAACCGCTGGGTTCATGTTGATCGTTCTGGACGGGAGCTGGGTTTACTCCAATCGGAGACTCCACCAGCTGAGCCCGCGCAAAGCTTGACCAGACCCATACGATGAGCCGGGCGAACGGCCCCCTGCCCAGGTGAGAGTCCGGGAGAGGGACGACGGTGAGCGAAGCTCACCGCGAGCTTGAAGAAGGGACCGCGCGTTCGATGACGCGACCGCGATGAGCGCGACTCGAAGTGGCCGATGTTAACCTGCCGTTCGCCCCGGGGCTTGAGGAAACAGGTCTTAGTCCCAGCACACTCTGACCTCTTCGAGGAGTTACCTGGGTGCTACTTGATGCATATTGATTGAAATTGCGCGATCGATGACTGGTCCTCGAATACCGTCTGATCTCTAGTCAGTGCGGTTGCTTCCCATCGATGCGCGTCGTTGGTGAGTTCCGGCGTAACGGCTGAGACAGGAGGATGTTCTTGGACCCTACTCGTCAATGAGCTACAGACGCAGTTCCACCATTCCAGCCCACTGAAGGGTCCATTCGAGGTGGTCAGCGACCTACGGAGACTGAATGGAGACGATATGGTTGACCGAGAGACGCACGGTCGGTGTGAGTGCGTCTGTTAAACTAGGCCGGATGGATTCCCGTTCGTAGAGGTACTGCCGATGCCCCTTGCGATAGGTTTCCCGGAACACCATGTACCCCGTATTACGGGGCATATCGCGAGCAGATGCACTTGTCGTTGGACCGAACCGACACGGCGAGGATTAGGAGATCCGAGGAGGGACCCGCCCCGTATACGGCCTAGAACCTACGCTCAGGCACGGCTGACCCAAGCCAAGCCCGGGTGTTTACGACCCGCACGCGGTGGTGAAACGGCTCAAACCATGACTATGACGGCACATTCGATTGGTTCAAGGATTCGTATGGGGGTCCACAGCGTTGCGCTGGGCGAGAGATGTGTTGAGCTACTTCTTGTCATCCGGTTCGTTGTTGGTGCCTAATGTCAAGCCGTTCTCTGACGGAGCTCGGTCTCTTGGAGCGCCGTTGGTCGCTTCCCTATCGCATTAGGGGTGAACCATTCGACACTCGTCATTCGGTGTCCAACTGGACCCTGGTCGTAACTCGACGGGCGTGGGCCGCGTTCTCCGATAAGGGAGCCAGGGACCAGGTCGCTCCCGGATTCTCTGGTCTCGCCGCGGCCTTGGTCGTGAGAAACCTCGTCATGAGTCTCAGCGGCTCGGAATGCCTGATCCTACTCTCTACGGATCCCGATTTCACACGGTCGTACTTTGCTCTGAAGGAGCCCGTCATGGGGACTTGGGCCGCGACTTATCCCATGTACTACAGAGGAGTGGGCGACACAATTCCACATGGAAGGCGTCGGGTGCCAATCCGCTCCTTTGTTCCGAGTCGAGGATTCTTCAGGGCGTTCACCGCGGAGGACCTGGAGTTCTGGATTCGTCGCTCGCCCCGGAGCCCAGTGCTCTACATGGTGTCCGACCCATCTGATGTTTCGGTTCCCCGACCACAACGTAGCCACGTCGTGCTCAGGGGTGTCTTGACTGGAGACCTCACCTCTGTGGAACGAATTCGCCGTCCTTGCGAACTGACCCTCCCAACTTCGGCCGAATGCACCGCAACGACACCAGCTCCTGTGATCGTGGAACGACTAGGTTGCCAGGAGAGCAACCTAGTGCAACACCGCTGGAACGTACAAATCGTGGAACCCCCGGAGGACGAGCTTACCCAGCTCGGAGACGTGTTCCGAAGGCTTTCCGTAGGGAGGTGGCAACGGTGGAGTACGTTCCTCGGTATCTCGAAGACGCTGCTCTGGAGACTCGCAGCCGATGTCTTCCCACCTGAAGGTGAGTCGCAAACCGGGCTTGGCACCAGCGACGAGGGCCTTCTGGACTTTCTCACGTTCCTTTACCGAACCGGCAACGCTCCGCCTGTCCCCGAGACCCAGGACTTCATTGGCTATGCGCGGATGCTTCTGGTTCGAAGACAAAACTACGCGCCGCCAAAGCTCAACTGGATTGAGAGTCGGCGAGCTCTGTTTGAGGAGGCGGATTCCCCTGCCATTCTAGTCGATGGCGAGTTCAACGCGGCTCGCGGGCGAGAGTTCGCTTCCCATTGGCCAGGTCCTCCGCACACAAGAGTTACCGTTGATACAGTCTCAACACTTCGTCGCCCTCGACCGAGAGGGGTAGTAGTTTCCGCCGCGCCAGGGGCAAGGGTACTGCAGCAACTATCTTCTGGCTCGGTTCGCCACACCGTACTTCTTCTTTATCCATGGGAAGCGAGCGTCTACAACTCCGCGAGGAAACGACTGCAGGAAGCCGCACAACGCTTCGGCATAACGGATTGGCCACGAATTCCGATGGCACCAACGATACGGCCGCTTCCAACAGCTTCCAGCTCAACTCTCGTGCCAAGACCTCGGACGATTGAGTGGAGAAGCCAGGAAGTCGAGGAGCCGATCGAAACCGGGGAGTTGCCCGCTCCGCTCGAAACTGAGAATCACGGACCAAGGGTATCAGTCGAAACTCCGGCGGGCGGGTTTTCGTTTCCCCCAGAGCGTATTGTCGTTGTCATGCGCGGAAGGTCGTTCAGGGAGATCGAGTGCTCAGGTATCCAGGTCGGAGATGTCCTCGTGGCTCCGAGAGGCGGGGGCGATCCTTCAGCCCACGAGGTTGTCGCACGAATCTGCCGCCGAAACCCGCTGATGGAGAGGACTCGAATCGTCGCCGGTACTTGGCGCCAGTTCCTCCGTCAATACGTTGCCAAGACGTTTGGGGACGCACCAGTAGTCGAGATCTATCGCCGACTCGAAACCGGAGTGACGTACTCCGAGTTTCGCCTTTGGCTCAAGGAAGACGATCCCGTTGCTCCTCGGAGAGAACACCTGGTTCTTCTCCTACGTTCTCTTGGCTATTCGTCCAACGTTGTCGATCTCATCTACGCGGCCGCTGTCGATCACCGCCACGACCGCCGCATTATCTATGACTTCCTGTTCCGTCTGGCGACGGGACGTCTAGATGAGATCCTAGGGAAGGCAGTAGCAGATGAGAACGAGGATCGGCCCGAGGGCATTTCGATCGAAGATTTGGCCTCTGTCGTGCGATTCGACACGGTGACCAAGGTGACTGCTGAGCATGGTAGCTGACGATCCCCCCACTCGACTCGACTTCGTCCAGCACTGCGTCGGAGCCATCCGGAACGCGATGGAGGGAAGAGGGAGGGAGTTCGATGAGGTACTCGAAGACATGCCCCAGAACTTGTTCCCGTGCGGGGCGCTGTTTCCGGCGGACGAACGTCAGCTAGTCACCGAACTCGAGGAAGAGTTTGGGCGCACCGAGTACATGCCCTCCGCCTTGGGATTACTCATCAAGTCGGCGGCCGAGGGGGAACTCGACCTTGACTTCCATCTCTCGCTTTCATTGTACTACCCGGTGATGCCCAGTCACGCCGAGGTTGTGCGTTTCGTTGAGAGGTTCGCCCAAGGGACCGACGTTAAACTCCCACCAAAGTACCGAAGGATCGCCCTGGAACTCGATCTACCCCACGTTCGCATGAGGCTAGCGCCCACGGATGGGTTCGAAGACCTCGGAGTCGCATCCGAGGCTCTGCAGCGCGAACTGGATGCAGCCAGGGGCCGAGCTCTATCGGACGCTGACCTCTATCGCATAGCTCCGAGAGAACAACGGACTGGACATACGAAGGTCTTCCGGGTTGCAGAGCTCCGCGACCCGACTGCCTGGCAAACTCGAGTTCAGCAATGCACACGACCGGCCGAACCGGCATGGTCGGGACGAATCAAGTACAGAATACGTCAGGTGAACGATGGTTGGTCGATAGAGATTCTTGTCTGCAACACGGGCAAAAAGACTCGGTGGGTTGAGGAGTCGACATTTATCGACGTTAGACTCACAATTTCGGGCGACAGAAGTTGTTTCGCTCGGATACATTTGCCGGAAGCTGAAGCGCGAGATTACAGGCTTCAGCCCTGGACTTGGGCATCCGGACGAAACTGCGATTCCGTCGTCGGATTCGAGGTAGATCGCCTTCGGATTTCAACGGAATCCGTACCATTGTTCGTTCAGATGCGCCTCCGCTCTCGACCTCTCGCTATGAGAGATGGACGGACAGTTACTCACGCTTTTGATGCTCTCTCGGGGGAGGCCGCGATTCCAATATTACGAGATACCCTTAGCCTGATGGAGGACTACCTAGAGTCCTGGAACGCACGCGCACTGACGGTAGAAGGCGCTGACTCAAATCCAGAGCGAGTAGAGATTGGGAGGGTCGAGTTTGCCTCAGAACTCGCCAGGTTTGCCAGAGGCCTGGCAATCTTGGAGGATCCAAGGCACTCGGATCTATTGGCCGCCTTTCGCCTGATGAATCGTGCATTCGATCGTCGTTTCGCGCATCTCAGGGAGTTGCGCGCAGCGCGGGGTCACGCGGGTAACCCGGAACCTGCGGATACCCCTGGCTGGCGAACTTTTCAGATTGTCTTTATTGTTAGCCAACTCGGAGACCTTCTTTTGCGGACTGATACGCGGAGCCAAGAACCGCCGCCGACGGTTCTGTGGTTCCCGACCGGGGGCGGAAAGACGGAAGCCTATCTCGGTCTCGTTGTGCTCCATGCATTTTGGGATCGGTTGAGGGGAAAGCCGTTCGGTGTCACCGCGTTCGCGAAATTCCCTCTCAGAATGCTGAGCTTGCAACAGTTCTCGCGAGTTACTGGCGTGATGGAACAGGCCGAGGATCTCCGAAGAAGCGCGCCGGAGCTCGACGGCCGGCGGGGTGACCCCTTCAGTGTGGGATATTACGCCGGGAAAGGTAACACGCTCAACCTTTTGGATTTTCCAGTTTCACCTGACCGATCTAGCAGGCATAGTAGGTGGACTCCTGAATTCGCTCCGATCCTTGAGAGCCAATCCCGGCTCGCGTGGGAGGTCCATCGACACAACAAGGTGCCAAGTTGCCCAATCTGCGTTCGGCCGGATGGGTTTCCCGGGCGCATCGAGACGACCTTTGACAGATCCGTGGTTGGGTTCCGACATCGATGCCGAGACTGTGGCCGGGACCTTCACCTCTACCTCACGGATACGGAGGTCTTTCGCCGTCTACCGACGTTGGTGATCGCCACTATCGACAAGTTAGCCCGATTGGCCACCGAGCCTTGGGGGAGGTCGCTCTTCGGTGGAGCCACCGCGCAATGCCGGATACACGGCTACCTGATCGCTATGCCCGTCGACCCTGATGGAAGAGAGTCGGGAACGTGTCCTGTGCTAGATTGCACCGAGACATTGACCCACTGTCCACCAAACGTCGATCCGCTGCCGGGTTTGTTAGTGCAGGATGAACTCCACCTTCTAACCGAATCTCTCGGTGCGTTTGCGAGCCATTACGAAACCATGCTGATCGAAACGGCACGACGTCGGCGAGCCACCGGACTCGGAGGAGGCCCCTGGAAAATCGTCGGATCTACCGCGACGATCGAAGGGTACCGGCAGCTGGTTCGACAGCTCTACAACCGTGACGATGCAATTCGCTTTCCGAGTCCCGGACCCACGTCGACCGAATCCTTCTATTCCGAGGAGACGGAGGAACCCCAGCGATTTGTGCTAGGCGTACGAAGTCACGGGCTTAGCCACGTCGACACCGTGATGAAGATTCTCTTAACTTACCACAAAATTGTCGCCCCAGCCGCGGACCCGACTGGGTGCTCAGAGCCGATACCACTACCAGGGCCTTTGCAAGGACTGACAGATCGAGATCGTCAGTCATTTGCGCGTCGATACCGGACCGCGGTGACCTATGGAATTTCGCGCAACGAGGTAACTCAAGTCAATGGGTCTTACGTGGGCCAGCTGAACCCCTACATGCAACGGGACGGATACCCGCCGTTCGAACCCGAGCGAGTGCTGAATCTGACGGGGGATCTATGGATCGGTAAGGTACAGAAATTCCTCGAGACCATAGAAAGCGGGCAGGACGAAGGGTACATCCAGGCTGTGACTGCGACGAGCATCATCAGTCATGGAGTAGACCTTGACGATCTCAATTTCCTCGTCTTCCGCGGCATGCCGCACACCGTTTCCGAGTACATTCAGGTGATGAGCAGGGTCGGGAGACGAGATGGGGTCCCGGCCATAGTCGTGAACGTGTACAACCCGAATCGCGAGCGGGATTCCTCTTATTTCGAATCTCACTCCAAATTCTTGGATTTTCGAAGCATTCTGATCAGGAACATCCCAACCACTCGGTTTAGCCGCCAGGCCCTCGAGAGGACGACCCCCGGACTGGTTCTGCAATACGTAAACTATGAATTCCCGTACCTCGACGTCTGGCAGAAGACCACGGTTGACGGCCTGCTCGCCGAGATCCGCGCAGACCCTGCCACTTTCGTGGACGCCGTTCGTAGATCGCTTGGGATTCCGACTGCTCCGGCAGGCGACGGCATGCTCGTCCGTCGACAATCTGAGACAGTCGAGGACCTCATCGGGAACATTCGATCAGAGCTACAGCGTCGTCCGCATCATCCGAGAGAAGAGCGTACCGCCAAAGCCCGCCTCGATGCTCTGAACAGTCTCCGCGACACCGACGTCGCGATCCCAATTTTTAGCCCCGGCTCCCTGGGCAATCGCGTCGAGGAGGATATGGACGAATGACCGAGGTTCGACCGATCTTACGAGGGCGAAGTCACGTCCTCTATCGCTACGGCCCAGGTAAGGTATTTAGGCACGAACATTCCGGCCTTATCGAGCGCGTTATTGCAATACGACAGGATCCAGGGACTCCCGATATCCGAATCAATCGCGAACAGCTGAAGAGCTTACTCCGCAGCCAGATTATGAGTTATCCTCTGGCCGATCTCGAAGAGCGGCAAGTCGACCATACCGAAATCCACGTCGTCCAACCAGATCGGGTCGAGTCGAGCCCTTACCCCACTTGTTTCTACTGTCAGCAGTGTGGCCACCTATATCCCCCTCCGTCAGAGGTTCGAGGGATATCACGCCTCACCCCGATCCAGTTCCTTGAGCGTCACGTCCCGCCCGATCGTCTATGCACATGTGTCTCGACTGGAGGGCACTGTGGAGGACCATTGGTTCAATACGACGTGCTGACCACGCACTACTGCGGCGACGAAATTTTCGCGCCTAGCGGGCCTAACATCAGGTGCCCGCGGCATGGCGCCACTCACATTCATTGGTATCGCCAGGGAAGTGAGCGAGCGGCCCGGTGGAGGCTAGCATGCATGGTGGACGGGTGCGACACCTCGTGGCAAGCTCGAGACGCGTTTTTTAGGCGTCATTTCGGTTGTCCGCTCGACGGAATCGTCGAGTGGACCGACACATACCGCTCTGATTACGGAACTTTCCCCTTCATGAAGGCCACGCACTACATGGCGAAGGTGGTGAATCTGCTAAACAGTGACGACAGCCTCGACCAGGTGGTAGCGGGCACTCGCCAGGCGGCCATCGCCGCCGCGGGATGCCTCAGAGATGGCGGCGCATTCCGGAACTTCGATCCGTACTCTGGATTCGATCATTGGAGCCAGGGATTCTCTGCCGACGCCGAAGAGCGAGGTTCCGGGGGACTCACCGTCGCTGAACTCCTAGAGCAGAGGCAATACCTTGCAGAGCACCTACCAGAGGACGCGCAACGCCGTAGGATTCTGGAGAACATCGACAGGCAGATTGCGGAGAGTCAACGACCGACTGGCGCGGCTGTGAGCTATCGCGACCTTATCGAAGCAACCCGACGACCCGACTACGCGCGTCAGATCCGAGACACGGCGTTGTACATGGATGCCACACGTGGTATCGGCCTACAAGATCTTGCGGGCCAGGTCGGTGAAGACAGGGACCATGCTGAGGATCTTGCTCGGGCTTCACACATAGTGCGCGAACTCCACTTCGCAGATGTCCGCCATCAGGAAAGAATCCCATTCACTTCCGCCCTGATTGGTTTCACGCGGGGATCCTACGAACCCTCTGAGGCCAAGCTGAACCTTTTCATCCGACCAGACCGAAGCCGAGGAATCGACGTATATGTCGCACGTTCCACCACAGAAGGAATCTGGATCCAACTGGACCCGACGGCTACCCTTGGTTGGCTCAATTTGGGAGTGGCCGAGCAAGTCGCTCCAACTGGAAGCTTTGCAGGGGACTTGGCTTGCCTACAGCGGGCTTACGTCGCCGGCGCCAGGGGTTTGTTCGGAGCGTTCGATGATTCCTGGACCCAGAGGCACTTTGGACTGCTCCACACGATTAGCCATCTCCTTATCAAGGGCGCTGGTCGAGTCACGGGATTGGAACAGGAAGGGATCAGTGAGGACATACTGCCCTACACGAACAGCCTCCTGATCTACGCAAACCACAGCGGAGACTTCACTCTTGGCGGACTTCAACTCCTCTTCGAGTTTCACCTGGCGACTGTCTTGAGGGGATTACGCGAGGATGCACTGAGATGCGTCTACAACCCGGTTTGTGAGGAGCGGAACGGATCGTGCCACGGCTGCGTGCAGTTAGCTGAGACCAGCTGCAGCAGTTTCAATCGCACTCTAAACCGCCGTCTCCTCGTCAGGGACGGGGGATTCTGGACTTGAAGCCATGCGGTTGCTTTTCACACATCCCTTAGACCCGTCGCTCCGCGGGCTTCCGCCACGAGGGTCGGGGGACTATCTCCTCGAACTCGAGCATCTACTTTCCGGGGCCAAGCATGCGTTGCAGCTCGTTTGTCCCTTCATCGATTCTACCGGGGTCGACGTCCTCAAGGCCGCGTACAACAGAACTCCACGAACTGCCGACTGGGAAATCTATACTCGCAAGGCTCCGAAGGGGTTAGCCGACGTGGCGAAGCGAAGTGGATGGAGTATCTACGAGTACGTCGGGACGCCGGGTGGAGACGAACACCGGGGATTCCACTGCAAGCTCTTCCTGGCAGACAACGAGCGAGCGATTCTCGGGTCTGCGAATCTGATTTACGAAAACCTTGTGGAGAACTTGGAGCTCGGAGTCCTCCTGGAAGGCCCAATCGAGGTCCGACCTCTCATATCGGTTCCCCGTGCTCTTAAGCGCGCGTCTCTCAAGCTGCGTTTAGTATGACCAAACGGAGCGCCAAATGGACAACAAATCGATTCACGTCAGCCAGAATGGCTCGAGTCCGTAGGAAAGACACCCCTATTGAAGTGAAGCTTCGAAAGGCCGTATGGAGCCTCGGCGGTCGATATAGAACGCAGCTTACCGACCTCCCCGGCCGGCCCGATTTCGGGAGTAGAGTTCGGCGAGTCGCCGTGTTTGTCGACGGGTGCTTCTGGCATGGTTGCCCCACTTGTTACAGGAGGCCCG
>JAKBSJ010000004.1 GCA_021844945.1 Thermoplasmata archaeon | reverse complement strand
ACCCGCTCACCGTTACCGTCACTCCGCTCGGCCCCGACACCGGGCTCAGTGTCAACGAGGACGTCGTCCCCGTGAACGTCGCCGTGGCCGTGTCGCCCGCCACGGACCCGGTCGCCGTCACCGTGTTCGCGATCCCGCTGCTGCTGAACGTGAAGCCATTCGCCGCGCTCGCCGCGAACCCACAGGACCCGCTCCCAGAGCCGCTCGGCGAAACCGTGATCGTGCACAGGGTGACGGAGGTCGGCCCCGTGACCGTGATGCTCGTGTCCGTCGATGCGAAGCCGGTCGCCCGAACCGTTACGGTGATCCCGCTCGGTCCTTGGCTTGGGCTCAACGTCAATGCCGTGACGGTCCCCGTGAACGTCTGCTGAGCGGTGTCGCCCGCCGCGTTCCCCTTCACTGTTACCGTATTCGCGGTGCCGCCAGTGCTGAACGTGAAACCGTTCGTCGCGCTCGCCGTGAACGTGCACGAGCCACTTCCTCCGCTCGCGGTGATGGTGCACAGAGTGGTCGATCCAATCGTCACCGCGATGCTCGTGTCCGTCGACGCAAACCCAGCCGCCGTCACCGTCACCGTGACCCCGCTCGGCCCGGACGACGGAGAGAACGTCAGGCTCGCTATCGTGCCGGTGAAGGTGACGGTCTGAGTGTCACCAGCAGCATTTCCGGTGGCCGTTACCACGACCGAGCTCCCGCCGCTACTGAACGAAAATCCATTGGCGGAGTTCGCCACGAAACTACAGGAGCCGCTGATCGTCCCGGAACTCAAGGCGCAGACGGCCAGACTGGGATCTGTTGGGTTCGAAAGAGTGATGTGAGAATCGGCAGAGGCAAAGCCGGACCCTGACACGGTCACGGTCACGCCGCTCGGGCCCGAGGAGGGGGAAAAGACCAGCGTCGGCATCGTGCCAGTGAAGGTCGCTGTCGCCAAATCACTCGCCGCAGACCCTGTCGCCGTTATCGTGTTCGCGGCCCCACTGATACTGAACGTGAGCCCGTTACCCGCGTTCGCGGTGAAACCGCAGGATCCGCTTCCGGAACCGGCGGGAGAAACGGTGATCGTGCACAGCTTCACCGATGTAGGCCCCGCCACCACGATGCTCGCGTCCGTCGATGCGAACCCAGAGACCGTCGCCGTCACCGTGATCCCGCTCGGTCCGGACGATGGAGTCAGCGTCAGGCTCGTCACCGTCCCTGTGAACGTCGCCGTCGCCGTGTCGCTCGCCTTGTTTCCCGTCGCCGTCACCGTGTTCGAAGTACCGCCGCTGCTGAATGAGAAGCCGTTCGAGCCCGTGGGGACGAACGTGCACGACCCACTCCCTCCGCTCGCGGTGATGGTGCACAGAGTGGTCGATCCGATCGCCACCGCGATGCTCGTGTCCGTCGATGCGAACCCGGCGACCGTCGCCGTCACCGTGACCCCGCTCGGCCCGGACGATGGAGTCAGCGTCAGGCTCGCTATCGCGCCGTCCACCGTCAACGTGAACGAGTTTTGCACCGAGTTCCCGCTCGAGTCCCCATACGTCACCGTGATCGTGAATGTCGCCGGACTTGTGTATCCGCTCGGCGTGCAACCGAACGAGGTCGTGCTCGTCCCACTCGGTAGCGCGCACCCCGTCGGCACCGACCCCGACCAAGTGTAGGTATAGCCCCCCGACCCCCCCGTCGCCGCCGTCGTCGAGACCGTCGTCGCTTGGCCCGAGTCGACCGGGTTCGGAGTCGCCGAGGGAGTCCCTGCCGTCAGCGCCGGGTCCACCGTCAACGTCAATGCACCGCTCGTCGCCGTCTGGCCGTTCCCGTCCGTCGCCGTGACGGTAATCGTATACGTCCCAGACCCCACCGACGTCGCAGTGCAATCCAGCGTCAACGTGTTCGAACTGCTGCACCCCGTCGGCAGCCCGCTCCACGAATACGTGTACGAACCCGAGCCTCCCGTCGCCGCCGTCGCCGTCAGCACTGTCTGCTGTCCTACATCCACGGGGTTCACCGTCGCCGTCGGAGTTCCCGGGGCGTTCAACACCGGGTCTACCGTCAACGTGAACGAGTCTTGCACCGAGTTCCCGTTCGAGTCCCCATACGTCACCGTGATTGTGTACGTTCCTTGGGTCCCCGAGCTCGGGGTACAACCGAACGAGGTCGTGTTCGTCCCGCTCGGTAGCGTGCACCCCGTCGGCACCGTCCCCGACCAGGCATACGTGTACCCTCCCGACCCCCCGGTCGCCGCCGTCGTCGAGATCGTCGTCGCCTGGAGCACATCCACCGGGTTCCGCGTCGCCGAGGGGGTCCCTTGCACCAGCGCGGGGTCGACCGCATCTGCGATAAAGGCCCACTCTTGGGTAGAGCTGAGAGTGGCCCCTGGCGTGTAGGTTCCTGCGGAAGGCTCCGGCGCATACACCCCGTACGTCAGGGTATGGCCACTCGAGACTTGGGAGGTTACAGCACTGAAACCGCTCGTCGGTGCGACAGTGTTAACCGGCTTCGTAGCCAGTAGCCCCAAGACTAGGTCTTCAGCGGTGGTCGTCGAAATGCTCGCCGAAGCCGTGTTGCTGCCTCCGCTTGAGTTCGGTACGGGGCCTCCAGAGGCCCAGGGAGAAGGCGTGTCCACGTTCGAGACACCAAAGGCAAGGGCGCTCGTGTCCTGCGGGCTCACCGCGTCTGGGTAGTGGATCGTTATCGTATCACTTCCGCTAGCACTGCTCAATGCGTAGAACACGTACTCGTCGAGACTCCCTACGTTGAGTACGGTTCCTCTCTCACTCCAAGTCAGACTGTTACTGTCACTCAAATCCGAGGCAGAGAGATGTCTGCTATCTTGGTAGTCGGTGACAACGACCACGAGGAGGTCGTTGCTGTGCGTCGTGGTAAGCGAGAGATGGAGATTCCCGCATCCCCCGCAGTGATTCGTAGCGGACCCATCGATCGCCGGGGAACTGATGGAGCTCGGAGAGGCGACGGAGGCTGCGGAGTCTGGCGGTGCCAGGGGGATTGAATCCACCGAGGCGTGAGCCGGAGGTCCATTCCGTCCGGTGGGGGAGCCACCGCTGGAAGAGGGCGAATCGGGCATCGCGGCGGAGCCGAAGGAAGCAACCGCTGGCCCGCTCGAGCTTCCCACCTGGGAAGGAGAGGAAACTGAAGCGGTCACCGCGAGGGCATCCCTCGGGACGGCGGCCCCACTTCGTGTCGCGTTAGACCCTGGGCCAAGTCCGATCGGAGCTAGGACGCTAGAGAGGAGGAAGAGAGCTACCAACAGGAGGACCAGGACTGCGGTACGGCCCGCGACGGCGGTCGAACGGCGTTGGCATTCGGCGCCAGTCCAGCTTAGCGGAATGCTCCCCACCTTACTCCATCCGACCA
Source organism: Thermoplasmata archaeon (assembly GCA_021844945.1). Classification (GTDB taxonomy): domain Archaea; phylum Thermoplasmatota; class Thermoplasmata; order Lutacidiplasmatales; family UBA184; genus Lutacidiplasma. Next base: position 124,095 of record JAKBSJ010000004.1, on the reverse strand, counting down.
GAATCATCGCGGCCACCCACAGCGATTGGTAAGACTCTGGGGAATCGTCTCCGGCGCACGAGGTCCTAGCTCATCGTATAAATCTTGGCGCCGAGGGGAAGGGCGCACGCGCGTGATGCCGTCTCGGAACGCCTCACGCTCAAACTGTCTACGCGGCAACTCGTGACTCAGGGTGAGCCCACCCGGTAGTAACCCCGGTCGTGGGTCCCCACACCCTTGTAGAACCGCCTCGATTTGGCGAGTCGCGACTCCGCCTCTTTCGTGCAGACCCTGCATTAGTTAATATTGTGTCGAACTTTCGGTGGTTTGTCGCGTGAGCCCGAAGGCGCTCTCGGAACTCATATCGCGCGACACGGAGACAAATGTCGCGGGAGGAGGACCAAGGCAGCGACACTACGCCTAGGCTCCGAAGAGTTCAGGAGACTATTCTCCACCTCGCGCAGGTATGGAAAATCGATAGCCCCAAGGCACTCGCTCGCCGACTGATCCTGGCTCGCAAGAACCGATTTGCGGGCTTGGACGGCCTGATTCCTGACGACACGGAGCGGGAAGAGTTCGAAGGACTCATTCGCAGCAAGATGTCGTTGAAGGACGAAGGGGAGGGAGCGCTCGCAGCTCTCATTGGTCGAACGTTCCGGCAACAGAGAAGGCGTCCGCTACGGGATTCGGCTCTCCCTTCCCCGGCCGAGCGGCAGGCTCACGCGCACGAGCTGGGAAAGCTGTTCTTGGATCCTGAGCCTCTAGTCACCGGGCGAAGCGACGATGCGCGTGAGACGGTCCGGCAGGCGATTGAGCATATTGCCGCCTATCCGTTGGTCCAATCAGCCAAAAACGAACTCGACGTGGCTCTATTGGAAAGCCGACGACTCACCGGAGAGGCTCCGTTCACGGGCGAGTTCTTCCGCCATTGGGGGGGCCTCCAACGGCCCATCCAGGGAGCGGCGGGAACCCTCTTACTGGCCAAGATCCGTGAAGTGCTTCTCCGGCTGAGGACGCCGCCAAGGGGGAGCCCCTCGGTCGAATCTTCCGAAGCGGAAGGGTCTCCGACGGACGAGATGGCCCTGTACATGTGGGAGAGATTGAAGGCATCCGCTAGTGGAACTCCCGAGCCATCCGAGATCGCCCAAGATTGCAACCGTTGGGGGGACACCGTGAACGCTAGGCCCCATGAGGAGGCTTCTTTCCCCGTGGAATCTCCAGAATTGGGAACGGAAGCCGGCCTAGAGAGGGTCTTCCGAGAGCTGAGCCAGGATCGGGAGCTGGACGAAATGGTGCGGGCGGTCAAGGATGCCGAGACGCACGTCGCCACCGCGCGAGAAAGGTTCCTCCGGGAAGCCAGGAGGGTAGGTCGTCGGATTGAAGATGGGGAACCGCTGAGGGGACGTTGCGAAATCGGCTACTGATTGGTCGACTCAAAATTAACAGAGGGGGTCCCATTCGCGGTCGGATCCGCGCGGCTCTCTTGAGGATGGTGGTCGAGCCCTTCGTCCAGACCCGGGGTTCGGCGCGGCCGTCGCTCGCCGCGACGGGCTCCTTCAGGGCGGGAACGCTCGTGAAACTCCCTCGATAGATGATATTCTCCTCCATTTGGGTGAACTATTCTTCGACCATGTTCATCTACGACGCCCCCGTCGGCACGAAATGGAATCGTCGGTGTCGATAGAGCCACCGCTCGACCTCATCGATCTTGTGCGTGCTCAGTTTGTCGAGCGTGACCCCGACGGGCAGATCGGTCGGTACCTGCTGGTCCAGAATCCACAGGAACCCGAGGAACTTCTGGTGGCGGTGGCGTGGATAGAAGGCGTGGGTCACGTGACCATCGAGAGTGCTCAGCGCCACATACGGTTCGATCTTCCGATGGCGCCGATAGTCGTGGGGTCGGCCTCCCCACCATTGGTCCGCCATCGGAAGGACCACCGGCGTCCGCTCGAGCGCCTGCAGCTGGGGCTTTTCGTCTAGGCTGAAGATCACCGCCCGTTCGGACGAGTGTATGTAGGGCCCCACCTCATCGATGAGTTTTCTTACGAACCGTAGGCCGCTGCTCAACTTGAACGACAAGGTTCGGTGGGGCTGGAGTCCGGGCTTAGGCCAGATCTGCTGAACCGGCATGTGGCTCACCCCCAGGGGTCGGGCCAACGATCAGGTCGACCAATCGGCCCTGCCTCGAGGTTTCTCGGAGGTAGTGGCGGGGAGGATCCGTTGTACCACTTCCGGCAACAGGAGCGGTCGGTGGCCGGAGTGTGGTGGGTCCCGCCGAAGTCCCTCCAGTCGGAGCAGAGCGAAACGCCGACACCAAGGGCCGAGAGTGTGGGGACGGGTTCCGAGAACCTCTGCGATCTGATCTTTCGACTCGGCCCGGGCAGCGGCAAGGACGATCCGAACGCGGAGGTCCCGGCGGTAAGGGGACGAGCGATCGCGTGCCCAGCGTCGGAACTCACTCACCTCAGTGGGAGCGAGGACCAAGGGAACGGCGACTCGCACCAGTCGGGAGAGGGAGTCCGAATGAATATCTTATCGTGCAAATGAGTTACATGTCGCCAAGAACGGTTCTCATGCGCGCGCGATGAGGTTCTAAACCCTGACGACCTGATACTCGGTGAGTCGTGCGGGATGCAGAGCCTCAGGTTGGACGTGATCGACCCTCAAACCCATGAGACAGTCCCGCTGATCGCCTACCTGCGAGGGGATCGGGTCATCTTCCAGCGGCTGGGTTCGCACCTCTTTCGCGAGGGACTCACCCCTGCTCGGAGAGCCGCTATGGACCGATTCGGAGACGTCGCCCGCACCGCCTTCGGACAACGCTTCACAGGAGCACTCCCGCCGGCGGCAGAGCGCGTCCGAGCCGACTTGACCGCTTATTGAAGGATCTCGAGCGAGCTCCGCACGAAGCTGCTCGAGAAACCGGCTCGCGTCGCTCGGACGAAAGGGGCGTCCCATGCAGGAATCCAGGGAAGAATCCCGCTAAAGCGGTTGCCATGGCCCGCGGGTGCTCGACTTGTTGCAAAAGCGAGTACCTTTTGCAACTACTCCGAGTTTCGCGGGGATTTGCGGGGCCACATGTACGCCATAGAGAAAACTCAATAGAAAACTCGGGGGAAATCTACGAGAAAGCACTTTCAGGACCCATGTATTTAGTTGTAACTAAGCAACATAGTATATAAGGATACCGTACTGGTCGGCTTTGGCCATGGAATGCAACGCCGCCTGTGTCGGAGACCCAAGCATACCGGTGCCGGCCCGTTGCCAGCAACGAAGGAGAGGGAGGAGGCCAAGAAGGATCCCTCCCCTGCTCCGACCGAGAAGGACGAGGAGAAGGGGGCGAGAGTTTCGTCCGGGAAGAAGACCAAACGGTTCGCCTACTCGTTCCGCCTCCTCGCCTTTACAGAACGGGCTTCCAAAACCATCCGTTTACACTTACGATGGCCTGGACCGGTGTCGGCCCGTTCCTAGAACCCCATGTCGGAAGCCGGCGACCAATCTACCGAGCAAGCTCTTCCCTGGGGAGGGCCTATAGTGTGTAACGGCCGCCGGGAACCCAAAGCCACGCCATTGGACATGGCGCATTGACTTACTACCCGCATCCCTGGGGTCCACTAATCAGTGCAGGAAGTTTCTGGCCACCCTCCCTAAAGAGCGCGAAGCAGGGCACCTGATCGTAGAGAGGAGAGGAGCCATCCGGTGTCCGCGCCCCCGATTGGACGTCTTTCCTGGCGGTCGTAAGCTGGAGTCGCTTACTTAGTCATCCGACCGCGCCGGAGCCACTTGACCTCGAGCAATGTCGTGATAGCCCGTAGCATGATTACGGTTTGACAGAGTTAAAATACTTGGAATTCCCGCTCCTCCCCGTTCCCAAGATAGCATGTGGTGCAGCGAGTTATCTCACACAGTCGCCCGACGGCTATGAAAAATGCGCGTTCAATCTTGTGCGGTGATAAACTTGCTCCTAGCCGTTCTTCCAGAGAGATGGCATCGAGAAAGGAGACCAAGGGAGACCCCAGGTGAGCTACGGGCCGAATGGTTCGTATTTCCCGTGAAGGACCTTGGGCGTCGATAGCGAAGAGGAAAGCGTGTCCGATCCTTCCAATCTCTTGCTCTACCAGATACTTCGCAGCCCTGAAGCGGTCGCCGACGTTGTGAAGGTGGAGGGCGGGACCGTTGTACCGGTTTCCCACGCGTCCTATCTCGGTATTCCCGTTGGAGACGCGATTGCCAACCTGCGCCAGCAGGGCATTCTCCATCCCTCGAACGGGAGTGAGAGGCAGTTCGAGATCGAGCGGGACCAGCTACCACCCGTAGTGTCGGTCCTAGATTCCGTCGGGCGAGCCCTACGAGATGCCGGCTACGAAGTTCAGATTCCCGCATCCATCAAAGGGAAGTCTGGAGTCGAACACTACTTTGATATTCTAGCGCGCCGGGAAGGACGCCAATTCGTGTTCGATGTAGAGGCACCTCCCCCCCCGACCCGGCCCGGGCGACTTCAAGTACTGGGACACTACGCGAAAGTCAGCGACATGCCCGATGCCAACCTGCGTCCCTCGCTCGTGGTCGTTCCTCCCCTCGCCGACGACGGGCGACGGCTATCAGAGGCATATGGAGTGGATGTTATCGAGGCAGACCTCGCCCAGAAGATCGGCGAGCGCGTGCGCTCCTTCGTCTCCACTCCGGTCGCCGTGGGCCACGTGAGTACGGGCTGCGCTCAGCTGGACGCGCTCCTGGGAGGCGGATTCATCGACGGGCGGATCTATCTCGTGGTGGGCGACGTCGGGTGCGGGAAGACGACGTTGTCCCTGCAGTTCCTGATCGCCGCGGCCCATCGCGGCGAGCGCGGGTTGCTGGTGACGACCAATTCTACGCCCGCCGAAGAGGTCGCATTGGCCGAGAGCTTGGGATTCGATCTCCGCGCCCAAGTACGCAAGGGCATGATTACGGTCCTCAGTCTGACGAACGCGTTCGACACGCTGATCCAGAGTCACGCGACCCCCGAGGCGCAGAGGCGTTCGTCAAACCGGGTGCTAGAGGAACTCTTCACACGAGTACAACTCGACAATCCCAAACGGATCGTGATCGATACCGTCAGCCCGTTCGTCCCGGTCCGCCGCTACGAAGAGGTCCGGGACTTCCTCCGTGGCCTGAGCCGGATGAACCGCCTCACGCTCCTGACCGAAGAGTTTGGCCTCGACGGTGGCGATACCGCCATTGAGGAGTACTTCGTGACGGGGGTGATCGTTCTGCATCGCCGAGTCCACCCGAGCGGCGCCGTTGAACGGACCCTGCGTGTCGAGAAACACCGAGGAGCCGTCCATGATATCGAGTCCCATCCCTTCCGAATCGAGCCGGGTCCGGGGTTGGTGATCCAATGACGGAACCGTTGCCGGAACCCGAAGACGCTGTCGAGCTGGGGCGTCGATGAAGAGATTCGAGCTGCCTCAATCGCGTGGGACGAGTGGGAAATATGGGTGAGAAGGTGGGGAAGCCGTGACCGTCTCCGACCATACTCCCTCTCCACACTCCCACCGGCACACTCCGAAGCCGATTCCGGTCTACTTCCGCCGGGAGAAGGGCCGGATCGTGCACATCACGCTCGGGCTGGTCCACGAGCCGGGGAGCTTCCGAGCCGCCCTCGAGGCCCTCCCCGAGAAGGCGGTCAATCTCCTCGCGGTCAGCATCTCGAACGGTGCGCAGAGGACCGGCACGGCCGAGGGCCATATCTTCGCCGAGATCGAGTCGCCGATGACGCCGGAAGAGCTCGAAGCGGCACTCCGAGCGGTCCCGTCCGTCCGACACATTCGGGTCCAGAGCGACGTCGAGGGGCGGATCATCGATGACTCCTTCCCGCCGAGGGTTTCGGAAGCCGGGCGGGTGCTCCTCTTCTCGGCCTCGAGCTTCCGCGAAGCCCTCACGCGGATGCGGACGGCGATGGGGTCGGGGGGCGCGGTGCTGGTCTACGACTTCGGCGTATACCTCGGCGAGCAGCTCGCCCAAGAGGCTGTACGGTTCTTTGGCCGGGACTTCCTCCGCGGCCACATTGCCTACTCGATGCGAATGGCCTCGTCGATGGGTTGGGGCAATCTCGAGGTCCTCGAACCCGACATGGAGAAGGGCACGGCGACGATCCGGGCCCACGAGAACTTCGAATGCTACCGAATGACGGGCGCTGCCTCGCCCTACAGCCAGGCCGTCCGCGGGATGCTGGCCGGTTTCTTTAGCGGTCTCCTAGGGACGCCGGTCTCCTGTCAGGAGACCGAGTGCATCGCGAAGGGTGACGAGGCGTGCGTCTTTCATATCGAGCGTAGCACGGCCGCGGCGGAAGAGGCGGCGGTGCTCCCGGGGTAACCGTAGAATACAGCACCCGGAGGAGGCCCCCAGGACGGGCCGACTTCCCGAAGCGTGCGGCGCGCATGGCGAACGTGCCGGGCGTGCTCAGAACCGCGGGATGCGTTCGAACGAGGTACGACGCCCCCGCCTTCCGTGCTGAGCGCGGCCGTGGCGGGGCCGAGCTAGAACGTCGCGTTCTCGAACCCACGGGGGGACCCGGTCCGTAATCATCGCTGAGGGCCCAACCGGGGTCGTGAGCGGCCGAGGAGAGCAGGGTAGGGGACAACCGACCTAGATTCGGCGCGCGGAGAGTGGCAAATCCGTAAGTGGCCACGCCGGCTCGGTCTCGTCGTGGAGATCGACGGTTGCCCGCTACCGGAAGACCGGATGTACGACATCGACAATCGTGTCTGGGCCCGGCGGTCCGAAGCGGATGCTACGTGGACCATCGGCCTCCTCGCACCGTTCGTGGCGTTCATCGGGCCGGTCACCCGGGTCACGTTTCGGCCCCTTACCCCGACCATCGAACGCGGCCGCTCGCTCGGAATGGTGGAGACGGTTCGGTTTACGGGCCCGGTGAGGACCCCGGTCGCCGGAGACTGGGTGTCGCAGAATCCCGATCTCGTGATGCACCCGCGCTGGTTGAACGACGATCCGTACGGCAAGGGTTGGTTCGCGAGGGTGCGCCCCCCGCCCGGGGCGGCCCCGCCCCCGGGACTCGAGACCGCTGAAGCGGTGCACGCGCGCGTAGCGCAATGGATTGCGCACGATCGAATACGCTGTTGGCCCCAGACCCCGGACGTTCAGATGTTCGAGATTGGCGTGGAGTGCTCGGCGATCCTGACACAGCTCAATGACGAACTGGCGCGGCGCCCGGCCGGCACCGCGGTGATGCTCGTGACCGACGACACCACGAGCCCGATCGAGATGCAGCGATGGTCGGATCAGACCGGGCACGCGGTGCTCGCCACCCGCCGGGACGATGCGTTGTACACGTTCCTCGTCCGGAAGGAGGAGCACCCGGTGCCCCGGACGCCCCGAAGGGAGGGAGGAGGGGGTAGCCCGGCTTAGGGCTTTTCGATCGGGGTTCGCACGAGGTTCCCCCACTCCGTCCAGGATCCGTCGTAGTTCCGTACTTTCTCATGGCCTAGTAGGTAGGTGAGGACGAACCACGTCACGCTTGAGCGCTCACCGATCCGGCAGTAGGTGATCGTGGGGGTTCCCGCGGTGACGCCCTTGCCCCCGTAGATCGCCTCGAGCTCTTCCCGCGACTTGAACGTCCCGTCGTCGTTGACGGCGGACGCCCAGGGAATGTTCTTCGCGCCGGGGATGTGGCCCCCGCGCTGCGCGTGCTCCGTCGGGTACTCGGGCGGGGCGGTGATCTCGCCCGAGAACTCCTTCGGCCCACGGACATCGACCAGGACCGTTCTCCCGGCTTGGACGTGTTTGAGCTCCTTGCGCACGTCGTCCAAGTAGGCGCGAAGGTGTTCGTTTGGGCTTGCCGCCGTGATACGGCCGGCCGGATAGCTCGGAACCTCCTTCGTGAGTGGTCGATCTTCGGCGATCCACTTCTTGCGACCGCCGTTGATCAGCTTCACATTCTTGATCCCGTAGTACTGCAAGACCCAGAACGCGAACGACGCAAACCAGTTGTTGAAGTCCCCGTAAAGAAGGATGGTCGTGTCTTCGTTGATCCCGGCCCTGCGCAGGAGGGCCGTGAGCGCGTCTTTCGACACGATGTCCCGGGAGAGGGGGTCGTTGATGTCCTTGCGCCAGTCCATCAGCACGGATCCGGGGATATGTCCCTGCTCGTAGTTCGCCGCAGGGTCGTAATCGACCTCGGCGATCCGAACGTTCGCATCCTTCGCGTGCTTCTCGGCCCAGTCGGTGTCGACCAGGACTTCGGGATGGGCGTATTCGCTCATGGTGATCAGAAGGTGGTGGGATGAGGGCTAATACGTTCGTCGGGTCGTGCCGGTCCCGCGGGGCCGTGCATGTTGTATGCGCTCAGCGCAAGCATGGGCCGGCGCGCCCTCCCCTCACCTGGTCGTGGGAGTCCCTGGCCATATGAGCCCAATCCCCGGCCGGGGATCGGAACGAACCTCGACCGCGGGCCGACGCCGAGGAGGGAACCGTGGCTACCCGTGCCGTCCTCGTTTGGGTAGCGCGGCGTCCGAAACCTCGATCGTCTCCGGGTCGAAGCCGAGCCGGGCGAGCTCGTCCCGGATCCGGGCGCGATGGTCCCCCTGCAGGTAGACCTCCCCGTCCACGACGCTACCTCCCGTTGCCAGGCGGTTCTTGAGCGCGCGCGTCGTTTCCTCCAAATCCACGCCCGGAGGGAATCCCGAGATCACCGTCGCCGGCTTGTTGTATCTTCGGGGCTCCGCCCGTACGCGGATGCGCGCGGTCTCTCGATCGAGGGCGCTCAGAATCTCGTCAAACTCGTCCGGACACATCGTTGCAGGTTTCCTACGGTCCTCCCTCGCATAGAGAGAGGAATGGAACAACGACCGAAGCTGCCGCGGGCGGGCCGGTACCGAAAGAAACCGAGGAAGGACCGGGTTCGATGCTCGCAGCCACCAAAGGTCCTAGGTCGAGGGAGTGTTTGAACGTTTGCTCGCGGGTCGTCGGGTCGGGAGCCCGATAGTTATTTCCCGACGGGGCGGGCCCGCGGGCGCCGGTCGGCCCGCAGAAGCCCTCGGGGGGCCGTAGGGCCGCACCCGCGGTGTCTCGTTGCGAGGCCGCGCGTTCATCCCGACCTCCTTGGTGCGCAACGGGAACGGGTAGGCCCAACGGAGCTCGGACCCGCGATCGGTCCGATCTGCGCGGGGTCCGGCGCCCACCAACGGCGGTCGGGAGCCGAGGGAGCATCAGTCGGTTCGCCACCGGTAGAGCCGTAGGGCGATCCAGGTCCCCACCGCCGCGCTGAAGAGGAGGAGCCCGGCGTAGACGACCATGTTCGTAACCGGCTGCGGAGTGATCCCGAGAGCTCCCTGGACCAGGAGGGCGGCATAGGTCGTGGGGACGAAGTGCGCTACGTCCTGCCAGACCGAGGGGAGGATCGCGATGGGGTAGTAGAGCGGAGCGAGCATGCCGAGGACGGTGAACGTGAGGTTGCCGACGGGGTAGATCGCCCGCTGGGTCTTGATGCGGCTCGAGATGCCGATCCCAATCGCGCTGAACAGCACCCACAGCACGAAAAGGCTCCCGACGAGCACGAGGAGCTGGTACACCCCGAACACGGCTCCATCCTGGGTGACCTGCCAGGCCAGGAGCGTCCCGAGGATCGCGAGGGCGGGGATCATCGCGATCAGGTTCGAGAACGCGATCCCGAACAGGTAGCGGAGTCGCCCGAGCGGGCTCGCGACGAAGAGGTCCTGGAGCGAGCACTCGATCCGCCAGACGGCGCTGTCGCCCAGCGTCCAGGAGCCGATGTTCTGCATCGTGAAGAGCATCGCGCCGGCGATCTCGAGCGCGAAGTACTGCGGACCGATGAGGCGCAGGAAGAACAGGAACATGAACGGTAGCAGGATGGGCGCGATCGCGACCGCCGGGTTCCGGCCGATCCATCTCCAGCCGACGATCGCGAAGGCCGGCAGGGCGTGGCCCCGGCGACGGCTCGCCTCCTCCACGATGTCGACGGAGCGGCTCGCCATGCGCTAACCCTCCCGGACCGTGCGACGGGCCCAGTAGATCGCGAACCCGAAGAGCGCGGCCGTCTCGGCCACCAGGGCGAGGGCCGCAAAGACGATCCGCGAGGTCACCACCGGGATCGCACCGATCGCTGCCTGCATCAGGCTCGCGGCGGCGCTCGGCGGGAGAAGGAGCGCGATCGGCTGAAGGCCGGCCGGAAAAGCCGTCAGCGGGTAGAACACCGGGAAGACCACCCCGAACGTCGTGAAGAAGAGACTCGCGTAGGCCCAGATCGCCCGGTTGTCCCGGAAGAATGTCGAGAAGGTGTATCCGATCGATGCGCTCGAGATCCACACGCACAAGCACAGCGCGAGGAGCAGGGCGACCTCGGGCAACGTGAAGCGTACGACGATCTCGGCGAGGATCCCCATCACGATGACCGGCGTGATGTACACGAAGAGGATCCCGCCGGCCATCCCGAGGAAGTACCCCTCGGGCGAGAGCGGGCTCGCGAGGTAGAGGTCGTTCGCCTTGTGGTCGATTCGGATGTAGGCGGCCTCGTTCAGGAGGCGCTGGCCCATCGTGAACATCGAAAAGATGAGCGCGCCGACGAAGGCGATGCCGAGCAGCGAGGGGTCTAGGATCCAGACGAAGACGAGCACGACCCCTTGGATGACCATGCTCGTGGCCATCGCGGTGAGCTCGTTCGCCTGGACCAGCACCTCCGTCCAGAAAAACGCCGGGAGCCCTCGGAACGCCCGCGAGCGCGCGGGGGCCGCGCCTTCAGTTGTCGTCCTCATTGATCGATCGGCCCACAAACCTCAGGAATGCTTCTTCGAGCGTGACGGGGCCCACGGTGGCGGTGAGCTGTTCCCGGACGGCGACCGCCATCAACTCTCCGAGCTTCTCGGGAGAGACGATCACGGTGCAGGAGCTCCCGTCGACCACGCACTCGCCGAACGACTCGAAGAGCGGACGACGGTCCGCTCCCTTCGCGAGCGTGACTTTGAGGGTCCCCCCGACCGACGCCTTGAGCTCCTCGGCGGTCCCCTTCACTAGGACCCGGCCCCGGTCGATGATGTAGAGACGGTCGCTGAGCGCTTCGGCTTCGTCGAGGTAGTGGGTGGTCAGGAGCATCGTCGATCCGCGGCGCGTGAGCTCGCGCAGCGCATCCCACACCGCCCGTCGCGCGAAGGGATCCATCCCGATCGTCGGCTCGTCCAGGAAGAGGAGCGGGGCCTCGGTCGCGATCACGGTCGCGACCATCGTTCGCTGGCGCTGCCCGCCCGAGAGCGTGATCGCGAGACGGTCCTGGATATCGGTGAGCCCCATCTTCTCGAGCGCCTCCGCGGTCCGTGCCTTCCCGACCTCGCGCGAGAAGCCGCGGGCGCGCAGGTAGGTGTACACTTGTTCGTAGGGGGATAGGTGGAAGAACGGCTTCCCTTCCTGCGGCACGACCGCGATCAACGGTCGGGCGAGCTCCGGGTCCCGGTCCGCGTCATGGCCGAAAATCTCGATCGTGCCGGAGGTCGGGCGAAGGAGCGTGCTCGCAATCCTCAGGAACGTGGTCTTGCCGGCCCCGTTCCGGCCCAGGAGGGCGACGCGTTCGCCGCGGTGCACCTCCAGGGAGACACCGGCGAGGGCTGTCGTCGACGGCGCCCCGCGGGACTGGTAGACCTTCCGAAGGTCGTGGCTGCGAAGCGGCTCCGCGCTCATGGGAGGAGCGCGGCACGCCGAGCGCGATACTTAGGAACGGCGCTGGACAAACCTAACCAATCCGCGTGGTGGGTCCGTCGCAACTTGTGGCGGCTCCCTACGGAGCGAACGTGCGGTTCTACCCTACCCACAACCGCAGCCGCCACCGTTGGCCGAGTTCGATCCGCAAGAAGTGCAGCCGCCAGCCATTCCCGCCTCGTCGGGGACGGGAAGGGTCGGGTTGGTGATCTTGAACCCCGACTCGTGGATGTCCTCCACATAGTCGATGACGGCCCCGTTGACGAGCGGTACGCTGGACGGGTCGACGATGACCTGGAGCCCGTCGACGTTCACGACCTCGTCGTCGGGTCGGGGCTTAGCGAACGCCATCCCGAAGGAGGCCGCAGCCGGACCCGCGCCGCATCCGCACCCACTCCCGCAGCTCCCGCTGCCGGGCTGGGCGTAGACGCGTACCCCGATGCCGGGTTTCTGCCCGGCCATCAACTGCTTGACCTGCTGGGCGGCGGCCGGCTTGACCTCGATAGCGAACATGGTAACTCTCCGAGAGAAACGAGGACGACTGGGACTTAAGGGCTTCGTGACGTAGGCAGCGACATTCGCCGGCGGGCGCCGTCCCGTGCGTTACCGTGTCAGGGGCTCTCTCCTCGGCGTTCCTAACGGCCCAGCGATCCGAAGGAATGTGGTTCAGCCGGCGGGATTGGGGCAGGCTCGCCCCGGCCCTCGGCGGATCCGTATCCTTGGGGTCAGCGCTGTGGTTCATACATCCCCGAATAAAGGCGGAAACGCTCCGTCCATCGGTGGAGGAGTTCGCCGGAACCGTGGCCCTCTCAACGGATTCCGTTCCCAGGTCCTCATCGGCCGACGTGGCTTGGGACCGACCCCCGGAGGGCCTCTCCCTGTCCGTCCTGGAGTTCAGCCTGTCCACTGCCTCTCTGGACGAGCTCGAGGCCGTCACGAAGGAGACCAGCCCCGACCGGCTCACCGCCATTTGGAATGAGCATCCTGAGCTCAAGGAGCTCGCACTGGTGCGTACGTGCCATCGCGTGGAGTGCGTCGTGCTTCACCACGTGTCCATCGCTTCGTTCCGGACATCCCTCCCGGGCCGCGCCGACGCGTGGAGGGAGTGGACCGGCACGGAGGCCGTCCATCACCTGTATCGCGTGGCCGCTGGGCTCGAGTCGCTCGCGTGGGGCGAGCGGGAGGTCCGCGAACAGATTCGCGCCGCCGGACGCCGGATCCACACCCGTCACCCGCGCAGCGTCCTCGGGGATCTCTTTCGTTCGGCGATCGACGCTACGGACCACGGGGAGGGACCGGCCGCCTCCAGGCGATCGATCGCCTCGATCGCGGCGACCACGCTGCTGGAGGAAATCGCTCGACCGTTCCCCCGCGTCCTCGTCGTGGGAGCCGGAACCGTGGGGTCCCAGGTCGTCGAGGCGCTCGGTCCGTACGCGCGCACCACCATCCTCTATCGTCACAAGCCACCGTCCGATGACTTCCTCCGCGCGAACGGCGCGCGGGCGGCTCCGATCGACGCGATCGCGGCGGAACTGCCGTTGTGCGATGGGGTCGTGGCGGCCGCGAAAGCGGGGGAGAGAATCCTGCGTCCGATCGACCTCATCGGCCGCGATCGGGGAATCGTTCTCGTAGATCTCGGGGTGCCGCGGAACATCGACCCCCGCGTGACCGAACTGCCGGGCATCCGGCTGGTCGATCTCGCCGAGCTGCATTTGCGTCATCCCCCTCCGGCCGACTCCGCGGTCCTCGACCGCGTCGCTCGGGCCCGAGCCCTCGAGCGCTCGGAGCAGCTCTCGAAGGAACTGGGCTCTCCGGACGTCGACGCGCTGATGCGGGCGATCGACTCCATCCGCCGCGAGGAGCTCCAACGCGCGCAGCCGTACTTCGGGCGGCTCACCGCGTCGCAGCGAGAAGCGATCGACCATTTCTCCCAACGCTTGGTCCGACAGATGTTGCGGACCCCCCTCGATGAGCTTCGACGTCTCCCTCCCGGACCGGAACGGGAGCGGTTGCTCGCGATGACGGCCCGGATCCTCGGGCCCGCCGGCGGACCGTGAGTCGGGTCTACCGAGTCGGTACTCGGTCGAGCCCGCTGGCCCGTGCTCAGACGGACCTCGTCGTACGACGGTTGTGGAGAACCCGCCGCGAGCTGTCCTTCGAAATCGTACCGATGACCACGGCCGGGGACCGACGAGCCGCCGCCGCGGACTTCACCGGAACGATCGAGCGTGCTCTCCGCGCCCGACACATCGACCTGGCGGTCCATTCGACCAAGGACCTCCCCGCCCGGGATACCCCGGGACTCGTGATCGCGGCGTACCCCCGTCGGGCGGACCCCGGAGAGTGCGTCGTGGCCCGTCATTGGCCCCTTCGCTCGGGGGCCCGCGTGGGATCGAGCAGCGTACGTCGACGCGCCCAGCTGCGACGTTGGAGGCCCGATCTAAGGATCTGGGAGATCCACGGGAACGTCGGAACTCGACTGGAACACGTCCGCTCGAAAACGGTCGACGCCGTGGTCCTCGCCCGGGCGGGCCTCGAACGCCTTCACGAGACCGCGCGGATCACCGCACGCCTTCCGGTGGCCCGCTTCCTTCCGTCGCCCGGGCAGGGAGCGCTGGCGGTGCAGACCCGACGAGAGGAGCGGTCCCTACGGAAAGCGCTCCGTACGATCGACGATCGGGCGACCCGAGCCGCCGTAGAGTCCGAACGGGCGGTGGCAGAGATGTTGGGCGCGAACTGCAACCTGCCGCTGGGGTCGCTCGGAAGGGTTCGCGGTGACCGGTTAACGCTCCGTGCCGAGGTGCTCTCCGCGGACGGCCGGAGGACGGTCGCGGCCGAGGCAATCGGGAGCCCCCGCTCCCCGCGATCGGTGGCTCGCCGCGTCGTGGCCGACCTGAATCGGGGGGGAGCACAAACCCTCCTCGCGCCGTATCGGTAGCCGCATGGCAGCCTCTCCGCGGGCGATGGTCGCACTCGTCAGTGCTCCGGACGCTCTCCCCGGACTGGACGAGGGGCTCCGCGCGATCGGGGTGCGACTCGTGCGGATCCCGGTCCTCGACTTCCGGCCGCGCCCCGTGTCCCTGTTACGCGGGGCGCTCGCGGAGTTCGGGGCGTTCGACACTCTGGTCGTTACGAGCTCCGAGGTCGTGACGGCGTTCGTTCGTCCCCTGTCGCGGCTCATTCGCGCCCAAGGTCCCTCGCTCGAGATATGGGCCGCGGGCCCGGCGACGGCGCGGGCTCTTCGAGCCCGTGGCTTCCTCCAAGCGCATCACGCTGCCGGGCTGGGGGCGCTTCCCATCCTGGAAGCGCTGCGCCGATCCCGACCGCGTTCGGTCGTCTATCCGCGCAGCGACCGAGCCGGCCCGGGCGTGGCCCGGACGCTCCGAAGGCGGGGCGACCGAGTGCTGGACCTCGTGAGCTACTCCGTGTGCCCCCGGGGCCGACTGACTTCTCGGGAAGTGCGCGCACTCGCCGACTCCGACGCTTGGATCATGACCAGCCCTTCGGCAATTTCGGCCCTCCGTGCGGCATTAGGCAGCGTCGGTCTACGCTCGCTGAGCCGGGCGGCCCCGGTGTGGGTCCTGGGCGAACGGACCCGGCGCGCGGCGCGAGGCCATGGGATTCACGGAGCCCGAAGTATCGGGGGAGTAACGACACAAGAGATAACCTACTACGTTTCTCGATGGTTCGAGCATGGAGCCGATGAGCGCCGACGCGTCCGCGCGTCGGCATCGACCGCGTCGACTTCGAGTGCGCGCGGCCGTGCGAGACCTCGTCGCTCCGCCCACGCTCACGATCCGTAACCTCGTCTACCCGGTGTTCGTCGGTCCGGGGGATGGCCCTGCAGTGCCGATCGCCGCGATGCCCGGGATCGAGCGGATCTCGGCCGGACGCGCCGTGGCGTTCGCGCGAGCCTTGCGTGACGAGGGGATCCGCGCGGTCATGCTCTTCGGGATCCCGAGGCGGAAGGACGCACGAGGGTCGGAGGCGGACGCGGACGATAGCGCGGTCGCCCTGGCGACCCGAGCGTTCCGCGAAGCCGCTCCGGAAATCGTGGTCCTCACGGACGTGTGCCTGTGCGCCTACACCGATCACGGCCACTGCGGAGTCCGTAGGGGTGACGAGGTCGATAACGACGCGACGCTCGATCGGCTCGGGTCCATCGCGGTCGCCCACGCGCGGGCCGGTGCGGAATTCGTCGGCCCCAGCTCCATGATGGACCATCAGGTGGGAGCGGTCCGCGACGCGCTGGACCGGGCGGGGTTCTCGAACGTCGGGATACTTGCCTACAGCGCCAAGCTGGCCTCCGCGTTCTACGGCCCGTTCCGGGAGGCGGAGGACTCGGCGCCGTCGTTCGGCGATCGTGCCGGGTATCAGATCGACCCTCGTCGCGCGGGCGATGCCCTCGCCGCGTTCGCGCGGGATGCGCGGGAGGGCGCGGACATCCTCATGGTGAAGCCGGCGATGCCGGCGCTCGATCTGCTCGCCCGCGCCCGCGAGCGCTTCGATCTGCCCCTCGCCGCATACCAGGTCAGCGGCGAGTACTCGATGATCCGCGCCGCCGCGTCGCGGGGCTGGCTGGACGAGCCCGCGGCGATCTCGGAGTCGATCGGAGCGATCCATCGGGCGGGAGCGGACCTCGTGCTCACGTACTTCGCACGGCAGATCGCGGCCGGGGCGGGGGCGAGGTGATGTCCGGGACCCGATCGCCGGCGAAGGAGCCCGAGGACGAGGGGCCACGCGAGTTCGTGAAGTACAGCTTCTACCGGCTTCAGCCCGAGTGGCGGCGGCTCCCGGCCGAGGAGCGGCGGACCGGCCGTGAGCGGCTCTCGGCGTTGCTCGACGCGCCACCGCCCGGTCTGATCCTGCGCACGTACTCCACCGTCGGGACGCGGGGCGACGCCGACTTCGCGCTGTGGATGATCGCCCCGGACCTCGGACAAATCCAGGAATTCCACGCCCGTATCCTTGGTACCCCGATGGGAGGGTACCTGGCGTCGGCGTACTCGTACCTCGGGATGGCCCGGCGTTCCGAATACCTCGGCGAACACGCCGTGTCCGCCTCCGACGGTAGTCGGCGCCGGCCGTTCGACCTGCCGTACCTGTTCGTCTATCCGTTCGTCAAAAAGCGCGAGTGGTACTCGATCCCCTTCGAGGAGCGGCAACGGATGATGGGCGAGCACTTCCGCATCGGTCACCACTTCCCGCGCGTCCAGATCCACACGGGCTATTCGTTCGGCCTCGATGACCCGGAGTTCATCCTCGCGTTCGAAGCGGAATGGCCGGGGGAGTTCCTGGATCTCGTCCAAAAGCTTCGTCCGAGCGAGGCGAGCCGGTACACGGAGCTCGAGACCCCGATTTTCACCTGCCTCAAGGTCAGTCCCGCGCGCATGCTGGAGCTGGCCGAAGGTCTGCCGTGAGCCCGGCGGTCCCGGGGCCCCGGTCGCGGGCACTGTTCCGTCGCGCGCAGCGCTCGATCGTTGGGGGGGTCGATAGCCCCGTGCGTGCGTTCCGAGCGGTCGGTGGCACTCCCGTGGTCTTCGCGTCGTCCCGCGGCGCCGAACTCGTCGACGTCGACGGCCGACGGTACCTCGACCTCGTGAACTCGTGGGGAGCGAACCTCCTCGGAGGAGCGCCCCCGACGGTCGTTTCGGCGGTGCGCGCCGCGGTCCGCGACGGGCTCAGCTTCGGAGCCCCCTCTCCGCGGGAGCACGAGCTCGCCGAGCGGATCCGGGCGGCCGTTCCCGAAGCGGAACGGCTGAGGTTCGTAAGCTCCGGGACCGAGGCGACGATGAGCGCGATCCGGGTCGCCCGCGGGTTCACGGGCCGATCGATCATCGTGAAGTTTGCCGGGGGGTATCACGGCCACTCGGATGGCCTCCTCGCTCGCGCGGGTTCCGGCGTCGCGACGGGAACCCTCCCGGACTCGGCCGGCGTGCCCCGGACCGTAGTCCGAGAGACCCGGGTGCTTCCGTACAACGACTTGGACGCTCTGGATCGACTGTTCGAAAGGGAAGGAGGAAGAATCTCCGCCGTCATCGTCGAGCCGATTGCCGGCAACATGGGCGTGGTGCCACCGGTCGCGGGATTTCTGCGCCGGATCACCCGCTGGTGCCGGCGCTCGGGCGCGCTCGCGATCGCGGACGAGGTGATCACCGGATTCCGCCTCCGACGCGGGATCGTCGCCCCCGAGCTAGGCCTGGAGCCGGATCTTGTGACCCTCGGGAAGGTCATCGGAGGAGGAATGCCGGTCGCCGCCTACGGAGGTCGGCGTCGGGTGATGGAGGTCGTCGCCCCGTTGGGCCCGGTCTACCAGGCCGGTACCCTATCGGGCAATCCGGTGGCGATGGCCGCCGGCGCGGCGGTGCTCGATGCGCTGCGCCCGAGCGTGTACCATCGGCTCGAGCGAGCGAGCGCCCGGCTGGCCCAGGCCATCGAGGACGGCGCCGCGTCCGCGAACGTTCGCCCGTTCTGCCTTCAGCGGGCGGGATCCATGCTGGGCCTGTTCTTCTCGGACGGGCCGGTGCGCTCGCTCGCGCACGCCCAACGATCGGACCGAAAGCGCTACGCGCGCTTCTTCCACGCCGCGTTGGCCGCCGGCGTCTACCTCCCTCCCTCGACGCTCGAGACGGCGTTCGTCTCGGCAGCGTACGGGCCGAAGGAGATCGATCGGGCGGGAGCGGCGCTCGCCCAAGCGTTCCGTTCGGTGGCCGGGAGACCTTTGTGAGAGAACGGTTCCTTCGGGCACTGCGCGGCGAGCCCGTGGACCGACGCCCGATCTGGCTCATGCGCCAAGCCGGGCGCTATCTCCCGGGCTATCGCGCGCTGCGCGCCGCCCATCCGATCCTGGAGCTCGCTCGGACCCCGGATCTCGCCGCGAGGGTCACGCTCGAGCCCGTCCGTTTGTTCGACGTCGATGCGGCGGTCGTGTACGCCGACATCACGCTTCCGTTCGCCGGCCTCGGCATCGAGTTCACGATCGACCCGGGGGTGGGTCCGGTGATTCCCCATCCGATCCGGTCGGCTCGGGCGGTCGACGATCTGCGGACGTTCGATGCCGAGCGGGACACGGGGTTCGTCGGAGAGGCGATCCGACGGTTCCACGCCGCCGGAACGGATCGGCCGATCGTGGGTTTCGCCGGCGGCCCGTTCACCCTCGCCTCGTACCTCATCGAGGGCGGCCCCTCCCGAGATTACGCCGAGACAAAGCGCATGATATTCGCCGAGCCGGCTGCCTTCGACCGGCTGATCGGGCATCTCACCGAGATGACCGTCCGCTACCTCACGATGCAGTCGAGGGCCGGGGCGAATGCGCTCCAGATCTTCGATACTTGGGTCGGCGCGGTCGGGGTCCGAACGTTCGCAGACCATCTCGAGTCCCCGCTGCGATCGATCTTCGACGCCCTGCGCGGCACGGGCCGCCCCACGATCTACTTCAGCACGGCCTCGGCTCATCTCACCGAGCGCCTCGGGCGCTTGGGGGAGGACGCGCTCGGGGTCGACTGGCGCGAACCGCTCGGGCGCGTCCGGGCGAAAGTGGGATCGGAGGTGGCGCTCCAGGGAAACCTCGATCCCGGAGCATTGCTGGCCGCTCCCGCGGCGCTCGAACGGGAGGCGGAGCAGGTCCTGCTCGAGGTTCCGGACGGTCGCTCGCACGTCTTCAATTTAGGCCATGGAGTGTACCCCGCGACGGATCCGGCTCGGGTCCGGGATTTGGTGGAGTTCGTGCACGCCTACCCGATGTCAGGAGCCGCGCCATGACCGACGGACCGAGGCCCATGGGGGTGCTGCTGATGGGATACGGCAGCCCCTCCGGACCGGAGGACCTGCCGGGGTACCTCACCGAGGTCCTGCATGGGACGGCGCCGAGCGAGGAAATGGTGGCGGAATACGTCCGTCGCTACGAGATCATCGGAGGCTCTCCGCAGAACCACATCCTCGCGTCGGTCCGGGACCAGCTCGAGCGCCGGATCCAGCGAGAACGCCCGGGCAGCCGAGTCTACCTCGGCATGAAGCACTGGAAGCCGTGGCTGCGCGACGTCATCCCGGCCGCGGCCCGCGATGGGTTCGCCGAACTCGTAGCCGTCCCACTGAGCCCGTACGACTCCCCATGGATCATCGAACCCTACCGGGCCGGTGTCGCGGAAGGGATTCGCGCCTCGCCGCAGCCGGTCTCCGTCGACCTCCGGGCCGGTTGGAACCTCGACCCGAGCTGGATCGGCTACTGGGCCGAGGAGATCCGACGGTCGCTCGCTCTGGTCCGCGATCCTCGGGCCGCGGTGATCCTCTCCGCGCACAGCCTCCCCCAACGGTTTCAGGATCGGGGGGACCGGTATCCGGACCTCGTCCGGGCCACCGCAGGGGCCGTCGCTGCGGCCGCCGGGCTCGAGCGCTGGAGCTTCACGTACCAGAGCCCGGGGAACACCACCGAGCCGTGGCTCGGCCCGGACATCGTCGATGTGATGAGCGACTGGAAGGAGAAGGGGGCCCGTACGCAGCTCGTCGCGTCGACAGGATTCGTCTTCGATCACCTCGAGACGCTCTACGACCTGGACGTCGTGGTGAAGAAAGCGTCCGTCGAGCGGGGGATCGATTATCGTCGGGTCCCGCCCCCGAACGACCGACCCGAGGTCGTCGAAGCCCTCGCGCGTCGCGTGCTCATGACCTCCTCCGTGCGATAGGCCGGAATCCCGACCCGGTCTACGGCGGCAGGGGGCCGGGGGGCTCCTCGTTGTCCGGGAAATCGCCGGTCGTGAGGCCGGGAACGTCCGCGACATCTACCGGAAGGACGACGTAGGGCGTATCCTTTCGCCAGCAGAGCCGCGCCACCGCCCGCAGCAATCCGCGCGGAAGGTCCATCGACCGCCCGATCCGATAGACGTCCTCCTTCGCGAGCTCCCCCACGAGCGCGAGGACGAGGGTGTAGACCAGCGTGCCGACGATCAGACCGATCACCAGGAGCGCGAGGTTGCTCCGTAGGTAGGTGGGTAGGTAGGCGTTCACCCGCGAGATCGCGAGGAAGGCGATCAGCGCGCTCAGCACGATGAAGAGGATCGAGCGCGGGAAGATGCGCACGCGCATCAGGCGGTAGACGAACCAGGCGTTGAGGCCGAAGGCGGCGGTGCTCGAGGCGAGGATTGCGATCGAGGCGGAGACGAGACCGTCGCTCCGGGGAAGAATCCCGTACGGGGGCAGGAGAGCGAAGCAGATCGCGAAGAGGAGGATCACCTGCAGGCCGGTGAGGTAGAATTCGAGGCGGCGCCATCCGATCGCCGCCAGGCCCGTACCGAGGATCAGAGCGATCGCGGCGGGGATCGTCCCGATCGCGAGGAGCGCGAGCGCGCTCGCCCCTCCGACATAGGAATGGTTGACGATCTGGAGGATATTGACGCGGTAGACCGTCATGGCGACGACGCCCGGAATCAGGACCATCGACGAGTAGCGAATCGCGTTCCACATCCCGTCGCGGATGCCGTGGTAGTTCTGCCGTTTGTGCAGCGCGGCGACGTACGGGAACAGCGGCGTCGCGACCGCGGTCGGCAAGGCGATCAGCAGTATCCGAAAGCCATTGACCAGGTTGAACTGGTTGAGCAGGGCCGCCCCGAGCGACGCTTGGACGAAGAACGGGGTCAGGGTCGTCGCGGCCGTGGAGAGGCCGAGCGCGCCGAGGAGAGGCCAGCTGAACTTGAGGAGCAGGACCGCCTCGCTCTTGCGGAATCGGCGTAGCAGCGGCCAGAGGGCCGGAAGGCAGAACAGGCCTCCCGCGGCCGCACCGATCACGAACGCGTAGCTGAGGCCGAGCAGCGAGGGCAGGAACAGGGCGGCGAAGATCAGCACCGGGGTCCGGACGAAAACCTCGACCAAGTTTGGGTACTGTCCCTTGAGCGCGTTGCCGGTTCCGGTGAAGTAGTTCAGGTAGACCGCTTCGAGCGTCCAGAAGACGGGCAGGAGCAGGAACAGCCCGAGGATCTCGAGGTCCTGCGTGGTCGGGGCGATGATCGCACCCGCGACGTTGACGCCCCCGAACCCCAGCACGATCAGGCCCACGAGGCCGACCAGCAGGAACCGCAGGAGGAGGTAGGTCCCGGTGTTCGTGTACGGGGAGCGTCCGCGGGCGACCAGCAGTTGGTAGCCGTATCCGACCCGCAGGTCGGCGAGGGTGTTGATGGTCGAGGCGATCAGCAGGAAGAACTGGACGGTCCCGTAGAGGGCCTGACCCGAGGTGTGGCCCCCGATGAACCGGTAGACGAAGAGGGAACCGATGAACCCGACCGCTTGGACGGCGACATATACCGCGAAGACCGAGGCGGAGTTGACGGTAAGGCTGTAGCGCGCCTGAGGCAGCCCCGGCTGGGACGGCCCGGTCGAGACCACCTCGTCTTCGATCTCCACGCCCGGACCCGGCAGCCGGGAGACGGTGCTCCCTTCTTAATCGCTACCGAGGACTGGACGGGAGCGCTATCGGAAGCGAGAAGCCCGTCGTGCGCGAGCCGACCCGCGGATCGGGCGGATCGGGGCCAACCGTCGCGCCTCCCGGGAGATCGTGGTAAGGACGCGGACCATCGTTGCCCAGTCGCCGGCGGGAACGGAACGACGGAACCGCTGCCCGAGTTCGCGGCGGAACCGCTCGAGTTCCCGCAACGTCGCTCGACCCTTGGGGGTCGGCACGACGAGGATCCGTCGGCGGTCGCGCAACGAGGGACGGCGTTCGACGAGACCGGCCGCGACGGCGTCTTCGACGTGCAGGCTGATGGCTGCGGGGCTCACCTCGAAGAGCCGGGAGATTTGGGCTCCCGTGAGTGGGCCCCGTTCGTCGATCAACGCAAGGATCCGGAGCTGAACGCGCGTGACATGCGCCCGCTTCGCGACGGCAGCGAAGTGCGGTTTGAGGGCGTCCCCCAGCTCCCAGAAAGGGTCCCAGAAGTCGGTCGGTCTCGGTGGCCGGAGCGCCCGGGTGCGCTGCCGAACGTCGTGGGCCCGGGAGGCTTCGATCGGCGCGAGCAGGGTCCCGGCACGCCCGGGTACCTTCTTCGTCACGGAGCGCGAGGACAGAGTTTTGGAGTATAGAAGCAGCGGTGACCGGACGTTGCCGGTTTCGTTGCACGGGCGTGCTCCCGAACCCGCGCGATTGTTCCCGCATCTAGAAATACACCCGAGGGTGGAACACCGGCGTGCAGGGGTCTCGGTGCCCGAGCTGTGGAGCCAGCGTCCCGGCAGGGGCGAAGTACTGTCCGTTCTGCGGGGCTTCCCAGATCGGGCGCCCGGGTCCCGCAGCGACCCCCCGCCCCGAAGCCATGGGGCCACCGCTCCCCCCACCTTCGCCCCCCCGTACGCCACCTCCGTGGGCCGCCACCGGTGGGGTGCCGTTCCCCCGACGCATGCCTCGACGATCGCTGCTGCTCGTCGTCGTGGCGGTCGTCGCCATCGTGGCGATTGCAGGCGGCGTCTTTGCCTACGTCTTCTACTCGGGCGCGTACTCGGTTCAGATCACGTCGCTCAACGCGACCTCCCCGGCCGACGCGTGCGGGTACGGTGCCGGCCTCACCGTGCATTACCCGAACCATCTGTCGGGGTACGTCGGGAACGTCGCCACCATCTCGATCGGTATCCGCAACCTCAACACGTCGAGCTGCACGATCCATAGCGCTCGCACGAACACCTCGAGCTTCGCCATTAGCGACGTGCATAGCGTGACGATCCCCGGGCTCGGCTCGGGCACGCTCACGTTCACGCTCACGTTTCCATCCTCGAAGTTCACCGGGCCGGTCTGGATCCTCTTCTCCTAACCCGATCGCTCCACGGAACGAGACCGTGGAGGGAGGCCACGGTGTCGGAGGCCCGATCGTCTCGGGGCAAGATCCCCCATCCGGTCGTGGGGTTGGAAGGGGACGCCGGACGCTCCCGGGAACAGGACGGAGCGATCCCCGAGCCGGTGCTCTCGTTCCGGGCCGCGCGTACGGCGTCAAAGTAACCTTCGAGCCGCCGAGAGGGCTAGGACCCCTCGGCCGACGAAGGCCGGAACCCTCTAGTTCCGGAGGCGTGTCGGCACCGAACCGCCGTCGCTGATCACCGCTCTATCTCGGACATCCCGTGGATTGGCAGCACCGGGTTCGGCACCGGTCCCGCGTTCCGGTCCGCGCATTGGACGACCTGATAAATGCTGACCAACGGCTCCGAGGGCGTCGATGAGGAACTACGTCACGGGCATTTTGGTGTTCGCCCTCGCAGTGATCCTGGTCGTCGCGGGACTCTTCGTCTACGGTCTGCTCTTCCCGCAGCCCGGTCAGACCGTCGACAGCGAAAACTGGGCGGGCTACATCGACCAAACGACCGTGAGCTCCGCGAACGGTTCAATCACCCTACCGTCCGCTTCCGACTGGCAAGGGACCGGCACCGCAGCCCTATGGGTCGGCATGGGAGGATCCAGCCGATTGGGGTCGACGCAGTGGCCCTTTTGGCAAGCGGGCGCGACGGTCAGCTGCTCTCAACTGGGCTGTTCCGTGACGCTCTTCGATGAGGGAGGCACGCAAGGTCCCCCGTGCAACGGGGTCTGCCCGGCCAACTGGACGAATACGTTCGCCGCTTCCCTTGGAGATACGATCACGATCGAGGTCTCCGGAAGCTCTACCGGCGCCCTCGCAGTGATCACGGTCGACGAGAACGGCTTCAATACGACCTACCACCCGCCGGCATGGACCCCCCTCGCCGGGGTGACCTCCTTCCCGTCGTCCGAGTGGATCTTCGAGTCGCCGGAATCTCCCCACGGGGGTATGATGGTCATGCCGAGTCTCACACCGCCCGGTGCCGTGTTCTCCTCGGTAAGCGATTCTGCCGGCCTTTCCGTCATGGGAAACGTCCAGATGCAAGGTAACCCGAATGGCCAATCCGTCCACATATCGCCCTTCGACAGCAACTCCTTCTCCGCGTATTCGTACGCGGGGTGAAGCGGACGGTCCGTGCCGTCGCCGGCCGGTACCTGCAACGCAGCACACCGGCAAGGACCGAAGGCGACATACCGCGGTTTGGCTGCGGGAGTCGGAGCCCGCAGGGGGGTGGGAGCACGGGGATTTGAACCCCGATATGCGGGTCTCTCCGCGCGCTCCAGTCACTCGTCATCGGACCGCATGGCGGTCCTCCGCAGACCCGATGTTCACAGGGCGAGTTCGTAGCTCGCCCTGACTGGAGCCCGCTGGTCTGCCAGATTAGCCTATGCTCCCTCCCGCCGCGCCGAGGGAAGCAACGGGAAGATATGGTTTCCGCTGACGCGCCACAACAATTGATCTATCGGGCCGGCCGGAACGTGGGCTCCGCGCGGCATCCTTCTCGGCGAAGAAGGTACGTCGCGCGCCATCCCGATCGGTCAGTGCCCGGAACGCTCGGCGAGGTGTCGCAACTCGACCGGAGGCCCGTCCGGACCGGTCATCGGCTCGAGGAACCGGGCGAGCTCTTCGTCGGTGACGAACGCGAGGCTCGATGCGCCCAGGCTCGCCGCCTCGCGACACGCCGCTCCGACGGCGAACAGGTGCGGCATCTCGCTCCCGACCTGGCGGCACAACCAGATCGCCTCGATTCCCTGGGCGCCGGTCCAATCGTGAGGGACCTCTCGCAGGAGCGCTCGGGCGGCGCGCCGGATCTCGGGGCGATCCGGATCGCGCGACGGCACGACCGCGACGACGACGCGCCCGCGCGGGATGGGAACGATCCCTTCCAAGGCGGCGACCTCGACGAGATCACCGGCCCGTGCCTTGTCCCGAGCCACGCCCCGCGACGCTCCCTCCGGCCCGGGAAGAGCCGTCAGAACGCCGTGGACCATCTCGAGATGGACCGGCGCTCCCGAAGGCATCTCCTCGCTCGCGATCGCCCGGGCAACCCGGACGATCTTCAAGCGGCCCAGTCGCTGCCCGACGTCGGCGCTCAGTTGGGTCAGTTGCCGCTCGAGCCACGCCATCCCCTCCGCCGTGGGTCGGTAGCGGCCCGATCGGTGATCGAGAAGTCCCCGCCGCCGCAACACGCTCTGGAGATGGGAGGCAGACTGGATCGTGAGGCCGAGCCGGTCGGCGACCGACTGGAGCCGGCGGACATCCTGGGTCGCGCACTCATACAGGAAGAGAAGCTCGCTGACCCCGCGTCGCAGGCCGGAGAGCCCGCGGTCCGGTGGGGCGGTCGACCGCGGGGCCCTCGGCACAGCGATCGTAGATTCTTCCGGCCTCTAAAGGCCACGCCCGTGGGGCCCGCGTCGCGCAAGCCTTATGTTCAAGTTAGCATGACAAAAATCCAATGTCATTGAGCGCGCCCTCTTCGGCTGCCGCGCGTCGCCGAGCGATCCCGCTGACCCTGGCGGTGGTTCTGATCGTCGTCGTCGCGGGGGCGGCTGTGGCCGGCGCCGCTACGTACTACACACTGAATCCCCCGCGCGCCGCTAATGGAGGGACGCACTCGGTCACCGTCGTGGACGACCTGGGCCGCACCGTCGTCGCCCCCGTCAATCCCACGCGGATCGTCGTGCTCGCCCCGAGCGTGATGGACATCGTCTACCGCTTGGGGCTACGGAGCGATGTCGTCGGCTACGGCTGCACCCCGTCGGAGGCGGGGGGGATCCTCAACGAGTACTCGGTCAACCAGACGACTCGGTGGAACCTCACCAACTCCGGCTGCATTACGGACTTTCCCAGTCTCGACACCGAAGACGTCGCGAACCTGTCGGCCCAGCTGGTCCTTGCTTCGACCATCACCAGCGCGCAGGACGTCAACACGCTGACGGAGACCTACGGCATACCGGTCGTGATCCTCGCGCCGAACACGCTGGAAGGGATCATCGGTGACGTCCGCATCGTCGAGCAGATCTTCCCGGAGTCGACCGCCGTCGCGAACGCCCTCACGGCGGACCTCGCGCAGACCCTCCAGAACGCTTCGGCATTCGTGCAGAACGTCACGGGCTACTCCAGCGGCAGCGGAGTGCCGCTGCCGTCGGTCCTGCTTACCTACTATTTCGACTCGGGCGGATACTACTCCTACAGCCAAGGGACGTTCGGTGACTCACTGATCACGTTCATGGGCGGAAGGAACCTTGCTTCCGGCATTGCCGTCCCGTACGGAGAGGTGAACGCGACCTACGTCCTCGATACCCAGCCAAACTTCGTCATCTATCCCACGGCCTGGAACGACCCGTACCTGGTCAGCGGCGAGACACCCTCCGCGTGGGCGACCGCCCCGTACTGGAGCCAGCTCAACGCCACGAAGGTCGGCGTCGACGTAACGCTCCTGTCCGAGCCCGACCCCTCGATGATCCTCGCCCTGCCTTATCTGGAGAGCCTGCTCTACCCGACCTAGGCGGGGCGAGACGGCCCCGGGACCCTTGTGAACGCTCCGCCCGGTGAGCCCGTCCCGCGAGAGGAGGCCGCCCCGCCCCGACGGTGGGGTCCGCTGCCGCTGCGCGTGCTGGTTCCCGCGATCGTCGTAGGGCTCTTCGCTCTCCTCGTCGGCTCGACCGCGCTCGGATCCGTCCCAATCCCGGCCGCCACGACGATCTCGATCTTCTTTCACCAACTGACGGGTGGGTTCGTACCGTCGGTCGCCTGCCCGGGATCGGTCGCGTCGCACCAGTGCGCGATCTGGACAGAGATCGTCTGGCAAGCGCGCGTCCCGTCGCTCGTGCTCGCGCTCGCCGCCGGGGCGGCGCTCGCGATCTCGGGCGGTAGCCTCCAAGGGATCTTCCGCAACCCGCTCGCGGACCCCTTCTTGCTCGGCCTCTCCTCAGGAGCCGCGCTGGGAGCGGCGGCGATCTTCGTCCTCGACGTCGATCCGGCCCACCAAGCGGCGCTCCTCCCGCTCGCCGCCTTCCTGGGAGGAATCATTCCGGGCGCGGTGATCTATCTCGCGGCGACGCTCAGCCGTCGTGGACCGACAGTCCTGATCTTGTCCGGCGTCGCGCTGAGCACGTTCTTCTCGGCGATCCTTTCCGCGATGCTGCTCTACAACCCTTCGTCGGACGTTTCGCTGAACTTCTGGCTGCTCGGCAGCCTCGGGGCGACCTCCTGGTCGGACGACGGACTGGTCGTCGGCGTCACGCTCGTCCTGGGCACGGTGCTCTACCTGCGCGCCCGGGAGATCAATCTCCTTCAGCTCGGTCCCGAGGTCGCGCAGAGCCTCGGGGTGCGCCCGCAGCGGACCATCCAGTGGACCGTTCTGCTCACCACCGCGATCACGGCCACCGCAGTCGCCTTCACCGGGATTATCGGTTTCGTCGGGCTGATCGCTCCGCACCTGGTCCGTCGTCTCGCGGGGGTCGACTACCGGATCGTCCTGCCCCTGGGAGCGCTGATGGGAGGCATCGTCCTCCTGGTCGCCTGGGACGTCGCCGTTGCGGCGATCCCCCCCATCGTCATCCCGGTGGGCATCCCCACCGCATTCATCGGCGCGCCGTTCCTGATCTACTTGCTCTACCGACGCCGCGCTCCCGGGGGTAGCGCCCTGGACGCATGAGCGCCTCCGACGCGGCGACGCTGCGCGTGGACCGGCTGACCGTCCGCTATGGAGGACGGACGGCGCTCGCCGACGTCTCCCTCTCTGCCCGTTCGGGCGAGCTCGTCGCCCTGACCGGACCGAACGGCTCCGGGAAGTCCACGCTGCTGAGGGCCGTCATGGGTCTGATCGCGCCCCAGGGAGGGAGCGTTCGGGTCGAAGGGGCGAACGTCCCCGAGCTTGGATTGATCGAGCGGGCGCGCCGCGTCGCCTGGGCACCCCAAGAGGAACCCATCGGGGAGAACATTTCCATCCTCGAGTACGTCCGCTTCGGCCGGCACCCCCACCTCGCCCCGTTCGCCAACGAGGGACCCGCGGACCACGCGGCCGTGGAGCGGGCCCTGCGCCGCGTGGACTTCTGGGAAGAGCGCTCCCGAGGGATCGCCGAGCTGAGCGGCGGAGAGCGGCAACGCGTGCGCCTCGCCCGGGTGCTCGCCCAGGAGACTCCGCTCTTGCTGTTGGACGAGCCGACGGCGTTCCTCGATATCGGGCACCAACTCGACGCGCTCGAGCGGGTCCAAGCGATTGCGCGTCAGGAGCGGCGCTGCGCAGTGGTCGCGCTCCACGACCTCAACCTCGCCGCGCGCTTCGCCGACCGTATCGTCGTGCTCAGCCACGGTCGGTGTGTCGCCTCGGGGACTCCAAAGGAGGTGCTCTCCCCGGAACTTCTCGCCGACGTCTGGGGGATTGTAGCCGACCTGCGATGGGATCCGGTGACGGGGCTCCCATACCTCCTTCCGGTCCTCCCCATGGACCGGCCTCCCTTGGCGGGGACGGTCGGGCCTCGGCCGATGGCCCGCGTCCACGTGATCGCCGGAGGAGGAAGCGGCGCGGAGCTCATCCCACGGCTGGCCCGCGAGGGCTTCGAGGTCAGCGTCGGCGCGGTCCACCTCTTCGACTCGGATGCGGAGCTCGGTGAACGGCTCGGCGTCGCGATGGCGACCGAGATGCCGTTCACCGCGATCTCGCCTCCCGTGGCGCGCCACCTCGAAGCCCTCCTCGAGGCCTGCGACGCGGTCGTCGTCGCACCGGTCCCCACGGGCAGCGGGAATCTCGCCAACTGGTCGATCCTCGCCGGATGGGCCGGACGCCGCCCCGTCGCGCTCCTCCCGATGCCCCGGGAACCTTCGTGGGACTTCACCGGCGGGGCTGCGACCCGTCTGCGCGAGGAACTCCTGCGATCGGGCGCGGAGGAGGTCGGCGGGGTGGACGACGTGGTGCGCTGGCTGCGCGCCCGTCTTCCCGACACCGCGACACGCTCGTCCCGCCCTTCGGCGTGATGGGTTCTACGATCGCTTCGGCCGGCTCGCGCGCGCGGAGGAGGGAGACAGTCGGGCCTCCGCTTCCTTGCGGAGCGCGCGCACGCGGTCCCGGATGCGCGCCGCCTCCTCGAAGTCGAGCCGCTCGGCGGAGAGACGCATCTCCTCTTCGAGGTTCGCAAGGAGGAGGGGGAGGCGGGCCTTCCACTTGGGCCCTAGCCCCTCCACCGAGAGGTCGCCGGACGGAGCCGATTCCCCCTCCGCGAGCAGCGAACGGACCTCCTTGCGGATCGTCTCGGGGACGATCCCGTGCTCGGCGTTGTAGGCGACCTGCGCCTCGCGCCGGCGCCGCATCTCAGCGATGGCCCGCTCCATGGAGCCGGTGAGCCGGTCGGCATAGAGGATCACCCGCCCCTCGACGTTCCGGCTCGCGCGGCCGGCCGTCTGGACGATCGACGTCTCGCTCCTCAGATATCCTTCCTTGTCGGCGTCGAGGATCGCGACCAGGCTCACCTCGGGAAGGTCGAGGCCCTCCCGCAGAAGGTTGATCCCCACGAGGACGTCAAAGCGGCCCAATCGCAGGTCGCGCAGGATCTCGATCCGCTTGAGGGTCTCGATCTCGCTGTGGAGGTAGCGCACGCGCATCCCCTCGCGCGCGAGGTAGTCGGCGAGCTCCTCGGAGGTTGCCTTCGTCAGGGTGGTGACCAGCGCCCGATCGCCCCGGCCGATCGTCGCCTTCAACTCGCCCAGGAGGTCCGCGATGTGACCCTTCAGGGGACGGACCTCGATCGGCGGGTCGACGAGGCCGGTCGGCCGGATGATCTGCTCGACGATCCCCGCGCTCACCTTCCGTTCGAACGGCCCCGGGGTCGCGCTGACGAAAACGGCCTGGGGTACCCGGGAGAGGAACTCGGGGAAGGTCAGGGGCCGGTTGTCCCGACAGGAGGGGAGGCGCCAGCCGAACTCGACCAGGTTGTCCTTGCGGGCCCGGTCCCCCTTGTACATCCCCTCGAGCTGCGGGACGCCGACGTGCGATTCGTCCAGGAAGGCGAGGAAATCGTCCGGAAAGAAGTCGAGCAAGGTGTACGGCGGCTCGCCGGGCTTGCGTCCGGCGAAGTAGCGCGAGTAGTTCTCGATCCCCGAGCAATAACCGGTCTCCCGGATCATCTCGAGGTCGTACTCGGTCCGGCTCTTGATCCGCTGCGCCTCGACGATCTTCTCCTCTCGTTGGAACTCGGCGACCCGGGTTTCCTTCTCCCGATCGATCTCCTTCAGGACCCCTTCGAGGCGTTCGTCGATCGTCAGGAAGTGCGTCGCCGGGAAGATCGCGAGCTGGCCGACCTCCCGCACCTCCTCCTGGGTGACCGGATCGAGCTCGGTGATCGATGCGATCTTCTTGTCGTCGAGTACAATCCGGTGTACGGTCTCCCCGGCGCCCATCACGTCGATCATGCTGCCGCGGACCCGGAAGCGCCCGCGCTTCAGCTCCACGTCGTTCCGCTGGTACTTCATCCGAACGAGCTGCTCGAGCAGCTCCTGCCGGCGCACCTCCTTCCCGACGGTAATGTCGACGACGTTGGCCCGGTAGTCTTCGGGGGAGCCGAGGCCGTAGATGCAGCTCACCGACGCCACGATCAGGACGTCCCTGCGCGTGAGCAACGCCTGGGTCGCGCGGTGGCGTAGCCGGTCGATCTCCTCGTTGATGGAAGCATCCTTCTCGACGTACAGGTCGATCTGGGGGACGTAGGCCTCGGGCTGGTAATAGTCGTAGTAGCTGACGAAGTACTCGACGGCGTTGCGCGGGAACAGCGCGCGAAACTCGCTGACGAGCTGGGCGGCGAGCGTCTTGTTCGGGCTGACGACGAGCGTGGGCCGCTGGAGCCGCGCGATGGTATGCGCCATCGTGAACGTCTTGCCGCTGCCCGTGACGCCGAGGAGAGTGACGAATTTCTCGCGGCGCTGGAGGCGTTCGACGAGCTCGGCGATCGCCTTCGGCTGGTCCCCCTGAGGGGCGAGATCGGTCTCGAGCTCGAAGCGCCCCGGAAGGACCGGCCGCTCAACGGAAGCGAGGTTCATGGCGAAGCGCCACTCCGTGGGGCGCGTCCGTACCCATGGAGGTCGAGGACCACCGGCGAGAACCCGAGAGGTTCCAGTTCGGCGATGACCCGGCTCGATACCGGTTCGCGCGTCAGGCGGGGCACCGACTCCGGTTCGACCTCGACGCGAGCGGAACTCCCCTCCACCCGGACCCGGACCTGACGGAACCCATGCGATCGCACGATCGTCTCCGCTCGCTCGATGCGAGCGAGGAGTTCGGCGGTGATCGGATGGCCGTGGCGCACGCGAGAGGAAAGGCACGCATCGCTCGGCTCGTCCCAGTTCGGCAGACCCCGCTTCCGGGCCGTGCGGCGCACTTCCTCCTTGCCCCATCCCGCCTCGGCGAGAGGGTGGCGGAAGCCGGCGCGGTCCATCGCGACCCGGCCCGGCCGGTCGTCCGCGAGATCGTCCCGATGCACGCCGTCCAGGTACTGGACCGCGCCCCACTCCTCTCCGACCTCCCGGAGGGCTCGGGTCTCGAGGGAGCGGCAGAAGAAGCACCGGTCGGAAGGGTTGGAACGGTACTCGGGAAGCGCGAGGGGGTCGACCGATCGAACCCGATGCGCGATCCCGATCGCGCGGGCGACCGATCCCGCGCGCTCGACCTCGCGGGCGGAGACCGCGGGTCCCGTCAAGGTCACCGCGAGCGTTCGCTCCCCGAGGGCTTCGAACGCCAGCGAAGCGACCAACGCCGAGTCCACGCCGCCGGACATCGCGACCAGGGCGGGTCCTCCGCCGCGGAGCTGGAGCACGATCTCGTCCGCGGACTCGCGAAGGCGCGCGCGCGGGGTCGGGTGGAGCGGCGGCATGACCGGGGCCGAGACGACGGGCCGATATACAACTCCCCATCCCTACCGCGGCGCGCGCGGTTCCGGTCCCGGACCCTTTAACCGTCTACGACCGTCGCGGGGGCGATGCGCACCTGGGAGCGGTATCTCCCGGAGATCGTGGCGGCGACGACGCTCCTCGTCGCCACGGCGATCTCGCTCGTCCTGTTCTCCCGCTACGGCACGTACACGACCGCGTTCAGCGTCGTCTGGGGGATCGCCACCCTCAGTTCGGTCAGCCTCTTCTTCGCGGTCCGTCGTTCGGGAGAGGACTGGCACCGGAAGCTTCGGATCCTGTTTGTCATCGGCCTGGTCCTAGGGTTCGTCAGCATCTTCACCGGGATCGGCGGCAACGGGACGGACGAACCGTACGCGATCTGGGGCTACCTCAGCGAGCTGCTCCATGGTCAGGACCCGTACACGACCCTGCTCACGATCCACTACACGGCCCACGTCCTATGGTTCTGGTCGGCGCCGGTGACGAGCTCGACGTACTACACGTACCTCCCGTTGCTCCTGTTCTTCCAGGTCCCGGCGGGCGGCGATCCACCCACCCAGGCGATCGGCTACGAGCTGCTGGCCCTCGCGTGTTGGGCGGGAATGGTCTACGTCGTGCGGAAGGATCCGTTCGCATCCCTCGCGCTCGCGTCTCCCGTCGTCGCTCTCATCGCGGCCAACGGATTCGACGACCTGCTGGTCCTGTTCTTCATGACCCTCAGCCTGCGAGGGTGGACGACCGGAACGAAGTCGAAGGTCGTCGAGTATCTTACCTACGGGATGAAACAGTTCGCGAACGTCTTCTGGTTCGCCTACTATCTCCTGAAGCGTCGGTGGGTGTCGGCGGGCCTGGTGATCGTCGTTACCCTCGCCTTCGCGCTTCCGTTCCTACTGTGGAACCCGCTCGGCATCGGCTGCCAGGCGCTCGTCTTCAGCATCCTGCCGCAGTGCGCCTCCCAGCCGAGCTCCGCGCGCCAGGTCTCCGACCTCTACTCGCATTGGAACTACTACCTGTGGATCCTCTGGGTCTACGTCCTCTTCCACGACTGGATCCACACCACTTGGAACCGGTGGATCGCGGGCCGACACCGGTCGATCCACGCTCCGTCGAGCCTTCCGACGGAGTCGGAATGATGATCCGTCCCTCGACGCCGTCCCTCCCGTCCGGGGAGTCGCGGGCGAACCAGCGACGTCGCTATCTCCAGCACGCGGGGCTCTGGGCGCTCGGGCTCGTCGTCCCCGCCGGCTATCTCGGGCTCGCCGGGGTCTACAATCCCGGGATGATCATCTCGGACTCGGCCGCGACCGTCCTGGGGATCTGGGCGCTGTTCTATCCCCTGTATGTCTACCGCTCGCGCTTCCTGTCGCTGGCCTCGTTCGCGAGCTGGGTGGCGTTCGCGGGACTCGCCCTGGCGATCGTCTCGATCGCGACCGGCATCGGCAACGGCCTCACCGACGAGCCCTATGCGATGCCCTATTTCATCGGGCCGCTGCTGCACGGGCAGAACCCGTACTCGACCCCGATCTACGTGACCTACGTTCAGTACGGGACGATCTACCAGGTCGGCCCGGTGCGGTACATCTACCTCCCGCTCCTCCTCTTCTTCCAACCGTTCCTCGGCGGCGGTACTGGCTACAAGCTCTTCGCGGTCGCGACCTGGGCCGGAACGATATACCTCGTGCGCAAGAATCCCTTCGCCGTCATCGCGATCTCCCAGCCGTACGTCGCGCTCCTCGCCGCCAGTGGGTTCAACGACTTCCCGGCCCTGTTGCTCCTGACGGTGGGCTTCGTCGGTCTCGCGGGCCGCCCCCAGAAATGGGCGACCTACCTCGCCCTCGGGACCAAGCAGTTCGCGAACGTCTTCGTCGGGATCTACTATCTGATCCAGCGTGACTGGAAGAACTTCGGGATTGCGATCGGCGTGAGCCTCGCCTGGATTCTCCCGTTCTTCCTCTGGTCCCCGAGCGACTACTTCTGCGGCGCCGTCCTCGGAGCCCAGGGCGGCTGCTCGCACGCGAGCGCCCCGGGCTTCTTCGTGCACCTCAACTACTGGGTGTGGCCCGTCTGGGTCCTGGCCGTATACTTCGTGCCGCTGCGCGGCTACTATCATCGGTTCGCGAAGTGGGTCCGGCGCGCGCCGGGAGGGGCCGGCTCACCGGGGATCGGCGGCTGAGCCGGTTCGCGACCGCGTCGATCGCGCCAGCCGACGGTCCCGGCCCACCTCGTTCAGGAACGAGGGGATGAACCCCACCCCCCGCACCAGCTTCGACTCGCCCGCGATACGCACGCCCATCTCGTAGGGGATCTCCCGGATCGTGGCCCGAGGGTGCACGGCGAGCACGTAGAGCAGGATCTTGTACCCGGGGGTCGCGGGGGGCGGGTCGGCGACCAGGTCCTTTTGAACGAGGAAGAATCCGGAGAGCGGATCGCGGAGACGGCGGGCACCGGGAAGCGCGATCCGGGAGATCATCCGGGCTCCCGCGCTGATGACCGCGCGGTGGGCGAACTCCCATTCGACGTGGCCCCCGGGAACGTAGCGGGAGGCGACCACCAGGTCGATTCCGGGCTCCCATGCCTCGACGAGTCGGGCGATCGTCTCGGGAGGGTGCTGACCGTCCGCGTCCATCGTCACGACGATCGGCGACGTGGATCGCTGGATCCCGAGGACCTGGGCCGACACGGTACCGGCCTTGCGGGCGCGGACGAGGAGGATCACGCGGGGGGAGGTCCAGGTCCGCTCCGCCTCCCTCAGCGTATCGAGGGTGCCGTCGGTGCTCCCGTCGTCGACGAAGATGAGCTCGTTCAACCGAACCGAGCCGAACCCGGCGGCCGCCGACCGGACGCGCCGCAGGAACGTCGCGATCGAGGCGCCCTCCTGAAAGGTCGGACAGACGACGGAGACGTCCCGGGGTGCGGCGGACGGGGCGCTCATGGAACGGCGCGGAACGCGTCGAGGATGTCGGACAGCGTGCGCGCAAACTCGAAGCGTGGGGACCAGCCGGTCGCTTGTCGCAGGCGGGTCGCGTCGCCCACGATGTACGGCTCGTCGGTAGGGCGGATCCGGTCCTTCTCCACCTTCCAAGCCGCGTTCGTTCCGGAGAGCCGGATCAAGAGACGGAGGACCTCGCGGATCGACCGGGGGCGTCCGCTGGCGAGATTGTACGCCGCGCCGGCCCGCCCCCGCTGCGTGACGGAGACCATCGCGCGCACCATGTCACGGACGTCGGTAAAGTCCCGCGTCGCGTTCAGGTTCCCGATCCGGACCACCGGGGGCCGAACCCCCCGTTCGATCGCGACCAGCTGCCGAGCGATGTCGCTCGTGACCTCGCCGGTCTTCCCCGGCCCTATGGTGTTGAAAATCCGGCCACGGATCGTCCGGACCCCGTAGTTGACGAAGTACTGGTAGGATAGGAGGTCCTGCGCGACCTTGCTCACTCCGTAGGGATGGAGAGGGAGCAGCGGAGCGGTCTCGGCCGTCGGGGTCCCCGGCCGGTGCCCATGGCCGTATTCCGCGCTCGAGCACGCGACGAACACTCGCGCCCGGGGCGCGAGCGCGCGGACCGCCTCCAGGACG
Organism: Thermoplasmata archaeon; assembly: GCA_021844945.1. Taxonomy (GTDB): domain Archaea; phylum Thermoplasmatota; class Thermoplasmata; order Lutacidiplasmatales; family UBA184; genus Lutacidiplasma. The sequence goes on along the minus strand of JAKBSJ010000004.1, from coordinate 88,137 downwards.
TTCAGCGTTCCGAGAACGTTCGCCTGCATCGTCGTCCACGGCTCCTTCCAGGAGAACGTGGGGGAACTCATCGCGGCGAGATGGAAGACCAGGCTCGGATGCGCCCTGCGGAGGGCCGCGTTCACGCGCGGCGCATCGGTCACGTCGCACGCCGAAGTGTAGTGTGCATTTCGGACGCGGCGGCGCGCAGGAATGGGGTGCTGGCTCACGGCGAACGTCGTGAACCCGGCGCCCTCGAGGTACGGGACGAGGTAGCTTCCGATGAAGCCCTCCGCCCCAAAGACCACCGCGGACCTTCGTGCCATCGTTGTGCGACCTCAGGAGACGGATATCGGGCGGTTCGGAGGGCCCGCGGCGTATAAGGCCGAGCCCACGGGTCGGGACGGCCCGCGTTCCGACGGCGTTTTCTCCGAGCGCAGCCCCGGCGGAGCATGGCGTCGGAGGGATCGGGGTTTGACTCGCTGGACCGACGCCTGGTCGAGGCGGCGCAGCGTCGCGGGATCGAGGAGCCGACCGAGATCCAGCAACTGGCGCTTCCCGTCCTTCGCAGTTCGGCCGACGCGCTCCTCCTGTCGCCCACCGGGACCGGAAAGACCGAGGCCGCCCTCCTTCCGCTGCTTTCGCGGCAGTTGAAGGACCCTAGTCCCCCGACCAGCATCCTCTACGTCACCCCATTACGGGCCCTGAATCGAGACCTCGAGCACCGGATCGTCGGCCTCGCGAAGGATGTGGGCCTCGTCGCGGCGGTCCGTCACGGCGACACCCCGTCGGCCCAACGGCTGGCCCAATCCCGCCGGCCGCCGGATCTTCTGCTCACGACCCCGGAGACCCTACAGATCCTTCTCGTGGGGAAGCGGTTGCGCGAGGCACTCCGCGGGGTCCGCACCGTCGTCATCGACGAGGTCCATGAGCTCGTACCCTCGGACCGCGGCGCGCAGCTCGCACTGACCCTGGAACGGCTCGATGCGTGGGTCGGCCGACCCGTCCGTCGGATCGGTTTGTCGGCCACCATCGGAAACCCGGAGGACGTGGCCCGCTTCCTCAGCCCGCACCCCCGCTCGATCGAGATCCGGTCTGCGACGGTGCGCCGGGCGATCGAACTGGAGGCCAAGCGACCGCGCACCGACCGGGATCCCCTACCTCCCGAAGTCGTGTCCGAGCTCCGGGCCGACGCGAACCTCGTGCCGGTCCTCCGCGAGCTGGAAGAGGAGATCCGGCATCATCGCACGACGCTCGTCTTCGTGAACACGCGGCCCACCGCGGAAGGGATCGCGGCGCGGCTCCATCGCCTCGCGCCGGACCTCGCGGTGGCCGTTCACCACGGATCGCTCTCGCGAGAGGTCCGCGAGGAGGCGGAGGTCGCCTTCCGGGAGGGACGACTGCGCGGCCTGGTCGCGACGAGCTCGCTCGAGCTCGGCATCGACATCGGCGAGGTCGATCACGTGATCCAGTTGGGCTCCCCGCACCAGGTGGGTCGCCTCGTCCAGCGGATCGGCCGCAGCGGCCACCGCCAGGAGCGGACGATCCACGGGACGGTCATCGGTTTCGACGACGACGACCTCGAGGAGGCGGCGGTGCTCGCCCGACGGGCCACGGCCGGCGAGATCGAGCCAACCCGTTGGCGCACGCGCAATCGCCTCGCGATCGCGCAGCAGATCATCGCGAGCCTGCGGGCCCAGGGAATGGTGGATCGGCGGGAGCTTGTCGCGCAACTGGGCCATGCCGCTCCCGCCGCCGGCCTCTCCGAGGTCGAGTGGGGCGAGCTCCTCGACTACCTCGAGGGGCTCGGCCTCGCGCGTTCGGTCGGCCCCCAGCTCGGCCCGGGCCGTGGGACCCTTCAGCGGTTCTACGCCACGCTCTCGTTGATCCCGGACGAACGGACCTATCGCCTCCGGGACATCGCCAGCCGCCGGCCCATCGGAACCCTGGACGAGCGATTCGTGCTGACCCAGATCCTCTCCCAGCCCGAGGAGATCTTCTTGCTCCACGGGCGGACCTGGAAGGTCGTGGAGCACCGCGAGGACGAGCTCTTGGTCGAGGCGGTGAACGAAATCGGGCAGGAGCCTCGCTGGGCCGGCGAGGACATCCCGGTCCCGTTCGAGGTCGCCCAAGAGATCGGCCGCTTGCGTCGCGCGGGGACGTTCGAGGAGTATCCGCTCTCCCCCGAGGGACGCCGGCGGCTCGCCGAGCGGAGGGACGCGGCCCGGGCCGCGAGCGCGATCGCGGACGATGTGACGGTCACGGTCGCTCTCCGCGGGAGGGTGGTGATCTACGGAGCCTGCTTCGGCACCCGGACCAACGAGACGCTCGCGCTGGCCGTCGCGGCCCGGCTCACCGACCGGCTGGGGGGCCGAGTGGAGATCGCCTCGGTCGAGCCGACCGCAATCGTGCTCGAGCTGCCGGTGGCGCTGGACGGCCCGGCGCTCGCCGACGCGTTCGCACTCCCTCCCGAAGAGCTCGCGCCGCTGGTGGAGCGGCTGGTCCCGAACGGTCTCGACTACCGGTGGGTCTTTCTGACGGTCGCGCGAAAGTTCGGACAGATCCCCCCGAGTGCCGATCCCCGCGACCTACGGTCCCTCGAGCCGCTCCTCGACGCGAGCCGGGAAACACCGCTCGGCGAAGAGACCCTCGAAAAAACGCTGCACGACCGCCACGACATCGACCATGCCGTCGCGGTGCTCGAGCGGATACGGTCCGGAACGCTCCGGGTCGAGCCGGTCCCGATCGGACCGATCGAGGAGGCCGCGCTCGAACGGCTCCGCTGGCGAGTTCAGAGCGACACCCCGCCCCCGACCCTGTTGAAGGCGTTGCGCGAACGGCTGGGTCGAGAGCCGATCACGCTCGTCTGCTTGCGCTGCGGCTTCACGCGCACCACGACCCCGGACCGCTACCGCGCGGAGGGCGGAAGCGTATGCCGTCTGTGCCGGGGCGCCCTGAGCGCCGCCATCAACCCTCGACGGACGGAGGAGATCGACCGATTGGTGCGCTACGCGAAGCGCAAGTGGAGGGCCCGTGAGCCGACTACGACGGCGGCGGGCCGCGCGCGGCGACGTCCGCTCGCTCCTCCTCGCGAGGGGATGGAGGCGCTCATCCGCGCGGCGTACACCTCGGCAGAGCTGGTCGCCCACTACGGGGAACGGGCCCTGTGGGCGCTGGCGGCTCGAGGCGTGGGTCCCGAGACCGCGCGCCGGTTGCTCTCCCGCCTCTATCGGACCGACGACGAGTTCATCGCGGAGCTCGTCCGCGCGGAGCGCAACTACGCCCGTACCCGCGCATTCTGGGACTAGACCGGTCTCCCAAGGTTACGGGCGACTTCCTCCACGATCGCCCGGGGGGCATCGGTGCGGATCGCGGCCGCGCGAGGGTGGCCCCGCACCGCGCGCGCCCGACGAGCGCGCAGCGCGGCGAGGAGAGCGTCCACCGAGGGAGGCTCTGTCCGACCCACCCTTCTCGCGAGCTCGTTCGGCTCGTAGTAGAACGGACGGTCGACCTCGCTCTCCTCGATCAGGCGCGCGATGAAAGCCGCCGTCTCTTTGGGACACGCCGCGACGGGCGGCGGTCGAAGCCGGCGCACCCACTCCGGGTCGCCGAGCGGCCCGAGCCACATCGGGCCAAACGGGCCGTTACCGGCGATCCAAGGACCTTTCCACGTCGCGGGATCGATCACGCCCACCGGCGAGGTCCGGCCGAGCTCCGAGCGGTCGATCGCGAAGTACGTCCGCACGTGGTGGCCCTGTACGTAGGAGAGCAGCGGGTGGATCCCGAACCCCCGCACGCGGGCCTCTCGATCGAGGAGCGCGAGGAGGATCCGCAGGCCCGACTCGGGAGCCAGGCGACCCCGGACCGGCCGGGCGCCGTAGATCCGCGGGCACGCCCCGGCGGTCACGCCCGCGAGGACCATCATGTCGGTCGCGGTGACGGCAGCGATCGCGCCGTCCGTGAGGGCCCGGAAGAGCGCCGGCAGGAATGGAATCGGGGAGCCGTAGGGGTCGAGATCGACGTAATCGAACGGTGCCCCGGGAGGGACGAATGCCGCATCGCCCGCGACGATCGTCACGCGATCCGGATCGACGGACTCGGCGTTGCGACGGAGCACGACGAGCGCGTCGGGATCGCGCTCGGTGATGACCAATGCGCCGATCGCATCGGTCTCGTGAACGAGACGCAGTCCTCGGACGCCGGTCGCTCCGAGCATCTCCCAGGCATCCCAGACGGGGCTGCCCCGTCGCTCCGCGACGCGGGCGAAGGCGACGTTCAGGTCGCGGTCCAGCGCCATCGCGGGGTTGTAGAAGATCGCACGACGGCGGGCCGGGCCCCGGCTCGAGCCGGTGGGCGGCAGCCAGAGCTCGGTGTTCCCCTCGCCGTAACGTTCGACCGAGGGCGACGGCGAGGCCGCGCGCGCGGCCGGTTCAGTGGGCACGGCCGGTCAGGAGATGGACGACCTTGAACGCGAGCAGGTTCTTGTTCACCGGTGTGACCTCGAGCAACCGAAGCTCGTCGCGCCGCCGAATGTCCTGCAGGAGCGGGTTGCGCGACTTCTTGTGCAGGGTCATGACGATCGACTTGCTCGAGTCCAACGTCTCCACGATCGCCTTCGTGAAGACGTCGCTGTCGACCTCCATCTTTCCGACCTCGTCGATGACGACGACGTCGGCGCCGGCCCGCGCCTCAGCGAGCGCGCGGGTGCCGAGGTCCTCGAGCGCGTGAACGTTGATCCCGTACCGGCCCGAGCGCACGCGGGACTTCACGGACTCGTGCGCGAAGACCTCCTCTTCCTTGGTCAGCCAATCGACCACGCGGAACCCGGTGCGCCGCCCCTTCTCCACGATGGGCTCTGTGATGATGCCGCCGACCGTGATCCCCTCTTGTTCGAGGAGCTGGATGATTCGCAGGAGCGTCTGGGTCTTTCCAGAGCCCGGCAGGCCGGTGATACCGATCTTGACGGGCGCGGTCGCGCGACGAGGCACTGCCAATATCTCCGCCGGCATACGGCAACATTCGATATCAAGTCAACGTAACCCGAGGCCCGAGCGAGAGTTCCACACGGAGCGATGAGCGACACGAGGGCGCGCGTCTACCCGCCGCGCGAGGACACCTACCTGCTCGCACCGTTCGCCCGGGGCACGCGCGGGCTCCGGGTCCTCGATGTGGGGACGGGAAACGGCCTTCTCGCGCTCACGGCCGCGCGTTCCGGCGCCACGGTTGTGGCCACCGATCTCAACCGGGCCGCTCTCGGGGCCCTCGCGCGGATCGCACGCCGGGATCGCCTTCCCATCGAGGCCGTGCGTACCGACTTAGCACGCGGTCTCGGTCGTTTCGATCGAATCCTCTCGAATCCGCCGTACCTTCCCACCCCTCCGGCCGCTTCCGACCCGGATCCGATGGACCGTCTCGCGCTCGACGGGGGCTCCGACGGCTGCCGCGTAACGGCGAGGCTCTTTTCGGATCTGGCCGACCACCTGGCTCCCGGCGCATCGGCCTTCGTGATCGCCTCCAGCCTCCAGGACCCGAGCGTGCTCGAGGGGGTCCTGCTCGACTGGAGAGAGAAGGGAGGAGAGGTCGATATCGTCGCGCGGCGCGACCTCGAAGGAGAGCGGCTCAGCGTACTGCGCGCCTACCGTAGGACCTAGTTCCGGCGCTCGGCGTGGGTGAGCACCGCGTCCAAGAACCGGGCGCCATCGCCGAGCCCGTCGGTCCGGCCGTCCCGGGTCCAGTCGGGCCGCTGGAGTGGGAAGAAGGCGCGCTCCGGGTGGGGCATCATCCCGAAGACGTTCCCGTTGGGATTGCAGATCCCGGCGACGTTCCCGGCCGAACCGTTCGGGTTCCAAGGGTATCCCCCGGGAGTCCCGTCCGGCGTGACCCACCGGAACACGACCTGGCCGTTGGCCTCCAGTTCGCGCAGCTTCTCGCCCGGGGGCCCGGCCAGGACCAGCTTCCCCTCGGCATGGGCCGAGGGGGCGTAGAGCGTCGTGCCCTTCGGCCACGTCGCGAGCGGGGGAAACTCACCTCCGTCCCACGCGATATAGGTCGGTCGGCACTCGAAGCGGTTGGAGTCGTTCGTCAGGAGTGCCGCCTCGGGCGATCCCAATCGACCGTGACCTCGACCCGGCAGGAGGCCCAGCTCGGTCAGTACCTGGAAGCCGTTGCAGATGCCTCCGAGCGTCCTCCCGTCCCGGACGAAGGCTTCGAGCTCCGGGCCGATCGCGGACCGAATGCGCGCGGCGAAGATCGCTCCGGCGCGCACGTAATCCCCGGCGGAGAACCCCCCGGGAACGAACGCGGCGGCGTAGTCCGAGAGCCGCCGCCGTCGGTCGCGCGGCACTTCGAAGCCCATGAGCTGCTTGAGGTGCACGATCTCGGGGTTCGCGCCGAGCTCCCGGAGCGCGGTGGCCAGCTCCTCGTCGCAGTTCGTCCCTTCGATCGAGAGGATCGCGATCGGCAAGGACCTGCGGTGGGCCACGGACCCTCCAGCCGAGGAATCGGTTTAACGATTGGCCGGGGCCGGGAACGCGGGATCGCCTAACGGAGGCAGGAGCCGATGGACCACGAGATGCTCCCCGCGGCGGACGGCGCGGTTCCCGGGCGGCAGGATGGCGAACGCGTTGACGCCCGAGAGGCTCGTGATGGCGTGAGAGTCGTGGAAGGTGGGATGCCCCCGATGCCCCTCCACGCGAATCGGAACCACGGTCGCTAGCCCGGGGGTCAGCCGATCCGCATCCGACGCGAGACGGATCGATTGATCGACCCAGCCGGGGCCCGGGAGACGAGCCATGCGGCGCAGCGCCGGCAGAAGCAGCCAGAAGCCGTTGGCCAGGCAGCTCGTGGGATGCCCGGGCATGCCCACAAAGAGGGTCCGGCGCGATCGCGCGGCGAGCGTCGGCTTGCCCGGTCGGACCGCTATCCCGTGGAACAGCAGTTTGCCGAGACGGGGGAAAATCCGGGGGAGGTAGTCGTGCTCCCCGACCGAGCTGCCCCCGGTCGCGATCACGACATCGCTCGAACGGGCGGCGCGGCGCAGCGTTTCCTCGATCAGGCCCGGATCGTCGACCACGGGTCGCATCGGTCGCGGGATCCCCCCGGCCGCACGGACGATCGCGCTGAGCGTCGCGTTGTTGCTTTCGTAGATGTGGTGGGGGCGGGGACGCGCTCCGGGGGAGAGGAGCTCGTTACCGTTCGGCACGATCGCAACGACCGGAGCGCGATAGACCCGGATCCGGGGCCAGCCGGCGGCCGCCACGCTCCCCAGGGCCGAGGGTAGGAGAGGTTCTTCCTTGCGCGCGAGCAGAGCTCCTTGAGCGAAGTCATCACCGACATGAGCGATGTATCGCCCCGGGCGGACGGGGTGGTCGATCCGAATGCGGGAGCCGTGTCGTCGGACGCGCTCGAAGATTTCGAGGGTATCCGTGCCCCGAGGGACCTCGCCTCCGGTCGCGATCGCGACCGCGGACCCCCGGGGTACGGAGCGGCGGAAGCGTTGGTCGGCGAACACCTCGCCGACGATCGGCATCGTGACCGGTCGAGCGGGGGAGGCGGCCCGGGTGCTCGAGCTCGCGAACGCGTAGCCGTCCCAGGTCGCGCGGTCCACCGGCGGAACCGGCGCCGGCGCCCGTACGGTCTCCGCCGCGATCCGCCCGACGGCGTCGGCGAGCGGGATCGACTCCTCGGATCCGACCGGGACCGCGGCGCGCAAGAGGCGTCGGCAGGCCTGCTCCACCGACACGAGATGCCCGAACGGACGCATCTCCATGGCTGTCACCGCGTGGGAGTTGGTCCCGCGACGATCGTCGGGACGGACCGACCTTCGATCCATCGTGCGGCCGCTCGCGTGCCCGCCTCGAGCGCGCCGACCAACGGAAGGCCATCGAACCATCCCGCATAGAAGCCGGCGCGAAAGGCGTCCCCGCTGCCGACCAAGCTCCGAACGTTCCGATGTTGAGCCGCAGGCACCACCAGCGTCCCGGAGCGGGAGTAGGCCCGAACGCCTCTTCGACCCTGCGTCTCGATCACGAGTGGCACGACGTCGAGGAGGTCCCGGACGCGTCGGAGTCGCAGTAGCTCTACCGCGCGGGCGACCTCGTGCCGGTTCCCGAACAAAATCTCCGACACCTCGAGGAGGCGTCGCAGCGTCCCGCGATCCCAAAGGTAGTGGATCTCCTGCGCCGGGTCGGCGGCGACCCGGGCCCCGCGACGACGAGCTTCCTCCGCGAGCGCAATCTGCCAGCGGGGCCGACCGGTCGTCACGTGGACCCACGAGTAGCCGGTGACCACGCGCTGGCGAGCATCGTTTCCGCTCGGCATCTCGTCGGCCATGCATCCTTGCTCGATCAGCGTTCGCTGCTCGTGACGGTCATCGACCGTGATGTAGCAGGTCGGGGTCAGCTCGGTGCGGACCATCTCGATCCCTTCCGTGTCGATACGCGAAGCACGCAACACCCGCAGGAACTCTCGGGGGAAGTCCCCTCCGATGCGGGCGCGCAACCCGGTCCGGACTCCGTAGCCCGCGGCAACCCGCGCGATGTTCGCCGCGGTACCCCCGAGAACGCGGCGCTCCGACAGGATCGGTACGGTTCGGTCCGGTCCGGGGAACCGTCGAACGTAGAGGAAATGGTCGACGTTGATGTGCCCCGAAACGAGGAGATCGCCCCGATCGGCCGAGGCCGGGCCCGTCACGCCCCCGTCGAGCCCGCCAGCGACAATACCCTTGCTCCGGGCGGCGTTAAGCGTTCCCGGCCCTCCCGGGCCGTTCGATGCTCGTCGAAGGAGCGGTCCTCGACGCCGAAGGCGCGCGTCCCAGCTACGTGCGGATCGCGCACGGAATGGTGGTCGAAACCGGGGTCATCGGCACGGACTCCACGCGGGGAAAGGAGCGCAAGATCCACGGGATCGTCACCCCCTCCCCGGTGAATGGCCACACGCACCTGGGCGACGCGGTCTCGACGCGCGAACCCCCGAACGTCTCGTTCTCGGAGCTCGTCGCGCCTCCCTCGGGTTACAAGTTCCGCATCCTCGCGGAAGCGAAGCCCGGAGCGAAGCGGCGCGCGATGCGCGCGGCCCTCGACCGCATGCGCCATGAGGGGATCGCCGGTACCATCGATTTTCGGGAGGAAGGCGAGCCGGGGGTCCGGGAGCTCCGACGCGCGGCCGAAGGGACCGGAGTTCATGTGGTGATCCTCGGTCGGCCTGTCGGTCGGCCGCGCGAGAGCGCGGAGGTCGAACGGATCCTCGAGGTGGCCGACGGGATCGGCCTCAGTTCGTCCCGCGAGGAGTCGGCCGAGGTGCGGCAGGAGGTCGCCGCGGTGTGCCGTGCGAAGCGGAAGTTCTACGCCCTGCACGCGAGCGAAGAGGTTCGCGAGCCTCCCGACGCCTATCTGGATCCTCGTCCCGATCTGCTGGTCCATCTCACCTGCGCGGAACCCTCCGATCTCGAGCAGGTCCGCGACGCCGGCACGAGCATCGCCGTCTGCCCGCGATCGAACGCGCTCTTCGGGCGCCGCCCGCTGCTCGGCGCGATGGAGAGGGTCGGCAATCGGGTCCTGATCGGCACCGATAACGCGATGCTCCAGTCGCCCTCCATCTGGCGGGAGCTCGAGTTCGCCTACGTCACGAGCCGCCTGTTCCACGAGCCGGCGAGCGCGATGTTCCTGGCCCGCGCGGCCCTGGTCGAGCCGTGGCGCTGGCTGGGGCAGGAGGAACGGGGCCATCTCGTGGCCGGAGGGCCGGCCGCCCCCCTCGTCTTTCGCCTACCGCCGGACGATCCCGCCTACCAGATCGTGACGCGAGCGACGGAACACCTAATGGTCCCAGCGGCTAGGCACGCCGCACCGATCACGGACGCGGAGAGCGTGGGAGAGAGCGACGAATGAAGAGTGACGAACTGTACGCGCTCCTGCGCCGCCGAGGGATCCTGTGGCCCACGGCGGAACTCTACGGTGGGGCGCAGGGGCTCTACGATTACGGCCCTCTTGGCGCGGCCCTCAAGCGCCGCATCGAAGAGGCGTGGGCCGCATGGTTCGTCGGGCTCTCGGATGACTACTACCGGATCGAGGGCGCCGAGATCCTTCCCGAGGCGGTCGTCCGGGCCTCGGGCCACCTCGAAAACTTCACCGATCCCGAGGTCACCTGCGAGTCGTGCCACGCGGCCTTCCGGGCCGACACCATTCTCGAGAAGGTTCGACCCGAAGGCGTCGACGGCCTGACGCCGGCACAGATCGGCGAGCTGGTCGTCTCTCACGCGATCTCCTGCCCGAAGTGCGGCCAATCCACGCTCAGCGTGCCGAGAGCGTTCAACATGATGTTCGGGCTCGACTTCGGGGTCACCGGTCGGGAGCGGGCGTACCTCCGGCCCGAGACCGCCCAATCGAGCTACCTCGCCTTCCCGCGCATGTGGGAGGTGGGGCGCAAGGCCCTCCCTCTCGGCGTCGCGCTCGTCGGGCGGGCGTACCGCAATGAGATCGCCCCGCGCCAGCTCCTCTTCCGGATGCGAGCGTTCACGCAGGCGGAGCTCCAGATCTTCTTCGACCCGGCGCACTTTCCGGTCCCGATCTCCGAGGTCATGAGCGAGCCGCTTCCGATGCTCCGGGTTCCCCGCCGCGCGCGGGGCGAAGAGTCGCCGGAGTGGATACGGGTCGCCGACCTACGCTCAGAAGCGCTACCGGACTTCTACCTCTACCACCTCGTCCACACCTACCGCTTCTACCGCGATGTCCTGCAGATCCCGAAGGAGCGCATCCGCCTCTTCGAGAAGTCCGACGCCGAGCGCGCCTTCTATAACCGGATCCAGTACGACGTCGAGGTCCATCTGGAGAGCCTGGCCGGCTACAAGGAGCTCGGAGCGGTCCATTATCGAGGGGATTACGACCTGACCCGGCACAGCCAGGGTTCGGGCAAGGATCTCTCGGTCCTCACGACGGACGGGCGTCGCATCGTTCCTCACGTGCTCGAGCTCACGTTCGGCGTCGATCGGAACCTGTGGGCCCAGGCCGACGTCCACGTGATCCAGGAGGGGGAGCGGACGCTGTGGAAGCTCCCGCCTCCGCTTGCTCCCGTACAGGTCGGAGTGTTCCCGCTCCTGAAGCGGGAGCACGGGGACTACGCGCGCTCCCTCGCCCGGGAACTCCTCGCGAGCGGGATCGTCGCGGAATACGACGAGGCCGGCGGGATCGGAAAGCGCTACGCGCGCATGGACGAAGCCGGAGTCCCGTTCTGCGTGACGATCGATGGCGAGACCGTCTCTCAGGACTCCCCGCAGCGCGACACCGTCACCCTGCGCGATCGGGATTCGCGTTCGCAGGACCGGGTGCCGCGTTCGGATCTGGCGAACCGAATCTCCAACGCGACGCGGTTCCCTCGACCGGGCGCGCCCTTCCCGACGCGCGCGGTCTGAGGCGGCGAGCAACGGTGTTCGAACGACCGGTTCATCGGGGCCGACGTGGCGACGGTGCCGGAACCGACCTGGGTGGAGTTCGACGAGTACACGCTCCCCCGAATGCTTCCGCACGATGACGCGCGGTCGTCCGCGCTCCGCGCGAGCCAGGAGACGAACCTTCCTTCCATTCAGGTGAGTCCGGCCCAAGGGAAGCGGCTAGCCTCCTTGCCCGTTCCGTGTACGCGCAGCGGATCCTCGAGATCGGCACGCTCGCCGGATACAGCACGATCTGGCTCGCGCGGGCCCTCCCGCCCGGCGGCCGGATTGTCAGCCTCGAGATCGACCCTCGGCACCGGGAGGTCGCGGGGTCGAACCTCGAGCGGGCCGCGCCCGCGGACCGGGCGGAGGTCCGTTTGGGACCGGCCGTCGACCTCCCGAAGGAGATGGTCGCCGGGAAGGACCCCTCGCTCGATTTCGTCTTCATCGAGGCGAGCCAGGACGCCTACCCCGAGTACCTCGACCTCGCGGTTCCTCTCGCGCACCCCGGTACCCTCATCGTCATCGACAACGTGGTCCGAGGCGGCGCCGTCGCCGACGCGCACACCCATGACCCGCTCGCGCTCGGGGTCCGAAGGATGAGCGATCGCATCGCGGCGGAGCCCCGTCTCACCGCCACTACGATCCCGATGGTGGGGCTCAAGGGGCACGACGGATTCGCGATCGCGTCGGTTCAGCGGCGGTAGCGGACCCCGGACCATCGGGTCCCCGGCCCCGCTCCCCGTCTAGGTCACAAGGACTATATCGAGGCGGAGCCGTCGCATCGCGCGATGGTTGCTGGGGGAGAAGCACCGCCGCCGTCGACCGATAGCGGCGGAGATTCGAATGCCCTCGCGGTCCAGCGCCAGACCCGCTGGGCGGGGCAAGAGTACGCGGACATGACCAAACTCCGCGAGCTTTCGGCCCAGCACGCACACCTCGCCGCCCGGGCGGAAGCGCGTGCCGCCCACCTCATGCTCAAGGTCGACAAGTTGCGGCATGTGGCGACCGGGCTCCGTGAAAAGAGCGTCCTCGCGCGCTCCGACGTTCCCACGCTGGAAGAGGGGATCGCCCAGTTGAACGCTCAAATCGGGGAGGCCGCCAAGCACGCCCGACCGGGCGTCCCTCCGACCAGCGATGTCACGAAGCTTCAGATCCAAGCCCGCAAGCTCCAGCAGAAGGTGGCCGACAAACAGCGACGCGGGGCGTCGCTTGAGCTACGGGCGGCTCGGTACACGCAGAAGGCGTCCGAGATCAAGGTCCGGGCCGACAAGTTCCTTGAGCTCGCGCGCGAGCACGAGCAAGAATCTCAGGTCTACCGACAGCGCGCCGACCAACTCCAAATGGCGGCCGATGGACGACTCGGGCCCACGCCCGAGGCGCGCGGGGTCCCGCCACCCTCCTATCCGCCGCAATGAAACTGATCGTTACGGTCGGTATGCCCGGCTCGGGGAAGGACGAGCTGGTAGAGGTCGCCCGATCGATCGGCCTCGCGACGCTCAAGATGGGGGATCTCGTGCGGGACGAGACGCGCCGCCGCGGGCTCGCGCTCACGAACGCGAACATCGGTCGGATCGCGAGCGAGGAGCGCGAAAAACACGGCCCCGGGGTCTGGGCCCAGCGCGCCCTCCCGAAGCTCACCGAGACGAGAATGCTCGTCGACGGGTGCCGCTCCGACAGCGAGGTCACGGTCTTCCGGCACAATTTCGGCGACCTCTTCGTCCTCGGGATCTTCGCGTCGGTCGACACCCGGTTCCGGCGGCTTACGAAGCGAGGACGCGGAGACGACTCGAACGATCTGCAGGAGTTCTACGACCGCGACCGTCGCGAGCTCAAGTGGGGGATCGGCAACGCCCTGGCGCTGGCCGACGGGATGCTGGTGAACGAAGGCGAGCTCGAGGACTTCCGCCGGGAAGCCCGGCGGATGCTCGAGACCATCCTCGCCCACAAAGAGGACGACGACTGAGAGGTCCGGTCGCTAGGGTCGGTCGACCGGTGCCCGGAAGAGCGAGCGGACCAGCTCGAAGCGCTCACGGTCGACGATCACGGCGAGGTTTCGGCTCTTCGTGAGGGTTTCCCGCGCGCCCGCGACGAGGTAGCTGTCCCGATTCCGGGCGAGGTCCCTCGATCCCGAGCCCACGCTCATCCGGCGGTCCCACTTGAGAGCCAAGTCGTCCGGGCTCTCCGCGGAGGGCGGCGCGCGGGCGAGACTGCGCTCGCGTAGCGTCCGGCGCACGAGCTCGACGTAGCCAATGCTCGCGGTGAACATCGTGGCGGCGCCCTCGTCCGGAGGGTCGAGGGGGTGGACCGGGACGGAGCGTCGCCGGGCCCACTCGATGGCCCGCACCGCGGTCGGGTTCGGTACCCGGACCTCTCCCCAGCGGGTGAGCGCTTGGATCTCGCTCTTCTCGGTCTCGATGAGGTGGATCGTCGTCTCCGCTTCCGCGTCCGAGAAGTAGGTACCAATTCCCTCGTACTCCTCCGGAGAGAGCGCGAGCCCCAGGTGATCGGGGTTCGCGCGGTCCAGTTGCGCGAGGGTCGCGTCGCTCTCCGAGTAGAGCCCCCGTACGGCTCCAATCAGCAGCACCGGGGGCGCGGAGAGCCGGTCGACGATCACGTGCCTTCGCGCTCCTCGATCTCGTCGAGGAGCTCGTCGCGGTCACGGGTCCGGGCGAGCTCGTGGACGCTCAGCACGGGCAGCCCGTCGATCGAGGGGCGCGCCCCTCGGTCCGCGACGACGAACATCGCGTGCTGCTCGGTGACCCGCGCCAGCGCTCGCAGCATCTCGGCACGATGCTGGGCGGTGCGCAGATTGCCGATCGCGGTGAGGAGGATCTCCTGTACGCGATCCGCCTCGGGAGTTCGCGTGAACGCGTCGAAGGGAGCGCGAACGGTCGGCACGACGTCCCACCCCATTCCTTGGAGGCGAGCGAAGACGTTCGCGCGCAATGGGTCGGAAGACCTTGCGGCCGGACGCTCCGGTTCGCGCGGGGTCTCTCCCCTCGCTCCGGTGCCCCCGGTGGGTCGGGTCCGGGGGGTCCGCCGCTCGAGAACGTCCACGGGCACCGCTACCGGCTCGCCGAAATACGCCTCGACCCGCTGAACGACGACGACCTCGGCCCCGCCGCCTTCCTCGTAGAGCTGGATCGAGTGGCGAGAGACCCCGGCGATCTGAGCCATCGCGCCTAACGATAGGCCCCGCTCCTCACGGAGGGCTCGGAGACGGACCCCGTCGATGCGTGCGAAGATCCCCCCGGGCGCGCTCAGCAGGAACGGTGGCACGCCCTTCTGCACCAGGTCCACGAGCGTCTCCTCCCGGAGGATGGGGATATCGTAGCGCGAGTAGACGACCCCGGCCTCGAGCTCGGAGGTACCGGAGGTCTCACCGACGATGATCACGACCGCCGGAAATAGGCCGCCCAGCTCGGCCAGGCGGCTCGCCTCCTCGCGGCCCAGCGTATCGATGTTTTTGAGGACCTTGATGAGCAGGAGGAGCGAGTCGCGCCGCGCCGCGAGGTCGAAGCTCGACGGCCGCACTCCGTGCGCATCGGATACATAGAATCCGCTCCGCTCCAGCAGATCCTGGATCCGCTGGATCGACCGTTCGCGCGCACGCTCCATAGGACCCCAAATAACGAGTTTCTGTTAGTATATATATGGCAGGGGTCCGTTCTCTCGATGAAAGGAGGCTGACGGGCGGGTGTTCGACGAAGGGACCCGGGCGCTGGCCCCTTCCGGGCCGGCGGCGAACGGTCGCGCTCGTGCCGGGTAGGGCGGACCGTGGCGGGAGAACTACGACCGATCCCCGGTGCGCCGGCGCTCGTGCTCGAGCCTCGAGAGGAGGACGGTCCTCGCTACGTCATCATCGCCGACCTGCACCTGGGTCTGGGAGCCACTCCCGAGCGGCCGCTGGGACCGCCCGAAGCGCACGTCCCACGGCTCGCCTCCGATCTCGCCGAGCTGGCCCGCCGGGCGCGGGCCGCAGGGATCGTGATCGCGGGGGATGCGAAGCACCCGATCGTCGGGGTACCTCCGGCGCTTCGGACGGTTCTGTTCGACTTCTCCTCGGACCTCCTCGCACGCGGACTCTCGCTGGAAGTGATCGTGGGCAACCACGACGTCGGTCTCGCGGGCTACCTTCCGCGTGAGGTCACCGTTCACGCCGCGACCGGGCTCGTACGCTACGGGGTCGGGATCTTCCACGGGCATCGATGGCCCTCCGCCCGAGTCCTGCAGTGCGAGTCGCTGGTCGTCGGCCATCTCCACCCCGGGATCCGTTTCGCTCCCACGACGTCCGATCCGAGGGGGAAACGGCGCTGCTGGCTTCGGGTCGAGTTTCCTTCTCCCAAGGTTCCCCGCCGGGGGCGCCGAAGGATCCGAGCGAAGGAGATGGTCGTGATCCCCGCATTCAACCCCGTGGCGGGCACCGAAGCGTTGAATCGGGATCGCCCGGGGCGAGGAAAGACCTTCCTGTACCGTAGGTTCCTTGTCCACGGAAATTGCCGCGCCTACCTGCTCGACGGCACGGACGTCGGATCAATCAGGATGCCGGGGCCGGAGCTGCGATCGCACGCGCGAGCTCCGTCGGGTCGGTGATCGGAGCGCGGCAAGAAGTCCCGACGCATACCAGAGCGCGAACCGCTTCGCCGTCGGGGCCTTTCGGTAGCCCCGATGCTCGAAACGGTTCGGGAGGCCGCCCGCGGAAGACCCAACGCATCGGATGGTAGGGCTCGCGGGCCGCCCGCTCGAGGGCGGACGCCCCCGGCACCGATCCCTCGATGACGACCTTCACGGGCGGAGTGCGGAGCAAGCCGGCGACCAGCGCGCTTCCCGCCACGAAGAGACCGCCATCCCCGACCCGATGGACGATCGGATCGATCAATCCCTCCGCGAAAGAACGCAGGGACTCGTCCTCGGCGAGCGCCCCAAGGCGTAGGGCCGCGAGAGCCGCGGTCGCGTTCGCCGACCGATGCGGGCTGTCCTCGAGCGGATAGGAGGGGGCGGAGGTGGAGACGATCTCGCTCCCGTCATAGAGCGACGGCGCGAGGTCCTGGAGCAAGCCATCCTCGCCTCGGAACTCTCGATCGATCAGGGTCAACAGCTCGCGCGCGCGCAACGCGTACTCAGGGTCGGAGGTGGTTCCGGCGAGCTCGACGAGGCCACGTGCGAACTCTGCCTGGTCCTCGAGCATCCCGTACCCCACGCCGTCGGATCCCTCGAGACGATGCGCGACGCCGTGCCCGGGCCGGTAGGCGTGAGCGAGGAAGCGGTCGGCCGCGCGGCGGGCGCGGTCGACGAGCGCCGAATCGCCCAGGAACGCGCCGGCGTGCGCGTAGGCGGCGATCAGCCCGCCGTTCAGATTCGCGTACTGGGCACGATCGATCGGAGGCTCCGCCCGCCGCTCCCGCGCCGTGCGGACCTTCTCGATCGCACGATCGAGCGTGGCTTGGGCATCTTCGCGCGAGAGCCCGGAACCTTCGGCCGCCTCGTCCAGAGGAAACAGTTCGAAGAGAACGCTACGCTCGGGATCCTCGGGCATGCGACCGTCGCTGCCCACCCCGAAGTATCGCGTGAATACGCGGAACTCCACCGGGTCGAGGGCCGCGTGGAGCTCGGCACGGGTCCAGGTATAGTAGCTCCCATCGTCGCCGGGAGCGTTGTCGGCATCCTGGCTCGATCCCCAACCCCCTTCAGGGTCTCCTAGGACCCCGTCGAGCCATCGGATCGTTCCTCGGATCGTCGGCGCGTAGCGCTCGCGGCCGAACCGCTCCGCACCGTGGACATACGACTCGAGGAGGGCCGAATTGTCGACGGCCATCTTCTCGAAGTGAGGGATGTGCCAGCCTTCGTCCACCGAGTACCGGTGGAAGCCACCGCCAATGTGATCGTAGACCCCTCCCGCCGCCATCCGGTCCAGCGCCAGTCGGGCCTTCACGCCCGACTCCTCGACGCCGTTCGCGAACTCGTCCCACAGGAGAAACTCGATGCCGGTCGGGTGCGGGAACTTGGGCGCGTCTCCGAACCCGCCGTTGACGGGGTCGGCGGAATCATGGATGCGCCGCCGCACCGAGCGGACGAACTCCTCGACCGAGGAGTTTCCCTCGGTCCTTCGCGAGGCGTAGCGGCGCAGCGCATCCTGGATGGCCTGGGCGTGGTGCTGGAGCTCGACCGGTTCCTCCTCCCACAACCGTCGAACTTCCTTGAGGAGGCGGCGAAGGCCGGGCCGGCCCTGGGCGTCGATCGCGGGGAAGTACGTTCCACCCAGGAACACGTTCCCGTCCGGGGTGAGAAAGGCCGTGAGAGGCCATCCGCCCTCCCCGGTGAGCGCACCCACCTGGCGCTGGTAGCGTCGATCGACCTCGGGATGCTCGTCTCGGTCGACCTTGACCGCGACGAACCCTTGCTGGAGGAGCCGAGCGACTTCGGGATCCGAGTACGTCCCCTCGTCCATGACGTGGCACCAGTGGCACCACGAAGCTCCGATGTCGAGCAGGATCGGGCGGTGGGTGCGCCGCGCGATCTCGAACGGCTCGGGACCCCACGGATGCCAGTCGATCGCCTGCTCCGCCGCCGAGCGTAGATAGCTCGAGCGCGCCCCGGCGAGGCGCCGACCGCTCGGGCCCGTACGGTGCGACGGGGACTCGGATGCCATCGGGAGAGTGGGGACGCAGCTCGTCTTACCCTTTCCGGGACTCCGGAGAGGGGCGGGGCACTCGCGCCGCGGGTCGCGCCGGACCGGGGACCGACCCTCGGTAGCCTCGGGCCCGCTCGGGCGCTGAGTCCGGTACAGCGACTGTCGCGGGCGTTAGCGGTCGGGTCGCCCTTATAAGGGCCACTTCGGTGGCTCGATGCGAGGCACTTTCGATGGAGATGCAACCCGGCCAGATGGCCTACGACCGGGCCATCACCGTCTTTTCGCCCGACGGGCGTTTGTTCCAGGTCGAGTACGCGCGCGAGGCCGTTCGTCGCGGCGCGACGACCGCCGGGGTCGTGTATGGGAACGGTGTGGTGCTCGTCGCCGACCGACGGATCCCGAACCCTAAGCTGGCCGAACCCTCGAGCCTCGAAAAGACCCATCCGATCGACGAAGGGATCGCGTGCGCGACCGCCGGTCTCGTCGCCGACGCACGGGTCCTCGTGGACTACGCTCGGCTCCAGGCCCAGATCCACCGCGTCACCTACGCCGAGTCGATCGGCGTGGAGCTGCTCGTGCGGCGCATCTGCGATTACAAGCAGCAGTACACTCAGTACGGAGGCGTGCGCCCGTTCGGGACGGCCCTGCTCGTCGGTGGCTACGACGAGAGTGGTCTACATCTCTTCGAGACCGAACCCAGCGGATCCCTGACCAGCTTCAAAGCCGCGAGTACGGGCGGGAATCGCAACGCCGTGGTCGAGCTGTTCGAGGAGAAGTACAAACCCGGCCTCAGCCAGGACGAGGCGATCCTGCTCGCGCTCGAGGGTCTCCGGTCCGCCATGGACGATGGTGCCAGCCTCTCTCAGGTCGAGGTGCTTACGGTCGATCGAACCGAGGGGACCCGCCGCCGAGAAGCCTCCGAAGTCCAGAAGTACGTCGCCCGCCTCCCGCCGGTGGGGGGTTCGGGGGCGAAGGACCGCGCATAGGCCCCACCCAACGGCGCGACGATGGTCAAGGTCGACGACGCCGTCATCGCTCGCTGGGAGACGCACGGATCTCGCTTCGAGGTCCTGGTCGATCCCACGGCCGCGCAGCAGATTAAGGACGGCAAGGACGTCGATCTCTCCGACAAGCTCGCCCTTGACCAGGTCTTCAAGGACGCGAAGAAGGGCGATCAGGTCAGCGAAGAGCACCTCGAGAAGACGTTCCACACCCGCGACCTGATCGCGATCGCCCGCGAGATCATCCAAAAGGGCGAGGTTCAGGTCACTACGGAGCAGCGCCATCAGCTTCAGGAGGCAAAGCGCCGTCAGATCGTCGCGACCATCGCGCGAAACGCGATGAACCCCCAGACCGGCGCGCCCCATCCACCCGCCCGGATCGAGTCGGCAATGGCCGAGGTGAAGTATCACGTCGACCCGTTCCGCTCGGTCGATGCTCAGGTGCAAGAGGTCCTCACGAAGCTCCGACCGATCTTGCCGATCCGCTTCGACGTCGTCCGGGTGAAGATCAAGGTCCCGGCCCAGCACTATCCCCGCGTGATCGGCGAACTCAAGGGGATGGGCAAGATCTCCGAAGAGTCGTGGCTCTCCGACGGGTCGTGGAGCGCGATCCTCGAGATCCCCGCCGGAGTTCAGACGGAACTCTACGAGAAGCTCAACGCGCGCACGAAAGGCACCGCCGAGACCGCGCTTGTTAAATAGCGTCCCCGGGTCGCGCGGCGCGGTGCAGCAAAAACAATGGCTCATGGAAATCGACCCGGCCGCCCCCATGGCGACCGCGAGCGTTCTCTCCCGCAATCTGCTCGAGAACGGACACTAGTTCTACCGGGAGAAGAGCTCCCGACCCACGGGCTTCGACCCGGGACCGGGACGTACCGGACCTCGGGCAAGATCTACGCGAGCGTCTTGGGTTTCGTTCAGGAGCGCCCGCCGTTCGTCCAGGTCACTCCGCTCTCGGGCCGATACATCCCGAAGCCGGACGACACCATCATCGGCTACGTGGCGGATGTCCAAGGAACGTTCTGGCTCCTGGACATCGGAGCGCCTCGCTGGGCCCCGCTCCACATGACCGGTACGCCGTGGAAGATCGAGATCGGCGAGACGGACCAATACCTGAAGGTCGGCGATGCCGTACTCGTGCGCGTCGAGAATCTCGACGCGACCGGCCGCATCGGGGTCACGATGATCGGCGAAGGACTGGGCCGCCTCGACGGAGGGGCGATCGTCACCATCTCCCCCGCCAAGATTCCTCGCGTCATCGGCCGCAAAGGCTCGATGATCGAGTCGATCATTCGCATCACCGGCGCGCGCGCCGCGGTGGGTCAGAACGGTCGCATCTGGATCGATGGAACGCCCGAGGCGATCGTTCAGGTCCGCCAGGCCCTCGAGATGATCGAGGACACCGGCCACCGCTCCGGCCTCACCGAGCGGGTCCAAGAACTCTTGCGATCATCCCCCCGGCCGGCACGGGAAGAGCCGATCCGTCGACCGCCCAACCCCGCGGCCCCGAACCTCGATCGGGAGGATCCGGTGCCGCCCGGGGACGCGAACGAAGCGGACATCCCGAACGACGCGGAGTGACCCACCATCACGGTCCAAGGAGAAACAATATGGGAAGTGTAGGAGCGAAGGAAGTCCCGGTCCTGTTGAGCCCGGAGGGACTGCGAATCGACGGACGGCATCTGGACGAGCTGCGCCCGATCCGCATCGTGGCCGGAGCCTTGCGTCAGGCCGACGGCTCGGCGTTCGTCGAGTGGGGCGCGAACAAGGTGATGGCCGCGGTCTACGGACCGCGCGAGGTCCATCCGCGCCACCTTCAGCAGAACAACAAGGCGATCGTACAGTGCCGCTACAACATGGCGGCGTTCAGCGTGGACGAGCGTAAGCGTCCGGGTCTGGACCGCCGCTCGCAGGAGATCAGCAAGGTCATCAGCGAGGCGTTCGAATCGGTGATCTTCGCCGAGGAGTTCCCCCGTACGAGCATCGACATCTACATCGAGGTCCTCCAAGCCAACGCGGGGACCCGATGCGCCGGCATCGTCGCGGCGTCGGTGGCCCTCGCGGACGCAGGGATCCCGATGGTCGACCTGTTGCCGGCCGTGGCGGTCGGAAAGGTCGGCGGCGCGATCGCGCTCGACCTCAAGAAAGAGGAGGACAACTTCGGCGAGGCCGATATGCCCATGGCGCTCGTTCCCCAATCCGGGCGGCTCGTGCTCCTCCAGATGGAAGGTCACATGACCCGCGAGGAGCTCTCGAAGTCCCTGGACCTCGGCGTGACGGGCTGCCGGGCGATCTACGAGAAGATGAAGCAAGCCCTGCGGGACCGCTACGCCGGCGGGGAGGCTGCGGCATGAGCGACGAGGTCAGCGCCGAGATCCTCACGACCCACCTCCTCGACCTCGCCGCGAAAGGCCAGCGTATGGACGGCCGCGGCTTGGACGACTACCGCCCGGTCTCGATCGAGCACGGGTTCGTGGAGACCGCCGACGGCTCCGCCCTAGCGCACATCGGCAACACGGCGGTGCTCTGCGGCATCAAGCTGGAGCCGGGAAAGCCGTTCCCCGACACTCCGAACGCGGGCGTTCTGACGACGAACGCCGAGCTCGTCCCTCTTTCGAACCCTACGTTCGAACCCGGTCCTCCGCACCCGCGCGCGATCGAGGTCTCCCGGGTCATTGACCGCGCGATCCGTGCGGCGGAGACGATCGACCTCACGAAGCTGTGCGTCACGCCCGGGGAGAAGTCCTGGGTCTGCTACACCGACATCCACGTCCTCGATCACGCGGGGAACCTGATCGACGCGGGCATGCTCGCGGCCCTCGGTGCCATCACGCACGCGACGATGCCCAACCGGCGCTTCGGGATCGCCGAGGCCGACACGCCTCTCGAGGTCAACCACTTCCCGGTCGAATGCACGTTTGCGCGACTGGGCGATGCGATCGTCGTGGACCCCTCCTTCGAGGAGGAGCAGGCGGCGCAGGGTCGGCTCACGATCGCGACCGACGAGGCGGGCCGGGTGGTGGCGATGCAGAAGGGCCTGATCGGCGCCTTCAGCCCCGATGACGTTAAGGACCTCGTGGAGAGAGCCTTCCGCCACGGCGATCGCCTTCGGGCGGTGGCCCAAAAAGGGAGTTCGGCATGAGCAAGCGGACGAAGAAGGTCGGCAACACCGGGTGGATGGGACCCCGCTACGGGATCCGGATCCGCCGTCGCGTCCTTGATATCGACCGTGCGCGGGGCAAGGCGGCGGCGTGCCCGCACTGCTCGACCGTCACGCTCGCGCGCGTCGCGAGCGGCGTCTTCGAGTGCCGCCGATGCCACACGCGATACGCGAGCGGCGCGTATCTCTTCACGCCGCCCCCCCCGATCGCCCGAGTCGAGACCACCTCCGCGGCCGGAAAATCTTAAGGGTGCGGCCTCGGCTGTTCGATCTCCATGTTCCGCTGTATCCGGTGCGGGGAAGCCCTCCCCTCCGACGCGAACCTCTTCGGGGTCCGCTGCGATAACTGCGGCGGCAAGATCTTCACCAAGGAGCACCCGAACGTCAAGAAGACGCTGAAGGCGCGCTGAACGCGTTCCGTCGGGGCCGTTAAACCCGCGCGCGCCGTGGCGCGGGCTCGTGGCCGAAGGGCGTTGGCCGACCGGCATCCCCGCGCTCGATCGCCTCCTCGGCGGCGGTCTCGAGACCGATTCGCTGACCGAGGTCTACGGCGAGGGCGGAAGCGGCAAGACGGTCTTCTGCGTCGCGCTCGCCGTGCGCGCCCTCTCCGAGGGCCGGTGGGTGCTCTACATCGATACCGAAGGGCTGAGCCCTCACCGTCTCGCCGCTTCGGCGGCGAGCCTTGCTCCGGCCGCCCTGGAGCGGCTCTTGGTTGTCCGCCCGGCGAACTTGGAAGCTCAGCGAGCTGCGGTCCACCGCGCGACGATCCTCGCCGCAGATGCGCAACGGCCTGTCGCCCTGATCGTCCTCGATTCCGCGACCCATTACTATCGGCTGGCTCGGACCGAAGAAGACGAGGACGCGGCCCGCCGGGCCCTCGCCGAGCAGATCGGGGACCTCGCTCACGCCGCCTTCGCCCACGACCTGCCGGTCGTGTTCACCAACCAAGTCTATCAGAGCCGCCGGGAGAATACGATCGAGCCGCTCGGCGGCTCGTTCTTGAACCACGCGGCGAAGACGATCCTGCGCTTTGAGCGCGCCGCGGGGGACCGGAGGAGGATTGTGCTCGTCAAGCACCGCTCCCAAGAAGAAGGCTCGGTCGAACTCCGGATCACGGACCGGGGCATGGTCGCGCCGTGAATCGGGTGGTCCGGCCCTTGCCGCCGACCGGCCCTTCTCCCGAAAACTTCTGCGAAGCCCCGGTGCGGGGGATCTTGAGCCCGGCTACGGGCCCCGGACGTTCTCGGGGTGTTCCACCATCTCTCGGACAACCCAGATAAGCCCCCGTGCCTTCGTACGATGCCGATGCCGGAGCCCCTCGAATTCTCGGACATCCCCACTCCGATCGGAACGTTCCGGATCGTCTATCAAGGCTCCACGGTCCGGGTCGTCGACCTCCTCGAGAACGGTATCGCTCAGACCGGTCTCCCTCCCGGGGCGGGCCGGCGCAAACCTCCCTTCCCGGCGGGGAGTCCCCCTCAGCAGCTCCGCGAGTACTTCCAGCGTCGCCGGGATTCGTTCGATCTCGACCCCGATCCGGAGACGTCGAGCGAATTCGACCGGCGGGTCTGGCGCGAACTCATGAAGGTGCCCGCGGGGCGCACGATCACCTACGGAGAGCTCGCTAAGAAGGCCGGTCGCGCCGGATCGGCCCGCGCGGTCGGGGGCGCGATGCACCGGAACCCGATCCCCGTGATCATCCCTTGCCACCGGGTGGTCGGATTCGGCGGGTCGATTACGGGCTACGGCCTCGGCCTTTGGCGCAAGCGTTGGCTGCTCGATCGCGAGGGCGCCTGGCCGATCCGATCCCGCTCCGCCGAGGGACCCCGGCCGCGCCAGCGAACCCTCGATCAACTCATCGGGACCGCCCACCGGCGTGGGCCGACCGTAGCTGCGAGCTAGGCGCGGTCCGTCCGGCGGAACGCCCGGTCATTTAACCTACTACGCTCTTCGTAAGTGGATCGCAGCAACCTACTACATTGCGTAGCAGCTTCGCAGCGCCCCTTTACCTACGGATGGCGTAGTAGGTTACGGGCCGCACCGGCGGTTCGTTCCGGCCCGAGACCGTCCGCCCGTCCCGCCGGGTCGCCCGGCAACGTAACGGACTAGCCCGAGTAGTAGGCCGCGTCGTACGGCTCGGGCTTCAGGCCGCGGCGTTGCCGGACTTCGGCGACCACCTTCGGCTGGAGATCGACCGGGATCGGCTCGAAGCCCATCGACTCGGTGGCCCAGAGGACCTTGCCGGCTGTCGCGCTGCGGATGTCGCTCGCGAAGCCGAACATTTCGGCCACCGGGACCTTCGCGACAATCGTCTGCAGGTCCCCCACGCTTGTCATGTCGAGGATCTCGCCGCGTCGGCGCTGAAGCTCGCGGGTGGCGCCCGCGAGGATCTCCTGCGGTACGTTGACCGTGACCTTCTGCATCGGCTCGAGGAGCAGGCGGTCTCCGAGGACCATCGCCCCGTAGATACCGGAGCGGGCCGCCGGGATCGTCTGCGCGGGACCGCGGTGGATGGAGTCTTCGTGGAGCTTCGCATCGACGAGGCGGACCTTCAGCCCGTAGACGCGTTCGTTCGCGAGCGGGCCCCGTCCCATCGCCTCCTTGAACGCGTCGATGATCAGATCCATCGTCTCGTTGAGATACTGGATGCCCTTCGTGACGTCGAGGAGCATGTTCGTGCCCTCGACGGCGACCAGTCCTCGCCCCTCCTCGCGGGGCAGGCCCAGCGCGTCGAGCTTGCTGACGAGCGTCTTGAGGTCCTTGAACGACTTCCCCTGGGGTACCTCGCCTTCGTGGATCGCGTGGACGACCGCGGCGGGCAGCGGTTCCACTTCGAAGTAGAACCGGTTGTGCTTGTTGGGGGATTTTCCTTCGAACGGGCCCCCGGGGTTGCGGACCGTCTCCCGGTAGACGACGATGGGCTTGGAAGCCTCGATCTCCACCTTGTAATCGTTGACGATCCGATACTGGGTGATCTCGAGATGGAGCTCGCCCATGCCGCTCAGGAGGTGCTCGCCGGTCTCCTGATTGATCTCCACCCGTAGGCTCGCATCTTCCTTGCCCACCTTCCGCATGACCTCGATGAGCTTCGGGAGATCGCCCATGTGCTTCGGCTCGATCGCCACCGTGACGACGGGCTCGCTGACGTGTCGGATCTCTTCGAAGGGGGTCATGTCGGGGACCGAGCTCATCGTCGTCCCGGCGAACGCGTCCGAGAGGCCGATGACCGCGGCGATGTTGCCGGCGGTGACCTCCTCGACCATGAGCCGCTCGGGGCCCATGAAGAGGCTGACGTGCTGGACCCGGTCCTTCGCCTTGGTTCCGGCGACGTACAGATCCATGCCCTTGACCAGCTTGCCGCTGAAGAGCCGCCCGGTCGCGATCTCTCCGGCGTTCGGGTCCATCGTGATGTCGGTGACCATGAACGAGGTCGGGCCGTCGGTCTCCGTCGCGACCATCGCGCGACCGATCGCCGAGCCGCTGTCGCCCTTCCAGATGTTCGGGATGCGGTACTTCTGGGCGACGTGCGGACTCGGCAGGTGCCGGACGACCATGTCGAAGATCACGTCGTTGATCTTCGCCTTCTGCGCGATCTCCCGGGCGCGTCCGGTGCTCACGTAGTCGATGATGTCGGGGAACTTGATCCCGGTCTTCAGCATGTAGGGCACGCTGATCGCCCAGTTCTCGTAGCCGGAGCCGAAGGCGACGGAGCCGTCCCGGGGATCGACGCTCCACTCGTCGATGAACTCCTCGGGCGCCATGCGCCGGATGAGCTCGTTGACCTCCGAGATGATGTTCGTGAACCGCTTCTGCAGCGACTCGGGGGTGAGCTTGAGCTCCTTGATAGCGCGGTCGACCTTGTTGATGAACAGGGTCGGCTTCACCTTCTCGCGGAGCGCCTGGCGGAGGACGGTCTCGGTCTGGGCCATGACGCCTTCGACCGCGCACACGACGACGATCGCCCCGTCGACCGCGCGCATCGCGCGCGTGACGTCCCCGCCGAAGTCGACGTGGCCCGGCGTGTCGATGAGGTTGATCAGATAGTTCTGGTTCTCGAACTCGTGCACGATCGTGACGTCGGCGTTGTTGATCGTCAGTAAGCGCGCCTGCTCTTGCTCGTCGAAGTTGAGGAAGAGCTGCTTGCCGGCGAGCTCGTTCGAGATCATCCCGGCCGCGGCGAGGAGGTTGTCGGAGAGGGTCGTCTTCCCGTGGTGAATGTGGGCCACGATACCGATGTTACGGATCCGGTCCACGTTCCGCATCATGCCGGGAATCGCTTCGGCGAGCTCGCTGCGAACGTGCGTCATGGGACCTCAACTCCCCCCGACGGGTGTATAAGGCTAACTCAGCGAGCCGACTGCGCGACCCGCTCGACCTCTTCCTTGCGCGCCACGGCGAAGCTGGTCTGGTCTCCCTTGGCCGCGAGCGCGATCTCGTTGGCAAGGCAGCTCTCGATCGACTTGGTGGACTTGTGAGACGCTTGGATTGCGCCTTGGGCGATATTTCGGATCGCGACCCCCACTCGGCGAGACGGAGCCGCATCGACCGCGCGCGGGACGGAGATCCCTCCGAACTGCAGACGCGTGACCTCTTCGCGAGGAGCCGCGTTCTCGACCGCGTTGATGAGTAACTGGAGCGGGTTCTGCTTCTCCCTCTGGCTGAGCTCGTCGAACGCCTTGCGGACCGTCGCGAGCGCCTTCGACTTCTTGCCGGTGAAGTGCTCGCCCTTCATGAGGTGGTTCGTGAGGCGCTCCACGAGGTGCATCCGGGTCTTCTGGAACGGGTGCCCGGAGAGCTTCCCTTCCGTGTGGGGCGCGTAGATGGGGTGGAGGTAGAGGTATGGAGCGAGACCGGGGTCGTGCACCTCGAGGCCCTCGAACGAGTACTTCCCGAACAGCGGGGGGATCGGGAAGGGGGGAGGAGGGGGTGCCGAAGGGCGCGTGACGACCGGGCCCTCGGTCTCCTCGGGTGGCACCGCGGATCGGGGCGGAGGCGCTTCGGGGGATCCGCTCATCGCTGCGGCTTCTCCTTACGTCCGCGGACCAGTTCGTCCAGCGAGACGCCGTTCACTTGGATCACCTTGTACCGAACGCCCGGGATGTCGCCATACGATCGTCCCATGCGTCCTCCGATACCTTCCACCAGGACCTCGTCATGCTCGTCAATAAAGCCGATGGCTCCATCGCCGACCGCGAAGGCGGTGATCTGACGGCCGTTCTTGATCAGCTGCACCTTGACGCACTTACGGATGGCCGAGTTGGGCTGCTTCGCCTCGACCCCCACCTTCTCAATGACGATCCCTCGTCCCTGCGGCGCCCCCTCCAAGGGGTCCGAGCGCTCTTTCAGGTGCAGGGTCCGTCGCTTGTAGTAGCGATCCGACCAGCGTCGACGCTGGCGGAGGTCCTGGAGCTTGCCTGCGGTATTGAGTCCGGACGGAGGTGGCATATGGTCGCCGTGAGGGGGTCGTGCCACAGGACCCCTCTATTTAACGGTGGCCTCACTTTTCTCTCGATTCGGTGACGAAGATCGCGGACTATCGGCCTTCGGAAGGCCACCCTCCCATCGACGGACCGACGACCCGCTCTTGGTGCGATCTCACCCGGGAGATCCGCGCGTGCCGGCGTTGCCCGCTCGGGTCGCAGCGTGAGCATGCCGTGGTCTACCGGGGCGGATCCCGTCCCTGGCTCGTGTTCGTGGGAGAGGCGCCCGGGTCTCAAGAGGATCGGGAAGGGCGACCGTTCGTAGGTCGCGGAGGACGGATCCTCGATCGCGCCATCGAGGACGCGGGATTGGGAGAGGGGGAGTTCGGGATCCTTAACCTCCTCAAATGCCGACCGCCGAAGAATCGGTTCGATCCGGGCGCGGCCCGCGCCTGCCGCCCGTTCCTTGACCGCCAGCTGCAACTCCTACAGCCCACGTGCCTCGTCCCGCTCGGCCGCTACGCGCTCCGGGCGCTGGACCCAACGGCGCCCCCGATCATGCAAGCGGCCGGAACGGCGCGGGCCCCGACCTCGGGTCCGCTGGTGTTTCCCCTGATCCATCCGGCGGCGAGCCTGCGCTCCCATGCGATGGCAAGCCGATGGCGCTCCGACGTGCTGCGCCTTCGAGCGTGGGTCGCGGAGCAGCGCCCCCAATCCACTTAACTCGGCCCGCGCTCCTTCGAGCGGTGGAGACGCTCGAGCTCTTCGTGGTGGGAGGCTCGTACCGGGCCGTCGGAGACGGCGTTGTCGTCGAGCTCTACGGCCGTACCCGAGCCGGGCAGACCGTGGTCGCCCGCTACTACGGTTTCCAGCCGTACTTCATGCTCGTCGACCCTACCGACGACGAGCGGGCGCGCCTCGCCGCGGATAGCCAGGTCGTCTCCGTGGAGGACGAGACGACGTGGCTGTCGGGAGAGAACCACCGGACGGTACGCGTCACTCTCCACAATCCGTGGGTAGTGCCGGACTACCGCGAACGCTATCGGCGCGCCGGCGAGGTCCCGAGCGTCATCGCCTGCGACATTCCGTTCGTCCATCGTTTCGTTTACGACAAGCACCTCGGGCTCACCGTGGCGTTCGAGGCCGAAGATGAGCCCGAAGAGGTCCGTCGCCTCTTCTCGGCCGAGCGCGTGGTCCGCGTACTCCACGACGACGAACACGACATCCGGCGCGCCGAGCCGTTTCGACCGAACCTGCGCGTTCTGAGCTTCGACATCGAGAACGCAATCAAGGAGCGGACGATCTACACGATCTGCGGGGTGGCTGTGGGCGGGGGCCGTCCGCGGTCCACGTTCCGTTTGTCCGGGAACGAGCGCCAGGTCCTCGCGGACTTCGTTCGCGTCGTAGCGGAGGAGGATCCGGACGTTCTCACCGGGTACAACATCGGCGGGTATGACTTCCCTCTGCTCGTTGAGCGTGCGGCTGCCCTCGGTCTGGCGGCCCCCGGTCTCGCCTTGGGGCGGGATCGATCCGCGCCCCACGATTCGGGGGATCGTCTGTGGCGACTCACCGGCCGGGTCGTTGCGGACGCATGGTGGTGGGTTCATCGCGAACTAAAACCGAAACAGGAGAGCCTCCAGTTCGTGGCTCGCACGCTTCTCGGAGACACCAAGCTCGACGTGGATCGCCGGGCGATACCGGAGGAGTGGGCGAAGGACCCCACGCGTGTGATGGAATACTGCGAACACGACGCCGACCTCGCGCTGAGGATCCTCGAACGGCTGCGGATCGTCGATCGGGGGGCGGACCTCGCGACCGTCGCCCACTTGCCGCTCGAGGAGGGCCTGAACGGGCGGACGTCCCAGTACATTGACGCGCTGCTGATCCCGGTTGCGGATGCGCAGCACGTGGGAGTGCCGCCGAACCACCATGTCCGCCGGGAATCGGCGATCGAGGGAGGCTACGTCCACGCGATCCGGCCCGGTATCTACCGCTGGGTCACCGTGCTCGACTTCAAGTCGATGTACCCGTCGATCATCATCTCCCGCAACATCTGCTTCACGACCGTTTCGGCCGAGGGAACGACGATCAGTCCGTCGGGGGCGCGCTTCGTCCCGCCGGAGGTCCGACGCGGGATTATCCCGGAGATCCTCCGCCAGTTGCTCGCCGATCGGGAGCGCTTCCGGCAGCTCGAACGTTCGGCCGAGAACCCCGAGCTACACGAGTACTACAACGGCCTCCAGAACGCCGTCAAGGTCCTGATGAACTCGTTCTACGGCGTGCTGGCCTCGAGCTTCTACCGCTTCACGGACAAGACCATCGGATCCGCGATCACGTCCTTCGCCCGGGAGCAGATCACGTCGATCATCAAAGCGCTCGAAGCGGACGGCAGCGAGGTCGTCTACTCCGATACCGACAGCGTCTTCGTCCGCTCCCCCGAGCCTTCGCTCGAAGGAGCGCGTGCGTTCGGGGAAGGCGTCGCGCGACGGTTCTCTCGCGAGAACGTCACCTTCGAATTCCAATCGGTCTACGAGTCGTTCTTCTCCCACGGTGCGAAGAAACGCTACGTCGGCCGTCAGGTCTGGCCGAAGCAGGAGATGGTCATCCGTGGCTACGAAACCCGGCGGACCGACGCATTCGACTACCAGTCCCGGTCCCTCATGGAGGTCTTCGAGCTCCTGATGAACGGCGATATCGACGGGGTCAAGAAGCGGGCTTCGGAGCTGGTGCAGGCGCTCCTCGATCGACAGGTGCCGAAGGAGCAACTCGTGATCTCGCGGGCCGTTCGCGCCGAGGAAGAGTACAACAAATCCACCAAGGAGTCGCTCCCGTTCCTCCGGGTCTTTCGTCAGCTCGAGGCGGAGGGCTACGACGTGATCCCGGGCATGCGCGTCGCCTGGATCGTGACGAACTCCCGAAAGAGCCCCCAGGAGATCGAGCCGTGGATCGAGGGACGCCCGTTCGCAAAAGAGCCGGACTACGCCTACTACGCGGACCGGGTCGCTCAGACGCTGGCCCGGGTGACAGAGGTCTTTGGTTGGGACGCGATGGCTCTGCTCAAGGGAACGCGGTCGACCCAGCGCACCCTGGGCGAGACGGCGTCGCACGACGCGCCGATGGGCACCGCCCCGACCGTCGACTCCCTCACACTGGACTCACCGGTGAGCGAGCTCGGCAGCCCGAAGCGACGCCGGACCCAGTCCCCGCTCACTCGATGGAACTAGGGCCGATCCGTTCGTTGACCTTGCGCTGACCCTCGAGAGCGATGAACGCGCCCGTAATCGCGAGGGGAACGCCGAGGGCGCCGAGGATCACCGGTGCGATCCCGAGCACGGCCACCGAGAGCAGGAGCGTGAACGCCGGTATCAACGACATCCAGATCGCGGTCGTCACGAGCCCGCCGCGGCCGATGGCCACGAAGTAGAGCCACTGGGCCAGGAAGAACGTGCTCAGGCCGAGGGCGACGAAGAGCCCGACTGCCTCCCCGGAGATCGCTTCCAAACCGCGCGACCCGCCCGGAAACAACGGCGACACGACTGCGATGACCAGAGCGGCACCGAGGAATGCCTGGCCGTTCAGCAGCGTCGCCGGAGCGGTCCGCGCCGCGTGGGCCGTCAGCAGGAAGTAGAACCCGATCGTGAGCGGGATCGTGGGAATGACGAGCAGCGCCCAGCCGTGGACGGGGGTGAGAGGATGGCCCCCCGCGATGCTCAGGGTGCCTCCCACGAGGCACGCGACGACGCCCGCGAGGAACCAAGGGCTCCGAACGAGCGGCCGGTCCTCGCCGTAGATCGCCATCAGCAGCAACGGGACCGCGACCACGTCCCCGATCAAAGCGAGGAGGGAGCTATCGATCGGGCCTGCGGTGTACGTGGCCGCGACGGTCGCCACCTGGAGCAGCGCGATCAGGAGTACCCGTGCCCATGCCGCCGGCTGCACCCACAGGCTCGCGAAGGCGCCCGCTTCCCCGCGCGCCCACGCGAGGGCGAGGAAGGCGATCCCGCCGAACAGGAACGGGTAGAGGATGGTCGCGACCGGGGAAACGAGCGGTCCGAGCCAGAGCACGAAGACGTAGTACGTCGACCAAACGAACGCCGCCCCGATGGCCAGCGCGGCGGCTGGGGACGCGGCGGGGCGCGCGCTCGCCATCGGGGTCTCCGGAGGGTAGGGAGACTATGAGTATTCGGAGTAGGAGAGGCCCCACGACGGAAGCTGGACCCCCTTCCCCTGGGCGATGCGGCCGATCTCGACTGCGTCTCCGAATCCGGCCCGCGCGAGCGAGCGAAGCGTAGGTCCTACTCCGGGCCGCGCGACGACGACGGCGAAGCCGATCCCCATGTTGAACGTCTGGAACAGCTCGCGATCCTCGATCTCTCCGAGCTCTCGGACCCACGCGAACGCTCCCGCGAGGTCGGGCCATCGGTCGAGGACGTAGGCCACCCGGGCGTTCAGCCGCAGAAGGTTGCGCACTCCGCCGCCCGTGATGTGGGCGAACCCTCGCACGTAGGGACTGTCCGCGACCGCCTCGGTCGCTCGGCAGTAGGTACGGGTCGGGCGGAGCAGCTCGACGCCCAGCGGGAGGCGCGCGCCGGGACGAGGACGGCGGAGATCGAGCCCCTTCCTGCGGATCAGGGCGCGAAGCAGCGTGTAGCCGTTGGCGTGGAAACCCGCAGACGGGATTCCGAGAATACGATCGCCGGTTCGGATGCGATCGCCCGTGATGGGCCGACGGCCATCGGGAAAGAAGCCGATGGCCGTCCCGCCGACGTCGATGGCCCTAAGCAGACTCGGCACGACCGCGGTCTCTCCGCCGAGCAGGGCGCACTGGGCCGCCGCCAAACCTCGATTGATGCCGCGCCCAAGCGCCGCGAAGGTCTCCGGCTCGGGGCGAGCACAGTTGATGACGTCCACCAGTCCCGCGGCCCGCGCCCCGACGGCCGCGAGATCGTTGACGTTGATTGCGACCGCATCCTCCCCGATCTCCTCGTAGCGCCCGAGCTGCTCGGCGAGTAGGACCTTCGTGCCCACCGTGTCGGTCGTGATCGCGATCGTCTCTCGGCCGATCCGAATAAGGCCCGCGTAGTGCCCGGAAGGGCCGAGAGCTCGGCCGTGGCTTCTCGGGGGGCGGTACGTGACGGCGGCAAGCAGCGGCGTGAGCGAGCGGGCCCGGGTGCGCGAGTTGACTCCGCTCTTCGCGTAGGTCAATCGGAGCGCGCCCTTTGCGGTCCTCGCCATGGTCGGCCCGAGCGCTCTCGATGGAAAAAGGGTATGTTAGACCTCTCGGTCGCCGTTCGATGGTCCCGGTCCCCCGCCGCGTGTCGGCGCGCTCCCGGGCCTCGGCGTCGCCCGAGTTGCCGGGTCCGGACTGGGTTCTCGCGGGCCGAGGGCTCGTCGACGGGCACCTGCAACCGATCGAGATCGGGATCAGCGACGACGGGACCATCGTCGCGCTGGGCCGGGACCTGCACGCACCGGAGCGACATGACGTCGGCGAGAGCGTTGTCCTTCCGAGCGCCACCGACCTCCATGTCCACTTCCGGGATCCTGGCGGACCCGCGGACGTCGAGAACTTTGCCGCCGGCACGATCGAGGCGGCGCTGGGGGGAGTGGGACTCGTCGCCGATATGCCGAACACTCGGCCGGCGGTGACCGACGCGTCCCGCTTGGAGGAGAAACGCGCGAGAGTGACGGGACGGACGGCGGTCGATGTACTGCTCTACGGAGCGCTGACGGCGACCTCGAGGGTCGACCAGCTGGCGATGGCGGCCGGGGCCCTGAAGCTCTACCTCAGCCCGACCACGGGCGTGGAGCGGCCGCCGACGCGCGCCGAGATCCCGGGGCTTTTGCAACGAGCCGCCGCGAGCGGGCTCCCTCTGACGGTTCACGCCGAGGACCCGGCGCAGTTCGTGTTGGAACCCCCCCCGACCTCGCTCTCGGATTGGGACCGCGCTCGACCGTGGACGGCCGAGGCGGCCGCGGTCGAGGAAGTGATCGCGGCAGCGCCCCGCGAGCTTCGTCTGCACTTCGCGCATGTCACGAGCGCGCGGATCGCCGAGCGCATCGCGAAGGCGGGCCACTCCTTCGAAGCCAGCCCGCACCATCTGTTGCTGTCCCGCGCGAGCAAGGTCGGGCCGCGCGCGAAGGTCAACCCCCCCCTACGCTCGGAGGGGGAACGCGCCCATTTGTGGGAACTCTTCGCTCTCGGAGGAATCCCCTGCCTCGCCAGCGACCACGCCCCGCACGCCGCGAGCGCGAAGGACGTGGCGTTCCCGCTGGCGCCGAGCGGGATGCCGAACGTCGAGACGATGCTCCCGCTCCTCCTCGCGAAGGTCCGCGCCGGGGAACTCGACCTCGCTCGCTTGACGGCCGCAGCGATGGACCGCCCGTCCCGATGGATCGGGCAACCGCGGGGACGGATCGCGCTCGGGCACCGCGCCGACCTGCTCGTGGTCGATTTTCGCTCGCGCCGGAAGATCACCGCGGGGGATCTGCACGCGCCGTGCGGCTGGACCGCGTTCGAAGGATACGAAGGGATCTTTCCCCGAGAGCACTATCGGGCCGGGGAGCGGATCGTTCTCGCGGGCGAGTACATCGGGACTCCGACCGGGGTCGTCCGACGGCCCGAGTTTGCCGCGTGATCGATCCGCTTCAGACCGGCGGCCGCGTCCGGCTCGCGCGCGGGAGCCGGCGCGGAGGCCAGTCCCACGAGACGTACCGCTTCCAGGCGAGGAGCGCGTAGATCACGATGACCGCGACCGCGGCGATCACCACGTAATCGAGGAGGTTGAACCACGGAGTGATCGCGCTCCAGTCCGCGCGCAACACGATCCCCGCGTAGATCAGCGCGAGCGTGAACGGGATCGAACCCAGGAGCGTATAGACGCCGAACTTCGTCGGGTTCATCTCGCCGAAGCCGGCGGGGTAGCTGATGTAACTGCGGACGATGGGGAGCATGCGGGCCACGGCGACGACCCAATCGCCCCGTCGCTGGAACCAGCGATCGACGCGTCCGACCTGCTCCGGACTGAGGCGGAGCCCCGCCGGCCTCGGTCGGGTGATCCACTCGCGCCCCCATCGGCCCACCCCGTACGCGATGAAGGACCCGACGAGCGAACCGGCGAGGGCCGCGAAGATCGTACCGTAGAGAGAGAAGGTGCCCTCCGCGATCAGGAAGCCGCTGAACGTCAGGATCACCTCGCTCGGGAGCGGCGGGATGCCGAAGCTCTCGACGGTCATCAGGGCGAAGAGACCCGCGAGCCCGATCGCACCTAGGGTCGTCGTGATGAGCCAGACGACGCTCCCGATGATGGAGATCGACATTCCGTTCGGGGTCCCCGCTCGGTCGATCCGTTACGAGGTTGCGGAAGGGCTCTCCGACAGCAGGCGGAACGGAGTTCCAAGGTGAGGGTTGGTCCGGGCCGGGATCCCCTCGAACTCGAGCGGCACCGAGCAACCTCCGCAGCTCACCGACGGGCGCTGCTGGCCCAGAAGGATGGACAGACGGACGTCGACCTCGATGGCGGCCGGTCGGCGCGGCGCTTGCGCGACCGCCCGCCGCAGGGCGTCGAGCACGATCTCGTCCGAGTCGCCGGATCCCGTCGTCATCGAGCCGGTCAACGAAAGCTCGGGTCTTAACTCTAATGCGGCTGAGCTTCTCCCCCCGGGCCCCCGCTCCGCTTCCGAGCCGGCGGAGGTCCCTCGAAGGACGGGGTCGCGTCCCCGGCACGAAACCCGAGCGGAGCGGTCGGATCCCGGAGCCCTGTCCTGAATCCGGTCGCCGAGCAGACCCGTCCCGGGGAGGTCGCGCGCTGCCACGACGGGACGGTGCCGGCCGGGGATCCATCTATGGGTTGGCATGGGCGGGAGGGGTCCGCTCGCGGTGAAGCCCCCAGGCCCCGATCCGACGTACGAACCCCAGCCGAAGGCCCAGGAAGCGCTCCACGATTCCGAGGAGCAGCGAATCCCCCTCGTCGACGCTCCGGGTGGCGACGATCATGAGGAGGTAGAACAACGCGAGCAGGAGTCCGATCGGGATGAGCGACCAACCCGGAACGTACACGAACCGCAGCGCGGTGAGGAGCAGGGCGGCCGGGACCGCGGTCGCGATCAAGGGCAGCACGTAGGTGCGGCGGAACGGATGGATATGGTCGAGACGCGCAAGCTCGGCCACGGCCAGCACGGGGTAGATCGTCGCCGCGACCCCCCACGCGATCGCCGAACCATCCATGCCATAGGGAGGGACGAGGATCACGGCGAGGATCACGTCCGCCGCGACGCTGATGCTCGCGTTCACGAGCAACAGGCGCGTCCGCGCGAGCGCGATTTGTACCGCGGCGGCCGGTCCCACGATCGTCGAGAGGAAACCCCCGGTCCCGGCGATCATCAGCGGGACCGTGATCGAAGAGTAACTGGGCCCGTACACGAGCAGGAGGGAGGGGCCGGGAAGAAAGACGAACACGAGGAAGAGCGGGAGGCTGAAGACGGTCGTCCACTTGGTCGCCGTGGCGAAGGTCGTCTCGGCGGACGATCGATCGCCGGTCCGAACGAGCCGGGCGGTGACGGGGAGCATGATGAACGAGAGCGCCGTGACCCCGATCGGCAGCAGGCGAACGAGCGTCAGGGAGGCGACGTACGTCCCCACTTCGGAGAAGTGCACGGCCCCGAGCACGATCGTGTCGGCGTAGCCGTTGAGGTAGCTGAACACCGCGACGCCGAGGAGGGGCAGCGCGAAGAGGAGGGTCGGGGCCGTCCGGCCGACGGCCCGAGGGCCGGGCGGCAGGTGCTTCGGAAGACCTCGCCACGTGTAGACGAGCGCGAGTCCGAAGGCGATGCCGTAGGCTGCGGCGTAGGACCAGAGCGCGAACGTGTAGGAAATCCCCAGCGCGGGATCGACGTACGCGCCCACGATGAGCCCCACGAAGAGGATCGGTCCTAGTATGTAGACGAAGAGCGCGTACGGCCAGACCACTTCGAAACCCTGGAAGATCGCCGTGAGGAGCGTCGCCCCCTCGTAGAAGCCCCATGCAAGCCCGATGACCTGGACCCCCAGCGTGACCGCGGACGAGCCGGTGGCCGCGCCGATAGCCGGCCCGGCGAAATAGAGACCGACCGGGATCGCGACGCAGCTCAGACCGCCGTAGAGGAGCCCGGTCCGAACCAGGGCGCGTCGCTCGGGTTCGTGGGTCGAATACGGCAGGTTGCGGGCGAGGGTGTTCTGTAAGCCCAAACCGCCCACCATCGCCACGACGCTGGCGATGGCGATGCTGTCGCTGAAGGCGTCCCAGTCGGTCGCGGAGAGGGTCCGGACCAGCAGGACCCGCCAGACGAAGCTCGCGGCGATGAATACCAGGGTCGCGGCGAAGAGGAGAAGCGTCCCTCGAGTGACAACGCTGAGCCCGCTACGAGACGGCTCCCGCGGCTCCTCTACCGTATCGCGCCTCGGCGCAGGGAATAGGCCTCCCCCATTACACTTGCTTCGAGGATAGGGCGGTCGAGGAACGGGGCGATCCGCGAGGGCGCTCTAGGCGAACTCGTCCAGGAGCTTGTCGCGCCCGGCGAGGCCCGCGTTCTGGTGCGCGAGGGGACCCGCGCTGAGGACCTCCTCGAGGTCTTCGTACGTCGGGTGATCGACCTTGTAGAAGAGGCCGATCGGGATCTTGTCGCCCCACTCGATTGCGCGCTGGAAGGCAAGGCCGATGTTGGCCGGGTCGTGCCCCGAGGTCTCCAGCTTGTAGACCCGCTGCCGGAAGAAATCGAACGTGTTCAGCTTGTTGTACGTGACGCACGGGCTGAAGACATCGACGAAGGAGAACCCCCGGTGCTGGATCCCGTTCGCCACGAGGTCGGCCAAGTGCTTGACGTCTCCGCTGAACCCCCGGGCGACGTAGGTCGCGCCCGAGGCGAGGGCCAGCGCGATCGGGTCCACCGGTTGCTCGATGACCCCGTTCGGCGTGGACTTCGTCTTCTGCCCCATCATGGACGTAGGGCTCGCCTGACCGGTGGTGAGACCGTAGATTTGGTTGTCCATGGTCACATACGTCAGATCGACGTTACGACGCATCGTATGGACGAAGTGGCCCGCACCAATGCCGAACCCGTCCCCGTCCCCACCGGTCGCGATCACGGTCAGGCCATGGTTGGCCCAGCGGATCCCCTCGGCGACCGGGAGCGCGCGTCCATGGATCGCGTGAAAGCCGTAGCTCGAGAGGAAGTGGGGAAGGTTCGACGAACAACCGATCCCCGAGACCACGGCGACGTTGTGGCTCGGGATCTGCAGGCGCTTGAGCGCCATTTCAACCGCGGCCAAGACCGAGAAGTCCCCGCAGCCCGGGCACCAAGTGGGCTTCGTGTCGGACTTGCCGATGACCGGGAGCGCGGGCCCGGTCGACGCTCGGGGGATGCTCGCGCTACTGTCCGCCATGCCCGGTCATCTCCCGTACCTTCGCCACGATCTCGTGAGGATAGAAAGGTTCGCCATCGTACTTGAGCAGTCGGTGTGGAAGGAGGATGCCGGTCTCTTGCCGGATGAGCTGCCCCAGTTGCCCCGAGTAGTTGGCCTCGACGAGGAGAGGGGTCCGGGCGCTCTCGAGCGTCGTGCTCACGATGTCGGCCCGCAGTGGATAGACGGTCCGTACGAAGAGGAGGTTAGTGGAAATCCCCTGGGCTTCGAGGATCGGCATCGCATCGCGGATCGCTCCGACGGTGGAGCCCCACGCGACGAACGTCACGTCGGCGTCGGGTCGCCCCTCCACGACCGGGGGAGGAGCCGCCCGGCGCAATCCATCGAGCTTGCGCATCCGCTTCTCCATCATCTTCGCTCGCTCGGCGACCCACATCGGGACGCCCGCCCGCACGTCGCTGATGAGGTGCCCCTTCTGGTCGTGCTCGTCCGACCCGGCGATGAACTGGAGGCCGGGTTGCCCGGGGATCGATCGGGGAGAGACCCCGGAGGGAGTGTACGCGTATCGTAGGTACTCGCCGGTGCCGGGGGCGGTAGCGGTGGCGATCCGGGCGATCGGCACGTTCAGGTTGATCTCGTCCCGGTCGACCGTCGCATAGTTCTCACTCAGGTGGAGGTCGCTCGCAAGGAGGACGGGGGTCTGCCACTCCTCGGCGAGGCGGAACGCATCGATCGTAGATTGGTAGGCCTCCTTCGGGTGGGAAGGAGCGAGGATCGCGCGAGGGAATTCCCCCTGACCGGCGCCGATCATGAGGTGGAGATCCCCCTGCTCGGTCTTCGTCGGGAGCCCGGTCGAGGGCCCGGCACGCTGCGACTCTACGACCACTACTGGCGTCTCGGTCATCCCGGCCATCCCGAGCGCTTCGACCATGAGAGAGAAGCCCCCGCCGCTCGTCGCGGTCATCGCGCGCACTCCGCCGAAGCTGGCCCCCACCGCCATGTTGATCGCCGCGAGCTCGTCCTCGGCCTGCTTGACGACGATGCCGAGGTCGCGCGAGTGCGCGGCCATCCAATGCATGATTCCCGAGGCGGGAGTCATCGGATACTGGGCCAGGAATTTCACCCCACCAGCCGCCGCTCCGAGCGCGATCGCTTGGTTGCCCGTCAACAGGAGCTTCCCTTCTCCCTTGGGGGCAACGGCATGGTCGTTCGCGCCGGAATGTTGCTTCGCAAACTCGTAACCGTCGGCGCTGGCCCCGAGGTTCCATGTGACGACGTCACCCGCCTTCTTCCCGAAGGAATCGGCGAGCGCCCCGTGAAGGACCGGGAGCGGGATGCCGGCCAGGTAGGCCATCGCCCCCAGCCCGGAGGCGTTCTGGAGGATGGCCTGACTCGTGTATTTGCGTGCGATGGCCAGGGTCGGGACCGGGAGCAGGCGCGCGCCCGTGGGAACGTCACCGGGAGCGATCGCGAACTTCTCCGGATCGTAGACGATCGTAGCACCGGGGCGAAGATCCGCACGGTGGATGTCGAACGTCTCGCGGTTGAGGCAGTAGAGGATGTCCGCTCCATCCCCTTGCGAAAACGGCCGAATCTCGCTCGCTCGAGCCTGGAACCAGACGTGCCCGCCGCGGATGACCGATTGGTAGGCGTTGAGGCCGAAGACGTGCAGTCCCATCCGGGCGAAACAACGGGCGAGGGTCTCACCCAGCGAGGCAATACCGTCGCCGGCCTCGCCACCGGTACGTACTAGGAGATCGGACACCGACGTCTTCAGTCCCCTGAGCGTACTTATCGCTGAGGGGGACGGGTAGCGAGGATTTTTTGCGGCGACGCGGATGGGCCGGGCATGGCTGGCACGGCCCGGGTCCTCCTGTTCGCCTCCGCACGGGAGACCGTGGGCGCCCCCCAGATCGACTGGCCGGTCCCCGACGAGGGTCTCTCCGTCCCGGAGTTCGTGGCCGCCCTAGTCCGCCGTTACCCGCGCCTGAGACCAATCGTCGCGCACTCGCGCCTTTTGATCAACGCAGAGTACGTCCGCGGAGCCCGAGCCGTGGTCCGGCCGGGAGACGAATTCGCGATCCACCCTCCGTACAGCGGGGGCTAGGCGTGTCCGTCCGACTCTCGCGCAAACCGCTCCACGGCGAAGCCGCGCTGCGCGAGCTCTTAGGCGGCGGGCTCGGCGGGGTCGTCGTCTTCCAAGGAGTGGTCCGACCGGACCGTATCGGACACGAGACGGTCCGCGGCCTCCTTTACGAGACCCACGTCGCGCCCGCCCTGCGGGCCCTCGACGCGCTGGGGCGTTCGGTGGCGCGCCATCACGGGGCCGATCGCTGGCTCATCTGGCACCGGGTCGGCCCGGTGAGGACGGGCCAGGTCGCCGTGATCATCGGCGCGGCCGCGGTGCACCGACGTGCCGCGTTCGAGACCGTGCGCGAGTTGATCGACCGGGTGAAGGAGGGGGTGCCGCTGTGGAAGACGGCGCTAACACGACGCGCGCGTCGACCGCAACGACCCCGGAGCCGGCGGGGCGCACGATCAACGGGTTCAGGTCGAGTTCGGCAATCTCGGGCAGCTCGACGGCGAGCTGACTGACGCGCTCGATTGCCTCGTAGACCGCCGGCAGGTCGCCCGGCGGGGCTCCCCGCATTCCCTGGAGGACCGGGAGCCCGCGTAGGCTCTTCACCATGGTCTCGGCGGAGAGCGACACGAGCGGAGCGAGCCGGAACGTCACATCCTGCAGCGCCTCTACATAGATCCCGCCCAGCGCGAACGCGATGATCGGCCCGAACGTCGGGTCTCGCTGGAGCCCGATGAGAACCTCGGGCCCCTTCGGGACCTCGGACTCCACCTCGAAACCCTCGATCCGAGCCTTTGGAGCCTTTGCCTTCAGGGCGGTTCGCATATCCGCCCAGGCGGACCTCAGCTCGTCTGCACCGTTGATCCCGAGCCGTACCCCTCCGACGTCGGTCTTGTGCAGGATGTCGGGGCTCGCGACCTTGAGCACGACCGGGTAGCCGATCCGCCCGCCAAGGGAGAGGGCGTCGTCGAGGCTCTTCGCTCGGCCGTGCGCGGGAAATCGGATCCCGTACGCCTCGAGCAGCTCCCGCGCGAGGTACTCGGGAAGTACGGACCGTCCCTGGGCGCGCGCGCGGCGGAGCGTGGCGCTCGCCTGCCTTCGATCCACGGCGAAATGGCGGACCCGTGTCTTGGGCCGGCCGCGCCATCGGCGATACTCGACCATCGCGGCCAATCCCCCGACCGCCTCTTCGGGGAACGTGAACGTAGGGATACCGGCCTGCTCCAACTGACCGACCGCGCTCGAAATGTCGGTCAGGCCGAACAGACACGCGATCACGGGCTTCTTCGAGCCCGCGCGGCCATCCAGGATCGCTCGGACCAGCCGGTCGGAGCTCATGGTGCCGACGGGCGTGGAGATGAGGAGGGCGGCGTCGTACTCCGGCGACTCGAGCAGCCATTTCAGCGATCGCTCGTAGCGGGAGGGGTCCACGTCCGCGGTCATGTCGACCGGGTTCGCGACGCTGGCCGCTGACGGGAGGATCCGGCGC
Source organism: Thermoplasmata archaeon (assembly GCA_021844945.1). Classification (GTDB taxonomy): domain Archaea; phylum Thermoplasmatota; class Thermoplasmata; order Lutacidiplasmatales; family UBA184; genus Lutacidiplasma. Next base: position 46,553 of record JAKBSJ010000004.1, on the reverse strand, counting down.
AATCGCGCGGCCAGCCCGTCGGGCGGCATCGGCAGGTCGATCGACTTCCGCGCGCACGCGTCGGCCGCGAGGATTCCGGGTCCGCCCGAATTCGTCAGGATGGCGAGCCGGGTCCCGCGCATGGTCGAGCCGGACCCTAGGACCTTCGCCATCTGGAACAGTTCGCCGATCGACTCGGCCCGGATGACGCCCGACTGCTCGAAGACCGCGTCGAAGAGGTGATCGCGCGAGGACTGGGCGAGCGAGCCGGTGTGGCTCCGCACCGCACGTTCGCCGACCGGGGATCGGCCGCTCTTGATCACGAGGACAGGTTTGCTCTTGGTGACCTCGCGGGCGGCCTCGAGGAACCGACGGCCGCTCGCCAGGCTCTCGACGTACAGGAGAATGACCCGAGTGGCGGGATCCTCCGCCAGCGATGCGATCAGGTCGTTCTCGTCGACCCCGGCGCGATTGCCCATCGAGACGAACCGGGAGAACCCGATCCCCTCCTCGATCCCGTAGCGGAGGATTCCTGCGCAAAGCGCGCCGGACTGGCTGATGAACGCAATGTTTCCTCGGGGCGGAAGGTCGGCGGAGAACGTCGCGTTCAACCCGATTGTGGGGTCCGTGTTGATCACGCCGAAGCAGTTCGGTCCGACGATCGACATGGAATACCGCCGGGCCGCTGCGATCACGCGATCCTCGAGGGCCGCACCGGCGGGGCCGATCTCCCGGAAACCGGCCGAGATGATCACGACGCCCTTCGCGCCCTTGCGCCCGAGATCGTCGACGACCCTCTCGACCCCGGCGGCCGGTACGATCACCACTCCGAGGTCCGGCGCCTCGGGTAGCTCGTCGACGGTAGAAAAGCACCGGACCCCCGAAACGCTGGTCCAGGACGGGTTGACCGGGTAGACCACGCCGCGGTATCTCGAAGTAAGTAGGTTCTGGAAGAGGGAGTGGCCCACCGAACCTTCTCGGTTCGACGCGCCCAGTACCGCGATCGACCGCGGCCGGAAGATCTCGTCGAGCTGGGGAGACCTTCCTACGACCATCCCGCGCGCCTCGGGTCCTTGGGACCGCCCCCTGTTATATATCGCCCGCCTCGTTCGAAATCCACTGATGACGCCGGCGGCTCCTCCGACTCCGACGCCCGGTCCGGCTCCCCCGGCTCGGGGGCGCCCGGGACTTCAACGGATGGACAAGGGCCGTATCCAACGGATCGTCGCGGTGGGGAGCGGTAAGGGCGGGGTCGGTAAGTCGAGCGCGACCGCCCTGCTCGCGGCCGAGCTCCAGCGCCGGGGCCTAAAGGTCGGTGTGCTGGACGCCGACATCACGGGACCGTCGATCCCCAAGCTCTTCGGCCGGACCGGACCGCTCGCCGACCGGGGGGAAGGCATCGAGCCCGCTCACACCGAGACCGGGATGCCGGTGGTTTCCTCGCAGTTCTTGGTCGAGGACGAGCAAACGCCCGTCATCTGGCGGGGACCGCTGGTCACCCGACTCATCCAGCAGTTCTTCGGGGGGGTGAATTGGGGCCCGCTCGACTATCTGCTCATCGACATGCCGCCGGGAACGAGCGACGTGCCGCTCACGGTGTTCCAGACGATCCCGATCGACGGGATGGTCTTCGTCTCGACGCCGCAGGAGCTCGCGCAACTCATCGTGAAGAAAGCGATGAACATGGCCCGCGATCTCCACGTCCCGCTCCTGGGCCTGGTGGAGAACATGACCACGGTCCGCTGCCCCCACTGCGGCCAGGAGTTCGAGCCATTCGGCCCCAGCCGTATCGACGGGATCGCCAAGGAGTACGGGATCCCGGTGCTCGCCAAGCTCCCGCTCGATCCCCGAGTGAGCGAGCTGTCGGACGCAGGACAGTTGGAAAGCTACCGTTCTCCCGACCTCGCCCGGTTCGCCGAGGCGCTCGTCGCGTCCGTGGACGAGGTCGTACGGGCCCGTTCCGCGACGCTGTGAGCTCCGCTCAGACCCCGGGCACGAGATGCCGACGGGCTCGGATCGGTATGCGTGCGAGGAACACTCCCACGACGATCGCCCACAGGAGCACCGGGTAGACCACGAGGCGTTCGAAGAGCCCGGGATAGGTCGCGGACCCCACCGTCGTGAAGAGGAAGAGCGCGAGGGCGACGAGGATGATCGCGCCCAGGGCGATCGAGAACCAGCGCATCGCCGTTCCCCAGTGGTTCTGGTCGTTCATCGAGGGGCCCAACGCGAGCAATGCGATGCCGCTCGGTAGGAAGACGAGGAGCGAAGCGATGCTGTGGATCGTGCCGTTCACGTTCTCGGGGAAGAGCCCGACGAAGATGGCCCCCACGCTCGCCAGCAAGAGGAGCGACAGGCCGGTGACCCTCAGGCCGCCGCGGGGGAACGCGCTCCAGGCGAGGAGGATCCCCACGAACGCGAACAGACCGAGTAGGATAATCGAGATGTTGAACACGAGATACTCCGGACTCTTCACCGTGTTCCCGAGATCGCTGATGTAGTTCGTTCCCAGTGAGTAGTTCGGAAAGTACAGCTGGACGAGGATGTTCGCAATGACGAATTGGACCGCCCCGACGAAGATGAACCACGCACCGTACCGAACCGACCGGTGGACCAGTGGGGGCGGGGCCGTCATCCCACCTTCATCGGCGGTAAGGGGTTCATAATGGTAGACATCGAGCGGAAACGGGCGGGTGACCGTCATATACGCCGGCCTTGTCGAGGCCGCCGATGGCCTACACGATCTTCCTCGTCCCCTCCACGAGGCGTGCGGAACTCGATGCGATCCTCCGGGAGGACCGCATCGCCCGGCAGAGCCACAAACTTCGCGAGGCCTCCACCGTCGGCGGGCCCGCGGGGGAGTACTGCATCCAGATTGAGGGCGCCGCGGACGTGGTCGGTGAGGCGGAACAGCGCCTTGCCGTCATCGGTAGCGCCCCGTCGGCCGCCGAGAAGGAGCGGATCCACCAAGCCTTCATGGCGGAGGACGAGGCCGCTTCCGCCGGAATGGGGCTGTTCTTCACCGAGGGCTAGGGAGCGGATTCAGAGGTCCGTCGGACCCTGCGACGGCTCGAGGTCCTCGTCGCCGGCGAACGTTCGCTGCGCCGCCCGATAGAACGCTTCGAACCCCGTACCTTCGGCGCTCGAGACCGGGATCAGGCCGAGAAACGGACCGGTGGATTCGATCGCGCGAAAGAGTTCGGTGGTCAGGGTGACGTCGGGCGTCGCCAGCTCGTCCCGAATCCTCTCGTAAAGACGGTCCGGCTCCTCGGACCATCCCAGTATCTCCTGGAGCTGCTCGGGACGGAGCGTGTCCGTTTTGCTGAGCAGGTGCGACATCGGCAGGCGGAAGCGGAACTCGACGGTGGAGCTCAGCAGGAGGAGCGAGATGAACCCGGACGGCTCGCGGGCGAGCGCGGGGTCGAAGAGGAAGGTGATCATCGAACGGTCGCCGCTGAGCGCGTCGACGATCGCTTTCGAGGACTCGCGGAACGCGAAGAGCTCGACCTGACCCGGAGTGTCCACGAGGACGTAGTCGTTGTGGAACTCGCTGAGCGCCTGCTTGATCTCGAAGACCTTGAGCGCGATCATGTCGGCGGCAGCGACCTGCGCCCCGTTCGGGCCGAGCCCGTACTCCTCCATCAGATCGCCGAGGCGGACCCATTCACGCACGTCGACGTCCGGTGCGAGCTCGTCGCTCTCATTTCCCGGGTCGAGGTTGACGACCGTCGCGTCGTGGCCGGCGCTCTTCAGCCACTCGGAATAGGCCCGCACTGCGCTCGTCTTACCGGCGCCGGCGGTGCCGGCGAAATAGATCGTCGTTGGCTCTTCGCTCGTCACGTGTGGTTTCCGGCGGAGGAGGCGGCAGCCTTGGGTCGAAGACGTCGCACTTCCGCGGCGACCCGGCGCAGGAACTCGGTCTTCGTGACATCGCCCTTCTTGGTCACCTTCACGCGCCCCGCGTAGGTAAAGAACTGCCGAGGGTAGTTCTTCTGGGTCTGGATCTCGGCCGAGAATCCTAGGCGCTTCGCCGCCTCCGCGATCTCCTCGATTGTGACCTCCTTCACCGAAGCGGGAGCCGGTATGCGTCGTCCCTCACGCCGCGCGACCCCTTCGCTGAGGTAGGCGGGGTAGACGTAGAAGTAGTCGGGCATCCCGACCTCCCTTGCGTGCCTAGGCCGCAGCCGGGGCAGCGCCCGCGATCCGCACGCCGTTGAGGACGCCGTCCTGACCGGGTCTCGAGCGGACCCGAACCAGGCCGACCTCGGTCTCGAGGATGGCGCCCTTGGTCACGATGTTCCGCTGCACGTAGTTCGGGTTCGCCGGATTCTCCCGGACGGTCACGATCTTCGCAGGGCGGGTAGCCTTCGTGGCCGGGTCATAGACGTTGATCGTCTGAGCGGTAAGGATGCGAAGTTTGCGATTGCCTCCGCGGACCCGGTACTTCTTCACGGTACCGACGCCGACGGTGGCGGTCTGCAGTTCCCGGGCGATCTCGTTGCGGCGCTTCTTGCGGATCGGTCGCAACCGTCCGCCGGTGCGCTTGCGCTTCGAACGCCCCTGCCAGATTCCCATGGTGAGGGGGTGCCACCTGAGAACGCTCTTGAATCTTGCGGAGAGCGGCCCGCACGTCCCCGGTCAACTTAGGGGATCGTGGCCGGGTTCCACATGCCGACCCGCTGATCGTCAACCAGCGCGTCGAGCTTCGCGACCTCCTCGGCCCGAAGCGTGAAATCGAAGATCGCGGCGTTCTCGATGATCCGCTCCTTGTGCACCGACTTGGGGAGCACGATCAACCCATGTTCCACTCCCCAGCGCAAGAGGACCTGGGCGGGGCTCTTGCCATGAGCGTTCGCGATCGCCACGATCACGGGGTTGTCGAGCCGTCGCGCGCGGGTCAGGGGAGACCAGGCCTCGACGAGGATCCCATGATCCTTGCAGTAGGCGAGCAACGTAGGATCGTAAATGAACGGATGGAACTCGACCTGGTCAACCGCCGGCACCACCGTCGAATGGCCGACGAGTTCCTCGAGGTGGCGGATGGTGTAGTTCGAGACCCCGATAGCACGCGCGAGGCCCTCCTTCTGCAGCTTCTCGAGCCCCCTCCAGGTGTCGAGACGTAGGCTGGGAGGATCCACGCGGGGCCAGTGGATGAGGTAGAGATCGACGTAGGAGAGACCCAACCGCTCCAGGCTCGCCTTCGCTGCTCGTTGCGCCGACTCGAAGCCGTGCTCCGTATACCACATCTTCGTGGTCACGAAGACCTCCTTGCGGTCGAGACCGCTATCGCGGATCGCCCGGCCGACGTCCGCCTCGTTCTGGTACAGGGCGGCGGTATCGATGTGGCGGTACCCGGCCTCCAGCGCCCAGCGGACGGCCTGGTAGGTGGCGTCCCCGGGTGGGCTTTGAAATACCCCGAGGCCGAGCTGAGGGATCTCGATCCCTTGGTTCAGTCGCAAGAGAGGGACTCGGACGGGATCTGGGCTCATGGCCGCTCCCAAGCCTCCGGAGTTCATTTCGCCTTGGTGTCACGGGGGGGAATAGGTACCGAGAGGCCTCGTCCTCGGAAAGGCAAGAGTGGGCCGGGAAGGGGGCTTCGCCGACACGATGTCTACGGCGACTCGAAGACGGATCGATTTCGGTCCGATGCTCTCGCGCGAGGGGGTGGGTTCCCATGTCAAGTGTCGCTGACCCAATGACTATGTGCTCGCTATCGGTGAATGTCTCCGGTGCGTGCTATGTCGAAGACCTCTTCGTCCTCCCGCCGGCCGAAGTCCGTTCGCCGCCGAGCATCTTTCTTCCAGCGAGTTCAGCAAGGTTCGCGACGTGGCCCGAAAGTAGGGGACCTGATGACGACCGACGTCCTCGTGTGCGAGCGCTCGGACACCTGCGCCCAGGTTGCGGAGCGGATGCGCGAGGGAAACGTGGGGTTCCTTCCGGTCCTCGACGGCGGCAAGATCGTCGGAGTGGTCACCGATCGTGACCTAGCGATTCGCCACGTCGCGGGGGAGAGCCGGGTGAGCTCCCACACGGACGTGGGCCAGTGCATGACACCGAAGGTGATCTCCGTGACTCCCGAGACCCCTCTGCGAGAGGCCGTGGACCTGATGCGGGAGAACGAGGTCGGTCGGCTGCTCGTGGTCGATAGCGGGGAGCTCGAGGGTGTGCTGAGCCTGGGTGACCTCCTCATCGAGTCGAGCCAGTCCCGCGAGATCCACCACATCGTCGCCTCGGGGTTGAGCGGAGCCCGTCTGCACCCGCGGTTTGGCTGAGCCGAACGCTCTTTCGATGGGCATCGGTTCGTGAGGGAGAGGCAGATATCTCACCTCGCTCTCGCCCCCATGAGGCGAACGCGTGCGGTCGGTCCTCGGTCTGGACGAAGCCGGGCGGGGTTCGGTCCTCGGACCTCTCGTCATCGGGGGCTTTTCGATCGATGACCATCGGATCTTCCGACTCGCGGACCTCGGCGTCCGCGACTCGAAGCTCCTTCCCTCCGATCGCCGCGAGGAGATCTACGCCGAGCTTCGCACGCTCGGCGATTGCCGAACGGTCCATCTCGGACCCGCCCGGATCGATACCGCCGTGGCGAAGCACGGCCTCAACGACCTCGAGATCACCGCGTTTGCCGAACTCGTGCGCGCCGTAGGTCCGGACGAGACACGGGCCGATGCATGTGATCCCAACGCCCGACGGTTCGCCCGGGTCCTGAAGGCGCGTTCGGGGCACCCGGCTCCGGTGAAGGCGCGACACCATATGGACCGCGACGACCTCGTGGTGGGCGCGGCGTCGATCGTGGCCAAGGTCGAGCGGGATCGCGCAATGGAGCGACTCGCGGCCGAGATCGGAGAGCCGGTCGGCAGTGGCTATCCGTCCGACCCTCGGACGATGGAGTTCGTTCGCCGATGGATCGCCTCTCGCGGCGTGCAGAGCGCGGCCTGGCTCCGCCAGTCGTGGGCTCCCACGAAAAGACTTATCCGCGAGCGCTCGGCTCGGCGACTCGAAGAGTTCGACCGATGAGCGCGGATGTCGAGGCCACGCTCGCGAGCGTGGTGGACCGGTTCAATCGGCATGCTCGACAGAACCCCGCCTTTGCGCGGGAACTCGCGGGGATCGAGCGAACGATCTCGGTCCGGCTCTCCGACACCGAGGTGTATGCAGTCGACCTCCGGGGCGGGCGATTGGAGAACCTGCGTACCTCGGCCCCGGCGCGGGCCGACGTCACGATCCGGACCGATCCCGACACGTTCCGCGGACTGGTCTCGAAGGAGATCGGCCCGATGAAGGCGATCGTTACCGGGCGGCTCAAGCTCGACGGCAGCCTGGAGGACAAGCTGCTGTTCCGAAAACTGCTGTAGGAACACGCCTGCGCTACGGTAGGAACACGCACGCCGCGATGCAAACGCCGTAATGGTCCATCGGGATCACGAGCTCTTCGGTCCGGTAGTGGATGCGGCGGAGCTCGACGCCACGGAAGTGCGCGATCTCCTCCATGCGCCACTTCAGGAACTCCTTGAGCGACTTCTGGGTCCCGTGCAGGTGGCCCTCGGCGACGTAACCGCCCTGGCCATCGGTCCGGAAACCGTACGCGATCCCGGCGCTGATGACCTCGCCTTCGCCGCCGCCATGGCGGGCGAGGACGCAGTGCGTGATCGCCCCGCGTTCGAGCGCCACCCGGTCGATCTGGCGGATCCCGATGGGAAGGACGCTCGATACGCTCACTAGGTTCTGCTCGCCAATGCGCCCGTCCAGCAGCGCGAGGTCGAACGCGTTGAGCTCGCTGGTCTTGTTGATCCCTTTCCCGCTCGTGACGAAGAACCGGGTGGGGACCGGAATCAGCGAGCCCGGACGCGCCGGGCGACCCGCCTCACGTGGCACGTTCGGTCGAGAGCTTCCTAAGTTTAAGGATTCCTAGACGATTTCGCCGGCCCCGCGGCGCGCGCCGTCGGATCGATCTACACCATGATGGCGTGACGGCGGCGCATCGACTCCTCGGTTTCGCCGCGTACCCGCATCCACTCCGCGATGAGCGCATCGCCGAAGCGGAGGCTCGCGGCCTCGAAGACCGTTCCGAGCGGAGCGAGGCGCGGCTGATCCGGATCGTCCGGAACCTTGAGCCAGACGAGGACCGTGGCGGCGTGGGCCAGCTTGGAGCTGGTCCGTCCCGTGATGACGATCAGCTCCGCGCCCTCCCGTCGAACGATGTTCGCGGTCTGGATGCTGGAGTAGCTCTCGCCGCGGTTCGAGAAGATGAGGACGAGGTCGCCTTTCTGGACGATCGGGGTCACGCTCTCGCCGATCACGTAGGCGGAGAGACCGGCCTGGACCAGGCGCATTGCGAGCGCGCGGCCGATGATACCGCTACGTCCGGCCCCGTAGACGAAGATCTTGGGAGAACGCGCGAGGAGTTCGACCACCCGGGCCAGCGTCGAGGGGTCGATGTGGGCTAGCGCGGAACGCGCGTGCGCGGCGATGTACTCGTCGGCCCGCAGGAACACCGTCGAGTCAGCGCGATCGGCCATGTCTCGCCTTGTGCGGTGAGGGGCGAGGGCGTGAACGGGCTTTCGCCTTTGCTGTCGGACGGGGGGAGTGGCTCCGACGCGCCGGGGTACGCGCGGCCGGGCGCTTCGGTCTCGAGGTAGCCGGGGCCAGAACCTTCGCCGCGGAACGTAGGACGGGCGGCGGGGCGTGCTTGCGCATCCAGCGTCGGGTCAGAGCCCGTTCGTACAGGAGCTTCATCGACATGGCGTCATGTTCCAGCAGGGGCGAGCTCGAGATCACGGTCGCGTCGTAGTCCCGCTCCGTGAGAAGCTCGGCGAGAGGATCGAAGCGCACCATACCACGCTTGACCGGCGTGAGCCGCATCACGCCCGGTCCGAAGTACTCGACCCCGGAGAAATTGAGATAGAGGCTCCCCGCGCTCACGGACCGAAACTCCTCGACCAGCGGCGCGTAGTCCTCGGCCTTCTCCAGCGAGAGTCGCTCCCGCGCCACGATGTGCGGGACGTTGAGCACGGGCACGACGCCCCGGACTTTGCGCGAGAGGGCAAGGATCTCCTGCCGAGAACCGAACACATCGGGATGACCGCTCGGCTCGATGGCGAGGCGCGTGCCCCCGTGCGTGTACGTCGTGAGCCAGCGCGAGAGGTCTCCGACGATCTTCGCCATCAGGTCGAACGACGCTTCACGGGAGTCGGGACCGTAGAATCCGAGATGGGTCACGAGGAAGCGAGCACCGAGCCCTTCGGCGAGGACTCCCGCCCACTGGATCTGGCGGGTCGACCGCACGCGCGCCTCGGTGCTTCCGAAGAAGTCGACGTAGTACGGGGCGTGGAGCATGAGCTCGACGTCGAGGGAACGGGCGAGGCCCCGCGTCGTCTCGAGGTCCGCATAGTCCTTCGCGAGGCTCGTCGTGAGCGTCGTCACGGAGTCGCGCTTCTTGATCGGCGAGGTCAGCGAAGAGAGCGTGGGTTCGGCGGCGTCGAGCGTGTTCGCCCCCACCGCAATGGCCAGCTGCTGGACGAGCTCGCGCGGTCGCTTGCCCACCTCGTCGTCGAGGGCCACGCGCTGGAGCGGGTTCACCTTGATGAACTGCGCCTCGAGCGCTGCCAGCCCGAGGTGGTGTACGTCTGCGATCCCGTCGCGCAAAGTGCGACCCTTGCACGAGAGAGGGATCCCCGCCGGTCCGAAACGGATCACGAGTTATCCATCCTCAAAAATCGTGGAACGGACCCACATCATCGTTCTATATATCCCGAGCAGGGCGACGCGACGGGCTTCGATCGAGCGAAACTAGGGATGCGTCGCCCGACGATGGCCGAGGCCGATCAGGTAGATCTCGCTCGATTGACTGCGCGATGCGGGGGGCTTCGTACGGTCGAGCCGGCGGTACTCCGGCGCGAGTTCCCTCTCGATCTCGGGGCGCATATCCCCGTCAAACAGCTTCGCAACGAACGATCCTCCCTCTGCGAGAACCTGATGGGCGAGACGCGCCGCGGCCCGCACGAGCTCGACCGATCGGGCGTGGTCGGTCGCGTACGCTCCGCTGATGCGCGGGGACATGTCCGAGAGCACCGTGTCGAACGTTTCGTCACCCAGACGCGCGATAAGATCCGGATCCCCCACACGCCCCCGGACCACGGTGAGGCGGGGGGCGGGTTCGATGGGGCGTACATCCACTCCGACGACCTCGCCGTTCGGTGCGGTCAGTTCGAGCGCGACCAGCGACCAGCCTCCCGGGGCGGCCCCCAGGTCCAGCACGCGATCGCCGGGCCGAAGGATCGGGTAGCGGTGCGCGAGGTGGACGAGTTTGAAGGCGGCGCGGGAGCGCAATCCCTCGCGCTGCGCGGCGCGATAGTACCGGTCCTGTCGGCGCTCTTGGACGAACCGGCGGCCCATGGTCCGTACGCATCCGCGGCGAGCCTTAAGCCGCGTACCTCGCCCAAGGTCGGTGGGGCCGTCCGAATTTGAATCGGAGTCTCTTGCACCCCAAGCAAGAAGGATGGTCCAAGCTACCCCACGGCCCCGCCGCGACCGGGGGCCGACCCGGACGGCTGAGATAAGGTTGCCCGAACCGCGATGAGCACCGCCGACGCGAGGAGGGAGTCGTTCGACTTCCGGTAGGGGTGCTCCCGAGGCGAAGGGGTGGGGTCGGGTTCGTCCGGGCCGCTCGGGCGGGGTTCCCTACGACGGACCCCCGGGCCGCCTCGACCCTCGAGGTAGCCCGATCCACAGCGCGGCCGGCGTTTCAGCGGCCGGTGGCGAACCACCACGCGATGACGCCGGCCCCGCCGATGATGGCGGCCGAGCTGATCGCGAGCCAGAAGAAGACCTTCATGTCGGAGATCCCCTCCTCGGGAGTGACGGTGGCGCTGGGCGTCGCACCCCCCGGGGTCGGAGTGTACGGGCTCTCGTAGGGGGTCGATCCTGCGCTCATCCCTAACGAAGAGTGCGAGGCCGTCGCGTATTATATCGGCTCGGTTGAGCGGAACCTTTAGGCGGCGAACCAAGGCAGGCGAGCCGCCGGTCCGGACGGCTTCAGGACCAGCAGATGGAGGTTCGCTCCCGGATCTCCGGGGGCGTAGGCGAACCGCATCGCCATCTGATAGATCACGAACAGCGCATCCTCATCCGAGCTCACGCCGAGCGAACGGGGAACGTCAATGCCGTATCGTTGGCGGAGGATGGCGAGCATCTCCTCGAAATCGACCTGCATCCCGCCGCCGGATGCCTGGGCGCGACGAAACATCCCCACCACGATGCCGGTGGCGAGGCGCAAGATCTCCGCCCGCGGCGCGATGCGGGCGTGCCAATGGGGGGAAGCGTCCGCGCGACCCGACGGGGGGACGACGAGGATCGCGACCTCGCCCTCGATCGCCTTCGACTGGGTCGAGCCGATCCGTCGCCACGCCTCTTCGGCGGCGCCGTCGTTCGGTACGACGACGATCGCACGACGGTCCGTTCCGGTTCCCGCACCGAACCAGCGCCCGAGCGCGTCGGAGGAGGGGTCGGGAGCGACGCCTTCGATGAAGACGGGAAAGAGGCGACGCGGGACCCCGGGCTCTTGCACCCAGAACGCCGGCTCGACGCCCGCGTCGCGGGGATCGGGAGCGACCCGGGCGTAGCCGAGCCGGCGCAGTACCTGCTCCACGGCCCGGGACGGCTCCGTTCCCACCATCGAGTGGCCGGATGCGTTCATGGGAAGTTCCAAGTCGGTCTCGGAAAATAAGGCTGATGCTCGGCAGGGATGTACGGGCAACTAGCTTTCGTTCTCGGTCGTCCCCCGAAACCTACAGGATCGCACCGATGCCGACGCGCAGAAGAACGACGTTCGCGATTACGGCGGCGACGACGCCGAGGAGGTATGGTCCGGAATAGATGAACCCCCTGCGAGCCATCGCGGGACCGGCCTCCTTCCAGAGCGGTAGCGTCAGCACGAGGAACCCCCCCGCGAGGGCGAGGAGCACGACCAGGACGGGCCAGGCGAGCGCCCCTGTGAACCCTAGGGCGAGGGTCGCGGGGAGGAGGAGCGCCGCGGATACGACCACGATCTTGCCGGAGTAGGCCGCGTCCTTCATGTCGGGCAGCATCGGAAGCCCCGCTCGGTCGTAGTCGTCCTTGAGGAGAAGGGCGAGGCTCCAGAAGTGCGGCGGGGTCCAGAGGAACACCAGGAGGGCGAACGCGAGCACGCCCGGAGTCCAGGCCCCGACGGCGGCCGCTGCTCCGGCGAGCGCGGGAGCGCTCCCGGCAAATCCACCGATCACGATGTTCCAGCTCGAACGGCGCTTCAGCCAGATCGTGTAGACCACCACGTAGGTGAGCCCGCCGAGGAAGATCGAGAATCCGGTGAGGGGGTTGAGGAAGATCGATGCGGCCGTGATCCCGCCGCCGAGCAGGAGGAGGCCGACGACGGCGACCGACGCGCTCGAGCCGATGCGGGCGGCCGGGAGCGGGCGAGCCCGGGTGCGCTTCATTTGGGCGTCGACATCGCGGTCGAGGTAGTGGTTCAACATCGCCGATCCGGCACTGGCGGCCGCCCCGCTGACGACCAGCACCCCCAGTGCGACCCACGGGATCGGGTGCGGGTTCGCGAGGAAGAAGCCGCCGACCGCGACGAGCACGATCAGCAGCGTGATCCCGGGCTTCGCGAGCGCGAAGTAGTCGCGGGTAATGCTCGGGGGACGATCCGGATGCGGCCGCGGAATGACCGTCGCCATGAGTGCCCTCCGACACCGCCGCCAGGTCGAGCGGAGGTCTTAGGCGTGACCGGCGCTCGAAGGAGATCCGGGAGCGTTCACCGTCTCCTTCGAAGGAGTGGGATGCGAGGCCGGAGCCGACGGGCTCCTCGAAGCGGTCGGGGTCTCTCGCTGGGCCCACTCGCGCCAGCGCCGCGGGATAAATCTCCAGTTCACGATCAGCGCGAGGACGAGGAGGATCCCAAAGAGGATCGTGGCCACGCCGAAGTGCAGGAGCACTAGGGCGATGTCCAGCTCCGATATCACGACCGCGGCCCCGAGGAGCGCCAGGAGAATGACGATGGCGAACGCTCCGATCGATAGGCGGACGACGGCGGGGCGACGGCGCTCGTAGACCAGGGCGAGAACCAGCAGCACGAGAATCACCAGCGCGAGGAAGAAGGCGGACAGGCGGTGGATCCACTCGGTGCCCATCGCGCCGGTGAGCGCGGGGAAGAACGTCCCGTCGCAGCTCGGCCATGTCGAGCACCCGAGTCCGGAACCCGATGCGATCACATTGCCGCCGAGGATGATCGTGATCCAGCACATCACGACGGCGGCGAGGGAAGTGTACCGAAACGCGCGATGTCCATCCATAGAACCGCTCTGGGCGCTTACGCGCCTCCCTCCGACGGGGGGGGGCTCGCGGTGGGTACCGGGAGGGGCGTCGGCGCGGGCTGAGGAACCGGAGCAGGACCGGACATCGTGCTCGGCAACGGCTCGCCCCACGGGTCGGGAGTCGTTACGGGCTCGCCGTAGTAGTAACTGTGAACGATGTTGTAGACGAAGAACAACTGACCGAACCCGAAGATGAACGCCCCGATGGTCGCGAGGAAGTTCAGCGCCTGAAAGTTTCCGATGTAGACGTAGGTGTAGACCCGACGCGGCATCCCTTCGGCGCCGAGGATGAACATCGGGAAGAGGAGGACGTTGGTCCCCACGTAGGAGAGGATGAAGTGGATGTGGCCCAGGCGCTGGTCGTACCAGCGACGCGTGATGACCGGGAAGTAGAAGTAGATCCCGGCGAAGATCGCCATCACGGTCCCGCCCAGCAGGATGTAATGGAAGTGCGCGACCACGAAGTACGTGCCGTGGTAGAGGATGTTGACCGGGATCGAAGCGAGGTAGAGGCCCGACAATCCGCCGATGGCGAATCCGGTGAGGAAGGCGAGGGAGAACCACATCGGGAGGGCCATCCAGATCTTACCCCCCCATAACGTCGCGACCCAGTTGAAGACCTTCACCGCGCTCGGGACGGCGATCGCGAACGTGGCAAGCATGAAGAAGAACAGGACGTTCGCGGGTTCGCCCGTCACGAACATGTGGTGTCCCCACACGGCGAACGAGAGGATCGCGAACGAGGCGAGGGCGATCACCATCGCCGAGTAGCCGTAGATGTCCTTTCTCGCCAGCTTCGGGATGACGGTGCTGATGATCCCAAATGCTGGGATCACCATGATGTAGACCTCGGGATGCGCAAAGAACCACCAGAGGTTCTGATAGAGGAGCGCCCCGCCGAGCGGGGTTCCGTTGATGGCGGCGAAGATATGGGTGCCGAACTCGAGGTCGCTGAGCACGAAGGTGAGCGCGATCGACAGGCTCGGGAGGGCGAAGATGAGCAGGATCGAGTTGATCAGCACCGCCCAGACCATCAGGGGCATGTTCCAGTACTTCACCCCCGGAGCGCGGTGCTTGATGATCGTCACGACGAAATTGATCGCGCCGAGCATCGAGCTGATCGTCAGGATGTGCAGGCCCAGGATCCACATCTGGATACCGTAGGGATCCGCCGGGTTGGCCTGCAGGGATAGGGGGATGTACCCGGTCCAGCCGGCCCAGGCGTTCGAGAGGATCAGGATGACCGCGGCCGGCGGGAGCAGCCAGAAGGCGATGGCGTTGATCTTCGGCATCGCCATCTCGCGCGAGCCGATCATCGAGGGAATGAGCAAGTTGCCGAACCCGGCGAGGGCCGGCATGATGAACAGGAAAATCATGATCGTCCCGTGCATCGTGAACAGCGTGCTGTAGACGTCCGGCGTGATGCCGAGGGTCGTCACCGGGTTGAGGCCGAGTCCTTGGACGAAGCCGAGATCGGTCCGGATGAGGATCGCATAGATCCCTCCGATGAAGAACATCACGATCCCGAACGCGATGTACATCAGGCCGATGCGCTTGTGATCGGTCGTGAACAGCCACGTCTTCAGCGTTCGGACGACCCACTCGCCGTGGTAGCTAAAGAGGTAGACGAGGAACGACGCAAGCCCGACGATCGAGATGACCGCCACGTAGAACGCCGATAGTCCCATTAGTACTCTCCGGATTCTCTCATAGGATCAACATCGACGCGATCAGGTAGGCGATCGCCGCGCCCGCGACGACGACCGTGAAGACGCGCAGGAAACGCGCGATGTCCCAGCCCGTCACCGGTCCCGGCGGAGTCGGCGAGAATCGGCGCCCGAGCGGCCAGGTGCGGTAGGTGCGATCGACGATGTGGAAGAGGAGCGCGCCGAGCAGGAACATCATGCTGAGCGCGAGCCCGAACGATTCCTGAGCGCCGGGGCTGGTGAGCGGACCGACCTTGATCACGTAGATGATCATGATCGCAATCCCGAGCATGCAGAGCGCGGTGATCCCGTCGTAGACGTTGAGGACCCGTCGGCGGATGGCGCGGAGCTCGGCATCGGTGAACCCCTCACTCAAAGAGCTTCACCACCTTGTGGTCCACGCCACGGTAACGGTCGACCCGGTAGAGGATCCCGGCCATGAACAGGAAGCAGAGGAACGCAATGACCCCCGTAATGATCGCCACGATGGCCCCGAAGAAGTAGTCGTGGTCCAGCGCGATCCAGACCGCAACCGCATACGCGAGGATGCCGACGGCCGCGGTTCCCGGAAGGAGGAAAGCGGCGAGGAGCCCCCAGAGCACACCGGTCGACCATGTCGGGGTCTCGGGAACCGGTGCGGTGGGAACGAGGGTCGACGTGGGGTTCGCGCTACTCAAGGGCCCTCACCTCCGCAGCGTTCGGGGCAGGATGGGCCGGGTTCGCGGTCGAGGGAGCGTAAATTCCCCCATACCCGGCCGAGCGGGACGCGGCGAGGCGCCGCCGGTAGCTCGTCCGATAGCGCCAATGGAGGCCCGCGATCACGATCGCGTTCACAAGGAACGTGGGCACGAGCGTCTCGTAGACTTGGGGCGGCAGGATCTGCACGCCCGGGGTGAGCTGGCCCCAAACGCTCAGGATGATCATGACCTCGATCATGCAGGTCCCGAGGTAGACGAACACCGGGCGATCGCGCGGGTGCGTTCGCTTCGAGCGATCGAGGAACGGTAGGAACAGGATGTAGAGCAGAATCACCGTCCCGATGGTAACCGCAATGAGAGGGGTGACCCCTTGGAAGTCAAGGAGCTTGAATAACCAGAGAAAGTACCAGTCGGGAACGATCGGTGGGATCGGCACCGCGGTGTTGCCGTACCACGTCAATAGGGTCCAAGGCCAGAGGGCCGCTATCGCGAAAAGAATTCCGAGATACAGGAGGCCCCACTTGATCATGTACCACAAGATGTGGGGCACGAACGGGACGTGCTGCTTGTCCTCCTTCTCCGTGAATCGCCGGCGCTGGAGCGGGTCGGAGGTGGCCGGAGGCGCGATCCCGTGCGACTCGAACAATGCGATGTGCGCGTAGAGCAGGGCGCCCAGCAGGAGCGGTAACAGTAAGACGTGCGCCCAGAACATCCGGCTGAGCAAGCCTTGCGGAGTGCCGTTGCCGAGGAGGAACGGAGCGATCAGCGCTCCCGCATTGAACACAATCCCACCGGGAAGAGGAATCTGCAGACTGATCGCGAGGTTGATCCCGACGTCGGTCGCGTTGTAGCTGAGCACGTTGTAGGGCAAGAGGTAGCCCGTGAACCCCATCCCGAGGGTGACGACGAGCAGGAGCGCCCCGACCATCCACGAGAACTCCCGGGGCTTCTTGTAGACGCCGAGGTAGTAGCCGCGGTAGAAGTGGACGAGCAGGAGAAAAATCATCGCGTACGCGCCGTAGAGGTGCGTCGTGATGAGCAGCGTTCCCATCGGGACGCTGTGCATGATGTAGTATGTCGAGCACCATGCCGCCGGGGCGATTCCCGTACCCGAGCCGCAGGCGGTGGTGGTGATCGAGACGCTCGGCTCGTAGTAGAGGAGAAGCAGCATCCCGGACATAATCTGATAGATGAAAGCCACCGCGACGAAGGCGCCGGTCCAGTAGCTCGGCTTGAACGTGAACTCGGGCTGGGGCCGCAGCGCCCACTTGCGCATGCCGGTCCGGTCCTCGACGAACCCCCAGATCTTGTTGAGGGAACGGTTGTACCAGCCCGAGAACGTCACCGGTCCTTCCCTCCTATGTGGGGAACGTGCACGCCGTCGGGCCCTGACCGAGGTTCGTCAGCGAGGTGGTCGTCCCCACACCGCTGTCGCCCAGCAGCGTGCTCGTGTGGCCCTTGACAACGGGGCTCGACGGGGTCATCCCGGTCGCCCAGATCGTCCCATCGATTACCTTCAGGACGACCTGCGGCAGTGGCAGGATCGCCGGCCCGGTCAGGTTGTGCGCCTGGTCCGCCGCGTTGTAGGTCGATCCGTGGCACGAGCAATGGATGAAGAAGTCGAGGATCCCTTGGGCGGTCGTGAAGGTCTTGCCCGGGCATGTCCCTGGAGGGTAGTATCGGATCAAGGGCGCGACGCAGCCCAAATGCTGGCAGATCGCGCTGTAGGCGACAATGAGGCCCGACCCGTCCTCGTTGTCGCCGATTCCATAGGGGACTTTGGTGATCCCCTGGCTGTTCCCCGAGAGGTTCAGCAGGAAGTTCGGCTCGTCGACGAGCGGATAGGTGAACGTGAGTACCGTCGAGGTGCTGATGCTGTACTGGCTGTTCACTCGGGCGACGGTCAGCGGCTTCCCATCGGTGTCGAGCAATTGGGTCGTCGGGTAGCTCTTGAGGCCCACGGACGGCGGCTGGAGGTACTGGAGAGCGCCGCCGACGAGACCTCCACCGGCGGCTCCAATCACGCCCGCGATCGCGAGAAGTTTGAGGACGTTACGTTTCGTCTCATCGACCTCCTCGGCACCCCCCGTGGGAGCGATCGCGCGGACCTGTCCCACCGGAGCGCGCCACGTCGGTGTGGCGGAACCCGCGAAGGGGCAATCGGTCGAGCACGTGGTCTCGCTCACAGGGTCCTCCCACGCGTGTCCGGGACCGTGTCGTCGGCCTCGTTGGGGTCGGGGATCGGAGCCGTGCCGGGTAGCTCGGCCTTGTCGCTCCCGTAGTAGACCGCCCACAGAATTCCGATCCCGGCCAAGATGGACAGGATCTGCGTGAGCGTGACGAGCTGGTCCGTGGAAAGTCCGCCGCTCATCCGGGTCCCTCCGTCGTAGTCCAGACGCTCGGAAGAGCGACGGACCAGGTAGGTGCGGGGAGACCGCCCGACCACGGGATGTCGCTGGGAAGGACAGGGCGGTATGGAGCCGGGGGAGCGGGGACGTTCGGCGCAGGGCTGGGAGACGTTGCACCGGCCGGGGTCTCGCCGAGGGCCAACAGCGTCCCTCGCAGGCTGAGCGGCTTGCCGGGGGCCGACGCGGGAAGGTCGGCAGCTCTCGTGAGCTCGCCGATGAGCTCGTCCTTGGCGCGGATGGCTCGGCCGTACCACTGTCCGATCGTGCGCATCGTGCCGGCGCTGTTGGTTCCGAAGAGGAGGAAGACCACAACGGCCAGGAGAATGATCCAGTCGACGTCGCTGAAGAGCGCCATCTAGCCGATCACCCCGCCTGAGCGGTCGGGCCGGCGCGGGTCACGTCGCGCCTCCGCTCGAATCGGGCGGCGAAGTACGCCCCGCCGAAGTACAGGCCCATCATCGGGATCGCGATCAGCAGCATCGTAATCCCGGAGTTGTCCGGCGTGATGATCATCCCGAAGACGAGCGTGCCGATCACGGCGGCCCGCCAATGCTTCGTCCACGCTTTCGCGCGGACGATGCCGAGTCGCGTGAGCCCGTAGATGAACACCGGCAGCTCGCAGACGATTCCGAAGGCGAGCGAGTACAGGAGGGTGAACGTGACGAAGTCCTGGACCCCCATCACGGGGGCGATTCCGAGCGCCCCGACGTACTTGAACAGGATCAGGTAGGTAAATGGGGTGAGCCACAGCAGCCCCGCAATCGTTCCCACGGCAAACAAGACGGACGCCGGGAGCGCAATGTTCCGGATGAGTTGGCGCTCGTTGTGACGCAGCGCGGGCGCGAGGAAGGCTCCGAGCTCGTGGACAATCCAGGGCATTCCGAGGATGACCGTAAGCAGGAGACCGATCTCGAGCTCCACCATCACCGAGTCGCCAACCCCGATGTTCAGAAGCTGGACGCCGGCCGGTAGCATGTAGTGCTGCAGCAGGACGAAGACCTGCGCGGTGACGTTGTAGAACAGGTTCGGGTACGGAACCGGGATCGGGAGCGTGACGGCTCCGAGCGAAACGGGGACGAGCTGGACGTTGAACACCAGCATGAATCCGAACAGAGCGCCCAACACGATCGCGACGCGGAAGAGGCGGCGCCGGGCCTCGGTCAGAACCGCGATGATCCGAGCGAATTCGCCCATCAGTCAACGAGGGACCTCCTACGTGAATCCATGCCTCGCCGTGCTCTCGTCTCGGCTTCCCGGGGGCCGTAGGGCCCCCTTAATGGGAGGAGCCCGGAACACCCGGCGTGGCGCCGGTCGCCGGTGCCCCCGCCGAGGTCGCGGCCGCATCCGCGTTCTGCTGCGTGCGGATCTCCTTCTCCACTTCCAGGCGGCCCCGCTTGAACTCGCCCATGGAGCGACCGAGATTGTGGGCCAGTTTCGGAACCTGCGACGAGCCGTAGAGCAACACACCCGCTACCACCGCAATGATCAACCAGTCGTCGATGGAATCGAACATCGGATTCCTCCGATGGCGACCACCGAGGCGAGGGCGATATGGCGTTCGTACGGTAGGATAGAACGGATACGACTCGTGCGTACTTCACCCTGATAAAGGGGCGATTTCGGCGTCGCGAGCAGAGGTTCTGAAACGTCTCAAGCCCGTCTGCACGCTCCGAAGAATCGACGCCGACCCGGGGTCGAGCGCGAG
Source organism: Thermoplasmata archaeon (assembly GCA_021844945.1). Lineage (GTDB taxonomy): Archaea > Thermoplasmatota > Thermoplasmata > Lutacidiplasmatales > UBA184 > Lutacidiplasma. The sequence goes on along the minus strand of JAKBSJ010000004.1, from coordinate 26,708 downwards.
GGTGGGTAGCTCTAGGCGGCCTCGACCAGCACGGTCTCGTGGCCGTTCGCGACCGCTCGATCGATTCCGACCTCGGCGAGCAAGCTCAGAGCCGCCGCCGCTCGCTGCAGCACGACCATCGAGGCAGAGACTCCGTTCTTGCGCGCCGCCCCTCTCAAGTGGAGACGGATCGAGGCGGCGGACGTCCAGAGCTCTTCGGCCGAGCCGTAGACCGCGCACGAATGCTCCAGGCTCGGATGCATGAGAGCATCCACGACCTCTTTGAGGGAAGTCTTGACGAGAGGCAACAGTTCGGTGAGCGCCTCGGCCCCCTCGAGCTTTCCGGGCTCTTCGTTGAGGGTGACCAAGGTCTCCCCGAGGAGGGTCGCGAGTTCCCCTAGGGCGTGGACGACTACACGCCACTCCAAGAGCTGACGCGGGTCGGGAGAGCCGATCCGACGCGCGAGCGACCAATCACGGCTCGCGAGGAACAGCTGGCGGACCAGGAGCGCGAGAACTTTGTTCGCTTCCTCTTTGAGCGTGGGGATGCGACGCGTGTGCGTCCGTCGCCGGACGAGGTCCTCCGTCTCCTCGACGAAGGCGATGAGGATCATCTTCATCCGCTGGACGAGCTGCGGCAGCTCGTACTTCGACGGGTCGATGAAGTTCTGCAGGAGGATGCGGTTCGGTTCTTGGGCCACCACGCTCACGCCGAGCAGGCCGCGCGCGGTCGCTTGCAGCTCCTCCATGCGATCGGCGGTGAGGGGAAGGTCCGTTCGGATTTCGATCGAGTCGTGCCCGACGCGATACGCACCTACCACCAGCCGTTCGAGGACCCCCGGGGTATCGAACGAGCGGGCCTGGACCAGATACGGGGTGCCGGCGGTGCCGGCTCCGGGCGTCGGCGCGGGCTTGAGGTACAGGGTTCCGTCATCGTTCTGGTCGAATACGATGAGGTCGCCCGGCCGAAGGTTCATCGCTTCGGCCCATGGCTTCGGCAAGGTTACTGCGATCGACGAATGACCGGCCTTCAGGACGCGTCGCTCGCGACTCGGTGTGGACCATGCCATGTGTTTCGGATGCTCCTAAACCTACTACGAGGCTCGTAGCTAACGGAACTCGCCCTTTTTACGTCTTGTGACCGGACCCGCGGTGGGATGCTCGACCCGGCCGCGGTCGCACTGACCTGTGCTACGTGGGGGGCCGGGAGGGGGGAGTCGGGGGCAGCGGCCCACCGGAGGAATGGGGTGCGGACGGTTCTGGGTACTCGGGCTCCTCGGGAGATGCCTCCGGCCGTTTGTTACGCGGAGCCCAGGCGAAACCGAGCACGACGGCGAGGACCACGAGCCCGCCAATCGTCCCGGCGATCACGAAGACGGGCCAGCCCACCGTCGCCGCGGCACCACCGCCGGTGATGTTGGCCGGGGCGGGAACCCCGAATCCGATCGCGTTGAACATCCCCGCAGCAAAGTGGCCCGGCTCGGAGCAAACAAACTCATACCAACCGGTCGGCGGGGCTTGGAATGTGTACGCCGAGTGCGTCCCGGTCCCGTTCTGGTAGAGCACAAAGAGGAACGGGTAGAAGTGACCCCCGTAGGACACCCCGGTGAAGTTGACCGAAGCGGTCGAAGGGATTGCGACCCCCTGCACCGAGAACAGAGAGAAGGTATGGGCGATCGTATCGGTATTGGTGAACGTGAGCGTGATGGTCGCGTTCGCAGCGACCTCGTCCGTGCTCTCCGTGAAGTGGAACGGGGCGCTCGCGGTCACGGTAAAGCTCGTCCCGGCCGACGAAGGGGGAGGAGCGGATTGCTGCGTGGCCGCCGGAACGACGAATCCGTACCAGCCGAATGCGGCCAGGGAAGTGATTCCGACCGCGATCACGATGAGGGCCGCTCCGACCCATGCGCGGCGATGGCGGTTCGAGGGAATCCGGTGGCGATCGCTCAAGGTCGGCCGGTCCACGAGCGATTTGATTAAGCGGCCTTGGTAAGTATTCTTCCGGCTCGCGACCTACCCGGCCCTCGCGCCCCGCGCCAAGACGAGCCGGGGGCGCCGCGGCGAGCGGGTCGGCTCCCGCCGATCGTTCGAAGGTACGTCAGCTCGGGGATCTCGGCGGTGGCTGAGAACCATCGGGGGAGAGCGAAGCGCTCGCGGCGCCCGTCACGGGAGGTTCCGGGTACCCGAGGCGCTCGGGAGGCATCTGGTGCTCCTCGCCGCGCTGACCGTTGGCGAAGCCGAGGACGAGGCCCAAGATCACGAGCCCGACAATCGTACCCGCGATCACATAGACCGGCCAGCTCACCGTCACCGGAGGCCCGCCGCCGGTGAGGTTCGAGGGCGCGGGGACGCCGAAACCGATGGCGGAGAACATGCCGGACGCGAAGTCGCCGGGTTCCGAGGAGACGAACTCGTACCAACCAGTGGCCGGGGCGGGGAACGAGTAGGTTGGATGCGTGCCCGTTACATTCTCGTAGAGCACGAAGAGGAAGGGATGGAAGTGGCCCCCATAGGACACGCCCGTGTAGTTGACCGTCGCATCCGAAGGGATGGCAATCCCTTCCACCGAGAAGAGCGAGAAGGTGTGCGGAAGCGAGTCGGTATTTGCGAAGGTCAGCGTGATGGTTGCATTCGCTGCGACCTCGTCGGTGCTCTCTGTGAAATGGAATGGCGCGCTCGCGGTCACGGAGAAGCTCGTTCCCGCCGAGGAGGCCGCAGGGGCCGAACGTTGCGTGAGGGCCGACGCGGGAGAGGCGTAGCTCCCGAACGCGACCAGCGAGATGATCCCGATCGCGATCAGGACCGTCCCCACGCGTACATAGTGCGGCCGGCCCGAGTGATCCCAGCGGCAGGCGGTCAAGGTTGAGGGGCCCACGGAGGGGGCGATTATGCGGCCTTGGTAAGTATCGGCTCGAGCCCGACCGGATCCCTTCCAAGGTTCCGAGGGGCTCGGGGATACCGTGCGGTTCGTACGAGGCCCATATGTAGGAGCCCCTTAGGATACGGTCCGTGGTACGTGCATCGCGCGTTTCGCCGTTCGCGCTCGCCGGTGCCCTTCCTTGGGCCGCGGCGCGAGTTCTCCCAGCTGCGACGAATCTCTCGATGCAGTCCGAGATCATCTGGGTGATCACCGGGATCGCGACCGGGGGGGCGGTCATCACGTTCGCGTTCCTCGCGTACGCCCTGATCAAGTTCCGAGACCCGGCCACCAAGGGGCGGCGGTATGGTTAGTCGCAAGCTCGAGGTCGCCTGGACGCTCGCGGTCGTTGCGATTCTCACGGGCATCGCCGTGTGGTCGACGTTCGTGCTCTACAAGGTCGACGCCCTTCCATCGGATCCCGCGGAGTACGTGGTCGTGCGGGCCCAGCAGTGGTCCTGGACGTTCTGCTATTCGAACCAGACTTGCTACACCTCAAACTTCGACGCGACAACGAACACCGTCTCCGGCGGAGAGTTATGGGTCTTACCGGGGACGGTCGTGCAGCTGAACGTCACGAGCCTTGATGTCGACCACTCGCTCTACATTCCCGGCCTCGGCGTGCAGACCAACGCTCTCCCGGGCCGCACCAACCGCGTCGCCTTCCAGATCCCGAACGTGGCGCCCGGCACGACCTACGAGATCTTCTGTACGGAGTTCTGCGGACAGGGCCACGCTGCGATGCGCTCGTTCGTCGACGTACTCTAAGAACCGCCGCGCGGCCTCGTTTGAGGGCAGCTCGAACGTGTTCTCGCACTCCCTACGGAACAACGAGGCGCTGACAGGACGAGCGGCGGGCCGTGTGATCCATGGAACCGCCTCGCCCCGCCGGCGGGCAGGGCGGATCGTTCAGTAGTGACCGCCCTCGGGGGGTGCGCCACCGGCGGGCGGCTTCGGGAATCGGCCGGTGTAGGAGACGACGAACGAGAGCACTACGCCGATTCCGACGATTCCCAACGCCACGGCCAGCACCCACGCGTACACGATTGTGGTGGAGACCGCCGAGGGGGGCGGGGGCGCAACGCCGACGTACAAGTAACCGTACATGCCCGACGCGAAATGGCCGGGCTCCTCGCAGATGTACATGTACACACCCGGTCCGTCCATCAGGAACGACCCCGAGCCCCCCGACGGTGTCACCGTGATGTTCGCGAGCGCGGGGTGGGCCCCAAAGTAGGCCGTGAAGTTCGTCGGCGTGATGGTTACGCCCGGCTGGGGAACCAAGGACCAGGTGTGCTCGAGAGAGCCCAGGTTCGTGAGCGTGATCGTGACGTTGATGGGGAAGTGGATCCCGGTCGTGTTGAGCTCGAGCACGTCGGGCACGAAGCTCAGCGCGTTCGTCGTGTTGTCCGAGAGCGTCGCGTTCCCTCCGATCGTCGGTATCACCGACAGCGTTCCGTGCATCCCGGCCTGAAACTGGTAGGCCACGACGCTGACGTATTCGAACGTCATCGAGTAGGTGGTCAAGGGGACGTTGTACGTGACCGAAGCAGTCCCTCCCGGAGCCACGGACTCGTTGATCGCCGACCCGTTCTCACGCAGGTAGGCGTTCAGCTGGTCGGGCGTGAGCGAGGGGCTGAGCGTCACGTTGGCCTGCCGAAGCAGCGTGAAGGTGTGCGTGTAGTTCCCCACGTTCTGAAGGTCGAAGGTGACGTTGCTGCCCGCGTCCACCGAAATCGAGTTGGGAACGAACGCCGGCGCATCGGTCATTTGGACGAGCACCGTGGTCGGGGCCGGAGCCGAAGTCGGCGTCGTGTGCGCGAACCCGACCGGGTCGCCGACCTCCACCGACAGGGGTAGCGCGATCGGCGTGACGAGCGTAACGGTCAGCAGCAGCCCCCCGGCCACGAGCAACGCAAGGGAGGCCCGGGCCAGCCGGGAGGTATTCCACCGTCTTCGCGGTCTCACGGGGCACTCCGGCGCGCGTTCGACCGGAGGGCGGTTGATATCGATAGTGTATGAATCCCGCCCGACGACCGCGACTACTCGTCCGCCTCCGACACGCGCGTCGCTTCGATCCCGTCGACGCGGCGCAGGAGCTGGGTGGTGACCTCGACGAGAGGGTGGTGCGCCGCGCGGTCGATCTCGATGTCCTCGAGCCCCGTCAGGTGATGTTCGCGCGCGGTGCGCTCGAGCCCGGTTTCGAAATGGGAGAACTTCTCGGGCTCTTCGCTCGAGAGGATGAATGCCTGGAGCTGCGTGAGGCCCATCTCGCGCGCCGCGAGGGCGCGATGGTGTCCGTCGATGAGGATCCACTTCGCCCCCTTCTCGAGCACCAAGAGCGGCTCGGCGAATCCCCGCTCGAGCTCGTAGCGGCGGCCCTCGAGCTCGTCCTCGAAGACCTTCCACTGCGTCGGGCTCAACCGTGCGAGCGGCACGCTCCCCCGGTGGTAGCTGAACCGCAGCCCGTAGCGCTCGCTCAGGAGTTGTTTGAGCGTGTCCGCCTTGGCCGGGGTCGCACGCTCGAAGTGGGAACGGACGATGTCGAGGTTCGACAGGATCCCGCACAGGCGGCCGTGGGCGTCGACGATCGGCAGATCGCGCAATCCGTAGCGGAACATCACGCGTGCGGCGTCATCGAGGGCGGTCTCGGGGCTCGCCGTGTAGGTACCGGGCCGCAGGATCGCACGGAGCGGTTCTTCGGCCCGGTGGCGCGCGCGCAGGAGCTCCTTCGTGCTCACGAACCCTACGAGCCGCCCGTTCGTGTCGGTCACCGGGAAGCCGTGGTGGCGGCTCTGCAACACTCGCTCGATCGCCTCGCCGATTGGCGTCGAATCGGCCACGTGCTCCACGGCCAGGATCATGTAATCCCGGACCTGGACCGGGCTCATACGGCGGGGGGAGGGGCCTCGTCCCGAAGGTACGCGGCGAGGAGATGGAGCATGATGTGGTGGAGGTCCTCGATGTGCTGCATGTTGCTCGAGGGGACGACGACCGAGACATCGCACAGCGCTTTCATCTTGCCCCCGCCGGTCCCGATGAGGCCGACGGTCCGCATGCCGAGCCGGCGCGCCTCTTCGAGCGCGCGGAGCACATTCGGGGAGTTTCCGCTTCCGCTGATTCCGATGGCGACATCGCCCGGGCGGCCCTGCCCCTTGATCTGCTCGGCGTAGATCTCGCTGAAGTTCGCGTCGTTCGCCCATGCGAGGATGAGCGGCATGTGGTCCGACAGGGAGTGCGTACGGAAGCGGACCCGGTCGGCGACGATCGTCAGCTTGGCGAGGTCTTGGGCCATGTGGCTCGCGGTCGCGGCGCTGCCCCCGTTGCCGAAGAAGAAGATCGTTCGCCCCTCGGTGCGGGCGCGGAGGAGCTCCTCGGCGACCCGGGCGATCCCATCTTGGATGTACTCGTCCTGCAGGGCGGCGCGGATCTCCCCGAGGTAACGGTGGACGTATCGGGGAAGGTCGGGTTTTGCGGTCATCGTCCTACGAACAGGATCCGCGATCCCTCGGCCGAGATCCGGACCGGTGTGCGGGGCATGGGCGCGAGCGCCTCTTCTATCTGACGGGTCGCGCTCGGGGGGTGGGCGAGCAGTAGGAAGCCGCCTCCGCCGGCCCCCGCGATCTTGCCGCCCCAGGCGCCCGCCTCCTTCGCCCTCGCGTACCATCCGTCGATCGTCGAGCTTGAGATCCCCGTCGTGAGGCCCCGCTTGAGGGACCACCCTTCGTCCAAGACTGCTCCGAGCGCTCGGAAGTCGGAGCGTAGGATCGCTTCGCGGGCCTCCTTCGCGAGCGCCTTCATGCGGTCGAGCGCCGGCACGTTCTGACGCGTCCGCGCGCTCTGGCTCTCCAGCAGTCCACCGGCGCGGCGCGTCTGGCCGGTGTAGAAGAGCGAGAGGTGGTCGCCGAGAGCTTCCCGGGCCGCGGGCACGATCGGGATCGGGGAGGCGCGGACCGATTCGTCGGCATGGAACTCGAAGTACTGGACGCCGCCGAATGCGGCGATGTAATGGTCCTGCTTCCCGAGGCTGCCGCCGAGACGGTCGATCTCGATCGACGCCGCTTCGGCCGCAAGCTCGGCCGGATCCTTCAGGATTCCCCGGTACGCATAGAGGGCCTGGAGGAGTCCCACGATCAGGCTCGAAGAAGAGCCGAGCCCGGTCCCTTCTCCCGGAATGTCCGCGACCGTGTGGATCTCGACGCCGCCGGTCACGCCCGTGACCCGCATGGACTCCCGGAAGAGCTCGTGCTGGAGCTGGTCGATGTGGTCGACGTTCTCGGTCCTCGAGTACGCGACCCGGATCGCGGGGTCGAACTTCTTCGACACTAGGATATGGATGTACCGGTCGATGGCGGCGCTCGTGACCGCGCCCCCCCCATGGGCCCGGTAGTAGGACGCGAGGTCCGTGCCCCCGCCGGCGAAGCTGATCCGCAGAGGGGTGCGCGTGATGATCACGTACGGCCGACGGCTCGGCAGATTTTATGCTTGGCCGTGACCGTCCGTGTCGGATCCGGCCACCGAGCCCACGGATCCGCGGGGCGACGCGGGAGGCGGCGAGCTCCAGCGCGTCCGACGCCCGTAGAACGCCCGGGCGGTCGCGGCGAGGTCCCCCAAGGGGGCTAGTCCGGGGAGGACGCTGCCGAACGATACCGCGCGCCGGTCCATGATGATCGCGATGCCGCGGTCGTTCTCGCTGCGGATCATCCGACCGATCGCCTGCACGATCGTTCGACGGGCGGGCGCCTCGAACGCGGAGCTCCAGCCGTTCCCGTACCGCTCGTCCATGTACCGCCGCAGCGCGTCTCGTCGGGCGGTCGGACGGGGGTACGGGATGCCGACGATCACTACGGCCTCGAGGTCCTGGTCGGGGAAGTCAATCCCTTCGGCGATCCGACCCCCGGCGACCCCGAGGATGACGCCGGTCCCGGGCTCCCTCTTGAATCCGTCGATCGACCGCCACAAGTCGCCCGGACTGACCTGAGGGTGCTCGCGTACGGAGTTCGCGGGGAGGCTGTATTGGAGCCCGGCGCGCAGAACCCGGTCCATGAGGTCGAAGCTGGGAAAGATCACCGCGGTCTTCACCGGAAGGCTCTGGAGCACGAAGCCGATGCGGTCGGCGAGATGCGCGATCGCCTCCGGGTTCGCGTGCAGCGCTTCGAACTGAGTCGTCACGCTCGGGTCGTAGAGGTAACGGACGTGGGAAGGAGGGAATTGCGAGGGCACCTCCACGGCGAACGTCGTGGGGTCGAGGCCGAGCGATTGGCGATACTCGTCGACCGGGCTCAGGGTGCCGGACATGTGGACGGAGAGATGGCACTCGCCGATCGGGCTCGCGGACTCGGACGCGTCGAGGCTGAACGCCTCCAGTCCCGGTCGGGGCGACCGGATCGCGACCTTCGCGTACCCCGGGCCGTCGAGCTGGGGCCAGGAGAGCAGGGTCAGGGCGACCGTGTGGACCCAGGAGCGCGGAAGACGACGCTCCCGTCGGCGCTCCTCCTTGAGGTTCTCTCCCCAGGTCGCCAGCGCGCCAAGCCACGTGTCGAGCCGGTGCGAAGTCCCCCCCAGGCTCGTCAGCAGTACCTCCTCGAGAAGGTTCGGGGGGAGGATCGCGTCGTCCTCCCGGACGATCGACCGAAGGATCTCTTCGATCGCGGCATGGACGATGTCGAAGAAGCGCGTCGCGCTCGGTCCGTCCGGGAGCTGGAAGTCGCCCCGCTCCTCGAGCTCGTGCCGGGCGTGCCGGACCGATGACTGAGGCAGCGCGACGCTGGTCAGTTCGCGCAGGTACTCGGGCAACTGGTGAGCCTCGTCGATGACGAGATCGATCTGCGACGGTCCAACGTTGAGCCAGCGCAAAAGGGATCGGCGGACGTGCGGGTGGAAGAAAAAGGCGTACGGAGCGGTGACGATGCGCGCCTTAGGGAGCATGCGCTTCGTGAGCTCGTACGGGCACAGGTTCTCCTCGGCGCAAATCCGGTCGAACTCGGGGGGAGTGGGAAGCTTCGTGCGCATCCGGTCCGAAAACGTTTCGACGTCCGTCTGGAGCACCCGCGCATAGTAGGCGCATCCGTCGAGGTCGACCAGATCGACCACGCCGCCCTCGGGAAGCTCGGGAGGCGTCTCGACGTTGACCCCCTCGCTGAACATCTTCTCGGTCGCGCGCTTTCGGTCGGCGCAGAGTTGACCGTGCTCCTCGGCAGTCGCTCCCTTGACCTCGGCGACGTTTTCCAGAAGGAGGCAGCGTTTCGCGCGACCCGAGAGTCCGAGGACGAGCGGCGGTTCGCTCATGCGGTGCGAAATCGCCCGCGCCTCGTTGAGGACCTGGACCTCCTGCGAGTGGGTGCGCACGAGGTAGACGATCGTGTGGTGGGCCGCTAGGGCGTGCTCGAGCAAGGGGGCGAGCGTCGCGACCGTCTTGCCCGAACCCGTCGCGGCTTGGACGAGGACCGAGCCCCCACACTCGGTGGCCCGCGTGACGGCCGCGACGACAGCCTCCTGGCCGGAGCGGAGTCGGTACGGGAAGAGGGAGGGGAGTGCCTGGGGATCGCCGGTTTCGTGCGAGCTCACGGACGTCGGCCGCCAAACCCTTGTCGCAACGCTTTAAGCTAGGCGTGGAACGGCACGGTGCGTCGCTCTCGGCGTCGCTCCCGCGTCAGCCGTAGCGATACCGGACGCCAAACGAGCCCCGCGGAAGGGTCCAGGTGACCGACCCCTGGTCGCAGGCAATGTCGCACGCGCCGCATTCCACGCAGTCCTCGTAGCGAAAGACCAGCTTCCCCTCGATACGCTCGTAGCACTTGGCGGGGCACGCGAGCGTGCAGAACGAGTGCGGACATCGCGCGCAAATCTCGGGCTTGACCGTGATGTGGGCGTGGTCCTTCGAGTCGGTCGCATACCGGAGGGTCGAGAGCCGTCGCTTGACCTCCACGAACTCCGGACCCGGTCCGGCCTCCGCGCTCGTGGCGACCACGCTCCGATCCCTCCCGTCCTCCCCCGCGGCCTACGGGGTCGAGCTCAGCAGGCGAAGGTCGTCCCGGACGGCCCTCACGCTATCCGCGAATGCGGCGCGTTCGGCCGGGGTGACCTCGATCTCCACGATCCGCTCGACGCCGTTGCGCCCCAGGATCGCCGGGACGCCGATCGTGACGTCTTTCTCTCCGAACTCTCCGTTCAAACGGGCGGTGACCGGTAGCAACCGGTGCTCGTTCCGGGCGACCGCAGTGACGAGCTCGGCCTGGCTCGCCGAGGGGGCGTAGTACGCGCTCCCACTCTTCAGGAGGTTCACGATCTCCGCACCGCCCTTCTTCGTCCGGTCGACGATGGCGCTCACGCGATCGGCGGGAAGCAGGCGGGAGAGGGGAACGCCGCTCACGCTCGTCAGCGAGAGGATCGGGACCATGGTGTCCCCGTGGGTCCCCAGCACGAACCCGGTAACGTCCCGGGGAGCGACCCCCAGCGCTTCGGCGACGAACCAACGGAACCGGGCGGTATCCAGAGTGCCGGACTCACCGAACACCCGTCCCGCCGGCTGGCCGCTAACCTCCCGGAAATAGTGTGTCATGACGTCCACCGGGTTCGATACCACGAGGACGATCGCGTTCGGCGCCTGGGCCTTCACGGCTTCGGCGTGCGTGCGGATGATCTTCGCGTTCACTCCGAGCAGGTCGGACCGGCTCATCCCGGGCTTGCGGGCGATGCCGGCCGTCTCCACGACGATGTCCGAGCCGCGGATCGCGGAGAGATCGGTCGTACCCGAGACCCTCGTGGAAAAGCCGAGGATGGGGGCCGACTCCTGGATGTCCAGGGCCTTGCCTTGGGGAAGCCCGTCGATGATGTCGATCAGGGCGACCTCGCGCGCCACCTCCGCCTCTGCGAGGCGCTGGGCCAACGAGCCGCCGATGTTTCCCGCTCCGAGCACGGTGATCTTGGACACGTCCGTCATGGGTTCCCTCGGGGCCGGACACACACCCGCGGGTAAAATGCCCACCGCCCCGCTTTCCGGCCGGTCGAAAGGTTGATTCTCCAACCCGCCCACTTCGGAGGGATGCCGGACCCGTCACCCGTGCTCGCGAGCACCGAAGAGCGAGAGAAGTGGCGGCACCGCCTTTCCCTGCTCCAGGCGACCCTTCGGGAGACGCGGGCGGAGCGCGTCCGGCTCGAGCGCCGGTTGGCCGCTCTCCGCCGGGAAATTTCCCACCTCGCCGAACTGACCCGACCCCGTGAAAACCGACGGCTCCGCCCGGCGCACGAGGGGGTGACAGATGGTCCCCGCTCCCCCATCCGTTAGCTCGGCCTCCGAGCTCCGGGCAGAGCAGGAACGCGTCGAGCGCGAGCTCGATCGACTGCGCCGCGAAGAGGAGGACCTTCGGGACCAGATTCGCCGGGCCCGGGAACAGGTACGCTACTATGACGGGCTCTTGCAGCGGCTCAAGAGCGAGTGGTCCCGCGCGCCGAGCGCCGACGAGATCGTCCGACGCATGGGCTAACGCGGTCGTACCGTGCGCGTTGCTGTCTACGGAGCCGGGGCGATCGGGAGCCTCTTGGGCGCCCGACTCGCCGCCGCGGGCCACGATCTCCTCCTGGTCGGATCCCCCGCCCACGTGGCTGCGATCCGGGAGCACGGCCTACGCATCGAGGGTCCAGGGGCCGGTCTCTGGCGGATGCCCGCGGTGGAGAAGTCGCCCCGGCCCCTCGCCGTCGATGCCGTCCTATTGACGGTCAAAGGGTACGACGTGGAGCCCGCTGCCCTAGCGCTCGCCACGAACCTGGTAGGCTCGGTCCCGGTGCTGCTTCCCCAGAACGGGCTGGGCATCGAGGAGCGATTCGCCCGGGGGGTCGCTCGTGCGCGCCCGCCGTCCTCGCCGATCCCCGTGCGCGCGGTCAACACCCTCCCGGCCACCGTCGTGGCCCCCGGCGTGGTCCGACAAGCGGGACGAGGAGAGGTGCGTCTCCCCTCTCCGACGTCCGTTTCGGCGGAGGCGGCGCAGTGGGTCATCCTCTTCCACGACCTCTTGGCCGACGCCGGCCTCCCCGTGACCTACGTTCCCGACTTGGATCGAGCGCTATGGACGAAGGCGGTCGTGAACGGAGCGATCAATCCCGTCACGGCCGTTCATGGGGTCCTGAACGGAGCGCTGGCGCGCGCCCCGTATCGGGAGATCTCGGAGCGCCTCCTCGCCGAAGGAACTGCGGCCGGGAGGGCCGGCGGACACGGGCTCGACTCCGGCCAGATTACGGCTGAGTTCGAGCACACGGTCCGGGCTACCGCCGAGAATCGCTCGAGCATGCTCCAGGATCTCGATCGGGGCCGACGGACCGAGATCGGCACCATTTCCGTGGTCCTGTGGGAGACGGGCCGCTCCCACGCCATCGCGATGCCGGTCACCGAGGAGTACATCGCCCGGATCCGGGCGCGCGAACCACCGGCGGCGCAACCATCTTAGTCCCCGGCGACTGCGCCGACTATGGTGGCGAAGCGCGGTGTGCAGCAGGCCTCGGTACGGGGCCGGCGCGTGCTCGTGCGGGTCGACTTCAACGTCCCCCAACTGCCCAACGGTCAGGTCGCCGACGACCGACGGATCCGCGAGGCGCTCCCGACGCTCGACCACCTGCGGACCGCGGGCGCCCGGACGATCCTGATGAGCCACCTCGGTCGCCCGGGTGGCCGGCGGGACCCCCAGTTGACCTTGCGCCCCATCGCGCGCCAGCTGAGCGGGATGTTGGGCCAGCCCGTCCCGATGGCGACGGACTGCGTGGGGATCGAGGCGATCCAACAGACGGCTCGCCTCTCGAACGGCCAGGTACTGCTCCTGGAGAACCTTCGGTTCCACTCCGGAGAGGAAGCGAACGACCCTGCGTTCGCCGCGCAACTTGCCCAGCTCGGCGAAGTTTTCGTCGAGGAGGCGTTCGGAAGCGTCCACCGTGCCCACGCGTCGACCGTCGGGGTCCCTAAGCTGCTACCATCGTACGCCGGGCTCTTGGTCCAGCGAGAGATCGAGGAGCTCTCGCCGCTACGCACCCAGCCCCAGCGGCCATACGTCGCCCTCATCGGAGGGGCGAAGGTTGCCGACAAACTGCCCCTCCTCGCGAGCTTCCTGGGACGGGCCGACACGCTGCTGATCGGGGGGGCGCTGGCCCACCCGTTCCTCGCTTACCGCGGCGCACCCATCGGTGGGGAGGCGTTGACCCCCGGGCTCCAAAAGGCGCTCGGCGAGTTCGATCGGCGGGCCGAGGAAACGGGAACCCGCATCCTCCTCCCAATCGACCTCAAGGTCGAGATCGAACGGGAAGGGAAGACCGAGGTCGAGATCGTCCCGGTCCCAGAGCTCCCGCTCGGGGCGATCGGTCAGGACATCGGCCCCGCGACGATCGCGCAATTCATCGAGGCGATGCAGGGGTCGAAGACGGTCTTCTGGAACGGTCCCCTGGGCCGCACGGAGGATGCCCGGTTCGTCGCCGGAACGAAGGCCGTGCTCGACGGACTCCGCTCCATCCCGGGTCACCACATCGGGGCCGGGGGAGACTCGGCCCGTGCGGTGCGGGAGCTCGGGGTCAGCGACGCCTTCGCGTTCCTGTCGACCGGGGGCGGTGCGGCGCTCGAGTACGTGCAGGGAGTGGACCTCCCCGGCCTCTCCGTCCTTCCGGACGCGTAGCGCCGCCGCCGAGCGGCGGCGGGGGCGACGCCGGATCGAGGACTTTCGCCAGGTAGCGGAGATAGGAGGGTTGGACGCGGTGGACGTCAACCTCGGCGATCCAGGGAACGTCGTAAGGGTGCCCGCTCGCGATCGCACGGAAGAGCGCTCCGACGAACTTCGGCACGGTCTTGAACGAGACCTGGACCTCCCGGGCCGAGGTGAGTTCGCCCCGCCACCAGTACTCGGAGTCGACCGGCGCGAGATCGGCGCACGCGGCGAGCCGGGAGCGCAGGATCCGGTCCATCTCCCGGCGGGCGGTCTCGGCGTCCGGGTACGTCGTCAGGACCATGCGCATCGGACCCCGCGCTTCGGAGGGGTCCATCGGATACGGGCTCATGCAGGGATCCCGTTCCTGACCTGCACGTCCCGGCCCGAAGCGTCGATCGTCACGACCGAAGAGCGGTGCGTCGGCTGCGTGAGGTCGACCACGGCGGCGCGCGCGGGCACCGCGGAGATGTTGCGCATCTTCTGATACTCCGTCTCTCCCTGCCACGTCGAGACGTTCAACAGCAGCACGTCCCGGTAGCGATCGATGCTGAACGTATGCGCGTGGCCGGTCACGAAGATGTCGGGCGCCGGGTCGATCACCAGCCCGTCTCGCGGCAGCGGCGCGAGCGGGGTCCGGCTCCCGTAGATGGGCGCGAGGTGGCGCATCGCCAGCATGCGCTTCATCACGTCCGTGGGACGCGAGTAGCTGGTCCCGGGCAACGCGGGGATCAGGTCGTCGAAGCTACGGCCGTGGTAGGCCTCGATGACGACGCCGTGGAGCGCGAACGTGGATGGGTTCGGGAGCGAACGGACGTTGTCGGGAAGGCTCTTCGCGAGTCCGGCGGCGAGCGCGGGTTGCGGCTCTGCCGGAGATACCGCGTCGTGGTTCCCCGGGACGACCACGATGGGCATCGACGCCGGGAGCTCCCGCAAGCGGCGCCCCAGTTCGGCGTACTGCTCGACGATGTCTCCGATCGCGAGGTCCCGTTCCTGGTGCGGATAGATCCCAATCCCGTCCACGAGATCTCCCGCGATCACCGCGCAGTCGATGCCGCCCGCAGCGCCGGCGTCGGGGCCCTCGCCCCGGAGAAAGCCGATCAGGCGGCCCCACTCGTCCTCGAGGAACGACTTCGATCCGATGTGAAGGTCGGAGAGGAAGAGCGTCCGGTGGGGCTGATCGGCCCGACCTATCGCTCGTGTCAGGGGGATGTCGGGGCGCTCGAGCGCTTCGACCCTCGCCAGTTGACCCCCGTCCTTCGGCAGCGTGAGCGCGAGACCGAGCACTTCGTCCGATAGGATCGGTTGGTGCGCGAGGGGAGAGTCGCGCGGGATCAGGACCCGCAGCGAGCCCGACTCATCCTCGACCGTGAGCACGATATGGTGCTGCTTGGACGTCACATGGACATCGCACACCATTCCGATGATCGATGCTTCTTTGGCCCCGTGGCCGAGGTCCCGGATCGCGTCGACGGTACCGAGTCCCGGTCGCCCTCGAAGCATCCGGCTCAGCCTGCGGTACCGGTCTTGGAAGAGACGACCGTAGGCGCGCAACGGATCCTGGTGCGCGGGGGGTGGAGTGAATCCCTCCCGAAGCACCGCGAACGGCTCTCGGGGGGAGGGCGCCGCTCCTCGCGCCGACGTCCCGGCCGAAGACGAGGGGGCGCCCAGCCTCGGTCGGGGGGAGATCTGCCGCGCGACGACCTCCTCGACCATCTCCTGAGTGATGATCGGAGCGTCGGCGCCGATGACGTCGAGAACGGCCCGGCAGAGGATGAGCGGCTGACGGTCCTTCAGCAGGAGATCGACTGCGCCGGCTTCGACGATCTTGTGGTTGAGCTCGAGGTAGGCGATGACATGGTCCCGCAGAGGCGTTGCCACGCTCACTTCCTCCCTTCTCCCGGCCGGATCCCGAGCGCCTCGGGTCGGTCGAGAGGGGGGAAAGCGCTGCGGATTATTACGGGTCGGGCGGAGCGATCGGCGCGAGGAGGCTCCTAGCGGTACGACTCCTTGGTGTACGACGTACCGGGAGGGTAGTGTTCCTTCAGGTGCGCGACGAGCGCCGCCGGATCTTGGTTGAGATGGGCGGAGTACCACCGGACGGCGATGTCCTTGAGTGTGTGCTGCAGGGCGGGAAGATCGACCTCGTGCTCGAGAGCATCGACGATCACCGCCTGGTTCATCGTTCGCATCCAGCCGGCGTAGCGGTGGTAACTCTCGCCCTCGGTCCACTCGAAGATGCCGCGCAACCGCGCACGGCCCTCCGCGTCCCGGTAGTACCAAAAGCGGAGGCCGTAACCGACCCAGCCGGCCGCGCGGTCCGCGAGCTCGATGCTCGTGAGGGCGCCGAAGTCGAAGTTCTCGCGCAGCGTGAACTGAGAGGGGTATTCCGCGAACGTGGCGAAGAGCGTGGCCGCAGGTTCGAGCGTGAGGTGGACCGAAATCTGCTCGAACTGGTTGTGGATCTCCCACAGGTCTTGAAGGAGGCGCCGGTTGATCTCGGCGCGATGGCCGAGGTCCTTCTGCTCGGTGCGCTCCACCTTCGCGACCGTCGCCTGGACCTTCGCGAGCTCGCGTTCGAGCGAGGCCGCGAACTCATCGGTCTCGGAACTCGGGCTGGGGGTTGTTCGGCTACGGGGCTTCGCACGCGTGCTGCGGCGCCGAGGCATCGATCGATCAGCTCCAAGCGCGGATTGATTGCGTTGCTATTAAGTCACAAGGTCCAGCGGTGCCGGCCATTCGCCGGACCGAACGACGGTTGCGCGGCGTAGTTCCTCGATTCTTTTAAATACCCCCTCTGACTCGCTCCGGGCGAAAGGCACCCGGAGACGGAAGGAGGAGGAGTCCTCACGTCGTCGCGTCCGGAATCACGACTTATGTTCCACACCGGTTCCAGTCGTAGGCTCGGTCGCATAGTGTTCGACGTGGGTAGGCTCTAGACCCTTTGTGGACGGGGACGCGCGGCCACTCGCCGTGCGCCTTTCGACACGGAGAAACATACCAACCATGACGAACGATCCCAGCGCCGCCAAGTACCAGATCCGAGCCCGCATCAGCGCCGAAGGCGTCATCGACAAGCCCGACGTAGTCGGAGCCGTATTCGGCCAGACCGAAGGACTTCTCGGAGACGAACTCGACCTTCGAGACCTGCAGAAGTCCGGACGCATCGGCCGCATCGAGGTCGAAATCGACAGCCGCAAAGGGCGCAGCGAAGGAGAGATCATCATTCCGTCGTCGCTCGACCAGGTCGAGACCGCGATCCTCGCTTCGGGCCTCGAGACCGTCGACCGCATCGGCCCGTGCCGGGCCCGGATCGAGGTGGTGAGCGTCGAGGACATCCGAATCTCGAAACGCCAGAAGGTCGTCGAGCGCGCCAAGACTCTCCTGGCGAAACTGCAGGAAGAGTCGAAGGGCGTGGGCGTCGACCTCACCGAAGCGGTCCGCAAGGCGGTCCAAGTCGAAGAGATCACGACCTACGGACCCGAGCACCTTCCCGCCGGGCCCAACATCGACCAGGCCGATGCGCTCATCGTGGTCGAAGGACGGAGCGATGTGCTCAACCTCCTGCGATGCGGCATCAAGAACGTCATCGCCGTCGAAGGGACGAGCGTCCCGCAGACGGTCAAGGACCTCTCGCGCGGCAAGACCGTCACCGCCTTCACGGATGGCGACCGCGCCGGGGAACTGATCTTGCGGGAGATGTTGCAGACCATGGACCTCGACTTTGTCGCCCGCGCCCCGCGAGGAAGCGAGGTCGAGGAGCTAACGCAGAAGCAACTGCTGAAGTGCCTGCGCAACAAGATCCCGATCAACCAGTACCTCGAGATGACCGGGTTCGAGCAGACCGGTAATACGCGGGGCCCGATGGACGAGGGGGGGCCCTCCCCCGGCGGTCGGTCCGACCGCCGCGAAGAACGCGACCGGGGGTCCCCTCCTCCGAGGCACCATGAGGACCGCCCCGCCGCTCCGCCGCCGCGTCCTGCGCCGGCGGCCCCGCCCCCTGCCGCGCCGGCGGCACCGCTCCCCCCCGATCTCCAGCGCTACTTCGAACTGCTCGGCACGGTGGAGAACTCCTCCCGGAGCCTGATCGTCGGGGAGAACGACGCGGTTCTCCAGGAAGCCCCGGTGAAGGACCTCATCGACGCGCTCGCGAGCCTCACGGTCCCGGCGAAGGCCGTGGTCTTCGACGGCATCGTGAGCCAGCGTCTGCTCGACGTGGCCCAAGAAAAAAGTATCGGGACGGTCGTCGCTTCGCGCATCGGACCGATCGGCAAGCTTCCCGAGAAGGTGCGCATCTTCACGCGGGCCGACCTCGGCGGAGCGCCTGCGGTGGCCTAAGGGCCGAGACGCCCCGGAGCCGGGCGCTTCCTCTTGGGAAAGTGCCCGGCGAACCCTTTTACCTTGCATGAGCGGTAGAATCCCCTACGGAGGTCCCTGTCCGTGAGCTCCTCGGAACCCGAACGCCGAACTCCCTCATCGGTCGACGAACTGGAGACGACCGAGGAAATCCCGATCCCCACCGACCCTCTCGACCGCGTCATCGGTCAGGAGAAGGCGGTCGAGCTCGCCCGTATCGCCGCATTCCAGCGGCGCCACCTCCTTCTGGTAGGACCCGCGGGCATCGGGAAGTCGATGACCGCCCAAGCGCTCGCACTGCACCTGGAGCGACCGCATAGCGAGGTCCGCGTCGTCCACAACCCCGAGAATCCCGAGCGGCCGACGATCGAGGTCGTGAGCCGCGAGGAGGTCTATCGCGATCGCGAGGTCGCGCGCGCCGTCGAAGGGGAACTGATCGATCCGAAGGAAGCCCCGGGATCCGTCGCCGAGCGGCTCGGCTACCGCTGCGTCCGTTGCAAGTTCTACTCTTCCCCGAACGAGCGGTTCTGCCCGAGCTGTGGCGCGCCCAAGCAGACCGGCGCGACTCCCGCCGGCGGGAACAACCCCTTCCGCGATCTCGTCGGCCCGCTCATCGAGATGACGATCAACCCGCAGGGCACGCCGCCGGAACCGGTCCTCACCACCCGCACGCACGACGGCGTCGAGGAGGTGGTCGGGTACGAGCGGGCCGGCGAGCGGATCAAGGTCCTCGACCAGCGCGCCCTCGAACGGCGCCGCGCGCTGCAGCGCGAGAGCCCGCGCAAGGTCCTCGTGAAGCTCGACCGCCCGACGTTCGTGATGGCGACCGGGGCCAGCGAGACCGAACTGCTGGGCGACGTCCGTCACGATCCGTACGGCGGGCACCCTCAGCTGGGCAGTCCCCCGTACGAGCGCGTGATCCCGGGGGCGATCCATGAGGCGCACGAGGGTGTCCTGTTCATCGACGAGATCCCGCACCTCGGCAACCTCCAACGGTTCATTCTTACCGCCATGCAGGAGAAGCGCTTCCCGATCACCGGCCGCAACCCGCAGTCGGCCGGAGCGGCGGTGCGCGTCGACGCGGTGCCGTGCGATTTCATCCTCGTCGCGGCCGCGAACATCCAGGACATGCACCAGATCCTCAGCCCGCTGCGCTCGCGCATCGCGGGGAACGGATACGAGCTCCTCCTCGAGACCACGATGCCGGACACGGAGGCGAACCGGCTGAAGATCGCCCAGTTCTGCGCGCAGGAGATTCATCTGGACGGGCGCATCCGACCCGCGACCCGCGGCGCGGTGCTGGAGATCATCCACGAGGCGCGTCGACGCGCGGAGACGATCGACGGGAAGCGCAACGCGCTCACGTTGCGGCTGCGCGAGCTCGGGGGGCTCCTCCGTACCGCGGGCGATCTCGCCGCGACCTCGGCCAGCCCGGTGATCGAGGCGGACCATGTGCGCAAGTCCGTGGCCCGCGCCCGCCCGATCGAGGAGCAGATCAAGGAGGCCTACGGCTCCTTCCAGGGTGGTCTCCGCCAGGAAGTGACGGAGTCGCAGCGTCAGTCGATGGGGTACTACAACTGGAACCAGTCGGCCGATCCGTCCGGCAATCCTCCGGGCGGCTATGGGTAGATTCGCTCCGGCATGCGCTGCGCGGGTCGCCTTCCGACAGTGCTATGTGCCCGATTTCGGTCGGACCCGACCGTCTGGGCGCGTAGTCTAGTGGTTATGACGTCACCCTGACACGGTGAAGGTCGCCAGTTCGAATCTGGCCGCGCCCACCTCTCCTCGGTGATCTTCCCGGCGCGGCGCGTCGTCCCCGCCCGAACGACGCGGAGGAACACGCTTATGCGCACCCATCGCGTCGGATTCTGGACGTGCATGACGCTCCCCCGATCCCCCGCCGTTACGCGCGAACCGCCGGCGGGCGTCGCGCCGTCTCTCTCCCGCTCCGTCGTCGACCCCCGGGCCGACCGACGGAATAATCCGGCGTAGAGGGTCCTCGCCGGCGGAGGGCGCGCTCTGCGCGCCTTCCGAGCGGGCCCTCGGTGAATCGAACCATGCAGCGAGCGGAAGCTCCGCGGGGCGGAAGGGGAGAGCGCGAACGACGACGGGTGCGGTTGGGCCTTCTGAGCGACGTGCTCTGGCGCACGGTGGGGTTCTTCCACGAGGAGGGGTTCACCCAGCTCCTGCCCGTGATGCTTGGTCGGAGCACCGATCCGCTCGGACCGGATCCGGGATCCTCGGTGATTCGGACGGCCGAGATCGACTACCTGGGCGATCGGTTCTACTTGATGAACTCGATGATCCTCCACAAGCAGTTCGCGGTTCGCGAGGTCGGTCCGATATGGATCCTCTCCCCCAACGTCCGGCTCGAGCGGCCGGAGCGGGGTGCGTCCGGCAAGCATCTGTTCGAGTTCACGCAGGCGGACTTCGAGGTACCACGGGCGCGCGCAGCCGACATCCGGGCTCTGGTCGAGCGCTACTTCACTGAGCTGGGCCACACGCTCCACGGTCATCCCGCTTTCGCGGCTTTGGGGATCGAGCCGCCCACATTCTCTCCTCCTTGGCGGACCTACACCACGCACGAGCTCGAGGCGCGGTACGGGGCCGACTGGGAAATCGCAGCGTCGCGAGATCACGACCAACCGTTCTGGGCGTTGTGCCATCGACGCGAGTTCTACGACCGGGAGGATCCGGCCGAGCCCGGTCACTACCTCAACTACGATCTCGTCTATCCCGAGGGCTATGGTGAGGCACTCTCGGGCGCTGAGCGGGAGTGGGAGATCGACCGGATCCGCAACCGGATCCGCCGGGACGGGATCGCCCCCGCAGCGTTCGGTGCCTACCTCGAGCGCGCCGAGGGGTTGATCCCGTCGGCGGGCGCGGGCTTCGGGATCGAACGGCTCGCGCGCTTCCTCGTCCGCGCACCCCACGTCGGGGACGTCCAGTTGTTCCGGAGGGTCCCGGGAGAGCGCGCGGACCTGTAGGAGAGCCCCCGGGTCCCGAGAAGCCAGGAGATCCCTGCCGGTGGATCGGATAGGACTCTCTCGACCGAGAAGGTCGAGCTCTCGATGCCGCGGATCGATCGGGTCGGCCCCGGGGCCCAACACCGACCCGATCGGGGTCGCCGTAGGCGACGAGCGCCCCGATCGCGAGGGCGGCGCCCCACGGACCACCGCAGCGGCACTGGCCGGAACGATACCGAGCCACGCGCCGTGGCCCCGACATGGGCCGGGGCGAGCGGTCCGTAGGATCCGGGGTTTCACCCGGGAGTGCTTTTCAGCGCGCTCACGAGCTTGGTGACCACGTCCTTCGCGTCGCCGTAGAGCATGTGGCAGTTGTCCTTGTAGAAGAGCTCGTTCTCGATCCCCGCGAATCCCTTCCCCTGCCCCCGCTTGATGACGAGGACATTGTGCGCCTTGTCGACGTCGAGGATCGGCATCCCTTGCAACGCCGATCCCTGCCGGCGCGCCGCGGGGTTCACCACATCGTTCGCGCCGATGACGAGTACGACGTCGGTCTGAGGGAACTGCTCGTTGATCTCGTCGCGATCGAACAGCTTGTCGTAGGCGATTCCGGCCTCGGCGAGCAATACGTTCATATGGCCGGGCATCCGGCCCGCCACGGGGTGGATGGCGAACTTCACGTCGACGCCCTTCTGCTCAAGGAGGTCGGCGAGCTCCTTGACCTTCCCCTGGGCTTGGGCGACCGCCATCCCGTAGCCGGGGGCGATGATCACGGATCCCGCGTAGGCCATCATCACCGCGGCGTCGGACGGCTCGATCGGTTTGAGCGATCCCGCGACGGTGGTGCCCTCCTCCTCCTTCGCGCCGAAGGCACTGAACAGTACGTTGCCGATCGAGCGGTTCATCGCGCGGGCCATCAGTACCGTGAGAAGACTACCGGCGGCTCCGACCAAGGTTCCCGCGACGACCATCGCGTAGCCGGCATCTCCCAGCGGCCCGTTCACCAGGGCGAAGCCGTCCAGCGCGACCGCGATCCCCGTCATCGCGTTGAACAGCGAGATGATGACAGGCATGTCGGCCCCGCCGATCGGGATCGCGAGCAGGAACCCGTAGAGCAGGACGAACAGGAAGAACGGCCCCAGCCAGATCGGGTTCGCGGTGAGCGCGGAGGTGACCCCGAATCCGATGCCGATCGCGAGCACCGCGACGTTGACGCCCTGCTGGGCCGGGAAGACGATCGGCTTCGATCGCATCCAGCCCTGGAGCTTGAGGAACGCGATGACGCTCCCCGCGATGGAGGTCGAACCGATGATCGCCCCGGCGAGGCTCAGGCCGACATCGGCCGAGTTGGTGAGCGTTGTGAGCAACTCGATCGCCGCGATCGCGGCAGCCGCGCCGCCTCCCATTCCGTTGAAGACGGCGACCATCTGGGGCATGGCCGTCATCTGCACGCGACGGGCCCAGACGAAGCCGGCTCCTCCCCCGACGAAGACCCCGGCGGCGATCCACGCCCAATTGGAGATCCCCGGGGTCAGGAACGTCACGACGACCGCGGCGAGCATCGCCATGCCGGCCTGGACGATCCCGCGTCGCGCGGTCTCGGGCGAGCTCATCGCCCGCAGACCGAGGATGAAGAAGATGACCGCAAGGACGTAGACCGCGTCGATCAGGTCGCCGATGTAGGGGTTGCTCACGGCGCACCCCCGCTCTTCCGCTTCGTGCGGTCGAACATCGTGAGGATGCGTTCCGTCACGACGTAGCCGCCGGTGACGTTCATCGCTCCCATCACGACGGCGACGAAACCGATCACGCGCTCGACGTTGTTCGTGGACAGCCCAAGGGCGACGATCGCCCCGACGAGGACGATTCCATGGATGAAGTTCGACCCCGACATGAGCGGGGTGTGCAGGAGGGTGGGCACCCGGCTGATGACCTCGTAGCCGAGGAACGCGGTGAGGATCGCGATCAGCAGCGCCGTCCAGAGGTCCGCGGTCATGGCGACTTCTCCACGAGCTCCCTCGTCGGCGCGTGCGTGATCTGGCCGGCGCTCACGAGCTGGCTCGCGACGAGGATCTCGTCCGATCGGTCGGCAACGAGTCCACCGTCCTTCGTCAGAAGAAGGCCGAGGAACGACTGCAGGTTCTTCGCGAACATCAGGCTCGCGTGGAAGGCGAGGTCGCTGGGGAGGTTCAGCGGGCCGACGATCGTGACGCCGTGATGGACGATCCGTTCGCCGGGCTTCGTGAGCTCGCAATTACCGCCGGTCTCGGCGGCGAGGTCGACGATCACGGAGCCCGGTCGCATCTTCTCGATCGTCGGGGCGCGCACGAGGATCGGCGCCCTGCGGCCCGGGATCGCGGCGGTGGTGATCACGACGTCCGCGTCGGCGACCGCCCCGTCGACCATCGCGGCTTCCTGGGCCTTCTCCTCCGGCGTTAGCTCGCGTGCGTAGCCTCCCTGACCCTCGGCGTTGATCTGGAGTTCGAGGAACTTCGCTCCCAGGCTGCGGACCTGTTCGCCCGCCGCGCGTCTCACATCATACCCTTCCACGATCGCGCCCATCCGGTGGGCGGTCGCGATCGCCATCAGACCGGCGACTCCTGCGCCTAGGATGAGCACTTTCGCGGGCCGGATCGTTCCGGCCGCGGTCGTGAGCATCGGGAAGAACTTCGGGACGAGTTCGGCCCCGATCAGCGCTGCACGGTAGCCGGCAACCGTGGCCTGAGAGCTGAGCACGTCCATGCTCTGGGCGCGCGAGATCCGGGGAAGGAGCTCGAGAGCGAACGCGGTCTGGCCCCCGTCCCGCAGCGCTCTCACCATCGGGAGGTTGCGGCTGGCGTTCATCTGCGCGACGAGGATCGAGGACCTCGGGATGAGCGCGACCTCCGCTACACTCGGGCCCTGGACCTTGAGGACGATCTCGCTCGAGAATGCCCCGGCCGCGTCGGGCACGATCGTGGCTCCGGCCTTCGCGTAGGCGTCGTCCGGATAACCGGCCGATTCCCCCGCGGTGGACTGGATGCGGAGGGTAACGCCTTGTTTGACGAGCCGAGCGACGACCTCGGGGACGAGCGCGACCCGACGCTCCCCGGGGGCCGTCTCCTTGGGAACGCCGACGCTGATGCCCATGATATCCCGCGGGCGACGAACCGGCGGAGATTATACCGTCTGCGTCGAGCGCGTCGGACCTCCTCATCCGGGCGAACGACGCACGCCGTACTTCGAGCGGAAAGGCTCAAGCCGGCGCCCGCGCATCCGTCCGCGTGCCGCGTGGGACTCCCGTGGCGGTGGATCGCATCGTCCGGGGCGATGCTCGAACGGTGTTGAATCGGCTGCCGAGAGAATCGGTGCACCTTGGGATCACGTCCCCTCCGTACAACGTGGGCATCCGCTACGCCGGCTATTCCGACGACCGCTCCTACGCCGAGTATCGTCGGTGGCTCAAGGGCGTGTGGCGCGCGCTCTATCGTGCGCTCGTCCCGGGAGGGCGGTTCGCGCTCAATATCGCCCCGACCTCGATCAAGAACTTCCGCCCGATCCACCACGACCTCGCGCGCGACGTCACGGACGTCGGCTTCACGCTACGCGCGGAGATCCTCTGGTACAAGCAGACGATGGGACGCCGCACGGCCTGGGGGAGCTGGAAGAGCCCGTCGAACCCGCACGTGATCCCTTCGTGGGAGTACGTCCTGGTCTTCTCCAAGGGCCCGATGCGGCTCGAAGGAGATCGCGCGAACGCCGACATCACCGCGAAGGAGTTCCAATCGTTCTCGGATGCATTCTGGCATATCCCACCCGAGCGGAACCGGCGCGGCCACCCCGCGCCGTTTCCCGACGAGCTCATCCGCCGTCTTGTGAAGTTCTACAGCTACCGCGGCAATGTCATCGTGGACATGTTCGGAGGCACCGGAACCGTGGCTGCGGTCGCGCGGAGGACCGGACGCCACTACCTCTCGATCGATTCCTCCCGGGAGTACAGCGAGCTTGCGCTCGCGCGCGTCCGCTCGGCTTCCCCCGAGCCCGGCGCTCCGATCGTGCCGATTCCGGCGCAGGTCCTCGAAGTGCCCGGGGGCTCAGGGCCGGGCTCCGCTCTTCGGCGCCGGGAGAAGGAGACGCGCCGTCAGCTCCCGCACCGCATGGCGCAGTAGGGGCTCGAGATTCACCGCGTCCGCGCGGTTGTACTGGACGAGCCGCTCGAGCGAGGCGCGATTGCCCCGACGGTACTCGTCCCAGAGCCGAACGGCGTCCAGCCCCTTGACCCCCTCGACCCCGGCGCGGCTCCCGATGCCGAGACGCTCCTCGATCCGCTTGAGGCCCCCCGCCTGGCCGATGCGGTACAACAGGAAGCGAAGGTCGATGTGTGCGGGTGGCGGGACAAGCCCCGGGTAGTGCACCTGAAGGAACGGCACGTCGAAGAGGGTCCCGTTGAAAGTGACGAGGATCGGATAGCGGCGCAAGTACGCCGGGAGCTCCTCCAGATCCTCGCCCTGGACGAACGATCGGGTACCGTTGGGCGCGTGGACCGTGACGACGGTGACGTACCCCTCGTAGGGACTGAGGCTGGTGGTCTCGATGTCGAGGTAGGCGGTCGCCTTGGCAAACGCCGGGAATAGTCTCCAGTGCTCGGGCCGGGGCAGCCGCTCGCCGAACCATGCGACGTTGCCCGCGGCCAGCGCGGTCTCGCTCTCCCGTACGGCGCCCTCGACCCTCGAGCGTTGACCGTCCAGGCCGGGTGCGTGGGGGAGCTCCGACCAGTCCCGTACCCCGGCGCGCCACAGGCTCGCTTCGCGGGCCGGTCCGATACCCTCGATATGCAGGAACGTCGCGCGCAGCACGGCCCGCGAGGAGCGACCGCAGGTAAATCCTCGGTGCTAGCGCTCGACGACGATCCGCCAGCCGCGACGCCGAACGGGCTCGTGCTCCCACGGGCGCTCGTAGATGGCGACGAGGCGACCTTCCCCGGGAGCGCTCGCGCGGAAACGGAACGTCACGGTCCCGCCCGCCCCGGCCCGGTCCGACGAGCGAGAGTGGTCTTCGCCGATCATCTCGAGGAGCGCGCCGGGGATCTCAAGGCGCCAGGAGTAGCCGGTCGTGCGGTTCTCCTCGAGCGTGACCGCCACCTCTTCGCCGACCCGGACCGCGAGCCGCTCGTCCCCTCCGGAGTCCATTCCCCCCCTCCTACGGCCTCGGATCGGCGCCCTCGATGCGCAGGGACCCCAGCGGCGCCGTCTTGGCCTTGACGGCGGCCCAGAACTCGACCACCTGCTCGCGCGAAGGACGTTGGCCGTAGAGCGGCGCGCGGAACTCGGCGGCCAGGAGCGAAGGATCGTCCTCGTCCCAGATGAGCCGCAAGACCCAGTTGTCGTGGTCCTCCTCGAACGACCAGACCTTACGGCGTGGATCGGTCGGGACAGGGTTGCGTTCCAAGATCTCCAGCGGAGGATCGGGAGGGGGCGGAGCGCCCATCAGCGTGACCGGCGCGGGCGTGTCCGGCAGGCGAAGGCGGATCCACGCGCCCACCGGCCAGTGCGTTCGCGAGACGCCGAGGCTGGGCATCGCGCGTCCGATAGGAAGTCCCCCAAATGGCGTACGCGTCCCGCGAGCGGCCCCTTCGAGCGCGAGCGCGTCCGCCCGGGAGTTCGCACGCTCGAGTCCCGGCGCGGCGTTCGCCGCGCCGGGGAATAGGTTGCACACGCGTTCTGTTTAACTGCCGAATGCCCCCAGCTTACGTAGCTGCGGACGTTAGTGGCCGCGGGCTGAACGGATCGCCCGAAGGCTTTCCGCGTACACCCCGGCTCTATCAAGCTCGTC